>CAKVID010000001.1 GCA_934754355.1 uncultured Clostridia bacterium
GCGTCAGTTCAAATCAAGGTGTCTAGCGACTACTTTGTTTGAACTTCCTTGATTATATTATATGTGAGGCTTAAAAGGGGAAAATATCTGCAAGATGATGCAATGCGGAGATACTACTGAGTGATGAAGTGCGGTCACATATATTGAAATCTGCGTCAGTTCAAATCAAGGTGTCTAGCGACTACTTTGTTTGAACTTCCTTGATTATATTATATGTGAGGCTTAAAAGCGGAATATATCTGCAAGATGATGCAATGCGGAGATACTACTGATTGATTAAGTGCGGTCACATAAAATAGAGAATTTTGCAAACATTATTAAAACTTAAAGGTTAAAAAACAAATGACAAAAAAGAGGATTATTAACATAAGAATAACTTGTGTTGTGTTTGTTGGGTTGATGCTTGGCATACTTTTTTGTCGTGATTACATATTATCCAAATTATCTACCGCTTTGATTTGTATAAGTATTATTTCTCTTCTACTAGTATCTGGTGGAATTATTACTTATGCTATACTTACAAGTAGATACAATGAAAATATACGAGCAAGAAAGAATTTAAGTCCAATTCTAAAAATATCTGGAATAAGTTTCGTAATTGCATTTTTAGTTGGAATAATTATTACTATTTCTCCTTTTGTGCATATTTTTACTTTGCCTAATTATCAAAATCAAGTTCATGTATATGGAAGAGTTAGTGACTATGTTGTGGGAGAAGATACTTATACAAAATTTCTAATTGACCGAGTTAAAATTGATGATGGAGACAAAGTTGTCTCAACTAATTTTAAAATGTGTGTTTATACTTCCAAATTAGCAGACATTGCTTTGGGTAGTGTAGTTGATTTTGATGCAGAAATAAATAAATACAATATGAGTGACCAAATTGATGCGTCTAGATTGTATCAAGATATATGTTATCAGTGCTTTGTAGAAAGGGATAAAATTAATATCTTATCAGGAAATATGCTGATTAAAGATAAAATCAAAAACTCTACAAAAGATATACTTGAAAATAATTTGAATGAAGATAATTCAGAAATATTTTTTGCAATATTATTTGGCGAGAAACAAGGACTAAATGAAGATATCAAAGATATGTTTAGTTACTCGGGAATATCGCATATTCTGGCTGTATCTGGTTTGCATATAGGGGTGCTTGTTAGTGTTATTTACTTTGTGCTAAATAAGATTAAAATGAATAAATATCTAAGGCTAGGAATATTTGCTGGAATTCTAATATTTTATAGTTATCTATGTTCTTTTACGCCGAGTGTTTGCAGGGCTAGTATAATGGCAATATTACTTTGTATTTGTAATATACTCAAGAGAGAATATGATTCTCTTAGTGCGTTAAGCATTGCAGGGGTTATTATACTGCTTTGCAATCCGTTTAATTTATTTAGTGTATCATTCCAATTATCTTTCTTATGTATTTTTGCAATAATTTCACTTGCTCCTACAATTGAAAGATTTCTAGTTAAAATCAAATGTCCTAAATTTTTGGCAGTATCGCTTGGAATGAGCATTGCTACTAATATTGCAATACTTCCTGTGTGTGCAAATGTATTTTACAAAGTTAGTCTTTTAGGCGTTATTACAAATATTTTTGTACTTCCAATATTCAGTCTGACTTACATTTTGCTATTTGGGATAATCTTGATATCTTTAATTTTGAATTTTATGGGATTTTTGTTAATAATTCCAAATTTATTTTTACAGATTATCAAAGTTGTTGCAACATATGTATCAGATATTCCATTTGGTATTTTTAGATTATTTAATATTAGTTATTGGTCGCTTGTACTTATTATTGTTTGTTCTACAACTGTTCATTTTATAATGGTTAGAAAATTAATAAAATCGACACTATCTATAGTGCTAGCATTGCTAGTTCTATGCTTTTTTGTATTAAATGATGTGCCTAAAGAGTATAGTGGAAATAACATTGTATTCTGTTCTAAGTATAATAGTAATTGTTGCTATTATATAGAAGATGGAAGTGTAACTTTAATTGGCTCAGACATTCAATCAAATGTTATATTAAGTGAACTTAAGAAATTAAGACTAAACAAAATAGATAATATTATTGCATATGATTTACAATTAAATGAATTTGATGAATTACTTAAAATCTGCAAAGAAAATAAAGTAAAAAATGTTTATATTCCAAAAGAATATGAATACGCCGAAATAAAAAACAAATTTGAAAATGTAATATTTATTGATAACAATTTAAAAATTTCAAACTTGAATTTTGAAACGATTATGTATAGTAATAAAATTATTGCCATTACTATAAGAACTACAAAGAGTGGAAAAATACTAATACCAAAACTCACACTTTCAAATAGCGAAAGTAGTTACTTGAGTGGGTATTGGGGAAGTGCGGATATACTTTACTTGAATAAATTAAGTGATTATATTGATATGTATGATAATAAAATTCCGCTAGTTATAGTAAATAGAGATAATGTATACTATAAGTCTGGAGAAATCAAAATGTTTGATGTGTTTTTTGCATAGCAAATATTGATTTTGCTAAAATCAAAACATCTAGAAAAATTTATGGAGAGAATTATGAAATTTGAAGAATTGAAAAATAATTTAAAAATAGAAATAAAAAACGCATATCTACTTAGTGGTGTAGATGAATTCTTACTAGCGTCAGCATATGCGCTTATTACAAAATTTGCAAATCTAGAATATATAGACCTTAATTTAATAGAATTTAAAGAGGGTGTAATTGACTGTGAAGATGTGGTTAGGGCATTAAACACATTGCCGGTCTTTTGTGATAAAAAGATTGTATATCTAGATGTAAGAATGGCTAAGGCAAGTGACATAAAAAACGGCAAATTAATAGATGAATATTTAAAAAGTCCAAATCCAACAAGTATTTTAATTGTAAATATGGGTAGTAATAGTGCTATCAAAAACTTTGATACTAAATTATTTACTATAGTTGATTGTGATAGATTATCATTTAATATTGTATCTCTCAAAATTAAACAATTAGTAGAAAAAGATGGCAAAAAAATAGGTAGTGACGCTATTAAATTGCTTAACGATTATACTTTGGGAGATTTATCCAAGATTATTGTTGAGATTAAGAAACTATGTGCGTATGTTGGAGATAGAGGTGAGATAGCATGCTCTGACATCAAAGAATTGGTTACTCCAAGTCTTGAATATCAAATATTTGAACTTACAGAAGCATTATCCAAAAAAGATAGCAAGAAAGTCTTTGCTATTCTTGATGATATGAAAGCCAAGAAAGATGAATTTAGAACATTACCAGCAATTATTTTCTCTCATTTCAGAAGGTTGTTTATGGTGGCATTAAATGCAGATATGAGTAGACAAGAATTGTCACAATTGTTAGGTGTTAAAGAATATGCCGTTAAAATGACTTTGGCTCAAGTATCATTATTTACCAAATCACAATTAAAGAAGATAAATGAACTATGTATTAAGACCGATTTTGATCTTAAACAAAGTAATATAAGTATTGAGAATGCAGTTAGTTTAATTATTATGAATATTCTCAATATGTAAGTGAAAATATATATTTTTATTTAAAAATTGCGATATAATGTTAATTTACTTTGGGTTAATATATTTAATTGTTTGCTTTTGGGGGATTATTTATATATAATTAAATAAATAATTTATTAAAAAAATACAATGTAGATAATTTTATTTGCAAATAGGAGGATAATGGAAAATTCTCAGATGTCACAAACAAAACCTACTAAAAGTTTCTATGCTAATGCTTATTTGGCTAGACTAGGTATTATATTATCTAATATTTCTATGGTCGCTTTAATTGTGAGTGTATCGTCTTTCGTGTCATCATTTTTGGCATTGCTAATTGGTTTATTGGGTATATTATTAATTATTCTTTCGATAGGTACAATTTTTGTTATAATTCCAAATTATTGGTCTCGACTTATGTCATTTATGTCAGGCATATCGTCTGTACTAGGTGTCATCATTAAAATAATGCCTTATGTGGCCCTAGTTGGAGTTCTTACATCTATTGCTTCAATAATTATATTATCGCTAGATAAGAATAGAAATCACTCGGGTAGAATTACTTTCTCTGCTATAGTATGTGCGCTTATAGTATTGGCTTTTGTAATAATGCTAGTAAAGGGAGTGTAGAGTATGAATAATGTTAATTTGAAAGTTACAGGTGGAATTGGCCTTAATCCTAATGTAATAATAGATAACAATCCTGTTAAATTGAAGAAAAATAAATATGGCAGTCTAGATGGTAATTATCAGACAGAGAATGGCGAGATAGAATTAAAGGTCTGCAGATACTTAGAATTAAGTGGTAAACTTTGGTTGCTTATGTCAATGGTTTTCTTTATCATTAGTATCTTTGGAATATTCAATCCGCCTTACGATAGGAAATGTATTCAAATAGATTACTTGTGTAAAATTAAGTTGAAAGAAACGAATGACATCAAAATCAAGATTAATACACAAAATGCAGGGGATAAAGCCATAGAAGTGGAAAGTGATTGTGAAATAGAAGAGATTACAAATGCTTTCCAAATAGATAAAGTTGCTAAGAAAAGATTAGTAATAGTAAGAATAATTGAAGTTGCTTTGTGGGTGGCTTTGGTCGGCGTAATAATATTCTTACTTGCAAAGAAAAATGGATAATTGGAGAAAAATATGAAAGTATATATTAAAAATAAATTTATGTCGTTAGGCGGGAGTTCTAGTGTTGTTGATGAGAACAAACAGCCATTATTCAAAGTAAAAGGAAAAGTATTTAGTATTACAAGAAAGAAATATATTAAGACTTTGGACAACAAAACTTTGTATATGGTTAAAAATAAATTTATTAATTGGTTTAAACATACTGCATATATTTATGATGGAAACAAAACAAAGATTGCCAAAGTTGTGTCTAAATGGCTTAATTTGAAAAACGAATATATAATAGAAGGATACAAAGACGAAATTAAAATTGTGGGTGGATTTTTCTCGCCAAAATGTGAGATTGTAAGAAATGATGAGGTTATTGGAACTATTAGAAGACAATTAACTTTTATGATGGACGCATTCGAATTAGAGGGGAAGGAAGAGGACATTCCATTCTTAATTGCTCTTGTAATTGCTATTGATAATATTGTAGATAGAAAATCAAAGACAACATAACAAAAAAAATACCACTTTAAATATAATATCTATATCATTTTTAGATTATTATAAAAGTGGTGTTTTTTTTACTGCTATTTATTAATGATTTATTACTATTTATTATTTACAATCATTGAGATAAGTTTATAGACAACTTCAAATTCGTCATTATTTAATTTTGATAATAACTCAATTAAAGGCTTTAGTTGCATTGGGTATTTATTGTTAATATCAAAAAATTCACTAAGTGAAATATTGAAGAATGAACAGAAATTAACCAAAAAATCGATTGAAGGTGTTAATTTACCGCCTTCAAGTTGATTGATATATTCACTACTCATTCCCAATTCTAAACTTAAATTTCTTGCAGATATATTTTGTGAGGTTCTAATCTCATATACTCTATTTCTTATAAATTCTTTATCCATAATATTATGTTACACTATGTATAACAAAAAAATACATAGTGTGAATATATTTTTTATTGACATACATAGTGATAATATGTATAATATAATTATTACATATTAATAAAGGAGAATATAAATGAAAGATAAACTGAAGAAAAATTTATTTTATATTATTGGAGGAGGTATATGTGCGATTGGTGTATTATTTACAATATTGCTAATATGTATGAGTTGTAGAAAAGTAACACTTGGCAAAAACTATACATACAAATTTGGTGATTTGGGAGATACTTACACAATTGAGGTCACAGCAAAGTTTGATGACGAGAACTATATTACTTACGATGCTTTTATGGGTAGTGAATCAGATACTATAACTACTAGATATAAAATTAGTAGTGATAGAAATTTATTTATTAAATATGATAATGATGATTGGAAACAATTTGGTAAAGTCAATGCTTATCAAATAGAATTAAACAATAATGCTACTAGTGAATATGGCTTAAATATGAAATTAATTCTTGAATGTAAATCTGCAAAGACCGCTAGGGTGGTATATATCGTAATTTTGTCAATTTCTTTCGCTGTAGGTATATCTTGTATCATTGCTCAAACTGTAATTAATAAAAAATCAAAAATTGCACAAACAGCAGAAACTTTAGACTAATTAAATATAACAAAAAAAGCGAACCTAGATTGGTTCGTTTTTTTTACTTTTAATTATTCAGCCTTCTTAGTTGCTTTCTTAGTAGTAGTTTTCTTTGCTACTTTTTCAGTTTTCTCAGCCTTTGCTTTAGGTTCTTTCTCTGCAGTTGCTTTCTTAGTTGTTGTTTTCTTAGTTGTTGTTTTCTTGGCAACTTTCTTCTCTTCTTTTACTTCTGCAACTTCTTCTTTCTTCTCTTCTACTTTCTCAACTTTAGCAGGTTTAACTTCTTTCTTAGTTTCTACAACTGTTGCTTTTGCTTTGTAAAGAGCTTCTGCAAGTCTACCAATTCTTCTGCTAGCGTTATTTTTGTGAATTACGCCTTTGCTACAAGCACTGTCGATATAAGAATATACTTCTTTGCTGTATTTCTCTGCTTCTTCAATTTTGCCTTCTTCAAGCATTTTTCTAAATTTCTTAGTTAGAGTAGAGATAGTTGCTTTAACAAATTTATTCTCTTCTCTTCTTCTTTGAATAGTACTAATTCTCTTTTTTGCTGATTTGATATTAGCCATTATTTTCTCCTTAATTTTTATATCTATTGAATTGAAATCTGCACTATTTTAGCACATTTATTTTGAAAAATCAAGAACTATTTAATCAAATTTGAAGTTTATTTCATAATTTGGATACTTTTTGTTGAAATTTAAGTCTAACATGACTATTTTTTGACTAAAATATTTATATGAAAAAAATAAATTCTGAAGTAATTAGTGAGATAATTGACGCCAAAAATATTGAAGGTGCTGGAGATTTGGCAAAGTCTCAGACTTACAAATATTCTAGTGGCATTGAGAGAGAAAGATATGATATTGTAAATGAAGAGCAAGCCAAATATTACGGCAAACAAATAGGTAAATATGAATTGATAAGTGTGCCTCATATATTAGAATTAACTAATCATTCTATACACAAAGTAGTAGATGTTATAGCCCAAGTTCTTAAAGATATTCTGGTTGATATTGATAATAATTCTAAGGTATTAATTGTAGGGCTTGGAAATAGACATATAAGTGCGGATAGTTTAGGTAGTAAAGTAGTGGGAGGAATAAATGTAACTTTCTCAGATAAATTTCCTAGAGTAATGGCGATAGCACCATCGGTTTTAGGACTTACTGGAATTGAAACTTATGATATAGTGAGTGGGGTAATAAATAAAGTTAAGCCAACGCATTTAATTCTAATAGATAGTTTGTGTGCGAGTAGCGAAAGTAGGCTTGGAAAATCCATTCAAATAACAAATACGGGTATTTGTCCCGGTAGTGGAATTGGGAATAATAGAAAATGTTTGGATAAGAACTTGGCAGAGAATGTAGTATCTATAGGTGTTCCTCTGCTTATTTATACTTCTACTTTTGTAGAAGAGTATTTAGATCGATTTGATATAAATTTGGATAGAATAAATAGTATTATGCAAACTATGAAAAATAGCGGAAGTAATGGAACTTTTGTGGATTTATGTAAAGATATAGAAAAGTGCTTGGACTATTCTTATGATAGTTCAATTGTTACTATCAAAGATATAGAAGAATGTGTAGATATTTTGAGTAAAATTATTTATAAGGCAATTAATAAAGCACTGGGTGTAAATTTTGAGAAATAATATAAAATCCAAGAAAATTATAATATGGTTACTTGTATTAATTTTAGTAGCGACAATTATTACTGCTACTACTTTTTTGCTTTGTTATCCAACAAAATATAAAAGTGAAATAAAAAAATACTCCAAACAGTATGAATTAAGTCCATCAATGGTTGCTAGTGTTATAAAGATTGAGAGTAATTATAATAGCACTGCTATTTCTCAAGCAGGGGCAATTGGACTTATGCAAATTATGCCAACAACAGCAGTGGAAGTAGCAAATAAATTGGGTATAGAATTTGAAGCAGACGACTTATTCGATATTGACATAAATATTAATATTGGGTGTTATTATCTAAAGTACTTGCTTAATATTTTTGATGGTAACATGGATAATGCACTTTCGGCTTATAACTGGGGACTATCCAATGTAAAAAAATGGATACTAAAAGGGAATACAGATGAGTACGGAAATATAACAAATATTCCGGTAAGAGAAACGGAAAATTATTTGAAAAAATATAGGCGTGCAAAAACAATGTATACTAATATTTTTGGCTATGATGAGTGACTTTTTATTGACAATTGACTTGCTCTTTGATAATATATAATGTAATTAAATAAAGTGAATTAGTGCTTTATAATAGATTTATTTTAAGGAAGGATAAAAATGCAAGACGAAAATTTGTACAAAGAAGTAGATATAAGGGCTAAAAAAATAAGTGATTTGAAAGCAATGGGAATTAACCCATATGTATCCAAATTTGATATAACCAATACAATTGAAGAGACTAGAAATTTGAAAATGGGCACCAAAGTTGCAATTGCTGGAAGAATGACTTTCAGAAGAACTTTTGGTAAATTTATGTTTATTCAATTAAGTGATATTTATGCCAAAATTCAAGTTTCTCTAAGTGTAAATGAGATACCTGAAGACAAATATAAATTCTTCAAAGATTATGTTGATATCGCTGATTTTGTAGGTATTGAAGGAGAACTTTATACAACACAAACTGGAGAAATTACTGTTAAGGCATATAATTATACTCTATTATCTAAGGCTATGCTTCCATTACCAGAGAAATTCCATGGCTTGCAAGATATAGAAACTCGTTATAGACAAAGATATTTGGATTTGATTACTAATGAGACTTCTAGAAAAGTTTTCTTGGGTAGAAGCAAGATTGTATCTATTATTAGAAGATATCTAGAAGACAATGGATTTATCGAGATTGAAACTCCAATTCTTCAAACTGCCGTATCTGGAGCATCTGCTAAACCATTCTTTACTCATCATAATGCTTTGGATTTGGATTGCAATCTAAGAATTGCTTTTGAAACATGGCTAAAACAGGCTGTTGCTGGCGGAATAACCAAAGTATTTGAATTAGGTAAAGACTTTAGAAATGAAGGTATGGACGCAACACATTTGCAAGAATTTACTCAAGTTGAGTGGTATGCAGGCTATTGGGATTTTGAGAAGAATATTGTATTTTTCAAAAATTTAGTACAGAAACTTCTTAATGATACACTTGGTACTTGCAAAATTAGTTATCAAGGCAAAGAAATTGACTTTGGCAAAGAAGAGTGGGAAAGAATTGATTATGTTGCTGAAATGAACAAAATTCTTGGCTTTGAATTCTTGGATATTGATGATTTGGAAGAATTTAAGAATAAAGTTGTAGAGAAAGGTTTATTTAGTAGAGAAGATTTGGAAGAATGCAAATCTGTAAGAACATTAATTGATTATATTTATAAGAGAAAGATAAGAGAAAATATAGTAGGACCAACAATTTTATATAATTATCCTGCTGTACTTAAAACATTGGCAAGAAGAAATGATAATGATAGCAGGGTAACTGATGTATTCCAAGTTGTTGTGTGTGGTGCAGAAATTTGTAACGCTTATAGCGAACTTGTAGACCCAGTTATTCAGAGAGAGACTTTGATGCAACAATTAGTTGAGAAAGCTAATGGTGACGAAGAGACAATGGATCTTGACGAAGATTTCTTGAAATCTATGGAACATGGAATGCCTCCAATGAGTGGTTTGGGCTTTGGAATAGATAGATTTGTAATGCTTATCTATGACCTACCTAATATTAGAGATACAGTTATGTTCCCAACAATGAAATAATGGAGAATTTATGAGTTTATTATTTGCGGGTAGTTCATCAGATTTGAATATAAAAACAATTAAGAAATTAGGCATTGAATGTGTAAATTATCCATATAAGAAAGATGGGACTTTACATCATTTTGATGACGACTTTGATTTCGCAGGATTTTATTCAAAAGTAAAGAAAGGTACAAATTTTGAATATGTACAATTAACAAGTGCTGATTATAAGGCTATATTTGAACCTTGCCTAAATCAAGGTGATGATATAATTTTTGTGCATAGTAGCGAAAATATTATAAATATAGATGAACTAAAGACGGCAAAATTAGAACTAGAGGGAAAGTATCCAGATAGAAAAATTCTGCTAATAGATAGCAAAAATATTTCTGTTGGAGAGGGCGTAGTTGCATACAATTGTGCTTTGTTATATAGAAAGGGCGAAGATTTGAATGTAATTGAAGAAAAATCACTAGATATTATTAATGAGAGTGCGTTTTTCTTCGCAACTAGCAATTCCAAAAAATTAGAAAATAATAACCTAGTGACTTCTGCGATTACTGGTGGAACTGCTCTTAATATTAAACCAATCTGGTCTGTAAATATAGATGGTAAAATTGAATTATTTGATAAAGTTTCGGGCAAAAAGAAGTGCGTATCAAGACTACTTGAAATAATGCGTCAATATGGAGAAAATGTAGCAGATTATTTAATTGAAATAGTATATACAATTGACGAGAACTCGGCTATAGACTTGAAAGATAAAATACTTGAAACTTTTGGCAGTGATACTAGTGTAATTATTGAAAGAATGACACCAAACAATGCAGTGTTAATTGGCGAAGATGTTTTGGGTCTAGCGTTTCATATTCACAGAAAATTGCATTAAGATATTGACAATATGGCAATTATATTTTTTGCTGTATTGTCAAAATTTTTTTAAAATATATTTTTGAATAAAGAAATATTATCTAATTCTGGTAAACTTGTTAAGTTATTAATATAGGCTGCATTGCAAGTTTATTTATAAGTGTAATAGTATAGTAATTATATAATATAGTAATATACAATATAAAAAGAGGAAATTAATATGGAAAATGCAAAAGAAAAATTTATAGAAATATATAAAAAGTATATAAAGAGAGAAGGCTCTATAGAATTACTTGAGTATTTGAAGAAAACAGATTTCTTTGTTGCACCTGCAAGTACACAATTTCATTCGGCTTATGAGGGTGGACTTTGTGAGCACTCAATTAATGTGTATAATAGATTTCTAAATTCTGTAAGAAATGAATATGGCGAAGAATATTTGACCGATGAAAAAATGGAAACTATTGCTATTTGTGGCCTGCTACATGATATTTGCAAAATTGAAACTTTCAAAGTAGATTATAGAAATAAGAAAGTTGATGGTAATTGGGTAACAGTGCCATATTATATGGTTGAAGATAATTTGCCTTATGGACATGGAGAGAAGTCTGTATATATAATATCTGGTTTTATGCGTCTAACTAGGGAAGAAGCAATGATGATTAATTGGCATATGGGTGGATTTGATGCTAGAGTAAGAGGTGGAGCATATGGACTTAGTGAAGCATATTACAAATTTCCTTTGGCTGTAATCTTGCATACTTGCGATATGCTTGCTACATATTTAGATGAAACAAAATAACAATATTTTAATTTTATTAGAGACAATTTTGTCTCTTTTTTTATTTTTTTTATTAAAAATTGTTATTTTCTATTGAAACTTTTAGAAATTTATATCGTTTTTTACATATAACTAAATTTAAGTATTTTTATCTAATTTTTGACTTTTCCGACTATTTCCGACCAAAATGAAGTCGAAAAGTAACAAAATTTTAAAATTTTTATATAAATTTTACAAAATTTGTAAAAATTTATTGATTTTATATTTTTAAATTGCTAAAGTGGAATTACTTTCGCACTGCAAATATGTAGCCCGCAAAGAATAAATTAAATGAAGGTATAAAATTATGAAAAACGATATTAAATCAAAAACAATCGAAACAACCAAAGAGATGGATAGGAAGTTGGTGGACATATTGCTCGGTTGTGGCATACCTGCTAATCTACAGGGTTACTTATTTTTGAAGGAGACAATCAAACTCGCTATAGAAAATCCAACATACATTGGTGCTATTACTAAAATCATGTATCCAACAATTGCTAGCAAATTTAAGACAACAGCCTGCAGAGTAGAAAGATGTATAAGACACGCACTTGATGTATCTTTTAGTAAAGGAAAAATAATGAATTTGAATGAGATTTTTGGACTGAAAATATTTGACGAGAATGACAAACCTACAAATTCTGAATTCGTAGCCCTTGTAGCAGATAGATTGGCTTTGGAATTTGCATGAGTTAGTGATAATTATTTATAGATAATTGCTTTAATTAGTCTTAAATTGTCATTTTAAACTTTACAAAACTTAAAAACAATTGTATAATTATTGAAGTTAAATGTGAGGTTGATAGAAAATGACACATAATGAATATAGAACACATAACTGTGGAGAATTAAGAATAAGTGATGTTGGCAAACATGTTAAAATTGCTGGTTGGATCAATTCAATTAGAAACTTGGGTGGACTTACTTTTGTAACCCTAAGAGATCACTTCGGTATAACACAATTACTTGTAGATGGAATATCTCTACCAAGCAAAGAAAGTGTAATCTCTGCAAGCGGGGTGGTATTAGAGAGAGAAAGTAAAAATCCTAAAATGCCTACTGGAGATATTGAGATTAAAGTTGAAAGTATTGAAGTGCTTGGAGAGTGTACTAAAAGTCTGCCTTTTGAGATAAGTGAAGCACAAAATGCAAGAGAAGATTTAAGATTGAAGTATCGTTATTTGGATTTGAGAAATAGCGAAAATCACGAAAGAATTGTGCTTAGATCTAAACTTTTGCAGTTCGTTAGAAATTATATGCATAATGCAAATTTTTTGGAAGTACAAACACCAATACTAACATCTAGTAGTCCAGAAGGAGCAAGAGATTTTCTAGTGCCTAGCAGACTTAATCCAGGTAAATTTTATGCACTTCCTCAAGCACCACAACAATTTAAACAATTGCTTATGATTTCTGGCTTTGATAATTATTTCCAAATAGCACCATGTTTTAGAGATGAAGATGCTAGAGCAGATAGATCTCCTGGTGAATTCTATCAGATGGATATGGAGATGAGTTTTGCTACTCAAGAAGATGTATTTAATGTGCTTGAAGATTTAATGCCAAAAATCATAAAAGAATTTACAGGCAAAGAAGTGCCAACTAAATTTGAAAGAATTAAATATAATGATGCTATGGACAAGTATTGTTCGGATAAACCAGACTTGAGAAATCCTTTAGTTGTAGTTGATTTGAGTGAAGTCCTAAGTAAATCTAATTTCTCTGTTTTCAAAGATAAAACTATTAAATGTATTAGAGCTACTTGTGATAAAACAAGAAAATTCTATGATGAAATGACTAAATTTATTGTAGACAATGAGGGTAAAGGACTTTGTTGGTTCAAAGTTGCAAATGGCGAATTAACTGGTAGTGCTGTTAAATTTCTAAATGAAGATGAGATTAAATATATAATGACTGCAACTAATGCTCAAGATGGCGACTCTTTATTTATGATTGCAGATACTAAACCAAAGGCAACTAAATTAATTAGTATACTTAGAAATAAACTTGGAGAAGAATTGCAATTATTAAGTGATGATTTTAAGTTTGTATGGATTGTAGATTTTCCATTCTACGAACTTGGAGATGAAGGAGAAATAGAATTTTCTCATAATCCATTCTCTATGCCACAAGGTGGATTGCAAGCATTACTGAATAAAAACCCTCTAGATATCTATGCTTATCAATTTGACTTAGTTCTAAATGGGGTAGAGTTATTAAGTGGTGCGGTTAGAAATCATAATCCAGAAGTAATGGTTAAAGCATTTGAAATCGCTGGTTATGATAAATCAACTGTCGTTAATAAGTTTCCTGCATTATTTAATGCTTTTGAATATGGTGCACCACCACACGCAGGTTGTGCATTTGGCTTCGATAGATTACTAATGTTTTTATGTAATACTGTAATAATAAGAGATGTTATAGCATTCCCACTTAATAAAAATGCTCAAGACTTGCTAATGGGTGCACCAAGTGAAGTTACTGAGAAACAATTAGATGAAGTTCATATAAGATTAAAAGATGAATAAATTTACACAAATATTATTGCCAAATGGCGATATATATGCTAAAATATATTCGTTGGTTTCAAAAAAACTAAATATCTTCACAGAAGATTTTTAAATGTAATGCGTCTTTGCTATGCTTTTTAGCAAAGACTTTATATGCCGATGTGGTGAAATTGGCAGACGCAGCAGACTCAAAATCTGCCGAAGGCAACTTCGTGCCGGTTCGACTCCGGCCATCGGCACCACTCAAAGTCTAAATCGAATGCTTTAATCAAGTGTTTGGTTTAGACTTTTTTTACAAAATAATCATAACAACAAATTTCAGCATAGGAGTAAATTTTTATGGATATTACTATAAAAAAGTTTTTTTCAAAAGATGATGGATTGTTTCATATAGAAACTATTAATAACTATTATCCTTATGACAAGCAAATAGAAACATTTGATAAATTTGAAGATTTTTATAAAGCAACAAGAAAAAATCTTAAAAATGCTGATTTGTTAGATTATGATTTTAAAAATGTTGACTTGAAAAAATACAATATTGAACGAGCAAAAATTTCTTCAGAAATAATGAGAAAAATTGGCTTATACACTGATAATATTTTTAGATTAATAACTAGTGATAGAGAACTATCAACTACAAAATATTCAAATAGTTCTGATGTAACGCAATCTAGAAAAATATATCCTGAGTTGATTGAAGTAGATGACTTTGTATTATGTTATATTAGTGATTTACACTTAAATCATAAATTACTTAAAAAATTTGATAAATACATTAATCAATTTGAATTGGAGCGCTATTTGAGAGATATTGTTCTACATTTAAAGGATAGTTTGCCTAAGCATGTCTATAATTATTCTGTCGTATTTGTAGGAGATATTTCATATAACTTTGAAGTGTTTAAATTGTTTTTTAAAATTTATAAAGAAAACTTTTCATATGTAAATACTTTCGTTGTACTTGGTAATCATGAGTTGTGGGATACTTCATTAAATGAAGAGTGTACAACAATAGAACAGATTATAGAAAAGTATAGAATGTTCATAAATTCTTTGGGCAATGTGTTTTTACTTGAGAACAATATTTATTTTCCAAATGATAGAAAAAAACTTTATACATATGACGAAATATTAACACTTGATAAAGATAAGTTAAGAGAAATATTTATATGTAATCCTTATGCAATCTTTGGCGGAATTGGTTATGCGGGTTTAAATGAAGAATATAATGCTAATATAGATATGTATAGAACAAAATACATTACCAGAGATCAAGAAAAAGAGAGAACAGAGATTGTTAGCAATATGCATAAGATATTAAGCGACATTGCTAAAGATAATAAAGTTTTTTTTATTACGCATATGCCAAAAAAAGATTGGTCTATCGATAACTATAATAAAAATTGGATATATATATCTGGGCATACTCATAGGAATTGTTATATAGAAGATGAAGATAAAAGGGTATATGAAGACAATCAGGTTGGATATTATGGAAATTCATTTAATTTTAAGTATATAATTACACCAGATACATTTGATATCTTTCAAGATTATTCCGATGGAATTCATAGAATTAATAGACAACAATATAAAAAATTTTATCATGGAATGGGAATTAGTATTGAATTTAATTGGAAATTTGATAAATTATTTATGATAAAAAAGAATGCAACATATTGCTTTTTGATGAAATTAAAAGGCAAGGAAGATTTAAAATTTTTAAATGGTGGAAATTATAGAAATACTAATATACGAGATTTAAATTACTTTTATAAAAATTTGGATAACTATTCTAAGTCTATAAAGACAATTTTGGGTCCATACATAAAATATCAAAAACAAATATCAAACGAAATAAAAAAAATAGGTGGGAGTGGATATATTCATGGATGTATAATTGATATTGATTTTTATAACCATTTATTCATTAACCCATTAGATGCTTCTATAACGCCATATCATGCTACTGATATTCAGGATAAATGGGTATACAAAAACTTAATTAGTTTATTAAAAGCGAAAAATGTATGCTTGTATAATAATTATGTTAAATTGTTAGCCGACAACAATAGACCATTAGTTGCATTGGGTAAAAATTTAGAAGAAAGCGATAAAAGAACTTATGTTAAAGAAACAGACATTTATAAAGTTTCCAAAATTATAAAAGATTTTCAATATACAACTAAAAATAATGTTGTAAGATTATGGAATAAATGTTTAGAAAGTAATGCGTGTATAGAAAATGGAAAATTAATTATAAATCAACTTATTAGTCCTGAAGAACAATTAAAAACAATCCATGACAATATACATGTAGAGAAGAGTAAAAAAATTCAAAGTGATAAACAAAAAAAAGAACTAGAAAAGTCTAATTTCAAAGTTAAAAGTGCAGAAAAGAAGCAGATGTATTTTGATAATTATGTTAAAAGAATATCAAACATTAATAAGAATATACTGGTAACTACTTATACTGGATCAAAAGAAAAGGCAGAATTTAAATGTTTGGCTTGTGGTTACAAATGGTCATCTAGGGCTGATCGTATTTTTAATAGAAATTGTAAATGCCCTAATTGTAAGTCATAGTATTAACTTAGATTGTAATGTAAAATATTATAAAGTATTGATGTTATCCAACACTGCGAAGTATATTGAAATGCTGTTAATTCAATCTTGTTTATCGTAAATTCCTTTTTGTGTTGTATTTGAAATGTATTTCGATATCTTTTGAAAAAACAAGAGCAACTATGTGCTCTTGTTTTTTTGTAAATTATTCTTTATTATACTATTATTTAGTCGTCTATTTGCAAGATGCCATTGTTTAAATAAGATGCATCTATTTTTCTAGTAGGGTGCATTTCTAATAATCTATCTGTTGTTATTCCAAACCAATCGTTTGTATTTGTACTATTCCAATTATTATAATTATCTCTTGAAAATATTGCATAAGTTAAATCGTAATGTTTGAAACCATCGCCAACATCAATTAAATTCCATACATGAGATACAGGAGTTGTTCCTTGAATAACATTACATTTTATATTTAATTCTTCACAAATTTTATGGATAAATTCGGAATAATCTGCACAAACACCTTTCTTTATTATTCCATTCTTATAGATAACCGAAGGTGTTGCCATATTTTTGGCACCAGCAAATGTTCTATATTCGGTATGTTCGGGTATGGCTTTATTTAGTTTGCCCATAATAATTCTTTCGGGTCTAGCAGGAACTATAAATTCTTCTCCATAGTGTTCCAATATTCTAGATATAAATTCTTCTGAATAACCTTTTTCTCTAACCAATTGTACTGCTTTTAGTTTATCGGCATATTTAGAGGGATTGTATTTTTCATCAATATAATTTAGTAGAGTATTATCAAAATTACAAATTTCAAGAGTAGGGTAATCGTATTTTACATTATTTAGTAGATAATTGAATAATTCTTGAATTTGCTGTTCTTTAGTGGGATGAAGTTTCAAATTATTTAATAATTCATCGTAAGTCATAATATATCCTTAGGTTTATTTTTTATATTCTAATAATATTCTTTTGTAGTCCATAATTTAAGATTTGGTCATCTGAAAAACTAAAATCAGTAATAAATTCCAAATTGTTAACCTTTGCAATATCTATTTGCATTATTAAAGAATTCATAATGTTTTCGTTATCTATGAATAATTTGCTTTGAGTGATTGTGGGAACTTCCAATTTTGTAGTACTACCGCCACAAGATTTAGTATTTACAGTGGTCGATGACATACAAATGTTTTTTAAAAACTCATTGATATTTTTAAGTTTTTCAATCAATTTTTCTAAATCTATAGTTTTAAATGTTCCTTTGCCAATTAATTCGATACATCTTTCTTGTGATTTCTTTTGCTCATCTATTAAATTTTGGGTGTCTATCTTAATTTTCATATTTTGTTCCTTTATTATATCCTCTAAATTTTATTATATCATAAAATTTGTTGTTTTGTATTGGGTTTTTGAAATAATAATTGATTGAAACTGTTATTTTTAAAATATATAAAGAAAATCATGGGTGGAGGAAAAAATAAGAGTGTTTGTTCTAATTAATCTATACAAAATAGAAGTTATGTTGGATATTTGATATCTAGAGGTTGTTAATTTGTTTTATTTTTTGATGAGTTTGTGATAATATATAAATATATGGAGGAAAGGTTATGGAAGAAATAAAGAAATTCTTTAAGAAATGCAAATGGGATAGCATAATTATATCTGTATTGTCTATTGTGCTTGGTATTCTGTGTATAGCAATGCCAAATAGATCGGCAGATGTATTAACAATTGTCTTTGGTTGTTCGCTTATTGTTATTGGTATTACTCTATTTGTTAGATTTGTATCTTTTGATATCATCATTGGCGATAGAATATCTATGTTTGCTATTCTTATGATAATACTTGGTGTTTTTTGCTTAATTTATCCTAATACTATTCAAGGTATCTTAACAGTCCTTTTGGGGCTTTACATTGTAGTGGATAGTGCTTCTACTCTTAATGATAGTATTTATTGTGCAAGAGCAAAAACTAGCGGTTGGTTAGTATTATTTATCTTGTCTTTGCTTACAATAGTTTTGGGTGTTGCAGTAATGTTCTCTAATTTTGAAACAGTAATGATTTTTGCTGGAGTTTCTCTAATACTAGGGGGTATTGAACATTTTGTTGTAACTATTGTATATAGCCGTAGAATAAGTGAAGCAAAGAAAAATATTAATGAAATAATTATTGAACCAGAAGACGACAAAAAGTAAAAATATTATTACGCTTTAGTATTATAGTAAATAAAAAAAGAACATACAAATTTGAAATGAACCGCCAAAAGATATATGGTTTTGGCACCTCACTCAACTTCCATTGTAATGTTCTTTTTTTTTATTAAATTTTGACACTAAACTATACTTATTAAAACCTAACTATTTTAGTACTTTTTGAATTTCAAAGATAGTCTCGTCTTTGCCAAATTTCTTGCTTGTAAATTCTTTGGTAATTGTAAATCCTGCACTCAAGAAAACATTTAAAGCGGGCTTTCTAGAAGCGGGAACTGTGTCTACTAGTGTAAGCAAATTATCTCTCTTGCGTGCTTCTTCTATCATTAGATTAAGTGCTGGACGCATATATCCTTGTCCTCTATAATTAGATTTAATTACAATACCCATTGTAGCAGATTTGGTATCTGGGTTTATATTGAAATTTAAGTATCCTACAAATCTCTTGGTGTCTTTATCTACAATATATGCGTAATAAAAATTAGGGTTGGTCAATTTCTCTTCTGCCCAAGTTTTGTATGATAACTCTGGGAAATCTATACAGCCTGTATCGTAGTGATATCCATCAAAAGTTAGGTCGTAACCGGCATTATAACTCATTGTGCTTGGGTCATTCATGCATTCTGCTCTAAACCACAAGTCTTCTACTTTTGGCACATACAATTCTATATTTTTCATTCTATCCTCCAATAAATTTAATTATATTTAGTATAACACAATTATTGACTAATGCGAATTATTTTTATGGGTATAATTATATTTACATACAAATATACTATGTGATAAATGTTATTAGTTATTTTCTTTGGTATGTGATTGACTTTACTTGTTATTTTCTTGTATAATGTGTGTATTAATTAATAAATGTATATTTGGGTATAGATATGAAGACTTTGACTGATGAAATTAAAGAAATAATAGATAATGCTGGCATTAATGCTGGTTACAAAGATATAGATGTGACAATTCTTCCTTGTAATGTAAGTGGAATGGGAGATTTCCAGTGTAATAATGCTATGGCTATGGCAAAAGCATACGGCAAAAATCCTAGAGAGATTGCAAATGAAATTGTTAATTCAATAAGTGCAAATGAGATAATAACCGAAATTTCTATTGCAGGACCCGGCTTTATTAATATTACAGTTAGCAATGATTACTTGGGTAAATTTGTAATTAAATATATGAATGCACTTAATGAGAAATTAGATATTGATAACAAAAATATTATAATTGACTACGGTGGTGCAAATGTTGCCAAGCCTCTACATGTAGGACATATGCGTAGTGCAATAATAGGTGAAAGCATTAAAAGAATTTGTAAGTTTGCTGGAAATAATGTACTAGGAGATGTCCATTTAGGAGATTTTGGCTTACAAATGGGAATGGTTATTTCTGAAATAGAGAGAAGACAGCCAAACTTAGTATATTTTGATGAATCCTATACTGGCGATTATCCTACAGAAAGCCCAATAACTATAGAAGATTTGGCTACTTTGTATCCAGAAGCAAATGCTAAAGCAAAAGCAGATGAGAATATAATGAACGAAGCAAAGCAAGCAACTCTTGAATTTCAACAAGGAAGAAGAGGGTATGTTGCCTTAATTAATAAAATTTTGGAAACTTCTAAGCAAGATTTGAAGAAAAATTATGAAAGTTTGAATGTCAACTTTGATTTGTGGTTAGGCGAAAGTGATAGTAAGCCATATTGTGATAAAATCATCAAAGAAATTGAAGACAAAAACTTGGCAAGAATAAGTGAAGGGGCATTAATTGTAGATGTTGCAGAAGATGGCGACAAGATTGAAGTTCCGCCATTTATTCTTAAGAAATCTGATGGTGCAGTGCTATATAGTACTACAGACTTGGCAACAATTGTTCAAAGAGAACAAGAGTACAATGCAGATAGAATTATTTATGTAGTAGATAATCGTCAAGAAATGCATTTTACGCAACTTTTTAGATGTGTAGAGAAGACACACTTACTTGCAAAGAAAGTTGAACTTAATTTTGTTGGCTTTGGCACAATGAATGGCAAAGATGGCAAGCCTTACAAGACAAGAGAAGGCGGAGTAATGCAATTAAAAATGCTAATCAACGAAGTCAAACAGAAGGCGTATGAGAAAGTAAATTTGGCTAAAGGAAACGATTTATCTTACTCAAAAGAAGAAATGCAAGAAATATCCGATACTGTAGCAATATCTGCATTAAAATTTGCTGATTTATCTATTTTTAGATCTAAAGATTATATATTTGATGTAGATAAATTCTGCTCTTTTGAGGGAAAAACAGGACCTTATTTGCTATATACAATTACTAGAGCGAAATCTATTCTTAGAAAAGTTGATAATACTTATGGAAGTGATTTTGTAAGTGAATATACACCAAAAGAATTATTACTTGCATTAATAGATTTAAAAGATGAGATTAAGAAAGCATATATTGAACTAGCCCCAAGTTATCTATGTGATTATGTATACAAGGTTGCTAATTTATTTAATAGTTTCTATAATTCATGCAATATTATTAATGAAAGCGATGTAATAAAAAAGAATACTTGGTTAAATTTGACCAAATACACTTTAGATATTATGGAATTAACTTTGGATTTATTAGGAATTAAGACTTTGAATAAAATGTAATTCAAAGTCTTTTTTCTTTAGTCTTGCTCAGAGTATTGGTATCTAGCAAAAACTTTGTAATCGTTATTTATTTTGATAGTAACAATGTATCCTTTGCTATTTGCCTGTAGGGTGTATGCCCCGGCTTCTTTAAGTCCTTCGATAGTTTCTGCTAGGGTGATTACTTCTTCATCTTGCTTGTAGTATCCGCTATCCAAGATTTCATTACTATCGTTTTTTGTTACATATTTGCCGTCTGTGCCAAAAGTAGTGTATCTTTTGTCTCTGCCATTTCTAGTTTTTAATACGGCAAGTAGCTCGCCCTCGCTCTCTACTTGAAATTCCTTGTATACTTTAGTTCTATCTTCTTTGGTTGCCATTCCCCAGTCAATAGTGACACTATCATATTTGAAAGTTTTGCCACTGACTTGAGTTACAGAACAACCTGTGGTAAATATTAAAAGTATTGAAAATAATGCTAAAATGCTTAATTTTTTTAGTTTTTGCATAGTACATACTCCTTATATGAAAATTCAATTTTCTTCTACTTTTATATTCTAACAAATAATTAAATTTGGGATTAGTAATATGATATATGTAATTTGACTGATTTTGTTAGATTAAATGCGAAAATGTAAAAAACTACATATAAAATATTTTGGGCAAGTTAATAATATTAAAGATGGATATGCTTTGAAAAAAATTATATTTGTAGTAAAATATTTGAAGGAGAGATATATATGGATAAATTTGTAATCATTGATGGAAATAACTTGATGTTTAGGGCGTTTTATGCATTGCCTCAATTATCTAATTTTGAGGGGGAGATTAGTAATGCTGTATTTGGATTTACAAATATGCTTACAAAAGTTATTAAAGAAATTAATCCAAAATATATTGCGGTTGCTTTTGATATATCCAAGAAAAATTTTAGACACGAGAAATTTGCTGAATACAAAGGCACTAGGAAGCCAACACCATCTGAACTTATTTCTCAATTCCCAATTGCTAAGGATATGTTAAAGAAGATGAATATTTGTGTTGTGGAAGAAGAGGGGTTAGAAGCCGATGACCTAATCGGTTGCTTGAGTAGACAATTTGATACAGAAAATATAATAGTTTCTGCCGATAGAGATTCTTTCCAATTAATAAATAAAAATACGAGTGTTATGTGTCCTATTAAGGGAATTACAGAAACAACTATGATAACAGTAGATAATATAGAAGAATTTTATGGAGTTAAGGCTACACAAGTTGTTGACTTGAAGAGTTTAATGGGAGATAGTTCAGATAATATTCCCGGTGTGCCTGGAGTAGGAGAGAAATCTGCCAAGAACTTCATTCAAACTTATGGTTCTCTAGATAATTTATATAAAAATATTGATAAAATTACTGGTAAAATGAAAGATAAGTTAATTTATGGCAAGGAAATGGCTTATCTTTCTTATGACTTGGCAACAATAGTTACTGACAAGAAATTAAATTATGATTTATCTGATTTTGAATATGATTTTCCATTTAATTCAGAAGTCCTAGATTTATTCAAGAGATACCAATTCAATTCACTTATCAGAAGAACTGAACTTTTCTCAGATAAACAACAATTAAAAGAAGAAAATGTAGAAATAGTTACTATTGATACTATAGCAAAATTACAAGCATTAATTGCAGATTTGAAAAAAAGTGATGAAATAAATATTTATTTTGATAAAAATTCTACTAATATATATTTAGACAAAGAGTATCAAGTATGTTGTGGAGAAGATTTACTATCTTTTGGGCTTGATTATAATCATTTCTTAAATGAAATCAAAATTATTCTAGAAGATAAAAATATAAAGAAAAATGTTTTTGATGCAAAGCACTTAAAACATTATCTTCAAAATTTTGGAATTAAATTAGAGAATGTTCAATTTGATTGCTTGATTGCTAGGTATTTAATTAATTCAATTGCAAAACCTGTCGTTTCTTTGGAAGACGTTATGACAGAGTGCGGGATAGATAGTAAGTGCTTGGGATATGCTATTAAATTAATCAAAGAGATATACTATGCAAAACTAGAAAAAATGGATTTATTGCACCTATATTACGATATTGAAATGCCACTTATGGAATTATTATTTGATATGGAAAATCAAGGTTTCAAAGTGGACAAAAGCGAATTGCAAAATTTAGAAATTAAATATAGAGAAGAAATCAACAAAATTGAAAATGAGATTTATGAATGTGCAACATTCAAATTTAATATTTCTAGTCCAAAGCAACTAGGAGAAGTTCTATTTGACAAATTGCAATTAAATATTGCTAGTAATAAGAAAAAGAGTACTAGTATAGAAGTATTAAATGAAATAGTAGATAAGCACCCAATTGTTGCTTTAATAATAAGATATAGAACTATTACTAAATTGTATAATACTTATATTTTAGGTTTTCTAAATCTACTAGATAGCAATGACAAAATTCACACTATATTTAATCAAACACTTACATCAACAGGAAGACTAAGTAGTAGTGAACCAAATCTTCAGAATATTCCAGTTAGAACAGAAGAGGGAAGAGGACTTAGAAAAGTATTTGTACCAACACACAAAGATGGATTTATTGTTAGTGCAGATTATTCTCAGATAGAATTAAGATTGCTTGCAAGTTTTAGTGGAGATGAGAAATTAATTGAAGCATTTAATAATGGCGAAGATATACATGCTAGGACGGCAAGCGAGATTTTTGGAATACCAATAGATATGGTTACACCTGAATTGAGACGACAAGCAAAAGCAATTAACTTTGGAATAGTATATGGTATAAGCGATTTTGGGCTTAGTCAAAATATTGGAATTAGTAGAAGTGAAGCAAGTAATTATATTAAATTGTATTTTGAGAGATATCCAAAAATAGAGACTTATATGAAATCCAATGTAGAATATTGCAAAGAGAATGGATATATCAAAACTATATTTGGTAGAATTAGGCCTATTCCAGAGATAAAAAGTTCAAATTATAATTTGAGAACATTTGGAGAAAGGGCTGCTATGAATATGCCTTTGCAAGGTAGTGCAAGTGACATTATTAAACTTGCTATGGTTAAAATTTTTAGAGAATTTATAGATGAGAAATTACAAAGTAAAATAATTCTTCAAGTACATGATGAACTTGTAGTAGATTGTTATCCTGGAGAATTGGAAAAAGTGAAAGAGATACTGAAGAAAGGCATGGAAAATGTAGTTGATTTGAGTGTAAAATTGCTTGTAAATATAGAGAGTGGCAAAACTTGGTATGATGCTAAGTAGGAGAAACGAATGAGGATTATTATTAAAAATGCAATAGTTGTAACGATGAATAAAGAAAATACTATATATAGAAATGGTCAAGTTGAGATAGAAGATAATATCATTACTTATGTAGGAAGAGAAAGAGAAATAAACGGTGAGATTATAGATGCCAAAGGCAATATTATTATGCCGGGTCTAATCAATACGCATTGCCATTTAGCGATGACTTTATTTAGAGGTTATGGGGAGAATTCTAATTTCAAGAATTGGTGGATAGATTATATGAGACCACTAGAAGACAAATTAGAAAAAGAGGATTGCTATAATGGTGCAACTCTTGGAATTTTGGAACTAATAAAAAATGGTGTTACAACAGTTGCTGATTTTTATCTAAATTATGAGGAAACTGCCAGAGCGGTAGTTGATACTGGAATTAGAGCATGTATCGGAGTTGGCGCTATTACAGGCAAAGAGATTCTTAGTGAAAAGTACTTAACAAATGAAATAAGAAAGATTGCTATAAATAGTAGAATTAAACCTATGCTTTATGCACATAGTTTGTACTCGTGTGATGAAAGTCAATTTGCCGAACTAAATAAATACGCATCTAAGCATAATTTAATTAAATCTACTCATGTAAGTGAAACATTACTAGAAGTTGGCAGTATTTTTACAAAACACAATTTGACGCCAATAGGGTTGCTTGAGAGTTATGGATTCTTTGATACGCCATGCATTCTTGCTCATTGTGTGCATTGTGACAAAGATGATATCGAAATTATGAAAAATTACGACATAACAGTTGCTACTAATCCTTCTAGTAATTTGATATTGGGTAGTGGAATAGCTCCACTTTATAGTTTTGTGAAAAATAACATAAATGTATCCATTGGTACTGACGGAGCGGCTAGTAACAATAACTTAAATATGTTCAAAGAAATGTATTTGGCAGACAATTTGCAAGCAGGAGTATTAAATCAAGCACAAGCAATTACAACAATAGATACTTTGAAAATGGCAACCGTTAGAGGTGCTATTGCACTTGGATATGATAATTTGGGAAGATTAGAAGAAGGATATCTTGCAGACTTGATTATGATAGATATTCACAAACCAAATATGCAACCTACTAATGATGTTTTTAATAATTTAGTTAATGCGTGTGAGTCAAATAATGTTATCATGACTATAATTGATGGCAAAATTGTATATAAAGATGATAAATATATATGTAAAGTAAATTACGATGAAATATCTAATAATTGTAATAAAATTATAAATAGAATAGAAAATTCATTTGTTTGACCTTTGATTTGACTTTTAAGTTGTTATTTTGATTGATAACTCTAATGCTTATCTTAATAAACTGGGGAAGAATATTAAACATAAAAAAACATAAAAATTCAATAAAAAAACACAAAAAGCACGATAATTCGTGCTTTTTTCTTACTTAAAATTTTTTTGAAAAATTTATAAAAAATTGACATAAAACCCTTGACAATTAGTAAATGTAGTGATATTATATTGGCGAAAGTCAAAGAAAGTCAAACTTTGCAAAGGAGGTAGTATGTCAAAGATAAGTGATATAATAGAACAATTTATATTGGAACAATTAGACGATACTGATTTCATTAATTTGAGTAGGAATGAACTAGCAAATTTTTTCAATTGTGCGCCTAGTCAAATAAATTATGTATTGTCTACACGATTTACTATTCCAAAAGGCTTTATTGTAGAATCTCATAGAGGCGGTGGTGGATATATTAAATTGGAGAGAGTGAATATTGATAAGAATTCATATATCAAAGAATTAATATCTGATACTCTTAATTATGATATTTCATATACTGAGTGTGAGAAGATAATAGATAATTTGCAACAATTGAATATTTTGGGAGAAGAGAGTTGTGAAATATTAAAATATGCCTTAGCACCTAAGGCTTTGGCAATGCCAATAAAAATTGAAAACAAGCAAAGAGCAAATATTTTGAAAAATATTTTAATAAATATAATAAAGGAGTAAACAATTATGTTGTGTGATAAATGTAAAAAGAATACTGCAACTTATCATAGCAGAACAATAATCAATGGTATTGAGAGTAGTGAGCATTTATGTAGTGAATGTGCTGCAAAAATGGGCAAAAAAATTGAAAGTCCTAGTTTTGGGTTATTTGATGTATTTAGTTCTCCATTTATTGATGATAGAGACTTTGGATTTGATTTAATTCCAGAAAGTATTTGGGGCAATGAGAATTTCTTGCCAGAGAGGAAAGAAAATAATGGAATTATAGATAATGCACTTAGTTCAATTAAGAAAGGTGCAGATAAATTCAATAAAGATAAATCAAATGTTGACCCTGAAGTAGAAAAATTAAAATTAGAACTAAAAGATGCTGTTGAAAAAGAAGACTATGAAAAGGCAGCAGTACTTAAGAAAAAAATAGAAGAAAAAACTAAAAATAATGAAGATAAGAAAGGAGAGTAATTATGTATAGTAATCTTAAATTTACAGAAAATGCAGATCTTGCTTTGCAATACGCTGGAAGTATTGCTTTGCAATATGGTTCGTACACAATAGATACAGAACACATTTTGTATGGACTAACCAAAATAAAAGACAGTGTTGCTTGTAAGATACTAAATAGTTATGGTATCAATTCTCAAGCACTTGAAAATGTCTTTAGCAAATTATACAAAAATGCAAGCACAATTATATCTAATGAAGTTGAATTGTCTATAGATAGCAAAGAGGCTATACTAATTGCAAGTCAATTTGCTAGTCAAATTGGTCATGACTTTGTAGGTACAGAACATCTACTTATCGCTATTTTGATGGGGGACAACTATGATGCTGGAAATATAATCAAAAGATATTTTAAGGCAAACATTTATGATATCAAAAATAGTGTATTACAAGTATTGAAATCTAAAGCAATGGGTATGAATACTTTTGAAAATGACATGGATTACTCAGATATGTCTAGTACTATGCAAAATCCAAATTATGCCCAAAATTCGACAGAAATGCCAGACTTTATGAAGTCAATGGGTAGGGATTTGACAGAAAAAGCCAGAGAAGGAAAGATTGACCCTATTATTGGTAGGAAAGAAGAAATTGAAAGAGTAATAGAAATACTTTGTAGAAAAAATAAAAATAACCCAGTGCTAATAGGTGAAGCGGGTGTTGGTAAAAGTGCTGTTGTAGATGGGCTTGCGCTTGCTATTGCAAATGGTAATGTTCCAGATTTGCTTAAAAACAAGACAATATTCTCTTTGGAATTAGGTGGCTTGATGGCTGGTACTAAATATAGAGGCGAATTGGAAGAGAGATTGAAACAGGTAATAGATTATATTACTAATAACAAAGACATAATTGTATTTATTGATGAAATTCATACTCTTGTACAGGTAGGCGGAGACAAGGGGGAAGTTAATCCTGCGGATATGTTGAAACCTTATCTTGCTAGAGGAGAATTCCAAACAATTGGTGCTACAACAACTGATGAATATAGAAAATATATTGAGAAAGATAAAGCATTGGAAAGAAGATTTCAACCAGTTATTGTTAATCCTCCAACAGTAGAGCAAACTATAGAAATCTTGAGAGGACTAAAAGATAGTTTTGAAGTATTCCACAAGGTAAAAATTACTGATGACGCAATTGTTGCTGCTGCGTCTCTAAGCGATAGATATATTATGGATAGAAGTCTTCCTGACAAAGCAATAGACTTAATTGATGAGGCTAGTAGCAAAGTTAAAGTTATTGGTAAGAAGAAACCAGATGATGTAAGAGAATTAGAAGAACAAATATCTAAATATGAAGCGGAGAAAAAAGAGGCATTATTTGCAGAGAATTTCGAGAAAGCAGGACAATTTAGAGATAAAATAAGAGAAGCACAAGATAAATTGAAATCGCTACAACAAAATAATGCGGGTAGTGATGAATTAACTATTACCCAAGATGATATATGTAATATAATAAGTGAATGGACTAAAATACCAGTATCCAAAATTACTGAAAACGAAAGAGAAAGACTATTAAAACTAGAAGATATATTGCATAAGAGAGTAATAGGTCAAAATGAAGCGGTAGAAGCCGTAAGTAAGGCTATAAGAAGAGCAAGAATTGGTTTGAAAGATAATAATAGACCGATTGGAAGTTTCATGTTCTTGGGTCAAACTGGTGTAGGTAAAACAGAACTATGCAAAGCATTGGCAGAAGCCATGTTTGATAACGAAAATGCTGTAATTAGACTAGATATGAGTGAGTACATGGAGAAACACAGCGTCAGCAAATTAATCGGCTCGCCTCCAGGATATGTTGGCTTTGATGAAGGTGGTCAATTAACAGAAAGAGTTAGAAGAAAACCTTATTCAGTTGTATTATTTGATGAAATTGAGAAGGCTCACCCAGATGTATTTAATTTGTTGCTTCAAGTTCTTGATGATGGAAGACTTACAGATAGTCAAGGCAGAACAGTATCTTTCAAAAATACTATAATTATATTTACATCTAATGTAGGTGTAAGTGAATTGCCTAAGAAGAAAAGTGGACTTGGTTTTGGCGATGGACAAAATGATAAAGAATTAGATTATGACGAAATCAAAAATATTCTAATGAATGCATTGAAGAGACAATTTAAACCAGAATTTCTAAATAGAATTGATGTTGTAACAGTATTCCACCCACTAAATTATGAACAATTATCTCAAATTGCTAAGTTATTTATTAGTAATCTTAATAAAAGACTAAGCAGACAAGGTGCTAATCTTAAAGTAACAGAGAGTGCTTTGAAATATTTGATTGATAAGGGTTACGATAGTGAATATGGGGCTAGACCTCTTAGAAGATTGATTGAGCAAGAAATCGAAGATAAAATTGCTGAACAATATTTGGAAGGAAATATTCCAAACAATTCAACTATTATAATTTCTGCTAAAGATGGAAAATTGTCATTTAAAGTAACACCACAAGAAAAGTAATGCAAAACATTTGTGCGTATAAAAATAATTTGATAAAATGAAAGTGTTAGGATAGATACTAGATATTTATTCTAACACAAGTAATTTTTATAAGAGAGGGGAGAAATATGGAAATAAAATACATTTCAAAAAATTACAAAATCTCCGATAAATTAAAAGATATTATCGAGAAAAAATTGCAAAAATTAGAAAAATACTTTACTAAGGATACAACAGTTAAAGTTGCTTGTAGTGAACAAAATGATGTGTGCAAACTAGAAGTTACAGTTAATAGTTCGGGATTATTTATTCGTAGTGAAGTTGCTAGCGATAATATGTATAATAATATCGATTTGGCTATGCCAAAATTGGAAAGACAAATTGTTAAAAATAATAAAAAGTACAAAAGTAAATTTGCTGACAAAGAAATTGCTGGTGTATTTGAATTTTTAGAAGAAGAACCAGAATTTACTTCTCCAAAAGTTGTAAAAAAGAAAACTTTTGAATTAGACCCAATGACTATTGAAGATGCTGAAGCTTATATGGAAGCAGTTGGTCATAGTTTCTATGTTTTCTTGAATGCAGAAACTGGCGAAATTAATGTTTTGTACAAAAGAAATGATGGCAATCTAGGTTTGATTGAGGCAATTAAAGATTAATATTTGCTTAAATTATGAATAAAAAAATTGAAAGAATTACTAAAAACTCATGCAATTTGCTTGACAAATTATGTAATTTCTTTCAATTTTTTTGTTTGAATTTGGAATATAAAAATAAATTTTTGTTAAAAAATGCCTATATTTAGGCAAAAATATTTACAGATAGAAGTTTTTTAAAATTTAGTATTGACTTATGAATTCTATTTTGCTACACTATAGGTGCATTTTAATAAACTTAAAATGTTTTTCCATTTTTCATTCTACCTATATACATATATTTAGGTAAAAGAGGTCCTAATCGACCTCTTTTTTTGTGTTTTGATTATCGTTATTAAGAGTAGGGTCTTTATCATTACTATTATCAGAGGTGGAGTTTGAGTTTATAGTTTTTGATTTTTTCTGAGTGATATAAGTTTGAATGCTAGCAGTGGTGGAGCAAATGATTAGGATTGTTCCACAAATAGCACCAATATAAGATTGAAGTAAAAACATATAAATTGTATTTGTTGTATTATTAATTGCTAGAGATATTTTATTTACAAGCAAATTATTAATTCCCATACATACAAAGTAATTTGTCATGCCAATCATAGGGAAGATGGAAATAAATCCACGCCATGTAAGGATTCCGATAATAATAGAAATAACTGCAAAGATTACTCCTGTATACATTATAAATTTGTCGTGGTTTCTTTTCTTCTGAATATATGTAATAGTTAGGAAGATTATATCTGCAATTACTATGTATGAGCCAGTAAATCCGCCTAAAAGAAAATAATGAATGGCAAAAAGAATATCAGATACTATAAGCCAGGTTACAACACCTATTTTGCTTTTGGAAAATACTGATATTACGAAAATAATATTGGATATTACTACTAATATTTGTGATGCGATATACATAAATTTTATTGTCTGATAATTTCGTTATTTTGTAGATAATTTACCAAATTTTGTCTAGTTTTCTCTTCGCAGTAAGGGATAATAAAGCCTGCTGTACACATAAAGACAAGTATAGATGCAAATATTCCAATTAAACCGAAAAATCCGCAACTATAACCAACACAATATGCCGAAACGCAAGATATCTCTCTTACATATAATGCTTTATTTGATACACCCATAATTCGTGATTTAATAAGCATTCTATCTAGTACGAATAGAGATATGAAGGGGTAGGTAAAGCCTAGTGTTCCATATATTAAACATACAAGTACGAAGTATTTATCTAGATTAACAAATGGAAGGGTGATAGCAAGTGCACCAATTAGTATACTGAATATAGATACTAATTTTGTTAAGTCTCTCTTCTCGTTTGCTATTCCGGCTACAAAGAAGCCTATTGCATACATACTATTAAATACTGCATTTAATATGCCTGCTACAGCAAATTCTCCTTTCTGAATAAATACAAATAATGAATAGGTTGTAGTGGTCATATCGTAGAAGGCAAAAGTGAAATAACTAATAGCATAGCAGAGTAGTAATTTGAATGTAAGTTTATTAGATTTTTTCTTATACTCTGAATTTTTGGAAAGAGTATTTATAGCATTAGATGTGGCATCTTTATTAAATGTTTTCTGATTTTTGCTCTTGATATAGAAACTAACTAGTGGAATTACGCTAATAGCATAAATAACCAATGAAATAATTAAAACTAGTGTTTTATTAAGGTCTAATAGAAATCCGCCAACAATTAAAGCGACAATTATTCCAATTTGTTCAAATAATCTAGTAATTCCAAGGGATTTATCTGATTTTTGAGTTAGAGATGAGTAATTATAAATAATCTCTTTTGATAGACCATTTAATGAATTATCAAGTGCTAAGAACAGACATACTCCAATTACACCCAAGACTAAATTGACATCTAGTACAAAAATAAAAACATTGTACAAAGTAATTGGAATAATCCTTAGTAGTAAGAATAGTTGAGGATATTTGCCATACAAATTTTTGAATGCAAATTCAAAGAGTAATCGGCAAACATTATTACAAACTAAATATATTATGGCATACATTAGATTGCCAGTTGCTTGATAAATGATAAGTGGAACAAATGCACCAACAAGGTTATTGGCAAAATTTGCTATCATTTTGTGAAAGTTAAGTAATTTTAATTGATCCATTTTTTATCCTAAAAAACATATATTTTGTATACACCACATTAATTTTAACATAATAATATCTTTTTTAAAAATGATTTGCCAAAAATATTTTTTTATTTTATTTTGTGTCAGGCATAAATGTGTGTTAAAATATGAGAAATAAGAAGGTGCAGGGAGATATAAGGTGCAATCATCACTACTCAAATTTAATAGATTTATGTCAAATTTTTCTACGAAATTAGTAGGGGGATTTGTTCCAATTATAGTTTTCAAGTATGCGCCATCAAACAAAATGTTTTTGGCATTACTTACTTGTGCTATTCAATATTTGTTAAGTTATTTTTTTGATATACTTTTCAAAAAGCAATTAGTTAAAAAATCTCAGTTATTTCTATTCTTGAGAATTTTTCCAGTAATTTTGTATGAAGTACTATTATTATTTGTTGAGAGTAATCCATTAATTTGTGCAATAGGAATAGGGCTTGGATATAGTCTTAGTTATGTATTCAAAAATATTCCTACAGAAATACTTTTTGCATACAATAATGCAAAGAATACGCAAGGAACGGGTGTAAAATTATCAATATCTAAATTTATAGACCAGTCAGCGATGATCTTGGGAACTATTCTGGGTGGATACGCACTAGATTTCTGGAATATGAAGATTCTTATAATAATTTCAATAATTCTATATTTTATTGGTGCGTTGCCAATGCTTATTTATTATTTTGCTCATATCAAAGATAAAAATTTGAATGAGGAATATTCTACATATGCTCACATTGTACTTAAAGAACAGAGTAGAGATAGAAAAAATGCTAATATGGTATCTACAAAAATTTCTAATATTTACAAGGGATTTTATTTTTTACAAGAGAGTTACAATGCAATTTACATTTTAATGCCGTTATTATTATTTGTTATTACTGGTAGATTTACATATTCTGCTTTTGCTGGGGCTATATTTGATGGTGTACTAGGGGTTTCTTCTTATTTATTTGGTAAATTAGAACATAAGAAAGACATTACAATTCTATCTGTAATTGGTGGAATACTTGTAGGTATTATGGCTGTATCTATCACATTTGTAAGTGATAATTTTGTATGGTTATTCTATATTCTTGTAGCATTGCTTGCTATGGGGTATTCGGCAACATATATATTTATGTACAATAGAATGCTTGTTAAGAGTAAGATAGTAGGAAGAAATACAACGGTTATAATTAATAAAATCAATATGTATTTCTTATCTACATTCTTTGTTGTCTCATTTGGATTATTTTTGCCATTGCAGGCTTGCTTCTATATTGCGGGAGGAATGTCGGTTATTGCTGGATTGTCTTCGCCCAAGGTAGAAGAGGTTACTAGAAGAATACTTGTTGACCATCTAGAAGATAATGAAATCAAAGAAGATTACAAAATATTTACATTTAAGAGAAAGTAAGAAAAAAGAGCATAATATTGCTCTTTTTTTGTAGTCTGCATAGTACATAATTTATCTATAATTAAGCACTAATATAGTGTATTAAATTAAAATATAAGAGATATAAAATATTACAAATTGCTTCTTGCAACTGTTAATTCATTACTTTGAATTTTGATTAACTTAGGATATTCAAGAATTAAATCTCTTAAGAAATTATTGAATTCATCTTTTTCTTTGGCATTATCTCCAACAACATCAAGAGTATTCTGAGAGTATTTGCTTCTAGTGCCAACTTTAAGATATTCGCATATATCAAAAGATAGTGTAAGTTTCAATCCTTTGTTGTTTACAACTCTGAAACTATCTCTTTTCTTGATGATTTTAATTTGAGGTTTGGATTTTCTTAGATGCTCTTCGATATTTGCACTAAGACCGGTAGGGAATATTTTGTAAATAGCCTCAGTTATTTCATTGATGTATTTGATTATATTATCTTCTTTGCCAATCTTTAATTTGAAGAAACTAGGGATATTTTTTAAAAATTCTATTCTAGATACTTGTTCGCTATCATACCTTATTATTAATTCTCTAGAAGCCTTGTCAAAAGTGGTATATATATTAATGCCTTTCTCTGCAAAGAAGAATTCATCAGTATCATAATAAACTTTCTCAATACTAGTTGTTCCTAATGAACCAACAGAAAAAGTAGAGAGCAAATTACTCTTAACTATTGCGCTCTTATCTACTTTAATATTATTTAATAAAAATCTTCCATTTAAAAAATTTGCTACTTGTATTAATTCCATATACTATATTATATTATATATTATTTTTTTAGGCAAATATTTTTTTGTATAATTTACTTAAAAATTGTTGTATCATAAGTCCAAATATACATTAAATATTTTGTGAATTCTTGCCAAAAATAATTATTTATTACATGTGATTATGAAAAAATTACTTTGTATGATAAAAATGTGATTTAGAATACAAAATATATCATAAAACTTTCAAATTATATTATCTAAATAAATTCTTACGTATTCTATTGTAAAATAATATTTTTTTTGTTAAAATATTATGTGTAATGGCTGTCAGCTGTTTTATATTTGATAAAAAATAAAAGAGTGGGATAATTATGAAAAGATGGAAATATCTAACGATTATATTTGTAATGCTAATTTGTGTTACCTCTTTTTTTGGTTGTGCCAATGTTGAATTTATAAGAGCAATAGATAGCACTAATACAATAATAGACAAGATTGCTGTTTCTATTGATGAATCAAAAGTAAACAAAGCGGGTAGTGATTTAGTTACTGTTACAAATATGATTGAGAGCGATATGGTTCAATTCAGAAATGGTGTAACAGATTGGAAAGAAAGTCAATTTGCTGAATTTCCAGAATTATATGAAAGTGTAAAAACTGGAATAAAAGTAGAAGTATCCAAGCCTAGGAAAAATGAACTTTCTCTTGCTATAGAATTTAGGGATTGGAAAATGTTTGGATTATTCTATGGCTACGCTGAGGCAGAAGACTTTGATTATGTTAAATTTATAGAAGACAAAGGACCATTTATAAATAACATTTTAAATGGAAAATATGAAGATAATAGTTATGGGTTATTTATCATTAAATATTCTATTCTAAAAAGCATGGGACTAGAAAATAGTATTCAGAATTTTGATTATAATGGCACTAATTATTATGAAAAATACAAAGCATACTTTATGAATAGATATGGAATGGAAGATATTGAACTTAGTCAAATATTTGCTTATCCAGACGATAGACTTCATAGTAATGCTGATGATAGTGAAGTTCAAGGGGATTTGACTTTGCTTAAGTGGAATTTGAGTGATAAAGAAGACGATTTTGAAATGTCTATTTATAAAATCGCTGCTAATTCATCTTCGTGGTATATACTTGCACTTGCAATATCTGCAATTGCTGGTATAATAATCTTGATAGTGATAAAGAAGAAAAGTAAAGGGCAAATAGTACAAATAATTGAGAAAAAGGATTTGGAGAAATAATGAGCGGATATTTTTTTGACAAACGAAAAAGGAAAAGAAGTACTCTTAAATATTTGGTTATTTTCTTAATTGCTTTTGTACCTGTTGTACTTTTTAATATTTATATACTCAAAGGTTTGGAAAACTGGTTAGTAATATTAATAGATACTATTATCATTTTACTTTTTGTGCTAGTAGGCAATATTATAGCAAATAGAATTTTTGAGAAAAAAGACGCAAAACTTGAGGCCAAGATTAGAGAACGAGAAAAAATGCAAGAGAAGAAAAATCTAATTCTAGAGCAAAGTTACAAAGCAAAGAGAAACAAAAAATTAGAAGAAAAGAAAGCAAAAGAGGAGGCAAAAGATGGCGGTAAAGCAGACAGCAAAGAAGATAAGTGATGCAAGAGTATTGCCACATAGTATAGAGGCGGAACAATGTGTTTTGGGTTGTGCATTTATAGACCAAGACGCTAGTTATAATATAGTTTCTACTCTTAAAGAAAATGATTTTTATTCAGAAACTCATAGAATAATTTTTGCTTCTATGGTCAAGGTATTCTCAAATAATGCACCAATAGATTTTGTAACAGTAACAGAAAATTTAGAGAAGAATGGACTTCTTGAAAGTATTGGCGGTGCGGAGTATTTAATTAACTTAACCAATGTTATTCCAAGTGCTAGTAATTATGAGCACTATATGAATATAGTCAAAAATGATAGTGTTCTTAGACAATTAATTACTGCCGGTCAAGATATTATCAATAAAGCATATGAAGATGTCTCCAAGGAAGATGCACTATCCTTTGCAGAACAAAATATATTTAAGATTGGAGAGAAAGAAGATAGAGGCGGACTAACTCATATAAGTGTTGGTGTTGCTAATGCTATTAGAAATTTTGAAGAGTTGCAGAAAAATAAAGGTTCTATTAGAGGAGTTCCAAGCGGAATTTATGGACTTGATAAAATAACTAATGGTTTCCAGAAAGGTGCGCTTATCTTAATTGCGGCTAGACCAGGTTGTGGTAAAACTTCTCTTGGTATGAATATGATAAATCATGCTGCTGTAAAATGCGGAAAGAAGTGTGCAATATTCTCGCTAGAAATGTCTAAGGAAGAGATATCTTCTAGGTCTATATGTTCTCTTGCTTATGTTGATATGGGCAAAGCACTCAAAGGAGAAATGAACGAGAAAGAGTGGAAGGCAGTACTTGCAGCGGGTAAGAAATTTAATGAATCTAATATTTACATAGATGAAGGATTTTCCAAATCTCCGCTTGATATACTAAGTAAATGTAGAAAATTAAAAAGAGAGAAAGGCTTAGATATACTAATGATTGACTATCTTCAATTAATGCAAGGTAGTGATAGTAGTAGAGAGAATAGAACTCAAGAAATAAGTGAAATAACAAGAACTCTAAAAATGGCGGCAAGAGAACTAGAAATTCCTATTATACTTCTTTCTCAATTATCTAGACAAAGTGAGACAAGAAAAGACCACAGGCCAATGCTTAGTGACTTGAGAGAATCTGGTTCTATCGAACAAGATGCCGATATGGTTCTATTCATTTATAGAAGTGATATGTACAATGATATTCCTCAAAATGAGAGAGAACAAGATATTGCTGAAATTATAATTGCCAAGAATAGAAGTGGCAAGTGTGATACTATTAAGACTAAGTGGGTAGGTAGTATTACATCATTCTTAAATCTAGAAAGAGATGCTAACGCTCAAAGTCTAGAAGAAAGTGCTCCAGCAATGGATACAAGACAAAGCGAACCTATAGTAGATACAGAACAGCCACAATCACCATCACAAGAAATACCAGAAGAGAATTCTCAAGATATCCCACTATTTGAAGAAGATAATGTGGCACAAGAACCTATTGATAGTGATGTTGAAATGCAACCACTTAGTGAAGAAGACGAATTATTAGATATATTTGAATAATTGTTAAATTTTAAGCGAGTATGACAAATTAAGTTTTGTATACTTGCTTTTTTTTTGTCAAAAATATGATTAGGTATAATTATGACAAAAAAATTATTTTATGGCTTTGGGAATTTAGGGTATAGCGTAATTGGTCAAACGGTATCCAATTTTTTTATGTTTTTTGCGACAAGTGTACTTGGAATTAGTGGAACATTGGTGGGAATAGCAGTAGCCATAAGTACTATTTGGGACGGGCTTAGTGATACAATTGTAGGTTACATTAGTGATAAATATAAAATAGGTAAATTTGGACACAGAAATGGTTATATGTTGATTGCAACAATTGGAATGGCTACAATTAACATTGCTCTTTGGTGTATTCCAAATACAATAAGTGTGCCTCTGAAATTTATCTGGATTTTAGTGAGTTTATTATTACTTGAGACTTGTAATACAATGTTTGCCACACCTTATTCTGCACTTGGTAATGAAATTGCAACATCTTATGATGATAGAACTAAGATTAATGCTATTAGTACAGTCTTTTATTTAATAGGAATTATTATTCCAAGTGTATTACTTCTTGTATTTTTGCCAAATACTGAAGAGTATCCTGTGGGGCAATTGAACCCTAAAGGTTATGTGAATATATCTATAGTTACAAGTACAATATGTTTGTTCTTTGGACTTGTTTGTTCACTCTTTACTATTCCAAAATCTAGTGGTATGCAAACTAAAGAAAATAAACGCAATAAAGGAGAAAATTTAGAATTAAATACAAATGAAAATGAGAAAAGAGAAAAAGATAACAAGAAATTGAAAGAAGAAAAATTCTCAATGAAAACATTGATTGCAAATTTCTTCCTTGCTTTCAAAAATAAAAGATTATGTAGGATAATTATAGGGTTTGTTTTGACATCTGTTGCAACAGTTTTTTTGTGTAGTGTGGGTCTTCACTTCTTCACATATTCTTTATTTTATTCATCAAATCAAATAACTTATCTGCTTCTTACTTTAATGTTTGGCACAATTATTTCGCAACCGCTTTGGGTTAAAATTTCTAGTAAGAAAAAGAAAAAGCCAGCACTTATTGCGGGAATACTTACTACAATTTTTGCAATTTTTGGTGTAATATTTATTTACTTATTTAGAATTGAAATATATGAGATATCTTATTACTTAATGTTATGTGCTGTATTTATTTGTGGAGTTGGTAGTGGAGCACTATATAGTTTGCCAACTTCTATTTATGGAGATTTGATTGATGAGATAACAACTAATGGAGAGAATAGAGTTGCAACTTATAGTGGAACTATGACCTTTGCAAGTAATATTGGTAATTCAATAACTCAATTGGTAGTGGGGATATTGCTAGACATAATAGGCTTCGATAGTTCACTACAAATGCAAACATTAGGGGTTCAGACAGGATTGTCTTTAATTCTATTTGTAGGAGTACAAACATCTTTGATAATTGCCTGCTTTGTTTTTGCGGGGCATAATGAACATAAGACTTTGAGTAATAATTAATTTTTTCTTGATAATTTTTGTTATATGTGTTAAAATTAATTTTGTTAAAAATAAATTATAAAATTACAGAATTCATGCGAATTTGTATGCTATGCAAACTTATAAAAAATTGGCATAATGCTTGCGAAATAATTAAAATTATCATGAATTAATAAAGGCAAAATTATGGAAAAAATGACTTCAAAAGAATTAAGAGAAACTTGGTTAAAATTTTATGAAAGCAAAGGGCATGTAAATATTGGTGCTGTATCGCTTATTGGTGATGGAACTACAGGTGTTATGTTTAATGTAGCGGGAATGCAACCACTAATGCCATATTTACTTGGAGAGAAACACCCAAAAGGTACTAGACTTTGTAATGTTCAGGGTTGCGTAAGAACTGTAGATATTGATTCGGTTGGAGACGAAAGCCATTGTACATTCTTTGAAATGATGGGTAACTGGAGTTTGGGGGATTATTTCAAGAAAGAGAAGACTGCTTGGACTTTTGAACTATTGACCCAGAAATTTGGTCTAGATGTAAGTAAAATTTGTGCTACTGTCTTTGCTGGAGATGAGAGTGCTCCAAGAGATGAAGAAACTGCTGGATATTTGAAAGAGTTAGGAATTAAACCTGAGAATATTTATTATTTGGCTAAAGATAATAATTGGTGGGAATTGACTGGCACAACTGGTACTCCTTGTGGCCCTGACAATGAATGGTTCTATCCTCTTTGGGAAGAAAAATGCTCTGAGAATTGTGATATCAATTGTGATTGCGGAAGATATGTTGAAATTGGCAACGATGTATATATGCAATATGAGAAATTAGAAAATGGCTATAAACCTTTGAAAAATAAAAATGTTGACACGGGTTTTGGCTTTGAAAGAATGTTAATGTTCTTGAATGGACTGAAAGATGTATATAGAACAGATTTATTTATGCCAGTTGTTAAATTCATTGAGAATGAATTGAATGTAGAGTATGGCAAGGATATTGATATTACTAAATCTATAAGAATTATTGCAGACCATATGAGAACATCTCTTATGTTAATCGGGGATGAGAATGGTATTGTCCCTAGCAATGTGGGTGCTGGATATATTCTTAGGAGACTTATGCGTAGAGCAATAAGACACGCCAAGAAAATAGGCTTAAATACTAGTAAACTTGCAGAAATTTGCAAAATATATATTACAGAAGTTTATAGTGAGGCATATCCTAATTTGATAGATAAAAAAGATTACATTATTTCGCAAATTAATCAAGAAGTAGAGAAATTTAATAAAACTATCGAAGTTGGAACTAAAGAATTTGAGAAATTGTGTAATGGAATAGATAAAAAAATTGAATTTATCAAAAAATCAAATCCTGATGCTGTAATTACAAAAGAAGACAGAATTATAAGTGGAAAATCGGCATTTAGATTGTATGATACTTTTGGTTTTCCAATTGAAATGACAATAGAAATGGCTGAAGAGAAGAACTTGGGTGTAGATGAAGAAGGTTTCAAGAAAGCATTTGAAGAACACCAAGAATTAGCAAGAACTACTAGTGCTGGAGCATTCAAGAGTGGACTGGGTGGCAATGGAGAAATGGAAACAAAATATCATACTGCTACACACCTTCTTAATGCTGCACTAAAGAAAGTAATTGGAGAGAGTTCTCATCAAATGGGTTCTAATATTACTAGCGAAAGATTGAGATTTGACTTTGCTTGTGACCACAAAATGACTGAGGAAGAATTGAAAAATACTGAAGACTTGGTTAATTTATGGATAAGTCAAGGACTTAATGTTAGTCACGAAGAAATGCCAAAAGAAAAAGCGGTAGAAATTGGTGCAGAGCATCAATTCTTGGATAGATATCCAGATATTGTAACAGTATATTCTATTGGAGATGTTTCCAAAGAAATTTGTACTGGACCACATGTTAAAAATACAAATGAACTAGGAGCATTCAAAATTAAAAAAGAAGAGGCTAGTTCTAGTGGAGTAAGAAGAATTAAGGCAATTCTTCAATAATATATAAATAGACACACTAAACTTGAAAAAAGAAAGCGTGTCTATTTTTTGCCTCAAAGTAATTGCAAAAATCAAGTATTTAAGTTATACTTAAAATAATAATGAATGGAGTGTATTGCTAATGAAAGCATTGAAAGGTTTGCTTATTTACATTGGAATAGTCCTAGCGATGATTTTGGGTATTGCTATTCTACTATTTGCGGGAATGTATTTTTTTCCTAGTTTTAGAATAATGGGAGTAGGTGTAGTGCATGGAAGTGCGGATAGTCAAGGAACTATAGCAACTCTCTCTGATTATAGTGGATATTCTCAAATTGAATTAAATGTAAGTTCTAAGCAATTTAATATAAATATAGATGTTGGCGATGAAGAAGATATAACTTATAAAATGAAGAAAGAAGTATTCGGAATTGCTTTTGATATTACTGAATATAGACTTCTTAAAGATATATCTTTAGATGGTTCTACCCTTAAAATTAGTTTGATTGTAACAGAGCCAGAAGGATTAATTTCTAATAATAGTTCGTACTTAAATATTGTAGTGCCAAGAAGTGCAAATTACTCAATGCTTATTAATACAACTGCTGGAACAGTAGGCATTGGTGCTTCGGGTACAATGAATAATATAAAGAATTTGACTGTAACAACTAATACTGGTAAATTTTCAATTAGTGGTGTTGGAACAGAAGGTGTAGAAAATAGTGCTACTCTTAATTTGACTTCTCTAAATTTAACTACTGGACGAGGCAATTTTAATTTGACAGGTGTTAATGATTTAAGAGTTACTAATACAATTAAACTACAATCAAATAATGGAACATTTACTTTTGATAAAGTTAGAGGTTCGTTTGAAGTAACAGGTAAGGGTTTGAAACTAGATGCCAAAGAAATTATTGCAGATTATAATGGTTTCAAATTTATAAGTGAGAATGGATTTTTTAATATAGGCAAAATCGTTACACCAGTAGGTGCAGAAAATACTATTGTTACAGAGAATTGTGATGTAAAGATAGATGAAATATCTGGCAGAACAGGAATTATTACAACATACGGAAATATCACTATTGGTGTACTAAATGACTATTCAACTATGCAAAGTGAACATGGAAATGTAACTATTACTAAAGCAAAAGATGATATTAATATTGATACAGAATTTGGAAATATAACCGTATCTTCTTATGAAAAGAATGGTAGATTTATAAGTAAGAGAGGTAATATTGATGTAAAGAGTACTGGAGAATACAAACAAGGTGTATATACTCAAATAGAGAATACTGAGGGAAGTATTACTGTTGATAATAAGATTAATAGGTTGTTGGTTACAACTTATGGCTCATCTAGAGTGGAGATTACTTATAGAGAAATCAAAGGCGGTCTTACTAATCCTCTAGATGTATTCCAACACAAAGTTAGTTTGAATAAATACAGTACGGCTACAATTTATATGCCAACTCAGAATTATAATACTCCATTCAAATTTATTGCTAAAGGCGATATAAGCGGAGAGATATCCGGACTTATTCCAGAATATGGTGGCGATAAAGTAAAATCTAGTGATGATTTTCAATATTTCCCATCAGCATCAAAAGAAAATGAAGAATTATGTAGACAAAGTTGTTACTTTGAATTCTATGGCACAATAGTATTCAGAGGATATTTGAATGCGTAAGAATTTATTTGAATATGTAAGAAACTTTTAAAGGAAAATTACGCTCATTAAAAAAGTTCTAGAATTATCTAGAACTTTTTTTTGTTGTTTATTATTTATTTTTCTTATTGTTATTGAAGTTATTTACAAAAGTTGTAATGGCTTTGATATTGCGTTCGCACTCAATTTCAGTTTGAAATTCAATATAATATCTAAGCAAATTCTCTGTGCCAGAAAATCTAATCAATATCCAGTTGCCACCCTCAAATAAATATTTGACGCCATCATCACGAATTATATTAGATGGTTTGTAAGAGAAATTTGGGCTTTTCTTCTCAAGTAATTTGATAAATTTCTTTTTATTTGTAACGGTTAAATTGCCTTCAATATATGTAGAAATGTAATCTGCATAAGATTTAACTTCTTCAACTATTTTGCTAATAGGTTTCTTGATAGTAGTAATAGCATCTAAGAAAAGAGCAATTGAGAACATGCTATCTTTGCTAGGAGTGTAATCTCTCATTGTTAGTCCGCCCGAACTCTCTCCGCCAAGTATTGCATTTGTTTCTTTCATTTTGGCGGTAACCCATTTAATACCAATAGGTGTTTCATAGCATTTGCAACCAAACTTTTCTGCTAAATTATCTAAGATTGTGCTTGTGGAATATGTTCTAACAATATCTCCAGTTATATTTCTATATTTATTTAGATAATAATAAATTATAGCCATTATAATATTGTTATTATAATAGTTGCCTTGTTCGTCTATTATACCTAATCTATCTCCATCAGCATCGCAAGCAAGACCAATTTTGTATCTGCCTTTGATTACTTGTTTCTTAAATTCTTCCAAGTTTTCTTCGTTTGGGCATGGAAGAGTGTGATGGAAATAGGGGTCTTCATCGCAATTTATAATATCCATATTTTCAAGTTTGAAATGTTTAGCAAAAAGTTTAGCAGGTTCGGCAGTAACACCATACATTGCATTAAATAAAATCTTGGTTTGATTGCCTTTCAAATTCTTTGATACAAATTTATCTAAGTTTTTGATATAATCTATTGAATTATCGTATCCTGTAATTAGATTTTGTTTAACTGCTAGTTCATAATTTAAACTTTTAACTCTGGATATTTTATTTGAAAGTATTTGTAATCTCTGAGTAAATTCCTCGTTAGCATCATATCCGCCTTTGGTTGTAATCTTGTAACCATTGTATATATATGGATTGTGGCTAGCAGTAATCATTATGCCATAATCCAAATTCTCTTTCATTACACCAAAATAAACAGCAGGCGTTGGAATTGGTTTGTTATATAACTTAGTTTTAATTTTGTTGCCCGATAGAACTTCTGCACACCATTTTGCAAAGTAATCTGACATAAATCTTCTATCATAGCCAATAAGTACTGGCTTAGTTGACTTCTCTTTCTTGATAATATTACATAATGATTGTGTAATTTTCTGTACATTGCTTTTTGTAAATTCATCTGACATTGTTGCTCTAAAACCGTTTGTTCCAAAAGTAATCATATTTTCATCTCCTATAAACAAAAATAATTATATAACATAAAAATAAAAAAATCAATTAAAGTATAATAGTACAAATTAACTATTTTATTTAGTTGTCATAGTTGATAATTTTTAGTAAAATAAATACAAGCGAGGTTGAAATGTTAAAAGTTGAACATTTATATGTGTCATTTACCAAAGAATTCTATACTCTTAACGATATTAACATAGATTTGAAACAAAATGGGAAATTAGTAATTGTTGGAAGTAAAGAAAGTGGAAGAACTGCAATGCTTAGAACACTAGTTGGACTTGAGACTATGGCAAAAGGTTCTATTTCTTACAAAAATATATCTTTAGAGAAGATTGATTTTGAGAATGATATCTCTTTGGGATATCTTCCTGCTAATTTTGCGTTCTTAGAAAATAAATCTATAAAACAAAATATTGAGTATGTTCTAAAAATTAGAAGTAAAGAAAATGGATTTCTGAATGCAAAAGTTAATAATGCACTTGTAGAGTATGGACTGGATTATATAAAAAATAAAAAAGTTAAAGATTTGAATTATTTAGATAGATTAAAACTTGCTATTGCTAGATTATCTGTTAGAAATATTGATATATTCCTAATTGATGATGTATTTGATAAATTAGCAAGTCTAGAGAAAGACAAAATAATAAAGAGTTTAAAGTCTCTAATTAAGACAAACGATGCTAGTGCAATAATAATGACAGATAGCGAAGATGTAGCAAAAGCATTTGGATATCCAAAGAAATATTTGGTTTACGGTTCTTTGCAAGACGAGAAATCTTAAATAAATAAAATAAAGATAATATAACGCATATATTATCTTTTTTTTAATCAATTCTTTTTAGACTACTTATTTCTACTTTGTTGGTATTTGGGAAAGTTTCGTTATTGGTAGTTTTTACATCAAGGCCTTTGATATTGGGTAGCATAGAAAATAGTTTCTGCATATCTGGATTATCTTTGAATAGAAGTTTGCTAAAGACTTGCATCATGTCTTTAGGATTTTTCTTTCCGCCAGATAACATTTGAATAAATGGAAGTAACATACTTAGATTTAAGTTATTATCGCTTTTATTTTCTTGGGGTGGTTCGTTATAGGTATTTGGTTGTTCGTAAGAATATCTACTCTCAGATTGTTTTCTTATTATCTCTTGCCCAGTTTTAGTATATCTTAGTGGAAATTGACCATAAGGGTATTGGTCAATTATTTCTTTTGGAATTTGATTGGTGTCTTTTGAGTTGTTATTTGAATTTAATTTGCCTAGCATTTCAAATATATTATCCAAAAGTATTTCCCTCCACAATGCTTTTTTATTTATATATGAAATTGTATTTTAAATTGTGAGAATGTTGATAATCAATCTTTTTGATATTAATTCATATAATATATTAATTGATTTTTGAAATTTAATTGAAAAGGAATTTGTATGGGAAATTTTAGTGATTATATTAATTCTACAAATATAAATAAGACTACAAGTGGAGATAGTAGGAAAGAAATTAAAGAATGTTCTTATGAAAATCTAGAAAAATTAATAGACAAATATAGTTCTTTAGATGACGATATTTTGATGAAAGAATTTTTGAAAATGACAATTGAGAGAAAGAAGCAGGGAAATTTGAGTGAGAGTGAATTAGAAATATTAAAGAGTACAATTCTTCCATACTTAAATGACAAACAAAAAGAAAGTCTAGAAAAAATTTTGGAAATAGTTAGAAATGTTTGAAAAGATTGATAAAAATTTACTTGACAAAATTGTTACTCAAAATAAAAATAATGCAAATATAAATTGTATTATTTTGTCTAAAGAATATGATAGAACAAAGAAAGAATTAAAAACTATTTTGAATGAAAACATTTGCGAACTGCCAATAATATCCGGCTTTGCTGTAGAATGTACTTCTGCAAATTTATATAAAATTGCTAAACTAAATTGTGTAAGATTTATATCTAGTGATGCAAAAGTAAATAGTTTGATGTATAAAACAAACAACTTTCTGCACACTGAAAATTTGCGAAATAAAATTAGAAATGAAAGCACGCATAGTGTAGTGGTTATTGATACGGGTGTATATCCTCATATTGATTTTTGCTTGGGTAAAAATAGAATAATTAAATTTGTAGATTTGATAAATAATAAAGATATTTCTTATGATGATAATGGACATGGTACATTTGTAACAGGCGTGTTGGCGGGCAATAGTATTGTAGATAAATACACAGGTATTGACAATAGTGTTAATATTATTGTCATAAAAGCACTGGATAGTGACGGGGAAACGACTTCAATTAAAATTTTGCAAGCAATGCAATGGGTGCTAGATAATAGTGAAAAATATAATATAAAAGTTGTTTGTATGAGTTTTGGTAGTCTGCTTGGGGATAAAAACGACCCATTGATGTTTGGTGTAGAAGTGCTATGGAATAATGGTATAACAGTGGTTTGTGCTGGTGGAAATAGTGGCCCTGAACTTAGTACGATAATGTCGCCCGGTGCTAGCAAAAAGGTAATTACAGTAGGGTCGCTAGATGAAATAGAGCATGGCTTAATAGTGGCAGATTTTAGTAGTCGAGGTCCAGTTGGTAATTATTATAAACCCGACTTATTAGTTCCGGGAGTAAATATTACTTCGACTAATGTATTTCACTTGAATAAAAAATTTTATACTAAAATGACGGGAACCAGTGTTTCGACACCTATGGTTGCTGGTGTTGTAAGTTTGCTTTATAAGATTAACCCTAACTATTCTCCCGACCAAATTAAGTATATGTTAATAAGTGCTTGCACTAAAATTACAGGTGACAAAAATAGTGAGGGATTTGGATATCTTGATTTGAATAATCTAAGATTATTATAAAATAAAAATTGCATTATCTTTATTAAGACAATGCAATTTTTTTGAGTGCTATAAGAAATTTATTTATATCATGCTTACTATTAAAGTATGATAGGCTTACTCTAGTCATTCCGTTTTTGAGAGTTTTGTAATATTTATGAACAAGTGGAGCGCAATGCAGACCACTTCTAGTTGCAATGTGATATTCGTTATCTAAGATATTAGATACTTCAGTGCTATCTATATCCTTAATGGTAAATGATACAACCCCAGATTTTTTGCTATGATTGTATATCTCAACATTTTTTATTTTATTCATTTCTTCTACTAAATAAGTTGTAAGACTTGTTATTTTTTTATTTATCTTTTCGCTATTTCTAATTACAAATTTTAATCCGCTATATAGACCTAATATGCCGGGGACATTGTGTGTTCCGCTTTCTAAGCCATCGGGATAATCTTGTGGCTGTTTGATACTTTCGCTAAATGTTCCTGTGCCACCATATAATAGTGGCTTTACTTTTACATTATTGATTGCTAGTACACCCACACCTGTAGGCGAATATAATCCTTTGTGTCCTGCTATTGCTAGCATATTAATATTCATTTTTTGCATATCAATTTTTTCGTGTCCCATACTTTGAGCAGTGTCGCACATAAATATTAGATTATGTTTTTTGCATAATCTACCTATGCTTTCAATATTTTGTGTTGCACCAGTTACATTACTTGTATGATTGATAATAACCATATAAGTATTAGATTTTATGTTTTTGGCAATGTCGCTTGGGAGAATTTGACCATTTTTATTTGGCTCTAGTGTTGTATATGTAATGTTATATAATTCTTTGCTTTTTTCTAATGCACGAAGCACACTATTGTGCTCGAATATTGTTGTGATTATGTGTCCGTTTTTTCTAAGTGTGCCAAAGATGCCTAAATTTAAAGCCATTGTGCAACCGCTAGTAAAAATTATCTGGTCGGGGGTAGTATTTATAGTATTTGCAAGAAATTCTCTGCAATTAAATATTTTCTCGCTTAATTTTAAGGCACTAAGATATCCAGCTCTATTGGGGTTGAGACTATACTTTGTAATGCTTAGCATTTGGGAAAGTTTAACTCGTAAGGGTTTTTTGAATGTAGTAGAACTATTGTCTAGATAAATCATTTTTTCTCCTTTACTCACAATTTTAAAATTTATTAAATATTATGAAATAGAATTATATACTAATGATTGGAGTTAATCTATGGAAAACATAATTGCTGTATTTGGAAATAGAAGTCATACTATGCAATTTGCTAGTTATTTGAAAAGAATGGGTGTTAGATGTAAGACTATTAATACACCAAGGGAATTAAGTGTGTCTTGTGGTATTTCGGCTATTTTTCCTATTCAAAATTTGACACAAGCAAAGTTTATAATAAATAGATATCAATTTTCATCTTTTAATAAATTTTATGTAATAAATACAAATGGAATTTTTAAAAAATATCAACCACTTTAAAAGTATTTTTTGACTAAGTAATAATCTTTATGATATAATAATTAATATGAAGGATAGTTGCAAAACTGTGTCGGATATTGATAATAAATTGGAGTATGGTAAATTAATCAAGACCGAACTTGAAAAAGTTATCGAAAATCCGGTAAGTGAACTAAAATTTAATAATGTATTTGAATTGCTAATAGCAGTTATGCTTTCGGCACAATGTACGGATAAAAGAGTGAATATTATAACAGAGAAACTCTTTGCCAAATACAAAACTCCATATGATTTTATCGGTCTTACTTGCGAAACTTTGGAAAATGAGATAAAATCTTGTAATTATTATCATAATAAGGCTAAAAATATATTACAAATGTGTAAAGACTTGGTTGATAAATATGATGGACAAGTTCCAAGTGATTATGATAATTTAATTAAACTCAGCGGGGTTGGAAATAAAACGGCTAATGTTGTATTGGCTGTTGGATTTGGTAAGAATACTTTTGCTGTAGATACTCATGTCTTAAGAGTAAGTAATAGATTGGGATTATGTCAAACGGATAATCCAACCAAGTGTGAAAATATTGTTAAAAATTATTTTGATGAAGATGATTATGGACATATTCATCACTTGCTATTATTATTTGGAAGATATTATTGTACGGCAAAGAAGCCCAAATGTGAAAATTGTGTTTTGGCAAACACTTGTAAATATAATAAATGAGGTGACTATATGTTTTTGGATAAAGTAAAAATAGAATGTAAAGCAGGCAATGGTGGAAATGGTGTTGTTGCTTTCCGTAGAGAAAAATTTGTGCCTAATGGTGGGCCAAGTGGCGGAGATGGTGGCAAAGGTGGAGACATTATTTTTAAATGCTCCAAAAATCTAGATAATCTAGGCGAATTTAGATTTAAGAAAAAATTTAAAGCGGAAGATGGTTTGGCTGGCTCTGCTAATAATAAATTTGGCAAAGATGGCAAAGACTTGATTATATATGTGCCAAAGGGGACAGTTATTAAGAATGCACAATCGGGCAAGATTATTGCAGATATGTTTGACGATGGCGATGAAGTGACAGTACTAAGAGGTGGAGATGGTGGCAGAGGTAATTCACATTTTGCAACATCTACTAGACAAGCGCCTAGATTTGCTGAACAAGGTATTGTAACAAAGTCTTTTGAATTGATACTAGAACTTAAAACTTTGGCAGATGTTGGCTTGGTTGGATTTCCGAATGTAGGAAAGAGCACTTTACTCTCTAGTGTAAGTAATGCTAGACCTAAAATTGCTAATTATCACTTTACAACTCTTACTCCTAATATTGCTGTAGTTAATGCATTTGGCAAATCGTTTGTTATGGCGGATATACCCGGATTAATATCTGGAGCAAGTGAAGGCTTGGGGCTTGGAATAGATTTCTTGAGACACATAGAAAGAACTAGATTGCTTGTTCATGTTGTAGATATATCAGGAAGTGAAGGAAGAGACCCTTGGCAAGACTATTTGGCTATTAACAAAGAATTATCTAAGTACGGAGAGAAGGTTGCTAATTTGCCACAAATAGTTGCTCTAAATAAATCGGATATGGTTATGGATAGTTCTGTAATCGAAGATTTTAAAAAGAAATTAAACGGGAAATCTCAAGTATTTGTAATATCTGCATTTACACATTCTGGTCTAGACGAATTGATTGAATGTGTAATAAAGACTTTGGAAAAATTGCCAAAAATTGAAAGAGCGGAGATTGAAGAAGAAAATATAGATAAGAGAAACTTGAGAGAATTCAAAGTGGCTAAAATTGGCGATGATTTATTTGAAGTAACTGGTGAATTGGTATTTGAAATAATGAAGAGAGTAAATTTGGAAGATATGACATCAAATGCGTATTTCCAGAAGAGAATTAAAAATGATGGCATCATTGATGCATTGAAAGAAATTGGATTGAAAGAAGGAGATTTCATTCGTATTGGAGATTATGAACTTCAATATGTTGAATAAGGAGGGAATTGTATGTTAACACCACAAAATAGGTCAACACTTAGAAGTATTGCTACAAACTTGAAAGATTTGGTTTTTATAGGAAAAGAAGGACTTACTGATAATGTTATAAATCAAATTGAGGACAATTTATACGCGCATGAATTAATTAAAATCAAAGTACAGAAGAGTGTAATTGAAGATATTAATGAGATGGCAAGCGATATAGAGAAAAAATGCGATGCTGAAGTTGTTAGTATTATTGGAAGTAAAATACTTCTTTATAGATACACAAATAAACCTAAATTTAAGCATTTAATCTAAATTAAACACAATAAAAAAACTCGTAAAATAATTATCTTATATTTATGGATATCGATTATTTACGAGTTTTTTTGATAAATATTTATTGGGAATATTAAAAGAAAATTAATTGCTTTTTGATTTGAATATAAAATCAAATCGACTAACCAATGCTAGTACAAAAAGTATAGTGGAGAAAATAATGTAATAAGTACTAAATGGAGTAAATAAACTAGAAAATAGAAGTAAAAAACCTAACCAAAAATAGTTCTTAGATTTTTCTTTGCAAAGTACTACGCATATTATATCTTTAAGCCTATATTTCTGCTTTTTTTTCAAATTTATTTGTTCTAATGTGTTTATGTTATTATCTTTGGAATGCTTGTATATTTGTTCACTATTTATGACTTCAATTTCTACATTTTTAAGTTCAAATGGAATGGTCAATGGCTCGAGTGTGAGTACTTTAATTTTGTTAGTCTCTCTATTCTGAATGCAATTGTATATCTTTGTTGTTTCAAGATTTTCTTCGGCACAAATGAATAAATCAAATGAATTATTTATAAGATAGTGGTTATTATTTATTTTTTTGTGTGATGATATTTGTAGATAACTTTTAAGTAAATTTACAATACAATCGCATTGTGATAATTGTAATTGCAATTTAAAGTTATTGAAACTATCTAATTCTAATTTGCTTTTGGTCTTCTTTTTGGTAAAAAGATTTTTGATAGGGACATAGATTACTAAAAATGCAATAAAAACAATTATACTACTGATTAAACTTATTTTAATGCTTTTTATGTAGTAATTGCACCATAGAAAGAATAAACAGAATATAATTGATGCGAAAAATATTGCATTAGATATTTGACTTAATTTGGTTGTTTTGGTATTCATATTTAATTATTGACAAGAATTTAATTATTTATAAATTCTACAGTAAAAAATTTTTGGTATATTAAACTTGTTCTTGTCAACTGTAATTATTTGATATATAATAATAGAGATTTGTATTAAAATATATATTTTTCAAGGTGTAAAACAAATGGAGACTTTTATTATTAATGATTTAAAGCAAACGGAAATATTAGCAAAAAAATTTGCTAAACTTTTAAGAGGTGGAGAAGTAATACTTTTGAATGGAGATTTAGGTGCCGGAAAAACAACATTTACTAAGTTTGTTCTAAAATATTTAGGAGTAAAAGATGTGATAACAAGTCCAACTTTTACGCTTATGAGAGAATACAAGACTAAAAAGTTTGATATATATCATTTTGATATGTATAGATTAAATGGTGGAGAAGAGGCTACCAATCTAGGCTTTGAAGAATATTTGTATTCTAATGATAGTAGAAATATAGTTTTTGTTGAGTGGTCTGAAAATATAAAAGATATACTTAAAGGGAAATTTATAGAAATAAACATATCGTTAATTGATGATAATAAAAGAAAATTTGAAATAAGTAGGTAGTTATGAAAATTTTAGGAATAGATACAACAAGAAAGAGTGCAAAAATCTATATTGCAAATGATGATAGTAATTATGTTGAAAATATTGATGACAAAATAAAACATAGTGAGGGATTATTTCTATATTTGGAGAAATCTCTGCTTATAAATAAACTTGAACTAAATGACTTTGATTATTTTTGTGGTATAGTTGGACCCGGTTCGTTTACTGGAATACGAGTAGGAATGTCTGTGATTAAAGGTTTTGCAAAGGCATTGAATAAAAAAGTAATTTCTTTAAACACATTTGAAATAGTAAAAAATTATATTAAAAACGGAATAATGCTTTTGAATAGTACAATTTCTAATTGTTATTATGCTGATATTAGAAATAGTCATGTTGTAGATGCTGGAATTATTGAAAAATCTAATATATTAAATAAGTTTGATAAAACTATTTATATTTTGGAAGAAGAACAAAATTCTATAGAACTTGAATATGATAATATTGAAATCATTTCAAATATCTCGGACTTGTATTTTGATGCTTTGAATAAGAAAATAGAAAGTGGGGACTTTGGTGTATTTGAACCATACTACTTACAACTTTCGCAAGCGGAGAGAAATTTGAATGAGTAATATAAATTTTCGTTTTGCAAATAAAAGTGATATTGATGAAATAAGTGTTCTTGAAAATAGTTATCCTTATGAAGTGTATTCAAAAGTTGAATTGAATAGCATGTTTAATTTGGATTATTATACATTTTTGGTTGCAATAGATGATGATAAAATTATAGGATACATATGTTCTACACTTATATATGATAATTGCGATTTGCTTAAAATTATTGTAAACAAAGATTATAGAAAACAAGGCATTGGAAAATTATTACTTCTAAGACTAATTGAAGTTTGCAAAGAAAAAGATGTGGAAAATATTACACTAGAAGTAAGAGATGATAATAAGACGGCAATTTCTTTTTATGAAAATAATGGCTTTGAGCAACTGGGAGAACGAAAAGGATATTATAATGGTGAAGATGCCAAAATATATAGGTTGCATATAAAATGAAATTAAATCTAGACTACAATTTGATAATAAACAATAATAAGACATGTATAGTATTTTTGCATGGCTGGGGAATGAATAAAAATTGTTTTGAGAAAGTCATTTCTAATATTGAGAGAGGTTATCAAATTCTTAGTCTAGATTTTTTTGGGTTTGGAAAATCTGGCGAGCCTTCACAATATTTTGATACATACGAATATGCATATCATATTTTTGTATTGTTAAAGAAATTGAATATAGAGAAAGTTATCCTTGTTGGACATTCTTTTGGTGGCAGAATTGCAATACTTTTAAGTTCTGTATTTGATATAGAAGTTGAACATTTGATACTAACTTCTAGTGCTGGAATTATTACTTTTGATTTGTGTAAATTAATCAAAATAATTAACTATAAGTTCAAAAAAATATTAGTAAAATATAAGCTACTTAGTTATGACTATTTGCAAAAGTGTGGGAGCAAAGATTATAAAAATTGTAGTGTTAATTTAAAATCGGTTTTTGTAAAAGTTGTAAATCAAGATTTGCAAAAACATCTTTCCAAAATTAGTGCAAAGACCAAACTTGTGTGGGATAAGAAAGACAAAGAAACGCCATATAAATATTGTAAGATTTTAAATAAAAATATAAAAAATTCAGAAATAAAATTATTTGACACTGGTGGACATTTTGCTTTTTTATATAATGTTTCAAAGTTTTCAAAAATTTTAAATAATTTGCAAAGATGATGATTGTTGACAATAATCACTTGGTTATTGTCACAAATATATCTATTTGATACATATATAACCATAATATTGATAAATATTATGGTTTTTATTTTTTTTGTGAGGGATATGGAATTAAGTATAATTTATATAATTTATTTAATACTTTCGTGTATTATGGTTGGCATAATGGTTGGAAGTGAAACTATGTTTTTTTCACAGCAAAATTCATATAGAGTAAGATCAATATTTAATCTTTTATTTGATAAGATAAAAGAGAATATATTGAATGTATTTATGTGTGCAATTATTATGGTGTGTATGTTAATTCTGAATATTGATTGTATTTACTTTATTGTGCCATATTTGGTTGTAGAAGTTTGTTTGTGGTTGTGGGCTGGTAATCAATTTGAATACATATCCAAGTTAAAATTTACTAAGAGAATAATAAGACAATTTGTATTTTATATAATACTAGTAATTATATTTTCTATTTTGATAATAAAGATTAATTTCTATTATTTGTCTATTTGCTTTCCATTGATGTTTTTTGTATTTTACATTTTGTATTTTGTGGATTTAATAATACTATCTCCAGTAGAAAAATTAATTGGAAGATATTATTTTAAAAAGGCAAAAGAAAAATTATCTAAAAACACTAAACTTATAAAAATTGGAATTACTGGTAGCTATGGTAAAACTAGTACAAAAGAAATTTTATATTCTATCTTATCTAATGAATTTTATGTATTGGCTACACCAAAGAGTTTCAATACTCCCTTTGGAATTTCTAAAACAATAAACGAAGAATTAAAAAACTCACATGAGATTTTTATTTGTGAAATGGGTGCTAAGAAACAAGGTGAGATTAATGAATTATGTAAATTAGTAAATGTTGATTGTGGGATTGTGACATCTGTCGGCAGACAGCATTTGGAAACTTTTGGTAGTGTGGAGGGTGTTTATAAAACTAAGAAAGAGTTGCCTGATTTTTTGTATCAAAAATTTTGTGTATTTAATCTAATGAATAATTATGTTGCAAATATGTTCAGAGAATATTTGTATACAAAAATTGGAGTATTTGTATTGCCTAAGAGGTTGTGCTCAATTAAGATAAATTTCAAAATTAATTTGCAAAAGATAGTCTTAAATAAAAAGCATTATCACAAAGCATATAAATACTATGAATTTGTTAAAGAAAATAATGTTTATGCTAAGAAATTAAAAATAACATCTTTAAATTCAAAATTTCAAATTTGGAGAGGTTATGAATTTATTTGCGAAGTAGAAAGCGAATTAATTGGTTTGCATAATGTAATTAATATATTGCTTGCTACTGCTATGGCTTTGATGTTGGGTGTAAATTCTAAAAGTATAATGTTGGGTGTAAAAAATATTGTAAATATCAAAGCGAGGTTTGAGAAAACTCTAAACGCAAATGGTGCGACTATTATTAATAATGGATACAATTCTAATTTAGATTCGGCAGTGTACTCATTGAAGGCGATGAATTTATTTGATAATAAAAATAAACTTGTAGTTACGCCTGGTTTAATTGAGTGTAAAGATATGTACGAAGACAATTACAAATTTGGTAAATTAGTTGGGAAATACGCAACTGAGGTTATTGTTGTTAAGAAAACTAATAGGGAGGCTATAGTTGAAGGTCTAAAGTCAATTGGATTTAATAAATCTAAAATATATTTAGTTGAAGATTTTGACGGCGTAAAGAAGGTATTGGAAAATGTAACAAAAGATTATGTTGTTTTAATTGAAAATGATTTGCCGGAAAATTATAAGTAGTGGGGGTATAATAAGATTGATAAATTTAGCAGTGTTTTTTGGTGGGGAGAGTTGCGAGCATGATATTTCTATTATTACTGGATTGCAATTAATATCTAAAGTTAATGAATATTTATACAATGTAGTTCCAATATATATAACAAAATCGGGAGATTGGATTACTGGGTTAAATTTAAAAGATATAGATAATTTTCCAGATAATTTGGGTAAAACAAAGAATGTTGGCTTGATTGCTGGCTCTCCTGATTTGTATGTCAAACATAAAAACAAATTAAAAAAGTATTTAACAATTGATGTTGCAATAATATGCTTGCATGGGATAAATGGCGAAGATGGGAATGTTGCGGGTATATTAAATTTAAGTAAAGTGCCATATTCTAGTTGTGATATGCTTTCTAGTGCTATTTGCATGGATAAAATTATATTTGATGATTTGTGTCGGGGATTAGATTTGCCAAAGGTACCTTATCTATCTATAATTAAAGATGATTATAATGAAAATAGTGTAGATGTTTTAAATAAAATTAAAACTTTTGGTTTTCCTATTATTATTAAACCGTCTAGACAGGGAAGTAGTATTGGAATTAAAATTTGCAAAAGTGAAGAAAGTCTAGAAAATGATTTGAAAGAGTGCTTTAATTATGATGAAAGATTGCTTATAGAAAAATTTGTAGATTTGAAAAAAGAAGTAAATATAGCGTGTTTTAAAAATAAGGGAGAAATAATATTTTCAAAAACTGAAGAACCTATAAGTAAGTCTGGTTTTCTTGATTTTAATGATAAATACACTTCAAATTTATCTGGAATGGAGAGTATGAAAAGAATTTCTCCAGCGAATATCTCGGTGGAAAATGAAAGTAAAATAAAGACAATTGCACAATTTTTGTATATTGAACTGGATATGTTTGGTGTTGTTAGATTTGATTTTATGATAGATAAAGAAGATAATGTGTACATAAATGAAGTGAATACAATACCTGGTTCAATGGCAAATTATTTATTTGGAGAAAATTATCCTTATACCAAACTGATAGAAGATATGATATCTAATGCTTTGATTAGATTTAATAGTAAAAGTAAATTGCAAAGAAATTATAATAGTAATGTTTTGAAACAAGGATTTAACGGCTTTAAGAAATAAAAAAAGATAGTGCCTTTATGAGTAGTATAACTCAAAGAATAAGGCACTATCTTTTTATGATTAATTTCATGTTTATGCATATATATGTATAATTATTGGATTACGCTGTTGAAGATACTTTATTTATTAAATCAATAATTTTCTTATTGCCAATATCTTTATTATATTTTCGCATTTGGGATATATAATTAGAAGATTTCTTTAGTGTGTCAGAAAGCATTTTAAGTAGTAATTCTGGAGTTAAGTCTTCTTGTTTGATTATTGAGGCAAATCCATTTTTTTCAAAGTTCTCTGCGTTAAGTATTTGGTCTCCACGGCTAGAGTCTAGGGGTAGTGGGATTAAAATCATTGGCTTAGATAGTGTTAGTAATTCAAATATTGTATTGCTTCCCGCTCTGCTTATAACTATATCGCTTGCAGAGAAATAATTTTCTATATCGTGTACAAATTCTAGTTGAATGTAATCCTTTAGATTTGTAAGAGATTTATTTATATTATTTTTGCCGACTAGATGAATTATTGTGTATTTCTGTGTAAGAGGTTTGATGTTATTCCAAATTACTGTATTGATTGCTTTGGCGCCTAGACTTCCTCCAACTATTAGAACAATGGGTTTATTTGTCTTTATATTGTGTTTATTAAGCACAATATTTTTATCTCCATGTAAAATATTATGTCTAATTGGAGAACCTGTGTATATGCTATTTCTTCCATACTTTAATGCGGTTTCTTGAAAACTACAACATAGATATTTGCTATGTCTTGCAATTATTTTATTTGCTAATCCCACAGTTAAGTCACTTTCGTGAGTGAGGGTTGGAATATTTAGTTTTGCTCCTGCTAAACACACAGGTATTGATACATATCCTCCTTTGCTAAATATAATATCCGGATTTATTTTTCTTAGTTCTTGTTTGCATACTTTAATACTTTTAAAAAGTTTAAATGGTATTGCCAAATTCTTAAGAGTAAACCTTCTTATAAATTTTACAGACGGAATTTCTATGTATTTAACATTTCTCATTTTGGATACTATGTCTTTTTCCATGCCGTTGGTACCCATATAATATATCTCGTAATTTTGCAGGTCTTGCATTATGGCAATATTTGGCATTATATGTCCAGCACTGCCACCTCCAGTAAAAACAATTTTTTTCATATTTGCATTCCTCACTTTTTATTATTTTATGGCGAAAAATGTCAAAATATGTATAATTTTATTATTGGTATAAATATCCTAAAATATGTATAAAAATAGACATAAAAGAGAAATTCACAGAATTTTAATAAATTAAAAAAACGATTGTTTTTTGGCGTTTTTTGTGTTATAATTTTGTTTGTAAATATATTGAAATAGAAGGAGACATACTTTTGGCTGATAATTATAAGAGCAAAGATATAGTTGTATTACAGGGGCTAGATGCAGTAAGATTAAGACCCGGAATGTATATAGGAACCACTGGAATTAAAGGTATGCACCATCTTCTTTGGGAAATTGTAGATAATTCGATAGATGAAATTGCCAATGGTTATGGTGACAAGATTACTATTACAATGCACACAGATAATAGTATAACTGTAAAAGATAACGGAAGAGGTATACCAGTAGACAAGCACCCAACGCTTAAAGTGAGCGGTGTTCAGGTTGTTTTTACACAATTACATGCTGGCGGTAAATTTAATAATTCAAACTATTCTTATTCGGGTGGTTTGCATGGTGTTGGTGCAAGTGTTACTAATGCACTAAGTGAATGGTTAAAAGTAGAAGTTTGCAATGATGGTCAAAAATATTTTATGGAATTTAGAGCCGTTAAGAAATCTAAAGATAAAATATCTGGTGGAGTGCCAGTTGCACCATTACAATGCTTAGGACCTACTACCGAGACGGGTACAACAGTTACATTCAAACCAGACGCTAGGATATTCAAAGATTGCCTATTTGATAGAGAAACTATATCCAAAAGACTAAGAGAATTAGCCTTTTTGAATAAAGGTATAACAATTGAATTGATAGATGAAAATCAAGTGGAAGAACTTGGAGACCAGAAAAGAGTGTATAATTATACACATGGCATCAAGGAATTCATGCATTTTATTAATGAAAAGAATACCGTTTTATATAAAGACCCTATATATATTGAGGCCAAAAGTAGTGTCCTTGAATTATATTGTTCTATCCAACATACAGATTTGTATAGCGAAAATTTATTTAGTTATGTTAATAACATTCCAACTCCTGAGGGTGGAACGCATGAGACAGGATTAAAATCGGGTATTACTAGGGCATTCAATGAGATTGCTAGAAATATGGGACTTCTAAAAGATAAAGAACAAAATTTGCTTGGAGAAGACTATCGAGAAGGAATGACTGCAATTCTTGCAATCAAAATGAAGAATGTGCAATTTGAAGGTCAGACAAAAACAAAACTTGGTAATCCTGAAGCAAAATTAGAAGTCGAAAATATTATATATAATGGACTTATGAATTTTGCAAATCAGACTAGTAGCAAACAAACTCTTACGGATATTATAAATAAAGCAAAAGGTGCTGCAAGAGTTAGAGATGCTAGTAAGAAAGCAAAAGAAGTTGCTAGACAAAAAAATAGTGTAGATAGTTATTCTCTTACTGGAAAATTATCTAATTGTTCGGGAAGAAATCCTCTTCTAAATGAAGTATTTATAGTAGAAGGAGATAGTGCGGGTGGAAGTGCCAAATCCGCAAGGGATAGGTCATTCCAAGCAATACTTCCGCTTAGGGGTAAACCTCTAAATGTAGAAAAGAAGAGACTACAACAAATACTTGACAATGAAGAAATAAGAACAATTATTTCGGCTTGTGGGACTGGAATAGGAAGTGACTTCAATATTGAGCATTTGAAATATAATAAGATAATTATTATGGCCGATGCGGATACAGATGGTGCACATATAAGAGCAATTCTTCTAACATTCTTCTATAGATACATGAGAGAACTTATTAATACTGGACATGTTTATTGTGCGATTGCACCTCTATATAAAGTATACAAGAAGGGTATTGAGAGATATGTATACGATGAAGCTGATTATGATGATGTTGTGAAAGAAGTTGGAAGCGGATATAGCGTACAAAGATACAAAGGTTTGGGCGAAATGTCTGCCGAACAATTGTGGGAAACAACTATGGATCCTTCAAAAAGAGTTCTTCTAAAAGTTACAATAGATGACGCAGCAGATGCTGAAGAAATGATATCAACATTAATGGGCGATAATATTGAGGCAAGAAAAAAATATATTATTGCTAATGCAAATTTTAATAAAGTAGACCAATTTGAAAGTAGGAGTAAGAAATAATGGCAAAAGATGATGATTTTTTTGATAAATATGTAACAAATTCTACTTCAAAGAGAAAAGGTAGTGTTAAGAAAGATTTATTTGGAAATTCAAATAAAGAAGAATTGAAAGAAAGTGTGGATAATAGCAATGTTATTGAAACAGCAAAAGAAGAATTGAAAGAAATAAAAAACTCTACAAAGTCTACTAGAAAAACTAAAATTGAAGTTAGTAATGAAGATGTAATACAAAATGATTTGCAAGATGAAGTGAAATTGCCCATGGAAGAAGAAAGTATTTCTGCTAAAGAAGACAGTACTATGCAAAATGAAGAAATACCTGAAGAAAAAGGGAAAAAACCTAGCAGAAGAAAAACAAAAAGAGAGATTACTCTAGAAGATTATAATACTGATTATGTAACAAAATCCTTAGCACAAACTATTCATGATAGTATGATACCTTATAGTGAAGCAGTTATAATGGATAGAGCAATTCCAAGAGTTGAAGATGGATTGAAACCAGTTCAAAGAAGGGTATTATATAGTATGTCAGAGGTTGGCGTGCTACCAGATAGACCTTATAAAAAGAGTGCTACTATTGTAGGTTATTGTATGGGTAATTATCACCCTCATGGAGACAGTAGTATATATGAGACTTTGGTTAGAATGGCACAACCATTTAATATGGGCGAAGTATTAGTAGATGGACATGGAAATTTCGGTTCGGTAGATGGTGATGGTGCTGCGGCTTATAGATACACCGAAGCAAGACTTTCTCCAATCGCTTTGGAATTATTAAGAGATTTGGATAAGAATACTGTAACATGGGGGCTAAACTTTGATGATAGATTGAAAGAACCTAATATGTTGCCAGGAAGATTTCCTAATTTGCTTGTAAATGGTTGTCAAGGAATTGCTGTAGGACTTGCTACTAATATACCTACTCATAATTTTGCCGAAGCATGCAATGCTGTAATTGCATATATAGATAATAATAATATTACTCTAGATGAATTAATGAAGATAATGCCGGGTCCAGATTTCCCAAGTGGAGCATATTTGCTAGACACATCAGAAATTCGTCAAATGTATGAAACTGGTAAAGGTAAATTGTACATTAGGTCAAAGATTAGTATTGAGAATGGTGATAACGGTAAGAAAAATATAGTGCTTACTGAAATTCCTTATCAAGTGAATAAAGCAAGTATGCTACAAAAGATTGAGAAATATCGAGACGCAAACCCGAATGGGCCAATGGGGTACATTCAAGAAATCGTTGACGAATCGGATAGAAATGGAACAAGAGCAGTTATAAAACTAAAGAAAGACGCCAAGATAAATTCTATACTAAATATCTTATATAAGTACTGTGATGTCCAAATAACTTTTGGTGCAAATATAGTAGCAATTGCTGATGGCAAACCAAGACAATTAAGTTTAATTCAAATTCTTGATTATTATGTAAAATATCAACAACAAGTAATCCTTAATAGAACTAAGTATGATTTGGAAGAAGCACTTAAGAAAGAACACATTTTGGAAGGTTTACTAATAGCAATTAGAAATATTGATGAAGTTGTTAGAATAATTAAGAATAGCAAAAGTGTTACTGATGCAAAAATAACCCTTATTAAAACTTTTGATTTATCAGAAATTCAAGCACAAGCAATACTTGATATGAGGCTTGCTAGACTTACAAATCTAGAAGTTAATAAATTAATTACTGACTTAAATAGACTAAGAGACTTAATCAAGAGATATACTGCTATTGTTAAAAGTCCAATTTTACAAATGAAAGTTGTAAAATCTGAACTTCAAGAAATTGTTAAACAATATGCAAAACCTAGAAAAACTAAATTCTTGAGCGCAGATGAACATTTTGAAGATAGTGCATCTGTAATTGATGATAGTGAAGAGAGTGAGGATATTCAAACATTCCATTTCATTGCTACTCCAGAAAATACATTAAAATTAGTTAATCTAAAAAGTTATAATCTAGTTACAAAAGATTTAAGTAGTAATCCAAGTCTAAGCGAAATCCCTTCAATTAGTTTTAAAGTAGATAATAATAAAGATTTATATATTTTTACTAATGTAGGTAATTGCATTAAAATGCCAGTTAAGAGTATTCCTGAATGTAGATTTAGAGATAAGGGAGTATCTTTATTTAGTTTGGTAAAAAATGTTGACCAGGCAGAAAATATTGTAGCAGTATTAGAATTAGATAATTCTTTGAAAGAGAATAATTTAATTTTTGTAACTAAAAACGGAATGGTTAAAATATCCAAAGTTACAGATTACTTTGTGGCAAAACAAGTATATGGTGCTATTAAACTAGCCAAAAATGATGAACTTATATCGGTAGATATTCATTATCCAAATAAAAAGTTATGTATGTTTACATCTAATGGAAGCGGTGTAAAGATAAATACAGAGGATATATCTATTACTGGAAGAATGAGTTCTGGTATTAAGGGAATGGCTGTAGATAAATTAGATGGTGTTGTAGGTGCTATGCAAACAGCTCCAAGTGACGCTATATCCATATTTGTTTCTGATGGTAGTGGCAAGATAATGAAACAGGCAGAAGTAGTAGATAGTGCTAGAAATAGAAAAGGTGTAGGTTATATTAATTCTAAATCTAAAAATGCTAAATTAATTAAAGCCTATAAACTAAGTGTAAAGACTAATTATGTAATAAACACCGAGAAAGACAAATTGCAATTCGTTCTTCCTAATGTTTTGCCGTTGGATACAAGATTGGGTAGCGGTAAGATTATTTGCAAAGACAAAATCAAGAACACATATTTGTTTGTTGAAAATAAATAAGAAATAAAAAAGGTAGAGAATATTAAACTCTATCTTTTTTTTGTTCTACTTTCTTGAAAATATTAATATAAATATTAATGAAATTGCAATTAACAAAAATTAGACAATATTAGATTAAATCTAACAAAAGTTATCTCTTATATTGTTATTACAATTTTTAAATAGATTATATAATTAAGGAGTACCAAATGAAGTTTGTGGTAATAAAGAAAAAATCATTTTGGATATGTGTTGTAATTCTCATTACAATGATACTACTCTCCATCAATATTCAAGGAGGAGCATCGGCAAGCGTATTTTTTGGCTCTGCTCCTAGACTTGTTCCAATTTATTCGGTAGATACCGAAGAGAAAAAAGTGGCAATGACATTTGATACTGCTTGGGGTGCAGACAAAACAGAAGGCATACTTAAAATATTGAAAGAGTACGATGTAAATGCAACATTTTTTATGGTTGGATTTTGGGTAGAAAAATATCCGGAATTGGTAAAATCAATTGATGAACAGGGTATAGAAATTGGAACTCATAGCAATACTCACCCAGATTTTGCAACTCTAAATCAAAGTCAAATGGAACTAGAATTGACTACTAGCATAAATAGTATCAAAGCAATAACAGGTAAAGAAGTAAAATTATTTAGAGCGCCATATGGCTCTTACAATAATACCATGCTTAATCTTTGTGACAAAATGGGGCTCAAAACAATTCAGTGGGATTGTGATACTCTAGATTGGAAAGGTCTTAGTGGTGTTCAGATTTGTGAAAGAGTTATGAGCAGGGTCAAGAATGGAAGCATAATACTAAATCACAATAATGCGGATAATGTACTTACTTCTCTTCCACTAATGCTAGAACGATTAAAAAATGCTGGTTACAAAGTTGTATCTGTTGGAGAATTGATTTATCAAAGCGATTATTATATAGACAATTTGGGTATACAAAGAAAAAATTAAAAAAGTCAAAGGAGAATGATATGGATTTTAATCTAATGAAAAACAACAAAGTTTTTATATCAGGAGAGGTAATTAGTGAGCCAAAATTTAGTCATGAGGTGTATGGAGAGAATTTCTTTGAATTTGATTTGAAAGTATCTAGACTATCAGAATCGTATGATATCATACCAGTAACAGTAAGTGAAAAATTGCTAGTAGATAGTAACATAAAAATTGGTACAAAGATATGTGGAAATGGACAATTTAGAAGCTATAATAAAATAGATGAAGGCAAAAGTAAATTGATGCTAACAGTTTTCTTAAGAGAGATTTTGCCATATACACCAAGTGAAAATCCTAATTACATAGAAATTGTGGGATATGTTTGCAAAGAACCAGTATTTCGTACTACTCCTTTCAAAAGAGAGATTTCAGATGTTCTTCTTGCTGTTAATAGAAGTTATAATAAGAGTGATTATTTGCCATGTATAGCATGGGGCAGAAATGCTAGATTTGTTAAAAATTTCAATGTTGGAGATAAGGTTTCTGTAACGGGGAGAATTCAAAGCAGAGATTATCAGAAGAAGATTAATGATGAATTGATAACCAAAACTGCTTACGAAGTAAGTCTTAATAGAATTGAACTTGTAAAAGAAGACAGTAATGTAGATATGATTGAAACTTCTGCAGGACAATTAGAAAATTATTATGTAAGATAATTGTTATTTTCTTTATTTTGTGTTAATCTAAAAATAGAATTAATTTTTTTGGAGATAGAAATGCAAGACGAAGAAAGATATGCAAGAAAAAGTCAATACAAACTATTGCTTATTTTGCTTACAGTAGTTTTTCTAATTATTGCTGGATATACAATTTTTTGGGAAGTGAGATATTTGATAAAATATAATCACTTTCAAGGAGTAGAAGCAGAAGTAATTGAACATGAGATAGACGGAGACAATACTTATGATGTTATTACTTATAGTGTTGATGGCGTTGAATATAAGACAACAACCAAGTATCAAACAAAGAATGAAATAGGTGATAAAATCATTGTGTATTATGATACTAATAGTCCTATCGGAGTTATCTACTCACTAGATTATAGAAGATATGTATTGCCAATAATTTCTATATTGGTTGGAGGGGTATATCTATATTTCTTAATTTTGTATAAGAAATCTTATCCTAAGACTAAAGAAAGAAAAACTAGAAAGGAAGTAACTCCAGTTGAAATGTTACTAGGTAAAAATAAAAGTGAATAGTACTATGCAAAGTACAAAAAAAGAACTTATATGGGAATATAAGTTCTTTTTTTAGTTTATTTATTTTTCTTCTTAATTACAATATAAGATACAATTATAAGTGCAAGTAGTAGAAGTGTAACAATAATTACTATAATTAATATTACTTTGGAATTATCTAATTTGTCCATCTTGATGTCTTCGGTAAGGACATATCCACTAAGAGTATTCAAATTGCTATCTTTTATTATAACTCTAGTGTATTTTTCTTTTTTATCGTACTTTTCAACATAAATTCTATCACTTTCTTTAAGTGTTTTTAATTTGGTATTTAAGTCTTCGCTATAAAGGTAAGTATTTTCTTTGCCAATTAAATGTATACTTGCATTTTCGGTATTTAAGTTTTTGATAGTTTTGTTATCTGATAGAACTACATCGGCATTAAATATAAAACCAATATCATCTCCAGATTGATACAAATAGAAAGTTCTTCCGTCTAGACTAATTGGGTATTCATACATTAGAGTAAGATTGTAATTGATAGGTAGGGTAGAAGTTATAATTCTCTCGCCATTATAAGTAAGCAAAGTTGGGTATTTGTATATAGCAATTACTTGATTGGTTGTAATAACATTAATTGGTTTGTAAGTATAATCAACTTTTGTAGTTGTATTTTTCTTGATAAATCCACATTGTAAGTGATTATTATAGTTAAATAATACTCTATAATAACTAGCATATTCATCAATTGCTACACACTTCTTGATACTATTATCTGTATTATAAATATTGCCTAGTTCGTAAGGGTAATCGTAAATTAGTCCATTAGAGATGCTAAGAGGTATAAGGGTTGATGATGTATTAAGAGAATTATTCTCTGAAATATCTGATAGTTCAAAAGGAGTAATAGCTGTATTTAATTGGAATGAAGTTAGGCAACTTCTACTATTGCAAAAAGCAATCATTCTTCTAGCAATAATATCATAACAGAATTTGGAATAATCACTCTTGTCAAAATTAATGCTCGATAATTTATTTAAAGAGTTATTTTCTATTGCTAAAGTAATTATTTCGGAATTAGTAATAGCATAAATATTGCTCGCATCTACGGTTATTTCTGATAAATTAGGAATTGTTATTGAACTAATAACTGTTCCATCGGTAGTAATAACGAATATTTGGTTATCTGATTTGATTACTAAATAGTTGAGTTTACGCAAATAATCAATTTCACTTGAGTTATTTAGTATTATGCTACTAAGATTGATATTTTCTAATTTATTTATTGTATTCTCATAATAATATAGAATGTTATTATTGGTGCTATCTAGAATAAAAATAGTATCGCCGTTAATAGATTGCATACTAGAAATATATCCTAAATCTGCATTATTAAATTTTGTTATTGTTTGTGATAGGGTATAAATTAAATTATTAAATTCATATTTCAATATCTGGTTTTTGCCATCGGCAATAACAGAGACATAAATATTCTGATTACTATCAATAGTTATGCTGTGTGGAGCGGTGGTTGTAGATGGAATTGTAACGAAATAAGACTTATTATCCCTTAAGATGTGTAGTCTATTATTATCCGTATCGCTTATTAGATAAGTATCTCCCTGAATATAAATATTGCTGGCATTATTAAATCTGCCATAATCAAAACTATTACTTCCAATAATAATACCATCTGAATTAAGAGTAAAAGTATCATTGTCTTGACCTATTGATACAGACTGAATAGTCTTATACTCTGTATCTGCAATATACAATTTATTATTATAAAATTGTATTTCGCTTACTTCAAAAATGGGAAAAGAACTAGTGCTTAAATCTCCTGTATTAGAGATATTTATATTTGCAAGAGGTTCGTTTTCGCTAGAAAGTAGGTAGAGTATTTCATTAGTAAATGTTGAAATATACTCGGTATTTTCGTAAATAAAAGTATCTATAACTCTTGCATTTGCTTGGAAAGTATCGAGAATTTGAATATTATTTGTGGTTGATGTTAGAGAAATTTTGCATAGACCTGTTGTATATTTCTCTCCGGCAGGTAATTTCTTGTAAACGATGTAAGCACATCTACTATTTATTGCCATCATAAAAGCATTATCAAAATTTATAATTGATGGGGTTATAGTTTGAATAGGGTTATTTGTTATTGAATTCAAAGACAAATCATATCTGAAGAGTTTGAAAGTCGTTCTATCTATTGTTGCAATGTAAATATAATTATTATCAGTGTAAATATCTATAGCTTTGATATTTTCAAGAGAGATTTCATTAATAGTGGTGGCTTTATTTGTATCAAAATCTTTGAAAGCCTTAATTCTGATACTATCTGCTACAATTAAAGTATTATTAGTTAATTTAATCTTTGAAATGCCATTAAATCCAGAAAAAGATAGATATTCTCTGCTATCTTTCTTAAATAGTGTTACGCTTGAATTATCTAAAGTATACGCTATATATTCGTCATTAATATCGAAATAAGAAATATTTGTTAAATCAATATAATCTACGATATTTTCAGGATAAATTGTATCAATAGATATTTGCTCGGCATAAACTTGACCATAAGAAAAAAATGTAAGCATTATGCTTAGACAAACTAGAAATAAGCCTAAAGTTACTTTCTTCATATGTCATAAATCTCCATTACATCAATTTTAGCATAGACACATGTTTTTGACAATAAAATTAATACTTTATTTTGTTGTTTTATGTATGAGTTATGTAAAATCAAGCAAATTTGATAAAAAAATTTAAAAAAATTTTATCTTTAATTAATTACTTATAGTAATTAAAAATTGTATTTTTGTAAAAAGTTTGTACAATTTGAATAAAAATAACAAAAATTTGACATAAAGTTTTGACTTTCGACTTTTTTATGCTTTATACTATAGAAAATCAAATTTGGTTTTGGAGGGTAGAATGAAATATTGGAGTAAATCAGCATTATTAATCTACAAGTATTTGGAAAAGATGACAAACACAGTAGATAAACTTATTATGGATATTGGAAAACATAGTAATAGTCATATAATGCAAAAAAATCAGACCACATATGGTCAAGCAAGCAAAATAATAGAGTATTTAGACAGAAAGAGAAAGATGATAAATCTTAAAGTCGCAGTTGAAGAGTCATTAGCCAAATTAAATAGGACAGATAGAAGAATACTAGCCCTAGTATTCATAGATGGTGTAAAAAGTGATATGGTTGCACAATTTTTGGGAGTGAGTTTGAGAACTTTCTTCCGTAAGAAAATTGAAGCACTTGCAAACTTTAATACCCAGATGATAGCAAACGGATTTGATTTGAACTTTTTTAATAATGAATATGTGTGTGAGAAATGGATATTGGCAGTATATAATGAATGCCTATCCAAATCACTAACAGAAGACGAGAATATTAACTTTGTAGTTGTTAAAAGACTTATGAATGAGATATCTCAAGTAAAGATTAATAGTAATTGTTATGGTTGTTAGTATTTGTCTATAACCTTTACTTGTTTTTGTTTCTTAATATGTTTCTTAAATTTCTTTGGTGCATACAGAATTAGTATTATTACAAGTAGTGGAATTGACATGATGATGATAAGCAATAGGCTGGGAGTATTAGTAATAGGATTTTGAATAGTAGATATTGAATTATTCAGATATGTGAATTTTTCGGGGTTTTCGTATATTGGAGTAATTGAACTTATATATCTATTGTATACATATCCTAATTCTCCTAAGTATCTGACAAGATACCAGGTAGTCCCTCCAAAGTCTATTGCTTCATCTGCAAAAACTCTACCAATAAATTCAAGATTTGTTTCTCCTGCCTTAATGGTGCAGACAACATTGCTTACTTGAGATTTGGTAGTTGGTGTGCTTCTTAGATTGCAGTCACTTCCAATTTTAATTTTGATATTAGTAGGATATGGTGTAGAAGGTGTAGATGTAATTTCCTTTACATCATTCTTTTTGATGTATCCACTAATATTATTGTAATTAACTTTATACATATGATTAGTTTCGTTTAAGATTTGAACGAAATAACTTTTTTCTGCAATGCAAATAGTACTTGAATTTTCGTAACTAGATGAGTATATGTTGGTTGAATTTTCTATGCGAGCATATCTAACATCGGCATATACTTTATCATTTTTGAAATTAAATATTGAACAAAAAAGTAAAATTATAAATACTAAAAATTTCATACTTTTATATTACCTAAAATAGTTGTAAAAATATAGTTTTGGAAGGAGGGAATATTGTAAAGAATTACACGAAATTGACTTATTATGACAGATAGAGAAATAATAAAAAAATTGAAGGACATTGAAAGGGAAGAAACAAGGAGGAAAAGTGATTGTAAACTTGATTATTACAATACCGGAGAAATAAAACATCAAAAACAAATATTATTTCACAAAAATAATTGCAAGAATAGATGGGTATTTGGAGGAAATAGAAGTGGCAAAACTGAGTGTGGTGCTGTTGAAACTGTATGGCTAGCAAGAGGAATTCACCCTTACAAAGAAAACAAAGTCAGAGATGGTTGGGTGGTGTCTCTTAGTCAGCAAGTTCAAAGAGATGTAGCACAGAATAAAATACTAAGTTATCTAAAGAAAGAATGGATAGAAGATATTGTAATGATATCCGGCAAGAAGGGAAGTGCCATTCAAGGCGTGATAGATACTATTTATGTGAAAAATATTTTTGGAAGTATAAGTAAGATAGGGTTCAAAAGTTGCGACCAAGGAAGAGAAAAATTTCAAGGCACATCTCTTGATTATGTTTGGTTTGATGAAGAACCGCCGGAAGATATTTATATAGAATGTAAGATGAGAGTAATAGATAGATGTGGAATGATTTTTGGTACAATGACACCTCTTAAGGGCTTGACATGGGTTTATAATACAATTTATCTAAATGATAGAAATGATAGTGAAGTATGGTATGAGCATATGCAATGGGAGGATAATCCGTATTTATCTAGAGAAGAGATAGATAAACTCACATCTAGTCTTTCTAGTGATGAATTAGAGAGTAGAAAATATGGTAATTTTACCAGTGGAACGGGATTGGTTTACAATGAGTTTGATGAAAATTTGAATGTGATAGACCCGTTTGATGTTCCAACAAGTTGGTATGACAAGATATCTATTGACCCCGGTTTGCATAACCCTTTGAGTTGTCATTGGTATGCGTGTGATTATGATGGAAATGTATATGTAATTGCAGAACATTATGACAAACAGAAAACGGTAAATTATCATGCTGAGAAAATCAAAGAGATAAGTAATAGACTTCAGTGGCCAACTAAAAATGGTCGTATTGAAGCCATAATAGATAGTGCGGCAAATCAAAGAACATTGGCTAGTGAGAAGAGTGTAAGTGAATTATTCTATGATAACGGAATACTAGTTAATCCTTATGTTAACAAAGATTTGTTTTCTGGAATTAATAGAGTTAAGGCGTATTTGAGAAATTCTAATGGTGAGAGAAAATTATTTATATTCAAAACTTGTGTAAATATGATAAGAGAAATTAAGGGGTATTTCTGGTCTGATGCAGATGTTCCAGTGAAGAAAGATGACCATGCACTTGATGAATTGAGATATTACATAATGAGTAAGCCAGAAAATAAAATAAGTGCAAGCAAGACAAAGTCTCCTCTTCAACAAAATAAAGATAGGCTAATACGACAAAACAAAATAAATAATTATTGGAACTAATAAGGATAAGCGATGGAAAAATCTAAAAATAAAAAAATTAAAGATGCACTAATTAGCAAAGCACTAGGCTATACAACTCAAGAAGTTACAGAAGAATATGGCTTTACGGGAGATGATTTTGTCTTGCAAAAAAGGAAAACAAGCACTAAATCATATCCCCCAGATTTAACGGCATTACAAATGTTACTAGTCAAAGAAGATGGCGGAGATGAACTGGAAAAATTAACTGACGAAGAATTACAAAAAGAAAAAATTAGATTATTAAATATTTTAAAGGAGAAGAAATGATTTTAAAAGATACTAATAGGCGTGTAAAATGTGATATGCCAAACTGTAAAAATATTGCAGATACAAAAATTGAAAAAGAAGGCTTCTTTAGGGCTGCTGGACTACATGTTTGCAAATCATGTATGAAAGAATTGTATGAATGTTTGGCAACAAAAATTGTGCCTAAAAGTCCTGAAAATATGCTAAACAAGAAAGTAAAACTATCTAAGGAGAAAAATTTTGAGAAATAAAAAAATTGAAAAAGAAGAATTTGAAAATCAAATTGTAGAAGAAGTATTGAAAGATTTTGAGGAGAGACAATTTGAACGAAAAAGTTTTGAGAGTACATGGCAATTAAATATAAATTTTTTCTTAGGAAATCAATACTGCTATGTGTCTCCAGCGGGAGATATTATTGAGAATGGCAAACAATATTTCTGGCAAGAGAAAGAAGTATATAATCACATTGCAAATATTATAGAATTGAGGCAATCAAAATTATCTAGAGTAAGACCAACTTTAACAGTAATTCCTTTCTCAGATGATGAAAGAGATATTGCCTGTGCCAAAACTAGCAAAAAGATATTGAAAGCAGTTAGTCACAATCTAAACATTAGTAAGATACTTAGCAAGGGTACTATGTGGAGTGAAATTTGTGGCACTGCTTTTTATAAAGTTGATTGGAATAATAATTTGGGCAAAGTTGTAGGATTAAATCCTGCTGGTGGTGCTATCAAAGAAGGAGATGTAGAAGTATCTGTTGTAAGTCCATTTGAAATTTATCCAGATAGTTCTACCTATAATTCCATTGAAGATTGTATGTCAATAATATACGCAAGGTCTTTCCACAAAGATACTGTTAAGAATATTTGGGGAGTAGATGTTGAAGGCAAAAATTTAGATGTTTATTCTCTAGATGGATTATCTATTAGTGGAGGATTGGGATACACTTCTATCTCTAATTCTATGGCAAAGAAAGTGAAGAAAGACCAAGTAGTCGTTCTTGAAAAATATGAGAAGCCAACTATTGAATATCCTAATGGAAGACTAATTGTAGTTGCTGGAAATAAATTGGTATACAATGGTGAATTGCCATATATAAATAAAGCCGAAAACAAAAGAGGATTTCCGTTCATTAGACAAGTAAGCATTCCTACACCAAATTGCTTCTGGGGTATGAGTGTAATAGAAAGATGTATTCCAATTCAAAGAGCATTCAATGCAGTAAAAAATAGAAAGCATGAATTTATGAATAGATTAACGATGGGTATTTTGGCGGTTGAAGATGGCTCTGTTGATGTTGAAAATTTGGAAGAAGAGGGTTTGTCTCCGGGTAAAGTTTTAATTTATAGACAAGGTGCGAATGGTCCTAAAATGTTATGTAGTGATAATTTGCCAATAGATTTCAAGAATGAAGAAGAGGCTTTGCTTAATGAATTTAAGACTGTTTCTGGTGTTAACGATTTCCTAAATCAGTCAAATTTGAGTTATGGGAATATAAGTGGTGTGGCATTACAACTTATGATTGAACAAGATGATGTGAAATTAAGTACTAGTTCGGAAGAAATTAGATATTCTGCTCAAGAGATTGCTAAGCAAATTTTGAGACTTTATAAACAATATGCTAAACTTCAGCACACTTCCAAGATTATTGGAGACAATGGAACAATAGAATTATTCTATTGGAGTTCTAGTGATATAAATAGTGAAGAAGTTATATTTGAAACAGAAAACGAAATAAATGAAACATTGGCACAAAAGCGTTCGATGATTTTTGAATTATTAAATTCTGGCTTGCTTGCTGATGAAAATGGCAAAATTACTAATACGATGAGAGGAAAATTGTTAGAACAATTAGGATTTGGTATCTGGGAAGCAACTCAAGATATTAAGGCTTTGCAAACTAAAAATGCAAGTAAAGAAAATTTGCAACTTTTGATGTCTGGGAAAATTGAAGACCCAAGAGATATTGATGATAACGAAGTCCATATTCAAGAACATATTTCTTTCATACTTGGAAATGAATTTGAGAAATCTAAATTTAAAAATCCAGATGTAGAAAGATTAATGTTGGAACATATAAGAAAACACAAAAATTTAATTAAAAATGAAAATGAAGATAAGGAGTAATTATTTATGTTAGAAAATGAAATTATAAACGGAGAACAACCAAATGATCAAGTAGTTCACGCTATGGAGATGGGAAAGGAAGGAACAAACGATCAAGAAGGCTCTCCACTAGGCAAATTTAAAGATACACAAAAATTATTGGGTGCTTATAACGAGTTGCAAAGTGAATTTACTCGCAAGTGCCAAAAATTGAGTGAAGTCCAAAAACAATTGGAAGAACAAAATCAATCTCAAAATGGTACCGCAGAGATTGAAAATAATTCAAAAGAAAAAGAATTTGCTTGGAGCAATAAACTTGAAAATTTTCTGCAGATGCATAAAAATGCAAGTGGTTTAGTAGAAGATATAACCAATGAAATAATTAATGATAATGATTTGAAGGATAGTGAAGATGCACTAGAAAAAGCATATATGAGGGTGATGGAAAAAAATTACGAGCCACAAGAAAATCTAGCAAAGAATGAAGAGTTTTTGAATAAATACATTTATTCTAATGAAGAAATTAAAGACAAAATAATTAAAGATTATGTATCCTCTCTACAGGATATAAAAAGTCCTATTCAAGTGACTTCAATGGGTCAAATAGGAAGTATAGCATCTACGCCTAAATTTGAAAATTTGACTGATGCTAATAAATATGTAGAAAATATGTTTAAATATTAGGAGAAAATATGATTACATTACTAACTGCCGAGAAGGCGTTAAAAACAGTTTATTTAGGAGTGATTGGCAACCAATTAAATTATGGTGCTAACCCACTTTTGGCAAGAATTAAACAAACAACTAACAATGTGTACGGAAATGAAATAATAAAAGGAACATCATATGGTATGTCTGGTGGTGTTTCTGCTGGTAGTGAAGATGGACTATTACCAAAAGCAGTAAATAAAAGATATGCACAATTCAAAGCAACTCTAAAAAATTTGTATGGTACTTTGGAAATTACAGACAAGGCAATAAGATGTTCTCAAAATAGTGCTGGTGCTTTTGTAAATTTATTAAGTGATGAAATGGATAACTTAATTAAGTCTAGTTCATTCAATCTTGGAAGAATGCTATATGGTGATGGTACTGGTATTCTAGGTAAAATTACTACAGCAACAGAGGCTGGCGATAGAGATCTTTTGGTAGATGATCTTAAGTTCTTTGCAATCAATCAGGCATGTAAATTATTGAATTCTACAAATACAGCATATCATGCTACTTACAAAGATGTTATCAGGATTATTGATATTGATAGAGCAACTAAAACTCTTTCTACTGATTATGGCTGTCTTGCTGATTTGAAGGATTTAAAACTTGCATCACTTGGATTTAAACAAGAATTGACTGGTCTTGGTGCAATATTTGGTTCAAGCAATACTCTTTATGGGGTGACTAAACAATATAATTCTTGGATTCAGCCTTACAAAAAAGATTCAGTAGGAAATATTACTGAGTCTGCAATCCAAACTGCTATTGATGAAGTTAACGAAACAAGTGGTTGTGATATAGACTTCATTGCTTGTTCTGCTACAGTAAGAAGACATTATCAAGATGCTATGAGTACTTACAAAAGGAATATTGATGTAATGGATTTACAAGGCGGATTTAAGGCTCTATCTTATAATGGTATTCCAGTTGTGAAAGATAGATTTATTGATAGTGATACTATGTACCTATTAAATACTAAAGAATTTGAATTGTGTCAATTAGGTGATTGGGAATGGTTAGAAGGTAATGATGGAAGAATTATCAAACAAAAAGAAGGATATCCAATTTATACTGCTACTCTAGTTAAGTATGCAGAATTGCTATGCAATAGACCTAATAGTCAGGCAAAACTTTCAGGTATTACTGGTTAATTTTAAATTGCTGGGCTTTTTGCCCAGCAAAATTTTTTAAGTATGGAAATGATTATGAAAATAGAAATTGAGAGTGATGTATTTGATATTATCAAGAGAATAAAAGATATAGATAAGAATTATTACATAATGTATAATTTAGATAATTGTAAGTATGAATTACACTATAAAGGTTTACCCAATACATATTGTTTTACTTGTCCATTTGATAATTTAGATAAAAGATTTATTGATTTAATTTATAAGACAAATATTCAATATATTGACAATATCATAGATGATATTGACAATAACAATGTAAAATTGGAACAAGAATACAACAATAAAGTCAATTCCCAAACGAATTATCAATTGCGAGAAATATATAATTTTTCTAATAATTCTTCAAAAAATCTTGATGATGTTAAAGCATTCACAAGTGTGTGGAGGTAAATATGTTGGTAAAAGATATAATTAAAAAGAGTGCAAAAATATTAGAATTTAATGATGTGATTGATTATTATTCTACAAATCCTGAGACCATTCCAGATGAGGTATCTGAGAAGATTAATAAACTTCTTCTTGCAATTAATTTGGTTAATAATACAATTGCATCTTTGTACTTTGAAATAGTAGGTAGCAAGGTAATTGATTGTAAAGACGGGCTAATTTCTTACTCTAGTATTACAACAAATGAAATTGTAGAAATTAAAAATATTTATGAAAATAATGGTCTTCCTATAAAGTACAAAGTTCTTTCTGATGGTGTTCATGTGGCATCTGGTTTGTATAAAATTGTGTACTCATATCTGCCCCCAGAAGTTGACGAAGATGATAATATTAATTATTACACCAAAGTAAATTCTACATTATTTTCTTATGGTGTGGTGGCTGAATATTTATTTTTGATTGGAAATATTAATGAAGCGTATGTTTGGGATAATAAATTTAAAGATGAGATATTGTCTCTTATAAAAACAAAGAAGAATATTAATATGCCTATAGGTAGGTGGTACTAATGAATGATAAACTAAACTCAAAAAAAGTACATATGACATATAAGGAATATTGTCCTATTTCTTTCGATAAGGCTATTGATATTGATAAAGATGTAAATGATTTTGGGGCTTGCAAACTAACTTATAATTTTGATTATGATACAGGAAGTTTGATTGATAGTTTTGGTATTGAAGATTTGAAAACGAAAACAAAAAATGGTAGTGATCTTAGAGGCTGTTTATTTCCCAATGATATTTATAAGTATATTTATCATAAGTTTGTTTTGAAAGAAGGACCAAGAGAGTATTGGTCTTTGCTTATTATGGTTAATAATAGTAATGAACTTTATTATTATGTCTTAAATAGAGATGATGCAACAGTAAAAAAAATAAATGGAATAACTATTCAAAATTTTGTTACTTCTCTAGATGTTGTTCCTATTAATAATGATAATTATCTAATGTGGCATTGTCGAGAACAAACTGATTTTTATTTGTGGGAACCTATGGCTTCAACAACTGGAACAGTGCAAAATAGAGACTTTGCATATGCTAGTATATGTGTGTATAATAATAGAACTTTTGCCTCAACAACAATTCCGGATACAAATAATATACTTTATAGTGAAGAGTATGGTTCATTGAATTATTTTAATAACAATAAAAAAGTTGGTTGTATTAAATTAGATGATTTATTGGGTTCGCCACTTAGAGTAATGGTGTTCCAAGATAAATTATATGTTATTAGAGAGTGGGGAATTAATAGAATAACTCAGAGTAGAGACAAAGTTACTTATGAACATGAAATTGTTGAAACTCTTAATGCTAATATATTTCATAATACTATCCAAGATTGCGGGGATCGTATTTTATTTTGGACTGGCTCTGGATTATATCAATTCGATGGTAATAAGTGTAAAAAGATAAAATTGGGCATTGAAGATAAAGTCGATTTCACTGGTCGAAGCAATATTAGATCGGGTTATGTTAATGACAATTATTATGTGGCAGTCTATATGAACTTTACAGATGGAGAAGTGGCCTTTGGTTCTCAATCGGCAACTAAACCAAATGTAATTATTATATACAATATTGTTACAGGAAAGATGACTCTCGTAAGAGGATTAACTGTTATGAATTTTGTGCCAATTATTGATAGTTTTAATTCATTGATGGCTATTTTGTATTTGGATAAGTCTGGACCGCCTAGATTAGGTATGGTTAATACTAGTGGTAATATTAAAGATCAGAAACTCAAGAAAAAATGGATAAGTAAAATGCATGATTTTGGAGATAGTCAGAATTATAAATTTATAAAAGAAATGAAATTTATGTGTAAATCAGATATTACACTTATGCTTTATTTTGATGATAAAATAAGGACAATAAAAATAACTGGAAAGAGTACTATGCAAACTGTAAAAATTAACCAAAAAGCGAAACTATTTGGTTTTGGTTTTGAAAGTTTATCTGGTGGAAATTATATTTCTGATATAAAATTTGTGGTAGGTAAATATGGTAATTGATGAATTTACACTGCTACTAGATAAATATAGAATTCTAGATAATAGTTCTAATATGGTTGCTCAATTGAGCTTTGATAAATTATTAGCAGATAAAAAAATTGAACTTAAAGGTTGTGGTTATATTAAGTTTGGTTATATTTATGTGTCGGTTACTAATCCGACAGATTTGTGTATTTACTATAAAGATATTTTGCTTATTAAATTAAACTCTTCAAAAGATACAATTATTCCATGTGCTTTTGAAGAAAGTAGTTATCTAGAAATTAAGGGCACTTCTGATGAATTGAAAATATTTATTTATGGGGCGGAAGTAATAAATAGAAGTAAAATGTATTTAATTCCAGTTAAAAATTATATAGTTAAAGATAGGGGAAAGAAAAGTATTCTTTCCTATACTTCAAAAGATGATATTCTAAATAATTCGCTATCAGAGGTTAGAAGTATTGAAAATTGTTGGGATATTCAAACTTTCCAATACTCTGGTAATACACAAGTTATGTATTTGGCAAGTATAAATAATAATTTATACTTATACAATGATACGAATAGTTATGCAACTAGTATTTGGATTGCAGAAGGTGTGACCGATGCTAAACTTGTAATCAATAATAATAGTAATATTTGGTATGCTGTATACATAAAAGATGATAAATTAAATTACAAGGTAATTTCATCGGATTTGTCTGGTGTAGGCGAAGAGCAAACAATTAGCCTTAAGGAAGATTATATTCCAAAGTCATTAAGTTTTACCCAACAAAACAATATTGTAAGTTCGGGGTATTTGGGAGTTAATTTTTATAATGGTAGTATGCAAGTATATGCAACATATAATGGATTTCGCCCTAGAATATCTAAAACAGCCGAGTGTTCCAAATTGATTATTGATGGTCTTAAATTAGAGGTTGTAATAGTTAGAGATTATGGAATTAGCATAACTAAATACATATATGATGGTGATTTGGTAGAAGATGGAGATACTATAGATATATATAATGTCAACGATATAATAAAAATAGGTAATGCATATCTGGTTTGTAATAATGGTGTATTTTCAGAGGTAAGCATTGATACAAATTGATTGCATTATGAGTAAAATAATAAAAAATAATATATATAGAAAAAGTGAGAATGTTATGAATAAATATGCACTTTTTAATAATGAAGAGGAAATTAAGAACTCTTTTGACAATGATTTTTTAAATAAAAAATATGATGATTTGCAAGATAAAATTTGCGAACTTTGTGATGCTGATAATATTTGTAAATTTTCGCAATTTGAAAAAGATGAACTTGAATTGCTTGAAAATATTAAGAAAGAATTAGAAGAAAATTTTGATATAGAAAGTAATCAAAATGTATTTATTGAGGACTTCGTATCAAAAGATGTAATAAATAAATTCAAAGTTAAATTATCCGAAATAAAAAAGACTATCAAAACTATAAATTTCAAAATTTATTACTTTGAAAGTCTAAAAAAACAACAAGTCCTAAATTGTAATATTAGTAAAAGTGTAGAATATGGACAACTTCTAAAAGACCTATATTCTGAACAAAATAAATTAAATGAAGAATATGATGATAGTGTAGTTCAGTTACACAAATTTCAATTGGATTGCTTCAATAAATATAAACTTATGATGGAAAGTTTTTGTAATAAAAAACAAGTTATGGGTTCCATAAAAGAAATTGCAGATAAGTATTCTTTAGATATTCTAAAAGTATATTTAATAAGGAAAATAGTTTACTTGATTTTACAAAATTTTGAAAAGAGTTGTATTGATAGTATTATAATCTCTTTGGATAGAAGTGAAACTTTCAAAAATAATTTTGGATTTGTCTACGATGGTATTGTGGAGACTTTGAGATGTGGGAACAAATAGTAAATTTAGCCATAAGTAATGGTTTATTTGCTGTATTATTCTTAGGGCTACTAGTTTATCAATTGAAAGACAGTAGGATAAGAGAACAAAAGTATCAAAGTATGATAACAAAATTAGGAAATTCACTAGAGATTGTAAAACAAGTAAAAGAAGATGTTGAAGATATCAAAGATAAATTGAATTCTAAGAAGATAATTTTTAGAAAGACTAAGGAGGAGAAAGTTGAAGAATAAAATTAGAACTACTTCATTTTGGTTGGGGCTAAGTGGTGCTATTGTTATAATTTTGGAGACGATATCTAATATTTTGGGACTAAATCTATATTCAAAAGAGATAGAGTCAATAATATTGTCAATTTGTTCGGCACTAGTAATGGTGGGAATAATTACAAAGAAGAATGTTACAGATGAGAAAGAATCTTCAAGTGAAGATTTGTTGGAAGAAATAAACAAGGATAAAGATAAGGATAACGAAGAATAGAATTTATATTTAGGGTGTTTAAATAGTATTTGTATCTTTTTAAACACCTTTTTTATTGTTTTATTTGCTAATATATTTAATTTAATATATACTAAATTTGATAGAACTTATATTTGATATTCTATTTCAAATATTTGATTTAATTGAAGTCTATTTCTAAAAGGGTAATTATGATATACAAAAATACGCTTAAAATAATGATATCCAATTTTGACATTGTTTGGAAATCAATCATATATTATTTATTTGTTTTTGGCATAACAGGGGCATTATGCTATTTGTGTTTGCACCCTATTTACAGAATTCTGGAACAGTCGGGATTTATAGAAAATATTGCAAATGTTTATTCTAATTTTTTAACAAATCTCAATTTAACAGAATTGCTAGAAAAGGCTGACGATTTGGTTTGGCAATTTGCTTCAATTCTTAAACATAATCTTTCTATTGTTTGGATAAATTTTGCCGGACTTGGTCTTACAATTGTATTCCTTAGAGCATTTCTATCTAATCTAACAATTATGGCTTCTTGTAATTCGCTACATTATTATATGGGTAGTATGAATAAACATGGCTTTTATGTAAGTTTTAGAGAAACTTTTGGCTCTAATTTGAAAGCACAACTTATGTATTTTGTAGTTAGTTTGCCACTTAAAATTTTATTTTACTTCTTATGCTTTATGTGTTTGAAATTATTTGGTGTGTCTTTCTGGTTGACACTAGTTGCTATTATTTTATTCTTAACATTAGTTGTATGTTTCTGTGCATTGAAACATTGTCTGCTTGATGGTTGGGTTCCAACAATGGTTGTAATGAACTATGGAGTAATTAAGGCTTTGAGAACTAGCGTTAAGAATTCGTTTAGAATTTTTCCAAGAGTATTTGCTGGAGCAATTGGTGTTGTGATTACCCTTATGATATCCAATTTCTTTATTGGAATATTTACATTCTCAGCGGGGCTTGTGATAACGGTGCCATTCTCTTACTTGCTTGTTAGTGTTTATGGTATGGTTATTACTTACGAAGGTCAAGGCATGAGATATTATATAGATGTATATAATGTTATTACACCTAAGAAAAAAGAAACTGGTGATAAATTATCTGATATGAAATATATTGTATAATTAGCGGATAAATTAAGATGAAATATTGAGCAAATTCGATAACAATATTTCTATCAATTATTATGTAAAACTTATATCTAAATATCTCAAAGTTTGAGTTAAAGTAATTATTAAAATTCCTTAAATGTAAAATATGGCTATTCTAGTATTTTGCAAATTGAGGGATTTTTTTTGTTGAATATTTGTAAATTTGAATAAATGTTTTTATTATTTATTGCATTTTTGTAATCTTTATAGTATACTACCTTAAATGAAGTTAGTTTTATTGATGTATAAAATGCGTCAAATGTGAAAAACTTGTAAAACTGAAGATGATTAAAAAATCAAAAAATATAAGTACTTACAAATGTTAATGTGGGGTAATTTGTATTTACATTTGAAAGTTTGATTTTTAAATTTTAAAATAGTGGTGGTCACATATGTTTTTTTGTGGCTAGTATTGTTTTTGCTTAAATATTTTAGTAAGTATTAATACAAGTCTAATAACTCTAACTAATGAAATAAATACATAAGGAGACTATAAAATGATTAATAAACAACAAGCGGGAATGAAATTGACATTCTTGGGTGGTGTTGGAGAAGTAGGCAAGAACTTGATGGTTTTGGAATATAACAATGAAATGTTGGTTATAGATAGTGGTCTTGCTTTTCCTTCTGACGATATGCCGGGAATAGATATTGTTATTCCAGATTTTACTTATTTAGTAAATAATAGACAAAAAATAAAGGCAATACTTATAACACATGGACACGAAGACCATATTGGTGCTTTGCCATATCTACTAAGAGAATTACCAAATGTACCAGTGTATGCTAGCAAATTGAGTGTAGCATTAATAGAAAATAAATTAAAAGAACATAAGAAAATTAAATGTAAACCTAATTGTGTTAAACCAAGGCAAGTAATCAAGATTGGTAATAGTTTTCAGGTAGAATTTGTTAAAGTTACACATAGTATTAGTGGTGCGCTTGCTCTTGCTATTACAACACCTGCTGGAGTATATTTCCATACTGGAGACTTTAAACTTGATTATACTCCAATTGATGGCGATGCTATGGATTTAATTAGAATTGCTGAGATAGGTAGAAAAGGAGTACTATTGCTTACTGCAGATAGTACAAATGCTGAGCGTCCAGGCTTTAGTATGAGTGAGAGAAAAGTAGGTGCAACACTAGATAATTTATTTGTACAGAATGCAACTAAGAGAATTATTATTGCTACTTTTGCAAGTAATGTGCATAGAATTCAACAAATATTGAATATTTGTGAAAAGTATGGTAGAAAGATTGTGTTTACTGGAAGAAGTATGCTTAATATTTGTGAAACAGCCGCTAAGATTGGAGAATTGAAATTTAATAAAGATATAGTGGTTGATGTAAATAATATGGATAAGTACGAAGATAAACAAATTTGTATACTTTGTACTGGAAGCCAGGGAGAAGAAAATAGTGCTTTGGCTAGAATGGCTAATGGTGAATTTAATAAGATAGAGATAGGTAATAATGATTATGTAATATTCTCATCTTCTACCATTCCTGGTAATGAGAAAGAAATTAACAATGTAATTAACCTTTTGTATTCCAAAGGTGCGTCAATTATCTATGAGTCTTTGGCAGAAGTGCATGTAAGTGGTCACGCTTATCAAGAAGAATTGAAAACTATGCAAACCCTTCTTAAGCCTAAATTCTTTATTCCAGTTCATGGCGAGTATAGACATCTAAGAGCACATAGTAATTTGGCAAAAGATTTGGGTATGAATGAAAGAAATATTGTAATTCCAGAGATTGGAGATACAATACTAATCAATAAAAATGTTGTAAAGAAAGTTGGTACAGTTCCTAGCGGTATTAAATTGGTAGATGGTTTTGAAGTTAGTGAGGCTGGTGGTATAATTCAAAGAGATAGAATGCAATTAGCCGAAGAGGGTATTTGCATTGTAACAATAACAATTTCGGCAAAGAATGGTTCACTTACAAGTAAGCCAGATATTCTAACTAGAGGATTTATGACTATCAAAGGTAATGAAGATATGTTGGAAGAAGTGAAAGAATTAATTTTAAATCAGATAATTAATGCTAATTTTAAAACTCAAGATTGGGCAATGATAAAAGGCAGTGTGAAGAAGACATTGCAAACTTACTTCTTTAAAAAAGTGAAAAGAAAACCATTAATAATACCTATTATTATAGAAACAAACTAAAGGTTAAAGATGAAATTTGAGGAAATAATTGAAAATTTGCAAGATGAAATGTGCTATGCAAAATTAAATTATGTGCCTATAATTAGGAATAAATCCGCTAAATTTTTATATGATTTTGTACAAAAAAATAACTATAAAAATGTATTGGAAATAGGTACAGCCATAGGCTTTAGTGGAAGCATAATTATTGGTGCTGGTGCAGAAAATCTGACTACTATAGATATCAATGAAGATTATTTGAATATTGCTACTAATACTTTTAATAAATTTGGGATGCTTGACAAAATTAATATTTTGCATGGCGATGCCAAAGATATTATTCAAGATTTATTAATGCAAAATAAAAAATTTGATATGATATTTCTTGATGGTGCTAAAGGTCAATATATTAATTACTTGCCAATTTTAAGCAAACTTATTGTGCCTAATGGGGTAATATTTGCAGATAATGTACTCCTTCATGGTATGGTAGAAAGTAATGAATTTATACCGCACAAAAAAAGAACTATGGTAGTAAATTTAAGAAAATATTTGGAGGCTGTATCGAAACCTCCTTGTGAAACTGAATTAATGCATTTGGAAGATGGCATAGCGATAACTAAAATCAAAGGAGAAAAAGATGTGTGAGTTATTATCTCCAGCAGGAAATATGGAGAAATTAAAAATTGCATTCAAGTATGGTGCTGATGCCTGTTATTTGGCGGGTAAAAGTTTTGGACTTAGAGCGTTCTCGGGTAATTTTGATGAAAATGAATTGGCTGATGCGGTTAATTTGGCTCATAGTTTAAATAAAAAAATTTATGTAACAGTAAATATTGTAGCGCATAATAATGACTTTGATGGACTTGATAAATATTTGATGTTTTTAGAGAATATTAATGTAGATGCAATAATTGTAAGTGATATTGGAATAATGGAGTTGGCAAAAAAGGTTGCTCCAAAACTAGATATACATGTATCTACTCAGGCAAATGTTACAAATAAATACACTGCTAAATTTTATGCGGATTTAGGAGTTAAACGAATAGTATTGGCCAGAGAATTAAGTATAACAGAGATTAAAGAAATTAAAGAATACTTGCCAAAAGATGTGGAAATAGAAACATTTGTACATGGTGCAATGTGTATTTCTTATAGTGGAAGATGTTTGCTATCAAATTATTTGTCTGGTAGAGATAGTAATAGAGGTGCTTGTATTCAAGCATGTAGATTTGAATATTCAATATGTGAGAAAACTAGAAAAGGTGAACATTATGATATTCAAGAAGATGATAGAGGAACTTACATTTTAAATAGTAAAGATTTGTGTATGATTGAATATCTAGATCAATTAATTGATGCTGGAGTGACTTCTTTTAAAATTGAAGGAAGAATGAAAAGTCCTTACTATGTAGCAACAATTACTAATGCGTATCGTAGAGCAATTGATGATTTGAAGAATGGTAAGCCATTTGATAAAACCTTGATTAACGAAGTAGAGAAAACAAGCCATAGAAGATATACAACAGGTTTTTATTTTGGAAGTAAAGACAAAGAATATATTAAGGATAGTATGCCAATACAAAGCAGTGAATTTATGGCTGTTGTGAAAGAAGATGCAAATAACGGTTATGCAACTATTGAACAGAGAAATAGATTTAAAAGAGGAGATAAGTTGGAAGTGCTATCTCCAAATGATACATTCAATCAAATAATTGAAGTGGATGAAATGTTGGACGATAAAGGTAATCTTGTAGAAGATGCCTCTTTAGTACAACAAACATTGGAACTTAAAACTACTTTAAATTTGAAAGAGGGAGATATTTTAAGAAAATCTATTGATGAATAAAATTATAAATGTTTACAAAGCACACTATATTTTTAAATAGTGTGTTTTTTATTTTGAATTACTTAATTTTTAGACAAAATTACCCCGATGAATTTGCTTATATTTATTCAAAATATAGTATAAAAATACATATAAAATTATAATTCTTAGGACAATAAAAATACAATTTTAAACTTGAAATTAGTGAATAATAATACAATAAAATGTATAAATATTTATAAAAATATTTGATTATGAAAGCATTGAATTCTTGTATGTATAATAGAAAACAGTGCGAAATGTGTGTATATTTATGCTTAGAATATAATATTTATACATTAATAAAAGTAAATTAATATGTCATGAGTTTATGGTTTTGATTAGATAAAATTTAATTGAAAAACTAAAAAATATTTGATGGACAGGCAAAAAACGACATATTTCGACATATATTACGATAAGGAGTATGCTATGATTGTCGAAAGTTTTATGATGTTTTTACAGAAGATAATGTTTTTCTCTTCTTATATTAAGAACTGTTCATCTTTTCCAAAACCGCTAACTCCAGAAGAAGAAAGAGAATACTTGGAAAAATTTGAAAATGGAGATGAAAAAGCAAAGGAAATACTTATTGAGCATAATTTAAGATTGGTGGCTCATGTGGTAAAGAAGTATAATCAAGCAGATGAAGCTGATGATTTAATATCTGTAGGAAGTTTGGGTTTGATTAAAGCCATAAATTCGTACAAATTAAATCATGGAACACAATTTAGTACATATGCGGCTAGATGTATTGAGAATGAGATATTGATGTTAATTAGAACTAATAAGAAGCATAAAAATAATGTAAGTATAGAAGATGTGCTTGGTGCAGATGAAGAAGAGAATGAAATCAAATTAGGGGATTTGAGTTATAATGAAGAAGAAAATGTTGAAAATTTGGTAGAGCAAAAGATGATATCTCAAAATTTAGATGAAATTCTGAAGAAACACTTATCAAAAAGAGAATATCAAATAATGTGTATGAGATATGGGCTAATGGGAACTCCAATGCTAACCCAAAGAGAAGTAGCAGTTAAATTGAATATAAGCAGAAGTTACATATCAAGATTAGAAACTAAGTCTATAGATATATTGCGAAAAGTATTAAATAAAAATGATTTTGGTTTTAAGTAAGGATAGAGTATTGCATTAAAGTTAAATTTATGATACAATATATTTGTTAGATATACAGACGATTGCGAGTATTATATACTTGAGGAAAGTCCGAGCATCATAAGAGCAAAATGCAAGTTAACGACTTGTGGAGGCGACTCCAAGGAAAGTGCAACAGAAAAGATACTACTATATATGCACTTGTGCTATATAGTAAAAGGTGAAATAGTAGTGTAAGAGACTACTAATTGTATAGGTGACTATATGATTGTGTAAACCCCATTTGATGCAAGGTAGAGAGGTGTTTTAAAGTTGCTCTGCCAATCTCTCAATACACCGCTAGAAATTGCTGGTAACGGCAATGCTAGATAGATAATCGTCCAAAACAGAACTCGGCTTATGGATATTCTAATATATGCTTTTGATATTAATTATCAGAAGCATTTTTTTGTGCTTCAATTGTTTTTGGGTGCGTGATTTTGTTTTTTTGTTTTATCTTTGATTTTGTTGTGTTGGTGATGTTTATATGTTTTTTGTTGTTCTAAATATGTGATAAAATAAATATATATAATTGTCACAAACACTAAAGTTATTGACAAAAACATATTATATATATAAATAATGTATTGATATATGTACAATAATGTTATAGTAAATATGTTTTGATAATTTTGATTATTTTTTATATTTTTATTATAAAATATTTGTGTTATAATATTGTGATTAATTTGATTTATCAAAATGCATTGTCTTTATATAGTGTATATAATTTTAAATATTATTAAAAATTTATTTTAGTTTTACTATGTTATTTGTATTATTAATTTTCTTGTGATTATTTATAATGGTCTTCTTAATTTTAAGGTTAATTTCTTGTTATTAATTTATCTTGAAAAAATTTGTTTAATGTGCTATTATTTAAGTGTAAATGCTAGGGTAATTTTTTGCATTGTGTGTTATTTATTATACTCAAATAATGCTATGCACTTGTGCAATTAAAAATACTAGTACACTAGTAATGATTGTTTGTTCAAATTGATGTGTATAATTTTAATACTTGCTTTAAACCCCTAAGTTATTTTTTATAGTAAGGTTTGTAGTTATGGATTTGTTTGAAGGAAACTTAATTAAACATAGTCCTCTAGCAGATAGAATGAGGGCTAGAACTCTTGGCGAATTTGTAGGTCAAGAACATTTAATTTATCGTAATAGTTTTTTGGTAAGAGCAATAGAAAATGGTGTAGTCGGCTCTTGTATTTTTTATGGTCCTCCCGGCTGTGGCAAAACTACTATCGCTAATATTATTGCTAATACTTGTAATGGTGTATTTAAAAAACTTAATGCTGTTAGTTCGGGTGTTGGCGATGCCAAAGAAATTATTAATGAGGCTAAGTCTACTCTTGAATTATATGGAACTAAAACATACTTGCTACTTGATGAGTGTCATAGATGGTCAAAAGCACAAAGCGATTGTGTATTAGAGGCTATAGAGAAGGGGTTTATTATATTTATTGGTTCTACAACTGAAAACCCATATATATCTATGACTAGGGCTATTGTGTCTAGATGTAAAGTATTTGAATTTAAACCTCTTAGTGTAGATAATCTTGTGCTTGCTATTAATAGAGCGCTTAAAGATAAAGATAGAGGACTTGGAAATTTAAAAATATCTATATCTGATGAAACAGTAAAATATCTGGCTTTCAATTCTTCGGGAGATTTGAGGTCGTGTTATAATGCTTTGGAATTTGCTGTTACTACTACGCCTCCTAATGAAGATGGTGATATAGTGATAAATATTGATACTATAAACGACTGTCTTCAGAAGGGTAATATTGGTCTTGATGAGAATACTTCTTATGATTGCTTGAGTGCATTCTGCAAATCTTTGAGGGGGGGTGATACAGATGCTGCTTTGTTCTATGCAGAGAAATTGATTGCTTCTGGTTATGATCCTTGTATTTTGGCTAGAAGATTAATTGCTCATGCAAGCGAAGATATTGGCATGGCGGATAGTAATGCGCTTTTGATTGCTATTTCAGCTCTCACTTCTTGTGAAAAACTTGGTCTTCCTGAATGCAACTTGACACTTGCTCATGCAATAATATACATTTGCGAGGCAGAGAAGAGTAATTCTGTTTTGCTTGCAATGGAGGCTGCAAAGCATGATGCAGAAGTGTATAAAAATGCAAGAGTACCAAATCATTTGAAAAACCACCCAACTGGCTATGATGATGGACATAAAATGTATAAATATCCACACGACTTCGGAGGTTACTGTAAACAACAATATTTGCCAGATGAATTAAAAGATAAAAGATATTACTTTCCTAAAAATAACGGTCGTGAAAAAGGATTAATTAGGAAAAAAGACAAATTCTAATAATTATAAATATGTTTGCATAATTATGCATAGATTTTTAAATTAATGGAATATTTGATAAATTTTTGATATTAAGAAAAATTCAGTAATTATTGGTTTTTTAATATAAATTGTCATTTAACATAAAAAAAGTAAGTTCCAAGTATTATTTATTTGGAATTTCTTTTTTCTTATGATATATTAATATAAATTAAATTAGGGGGTCTACATGGAGAAATCTAGAAAAGTTCTATCAATTGTCACAATTATTTCAGCAGTTATGGTATCGCTATTATTTATATTGCAATTATTTGGTATTGATTTTCTTGGTAGTTTCAAAGGTAATATCTACTTTACTTTTGGTTCGCTTGCTGTTGGTGGATTTTTTGCTATAAATAGTTTGAATATGATACTTAAAAATAAAATCATTGGTTGGGTATCATTTGGCTTGATTGCTGGTTCTGTTATTTTGATTATTCTTACTTCTTGGTTAAATTTGAAAAATGAAACACTTATTAATATAATGATATCTTTAGGATTATTATCTGTTCTATTTAATATTATTGTATCTTCTGGGTTGGATTTGGGAAAATCTTATCTTGCTATCCAAATTCCAGTGTACATAATTGCTGGTATTGCCGATTTGATATCTACTCTTATAATCTTTGGCACATTAGATATTAGTAAAATGTTTGCATTGTTCTTGTCTATTATAATAGTTACAATCGTAGGTATTATAATTCTAAAAGTTCTTGCAAAGAAGAGAGTTACAAATGAAATCCTTGACGAGAAAGATATGGTTAAAATATCCAAAACAGAATATACAATGCTTATTGACAAGGCCAGAAAATATGATGAATTAATGTCAAAGAATAATTCTAATGAGTAAATTGTGTGTGATTTTATTTTAAATTTTTAGTAACGAATAAAATTAAATATTATTTTAAATTTTGTAATGAGCATAATTTAATATCAAATAAAAAAAGTCTAGTTATATTGCTAGACTTTTTTTATACATTTCTTTGTGTTATATGTCTTAATATACTCAATTAATTATTATAAGGCAAATTATTTAAGTTTAAATGCTATTGAGTAAACTATTTTAGTAAAATATAACATAATAAATTAAATTTATTGTTGATTAAAATTGCTATAAACAATATTGTTAATTATGTTTCTTTATTTGAATATTTGCAAGATAATTATTAATTATTGATTATATTTAGAATTTCATCAATAGTATCATCAATATTATTGTTCTCGATTACAAAATCAAAATATTGTGCGTTCTTAATATATTCATCATACTCGTTTAGACGCTTATTCATACTGTCAAGGGGTTCGTTTCTACTAATTAGTCTTTGTCTAATTTCTTCTTTTGGTGCAGTTAAGAAAATGCTCTTAACAATATTCCCATATTCTCTTCTAATAGCGTCTAGTCCATTTTTGTCACAGTCTCTTATTGCAATTCTGCCGGAATTAAGTATTTCATCAAAACTGGATTTACGCATTCCTCTATAAGTTCCATGTCTTACTGTTTGCTCAAAAATTTCTCCAGTTGCTCTTCTCTTCAAAAATTCTTCTTCTGTTAAAAATAAGTAGGGGTTATTTTGACTTTCATTTTCACGCATTGGTCTAGTTGTTGCATTAATTGGTTTGCCAAATTTATCTGGATATCTTCTAATTATCTCATTAACAATTGTATCTTTGCCAACTCCACTAGGACCTTCGATTATAACTATTTTTCTCATTCTATCTCCTAAATTGTAGGTTTAAAGTTAGTAAATATAATATTATCTGCATGTGGAGCAATTGCTAAATAACTATTTTGATTATTTACGCCACTAGCCAAAATTCCTACTGGTTTGTGTTTGGTTACATATCTACTAGGCAATAATTCGGCAGAATAACAAATGAAATCTGCATGAGTAATTTTGTATAGTTTCAATTTCTTCAAAGTCTTGGTCTTGATAGAACCAAACATTTTCTCTTTGAAATTACCGCTCTTCAAAATTCTTGTAATATAAGGGAATTGATTGAAACAGTATTGCAAAGTATATGGATTAATACTAGATATTGCTACTTGGCTATAGCAGTTGTATTTGCTTATATATTTTTGCAAAGAAGTTAATACCTTGTCTTCAAATTTGCCAACCATTCCTTCGTTGCAAATTTCAATAATAATAGGAGTTTTGCCGGCGATAAATTCTAGTGCTTCGTCTAGGGTTGGCACTTTCTCGTTATTATCATTTAGGTTAATTTCTTTTAATTCACTTAAGTGCAGTTTGTTCAAATATCCGCTAGTGCTATTTATTACTTTAGCCAAACTCTTGTGAGAGAAACAAACAATATTATCGTCATCAAGTATTTGAACTGGAATGCAAATAGCATAACCTTCTTTGATTGCTTGAGAGTAGGCACTAAATGTATTAGGGAAAGTATCCAAAGATATTTGTCCATTCATTGCAATATATTTATCTACTATCCAATAATTATTAGTAATTTCAAAATAATCTGGTTGTAATTTTAATTTGTCTATTTGTTTGCTTTCTATAAATGCATCAATATTTTTTTTATATTTATCAAAAGACAACTCGGGGTTGGCTTCAGTATTTATTACTATTTTTTTCATATTTATTACCTTTGTACTTTTGCAGAACGCGAAAGGTTTTTATTTATTTTATGCGAGTTTATGGGATAAAATGAAAGTAATGCCAAAAAAACTAAAGCATACTTCCATGACTTTGGTAATATTTTAGCAAAAAATATATTTTTTTTAAAGTAAATTTTGTACATTTTTAAATTTTTTTTGAAATTGGTGGTATTTTTTTGATATTTTGCAAAAATTATTGCTTATATTTTTAAATTTCTATATAATAAATTGAAATTATTTTAATTTAATGAGGTTTTATGACTAGACAAGAAAAGATAAGAAATTTCTGTATTGTAGCACACATTGACCATGGCAAAAGCACATTGGCAGATAGATTACTAGAGGAAACTCATACTGTAGCCAAGAGGGATTTAACCGAACAGGTGCTAGATAGTATGGATATCGAGAAAGAGAGGGGTATTACTATCAAATTAACTCCTACAACTATGAAATACACCTATAATGGAGAAGAATACACCCTTAACCTTATTGATACTCCCGGACATGTCGATTTCACTTACGAAGTTTCTAGGTCACTTGCTGCGTGTGAGGGTGCAATACTTATTGTTGATGCTTCTCAAGGTGTCGAGGCACAAACTCTTGCCAATGTATATTTAGCACTAGAGAATGACTTGGAAATTCTGCCTGTTATTAATAAAATTGACTTGCCTAGTGCAGATATAGATAAAACAAAGAAAGAAATAGAAGATGTTATCGGACTTCCTGCAGAAGATGTTCCTTGTGTTAGTGCCAAGTGTGGTACAAATATAGGCTCTGTGCTAGAAGAAATAGTTAAAACTTTTCCTCACCCCAAAGGAGACGAAAATAAGCCACTTTCTGCACTTATCTTTGATAGTTATTATGATAATTTCAAGGGTGCAGTGTGCTTGGTTAGAATTGTTGATGGCAAAGTAAAAAAGAACGATAAAATCAAATTCTTCACAACTGGTAATGAGTATGATGTAACAGAAGTTGGTATATTTACTCCCAAAACTCAAGAAATAGACGAGTTACTTGCTGGAGATGTTGGATACATTTGTGCTAGTATCAAGAATGTTTCAGAGACCAAAGTAGGCGATACTATAACTAATGCAAGTAATCCCTGCAAAGAAGCATTGCCGGGTTACAAAGAAGTAAAACCAGTTGTATTTAGTGGAATTTTCTGCGTAGAAGGAGATAAATATAATGACCTTAAAGATGCATTGGAAAAATTAAAATTGAATGATGCATCACTAGAATATGTGCCAGAAGTTTCTCAGGCACTAGGGTTTGGCTTTAGATGTGGTTTCTTAGGTCTACTTCATATGGAAATTATCCAAGAAAGATTAGAAAGGGAATTTGACTTGGATTTAATTACAACTGCTCCAACGGTTAATTATAGAATAACCAAGACTAATGGAGAAGTGCTAGAGATAAGTAATCCGGCAGATATGCCAGATACACAGAGTATAGCATTTATGGAAGAACCAATGGTCAAAGTTAATATATTTACTCCACCAGATTATGTGGGCGAACTTATGAAACTTTGCCAAGAGAAAAGAGGGGTTCATTTAGATTTGCAATATATAGATGCTTCTAGATGTCAATTGATATACAAAATGCCTTTAAATGAGATTATTTTTGATTTCTTTGATGAACTAAAGTCTAGGTCTAGAGGATATGCAAGTCTAGATTACGAGATAATTGGATACGAAGAAAGTAGTCTTGTTAAATTAGATATCTTGCTTAATGGAGAAGTTTGCGATGCTCTAAGCCTAATTGTTCACAAAGATAAAGCATATCAAAGAGGTAGGGCAATTGCCGAGAAATTGAAAGATGTTATCCCAAGACAATTATTTGAAGTGCCAATTCAGGCGGCAATTGGTAATAAAGTAATTGCCAGAGAAACTATTAAGGCACTAAGAAAAGATGTACTTGCTAAATGTTATGGCGGAGATATTACTCGTAAAAGAAAACTTCTAGAAAAACAGAAAAGGGGAAAAAAGAGAATGAGAAAAATTGGTTCGGTAGAAATTCCTAGCGAAGCGTTTATATCTATTCTCAAGATTGATTAATATGAAAAAAATAGGAATATATGTACATTTCCCATTTTGTGCTTCCAAATGTCATTACTGCAATTTCAATTCTTATTCAGACAAAAGTCATCTACAAAATGATTATATTCAAGCATTGCTTACAGAAATTGCTAGTTATAAGAGCAATAAATTATTAGTAGATAGCATATTTATAGGTGGCGGAACTCCTTCATTTATGCTCGATGGCACTATTTCTACAATAATCTCCGAGATTAAGAAATGCTTTGCTGTAGATATTGATGCTGAGATTACTATTGAATGCAATCCAAATTCAGTTAATTCTACTAAGGCTATTGAATGGAAGAATGCTGGAGTTAATAGAGTAAGCATTGGTTTGCAGACTGCCAATGAGAAATTACTTAAGTTAATTGGTAGAATTCATACTAAGAAAGATTATTTGAACGCAGTAGAATGCATAAGAAATGCCGGCATTAATAATATAAATACAGATTGCTTGATAGGACTTCCAAAACAACAATTGTCTGATGTTAAGCATACACTTAAGATTGTAACTAAATTACAGTGTACACATTGTAGTGTGTACTCGCTTATAGTTGAGAAAGATACCAAACTTGCTCAAATGTTAGAAAATAAAGAACTTACTTTGCCAAAAGAAGAGAAATCTCTAGGAATGTATGAATATGCTTGTAAGTTTCTTAAAGAAAATGGCTTTAATAGGTACGAAGTAAGTAATTTTGCTAAGAAGGGATTTGAGTGTAGGCATAATATGAATACTTGGCAGATGGGAGAATATTTGGGCTTTGGTGCAGGTGCTCATAGTTATATAGATAATCGTAGATACAGTAATGTAAGTGGTATAGAGGACTACATAAATGCTATTAATCTTAAGAAATCAGCTGTTGAAAATAATGAAAAGATAAGCAATTCAGAGAAATTTGAAGAAACTGTGATGTTAGGTCTTAGAACTAAATATGGAATAGATTTAGATGAAATTAAGAAAAATTTCAAAATAGACTTACTAAAAACTAAAAGAGAAACAATAAATAATTTACTTTCTAATGGTTTTATTAATCTTGTATATAATAAAATTATTCCAACAGATTTGGGATTTACTGTGCTTAACAAAATTATACTAGAATTAGTAAGTTGATTTATTATATAAAATAATATTACTTATTATTAAAGCAACAGTTGGGTGCTTGTCTGCTATTTCATTTAATACTTCTATACTAGTACTCTTTTTCTTATTACTAGCAATATTTAATTGCAATCATAACATCTAAATAATTTAAGGTATTAGATTATTCTAATATATAATAAATATAATATCCAAATACAACATAATTCATAAATTTTTAGGCAAAAGTCTTAATGGAATTATTATGTATTTGGATTTTTTTTGCCAAATAAAATATTTTTAAAAAAAATTTACAAAATTTATTAAAAATTTGGCATAAAACACTTGACACCAGCATATAATTAAACTAGAATATGTTTAGCAATCTAAGAAGAAGAGTGCTAACAAATACAAATAAACAGTGCCAGCAAGGAGGTAAGTATGTCTGATAATTACAATTTAAGTGATAGAAAGAGAGATATACTGCTTAGTTCTGTTGGTAACTATATAGATAATGCCATGCCAATAACAAGTGGTAATGTGCAGAGTAATGCTTTCACAGAACTTAGTTCGGCAACACTTAGGAATGAATTAAATGCATTGGAAGAGATGGGATACTTGAAACAATTACATACTTCTGGTGGCAGAATTCCAACATCTAAGGGTTACAAGTATTATGTAGAAAGTTTGCTTAAGTCTAGGAAATTTGATAATAAAGTTGTAGACGATATCAAGAATAAATTTGTTAAGCGTAGCAATTTTATATTAGATGTAGTAGATGGACTTGCAAAGAATGTAAGCGAAGTGCTTAAACTTCCTACTTTTATAGAAATGCAGAACGCAGAGTCTCTATGTATTAAGGGTATTAATATAATTCCGCTTATCACAGGTCAGGCATTGGTATTAGTGCAGACAGATGCTGGAATAATCAATAATACTATTAATCTTCCAGATAAGATAACTGAAGAGAATTGCAAAGACGCAAGCAAATTTTTAAGTACTAATTTATATAATAAGCCAATTAGTGAGATTATATCTAATTTTGATTATTACAATAATTTATTCAAAAATCAAATTAAGTACTTTCAAGAATTCTTTGCTTTCATTACAGATACTCTTAAGACTTATTCTGAACATAGTAATTTCAAGACGCATTCTAATATCTCTAATTTATTAGAAAATCCCGAATATAAAGATATTAGTTCTGCCAAGAAATTCCTATCACTTGTAGAGAATGAAGAGAAAATTTCTAAATTAATTAAGGATATTGACGATACTTCTAATAACGAAATTACTTATTCAATTGGAGAGGATAATAGCGATGAATTTTCGGATTATAGTATAATCAAAGCGAATTATAGCTTAAAAAATGGCGTAGTTGCTAGTATTGGAGTTGTAGGGCCACAAAGACTTGATTATTATAGAATTGCTTCTGCACTGAAATATATAACCGAAGAAATTAACCAAATAGAGAAAGACTTGAAATAAGGAGAGGATATGCAAGATAAGAATAAAGAATTTGAGCATAAGCACCACGATAAATGTACTCATGATAAATGTAATTGCCATCATGAAGAAGCAGTAATAAGTAATGCTCAAAACAAAGAACAAGAATATCTAGAACTTGCCCAAAGACTGAAAGCAGAATTTGAGAACTACAAGAAGCGAAATGCTGATGTAGTAGCACAGAGTTTTGATAACGGAATTTGCCATACTGTATCCAAATTGCTTCCTGCAATAGATAGTTTTAAGCAAGCCAAGAGCAGTATTACAGATGAGAATGTTATCAAAGGTCTAGATTTGGTGCTTAATCAAATACTTACAGCCTTTGAGGAATTGGGGGTAACCAAAATTAAAGCCAAAGGAGAGATGTTCGACCCAAATTTCCATAATGCAGTGCTTACTGGAAATGAACCAAATGAACCCGATGGTATAATTCTTGATGAATTTCAAGAAGGATTTATTCTAAAAAATGACCGAGTTATAAGACATAGCGTAGTTAAAATAAATAAATTGGATTAATAAAAGGAGATAGAAAATTATGTCAAAAATTATAGGTATAGACTTAGGTACAACAAATAGTTGTGTAGCAGTAATGGAAGGAGGAGAAGCAACCGTTATTGCTAACGCAGAAGGTAGCAGAACTACTCCATCAGTAGTTGCTTTTGCCAAAGATGGCGAGAGACTTGTAGGTCAAGTTGCTAAGCGTCAAGCAGTTGCTAATCCAGAACATACAGTTATTTCTATTAAGAGAGATATGGGTACAGATAGAAAGGTTAAGATTGACGATAAATCTTATACTCCTCAAGAAATATCTGCAATGATACTTACTAAATTAAAAAATGATGCTGAGAGTTATCTAGGCGAGAAAGTTACAGAGGCAGTTATAACTGTTCCTGCATACTTTAGTGATAGCCAAAGACAAGCAACCAAAGATGCTGGCAAAATTGCTGGTCTTGATGTTAAGAGAATTATTAATGAACCAACAGCAGCAGCACTTGCATATGGACTAGATAAGGGCGAGAATAAGAACCAAAAAATACTAGTATATGACCTAGGTGGCGGTACATTTGATGTATCTTTGCTAGAAATTGGTGATGGCGTATTTGAAGTTTTGGCAACAGCAGGTGATAATAGACTTGGTGGTGATGATTTCGATGATGAGATTATCAAATTATTAGTAGAAGACTTCAAGAAAACTAATGGCGTAGATTTAAGTGGCGACAAACTTGCTATGCAGAGATTAAAAGAAGCAGCAGAGAAGGCAAAAATTGATTTGTCTGCAGTAACTAAGACTACTGTTAGTCTTCCATTCATTACTGCTGATGCTACTGGTCCTAAACATTTGGAATATGAACTAACAAGAGCAAAATTTGACCAAATTACAGAACATTTAGTTAATAAGACTGTAGAAAAGATGAGACAAGTAATAAACGATGCTAAACTTAGTTATTCAGATATCAATAAAGTATTGCTAGTTGGTGGTAGTACTAGAATTCCAGCAGTAGAAGCAATTGTTAAGAAAGAAACAGGCAAAGACCCATACAAGGGTATTAACCCAGATGAATGTGTAGCAATTGGTGCTGCAATTCAAGGTGGTGTACTTGCTGGCGATGTTAAAGATGTATTACTTCTAGATGTAACTCCACTTTCTCTTGGTATTGAGACTTTGGGCGGTGTATTTACTAAATTAATCGAGAGAAATACAACTATTCCTACTAAGAAATCTCAAGTATTCTCTACTGCGGTAGATAATCAACCGGGTGTAGATATCCATGTACTTCAAGGCGAGAGAGAATTTGCCAAAGACAATAAGACTTTGGGTAGATTTCAATTAAACGATATTCCTCCTGCTCCAAGAGGTGTTCCACAAATTGAAGTTACATTTGATATTGATGCAAATGGTATTGTATCTGTTAGTGCCAAAGATTTGGGTACTAATAAGGCTCAATCTATTACAATTACAGCAAGTTCTAATCTAGATGAGAAAGATATAGATAAGGCTATCAAAGAAGCCGAAGCGCATGCTGAAGAAGATAAGAAGAGAAAAGAATTAGTACAAACTAAGAATGATGCAGACAATCTAGTATTTGCTCTTGAGAAAATGCTTAAAGACAATGGCGATAGCATTTCTGCAGAAGATAAAGATAAATTAACTAAAGCAATTGAAGAAGCAAAGAAAGAATTTGAAACTGATGATATTGAGAAATTAAGAGCAGCAATGGATAAACTTTCAAAAGAAAACGAAGCAATTGTTACAAAATTATATCAAAATGCTGCGGCTAAAGCACAAGCAGAACAAAATACAGAAAGCAAAAAAGATGATGACGAAGTAATCGTTGAAGACCCTAAAGACAAAGAAAACAAATAATAAAAGGCAAAATCAATGAGTGATAAGAATTATTATGATATTCTAGGGGTTGGCAAAACTGCTAGCCCCGATGAAATCAAATCGGCATATAGAAAACTTGCCAAACAATATCACCCAGATATTAATAAAGACCCAGGTGCAAGCGAGAAATTCAAAGAAATTAACGAAGCGTATGAGTGTCTATCTGACCCTCAGAAGAAATCTAACTATGACCAATTCGGAAGTGCGACAGGACCACAAGGCTTTGGAGGCTTTGGCGGAGGAAATGGTGGATTTAGTGGCTTTGGAGATTTTAGCGACTTAGGAGATATTTTCGGAAATATCTTTGGTGGTTTTGGCGGAAACTCAAAGACAATGGGATCAAGAGGAGAAGATTTGCAGATGCAAATCACTCTTTCTTTTGAAGAAGCAGTATTTGGTGTGAAGAAAGAATTGTCTGTGCCAAGAGTTGAGAGTTGTGCAAAATGTAATGGTACAGGTGCTAAGAATGGTACAGAATTTACTACTTGTACTGATTGTCATGGTACTGGCCAAGTAAGAATTACTGAGAATTCAATTTTTGGTAGAGTAGTTAGACAAGGACCATGTAAGACTTGTAATGGAACTGGTAAGATTATCAAAGAGAAATGTACTGAATGTAATGGTAATGGTTACAAGAAAGTTACATCAAATATTACTGTTAATATTCCAGCAGGTATTGATGATGGTCAAGTGCTTACTATGCGTGGCAAAGGTAATTGTGGCAAGCGTGGTGGCGAAGATGGAGATTTGCACATTATTGTTAAGGTTAAACCTCATAAACTCCTTGTTCGTGATGGCTTTGATTTGAATTTGAAAGTATATGTTCCATTCTATACTCTTCTACTTGGTGGAGAGATAGAAATCCCACTTCCTAAGGGTACTACAACTCTTAAAATTCCAGAACTTACTCAATCTAATACAGTATTTAAGTTAAAGGGTAAGGGTATTAAATATCTTAATAGAGAAATGTACGGCAATTTATCTGTAACAGTTGTTGCTGAGACTCCTAAGAGTCTTACAAAGTCGGATAAGAAAGCAATAGAGGAAATTAAGAACTCTATTAAGTCAGATAACTTTGCTAGATACAAAGACTATATGAAAGATATATCTAATCTAAATAAATAGTAACTTTTCCATAAAACAAAAAAACATAAGCAATAAAATTACTGCTTATGTTTTTTTTATTACTAATTATTCATAATCAAAATAATTGATGTAATCGCATGGGGATTTGTGTATGCTATCTCTTTTGTGCTGTGAAGATTTGTGCATTTTTTGAATTTTATCTAAATTACTAGAATTCGTGCCAAATCTAATAAAATTATCTAATTCGTCATATGTAAAGCCAATTTTTTCTTCATCACTTTTGCCACTAAGTCCATCATCAGGGCTTTTATATACTAATTCTTTTCTAAGTCCAAGACATATGCCAATCTTACATACTTCACTTTTAGTATAATTTCCTATTGGCGAGAAATCTCCAACATTGTCTCCCCATTTAGTTGTATATCCAATCATTGTTTCAGATAAATTAGATGTATTTACAACTAAATAATTAAGACTGCCAGCAATTGCATATAGGGTAGTCATTCTTATTCTAGGTGGGGTATTTATGGTAGAAATATCTTGAATTTCTGTTTTTTCGGTCTGTAATACTTTCTTTACATTGTCTATAAGTGGAGTATATGCATTATTTATATCAATTATTTGATATCTAATTCCAATGTCTTTGCAACTTTCTATTGCTGTATCTACATCTCTAGTTGAGTTATTTGGCATAAGTATTCCAAGTACATTTTCTTTGCCTATAGCATCGGCACATAATTTAGCGCAAATTAAACTATCTTTGCCGCCACTCATTCCAATTACAACACCATGTGCTTTGGCTTTATTTACATAGTTTTTTATGAATTCAATTATTTTTTTTATTTCATTTTCCATTAGATTAAATCCTCAATATTAAATAATTTTAATTTTGGCAAGGCTTCTTTAGTAAGGCTATTTGATGAATAAATCTTCTTGACTTGTGGTATATCTAGTAATCTTAGATTGTATTTGTTTTGTTCAAAATGCCCACAAATTATATATATTTCTGCGTCTTTTGGTAAATAACTTATACAACTAATAATTGTATCCCCGGTAGAAATAATGTCGTCTATGATTACAAATTTATTTGCTCCATCAATATTTCCAATTATTCTATGAGTATCTATAAGCCCAGTATTTATGGATCTATGTTTCTCAAAATAAATAGCATTTTCTCCTAATTTTGAGAATTTATCATAAGAACCTTTGTCTGTAAAGACTAACTTATCTGTATCAGTAAGACCAATTTCTGACTTGGATAGATTATAAATCTTGGATACTAACTGAATGACTTTGGCATTATTGAAGTATTGAAGTGATGAGTGTGGTTCGCAAATAGATAGGCTATCAAGATTTAATTTATTAAATAAATGTGCTACATTTTGGATAGTGCATACTTCAATGCCATTGTTTTTATCCATTCTCTGATAGGGTAGATATGATAATATCAAATTAACTTTGCAATCATTTTGTTTGTAGAAGTCAACTACAATAAACAATTCAAAGAGAGAAATCTCTCCGTTATATAAAATTGTTACTTCATTATTTACGGCTAAGTTTCTAAGATTATTTGTTTTTAGTTTTAATTCTCCGCTAGAAAATCTTTCAAATGTATAATCTATTTTATTTATTATCATATTTATTCCTTTATTTATATTTATTTAATGATATCATTAAAAAATGCTTTTGTCATCTTAAAATATGTTTTGACAATAATTAATTATTTTGTTATATTTAAGTGGATAAAATTATTTAAAGGGAATAATTATATAAATATGAAAATTGGTGCATTCACGGGTAAATTTTATCCTCCACATATAGGGCATTTAAGTGCGGTAGATTATTCATTAACAAAGTGCGATAAGGTTATTATTGTAATTTCAAATAATGCTAGCCGAAATGAGAAAATCAAAAAAGACTATAATTTCGATATAATTGACGCAAAACTTATAAAGAATTGGTTTGAAGAGTATTATATAGATAATGATAGAGTAGAGGTTGCAATTATTGACGAAAATGGACTTAAGCCTTATCCAGACAATCAAATTGAGTGGGTAGAGAGATTTAAGAGAAAATTTCCAGAAGTTAATGTAAAGATTGCAGATGAGAGTTATAGGGAATTTAATGAGAAGTTTTTTCCCGAATGTCAATTTCTTCCGTTGGAGAGAGATATTATTCCCATTCATTCTACATTAATTAGACAAAATGTGATGGCAAATATCCAATATATTATCCCAACTGCAAGAGATTATTTCAAAAATTTATATGGTAATAGGAAATAATATGAATAATTTAATGATTGATTTTTATGAATTTACAATGGGTCAAGTATATTTTGATAGTGGTAAGAAAGACACTATTGCTTGTTTTGATTTATTTTTTAGAAAATGTCCAGACAATGCAAGTTTTATTATTGCCAATGGAATAGATAAATGTTTGCAATTTCTAGAAAATTTCAAATTCTCTAATGAGGAAATTGACTATTTGAGACAACTTAATACTTTCTCTGATGATTATCTAGAGTATTTATCTTCTTTGCGTTTTAGTGGAGAGGTTACAAGTGTCAAAGATGGAGAAGTCGTTTTTCCAAACGAGCCTGTGCTTACAGTCAAAGCCCCAATTATTGAAGCACAACTTGTAGAGACGGCACTTCTTCTTATTATTAACCATATGAGTTTGATTACAACTAAGGCTAGTCGAATTGTAAGGTCGGCAGGTGGTAGAAGTGTCATGGAATTTGGTAGTAGACGAGCGCATGGTTTTGATGCTGCCAATTTAGGTGCTACTTGTGCGTGCGTTGCAGGAGCAGTGGGTACTGCTTGTACTATTGCAGGTTTTGAGACGGGTGTTAAAGTATTGGGAACTATGGCACATAGTTTTGTTCAAAGTTTTGAGAGCGAATTTGAGGCATTTAAGGCTTATGCACTATCTTTTCCAGATAATGCAGTTCTGCTTGTTGATACTTACGACACACTGAATAGTGGTATTCCAAATGTAATAAGAGTGAATAATGAAATCTTGAAACCAATGGGAAAGAGTGTTAAGGGCATTAGAATAGATAGCGGAGACCTAGCATATCTAAGCAAAATGGCGAGAAATATGCTTGACGAGGCAGAAATGGAAGATACAGAAATATGTGTATCTAATTCGCTTGACGAATACTTAATCCACGATTTAATAAGTCAAGGTGCACCAATCAATTCTTTTGGTGTGGGCGAGAATATGATTACTAGTAAATCTAGCCCGGTGCTTAGTGGAGTATATAAATTATGTCAAATAATTGAAGACGACAAAGTTATCCCAACTATGAAGATATCAGACAATATAGGCAAGATTACTAATCCTGCAGAGAAAGATGTTATTAGATTATTTGATAGTAACGGCAAGATTATTACAGATGTGATAACGCTTAAGAATGAGACAATAGATAGTGATAGTTATACTCTTATTGACCCAGAAAATACTTGGAAGACTAAGACCATTACTAATTTTACAGCCAAAAATATTAGAGATATTGTAATGATTGATGGCAAGAGATGTTTTGATAGTGTTCCACTAGATATTACTAAGAAATATTTAAAGGAAGAATTAAAGACTTTGTGGGAAGAGAATTTAAGACTATATAATTCCCAAACCTTTATTGTTAGTCTTTCTAGTAGTTTACTTGATTTGAAAAACGATATTTTGCACAAACACAAGAATTTTAAGGATAAACTATGAAGAGATTTTATGTAAATAAAGAATTACAAGTGAATAGCAAAGTTACAATAGAAGGCATTGAGCATAATCATATTAGCAATGTTATGCGACTAAAAGTCAATGATGAGATAATTCTAGTGTGTGGCGATAATTATGATTATTTGGCTAGAATTATAGATATTAGCAAGGGTAAGACAATTGTTGAAATATTAAGCAAAGATGTAAATAATGCAAATCCACGAAGTGATGTCACAGTATTTCAAGCATTGGTTAAATCGGATAATATGTCGCTTATAGTTCAGAAATTAACCGAACTTGGTGTTAAAACTTTTATTCCATTTGAAAGTGAATTCATTACGAGCAAAGATAAATATAATAAATGTCAAAAATTGCAAGAAATTTCTAATCAATCAATCAAACAGTGCAAGAGAAGTATTCCAATGAAAATTGAAAATACTAAATCTTTCAAAGAAATGATTGAAGACTTGCATAATTATGATTTGGTTATCTTTGCTAATGAATGTGAACACTCATTTGATTTGAAGTCGATTTCTATTGAAAACAATAAAATTGCATTAATTATCGGCAGTGAGGGGGGCTTTAGCAAGCAAGAAATAGAAATGCTTGAAAATAATGGAGTAAAATCTATAAGTATGGGCAATAGAATTCTTAGAGCAGAAACAGCGTCAATTAGTCTAACTGCTGTAGTTATGTATTTAATAGGAGAATGGCATTATGAATAAAGTGGCTATAATTACTCTTGGTTGCAAGCAAAATAAATATGAAAGCGATTGTATGGCAAATTTACTTCAAAGAAATGGCTATGAAGTAGTAGAAGAATTAGAAGTAGCAGATATCTACATTATTAATACTTGTGCAGTTACTTCTGAGGCAGAGAAGAAGAGTAGACAATTTGTGGCTAAATGTTTGAAATTAAATGGTGAAGCCAAGATTATAATTTGTGGTTGCGCTAGTGAGAAGAATGCCGACCAATTCAAGACTAAAAATAATGTATTTTCAATAATTGGCACAGAGGGTAAAGAGAAAATACTTGAGTACATAAATAATTCAATTAAGCAGAAAAATGAATTGAAGACAGTATATGAAAGTCCATGCAATCCGCAGAAATCTAGTACTAGAGAACATATTAAAATACAAGATGGTTGTAATAACTTCTGTTCTTACTGTATTATTCCTTATTTGAGGGGTAGGTCAAGAAGTAGGGATTTAGAAAGTATCGTAGAAGAGGCCAAAGTTATTGCTGGTAGGTCAAAAGAAATTGTACTTACAGGAATAGATATTAGTTCTTACAAAGTAGACGGCAAACTCGCTCTTCCTCTACTACTTAGCAAGTTAAAAGATGTTAATGCTTTAATTAGATTAGGTTCTCTAGAAGTAAATGTTATAACTGAAGAACTTATGTCAGTATTAGTGTCTATGCCTAATTTTGCTCCGCATTTCCATCTAAGTCTACAAAGTGGTGATGATGAAATACTTAAGAAGATGAATAGACATTATACTTCGCAAGAGTTCTACGACAAAGTTCAATTAATTCGTAAGTATTTTCCACTTGCTAATATTACAACAGATGTTATAGTTGGATTTGCCAAAGAAACAGAAGAACAATTTGAAAATACTAAGCAATTTATAGAGAAAGTTGGATTTTCTTTCGTGCATATCTTCCCATATTCTAGAAGAGAGGGAACTAGAGCATATAATTTTGAAGATTTGGACATGAGTATCAAGAAAAGAAGAGTAGACCAATTAGAAGAAGTCAATTCTAGACTTAGAGTTAATTACTTAAGTAAATTTATAGGCAGGGCTAGTTCAGTTATAATAGAAGAGCAGAAAGAACTATTTGAAGGCTTTAGCCCTGAATATATTAGATGTTATACATCTGATGATGTTATTTGTGGTAATCAATATAATATTAGATTTGATAGTTTATACAAAGATGGAATGAAAGTAGAAATAATAAAATAAGTGAGGTTAATATGTGTGTTTTTTGCGATATAATAGAAGGTAAAATTCCTAGTTACAAAATTTATGAAGACGATAATACTTATGCATTCTTGGATATAGCGGGAGATGCTTATGGACATACTCTAGTAATTCCTAAGAAACATTGTGTAAATATACTTGATGCCGATGCAGAAACTTTGAATAATGTTATGGTGGCGGTAAATAAGATAAGTAATCACTATGTTAATAATTGTGGCTTTACTGGTGTTAATCTCGTTAATTGCTCGGGTGCTGATGCAGAACAGAGTGTTTTCCATTTGCATATTCATATTATTCCTAGAAAAAGTGAAGATAATATGAAAGTATATCCAAATTTGCAAAAACATGATTTTGATTTGAAAGAAGTGCAAAGTAGTCTACAAATTATCTAAATTTAAGATATTTGGTCTATTTAGACTTCAAAAGTGTAAATTTGATAAAAAAGACTTGACAAATAGATTTTTTTATATATAATGTAATAGAATTAAGAACAAAAGTGGGTGAATAATTTGTCTACAGTTAGAGTTGGTGAAACTGAATCTGTTGAAAGTGCAATCAAGAGATTTAAGAGAAAATGCCAAAAAGACGGCATCATTGGCGATCTTCGTAAACACGAACAATATGAGAAGCCAAGCGTAAAGAAGAAAAAGAAACAAAAAGCCGCTATTAAAAGAAATAAGAAAAGAGCGTAACTTTTTGTAAATAAAGAAACATTCGAAATAATCTCGAATGTTTCTTTGTTTTTATTAATTGAGGAGTTTTTGATTAACTTACTTATTAGATATTTACTTATCGGATATTAATATTTTTTTATATTGATATGTATACAAACATTTTGGATGTGAATTATGTAGTATCATATAGCAAAGTAAAATTAGAATATTTTAAAATTTAACAAAAAGTAACATTTTTCTTCAAAATTGCTGAAAGTATGTAAGTATTAGTCAAAATAACAATGTCTTAATATTATGAGTAATCATATCTATTTGCTATACTATAATTACATTTGTTTGATAGTATTTTAGATGAGGAAACTCTATACTATCATGACGAAAAGTTAATATAGGAAATGATGGGAAAATGAAAAATACACAACTTAAATTTTTAGCAAATTTGGCAAAACAAAGATTAATAAATAAAGACTATAGTGATGTTCAGAAACAAAATAGGAATAAAGCATCTAGTTATTTTATTCAAAATGCTAGGGCTTTGCAAAAATTAAAAGCAGAGACTAATTATATAACTATCAAAAATGAAGAAGATACAGAATTTATTGAAAGTGTGAAAAGACTGCTTGAAGAAGATTGTTACAATCCTCTGGGTAGACTTTGTGATTATAAATACTTTGAAACATTAAATGAACAGCAGAAAGAATTTTATATATTAAATTTAAGTGATAAGTACACCAAAGTTAAAAATGAAGTAATGTGTGGATAATGAAATTTAAGATAAGTTTTTAAACTTATCTTTTTTATTGTTTTGATTATATTGCAAATTGTGATAAAATACTCTTGTGAATTTTATAAATGAAATGGAGAAATTATGTATTCTTTGAATGATATAAATAAAACTCAAAATAATGAAATTATTGAAGATGACGACATAAAGGTAACATTGCTAAATTCTTTGAATACAATGCAGAAGACTATTGTTGTAGATACGCAAGGTGCTAAGTTAGTAACAGCGGGTGCGGGTTCGGGTAAAACAAGAATATTGACTAATAGAATTTGTTATATGATAAGGCATGATAAAATTAGTCCTAATAATATCCTTGCAATAACATTTACTAATAAAGCAACAAAAGAAATGCAAGAGAGAATAGAAAAGATGGTGCCAGATCATATTGGTGTTACTATCAAGACTTTTCACTCTTTCTGTGCAAGTATTCTTAGAGAGAATATATCCAAACTTGATGGTTTTGATAGATATTTTTCGGTATATGATGATAAAGCCCAGAAAGATTTGCTTAAGAAAGTAATTAAAGATTTGGGAATAGATGAAGAAATTGGCAAGAAATGTGACTATCATATATCCAATGCCAAAAATCAAGGATTAATGCCTACAGAATATCTAAGAGACAATAGATATGAACCAAATATTGAAGATATTGTTAGAGTATATAGAGAATATCAGGAACAATTAAAAATAAATAATGCACTTGATTTTGATGATTTATTACTTAAGACTTTGGAACTATTTGAGAAATGTCCTCAAGTACTTGAGTATTATCAAGAGAAATTTAAGTATATTCATGTAGATGAATTCCAAGACACTAACCTTGTTCAATATAAAATACTTAAATTGCTTGGCGAGAAATACAAAAATGTATTTGTTGTAGGCGATGAAGACCAATGTATATATTGCTGGAGAGGTGCAAATATAGGCAATATTAACGAATTTATACATGATTTTAATCCTAAAATATATAAGTTAGAGCAGAATTACAGAAGCACCAAAAATATTATAAAAAGAGCAAATACATTAATTAAAAATAATACCGCTAGAATAGATAAGACCTTATTTACTGAGAATGAAGAAGGGGAAGAAGTCACTTATCACGAAGGCGATGATGAGAAAGATGAAGCAGAGTATATTGCTAGAATGATATACACACTCAAGTCAAGAGGTGTAGCACTAAATGAGATTGGTATACTTATGAGACTTACATCTCTTAGTGGCAATATAGAACAGAAATTATTAAATTACAATCTTACATACAAAACAAGTGGCATTATGAAATTCTTTGAAAGAATGGAAGTTAAGAATGTCCTAGCGTATTTATCAATAGTTGTTAATCCTAAGGATAATGAGAAAGTAACTAGAATAATAAACTATCCAAAGAGAGGAATTGGACAAGCAACAATTGATAAACTTCAAGCAATTTCTAGAGAAACTAGAAGACCTCTGACTGATTTAATCGAGAATTTTAGAGATTTAGATATTACAAGTACTATCAAAAATAAGATAGAACCTTTTAGTAATTTACTTATAGATTTGAAAAACGCATATGCGGAGAAGACATTATATGACTTTGCTGAGTATGCGGTAGATAGGGCAGAAATTAGAGATATTTACAATACAAATTCTGAAGAGGATATTGATAGAAAAGCAAATATTAACCAACTTATGCAATTTATCAAAGATTATGAATATCTAAATGATGATGCAAATCTTGCCGATTATTTGGAAAGTGTAACTTTGCAAAGTGATATATCCCAAGAAGACGATGACGAAGAAAGTGTATCAATATCTACTATTCATGCTAGCAAAGGTCTTGAATTTGATTATGTATTCCTTGTAGGACTTGAAGAAGGTAAATTTCCACTAAGTAGGGCTTTGGATAGTGCTGATGAAATGGAAGAAGAACGAAGACTTATGTATGTAGGCATTACTCGTGCTAGGAAGAAATTATATATAACTCGTGCTAAATCTAGATATTTGTATGGAGAACGCAAAGAAAGTATGCCGTCTAGATTTATAGAAGAAATGGGAATTTCAGTTCCAAAAAGAAGAATGTGGCAAGAAAATAGTTATTATGATAATGACAATAATTATGGAAGTTATGGTTACAATAATGGCTATTCTGGATATAATTCAAATAGATATAGTAAGAGTAGTGAGAGTGGTTATTCTAGGTCAGGCTATTCTTTCGAGAATTCATATACCGAGAAGAAGAGAGAATTTGGGAATACTAGTGGTGGCAATACTCTTAATAACTTGCAGAATTTGCAAAATAGCAAATTAAATAGTCAAAAGAAAAATTTTGATGATTACAAAGTTGGAGTGCAAGTGCTTCATACTAAATTTGGAGTTGGAACAATTATCAAAGTAGATAATGCTAGCGGAAATAATTTTGTTTCTGTTGACTTTGGCAAAATAGGAGTTAAGACTTTATCTCTTAATTTTGCGCCTTTGCAAATCTTGAAAAAATAGGAGTAAATATGGATAAAATAGCCAGAATGAAGGAATTAATTGAATTAATTGAGAAGTATAATTATGCTTATTATACCCTTGATGCTCCTTTGATTTCTGATAAAGAGTATGATGATTTGTATTATGAACTTGTATCTTTGGAGAAAGAGACTTCTACAATATTGGAAGGCAGTCCAACTCAGAAAGTTGGAGATGTTGTACTAGATAAATTTGAGAAAGTTACACATGAGAAGAAATTATATAGTCTAAATAAAGCAAATACTTTTGAAGAATTGCAAACATGGTATAATGATATGATTGCTATGGGTGCAAAGTCTTTCAGTGTAGAATATAAGTATGACGGGCTAAGAGTAGTTATTAAGTACAAGAATGGTCTATTGAAACAAGCGGCAACAAGAGGTAATGGAATAATTGGAGAGAATATAACCGAGCAGGTTAAAACTATAAAAAATGTGCCAAAAACCATTGCTTTTAGAAATGACTTAACTGTTATGGGTGAAGTTCTGATGAAGTTATCTGAATTAGAGAAGTATAACAAGACATCGAACGAACCACTTAAAAATGCTAGAAATGGTGCTGCAGGTGCTCTAAGAAATCTAGACACCAAAGTAACTGCTAGCCGTAATCTTAGTGCTATAATGTATGATATTTTAAGTATTGATGGTCAAATCCCAAGCCAAAAAGATACTCATGAATTTCTAAATTCTATGGGGTTTGACACATTTGACTTTTTCCATATAGTATATAGTTTTGAAGATATTTGCAATTTAATAAATCAAGTTGATGAGTACAAATTATCACTAGATATCTTAATTGATGGAATGGTTGTTAAAGTAAATGAATATGATGCAAGAGAGAAGATAGGATATACAGAGAAATATCCTAAATGGGCGATTGCTTACAAATTTGAAGCACAAGAATTGACTAGTGTTGTCAAAGATATAATTTGGCAAGTTGGCAGAACGGGCAAATTAACACCAGTGTGCGTAATTGACCCTATAGAACTTGCTGGTGCTACTATTACAAGAGCCACTCTTAATAATTACGATGATATCATTCGTAAAGATGTTGCAATTGGAAGTAGAGTGTTTGTAAGAAGAAGTAATGAAGTAATCCCAGAAATATTGGGAGTTGCAGAACATAGCAAAAATTCAGTTAAAATTGAAAAACCAAAAGTATGTCCTTGTTGTCATACTCCACTTATTTATGAAAGTGTAAATATTTATTGTCCGAATGATAAATGTAAAGATAGAGTAATTGCTAAAATTACGCATTTTGCAAGTAGAAATGCGATGAATATAGAAGGTCTTAGCGAGAAAACAGTATCATCTTTAATAGATACATTAAATTTGAGTAAAGTTAGTGATTTGTATTCTCTTACTGCTAATGATTTGAGCGTATTAGAGGGATTTAAGGCAAAAAAGATAAGCAATATGCTTGCTAGTATAGAGAAAAGCAAGCATTGTTCACTAGATGCATTTATTTACGCCCTAGGCATTAATGGAGTAGGAAGTAAGACTGCCAAAGATTTGGCTAAAAAATTCTGTAATCTAGATAATTTAAAGAATGCCTCTTTTGAGGATTTGGTTGATATCAAAGATGTTGGGGATACTATAGCACAAAATATTGTTGATTTCTTCCAAGATGATAAAAATTTGAAATTGATAGACGAATTATTTAGTGCGGGAATAAAAATAAAAGAGACAAAAAATAATATTATATTTAGTAAATTTAGCGGAAAGACTTTTGTCCTTACAGGTACGCTAGAGAAATTCACAAGAAATGAAGCAACTGAATTGCTAGAGAAAATAGGAGCAAATGTTTCATCATCTATTAGTGCTAAGACAGATTATTTGTTATGTGGAGAGAATGCGGGAAGCAAATTAGCCAAAGCCAAGAATTTAGGTGTACAAATTTTGACACAGGACGACTTCGCCCAAGAATTAACAAAATTAGGACTATAAATTAATTTTTTATGCAAAAAAGTGTTGAAATATTTTTTAGAATATATTAAAATATAATGTATTATATATATAGGCCTTAAACTTTGGTCTATATGAATTTAGGAGTAATTATGTTATTAGAACCACCAATTGACGAACTTGTAGCGAAAGTAGGTAATCCTTACAAACTAGCAGTAATAGTTGGTAAGCGTGCTAAATTCTTGAATGAAACTCTAACAGAAGAGCAGAAAGAAGAATATCCTGAAGTTACTCGTGCAGTTGACGAAGTTGAGAACGGTACTATTGTAGTAGATGATGATACTAATCTTTAATCAATCTTGCAGAGAACATATTTCAAGTTTGGTTTAAATGGGTTCTATCGTTCTTAATAAATTTTTTAAAAATTTAAGGACGATAGAACTTTTTTGAAGTAATTAAAGGAGAATGATTTGATAGCAGAAGTAATAGTTGATGTGCTTTCTAGTGAAGTAGATAGGGTATTTGATTATAATATCCCATCTTCTTTTGAGTACTTAACTGCAGGCTATAGAGTACTTGTTCCATTTGGCAATAGGAAAATTGAGGGCTACATTATATCTATCAAATCTACAACCGATTGTCCTGAGGATAAATTAAAATCTATCATTAGTGTTTGTGATGCTAAGCCTCTTATACTTCCAGAAATTATTGAATTAATCAAATACATGAAAGAAAAATTGTATTTAAGATTAATTGATGGCATTAGACTTTCTGTGCCTAGTCAAGTAAGAAACGGAGTAGATTATAAAGTAGAGAAGATTTTAACATTAAATGACGAGAATGCCAGCAAATTTCTAACTACCATTAGCAAAAGGCAAAAAAATATTCCTTTGCTTATAGAATATTTACGCTCTATTGGTAAAGCAAAGTATTCAGATATTTCTAGTAAATTTGGGGCAAATAATGTTAAAATTTTGCTTGAAAATGATGTAATTAAAACACAAGAGAATAGAATTAATAGGCTATCTCTAGGAGATAAGAAAGAAAATAGTATTACATTGACAAAACTTCAAAAATCGTGTGTTAAAGACATATGTGCTTCTACTGATAAACCAATTGTTCTATTTGGAGTAACTGGCAGTGGTAAAACTGAAGTATATATGCATGTTATTGATAAAATGCTAAGTGAAGGCAAAACTGCACTAATGCTTGTGCCTGAAATATCTCTAACTCCACAGATGGTTAGAGTTTTTAGTGATAGGTTTGGCAAAAATGTGGCAGTCTTACATAGTGCTTTGAGTGTTGGCGAGAAGCATGATGAATGGTTTAGAATATACGATGGAGAGGCTAAAATTGTAGTAGGTGCTAGATCGGCAATTTTTGCACCTATGCAGAATATTGGTGTAATTATAATAGACGAAGAACATGACGGATCTTATGTGTCGGATAGTAATCCTAGATATTTTACTCATGACATAGCGGAATTTAGGGCTAAATACAATAAATGTCCATTATGTTTGGGTTCAGCAACACCATCAATTGAAACTTTCTACAAAACTCAAATAGGTAAATACAATCTAACACAAATGCCGGTAAGAGTTAATCAAAAGCCAATGCCAAAGATAGAAATTGTAGATATGAAGCAAGAATTCCGAAATGGTAATAATACTATGCTTAGTACTACTCTTCTTTCTAAATTGGATAGTGTTATTAATAATAACAATCAAGCAATTTTATTTATTAATCGTAGAGGCTTTAGTTCGTATTTGATGTGTCGAGAGTGTTCATATATTCCTAAATGCACCGAATGTGATGCAAATCTTGTATATCACAAAGACGAAAATGTACTAAAGTGCCATTATTGTGGCAAAAAATTCAAAGTACTAACTAAATGTCCAGATTGTGGAAGTGATAGTATCAAATTAGGTGCGACAGGTACACAGCAGATTGTTGAACTTATACATGAGCATTTCCCAAATGTTAATGTATTTAGGTTAGATAACGATAGTGTTAAGACCAAAAATTCGTATAGCGAAATACTTACTAATTTCGGTAAAACCAAGCCAGCAATACTAGTTGGAACTCAAATGGTAACTAAAGGGCATGATTTTCCTAAAGTTACTCTAGTTGGAATAGTCGATGCTGATATATCTTTATTTAATTATAGTTATAAGGCTAATGAGACTACATTTCAATTAATGACACAAGTATCTGGTAGGGCAGGAAGAAGCGAAACGGCAGGAGAAGTTGTACTTCAAACTTATGTACCCAAAAATCCTGTATATTTAACAAGTGCAAACTATGATTATTTCAAATTCTACGACAAAGAAATCAATCTTAGAGAGACTACTAAGTTTCCACCGTTTGCCAAAATTGTAAGAATACTTATAACTTCTGAATTTGATGATATAGCCAAAGATTTAACACATAAATTAATGTTAAACTTGAAAGACTTTAGAATTAAATATGGCAAACAATTCTTCTTCCTAGAAGGAATGAAATCGCCAGTTAATAAGATAAAAAATAAACATAGATATCAAATTGTACTAAGATTTGATACAAAAATTGAAGATGATGTCATCAAAGAAATATATTCTTTGCTTGACGAAATGAAAAATAACAAAGTAAGCGTATTTGTAGAAATTAATCCAAGTTCGCTAAGTTAGGAGAAAATAATGGCAATTAGAAATATTATTCAAGTAGGAAATGAAATACTAAGAAAGAAAAGTAAAGAAGTAAAAGAATATGATGAAAAATTATGGGAACTTCTTGATGATATGCGTGAGACAATGGTCAAAAGCGATGGTTGTGGACTAGCAGGCGTTCAAGTAGGTGTACTTAGAAGAGTAGTTGTATTAGATGTAAATCATATGAAATTTGAATTGATTAATCCTGTGATAATTGATGCAAGAGGCGAACAAATAGAGAAAGAAGGTTGTCTATCCGTTAAGGGAGAGAGTGGATATGTCAAGAGGCCTACTGAGGTAACTGTCAAAGCAAACGATAGATATGGTAATGAATTTATAATAACTGGAGTGGACTTGCTCGCAAGAGCATTATGTCATGAAATAGACCATTTAGACGGAATTCTATATATTGACAAAGTTATTAAAGATTACAAAGAAAGGAAGGGGAATAAATGAAAGTAATATTTTTTGGAACACCCGAATATGCAGTGCCAGCATTAGATGCTATTATTCACAGTCATCACGAGGTTGTGGCAGTAGTATCTCAGCCCGACAAACCAAAGGGTAGAAGTAATAAACCAGTATTTACACCTGTTAAAGAATTGGCTGTTAAACATAATATTCCAGTTTTCCAATTTGAGAAGATAAGAAAAGACGATGTTAGTGAACTTATTAATATTAATGCAGATATAATTGTTACTTGTGCTTATGGTCAAATTATTGGAGCAAATATACTTTTTGCCAAGAAATTTGGAGTTATTAATCTTCATGGAAGTTTGCTTCCAAAATATAGAGGCTCTAGTCCAATACAATGGTCTTTGATTAATGGAGACAGTTCTACTGGTGTAACTGTATTGAAATCTGATATTGGAATGGACGATGGCGAAGTGCTAATGTCTAGAGAAATTGCAATAGAAGAAGATGATAATGCTATAACTCTATTTGATAAATTATCCAAACTTAGCGCTGAAATTGTGTTAGATGCATTAGATAGTCTAGAGAGTGGAAATTACAACTATACTAAGCAAGATGATAGTATTGCTACTAATTGCAAAATGCTATCCCCTCAAATGAGCAAAATTGACTTCAATCAATCGGCAAAAGCAGTAGTAGGACTTATCAAAGGTTTGGCGATGTGGCCAAATGCTTGTATTACAATTGATGGCGTTTATTTCAAATTATTTAATGCTAAATTAAGTACATTAGATAGTGATAATGCCAAAGCGGGAGAAGTCTTGGTGGCAAATAATAAGCAAGGGCTTATTATAAAATGTGGTATTGGTGCGGTAGAAATTACTGAACTTTTGCCCATTAATAGCAAGAAAATGACAGCAAAAAGTTATTTGAATGGCAAAAAAATAAACATTGGAAGTATTGCAGAGTGAATAAAGAATTAAATGGTGCTTATCATATATTAAAGAAAGTATGTATAGACAAATCTTATGTGAGCATTGAACTTAATAAATATTTGAAGGGTACTCACGATATTAATACATCACTAATTACTAAAATAGTTTATGGTGTACTAGAGAAAGACATAACTCTTGAGTATTTTATACAAATGCATACTAAAAAATTGCCCAAGCCAAATATTTTGTTACTTCTCAAAATTGTGGCGTATGCTAGCAAAACTATTAGTAGTATTCCATCTTTTGCATTAGTAAATGAAATTGTAGAAATGGCAAAAAAAGAAGATAAATATAGTGCTGGTTTTGTAAATGCAGTAAGCAAAAAATTAATTGCTAGCGATATTGTATTGCCTAGCAAAAAGGACTATGTCAAATATTTAAGTGTTAAATATTCATATCCGGAGTGGGTTATTAGAGAATTGCAGAAATCCAAAGATAATACTTTTATAGAAGATTTACTCTCTACTAATCTTAATACCCTTACTCATATTAGAGTAAATGAGAGTAAAATATCTGCAGATGATTTCAAAGCAAAACTTGATAAATTAGAAATTAAATATGAACAAAGTCTATATAACTATACAATGTATGTAGACTATGCCAAATTACTAAAAGAAAAAGAACTGAAGGATTTATATGTTGTGCAAGGATTGCCAAGCATAATTACTTGTAATGTATTATGTGCAGACAAAGGTAAAGTCTTAGATGTCTGTGCAGCTCCCGGCGGTAAATCTGTATACTTGGCACAAAATAGTAATTTAGATGTGTTCTCTTGTGATATATACGCACATAGATTAGATTTAGTTAAAAAATACGCAAGAAATTATGATATACATAATATTCATTTTTGCTTGCAAGATGGAACTATTATTAATGATAATTGGATAGACAAATTCGATTATGTCCTATGTGATGTGCCTTGTAGTAATCTAGGAGTTTCACGCAAAAAGCCAGATGTATTCCTAAATAAATCTCTAAATGATGCCAAAATGCTTGCTGGCATACAATACAAAATATTGGAGACTAGTGCCAATTATGTTAAGAAAGGCGGAATTTTGCAATATTCAACTTGTACAATAATCGACTTGGAAAATAAAAATGTAATAGAAAAATTTTTAAAAAATCACAAAGACTTTGAATTGACAGAGATAAAAGTAGAAGGTATTAATATTTATAATGATAATAACCTATATACATTCTATCCTAATTTAACTGGAACTGAAGGATTTTTTATAGCGAGGTTAAGAAGAAAATGAATATATTATTAGATTATGATAAACAAGAATTGTATAATGTGCTAGGCTCTTTTGATATGCCTAAATATAGAGTAGATCAACTTGTCAATGCACTTTATAATGGCAAAGATTATGAAGATAATATCAATTTGCCTAAAGATTTCTTGAATAAATTGCAGTCACTTGATTATATAATGCAACCTATTAAGATAAGGAAAGCAATACCTAGCGGAAATAAAGATAAGACAATTAAATTCTTATATGATTTGAATGATGGTAATATTATAGAGGGCGTCCTTATGTCCTATGCTTTTGGCAATACTCTATGTATTAGTACTCAAGTAGGCTGTAAGATGAACTGTGCATTCTGTGCAAGTGGACTTAATGGATTTGTAAGAAATCTATCTTGTGGCGAAATTTTAGGTCAAATTGTGGCAGTTAATAAATATTTGGGCGGAAATTTGAAATCAAGAAAAATTACTAACATTGTTCTTATGGGAAGTGGTGAGCCTCTAGATAATTTTGATAATGTCAAGAAATTTCTTAAGATTGTAACAAGTAGTGAGTGCTTTGATATAAGTGTTAGAAATATCTCTGTATCTACTTGTGGAATTCCTAGCAAAATAGAAGAGTTAGCCGATTTGGGATTTGCTGTAACTTTGTGTTTCTCTCTTCATGCTTCTAATGATGCTACAAGAAGAGAAATAATGCCTATTGCTAGAAGATACTCTATTGCAGAGGTTATTGAGGCATTGAAGTACTATCACACTGTTACTAATAGAAGAATTATAATTGAATACACTTTAATTGAAGGTGTTAATAATTCAATGTCAAATGCCAAAGAATTATCTATTCTTCTTAAAAATCTACCTTGTCATGTGAATTTGATTAAATTAAATGAAGTTGATGGTAGAAATTTGAAAAGCCCATCAGTTGATAGTTGCAAGAAATTTCTAGATAATCTTAATAGGTTTGGTGTAAGTGCCACAATGAGAAGAAGTCTAGGAGATGATATAGAAGGGGCTTGCGGGCAACTTAGAAATAAAGAATTGAAGGGTGGAGAGGTAGTAATCAAAGAGAGAAATATTGAGAGAAAGCCTACTCCTAATAAAAATACTTTGTCAAAAGTAAAAGACCCAACTAAATTATTAAATAAGAAAAACATTAATAAAAATATTAAAGATAAAAATACAAATAGAAATAACTTAAAAACTAAGAGAAATTATAAATAACAATATTTTAAGGAGAAAGCTTATTAATAAGGTTGTTAAAATAATTGGCGATATTTTCTCAGTATACTCAAATGGTCAAATTGTAGAATGTAGTTGCTTGAAGACTATTAAGAAAGATAATCTTGTTGTAGGCGATTATGTTGAGATTAGAGAAAATGAGTATAATATTGGAAAATATATAATAAGTAAAGTTTTGCCAAGAAAAAATAGTATTCCAAGACCCAGACTTGCTAATTTGGATAAATTACTTATATTAGTTGCCCCTGAGCCTAAACCAGATTTTCTGCTATTAGATAAATTAATTATTTATTGTACTATTAATAATATAGAACCAATTATAATAATTAATAAATGTGATATAGCTAGTGATGATTTTACAAAATCAGTCCATGCTCAGTATTCGGGTAAGAAAATCTATGTAATTAGTGCCAAGAATGGAACGGGTATGGATAAAGTAAAAGAGGAATTACGAGATACTTTCTCGGCTGTTTGTGGTCAATCGGCTGTTGGAAAGTCATCGTTTATTAATGCAATTATTCCAGAATTATCTCTTGAAACTCAAGGTTTAAGTGAGAAAATTCAAAGAGGAAAACATACTACTCGTGTAAATCAAGTATTTATTTCTAGTAATTTTATGATAGCCGATACTCCGGGGTTTAGTAGTTTGGAACTAAATATTGATTATAGAGACTTATCTGAGTATTATAATGAATTTGATGAATATAAATGTAATTGTAAATATTTAGATTGTTCACATATCAAAGAAGGTAGAGATTGCGGGGTGCGTGTAGCCGTTAGTGATGGTAAAATTAATAAAGATAGATATGCTAGATATGTTGACTTATATGGAAAATTGAAAGAAAATTGGGAGAAAAAATATGATTAAAGTGTGTCCTAGTTCTAATCCATGTCCAGAGAAAAACTTAATTGAATACATAAAAACTTTGGAAGATTATGGAATTGAGTATTTGCATTGTGATGTAATGGACGGAAAATTTGTAGAGAATACTTGTTTGGATTATAATACTCTAGAGAATGCAAGAAATAACACGAATATCCTACTAGATATTCATTTGATGGTAGAAGATGTGTATGCAAATGTTGTTAAATTTTCTAAATTAAAGCCAAGTATTATAACTATTCATTACGAAGCACTAAAAAGTACTAGTGAATTTGATAAAGTCAGAAATTATCTAAAAAATCAACAAATATTAATGGGCTTGGCAATCAAACCTAATACCCCAGTGGAAATAGTATCTAGACTTATAAGCAAAGTAGATTTGGTGCTAATTATGACTGTTGAACCGGGTAAGAGTGGACAGAAACTTATGGCTGACACTTTGACCAAAGTACAATTAGTTAGAGAATTAACCAAAGAGAACGGAACTATAATAGAAGTTGATGGTGGCATTAATGAAGAAAATTATAGTCAAGTTATTAAATGTGGCGGGCAATTCTTGGTTATGGGTTCGGCATTTTATAAAAGCACTGATAGACAAAGTTTGCTTCATTCTATAGATAAGCACTACAAAAATAAGAAGTAACTAAAGTCAAATGCCTTGCATATAGATATATTAGATAATTATATTCAAGGGGAAGATTATGAAAATATATTGTTTTAAATTACCAAAATTTTTGAAGCCACTTTTTAAATTAATTTTCAAGAAGCAATATTCAGAGTAAATGAAAATAATTATAACAGTTAATTTTGCAAATGATAAATTTAATAATGATTTTAATCTTTCTAATGCTTTATTAAATAAGCATACTGTTTTGATGGTTAACAGTAATGATCAATTGATAGAAGCCAAAAAGCACTATGATTTGGTGATTATTGGACAATCATCTCAAGATATAGATAGGGGTACTTTGAAAGATATTAAGAGCCTAGACGCAAACAAAGATAAAGATAAAATTAATAATTTACTATAAAAAACGATGTACTAAAGATTATTAGTACATCGTTATTTTTAATATCTAAAATTACTTTTCTTCGTTTTTAAGAGTTTTTAGACATCTAGTGCAGATATATTCGTTTTGAATTTTTCCATCAACTTCGATAGATTTCTTTTGAAGATTTGCACCCCAAGTTCTCTTAGTAGCGATATGAGAGTGACTTACTTGGTTTCCAGCCACTTTTTTCTTACTACATATAAAACATTCTTTTGCCATTGTAAAATTCACCCCCAAGGTAATTTTTTGTTTCGTTTGTAATAAACTAAATATGGAACGACATTATTCCAATTTTGATTTTAACATGTAGATTATAGCAAATTAATTTACATATGGCAAGACTTTTTTGAAAGTTTCTATAGTTCTAGTTATTATTTTAGATATAATTAGATATATTGATTTAAGTATTTCTTCAAAATCTCTTGCCAAATGAGATAAAGTATTGTAAAATGAATGATGTAGAAATTTGTTTTCAATTTCTATTTAATTAATAAAAATTTGATAGCAATCATATTTGCAGTTCAGATTTTTGGGTAAAAGGAGATAACTATGGCTGTAAAAACAAGCAATGCTTATGGTAATATTACAATTGATGATGAAGCAATAGCATGCGCAACAGGGCATATTGCTAGGGATTGCTACGGCGTAGTAGACCTTGTAGGACAAGGCTCTGTTAAATCCAAAAATCAATTAACCAAGGGTATTAAAATAATAACCGTAGGCAATAGAATTTATATTGATTTATTCGCTATATTGAAATATGGCGTATCTATTGGAACTGTTACTGATAATTTGAAATCTACAGTTAAATATGGTGTAGAGCAATTTACAGGTATGATTGTTGATAGTGTAAATATAAATGTAGTAGGAGTTAGAGTTTAATTCAATTCTAATTCATTAAAGGGATATATAAATTATGCAAAAAACAATAAACAGTACAATGTTTCGCAAGATGATAATTGCAAGTGCGAAAATTCTTGATGATAACAAAAGTTTTGTAGACTCACTTAATGTTTTTCCAGTGCCAGATGGTGATACTGGTACTAATATGAGCCTTACTTATAATAATGTAGTTAAAGAACTTAATAATTGTTTGGAGAATGACTTTGCGTCTATTTCTAGAGCAGTTGTAACAGGTGCTTTGAGAGGTGCTAGAGGTAATAGTGGTGTTATACTTTCTCAAATACTTAAAGGTATATGCAATGTTGTAGGAACTTGCGAGAAAGAATTAACAACCAAGATTTTTGCCAAAGCCTTAGCAGAAGGCTCTACTATTGCATACAAAGCAGTCGCTGCACCTAAAGAAGGTACTATTCTAACAGTTATTAGAATTATAGCAGAGTCCGCACAAAGAAATTGCAAGAAGTATTCTGACTTTGAACCATTTTTTGAAGCAATACTAAATGATGGGGAAGCAATTTTGCAACAAACTCCAGAGATGCTTCCTGTACTCAAGAAAGCAGGTGTTGTAGATGCTGGTGGTAGAGGACTTATTATAATCTTCAAGGGAATGCAGAAGATTATTCTAGGCGAAGAAGATTTTGATATCAATATTGAGCAACTAATTAGTACTCAAGCGATGAACAATAACGATTTTTATGTAAACCTAGATAATCTAGCAGACATTGAATTTGCTTATTGTACAGAGTTTATGATTACTCATATGAAGAAGAAGACTACTGAAAGCGATATCGAGAAATTTAGAGAAAATCTATCTAATATTGGCGATAGCGTAGTTTGCTTTGGAGATTTAGAATTAGTTAAAGTGCATGTACATACTAATCAACCTAATTTGGCTTTGGGTTCTGCATTGGAACTTGGAGAAATTATCAATATTAAGATTGAAAACATGGTTGAGCAGAATAGAGAATTGAAGAGAGCACAAACACAAAGACAACAGAATTTGAAAGAAATTGGAATTGTTGCTGTAGCACCGGGACAAGGTATTGCAAATGTATTTGCTGATTTATTGGTAGATGATATGATAGAAGGTGGACAAACAATGAACCCTTCTGCCGAAGACATTGCCAAAGCAGTTGATAGAATTCCAGCCAAAAATGTGGTTGTACTTCCTAATAATAAGAATATTATTCTTGCGGCAGAACAAGCCAAGACACTTACAAAGAAAATATTGCATGTAATTCCAACAAAGTCTATTCCAGAAGGTGTTGCATCAGTACTTGCATTTAATCCAGATGCTAGTGTAGAAGAGAATATTGAAGCAATGACTAATGCTAAAGACTCTGTAACTAGCGCACAAGTAACTTATGCTGTAAGAACTACACATGTTAATGGCTTTGATTTGCAGACAGGAGATATTATCGGTCTAGATAATAAAGGCATTATTGCTAAGGGTAGTTTGGTTAAAGATACAACTATACAATTAATAGACAAATTAGTTAGTCCAGATAGTGTTAATATTACATTATTCTACGGCAAAGATGTGGCAGAAGACGATGCCAATGCACTTGCCGAAGAATTAGAGAAGAGATATCCTGATTGTGATGTTAATATGATTTCTGGCGAACAACCAGTTTATTATTATATAATATCAATTGAATAAATGAAGAAAGTACCTATTTTTTGGTACTTTTTTTGTTTTATCTGTTATAAATGTAATTTTAATATTGACAAAAGTTTGTTTTTTAAATAAAATATAAGCGAAAATTATAATAGGAGAGTTTTCTATGAATAGGTCAAGATTATTATTTCTACTTAGTTTATTAAACTTGGTTGCTGTCTTTGTGTGTATATATTTCTTGCCACAAGCAGTTGTTTTCAAATTTAATTCTGATTTCATTGTAGACGAATTAGTAAGTAAATGGTGCAATATAATCCTACCTCTAATACAAGTAATATCTTGTATTATATTAGTTGTAATAGATATCAAAACATCTACTATTCCGCATTTCTATAGATACATTGTAATGTATATTGCCATTGCTATTGCCATGTTTTATACATGGATAATGATAGTAATTCAATTTGGCGGGTATCATATTGGGGATAGAGTTAGCCTTCCATTGAGTTCTCTAATTCTTATATCAATTGGTTTATTTATGCCCGCATATAGTTATTATCAGAAAGGCAAAAGAGTAGGAACATTCTCAATATTTGGATATGGTTGGGTTAGAAAAAGTCCTATTGTTTGGAGAAAAACTCACTTTGCAGCAAGTGTAAATGGTGCATTTTGTGGACTTTTAATAATGGCTTGTGGAATTGTGAATGATATAGTATTCAAGAGTAATTGGGCATATCTTGTTGCTTTTGGATTTTGGTTCATAATATACTATATGAGTACTTTCTTTCATTCAATTAGAGTTTACAAACACTATTATTAATTTTTAGTAATTAAATTTAATTAAAACCGCTATGAATAGTGGTTTTTTATTTTTACATAATTTGGATATGTAAAATTATCATATTTTGTCGAAAATTATACCAAAATATAAGTAACAAAGCAATGCTTTGTAATATAGGAGGTGGATTATGGCTTGTAGAAAGTGCAATAGTACTACTACTAAGAAAGCAGGTACAAAAAGAACTGCTAAGAAAGTAGAATGCGGTACTGATAATGCAAAGTCTAGAACAACATCTAAAAAAACTTCTAGAGTAAAAAACTGTAACTAATTGTAGGCTATAGTTTTCACTTCAAATATACTAAGCAATTGATACTTTTTCGCATGTATTTGTTTAATATATTTGGAGTGTTTTTTTCTTTTTGGTAAATATATAGTAATAAGGGAATTTATAAAGATAAATTTTTTTGAAAAAGTTATGAAAAAGTGTTGCATTTTTTTTTAATCTTTGGTATATTAATAGAGTACTTGATACAAGGACAGTGTGGGAGTTTAGCTCAGCTGGGAGAGCATCTGCCTTACAAGCAGGAGGTCATAGGTTCGAGCCCTATAACTCCCACCATTTTATTTTAATATTTTGCGGGAGTGGCTCAGTGGTAGAGCGTCGCCTTGCCAAGGCGAATGTCGCGAGTTCGAATCTCGTCTTCCGCTCCAATATAAAAAGCACCCATCAGGGTGTTTTTTTTGATTTTAACTATGTGAGATTTTCAATAATCAGTTCTTAATTCGTAGATGATTATATTTTCTTGGTTAATTCCAATTGGTATATCAAAATATGCAAATTCAACAATGGTATTTTGAAGTTTGTTTTCTACTATATACTTATATACTTCTACAAAATAAGGTATTTGGTCGAGTGTTTTATCATCAAATATATTTGTCGTAAAGTTGAAGTCGGGGTTTCTAATTGCGTCTCTTACTGAATAGGCACTATTTGTTGAGAGTATTGCATTAACGCTTGTGCCAGAAATAGATATTTCTCCAACTAATAACTGATTTTTTATATAATTGTAAGAACTAACATTGATTGAAAATAGGTTATATCCAGCCACTTCTTTTATTACATTCTGTGGTTCTACTTTTAACTTAAATACACCGCCAGCCTTTGATTTATCTCTAATTGCATAATAATTTGCAGGATAGGCATTGATAAAATCTTGGACTTCATTTATTTGTGAAGATTTAAAAATCTTTTCGGGAAAGCGGTTTAATTTTAACTCAATAATTTTATTATAACTCTCTAACTTGTTTTTAATTTTCATGATTAATCCTTTATCCTTAATTCAACCGGTAGGTGGTCGCTATAGGGTAAATCAAGAATGTTGCATTCTTCTATTTGGTTATTTAGGTTATCTGACACTAAAATGTAATCTATTCTATATTTCCAACTATTGTAACTATCATCGTATCTTGAACGATAACTTCTCCAAGAGTATTCAGCTTTTTGAGGATTGATAAATCTATAACAATCAGTAAATCCAAAAGATAGCAGGTCGCTGAAAGCAGTGCGTTCTATTGGTAAGAAAACGGATTTATTCTTGCATTCCTTTGGGTGAGTTAAATCAATTTCGTTGTGAGCGATATTGAAGTCTCCCACACAAATTACATTATAGGTACTTTTTAGTTTGTTTAGATATTTAGTTAAGGCAGACAAGTATTGCATTTTGAAATCAAGTCTACTATTGCCATTTGGTATATATGCGTTAACTATGGCAGTATTTCCAAAAATTGCCGTTGTAGTTCTACCCTCATAATCACTCCAAAATTCTTGCATGTCCAATATTATTTTATCTGGCTTAACTTTGCTTAGAATTAAAGTTCCTGCATAACCAGCCTTTAATCCGCAATTATAAGTAGCATAGTAGTTAGACAAATCTGCTTGTGAGTTATTGAATAATGACACTTGTTCTTTTGTATCAAATATCAATTCTTTAGTTAAATTTTCATTACATCTAACTTCTTGAATACAATAAACATCGGCATTATGTTCTTTTATCCAGTCAAGCAAGCCTAGTTTTATGCTTGCTCGTATTCCATTTACATTATAAGTTAATATTTTCATATAAATCATTATATCATATTTTGGTTATTATTACAATTAATTGGTAAATTTATAAGTTTTTTCTAGTTGATTTATAAACTCCGACATTGTTGTCGGTCATGTAAAGTTTTAATGAGATAGGGGATATGTAAAGTTTTAAAAATTTCTAACAATAATAAAGATTACTCAAATAAAGATTGGCCCAATATTTTGCTAGTAAAAAAGAACAAGTAAAATTATCCTTGTTCTTTAAATTTTTTAAAATATGAATTGTGTAGAATTCATAAATTCATAGTAATAAGACATTTTATTCAATTAAATTTATAATTTTAATTATTTAGTTTCTGGGTCGGCAATCTTTTTCTTTTTGTTATTTGCTTTATCACTAGATTTTGTAGTTTTTTCTTTTTCTACTTTCTTTTCTACTACTATTTCATTATTGTCGGTTTGTGTCATAGTGCTTGTTTGTTGTTTTTTATTTAAAAATTCTAATGTTAAGCAGTATCCAAGTACCAAAGTAGTGGATATTAAAATTGCACCAATTATATCTGTAATCCAGTGAACGCCAGACGCTATTCTACCAATAATTGTAATTGCACCTAAGCAAAGAATTAAAGTGCTAACGATTGTTCTAATGTCTTTATTTTTAATTAATTTATGATTAATTATTGCAGTGGATACACATATAAATACTGCAAGCATTGTGTGAGAAGATGGGTAAGAGGCTTCTAATTTACCATCAATTAATATTGGTCTGTAATTTACCTTTACAACTTCAAAGAATAGATATATTAATGCAAGTCCCACGCAAAATATACTAAATATAATTAGATTAGTGTCAATTTCTTTGAAAGACTTTCTTTTGCTCCATTGTACAATAGCAAGGATAATATATGCTAGTGCTATCAAAATAATTAAAATGCCTGTATATTTTGTAATTGTGTAGAAAGTTCCATTTTCTCCAATGAGTTCCATAAAAGAATTATTAAGTAATGCAAATCCCACCGAACTAGAATTAGGGCCAATGGCTTGTTTATCTACAAAAGCGACAAGAATAGTATAAAGTAATGTAAAAGCACCAATACATATGGTGGATATTAATAAGTTTTTCTTTTTCATGTTAATCTCCTAAATACACTAGTAATTGTATATATATTGTAATATTTTGTCAAACAATTAAGAATTAAAAGATGAAACCTAAGCGATTAAATTTAATATGTTTAATTATGAAAATATAATCAAATAAAAAACTTTATAAATTAAGTTTATAAAAATACTTGCAATTGTTAATAATTTTAGGTATAATACATTTGTCATTGATAAATTTTAGATTTTTTAGTTTAATCTAATAATGACATATTTAAGCAATTCAATATTATATTAATTTGCTTAGACTAAATTATTTATGGAGAGTTGGCTGAGCGGAGGTAATGTCCGGTGGACATTAGCCAATGACGGGCAAATCCTGAAGGGCTATGGACGAAACTTGCTTTCGACCGCTCTTCGAAAAAAAACTGAATAATATGGAGAGTTGGCTGAGCGGTCGAAAGCGGCGGTCTTGAAAACCGTTGAAGTGAGAGCTTCCTGGGGTTCGAATCCCTAACTCTCCGCCATATAAAAAGTACCAAATATGGTGCTTTTTTCTTATTTTTCTAGGATTTCGCCCCATATATTGTGGTTTTGAAATATTGTTTAGACTGCATTTTTCGACCGAAATACCAGCCAAAATCGTGTTAGAATTTTGTTAGAATTTTCCATTTTTGTTAGAACTCGTAGAAAATTGTCGAATTTACATCTGGGTTTGATGGTATTAAATCTGCTTTAATAGCGGTTTGTGAATATAAAAACAGCCTTTATCTCTTGTTTTCATTACTTTTCAATTCGTAGATTTATATTAAGCCTCTTACTTCTAATTAAATCAACCTTTATTTAGTCTCCAATTCTTGGTTAAGTAATGTTTTCATTGCATAATTGTGCATGGTTTTGCCTAACCATTTAACTATTAAATTGATTGAGTAAAAATACATTTTTGAAAAAAGCACAATTTATATTATATCTTAAAATCTTCTTACTTGTATCTAAATATTAATCATTCGCAAAATTTCTAGCAACAATCTAAATTTTGAGCAATTATATAAACAATTTGTTGTTCTTTTGTATTTAAAAATCAAATTTATAAGTGCAAAATAAAAAATCTTATGGTATAATTATCATAAGATTGCAAGAAACTCGTGTTTTACTCCACTTGGCAATCAAAAAAACAAAAGGAGAAATAAAAAATGGAACAAAATTTTTATTATTGTAAACACTGCGGAAATATTGTGGTAAAGGTTAACGATAGCGGAGCACCACTAATATGTTGTGGCAAGAAGATGGAAGTGCTTAAACCAAACATCAATGACGGAGCAAAAGAAAAGCATGTTCCTGTTTATTCTGTAAGATGTGGCAAGGTTACTGTAAATATTGGTACAATTCCACATCCAATGACGCCAGAACATTATATTGAATGGGTTAAACTCCAAACAAACAAAGGAAATCAGTTTAAAAGATTATCTTTCAACACTGAGCCAATTGTTACATTCAATATAAATAAAGATGAAAAAATTGAAGCAGTTTTAGCATATTGTAATTTACATGGTTTATGGGAGGGATAATGGAATGGTTGGTTTATAACCTAGTATTATAATAAAAAGTCAACAATATAACTTGTGCGTAAAAAACTTGAAAACCGTTGAAGTGAGAGCTTCCTGGGGTTTGAATCCCTAACCCTCCGCCACAACACAATATATAGTGCTTTCATTGAGGGGATTGAACACTATATATAGATTGAAATAGGTCAAAAAGGGCCTATTTTTTATTTTGCGATTATTTGTGAGTAGAATTTGAGTAGAATTTAGGAGATGTTATATCGTTCAATTAATGTTTAAATTTTTAGTTAATATTAAAGCAGAATATTTGGAACAAACGAAAGAGATAACTGCTGACTCATACGGAAGTTTCACTTTGAATATTGACGACCACTTTCAATTGATACTAGTGTGAAAATTTATATTAATGCATAATTCTTTATTGTGTATACAACTATGCTTGTAAATGGTTCGGCAACATTATACTCTATCTTCGGGAGAGAATAATTTAGATAATGTATTAGTTTATAAAAAAGATAGGGTAGATCATATACTATCCAAAACACCAATTCTGGTGTATACGGACAAAAGAAATAAAAACTTACAAGCTACCAATATTACTTGGCAAAATATTGGAGAGTTTTGCTAAAATTGCAAGACCAGCATAATTATTCTCCAGGAGACTACCAAACAGAACTTCTATGGCAAGTAAGTACTGAATTGATATCAAAATATTAATACTATAATTAATTTTAAATTATTTACTAGTATTGACTTTTGTGATACAATAAATCTGACAAATTATTACAAGCAAAGTTATATGCGTTGTAAATATTTTTGATTGCATATAAATAATATATATTATTTTAATGGAGGAAGTTATGAAATTAACATGGTGTGAAGATGAAGTTCCAGCAGGGATTGAAGTTCATCAAGTATATGCTGTTGCATTTAATAGAGATGGTAAAATTATTTTGAAAGCGGAAACTAAGAAAAGTGGCAAAATAGTTTATTCTTTGGCGGGTGGAACTCCTGAAGATTATGATGTAGATAGAATTGCTACCCTTAGAAGAGAATATATAGAAGAAATAAATACGACACTTTTAGACCCAATTATTTATTTGGGATATCAATTAGTTGATGAAGAAAATGGAATTCCTCCATATGCGCAGATTAGAATGACTGCTATGATAGACGAAATAGGAGAAAAGAAGCCTGACCCAGATAATGGAGAAACTTATGATAGAATTTTGGCAAATCCAGATGTTGCAATTAATTGTTTGAGTTGGGGAGATATTGGAGAGAAAATTATTAAAAAAGCAACCGAAATTGCTAAAGTTAAATTTAACTTAACACAAAGCACAGATGATAGTATAGAAGAGATTTAATTATTTTTAAGAAAAATGGGAAATTAAAAAATTATTTTGTTAGAAATGCTCAATCATTTGGAAGTATAAAGAAAAGGTTGTTATATTCCAAAAAATCAGATATGAAAAAATTCGGCAAATAAATTTAAATATTAATTTGCTTCTTTTTATTTAAATTATATATTTATTAATTAAGTACAAAATAATTATAGTTCTTCAATAATTTTGTAAAAAACATTTACAAAACTTAATTATTTAAGTATAATGTACTTGTAATGTTGAATTTTGGTTTATTTTGTCGAAAAATATTTTTGACAATTTGTCCAAAATCATGAAACTATCGAAGAAGTAAAGGATTTTTTATGAATGGATTTAATTTGGAATATATACAAAAATTAAGAATTCACGAATTAAGAGATTTTGCTAGACAGGTAGGTGTTTCGTCTCCTACTACTATGAAGAAAGAAGATTTGATTAATAAAATTCAAGAATTAATTGGCGAAGATAAGTCTGAAACAGGTGAGCAATTAAGCAATCAGGCTCCTATAGATTTTTTCAAACTGCTTACATCTCCTAATTCAAATATTATTAATGAATTGGTGGCTAAATCGACTAAGAAGATTAAAAATGACGATGAAGATAAGTATGGAAACACTTTGGTGTATAAGAAGAGCAGTGTAACTAATCCTAATACTCCATATGCAACTAATGATTATATTAGTTTCAATTTACAATTAAGTCAGAACGATACACCATTTGGTAATGATGTTAGTGAGATTGAAGGCTATCTAGATATTCACCCTAATGGTTATGGAATTGTAAGATACAATGGCTTTGTGCCGGATAGTAGAGACGCTTATCTTACTCTAGCACTTATTAGAAAATATAATCTAAAGAAAGGCGATTTTGTTAGAGGTAAGGTCAAATATATTTTGGAGAACAAACCAAAAATTATGTTTGATATTATATCCATTGATGGCAATGCTGATGACAAAAATTTTGTAAGTTTTGATGATACTCCTTATGTTAAATATGGAGAAGAATATTATTTGGAAAAATTTAGAAAATTTCATTTGGCTAAAGGCGAAAGAATTTACATCAAAAATATGTCTATTGAAGATGCTGTTAAGTTCGGCTTTGATATAGTTGACGAAAATGGTGTAAATGTCAAATTAATTAATTTGAAAGCGTTGCCAGAAGAAAGTTATAAATCTCATCAAAAAATGCAAGTAATTAATTGTCAATTTAATAAGACCGAGAAAGAAGCGGTTGAAGCAGTTGAATTAGTTGTAGAGAGAGCAAAGAGAGAATTTGAAAGCAGTAAACCTAATGTTGTAATTATTTATAACTTTAGCGAACTTATTAGAATGTACAATGCTGCTGTTGAAGGTTTCTATACTTATGATAAATTTAATGCCAAAGCAATTAATCAATTAAGTAATATTATGTGTTCTGCAAAATTCTATGATAATAAGAAAAATATATCTTTAATCTGCATTGATAAAAATGACGCAGGAGAAGATGTTAAAACTCTTATAAATTCGGAATTTATGCCACTATTCAATAAAAAATATGATATGAATGAATTATAAAAAAATGACCTTAATGGTCATTTTTTTAAGGTTTGACTATTTTTATTTATCTTCCGCTTCCTAGATTTCCGTTACTATTAATTCTATTTTGATATTTAGTTAGTACTTTATCTAATGCGTCATTTGCGTCAATATTCATTTCATTAGCAAGACTGAGTAAGGAGTAAAGAACATCGCCAAATTCTAATGTGAAGTCTTCGGTTAATTCTATTTGTTGTGCGCCGTATTTTGTTGCTTTCAGATATTCTTTGCCTAGTTCTCCTAATTCACTAATAATATCTAGCAATCTAGCAGAGCAGGGCATTGGGGTTTTATCGCAAGGCATACTTTCATTAAAGATTTTAACTTTATTTTGCATTTGCAATTCTCCTTTAAATTTAATATTTTTATTTTAACATATCAATAAGGTTATTCAAAATGAATATTTATCTAATATTTGAAATGTTTGTGAGTATAAGTTATTTTATTGAGATAGAAAATTATAAGAAATTTATATATTTTATATTAAACATACACAAATTACAAGATTATGTGTTATAATTAAACATAACTAAACTCAACTTGATTTGAGTAAATTATGCTAAATGATGCAAAAGAAATTTTTGGAGAGGCATATCTTTTCAAAGACGGTCAGTTGATACAAATTTGTAAAAATAATCAAAAAATTGATTTGGATAATGTAAAAGCCCAAACTTTATAGTATGGGCTTTTAAGATAAAAAAAAGAGCATAAATGCTCTTTTTTTGGTGCTGGTGACCAGACTTGAACTGGTACGGTTGTTACACCGCAGGATTTTAAGTCCTGTGCGTCTGCCGATTCCGCCACACCAGCATGTTATATTGTCTGAATATGATAATAAAATATTGGAGGCACCTCTCAGATTCGAACTGAGGCATGAGGGTTTTGCAGACCCGTGCCTTACCACTTGGCTAAGGTGCCATCAAATTCAGACAATGTTATTTTACCATACAAGTCCAATTTAGTAAAGTGTTTCAGTAAAAATTTTTTGCTAATTAATAAAAAAAATTATTTATTACATAATGTTATTACTTTAATATATATGATAATCGTAGGTATTTTGTTGAATGTTTTGTCTTTATTTGCTAATAACTATTTTTTTTGATATAATTTAGAAAATAAAAATTTAAGGTGAATTTATGGACGAAAGAAAAGATTATTTAACATGGGACGAATACTTTATGGCTATTGCAATGTTATCTGCCAAGAGAAGTAAAGACCCTAATACACAAGTTGGTGCTTGTATTGTATCTAATGATAATAGAATTTTGTGTTGTGGATATAATGGTGCTCCTAATGGCTTTGAAGATGAGGTCTTTCCATGGAAAAGAGAGGGAAATCCGCTAAATACTAAATACATGTATGTTTGTCATGCTGAATTAAATGCTATACTTAATTTTAGAGGCTCTAGAAAAGACTTAGAAGGCTCTAAACTTTATGTTGATTTATTTCCTTGCAATGAATGTGCCAAAGCAATTATACAATCGGGGATTAAAGAAGTTATATACAAGTCAGATAAATATAATGGAACAGAAAGCAATATTGCGTCTAAGAAATTATTTGACGAATGTGGTGTAAAATATACCAAGTTTAAAAGTGATAAAAATATTAATTTCGATTTGTAATATTCAATTTTGATTATAAATATACAAAAAGACTTATATCTATGCATAATTATTTTATGATAAGATATAAGTCTTTTTTTGTCTTTTCATTTAAAAAATTAATATATTTTGCATTATTTACTAGAAGTTAAGTGAATAGGAATGTAGTCAAGAGTATCGTTTAAGATAAATTGACCTACATCTTTATACACTTCTTCTTTGTTTGTTTCATTTAGAAGTTCGTGGCGAGCATTTGCGTATGTTTTCAGAAATACTTTCTTTTTTGCTTTGCCATAAGTAAAGAATAATTTTGCTATTCCATTTTTGCCGCTAACTGGGTCATTAGTTCCTGCTATCAAAAAGATAGGTAGGTAGTATGGGATATTGTTTAAATTTTTGTAATTATTGCGTGCATTTTTGAAAAATGACCAATAGAAATTGGTAGGGAATACTTTGCCACAAAGTTCGTCTGAGGTATATCTCTCCCAATTCTTCTCATCTCTTGATAGCCAATTGCCATTTTTGAATTTCTTGCCATATCCCGCTACAGACATTTTCTCAATTAATTTGGCATCGGCTTTCTTGCCTTTGAAAAATCTACAAATCTTGGCAACATGATATCCTGCTCTGAATTGGAACGAATTAGTGTATGTAGACCCACAAATTACGATGTTTTTGATTTTAAAGCCGTTCTCAACCATATATCTTTGGGCTATCATCGAACCAAAAGAATGTCCAAATATAGAAATTGGCAAGCCAAATTTATTTTGCAAAAATTCTGTTATTTTAATTTGGTCTTGAACTATCTCCATAAATATATCGCCATCTGAATATCCGAAAGGAAGATTGTTAATTATTGCAGTTTGTCCATGACCTCTTAGGTCGCTAGCAAATACTATAAGTCCAATTGAATTTAGATATTTGGCAAAGTCATCATATCTTTTGGCATGTTCTTGCATTCCATGAATGATTTGCACTACGCCTTTGGGATTTTCTACATTATCCCATAAATATCCTGCTAATTCAAAGTTGTTGTAACCTTTCACTTTTATATTTTTCATTTAGTTTCTCCTAAAGTTTGTTTAACTGCTTTATGCCAATTATTTATTAATTCATGTCTAACATTATGGTTCATTTTGCTTGTGTATATATGGCTAGGCTCAATCAATTTTTTGATATCTGATAAACTTTTGAAATATCCTAGAGATAGGGCAGTCATATATATTGTTCCTAATACTGTACACTCTGAAGAATTTGATTTGATAACTTTCTTTGCTAGAATATCTGATTGGAATTGCATTAAGAATTCATTTCTACTTACTCCGCCATCTACTCTTAATTCTTTGATTTTAGTACTTTCTTCATTTTGCATACACTCTATTATGTCGTATGTATTATATGCCATACTTTCTAGACCGGCTCTAATGATATGATTTTTATTAGTTCCTCTAGTAAGTCCAACAATTGCACCTTTGGCATTGCTATTCCAGTAAGGTGCTCCCATGCCAGTGAAAGCAGGGACAAAGTACACACCATCGGTATCAGATAAATTATTGCTTATTTCACTAGATACTTTGTTACTCTCTAATATTTGCAAATCGTCAATTAACCAATTAACAACAGTGCCTGCATTGAATATACTTCCTTCTAGTGCATAAGTAGTTTTGTCATTAATAGTCCAAGCAATTGTTGTAAGCATTTTCTTATTGTGTATAGGGGTATCTCCAGTATTACTAAGAATGAATGCTCCTGTGCCATATGTTGCTTTTGCTAAGCCTTTATCAAAACAGCCTTGCCCAAATAGTGAAGATTGTTGGTCGCCAAGTATAGAGCCAATTGGAATGTCTCCGAGTTTGGTGTGGGCTTTGCCTAATTCTTTGCCGTTAGATACAACTTCTGGGAGTATCTTACTTGGAATTCCAAATTTCTTTAGTAATTTATCGTCCCACTTTAAAGTATTGATATTAAGTAGCATTGTTCTACTAGCATTGCTTGTATCTGTTATAAATTTCTCGCCATTAGTTAATTTGTAAGTAATGTAACTATCTATAGTTCCAACGCATAGATTGTCTTCTTCTAATAATTTTTTAACTTTTGCATTATTTTCCAATAGCCATTTAATTTTGGAAGCAGAGAAATATGCATCTACAATTAAACCGGTTGTTTTCTTTATATATTTTTTTAAACCAGTATTCAAAGAAGCACAATAAGCACTAGTTCTTCTGCATTGCCAAACAATAGATGGATATACACTTTCTCCAGTCTTTTTATTCCATGCCACAACACTTTCTCTTTGGTTTGTTATGCCAATTCCTATAATGTCCTCATATTTAATTTTGGCATCTTTGATGGCTGTATACATAGTTTTTTGCAAAACTTCCCAAATTTCTCCAGCATCATGTTCTACCCAGCCCGGCTTAGGAAAGTATTGTTTGAATTTCTCATTAACTATATTAATTATCTTATTTTCCTTAATATCATATATAAGTGTTCTAGCACTGGTCGTTCCTTCGTCAAGTCCTATAATGTATCTCTTCATATTTATCTCCTTGTGTAATTTTAAAGTATTAGCAATGTATTTATCTTTTAATTTAATTTTAGCATTTGTTTATAAATTAAGCAATTTAATTAATAATATTTGACATAATATATATAATTATGTAACATTAAATGAGATAATAATAGTTGATTATTTATATATAAATTAATACAAATTAAAATATAAATGAGTATTCAATTATTTATGGGAGAATGAAATTATGGTGTATGATGTGGCGGTTCTTGGCGGTGGAGTTATTGGTTGTGCTATAGCAAATAAACTTACTAGACTTAATCAGAAAGTAGTGTTAATAGAGAAGAATAGCGATGTTGCTACAGAGACAAGCAAGGCAAATAGTGGTATAATTCATGCTGGCTTTGATGCAATGCCTAATTCAAAGAAAGCAATACTTAATGTTCGTGGTGCTAAACTTATGCCTAAACTTTGCAAGGAATTAAGTGTGGACCTGAATATTAATGGAGCGCTTGTAATTGGTAATGACATTAGTAAAGTACAAGAATTATATAATCGTGGAATAGAAAATGGTGTAGAAGGATTGCAAATTCTAGATAGAAGTAAATTAATTGAGATTTTGCCAGACATTACAGATAATATTACTTGCGGGTTATTGGCTAGTACTTCTGCCATAATATCTCCGTATAAATTGACTATAGCATTGGCAGAGGAAGCAGTGCTTAATGGTGCAAGTGTTGTATTTAATTACAATACTACATCATTCAAAAAGGTAGATGATTACTATATCTTAAGCAATGGTGCAGAAGAAATAATGGCAAAGAAAATTGTACTTGCTTGTGGTGGCGAACACAATAGCATTGCTAGAATTTTGGGTTCTAAACTTTATGATATTAAATATAGAAGGGGCGAGTATTTCTTATTAGATAGAAATTCAATGAATTTGAAGTATACAATTTTCCCTCTTCCAACCAAAGATAGCAAAGGAATTCTAGTGTCTCCAACTATTCATAATAATATTATTGTAGGTCCTACTAGTATACTTGCCGAAGATAATAGTACTGTAATTACAGATATTGGGCTTAAAGAGATTACAGATAAAGCAAATCAAATGTTAAGTGATGTAAATCTAAGGAAAACAATTAGAGTATTCTCGGGTGTTAGAACTCTTGTTGGACATGATTTTGTAATAGAGATAGATGAAAATAATAAAGATATTATTAATGTAACTGGTATATGTTCTCCGGGACTTACTGCTAGTCCTGCTATTGCTGAAGAAGTGGCTAAATTACTTAATCTTGATATCTCTCGAGAAAAGCAAATGATAAGAAGAAAAGAGTGTAAGAAAATATCTGAACTAAGTTCAGAAGAACTTAATAAATTAATTAAGCAAGACGAGAATTATGGCAAGATTGTATGTAGATGCGAAATGATAAGCATGGCAGAGATAATAGACGCTGTTAATTCGCCATTGAAACCAATTTCTCTAGATGGCATTAAGAGAAGAACAAGAGCAGGAATGGGAAGATGTCAAGGTGGTTTCTGCTTTATGAAAGTAATGGAAATAATTGCAAAAGAAAGAAATATTAGCATTGACGAAGTGACCAAAGAAAATATGAGTAGTAGAATAATAGTGGGGAATATTAAATAATGACAAAATATGATGTGGTAATTATTGGTGGTGGTCCAGCGGGAATGGGTGCAGGCATAGAATGTTCCAAAACTGGTGCAAAAACACTTATTATTGAAAGAGATAATAGATTAGGTGGAATTCTTAATCAATGTATTCATAATGGATTTGGACTTCATTATTTCAAAGAAGAATTGACAGGCCCTGAGTATGCAAGTAGATTTGAAAAACTACTAAGCGATACAAATGTTGATGTAATGCTTAATACTTTCGTTACTAAGATTGATGGTAAGAAAATCTATATTGTTAGTCCTAATGGTGCTGAAATTATAGAACCAAAGGCAATAGTTCTGGCAATGGGGTGTAGAGAAAAGACGGCGGGAAGTATTAGGCTTAAAGGTACAAGACCAGCGGGGATAATGACTGCGGGACAAGTACAGAAATTAGTTAATTTTCATGGTAAACTACCGGGTAAAAAAGTTGTTATATTGGGTAGTGGGGATATTGGTCTTATAATGGCTAGAAGGCTTACACTTGCTGGGGCTAAAGTTGAAATGGTACTAGAATTAATGCCAACTTCTAGTGGACTTCCTAGAAATATACGACAATGCTTAGATGATTTTGATATTCCAATTCATTATAGTACAACTATTACAGAAGTATTGGGTAAAGATAGAGTAACGGGAATTAATTATGCTAGAGTGGACGACAAATTGAATGCAATAGAAAGTACTACTAAGTATTTAGAATGTGATTTAATTGTGCTTTCGGTAGGTCTAGCACCAGAGAACGATATTGTATCTAATTTGGAAATTAATCCTAAAACTGGCGGATTTGTTGTAAATGAATTTAGGGAATGTTCTGAGGGTATATTTGCGTGTGGTAATGTTTTGCAAGTTCATGATTTGGTAGATAATGTTACAGTAGAGAGTATTCTTGCTGGTAGAAATGCGGGATTGTATGCACTTGGTAAATTGCAAAGAAATAAAGAACATAGAGTATTTGCTGGTAATGGTATTCGTTATACAGTGCCTAGTTCATATTTTGAGAATGGAGAGGACTTGGAAGTATTCTTCAGAGTAAATTCTAAGTATAGAAACGCAAATATCGTAGTTAGTGCTAATGATAAAGATATTTATAGTAAATTTGCAGTTGCGCTTAATCCGGGAGAAATGGCTAGTATTACAATCAAAAAAGATATATTATCTGAAGATATTACACTATCTATAAAGGAGAAAGTATGAAATTAATTTGTATTAAATGTCCTAGAGGTTGTGAAATTACTGTAGATAACGGAAATATTACTGGCAATGCTTGTCCTCGTGGTCTAGAATATGCAAAAGAAGAAATGACTTGTCCGATGAGAACTGTTACTTATCTAGCCAAATGTGGAGATGTGGTTGTGCCAGTCAAAACAGATAAAGATGTGCCAAAGGCTCAAGTATTCGATGTTGTTAATGAAATATCCAAATTACACTTAGATAATGTGCATATTGGAGATGTTGTTATTGAGAATGTATTGGGAACGGGAGCAAATGTTATTGTAACTGGCGAAAAGTATTCTGAGTGATTAATGTTACTTACTAAAAGACAACAAAATTTTCAAGTAAATTTTATTAAATAAAAAATATATTAAACTCTTTTGCATATAATAGCATAAAGGGGTTTTTATGTGGGAAATAACTTTGCGTGGCAAACCAAGTGACATTGTATATTTTTTGGAATTAAAAAATAGTTTGAAAGAAATATTGAATAAAAATGCAATAATTGTAATCACTTTTGAGAAAGATTTGGTTTGTAGTATTGCAATAGCAAAAGAAAAACTAACAAGCAAAATTTACAAAAAAATATATGAAACAATACTCAAAATTGTAAAAATTGAGTATATTACAGAAAATATAAAAGTATTCTCAAACGATAAGAGTTTGAATAGTTATTTCGTATCTAGTATTGTAAATATGGAGATAAGCAACGAAGTTAAATATGCTATGCAAGTAACCAAACTAAGTAGAGTGATAAATATAAGACCCTTTGTACTATTCAAATTACATAATTTATATGAAATGTGGCAGAAAGAAGTAGATTATTATAATTTTCACTTTAATTGCGACAATGGAGAAAATTACTTAGATTTTCTTAAATTCATCGCACTTAATATTGATACTAAATCTAAAATATTGTATTTAGAAGAAATAAATTCTGAGATGTGCTTTTTAGATGAGAAACGCAATAAAATGAAAAATTTGAGATTAGATGATGAAGTAGGAATAATTGCAAATTTAGTTATGTATGCTCCCAAAAAGTTAATAATTAATTGCATCAATTCTCTTAGTGATAAAGTAACAAAGTTGATATCCTATATATTTGAAGATAGGGTAAGCGTATTATTGTAACTTAGTATTAATATTCATGTATTATAATAATTATACATAAAAAATTTATAATTTTAATCTTGAAATATTGATTTAATACTTGACAAAGTAATTCAATAGTTATACAATTTAGGTAACATTATGAGAGAAGACAAGTAACTAATTATTCAATAAGTACAGAGAGTGTAAGGTGATGAGATTTACGCAAAATAATAATTTAGTGAAACCACTTTTTGAGTGTAGCAGAGACCAAACTGTTTTAATTATTTTGGTATAAAGTGGGTTTTGTATAAACCAAATAAGGTGGAACCGCGGAGTTCTTTGAATTCTCGTCCTTATGTAATATTTGTGCGTAAATGGACGATAATCAACTAAATATTGAATTAATATCCTTTACGAACAAATGCGTGAAGGATTTTTTGTTGAAAAATGAAAGGAGAAATAATTATGAACGAAAAAGATGAAAAGCAGATGATGTACAGACATAGTATGAGCCATATTCTAGCAAAGGCTATCAAAGAATTATATGGCAAAGATAATGTCAAATTGGCTATTGGGCCAGCAATTGATAATGGATTTTATTATGATTTCGATTTGGAGAAACCACTATCAGATAGTGACTTTGAAACAATTGAAAACAAAATGAAAGAAATTATTGAGAGAAATGAAGATTTTAAGAGAGTTGAAGTAAGCAGAGATGAAGCACTTAAATTATTCAAAAATGAACCTTATAAAACTGAGTTGATTAATGAATTAGAAGATAATGCTGTTATCTCAATTTATTACACTGGAGAAGATTTTGTAGACCTTTGCAGAGGCCCTCATGTTGAGAATTCTAAATTTTTGCGTGGATTTGCATTCAAAATCAATAGAGTAAGTGGTGCTTACTGGAAAGGCTCAGAGAAGAATAAAATGCTTCAAAGAGTATATGTATATGGTTTCTTAGATAAGGCAGATTTGAAGGTATATATGCATCAAATGGAAGAAGCATTGAAAAGAGACCATAATAAATTAGGTAGAGATTTAGGATACTTTACAACTGTAGATTATATCGGTCAAGGTCTTCCTATCATGCTTCCTAAGGGTGCAAGAGTTATTCAATTGCTTCAGAGATTTGTAGAAGATGAAGAACAGAAGAGGGGTTGGTTACTAACTAAAACTCCATTTATGGCAAAAAGTGATTTGTATAAAATATCTGGTCACTGGGACCATTACAAAGAAAACATGTTTATACTTGGCGATGAGACTAAAGATAAAGAAGTATTTGCATTACGCCCAATGACTTGTCCTTTCCAATATCAAGCATACTTGAATGAGCCAAGATCATACAAAGATTTGCCTTTGAGATATAATGAAACATCTACACTATTTAGAAATGAAGCAAGTGGAGAGATGCATGGACTTATTCGTGTAAGACAATTTACAATTTCTGAAGGCCACTTGATGTGTACTCCAGAACAATTGGAACAAGAATTCAGAAGTTGTCTAGAACTTGCAATATTCTTCTTGAAGACACTTGGTCTTTATGAAGACGCATCATATAGATTTTCACAATGGGATCCAAATAATAGAGAGAAATATATTGGAACTAAAGAACAATGGGACGAAGCACAAGGAATTATGGGCAAAATACTTGACCATCTAAAAATTCCTTATGAAATCGGTATTGGCGAAGCTGCATTCTATGGCCCAAAACTAGATATCCAACTTAAGAATGTTTGGGGTAAGGAAGATACGGCTATTACTATTCAGATTGACCAAATGCTTGCAGAAAAATTTGGTATGGAATATACAGACAAAGATGGATCTAAGAAAATTCCTTATATTATTCACAGAACTAGTCTTGGCTGTTATGAGAGAACTCTTGCATATCTTATTGAAAAATTTGCTGGTGCATTCCCAACTTGGCTTGCACCTACTCAAGTTAAAATTCTAAATATTGCCGATGCTCATCTTGACTATGCTAGATTGGTTAAAGAGAAATTGGAAGCAAATGGTGTTAGAGTAGAATTAGACGATAGAAATGAGAAGATTGGCAAGAAAATTCGTGACGCACAACTTGAGAAAGTTCCATATTCTCTAATTGTTGGAGATAATGAAATGAATTCTAATTCTGTAGCAGTTAGAAAGAGAAGCGTGGGAGATCAAGGTGCTATGGCTTTGGACGAATTTATTAATAAAATTATGGAAGAGATTAGAACTAAATCTTTAAATTAAATTGAATACTAACAAAAAAGTTTAAGCGTAAAATTCTTGCTTAAACTTTTTTTGATATAAAATGCTAGTATTTTTTTAAAATTTAAAATAATTTGCTATTAGTACATATTATAAATATAATATTAGTATATATTAAAATAGGAATTTTATGCCAAAAAATTATTTTGTTTATAAATTTTAGTTGTTAAAAAAATCTTTTGTATGTATAATCAAATAGTATTTAAAAAGGTAGGTGTCTATGCTAGCAACTATTAAAAGTTATGGTCTTAATGGAATTGATGGTTATTTAATTAAGTGCGAAATAGATATCAATCAAGGGCTTCCGGGTTATGACATCGTTGGGTTAGTTGGAACATCTATCAAAGAAAGTAAAGAGAGAGTTAAGTCTGCTATCAAAAATTCGGCTCTTCAATATCCAATTATCAAGGTTACAGTCAATCTTGCACCTGCAGACACCAAGAAAGAAGGTCCAGTATATGATTTGCCAATTGCAATAGGTATTCTGGCTGCTTCTGAACAAGTAAAATTAGATAAACTCAAAGACTTTATTATTCTAGGCGAATTGGGTCTTGATGGCGGAGTAAGAAAAATTAACGGTGTTCTTCCTATCCTTATAAGTGCTAGACTTGATGGATATACCAAAGTAATTATTCCCAAAGCAAATTGCACAGAGGCTAGTTTTATTGAAGGAATGGAAATATACGGAGTAGAAAATCTAAAACAAACACTAGATTTTCTAAATGGAGATATTCAAATTACTCCTACTGAACATAGTGACTTTGACGATATACGCAGAAATAAAAAGAAATCTCTAGACTTTAAATATGTTAAAGGTCAAGCCCAAGCCAAAAGAGCATTAGAAATTGCGGCAGCGGGTGGACATAATGTACTAATGATAGGACCTCCGGGAAGTGGAAAAACAATGCTTGCTAAATGTTTTCCTAGTATTTTGCCAGAACTAACATTTGAAGAAGCACTAGAAGTAACCAAAATACATAGTATTGCGGGGGTTCTAGATAGCAAAGAAGGAATTGTAGTGAGTAGACCTATAAGATGTCCTCATCATACTGCTACAACTCTAGCATTAACGGGTGGCGGAAGCAAAGCCAAGCCCGGAGAGATAAGTTTGGCTCATACGGGAGTATTATTCTTAGATGAAATGCCTGAGTATAATAGGAATAGTTTAGAAACTCTTAGACAACCGTTAGAAGATGGGGTTATAACTATTTCTAGAGTTGATGCAACTGTGCAATATCCTGCTAATTTCACATTGATTGCTAGCATGAACCCTTGTCCTTGTGGAAATTATGGTTCTAAAGACAAAGAATGCAAATGTACACCACAAGCGATTAAGAAGTATCTTAATAGACTTTCTGGCCCACTAATGGATAGAATAGATATGCATATCGAAGTAGATAGCGTGTCTTATGATGAACTTAGGTCAGAAGAATTGGAAGAATGTAGTGCAGATATTAAGAAGAGGGTAGATAAAGCAAGAGAAATACAATTGCAGAGATACAAAGATAGTGGTGTTTATTCCAATGCTAAAATGAATGACCACATGGTTAAGAAATACTGTAAAATTAGTGAAGCAAGTGACCAAATGTTAAGATATGCTTTTGAAAAATTGAATTTAAGTGCTAGGGCATATTCCAGAATACTGAAAGTTGCAAGAACTATCGCAGATTTGGAAGGAAGCGAAGATGTCCTTGATGAACATATAATTGAGGCAATATCTTATAGAACACTTGATAATAAATATTGGGGATAATATGTATAGTAAAACAGAAAAAGTTATAATGTGGTTAACCACCTTTGATTTTATGACATATAAGAAAGCAAGAGAAATATTGGATAATATCGAGGATTTGGAAGATTTTTTTGATAATTTAGATAATTACAAAAGTGAACTTCTGAAAGCATTTACTGACAAGGAATACTCTGAACTTAAGATGAACAATAATCTTGTATATATTGATAGGTGTATTGTTAATTACGATAAATTAGGAATAGAAGTTGTTACTTGCAGAAGTTCAGATTATCCCGAACTATTGAAAGAAACGGGAGCGTTCCCAATTCTTCTTTATTGCAAAGGAGATGTTAAATTACTTAAATCTGAGTGTTTGGGTGTGGTAGGTTCTAGAAGGGCTACTAAGTATGGTCAAACAATAGGTGGCAAAATTGTTAAAGATGTTGCAGTCAATAATATTACTATTGTAAGTGGACTAGCAGAAGGAATAGATACTATTGCTCACAAATCTTGCTTGGAAGTAGAAGGTAAGACGATAGCAGTATTAGGTGGCGGGCTTCTTAATATTTTCCCTAGTTCTAATATTGCTTTGGCTGAAGATATTGTATTAAAAGGTGGTTTGATTGTATCTGAATACAAGCCGAATGAACCATCTCTTACTTATCATTTCCCTGTAAGAAATAGAATTATTGCGGGACTTAGTAAAGCAGTACTTGTAGTAGAGGCTACTGAGAAAAGCGGAAGTATGCACACCAAGAATTTTGCTCTAGATTATAATAGAGAAGTATTTGCTCTACCTGCTAGAGTTAATGATATTTATTCGGTGGGTTGTAACAAAATAATCCAGAATGGACAAGCAAGAATGTTGCTTAGTTCTAGTGAGATTATTGATTTTTATGGCAAAAAAGATAAAACCCATAAGAAAGAGAAATTGATAGAATTATCTATGGACGAACAACTTATCTATGATAATTTGAAAGGTCAAGAATTACATTTTGATGATTTGATTAAATCGACAGGTATGGAAACTAAAATTTTATCTACCATGCTTATGCGTATGGAAATCAAAGGGATTGTTGAGAAACACCCTGGCAATTATTATGTAATAAAGAGTAATTAAAAGAATTTAGGAGAATTATGAAACTAGTAGTTATTGAAGGTGTCGGCAAGAAAGACACTATCAAAAAATATTTGGGTAGTGATTATGAGGTAGTTGCTACCAAAGGTCATGTGCGTGACCTACCTCAGAAAACTATGGGCGTTAATGTTAAGAATAATTTTGAAATGCAATATACAATAATGCCAGACAAACAAGATATAGTTAAGATGTTAAAAGAGAAAGCCGCTAAAGCAGATAAAATATATTTAGCGACCGACCCGGATAGAGAGGGAGAAGCAATTAGTTGGCATTTATGTAATATACTTGGATTAAATCCTAGTGACCCAATTAGAATAGAATTTAATGAAATCACTAAGAATGCTATTAATAAAGGATTAGAACACCCTAGAGGAATTAATCTAAATCTAGTAAATGCGCAACAAACAAGAAGAGTTATAGATAGGCTTGTGGGTTATAGGGTATCTCCTAAGGCTTGCAAGGCAATACAACCTAATCTTTCGGCCGGTAGAGTTCAGAGTGTTGCTCTAAGACTTGTTGTAGATAGAGAGAATGAAATAAGAAATTTTGTACCTCAAGAGTATTGGTCAGTTATAGCCAATCTTAATAAAGAGAATTCAGAGATATTCAAAGCAAGCCTTGCTAAGTACAAGAATAAAAAGATAGTGCCAGCAAGCAAAGAAGAAGTAGATAAAATACTAGAGAATTTGAAAGATGGCAGTTACGAAGTAGGTAATGTCAAGAAATCTCTTACTAAAGTACACCCATCTGCACCATTTACTACAAGTACTATGCAACAAGACGCTTTGAATAAAATTGGATTGTCTCTAAAGAAAGTAACTTCTTGCGCACAACAATTGTATGAAGGTGTTGAGATTGGAAACGAAGGTAAAGTGGCACTAATCACATACATCAGAACAGATAGTGTCAGAGTTGCACCAGAAGCACAGAAAGCAGCAAGAGATTATATAATTAATAACTTTGGCAAAGAATATGCGCCAGATAATTATAATCAGTACAAAGTTAAATCTTCTGCCCAAGATGCACACGAGGCAATAAGACCTATTTCTCTAGATAGAACACCTCAATCTGTTAAGGAATATCTAAGTCCAGAGAATTATAAATTATATAAATTGATATACAACAAATTTGTTGCAAGTCAGATGACTGATGCTACATTTAATTCAGTTAGTGTAGAGATTAATAATAATGATTATACTTTCAAATGTAACGGGAAGACACCTGTATTTGATGGATTTATGAAAATATATAATTCAGCCAAAAAAGAGAAAGATAAAACAAAAGATGAAGAAGAAGACGAAAGCGAGAACGCAAAACTTCCAGAAATGAAAGAGGGCGATATTCTTAATTTCGTAGATATGATTACTACACAGAAATTTACTAAGCCTGCTCCTAGATATACTGAAGCGTCTTTGGTTAAGGAAATGGAAGAGAAAGGAATAGGTAGACCCGCTACTTATACTCCTACAATTACATTGCTTTCTAGCAGAAAATATGTTGAGAAAGATGGTAAATATCTAAAGCCTACAGAATTAGGAGAGAAATTAATAGATTTCTTGGTTAAGGGGTATGAAGGATTATTCAATGTTAATTTCACTGCAGATATGGAAAGCAAACTAGATGAAATTGCTAATAACGGATTGGATTATCTACCTGTTATGAAGAAATTTAATGATTATCTAGAAAAATTAGTAGGTCAACCTGTTGAACCTGAGCATACAGGCATAATGTGTGAGAAATGTGGTCACGAAATGGTTAAGAGGGTTAGTAAATACGGAGAATTCTTGGCTTGTAGTAATTATCCAGAATGCAAAAATATTCATAATATAGTCAAAAAAGTTGGTATTTGCCCTAAGTGTGGTGGCGAAGTTATAGAGAGGAAGTCCAAAAATGGTAAGATTTTCTATGGCTGTAATAATTATCCTAAGTGTGATTTTATATCTTGGGAAATACCTGTTGAGAAGAAATGTCCTAAATGTAATAGTTATATGACCAAGAAAGAAGTTTATGGAAAGATAAGAATTAAATGCAGTAATCCAGAATGTGACTATCAAGAAAGTTTGAAAAAAGGTGAAGATGATAAAGACAGTTAATATTATAGGTGGCGGACTTGCTGGCTGTGAATGTGCTTATCAATTAAGTAAGCGTGGCGTGAGTGTAAATTTATTTGATATGAAACCCAAACTTACACCTGCTCACAAAAGCAATAATTTAGCCGAATTAGTTTGCTCAAATTCATTAAAAAGCAACGATATTCTTACAGCAGGCGGATTACTTAAACAAGAACTAAGAGAACTAGATAGTTTGCTTATTAGAATTGCCGATGAATGTAGAGTGCCTGCGGGAGCAAGTCTTTCGGTAGATAGAGATAAATTCAGTGAAAAGGTAACTGATTTTATTAGAAATCAAGAAAATATCAAGGTTATTTGCAAAGAAGTAACCGCAATAGATACATCAATTCCTACAATTATTGCTTCTGGACCGCTTACTTCAGATGCCTTGAGTGAGGAAATATCCAAATTAATCGGTCAAGAAAAATTATATTTCTTTGATGCAATTGCTCCAATTGTTGATTACAATTCAATTGATATGAATATTGCATATTTCAAAGATAGATACGATAAAGGGGATAAAGACTATATCAATTGTCCGTTTGATAAAGAACAATATATCAAATTTTATAACGAACTAATAAACGGAGAAATTGTTAAACTTAAAGACTTTGAGAAAAATAAAGTCTATGAAGGTTGTATGCCAATTGAAGTTCTTGCTAGTCGTGGAGAAGATGCAATAAGATTTGGGCCTATGAAGCCTGTTGGGCTTGAAAATCCAAATAGTAATACTAAACCTTATGCTGTTGTACAACTTAGAAAAGAAAAATTTGGCAATGAATACTTTAATATTGTAGGTTTCCAGACTAATCTAACTTATCCCGAGCAAAAAAGGATATTTAGAATGATACCCGGACTAGAAAATGCCGAATTTCTAAGGCTGGGGACAATGCACAAAAATACTTATATTAAATCGCCAAATATACTCAATGAGTATTATCAAATGATAAAGTATCCTAATATTTTCTTTGCAGGACAAATAACGGGGGTGGAAGGATACATAGAAAGCATATCTAGTGGATTAGTTGCGGGAATTCAGATGTATAGATATTTAAAAGGTCTAGATTTTATAGAGTTTGACAAACACACTTTAATTGGTGCTTTGTGCAAGTACATAGCATACAAAATAGGAGACTTTGAGCCAATGAGTGCAAATCTAGGACTAATAAACTATGGCGAATTTACATGCAAAGATAAAAAAGTGAAGAATACTAAACTTAAAGATTTATCTTTGCAATTAATAAATGAAATAAAGGAGAAATTATAATGGAACTTAAAGGAACAACTATTATAGGTGTTAAGAGAAATGGAAGAACTGTAATTGCTGGAGATGGACAAGCAACTCTTGGCGAACATGTTATAATGAAGAATAATTCTAAGAAAGTACGCAGAATTTATCATGACAAAGTTGTTATTGGATTTGCAGGATCAGTTGCAGACGCTTTCGCACTTGAGGCTAGATTTGAAGAATTGCTTCAGAAATTTAGCGGTAATTTACTTAGAAGTGCAGTAGAAGTGGCTCTTGGATTTAGAGATGACAAATATCCTAGAAAATTAGAAGCGCAAATGATTGTAGCAGATAAGAATATGATGTTAATAATATCTGGTGGTGGCGAAGTAATCGAGCCAGAAAGTGGAGTATGTTCTATTGGAAGTGGTAGTTTGTATGCTATGGCTAGTGCAAGAGCATTACTAGAAAATACAGATTTGGACGCTATGGAAATTGCAAAGAAAAGTATGAAGATTGCAAGTGATATGTGTGTATACACTAATGACCACTTGACAATTGAGGAGGTTTAATATGAATTTATCGCCAAAAGAAATAGTTAACGAATTAGATAAATATATTATAGGACAATCAGAGGCTAAGAAAGCGGTTGCTATTGCCCTAAGAAATAGATATCGTAGAAGTAAATTATCCAAAGAATTAAGAGATGAAATTACTCCAAAGAATATAATTATGCAAGGTCCTACTGGTGTTGGTAAGACAGAGATTGCTAGAAGACTTGCCAAACTTGTGAAAGCACCATTTATCAAGGTTGAGGCCACTAAATTTACTGAAGTTGGTTATGTAGGTAGAGATTGTGAGTCTATGATTAGAGACTTGGTTGAGTATTCTGTAAGATTAGTCAAAGAAGAGAAAATTGCTGAAGTGAAAGCCAAAGCAAAAGGAATAGTTGAAAATAGATTACTTGAGGCAATTCTTCCAGCAAAAAAAGAACAATTCCCAGATATGGAGCCTAGTAAATTAAGAGAACAGTTACTTGAAGATTTGGAATGTGGCAAATTAGATAACGAAACTATTGAATTGTATATTGCTGAGCAGGCTAAACCTATTGGGATTATGCCGGGAATGGGCCCAGATATGGATTTGGGCAATGTTCTTGGAAGTATTTTCCCAGCACAGAAGAAAAAGAAAAAATTAACTGTTGCTAAGGCTTATGAAATAATGATAGCCGAAGAAAGTGACAAATTAATTGATAACGATAGTGTTAATAGTGAGGCTATTAGAAGAGCAGAACAAGATGGAATTATCTTCATTGATGAGATAGACAAAATTGCTGGCAAAGGCTCTGCTAATCGTGGACCTGATGTAAGTAGAGAAGGTGTACAAAGAGATATTCTTCCACTTGTTGAAGGCTCGACTGTAACTACTAAATATGGTACTATTAAGACTGACTATATACTATTTATAGCGGCTGGTGCGTTCCATATTAGTAGAGTAGAAGATTTAATACCTGAATTTCAAGGAAGATTTCCTATTAGAGTTGAATTAAATAACTTGAATGCAGAAGACTTTTTCAATATATTAACACAGCCAAAGAATGCATTGACTTTGCAATATAGCGAAATGTTAAAAGTAGATAATATTAATTTGTCATTTACTGATGATGCTCTAAGACAAGTATCGTATTTGGCTGAGAAAGAGAACGAAACTAGCGAAAATTTGGGTGCTAGAAGACTTCATAATATTATGGAAAAATTATTAGAAGATATTTCATTTAATGCTAATGGCGAACATCAATTAATAGATATTGTAATTGACAAAGAATATGTTGATAAGACTTTTGCTGATACAACTAAGAAATACGATTTGACAAAATATATTATTTAGTATTTTTGTTATATATATTGTAAATTTACATTTAAAGTTTTATAATAACTCTTACAATTTTATATTGTATTTATCTTTTAAATTATTAGCGAGTTAATTATGGAAAAAGAAGAATTTGATAAAGAAAATAAATATTTGAATTCTACAATAGAACTTGTCAAAGAGAAAATTGATTATGTAAAAAATTACTCAAGTAATGTAAATAAAATGTTTGATAATTCTAATAAAGAATACTTTGAGTACTTAAATCGTAATGCAAATAAAATAAATGAAGAAGACATTGTAGAATTGCTTAATATGCAAGGACGATTGGGAGATTTGCAAAATGATACAATTGACTTGCAGAAATCAAAAGAAATTTATGACAAAATGCTAAGTAAACCTTATTTTGCCAGTCTTTTGTTGCGTGCTAGCGATGAGACAATTGACGAAAATTATTATATTGGTTTGCACTCGTTAGTTAATGATAATGATGAATACAAAGTGCTAGATTGGAGGTCTCCAATTGCTAGTATTTTCTACGATGTAGAAGAAGGTAAATGTCAGATAAAAACTGATAAATCTATCCTTAATTGTGTACTTGATAGGAAAAGACAATTTGGAATAGAAAATGGTAAATTAAATTATTATATAGATAGCACTATCAATATTGAGGACGATATATTGAAAGAGGCTCTTGCGAAAAATACAAGTAATCAAATGAAATCTATTGTTCAAACTATTCAAAAAGAGCAAAATAGTGTTATTCGTGGAGATGAGTACAAAGATTTGATTGTGCAAGGTGTGGCGGGTTCGGGTAAAACTGCAATTGCACTACATAGAATTGCTTATTTATTATATAAAATGAAAGGTAAAATCAAATCTGAAAATATTAATTTTATCTCTCCAAATAATGCTTTCTCTTCATATATTTCATCAGTCTTGCCAGATTTGGCAGAAGATGATATTGATAAAGTTCAATTAGATAATATCGCTAGAAGATATTTGAAAAATCATTTAATTGTAGAGAGAAAATTTGAACAAATTGAGAGACTAATTAATTCACAAGATTTGAGTGATTATAAATTGAAAACTAGTTATGAGTTTCTAGAAAAATTAATTGATTTTGCAAAACGCAATTATATTGATAATTTTGATATAGAAGATTTCCAAATTCAAAATACAGTTATAGATAGCAAAAAGATTAAAGAACTATTCTATGGTAAATATTCTGACAGGGATTTATTTACAAGACTTAGATGGATAACAGATAATATATTTGATTTGTATTTCTACAAAGTCAAAAGTGTAGATAAGACACTTAAATTTAAACAATATATTTTCATGAAATTGTATCAAGCAATTGAAAATAAAAATTGTGTAAAAGCATATATGAATTTCTTGAAATCTATTGGCAAAAAATTAGAACTTGTGGGAGACAAAGTAAAAAATGAAGATGTGTACGGAATATTATTTTTCAAGATGTTTATTTATGGACTAGACAAAGAAGAAAATATTAAGTACTTAGTAATAGATGAAATGCAAGATTATAGTGCGGTTCAATTATATATTCTTCATTACATCTATAATTGTCCTCTTACTATGCTTGGTGATTATAACCAAACTTTGGATATAGATGGTTCTAATAAATTAATACATAATATAAGCAAAATTTTAGGCGATGACAGTGTATATGTTGAATTGAATAAAACATATAGGTCGTCTCAAGAAATAGTAGAATTTTACAATAAAATTGGTGGCAAGCAAAATGTAAATTTTGTAAATAGAAGTGCTGAGAAAGTTGATTTTATAAAGACTAATAATAGTAATGAAATTGATATTTTGATGTCCAAAATTAATGATTTGAAAAGCAAGGGATATAATTCAATTGCAATTATTACTAAGACTAATGCTATTGCCAAAGAACTTGGAAACAAATTTGAAGATAAAAATATTGATATCAATCTAATTGATGATAATACAGATAATTATGATAATGGAACTTGCATAATATCTATTTATAATAGCAAAGGACTTGAATTTGATGGTGTAATTATTTATAATGTAGGTAGTGAATATTCAACTATACTTGATAGAAATCTATTGTATATAGCATCAACTCGTGCTTTGCATAGTTTAACAATATCTTGTAATGAAGATAAATTTAGCAGTCTGCTTGATTGTTACTTGGAGGAAAAATAATGATAAATATTTGTAAAGGAACTAAGGATATATTGCCAAAAGATAGTTATAAATGGCAAGTTGTAAGAAGTGTGGCTAATGCACTAGCAGATAAATATAATCTAAAAGAAATATCTACACCTGTATTTGAAAGTACAGATTTGTTTGTAAGGTCTGATGGAGATAGTAGCGACATTGTAAATAAAGAAATGTATACTTTTCTAGATAAGGGTAATAGAAGTATTACTCTTAAACCAGAAGGCACTGCTGGTGTTGTTAGGTCTTATATAGAGAATGGTCTAGGCAATGATATTTTGCCTGTAAAATTATTCTATATTACTCCATGTTATCGTTATGAGAAACCTCAAGCAGGAAGATTAAGAGAACATCATCAATTTGGTGTAGAAATCTTTGGTGCAAATTCGCTAGCTAGTGATATTGAGGCTTTGTCTATTGCTCTTGATTTTTACAAGAGTTTTGGCATTGAGCCTACTATCAAACTAAATTTCTTGGGTTGTGATGATTGTAAGAATAATTACAAGAAATTACTAAGAGAATATGTAGAACCTCACTTGGGTGATATGTGTGATGATTGTCACAAAAGATACGAAACAAATCCATTAAGAATGCTTGATTGCAAGAGTACCGAGTGTCAATCAATCCTAAAACAAGCACCAAATATTGCCGATTGTTTGTGCGATAAATGTAAACATAAATTTGAAGAAATCAAGAAAATGCTTACTTCGCTAGGTGCTAAATATGAAGTAGATAATAGACTTGTAAGAGGTCTTGATTACTATACTGATTTAGTTTTTGAATTCTGCGATAACGATGAAGTACTAGGCAAAAATGCTCTTGGTGGTGGTGGCAGATATGATAAACTTGTAGAAAGTTTAGGTGGTAAATCTACACCAGTTATTGGATTTGGAATAGGAATAGAAAGATTGCTTGGATATTTAGAGAATAAAAATATAGAGATTTCTGATAAAAATCATGTAGATGTATATGTTGCTAGTAATACAGAAAATGAAAACTATGTAATTAAATTTGTTCATGGTTTGAGAGGAAAAGGACTAAATGTCGATAGTGATTTATTGAATAGAAGTCTTAAATCTCAATTTAAGTATGCCGATAAGATTGGTGCTAAATTTGTTATTGTTATTGGTGATGACGAAATTAATGAGAATAAAATTTCCATCAAAAATATGGAAACTGGCGAACAAATCAAAGTTTGGTCTAATGATGTTGTGGAGTATTTGAATAAGTATGTTTAGAAGATTGGAACTACTCATTGGAGATAATATTTCCAAATTGCACAAATCCAAAGTAATTCTATTTGGCGTAGGTGGAGTAGGCGGATATGTTGCCGAAATGCTTGTAAGGTCTGGAATAGGAAGCATTACAATTGTTGATTATGACAAAGTAGATATTAGTAATAAAAATAGACAGATTATTGCTTTAAATTCTACAATTGGCAGGGTTAAAGTTGATGTAATGAAAGACAGGTTACTTGATATTAATGATAACTGCAATGTAACTGCTATTAATAGTAAATTAACCAAAGATAATATAGAAGATTTTGGACTATCTTCGTATGATTACATTATTGACGCTATAGATATGGTTTCTAGCAAAATTGCTCTAATTAAGTACGCTAAAACGAATAATATACCAATTATAAGTGCTATGGGTGCGGGCAATAGAGTGGGAATACCTGATGTGAAAATAGCAGATATTTATTCTACTAGTAATGATGGACTTGCTAAAGTGCTTAGGCATGAATTGAGAAAATTGGGTATTGATAAACATAATGTAGTCTATACTACAAATAAGTCAAATCCTTGCGGAGATACAATTGGAAGTATTGCGTACTTTCCCGCAATGGTGGGTTGTATGCTTTCAGCATTTGTAATTAATGAGATTATAAATAAGGAGTAAAATATGGAAGTAGTTGTTAGTAAAGACAATTTTAAGAAAGAAGTACTAGATTATGAGGGTACTGTCATTGTAGATTTCTTTGGGACATGGTGTATGCCTTGCAAAATGCTTAAGCCAATTATTGTGAAGGTTGCAAATGAAAATAACTACAAATTAGCAACAATTGATGTTGATGACAATGAAGAATTAGCCAAAGAATTCTCTATAATGTCAATTCCTCATATCAAAATTTTCAAAAACGGCGTTGAAACTAATTCATCTGTGGGTTTAATTAGCGAAAGTAAATTAATTGAACTTATAAATAAAGACTAATATATATAAAATTATAAAAAGGCACTATTGACATAGTTGCTTTTTTGTTTTAAAATATAGATAATAAAAAATATGTGAATTTTAAGAATTTTGGAGAAAAGAATGAAGAGAGTTTATTTGGATAATGCTGCAACTACAATGATAAATGGCGAAGTTTTGCAAGAAATGATGCCATATTTTACTAATATTTATGGTAATAGTAGTAGTCTACACTCATTTGGGAGGGAAGCAGTTGCTGGAGTAGATAATGCAAGAGACATTATTGCTAGAGGTATTGGTGCTAAAAATAATGAAGTATTTTTTACTTGTGGTGGAACAGAGGCGAATAACTGGGCTTTGAGAGGTGTGGCATATGCTAATATTTCTAAAGGCAAACATATTATTACTAGTCAAATTGAACATCATAGTGTAATAGATACTTGCAAGCAATTAGAGAAAGAAGGCTTCAAGGTTACTTATTTACCTGTAGATAGTACTGGACTAGTATCTGTATCAAGTCTACTTCACGAAATCAAGCCAACAACTACAATTGTATCTATAATGGCTGTTAATAATGAAGTTGGAACTATTCAAAATATCAAGGCAATTAGCGAAATAGTTAAGTATTATGGAGCATATTTTCATGTTGATGCTGTTCAAGCACTTGGTGCATTTCCGCTAAATGTTGATGAATTGGGTGTAGACCTTATGAGTATATCTTCTCACAAAATTCATGGACCTAAGGGTGCTGGAGCATTATATATAAGAAATGGTGTTAAGATTAATAAATTCATGCTTGGCGGAGAACAAGAAATGAATAGGCGTGGCGGAACTGTTAATGTTCCTAGTGTTGTTGGATTTGGCAAGGCTATGGAACTAAACTTGAGGGATATGCCATACAAAGATAAAAAAATATATGAACTTACTCAATATTTTATCAAGAAAATTTCGTATGAAATTCCAGATATTAAGATTAATGGTAATGAATTCCAGAAAGTTAATAATATTGTATCTGTTACATTTAATAATGTTGAGAGTGAGAATTTAATAATGCTATTAGACCTTAAAGGCATTGCGGTGTCATCTGGTTCGGCTTGTGCATCAGGAAGTTTGGAAAAAAGCCATGTACTAAAGGCTATGGGACTAAGTGATGCCGAGATTAGAGGTACAGTGAGATTTTCGTTTGATACAGATATAACCAAAGACGATATCGATTATGTTGTAAGAGTTCTTTGCGATGAAGTTGCTAAACTTAGAAGTGCAAGTCCATTAAAACAAAAGAAAAAGGATAATTAATTATGTATAATCAAGATGTTATAGATAGACTAAATAACCTAACCAATCTTTATGCTCTAAAAAATGCTAATGTTAAAATTATCTCTAAGAAAAACGAATTTGGAGATATGGTTAAGTTTTTTGCTCAAATTAATACAGAAAATATTATCCAAAGAATTACATACAAGGCTACTGGTTGTACTACTTTTATGGCTCTTTGCTCATATTTTTGCGAAATTGTCGAGGGCAAGACTATTGACAAAGCCTTGAAGATTAATGAGAAAGATTTGGAGAAATTCTCTAAACTAGAAGAAAGCAAAACTCATGTGTACAAAATTATCTTGGATACTTTTGCTTTGCTTATTAAGAAATATAATATTGGCATTAAGAAAGGCAAAATTGTTCCTTGCGAACCACTTAAAGAAATTGAGGCACCAAAAACCAAAGTAAAAAAGACAAATAAAATTGATGAAAAGAAAGTAATCTTAGATATTCAAAGTAATTACGCATATAGTTCTCCTAGTAAGAAAGAAAGTAAATCTACTAAAGATAAGAAAACAAATAAAGTATCAAAAAAATCACTGGAAGAAAATAATATTGCAAGTAATAGCAGTGTTGAAGATAAAGTTGTAAAAGAAATTAAACCTGAAATTATAGTAGATAAGAAAAATACAGAGACAAAAAAGACTGCAAAGTCAGAGACTAAAGCAAACAAAGTTACTAAGAAAACAAAAGAGAAAGTAATAAAAGAGACAAAAGTAAAACCAATAATTGAAACTAAGATTGATCCAGTTACTGAGACAAAGGTTGAACCAGTAGTTGAAGAAAAAGTAGAAACAATTATTGAGAAGAAAGTTACTATTGAAGAGGCAAAATCTGAGAAAGATTTGGATAGATTAGAGGCTATTCAAAGACAAAAGAAAGCACTTGAACAGGCAAAAATTCTAGCAAAAAGTGCTGAAATAGCAAAAATTCAAAGTGAGAAGGAAAATAAGGATAAAGCAAATAATATGAAATTATCTCATTTGAATGCTTTGAATGATAGAATAAAAAATAAAGAAACTAATGAAAAAATGAAAAATAATACTGAGAGTTTGAATAATCTTCTTAGTAAATTCAAAAGTTCAAATAGTTCTACTATCAAGACTGTTGTAGTAGAAGATAATAGAGATGAAAGCATAGTCAGCAAAAAAGAAAGTGTTGATAGCAAAAAGAATAAAGACAATAAAAAAATTGCTACTGATAAAAAATCTGAAAAGAAACAAAAGAAAGAGAAAGATAAAAAAGAAAAAGACGCAAATACTAAAACTGAAAAGAAAAAAGGTTTATTTTCTTGGTTTAGAAAATAATAAGTAGCCGATATATATATCTTGATTGTTAATTTATACCAAATAAGATATATAGTCGGCTTTTTTGTATAAAATTGTAGAAAAATGCCAAGATAAATTAGAATTATAATTTATAGGAGGTTTTATATGAAGGATTGTGTACTTATTGGAATAGCATTGGGCTTTATTGCAGGTGCTTTGGTAGTATCTAATAACGCAGATGCGCAGAAAATGGTGGAAAAAGGCAAAAAAGCAGTAAAAGAGCAAGTGAAAAAGATAACAAATTAATAATTGTTATATTTTATAATAAATTGTCAAAAAATATTTTTCTTAGTTAAATTGAGTTTGCAAATTAATCTTTATGTGGTATTATTAGTGTATGGATAATTCATATTATAGGATTATGGCACTAGATTATGGTGATGTGCGTATTGGAATTGCTTTAAGTGATGTTACAAGATTTTTGGCTTCTGGGTATGAGAATTACACAAGGCGAGGTCTTGAGTTTGACTGCGAGCATATAGCCAAGATTGCAAGCGATAATAATGTTAAAGTTATAGTAATCGGTTTGCCACTTAATATGGACGGTTCAAAGGGCGTACGAGTTGAGAAAACATATGAATTTGCAGAAGAATTGAAGAAATTTACTTCTGCTCAGATTGATTTTCTTGATGAGCGTCTTACATCAGTCTCGGCTGAAAAAATACTCATTTCTGCCGATGTTTCTAGAAAAAAACGAAAAGAAGTTCTTGACAAATTGTCTGCAACAATAATTTTGCAAGATTACCTAGATGTAAGAAAAAAATAATTTAATTTGAAGGAGAATAGATAAATGGCAGAAGAATTTTTATCACCAATAGATATGTTACTTGATGAGAACAACACCGAGAATATCAAACTTTATAACGAGGATAATCAAGAAGTTGAATTTGAACAAATCGCTCTTGTTCCTATTGAAGACAAAACTTATGCAATCCTTAAACCTGTTGCAAATATGGAAGGAATTGCAGATGATGAAGCATTAGTATTCGTAATTGATGAAATTGATGACGAAGAATGTCTAGTAATCGTAGAAGATGACGCTATTGTAGATAAGGTATTTGAAGAATATTATCAAATGCTTAAAGACGAAGGCGTTGATGTTGAAGGCGAAGATGCTGGCAACACAACTGAGAACGAATAATTGATTTTATTTGGGTGCAAGGGGGACTTTGCACTTTTTTTGTATAAATTACCAAAAATTATTGATTTTTGCTTAATTTTATGATATTATTATCTCGTTGAATAATGACGCACCAGATATATTTTATTATTTTTGGCAAAAAATTTAATTGCTAAATGTAATAAAACATCATATCTACTCTAAAGATTTGATGATTTGATGATATGTTGGCACAATTGCTTGGTCATCAGAGTTTGAAGTATCTGGGAGGAAAAAACAAGGAGGAAAAAATAATGTCAGTAATTTCAATGAAACAATTGCTTGAAGCAGGTGTTCACTTTGGTCACCAAACAAGAAAGTGGAACCCTAAAATGAGCAAATACATCTTCAATTCAAGAAATGATATTCATATTATCAATCTTGAAGACACAGTAGTTCTTATCGATAAGGCATATGATTATATCAAATCTGTTGCTAGCGAAGGTAAGACAATTCTATTTGTAGGTACAAAGAAACAGGCTCAAAAGGCTATCGAAGACGAAGCAAAAAGATGTGGAATGTACTATATCAATTCTCGTTGGTTGGGTGGTACTCTTACTAACTTCAAAACTATCAGAAGCAGAGTAGAGAGACTAAACAAACTAGAGAACATGGAGAAGGTTGGAGAATTCAACCTACTTCCAAAGAAAGAAGTTATCAAACTTAAAGCCGAGAGAGATAAACTAGAGAAAAACCTTGGTGGTATCAAAGAGATGACAAAACTTCCTGATGTTTTGTTTGTAGTAGATACCAAGAAAGAACACATCGCCGTTCAAGAAGCAAAAACTCTAGGTATTCCAGTTGTAGCATTACTAGATACTAATTGTGACCCAGAACCAATTGACTATGTAATCCCTGGTAATGATGATGCAATTAGAGCGGTATCACTTATTGCTGGTGCTATGGCAAATGCTGTAATCGAGGCTAAAGAGGGTGTTGCTCCAACATTAGGCGAAGAAACTCAAAATGCTGAGAATATGGAAGTAGAAGCACAAACAGAAGAAGTTGCAGAAGAAACTAATGCAACAGAAGAATAATAAATAATAGGAGTGTATAGGTATATGTTTACAAACGAAGATATTGTAAAACTAAGAAAGAGAACTAATGCAGGAATTATGGACTGTAAGAATGCTTTGACAGAGACTGACGGAGACCTAGACAAAGCAACTGAATGGTTAAGAGAGAAAGGTATTGCAAAGGCTGCTAAGAAAGCAGATAGAATTGCTGCAGAAGGTCTTGTATATTCTTACATTCATATGGGTGGCAAGATTGGTGTATTAGAAGAGATTAACTGTGAAACAGACTTCGTTGCAAGAAGTGATAATTTCGTTGCTTTCTGCAAAGACATCGCTCTTCAAATCGCTGCTGCTAAACCTCTATATATCACACCAGAGGAAGTTCCAACTGATGTTCTTGAACACGAGAAAGAAATCTTGAGAATTCAAGCATTGAACGAAGGAAAACCTGAGGCTATTGTTGATAGAATGATAGAAGGTAGAGTTAAGAAATTCTACGAAGAAGTTTGTCTTCTAGAACAACCATTTGTTAAAGACCCTAGCAAAACTATCAAAGATTTACTTAACGAAGCAATTCTTACTATTGGAGAGAAAATTTCTATTAGAAGATTTACTCGTTATGAAATGGGTGAAGGACTAGAAAAGAGAAAAGATAACTTTGCTGATGAAGTTATGTCTCAAATGAATAAAAATAATTAATTTCTACTATATCAGAAAGACTCTAGGTAACTAGAGTTTTTTTGTTCAATAATTTGCTAAATTTTATCATTTGTGGTAATCTAAAAATAATAACATATTTAATTTTGTATGCAAAAAAAAGGGAGAAGTAAGTATGCATAAATATGGTGGGAAAGCACATTCTTATACACAGAAGAGATTAAGTATATTTAGTTTTGTTGCTCTTATGCTTCTAGCGGTAACTATAGGTGTTACTCTTGCATTCTTTTTTAATTCAGACTTTGCTTCTTCCTTGCTTAAAATGTCGGGTAGAGTTAAAATTACGGCAGTTGGCAAAGGTAAAGGATATAATTCAATTGAAGATACGGATACTTGCAATTTGGTTATTAATTTGCAAGATGGCTATGAGGTTCTAATTCCTGGAATGGAAATAGAGGCGTATGCCAATGTTAAAGTACACAAGTCTACAACAATGCCTCTAATTCGTGCTAAATTTTCTCTGGAATTGTATGATGAGAATGGTGTTGCCTATAATCCTATTGCGGATAGTGATAATATAGTTGGAGACTTAGAATATCAATTGAATAATTGTATAGAAAGTCTAGGGAATTGGTACAAACATATAGACAATTATTACTATTATGTAGGAGATAATGAAATATCTACACCTGCTAGTAATACAAAACTAAAAGAAGTAGATGCGACAACTAGTGATACAATAGTCCATTTTATTAATTCTCCAATTAAATTCCCTACATTTGTATCTTCCAATTATTCGGCATTTGGTGTCAAAATGATTGTAACATTCCAAGCAATTCAGAATTATATTCCTGACGATGCTGGACAAAAGATAGATAATACTATTACTAATTCTCTTAAGATATTTTCAAGTATTTTTGATGCAAAATATCCTCCAACTCCTCTTACTTATTTCGATGTTAAAGTAATTAATGGAAAAAATGTTCTTAGTAAGAAGGCGGGAGTAACATTGCCAGAAACTCTAGTTCTTCCATCTGAAGATGCTAATGGTAATAAGATAACAGCAATTGATAATACTTTCAAAGGCGACAAAAATATTAAAAAGATTATTGTGCCTAGTTCTTATACTGCTATATCTGAAAATGCTTTCGAGGGATCGTCGCTTACCTCTATTGATTTGAGTAATAGTCAAATAGAAACAATTAGTAAGGCTGCATTTAAAGACTGTGGAAGTTTGACATCGGTTAAATTGCCTGAAAGTCTAAAGTCTATAGAATATGATGCTTTCACAAATTCTTCGATAACATCAATTGTCTTGCCTGAAAGTTTAGAAACATTAACATCTAGATCGATATATTTAACAAAATTAACCTATATTTATATTCCCAAGAATGTTTCATCAATAGATTATCTTGCATTTAATTGTCAGTCTATAAAAATGATTGTAGTAGATGAAAAAAATCAGCATTACAAAGATGACAATAAATTAGCGCTGCTAACTAAAGATGGAAAAAATTTTCTGTATTTTGCTTCTGGACATATAACTACTGAATATCATGTGCCTAATGGTGTAGAGACGCTTGGTGGATATGCATTCCATATGTGTGTTATTGATAATTTGTATTTGCCTAGTTCTTTTGCGTCATTTACTTCTGATACTGTATTTGGAGCCAGTTCGAATTTTAAATATATATATGTAGATAGTGCTAATAGAAATTTTAAGTCCATTGCTAATAATACTTTGCTTGTTAGTTATGATGGAAAGATTGCTTATAAATATGCTAGTAACAATCCTCAAAAATCATTTGTTGTTCCTGATAGTGTAGAAACATTTCAAAATTCGGTATTTGATAATTTAATTTTGACAGAAATTACTTTGGGCAAAAATGTTAAGAGTTATGCTAATTTGTATTTTACTAATTCATATGGTTTGAGATATATTTATGTTGATGAGAATAATACATCATTAAAATCTGTAAATAATAACACATTGCTATCCAAAGATGGTAAAACACTTTATAGAGTATGTCATATAGATGATGAGAAATATATCATACCTGATACTGTTGAGAAAACTAATCCTTATTCTCTTTATTATATTTCATCTTCGGCTAAAATAAGTGTTGAAATTCCTAGTAGTGTCAAAGTAATTGCCGATAGTTCGTTTAGGTGTAATTTTGTTTCTGATGTTGTTTTCAAAGGAACTACTCCTCCAGCTATTTCTTCGGGGTCATTTTATAGAATAAATTTATTTCCTGATTTTAAAATTTATGTGCCAGATAGTGCAGTTAATGCATACAAGAGCGCGTCAATATTCTCTAATTATGCGGATAGAATATATCCAGTTAGTCAGAAAAATTAGTTTCTTGTTTGCTTAATGAATTAATATTTAAGCGGAAATATAATATTTTTAAATTGTTAATAATGATGATGATGTTATAATTGTGTAAGATTGGTTTATAATAATGATATTGTTATCATAATAATGAATTATTAAATTTGTTACACTAAAAATGTAATACAAAAAAAGATATCCTATGCTAGAAATGTGTGGGATATTTTTTTGGAAATATTACATTGTTTATATGCTTTTCTCTTGCAAAAAATAGTGGTTTTATAGTAAAATAGATAAGTAATTAAAAATAGGAGCTTTTTTATGTATAATGAAGAAATAGAAATGTATTTGGAAGAATACAAAGAAAACTTAAATAAAATTGTAAATCACTACAAAGAAGAACTATTGCAAATAAGAGCATGTAGGGCAAATCCTAAACTTATTGAGAAAATAATGGTTGACTATTATGGAACAATGACTCCAATTAGCCAAATGGCTACAATCTCTGTGCCAGAAGCAAGAATGATTTTGGTTAATATTTGGGATAATTCTATGCTAAAGGCAGTTGCAAAAGCAATTGAAGCGGCTAATCTTGGACTTAATCCTAGTGATGATGGTAGGGTTATTAGACTAGTTTTCCCTCAATTAACAGAGGAAAGAAGAAGAGAACTAGTTAAAGATATGAATAAGTCTACAGAGACTGCCAAAGTTTCTTGTAGAAATGCTAGGCGTGATGTTCTAGATGAATTCAAGAAAATGAAGAAAGATAGTTCTATTACTGAAGACGAAATGTCTAATCTTGAGAAAGATGTTCAGAAAACTCTAGATGATACAACATCTAATATTGATAAATTAAGTCAAGCAAAAGAAAAAGAGATAATGGAAGTTTAATTTTGACTACTGTTGTCAAATATCTGAATTAAAAGGTACTTTATGAAAAATCGTATACTAACTAGTGTTTTTATTTTACTAATAACGGGTATTTTTATTGCTTCTAGATACTATACACCATATGCATTTGATGTATTTGTAGGAATACTTGCTGTTATGGGTTGTGTAGAAGTAACCAAGGTACTTGAGAGGAAGAGATGTTTTACTAACATTTTATTTGTTGGTTCATTTCCTGCAATCATGTATATTGCCATGATTATAGGCATTCATTACGAGAGAAGTGTTCTTGTATATATGTTATATTTCATGGTTATATTAATAGCATTATTTTTGCTTAATTTCTTGTACTCATACTTATTTACAAATGTTACACAGAGAGAGAAAGACAAATATGGGGTATTTGATACTGATGCTAGATATTCTTTCAAGAAGAGTATGAATTCGGCATTTGTTATGATTTATCCAGCATTATTATTTGTGTGTTTATTTATTATAAATCACTTCTTTGAATTCTCATTTGTAGACAAATCAACTCTAAGCGACCCAGATATTGTTGTACTATTCTTTATTGTATTTATATTTGCAGTTACAATGATGACAGATACATTTGCTTTGCTTGTGGGTATGACATTGAAAGGTCCAAAATTATGTCCTACAATTAGTCCTAAGAAGACTATAAGCGGTGCTATTGGTGGATTTGTTTTTGGTACTCTAAGTGGTATTTTGGTATATTATCTATTTAGTCTTAATATAGTATTTGGAGAAGCAATAACTTTATTTGACTTTGCTATTTGGAAATTTGCTATAATTGCTGGTATTACTTCTATTGTCGGTCAATGCGGAGATTTGGTTGCTAGTGCATTGAAGAGAAGTGCTAGGGTCAAAGATTATGGTACAATTTTTCCGGGACATGGTGGTGTAATGGATAGAGTAGATGGATTAATTTTCAATGCTTTGTGTGTGCTTATTGCTATGTTCATACTTATTTAATTGGAGATTTTGGAATGACAATTGTTCTTTATGTTATTCTTGCTATAGTAGTCTTAATGCTTATGATAATGATACATGAGATGGGACACTATTTGGCGGGCAAAATTCTTAAATTTAAGATAGATGAATTTTCTATTGGCTTTGGTAAAGCAATATTTTCTAAGAAAATGAAGAGTGGAGAGACTTTTAGTATTAGGTGGATACCACTTGGAGGATATTGTGCTTTCAAGGGGGAAGATGAAGATGGCAAAGAAGATGCCGAATGCTTCAATAATTATCCTTGTTGGAAGAGATTGATTGTATTATTTTCTGGTGCGTTTTTCAATTTCTTATCTGCAATAATTTTCTCATTTATTTTGCTTATGAGTGTAGGTTCGGGTATTGTTCAGATTAATGAAATATCGGCTACAAATGGTAATGAACTTGTATTGCAACAGAATGATATAATACTAGAAGTTAATGGAGTGGAGCCTACTTTTATTAATGGCGGAATTGTTAAACTTATGAGTAATAAAGACATAGGCGAAGACATTGTGCTAAAGATAAATAGAAGTGGCGATATTATAGATGTAGTTGTTAAGAAATATGCAGTATACAAGACTGATGAGAATGGTGATTTTCAATTAGACAATGAAGGCAATAGGATAATTGAGAACAAAATTCTTGGTATCAAGACCGATTATGTTAAATTGGGGTTTGGCAAAGCATTGCTTAAGAGTGTGCCATACACATTTAATATGGGTTGGGAGTGCTTGTGTATTTTAGGAGATTTATTCACTGGCAAGATTGGTATTGAGAGTGTTGGTGGACCAATTACTACAATACAAACAATTGCCGTTTCTACTCAAGCAAATTTCAAAAACTTATTACTTCTATTCCCACTTATTGCCGTCAATTTGGCTGTATTCAATTGGCTTCCAATTCCTGCACTTGACGGAGCAAGAATGGTCTTTGTAATTATTGAATGGATATTTAGAAAACCTGTACCAAGAGAAATTGAAGCCAAAATTCATAGTATAGGTTTGATGGTTCTATTTGGGTTAGTAATTATAATTGATTTATTGCATTTATTTTTGTTTTAAATTTAATTAATTTTCTAATATTAGAAATGTAGTACTATAGAAAAGGAAATATATGAAATTACTTGATTTTATAAACAAGAAAACAAATAACGCTTACTTAGATTTTAAACTAGTAAGTGTTATTTTTGATAGGACAAACAAAGAGTGTGTATTCAAATTTTTGTACAAAAACGAAATTAAAGATAGTGACAAACCCACTCTTACTAAGTTAATTCAAGAATATTTGCCACAAGATGTAAGTGTAGTTGTTAAGTGTAAGAAAGCGTATATTGATAGTGATTTAGTTAGAGATGTTATTCATAATTTTATAACTAAGCATTATTCAAGTGTGGCGGTTGACTTTGAAAAGTCTGACATCAATGTTAATATTGACGGAGATATTTATGTAACTATTAATTGTAATAAATTCAATTACAATCATTTATCTAATCCCGCAGTTTATTCAGAAATTACTACTTATTGTGAAGGTTTCTTCTTTGAACCATTTCATTTGGAAATTACTGCTAAGAAAGATGAAAAGGAAGAGGTTGAAGAAGTTTTAATTGACAATCAATTCTTAGATGATATATCTACAACTAATAGTAAAATAAAAAATTACAAAGTTAAAGATATCCAAAATATTATTGGCGAAGTTAATGGTTGTCCAATTGAGATATCTTCTATTGAAGGGGCAATGGATAGTGTAGAGATATCTGGAACTATCAAATTTTTTACTCAGAAAACATTTGAAAGTAAGAGAGTGGACAAAGAAGGAAATGCTGTTGTTAAGACATATTTTAGTTTCAGTTTGGTAGATAAAACTGGCAAAATGAATTGTGTAATTTTCCCAAGAAAAGACTGTGCTATCAAAATGGTTAATTTCAAAGATGGAGATTATGTAATAGTTCATGGCAATATTGAAGATTATAATGGTAGAATTAATTTCAAAGCAGATGCTATAGCATATTGTGTACGAGAAGAAGAACAAGTTGAAGAACCAACTGTTGAAATTAAGAAAGAGCCTTATGACCATTATTTATGCGTAAAAACTGAACCATATTTTGAAATATCCCAAGATAATTTATTTGCAGTAAGCGAAGAAATTGGCGACTACCTTATGAATAACGATGTAGTTGTATTTGATATAGAGACAACAGGACTAGAAGTAAGTAGGTGTGAAATAATAGAAATTGGTGCTGTTAAATTGCATAAGGGCAAGAAAGTAGAGACTTTTGAGACTTTTGTAAAGCCAACTACACCAATCCCCGAAGAGATTACTAATCTTACACATATTACTGATGAAATGGTTAAGGACGCTCCTAGTATCAAAAATGTTATTGCAGATTTCTATAAATTTTGTTATGGTACAACCATAATTGCATACAATATAGACTTTGATTACAAATTTGTAAGCACTTTTGGCAAAAATAATGGCTTCATTTTTGATATGAAACAAATTGATGCTTTGTATCTAGCAAGAGCATTTATTCCGGGACTTAAAAACTTTAAATTAGGCACCGTTTGTAAGAAATTAGGTGTATCTCTAGAGAATGCACACAGAGCAGTTCATGATGCAATGGCTACTGCTGATGTAGTAATTAAATTAAATACTAATATTACATAAAAATACATAATTCTTTCTTGGATATTATCAAAATAACTTGTATTTATTATAAAATTACTACTTTAAGTATATAATTTAATAAAAAAACCTTGATTTGTATTATTTTTTATGATACTATAATTATAGTTAATACTAGATTATTAGAGTGAACTTTTGCAGTTCACTCTTAAATTTTGTATAGGAGATTTTATGTCTGAAAGAATTGTTGACAAGGGTATTAAATTAATTAAACCCATTGTAGAAGAACTAGGATATGTATTTGTAGACTTGGAATACAAGAAAGAATTTAGTGGCAATGTTCTTGCTCTTACTATTGATAGTCCTAATGGAATTACTATAAATGATTGTGAGAGAGTATCTAGGGCATGTGACCAAGTATTAGACGATAATGATATTACTAATGGGACTTCTTATAATTTCAATGTATCGTCTTATGGGCTTGATAGGGCTTTCAAGAATGATTATGATTTCAATAAGCATATTAACAAATTAGTAGATATCAAATTCTATGTTCCTTACAATGGAAATAAAGAAATTACAGCCGAACTTGTATCTTTTGATAATGATAGTATTGAGATTAAATACTTGGATAATATTCAGAAGATTGAGAGAAAAACTATTGCAAATATTCATGCACATTTGGATTTTTAGGAGGAAATTAAATTATGATTAATAAAGATTTTTTTCAAGCATTGCTTGATTTGGAAGAACAGAAAGGAATTAACAAAGAATATTTTATTGAAGCATTAGAAGCCGCTCTTACTAGTGCTTATAAGAAAAATTTTGGCGAAGCGAAGAGTGCTTTTGTTAAATTGAACCCAGAGAAAAATACAATCAAAATTTATTCTTACAAGACTGTAGTTAATGAAGTACTAGATAGTGACAAAGAAATTAGTCTTGCTGAGGCTAGGCTTATTAAGAAAAGTTTTAAAGTTGGAGACTTAGTTCAACAAGAAGAAACCCCAAAGAACTTTGGAAGAATTGCTGCTCAAACTGCTAAACAAGTTGTAATGCAAAGACTAAGAGAAGCAGAAAGAAGCAGAGTAATGGACGAAGTTAATACTAAGCAAGATGAATTAGTTACAGGCATTATCAGAAGAATTGAAGGGGATAATGTATATGTTGATTTGGGAATGACCCAAGTAGAAGGCGTACTTGCTCAGAAAGACCAAATTCCTGGAGAAAAATACAAAATTAACGACAGAATTAAAGTTGTTGTTAAGACTGTTAAAGAAGGCTACAATATGCCTTATGTTCAATTATCTAGAAGCAGTGCTAGTTTTGTAAGAAAATTATTTGAACTAGAAGTTCCAGAAATTGCAAACGGCGAGATTGTAATCAAGAATATTGTAAGAGAAGCCGGATACAGAACTAAGATGGCTGTATATAGTGATAATAAGAACCTAGATTGCATTGGTGCTTGTATAGGTAACAAAGGCATGAGAGTTAATGAAATAGTTAACGAACTTAATGGCGAGAAAATTGATATAGTTCCTTATAGCGAAGATGCTGGAGAATATATTGTTGCTGCACTTAGTCCTGCTACTGTGCTATATATTCATACAAATATGGAAGACAAGACATCTTTGGCTGTAGTTCCTGATGACAAATTAAGTTTGGCTATTGGCAAATCTGGTCAAAATGTTAGACTTGCTGCTAGACTTACTGGTTGGAAGATTGATGTTAAACCTAAGAGTGCCGTTCCATCACTTAATTTAGATGAAAGCAACTCAAACGAAAATTATGATAATTTATTTGATGGAGAAGATGCTTTCGGAGATTTGAATTAAGGAGAAATTATGATTAAAAAAACTCCAATGAGAACCTGTATTGCGTGCAAAGAGTGTAAACCTAAGAAAGAATTAGTAAGAATTGTAAGAAATGATAACGGTTTTGCTCTTGACAAAACAGGCAAATTAAATGGTCGTGGTGCATATATTTGTAATAAGCCAGAATGTTTTGATTTGTTATTTAGAAATAAATTACTAAATAAAACCTTCAAAACAAATGTATCCCAAGATGACTATAATAAAATCAAGGAAGAATATGAAAGAAAATAAATTAATTTCATATATTGGATTTGCTATCAAAAGTGGCAAAGTAATATTTGGTTATGATAACCTATTTAAAGCAAAAAAGATGCCATATGCTATTGTATATTGTCATACATTAAGCGAAAAAATGAAAAATAAGTTGGAACTTTTTGCAAACTTGAAAAAAATAAAACTAATACCTCTTGAAAATTTTATTTTGAGTGATATAATTAAAAGAGATAATTGCAAGGTTTTGGGTATTTGTGATGAAAATCTTGCAAAAGTAATTAATACTGAGATTGATGATTTGAATAATAAAATTGAGCAATCTAGTGAGGTAAATATTGGAAAATAAAGAAAATAACAAAAATACAGTTTCTTTTGCAAACTTGAAAAAATTAAGTGGGATTATAGGCGGAAGCGAACTTAGTTCACTTGTATCAAATATTTCAAAGTCTAAAATGGCTTTGGATACTTTTTGCAAGAATTTGAAAGAACATGAGAACAAATTAAAGAAAAGCAAAATCGTAGATAAAGAAACAAAACCTACTCAAACAGAGCAAAAAACAATTGCCGTTCAAACTCCAGTTAATGAAGTTGCCAAAGAAGTTAAACAAGATTTGCCTGCTAGAAATGATAAGAAGCCTTTTGAGAAGAATTTTGACAAGGCGAAAGATAGATTTAATAATAATCCAAATAATGCAACAAACAACACTAACGGAAATATTAAATTTAACAAAGTTCCTCAGAAAGACTTTAGACAAAATCGTGACGGAAAGCCAGCATTTAATAAAGATGGCAAATCATTTGAGAAAAAACCATTTGTGCCAAGAGACAATAATGGTTACAAGCCAAAAGCACCAAAGATTGAAGTTGTAGATACTATTATTAAGAATGAAAATAATAGAAGTTTTGGTAATAAGAACAAAACAAAAACTTTTGATACAGAGAAGAAAGAACTTAGCAAGAAAGCAAAAATCAAAATGGGCTACATTGACATTGATAATGACTTTGACCTTGACGGCGAAGAAAGAATGGGCAGAGTTAGAACCAAAGTCAAGAAGGCTAAACCTCAAGTAGTTGCAGAGAAGATTGTAATTGATAGAGCGGTTATTGATACAGAGAACTTAACTGTCAAAATTCTATCTGAGAAAATTGGTAAACCAGCAGTAGATATTATCAAAAAATTTATGATGCTTGGAATGATGCCAAATATTAATTCTGTAATTGATTTCCCAACTGCAGAACTAGTTGCACAAGAATTTGGTGTAACTCTTGAGAAAAACATTGCTAAGAATTATGAAGAGAAATTGCACGATATATTTGATAAACAATCTAATTCGACAGAGAAGAGACCTCCAGTTGTAACTGTTATGGGTCATGTAGACCATGGTAAAACATCTCTACTTGATGCTATTAGAAAGACTAATGTTATTAGTGGCGAAGCAGGTGGTATTACACAACATATCGGTGCTTATACTGTTAATTATAATGGCGAGAAAATTACATTTATTGATACTCCAGGACATGAAGCATTTACTGCTATTAGAGCAAGAGGTGCTAAGCTTACTGATATAGCAATACTAGTAGTAGCTGCTGATGATGGCATAATGCCTCAAACAATTGAAGCAATTAATCACATTAAGGCTGCTGGAGTTCCAATGATTGTTGCTATTAACAAAATAGATAAGCCAGAAGCAAATGTTGAGAGAATTAAACAACAATTAACTGAATATGATGTTGTTTGCGAAGAGTGGGGCGGAGATGTAATCTGTGTGCCTATTTCTGCCAAAGAAAATAGAAATATTGATAAATTGCTAGAAGCAGTACAACTAGTTGCCGAAATGCAAGAATTGAAAGCGGATAGTACTCAAGATGCAAGTGGTACAATTATTGAGAGTAAGGTAGATAAAGGCAGGGGTATTGTAGCAACTATTCTTATCAAAAATGGTACACTTCATATTGGAGATTTCTTGGTAAGCGGTATTGCATCTGGCAGAGTTAGAGCCATGATGGATTATAAGGGCAATTCAGTAACTTCTGCAGGTCCTAGCGACCCAGTATCTGTACTTGGATTTGATGTATGTCCTGAAGCAGGAGATATGGCTTATGTTGTTGATGAGAAAATGGCTAGAAATATCGTAGCAGAGAGAACAAGCAAATTGCAAATGGAGAAACTAGAGCAAAACAACGGAATTACTCTTGAAGATTTCTTACAACAATCTGCTGACCATGAAGTTAAAGTACTTAAGATTATTATTAAGGCTGATGTGAAGGGTTCTTGCGAAGCATTGAAGTCTACTCTAGAGAAAATTCATAATGATGAAGCCAAAGTTCAAGTAATTCATTCGGGTGTAGGTGGAATTAATGAAAGTGATGTAATTCTTGCTAATGCTAGTAAGGCTTTGATTGTTGGTTTCGATGTTAAGCCTGAAGCAAAGGCTAGACAATTGGCTGAGAAAGAAAAAGTGGAGATAATGCTTTCTAAGATTATTTATGAAGCAGTAGATTATGTAACAAATATTATAAATGGAATGCAGACTCCAAAATTTGAAGAAGTTGTAACTGGTCATGCCGAAGTTAGACAAATATTCAAGATTAGCAGTATTGGTAATATTGCGGGTAGTTATGTAACCGATGGTGTTATTAATAGAGATAGTAGCATTAGAGTTATGAGACATGGAGAATGTATAATGGATACTGCAATTGATACTCTTCAACAACAGAAAGACCAAGCAAAATCAGTTAAACTTGGCTTTGAGTGTGGTATCAAACTTAAGAACTTTAATGATATTGAAGTTGGAGATATCTTGGAAGCATACAGTCTAAAACAAATTTAGGAGTGAAAAATGAGTGAAAGAATATTGAGGGTCAATAGCGAAATTCAGAAAGCAATTAGTTATATTATTGCTAATGAAATCAAAAATCCTCTTATCAAAGGTTTGATTACAGTTACAAAAGTTGATACAACTGCAGACCTAGAACAATCTAAAATTTATTTGTCTATCTTTGAAGAAGAGACCAGAGAAGAAGTATTCAATCAAATTAAACATAGTGCTGGATTTATTAGAAAAGAATTGGCAAGGTCTGTTGATTTGAGGAAAGTTCCTTTTCTTACATTCTATCTAGACGATAGTTTTGAATACGGAAGCAGAATTGAAGAGACAATCAATAAAATTAATGAAGATAGAAATAATTAAATATACATAAAAAGTAGCAACTTGTTTGCTATTTTTTATTTTTTTGTTTATTATATAAGTATTATTTTTAAGCAAATTACAAAGGTAAATATGATAGGATTTATAAATATATACAAGCCACAAGGAATGACTAGCAGTAGTGTTGTACAGAAAATTAAGAAAAAATTTCATATAGACAAAATTGGACATATGGGAACTCTTGACCCAATGGCTTCGGGGTTACTTCCAATTGCAATTGGTAAGGCTACAAGGCTTTTTGATTATATGTTGGATAAGAAGAAAGTATATAATGTTATATTTGATTTTGGTTATGAGACAGATACTTTAGATAATACAGGCACTAAAATTTATGAAAATAATGTAATATTTGATAATAATACTCTAGAAAAAGCAGTAAATATGATGTGTGGCAAACAAATGCAAATGCCACCTAAGTATAGTGCAAAAAATGTAAATGGAAGTAGGGCTTATACACTTGCAAGAGCGGGTGTTGATTTTGAATTGAAGCCAAAAGAAATAGAAATTTATAAATTTGAAATAATAGAAAAAATTGACCAAAATAAATACAAATTTAGAATTGAGTGTAGTTCGGGCACTTATATTAGGGCGATAGGAAGAGATTTGGCGAAAATTATTGGAACATATGCCACTATGAGTTATTTGGAAAGATGTAATATGGGGTATTTTCAAATAGATAATTCTTATAATTTAGATGAGATACTTCAAAGTGATAATTTGGAAAAATATGTTGTATCGCCTTTGATGGTACTTAAAAATTTTGATATAATTAATATTGATAATAATACCTACAAAGATTTGCTTAATGGCAAATTTGTTGAGTATAATAAGATTGAAAATAATTCATTTGTGGTAATGAATGGTAAGTTGATTGGGGTATGTAAGCCACGAGAAAATCAACTAAAATTAGATTGTTATTTAGAGGAAAATATATGATAAAATTTGGGCCAGCGGGAAATTGTAAGACATTCTACGATGCAGGATACAAAAGAACTATTGAAGCACCTAAGTGGCTAAGTGAAAATGGACTTACTGCTTATGAATATTCTTTTGGAAAAGGATTTACTTTGCCTGATGATACTGCTATAAAAATAGGCGAGGAAATGAAGAAGTATGGGATAACCATTTCGATACATGCACCATATTATATTAATTTTGCCACGCCTACTGATGAAATGGCTGATAAAAGTTATGGCTATGTGCTTGAAAGTCTAAGAAAACTAAGACTAGTGGGAGGTACACAATTAGTCGTACACCCAGCATCTCAAGGGAAGATGTCTAGAGAAGAAGCGGTTGCTTTGACTAAGAAAAGACTAGAAATTTTGAAAGATAAAATAATAGAAAATGGTTATGATGATATGTATGTTTGCTTGGAGACAATGGGTAAATCTCAACAAATAGGGACATATGAAGAAATTATTGATTTCTGTACTATCTTTGATAAATTCATTCCAACATTTGATTTTGGACATATCAATGCATTAACTCATGGCTCACTTAGAACTTATGATGATTACAAAAAAATATTTGATCGTTGTATAGAAAAATTAGGCTTTGAGAGGACTAGAATTGCTCATATTCACTTTAGCAAAATTGAATACGGAGACAAAGGGGAAATTAAACATTTGACATTAGAAGATAATGTTTATGGTCCAGAATTCGAGCCTCTTGCTAGAGTTTTGAGGGATTATAATTTAGATTGCGTAGTAATATGCGAAAGTAAAGAATATCAAGGAAGAGACGCAATAATTCTAAAAAATATTTATGAAAATGTCTTAAAAGAAAATTAATTGTAAAATTTTTAAATATGCCAAAATTTATTTTGGTGTATTTTTTTTTGTCTATAATAATTTGAATTATTGCCAAATAAAATAAAAAAAACGGAGGATATATGATTAATAATTTTTTGCCAAATAGAATAAGTAGTGCATTAGATAAAATTCCATATAAGTCTCTATGTGAATTAAGATTAAGAGTAGATTCCCCGGCCGTTGTAAATATTCTAGGAGATAATTACTATTTATCTGATAGTGAATTAAGCAAAGAAAGTAAAAATTCTATTATTATAAGCAAAGGAGAAATTCAGAGTATACTTCAGAGAATTTCTAATAATTCTATGTACACAATTAACGACCAATTACTTGAAGGTTATGTAACTATTGATGGTGGGGTTAGGCTAGGTGTTTGCGGAGAAGTTGTTGCAATAGATGGAAAATTAAAAACTCTTAAAAATATATCTAGTTTAAATTTTAGATTTCCGCATTTTCTAAAAAACTGCTCTCTTAATATTTATCCTTACATAGTTAAAAATGGGATTGTTAAAAATACCCTTATAATATCTCCTCCTGGTGCAGGTAAGACAACTTATTTAAGAGATATAATTTATCAATTATCTGTAAGAGAAAATTTATTAGATATATTAATAGTAGATGAGAGAAATGAAATAGTGTCAGTATATGATGGTAATGACTATTTAAGACTGAAAAATATTGATGTTTATTCTAATTGTTCTAAGCAATTTGGATTTAATAACGGCATACGAAGTATGAAACCAGATGTTATAGTTACTGACGAAATTAATATAGATAAAGATATAGAAATTATTGAAAATGCACTTACTAGTGGTGTTAAAGTAATTACTACATTACATGCTAGTTCTATTGATGATTTGAAAAATAAAGCGTCCTTCAAAAATATGATTAATAAACATTTATTTGAGAGATTTATACTTCTATCTAGTAGTAATGGAATTGGAACTTTGGAAGGAATATTTAATGAAAATTTAAGTTTAATCGGTGTGTAAATGAAATTTTTTTTACTTATTATATTATTTGCATTATTTGTTCTTATTGCAATAGGTATATATTTATATTTTTTGTATAGGTCAAGATTATTTGCCGACTTGGATTACATTGCAAGATACTTAAAAAACAATATTACTTTCAATAAAAATAATCTAAATATACTCCTTACTAATAGTTTTGATAAAATTTCTGCTACTAGTCGATATATTCTAAAAAATACATCTTCTCCATTTTCAAAGATAATACTGCGTAAAGATTATTCTACATTAAATAATTTTTTCAAAAGTCTAGGCAAAGGTGATGTGACTTTTGAGGTAGGAAACTTAGATTATTATATAAATATTTTTGAGAACTTAAAATTGTCTACTAACGCTGATATGAAAAATAAAGCAATGGTGTATTTCAAATTAACAATAGGACTAGGGCTTATAGTTTGTATTCTTTTGATATAACGAGGGATTATGGATATTGATATAATTTTTAAAATTGCAGCGATTGGAATATTGACCGCAGTAATTAATCAAATATTAAAAATTGCGGGGAAAGAAGAAATTGCTACTTTTGTAACTCTTGCTGGAATTATTGTAGTACTATTTTCTGTTGTGGATATGATTAGTGATTTATTTAGTACTGTGAAAACATTATTTTCTATATATTAGGAGATGACCAAAGTGGAGTTATTAAAAGTATTAATATTAGGAATTATTTTATCTGTAATAACTGTACTCCTAAAGCAAATCAAACCTGAGTATTCGCTAATTTGTATAATTGTTGGAAGTATTATTCTAATAGCATATATTCTTAGCGGAATAACTACAATATTTGATTATTTCTCTAAGATTGTAGACAAAACGGGTATTGACGAAGCGTTATTCTCAACACTTCTTAAAATTATTGGAGTTGGGTATCTTATAGAATTTTCGGCAGGAGTATGTGTAGATAGTGGGAATGGTTCAATTGCAGATAAGATTATTTTGGCGGGTAAAATTCTAATCTTTACTTTGAGTATGCCTATTATAACTAATTTATTTAATTTAGTATTGGATTTAATATAATGCTATTTAGAAAAAATATAAGAAAATTTAATAGGAAGAAATTAATCTTAGTTGTAGTACTACTATTGCTTGCAATAATCTCTACAATTAATTTTGATTATTATGTATCTGCTGATAATGATGTTAGTCAAGAAGAATTATCTAAGAGTGTATTTGAAATACTAGACGATGTAGACCTAAATGAAATGCAAAATATGGTGGATAATTTAGATGATATAGGACTATTTGAAATAACGATAAAAGACAAAATTAGCAAAATACTAAGAGGGGAATATTTTACTGATTACACATCTTTAACATCGGCGATAATTTCTCTAATATTTGGAGATATTAGATCAATACTTCCATTTGTCTTTACGCTTATTGCAATAGGGATACTTTGTAATTTGATTAATAATATGAGACCAGATAACAAAAGCATAAATGACACAATCAATTTTGTCTTTCTTACGGTTACTATGCTAATTGTAATAATTGCTTTTAAAAATATTCTAAGCAGTACAAGAAATACAATTAATCTTATAATGTCTCAGATGCAAATTATCTTTCCAATACTTATTACTCTTCTAGCATCAATTGGCTCTATAGCGTCTATATCTATATACAATCCATTAGTGGCAATCCTTACTGGAGTTGTAAGTATAGTATTTAATAATTTTCTATATCCATTATTTATAGTTATATTTATACTTGCAATTTTGGGTAATTTGACCGATACGGTTAAACTGGGTAAACTTAGTGGTTTTCTTATGTCTACATTCAAATGGACAATTGGGATAGTATTTACAATATTTACAGGGTTCTTGAGTGTTCAGGGAATTTCTGCTGGCAAGTATGATAGTGTGAGTATTAAGGCTACTAAGTTTGCTATGAAAAGTTACATACCTATAATAGGTTCATATGTTTCTGATGGAATGGATTTTCTCATACTTGGTTCTGTCCTTGTTAAGAATTCTATTGGGCTTATTGGAGTTATAATTTTATTTATTACAATACTTTCTCCAATTCTTATGATAATCCTATATAAATTAGCATTACAATTAAGCAGTGGAATTTTGGAGATGACAGGTAATGCAAAGATTAGTAATTTTCTATCTTCTTGCAGTAAATTACTAATACTTCCAATAGTTCTTATAATAGGAATTGCATTTATGTATGTTATAACAATTTGTTTGATAATGTGTACGGCAAATATTTTCTAAGGAGACTGAGATGCTCAATATTTTACTTAGTATAATTGGGGTTGTGTTTCTGGCGGTACTAATTGATTTTATATACCCAAATGGTAAGACAAATTCCTTTTGTAAATCTATATTTGGATTATTTGCAATTATTATGCTAATTCAGCCAATTCTTAAATTAGATTTGAAAACTAATAATCTAAATGAAAATTTTGTTAGTGCTAGTCTTAATCAAAATATTCAGAAATCTAAAGATGAGTATTACAAATTAAAAATAGAGAAGAAACTTGAAGATGAAAATATAATTGGGATTGATGTCGAAATAGAAAGCAAAATGCTGAATAATGTATATGAAATTAATAATATTAATGTAGATAGTACAAATGTTGTTCTAACTGAAAATCTGACACATACAAATAAGTATGAAGTTATTATTCAGAACATTTTGAAAATTGTGGAAATTGACAAAGAAAGGATAGTAATTTATGGATAAAGAGATTATCAAGATAGAAAATTTAATAAATGATGATACCAAAGATGATAAACAAAAACCTAAGTTTAATTTTGTAAAATTATTTTCGGGTAAGAATTTGAAAATTATTGTACTTGTTATTATTTGTATAATTGGAATAATACTTTTCTTGAAAATGACTTCAACCAAAAGTACAAGCAGTAAATCTACGACAGTATCTTCAAGTTCATACAAAACAACACTTGAGTATTCTGAAATTTTAGAAAACAAATTAGAAAATTTGCTTTCTCAAATTAAAGGTGCTGGAAATGTGAAAGTAATGATATCTTTGGAAGGAAGTCCTGAACTAGTGTATGCTATGGATAGCAATGAGAAGGTTAGCAATAATCAAAATGGGTCTACGACAACAAGTGCTTCTTCTCCTATCCTTATAGAAAACAAAGGGTCATCTAGTCCTCTCATACTTACCGAAAAATTACCAAAAGTAAAGGGGGTGATTGTTGTATCTACGGGTGCAAGTGATATTAGTATCAAATTAGATATTCTAAATTCAGTATCAACATTATTAGATATTTCTATAGATAAAATCAATGTATTAAAAGGAATATAAAGGAGAATTAAAAATGAAAGAAAAGAAAGAAAAGCAAGTTAAAGTTCACAAAAAATTATCTGGAAAAGCAAAGAAAGTAATTATTCTTGGAGTATTTAGTTTATTATTGCTAGTAACTGGTGGTGTTAATATTTACTTAAATAATAGAGCAACATCACAGGCAAATGCAAATATTCAAACTTCTGCTAATTTCTTTAATAATTATAGATCAGATAGAAAGTCTACCAGAGACCAAGAAAAATTATATCTAGATGCTATAATTGCTAGTGAGACTACAAGTGCTGAGGCTAAAGCCAATGCTGAAGCAGAAAGACTTAAATTAATTACTAATATGGATAGCATTATGAATATTGAGAATTTAATCAAAGCAAAAGGTTTCTCAGATGTAATCGTTTCTGCTACTGCTAATACTATCAATGTTATTGTAGAGACTGGTGGACTTACTAATGCAGAAGTAGCACAAATAGTTGATGTTGTTAAAAATAATTCTGATTATTCTATAGACAGCATTAAAATTACAGAAGTTTAATAAAAAATCATAGTTATTCTATTTTTTATAATTGCATATTTTATAAACTTATGGTATATTATTAGTATTAAAAGAATTGTGTAAATTTGTAAAGGATAGATATATGATGTACGATAACAAGAGCAATATCAAAAAACAAGCCAAAGGCAATGTTACTTATGGTAGCAATATTGTGCTATCTGTAATTAACCTTGCAACCAAAGAAATAGCAGGAGTTAGTAGTATTGTAACTAAATTTAGTTCTATGCTAAAAAGATGGTTTAGCAATAATTACTACGAAGGGGTTAAAGTTACATATAACAAAGATGCTATGAACATTGATGTATATATTAATGTTTGCTTTGGTTATAATGTTACAGAGGTTGCTTATAGGGTACAAGAGAATATCAAGAACAGTTTGTCTGGAATGATAGATGTTAAGATTAATAGAATAAATGTTCATGTTCTTGGAGTAGAATTTCCTAAAGACGAACTTATTTAAATATTTAACCCTTGTTTACAAGGGTTTCTTTCTTTTAAAATAGGAGATAATTATGAGTAGAAAAAAGAGTAGAGAATTTGCATTTAGATTGGTTTTTGAGAAGTTTTTTCATGAACCCGATATAGATATATTTGAAAATATGGAAGACTTTGTTCTTGATGACGATGACAAAGAGTTTGTTAATAGTCTAATTGATGGTATTAATAATCATTACGAGAATATCATGAATATAATCAAAGATAATATTGAAGGCTATGAATTGGATAGAATTTACAAGGTGGATTTGGCAATATTAGTTCTTGCTATTTATGAACTTAAATTTGAAAATTCCACACCAGACAAAGTAGTCTTGAATGAGGCGATTGAATTATCAAAGAAGTATTCGACAGATAAGAGTTTTAGTTTTATTAATGGAGTTTTGGCAAAAATTTTGAAATAATGGGCGAGAGTTATTTTTCTGTAGCACAAATTAATAATTATATCAAAGATATTTTTGAAGCAGAAGTAATGCTCCAAAATGTTTGTGTGTATGGAGAAATTAGTAGTTTCAATATTTCAAATGGAATTGCTTATTTTAATATCAAAGACGAGAGCGGTTTACTTCCTTGTGTGTTATTTAATGCAAATAATTTTGAGCACCCGAAAATTGGCGATGTAGTGCTAGTTAGAGGTAGTATGAATTATTGGGCAAAGGGTGGTAAACTATCATTTAATGCATACTCAATTATGCCGTATGGCAAAGGTATGCTATATGAGAAATTTCTGCAATTAAAAGCAAAACTTGAAAGTCTTGGGTACTTTGCACTCGAAAGGAAGAAGCCAATTCCCGCAAGGGTAAGAAGGATAGGCGTGGTATCCAGTCCCACAGGTGCGGTTATTAGAGATATTATTGATGTAACCAGTCGTAGGAATGATACAATAGATATAGTACTATTTCCTGTTAAAGTTCAAGGTGTAGGTGCAGAGAATGAAATAGCGAGAGGAATAGATTTCTTCTCAAATTATAAAGATGTAGATGTTGTAATAGTGGCTAGAGGTGGTGGAAGTATGGAAGACTTAGAACCATTCAATAGCGAGATTGTAGCAAATGCAACATATAATTGCAAAAAGCCTATTGTATCTGCCGTAGGACATGAAACAGATTTTACTATTATAGATTTTGTATCTGATTTGCGTGCGCCAACACCATCTGCTGGTGCGGAATTAGTTGCTTGGCGTAAAGATTTGGAAATAGAAAATATAAATAAATATGTATTCAATCTAGAGAGAACGCTAAGAAATAAATTTGATTTGAAAATAAGAGATATTGACATTTATTACGAAAAATTAGATAATATGTCGACTACTAGATTGCTAAAATATCAACAGTCTTTGGATAGATATGTGACTAATCTAGATAATATAAATAAAATTATTGATAATAAATCCAAAGAATTAGAAAAAATAGATATAAGAATGCAGAACAGTAATCCCGAGAAGATATCTAAGATGGGTTATAGTAAGATTATTCAAGAAGGGAAAGTTATTAATCAAATATCTAAAATAAAAGGAAATGATGCAATTATTTCAATGATTGATGGAGAGATAAATTGCAAAATTAATAGGTGAGATATGGATTTCGAGAAGAGTATAAAAGATTTAGAAAATATATGTAATAAAATGGAAGATGAAAATTTGCCCCTAGATGAAGGTGTGAAATTATATGAAGAAGGAGTAACAATTGCTAAAGATTGTTATTCTGAATTAAATAAAATCAAAGGCAAAGTAACAATTATTAAACAAGATTTAGATAAATTTAAAGAAGAATTAATGGACTAGGAGAAAATTATGAAATTAACAGAAATGTTTTTTAAAACATTTAGAGAAAATCCAGCAAATGCTGAAATTAACAGTCACAAATTGCTAGTTAAAGCGGGATATATCAAACAAATGGGCAACGGAATATTTACATACTTGCCACTTGGACTGAAAGTTCTTGAGAATATTAAGAAAGTTATAAGAGAAGAGATGAATAAGGCGGGAGCAATTGAACTTCAAATGCCAATATTACTTCCTCAAGAAATATATGCTCATAGATTAGATTACTTTGGCAATACAATGTACAAATTGAAAGATAGTACTGGCAAAGACTATTGTTTGGGTCCTACTCACGAAGAGCCATTTACATATTTGGTTAAAGATAGTATTAATAGTTACAAGCAATTACCCGTAACACTATATCAAATTCAGAATAAATATAGAGATGAAATTAGAGCGAGATTTGGATTGCAAAGAGCGAAAGAATTTATCATGAAAGACGCTTATTCATTTGATACAACTGAAGAGGGACTAGATATTTCTTTTGGAAAAATGAAGAATGCATATATCAATATCTTTACTAAACTCGGATTTGACTTTGTGCCAGTAGAGGCAGATAATGGAGTAATGGGTGGCTCTGGTTCAACCGAATTTATGGTTAAAGCAGATATTGGAGAAGATGAAATTCTTGTATGTGATTGTGGATTTGGTGCAAATGTAGAGAAAGCAGAATGTATAGAAGAGCCTATTGATACTACTAATGTAGTTAAACTTACAAGAGAAATGGTGCATACACCTAATGTAAAAACTATTGACGAATTAACTGATTTTTTGCACACAACTAGCAAGAACTTTGTAAAAGCGGTTGTTTATACTAGTGATAAAGGAATAATTGTTGCTCTATGTCGTGGAGACAGAGAAATAGAAGAAGTTAAAATTACAAATAAACTTGGCACATTGAATTTGGAGATGGCATCTCAAGAACAAATACTATCTATTGGCTCATATGCTGGATTTGTAGGTGCAATTGATTTGAAAGATTGTACAGTAATTGCTGATAATGATATTAAATATATGACAAATTTTGTTATTGGTGCTAATATTCAAGACTATCACTATGTTAATGCAAATCTTAGTGATTTGAAGATAGATTGCTTTGCTGATATCAAGAAAATGCAAGCAGGAGATAAGTGTCCTCATTGTGGCAGAGAAGTCAAGACAGTTAGGGGTATTGAGGTTGGACATATATTCAAACTAGGAACTAAATATTCAGAGCAATTGGATTGTAAATTTTTGGACGAGCAGGGCAAATCTAAATATATGATAATGGGTTGTTATGGAATTGGTGTTAGTAGAACTCTTAGTGCTTTAGTAGAACAAAATTGTGACGAGAAAGGAATTGTTTGGCCAGAAATTGTTGCCCCATACAAAATGGAGATTGTCATTGCTAATACTAAAGACCAAACACAAGTTGAATTAGCAAATAAGTTATATGATAAATTAAATACAAAAGATGATATTATTTTGCTTGATGATAGAAATGAAAGTTTTGGAGTAAAATTAAATGATGCTGAATTAATTGGTGTTCCTTATATTGTAATAATAGGTAGGGGAGCATCAGAGAATAAGATTGAATTTATTAGAAGAAAGGGTCTTAATAAATTAGATGTAACTGTTGATGAATTCTTAAGTATTTATAATATGTAATGCTTAATTACTATCAATAAATAATATGACCACACTATAATTAGTAGTAATTTATAATTGATTACTGTGATTGTAGGGTGGTCTTTTTTTGTAGTAATTTTTTTTTGTGCAGAGATTGCTATAATATTTAGAAAGTGGGTTTTGGCATTCTTCAATTAGAATTCCAATTAATTAAATTTTTTTAAATTATTTTTTTTGTTTGAATTGAAACAAAACTTAATGTTTGTAATTACAATCACGAATAAATTAATGTTATATGAATTGAATAAACATTTGTTTTGCTTGAATATATCTTTAACCTATTCGGGTAAAGCATTAAATAATATAAGTTAGAGAATTAAGGAAAAATAAAAAATTAATGTTTAAATATGCAAAATTTATGCATAAAGGGTGTTTTTTATTGTTGAACATGCAAAAATACAAGTAAAAAATGGCTTTATTCCGCCATTATACATAAAATTGCATAATTATACATTTTAAAATTTGATTATGCATAAGTATGAATTTTTATAAAAAAAATAATGAATAAATATTCAAAAACCCCTTGCATAAAGATAAAAGTTGTTGTATAATTATTGCAATCACATAGTAAGTGATAGAAGATGCCTGCTTTGGTGGAAGTAAGTGTCTTCAAACAAATTAATTACATTTTGAGGTGGATAAAATGGCTCGTAACTCTAGACAATCAAAGATATTGGAACTAATTTCTACTAGCGAGATTGAGACTCAAGAAGAATTAGTTACAGCACTTAAGAATGCAAACTTTGATGTAACTCAGGCTACTATTAGTAGAGATATTAAGGAATTGGGACTTATTAAAATTCTATCTGATAGCAAGAAGTACAAATATGCAGTAGTCAGTTCTTCTGCCCAAGCACTTTCTAATAAGTGTTTAAACATATTCAAAGAATGTGTTATCTCAGTTAAATCAGCAATGAATTTAACTATAGTCAAAGTTATTAGGGGAACAGCGGGTATGGTTAGTAACTTAATTGATCAACTATCCATGTCTCAGATATTAGGCTGTACATATGGGGACGATACAGTAATGGTAATAACTAATGACCAAGAAGATGCATTCTTTGTAAGGGATAAGTTGAATTCTCTACTTAATTAGTTTGTTTGCAAAATAAAAAAATACAATTTTTCAATTGTATTTTTTTTATTCTTAGTTTAAAATATAGGTAATAAATTTTTTAGGATTAAATATGTTAGAAACTATTAAAATTACAAATCTGGCACTAATTAGTAAATCTCAAGTAAATTTTGTTGAAGGTTTCAATGTTCTTACCGGTGAGACTGGTGCGGGTAAATCTTTGATTGTAGATGCTTTACTTTTCTTGACTGGAATAAGGGCGGACAAAACTCTTATTAAAAGTGGAGAGGATTTTGCAAAAGTTGAAGGTGTCTTTAGTGTTGATGAGAATAATTCTGAATTAAATGAAATATTAAATTCGGTAGATATACAGAATGAGGGAACGCTAATTATTTCTAGATACTTTACAAATTCTGGTAAGAATGAATGCAGAATTAATGGAGAACTAGTAACACTCAATATTCTGAGGAAAGTATCTAATCAGATTATAGATATCTTTGGTCAGAACGACAGCATGATGCTATTAAACCCAGAAAATCACTTGGCAATAATTGACGGAATTATTGAAAATAGTCTGACATTTAAGAAGGGTGAACTTGCAACCTGTCTTAATCAATTAGATGAAATTAATAAAGAGATTAGAGAATTAGGTGGCATTGATAAAGATAGAGATAATAATATTAAGTTACTAGAATTTCAGATTAATGAAATTACTAACGCAGATTTGAGAATTAATGAAGAAGATGAATTGAAAAATCAGATAAAGATAATGGAGAATAGTGAGAAAATATTTGCCTCACTGAATGATAGCATCAATTGTCTAGACGGAGAATTGAATGTCTCAAATATGATAAAGTCCGCTATCAATAGTATGTCGCAAGCATTAAATTTTGATGATGAATTATCTAGTGAGAAAGATAGATTGTATTCTTGTAAATATGAATTAGAAGATATTATTTCAAATCTTGAGAGCAAGAGGGACAGTATTCATTATGATGCTGAAGAATTGGATAAATTAAATGATAGGCTTTCTTATATTAAAGATTTAGAACGAAAATATGGAAACACCATTGAAGACATTTTAAGTGTCAAAGAAGAATATGAGAAGAGGCTTAATTTGCTAATTAATGCAGAAGAAGAATTGAATAGACTTGTTCTTAATAAAAATCATCTTTTGAAAGAAATAATTGCTGTATGTACTGAACTTAGAAATATTAGAAAAAGTGAGATTGAGAAATTTAAAACTAAGTTTGTTGCTGAACTTAGAAAATTAGGAATGAAAAATGCTAACTTTGATGTTATTTTCAAAAATGATATCAATCTAGATAACATTGAGAAAATAGTAAGTCCCACAGGTGCGGACGATATTGAATTTATGTTTAGTGCCAATTTGGGTGTAGAACTTAGACCGCTTAGCAAGATTATTTCTGGTGGAGAAATGAGTAGATTTATGTTAGCACTTAAATCTTTGCAAAATAATAATTCAAACAAAACTTGTATCTTTGATGAGATTGATACTGGAATTGGTGGAGAAATTGGAGTAATTATAGGTCAAAAGATATGTGAAATTTCTAGGAACTCTCAAGTAATTTGTATTACGCATTTAGCACAAATTGCTGTATTTGGAGATAATAATTTAAAGATTACTAAATACGATGAGGGTAATTCTACAATAACTTCTGTAACTCCACTTAATAATGAAACTAAAATTAATGAAATTGCTAGAATGATTGGTTCTTCTTCGCAAGTATCATTGAATTTGGCAAATGTTATGATTGATGAAGCGCACGCCTATAAAAATAGTTTAATTAAGTAGTGACCAACTTTTACCAAATAAAATAACGAATATTTTGAACTTAATTATATAAAATACTTCTAATATTATATTGGGAGTATTTTTTTGTATGGCAAAAAAGAAAAAACTTATACCTATACTGGTTATAATATTTTTTGTTGTTGTATCTAGTTTTTTTCCATACAATTTATTTTTTTCTCTTAGAAATGAGATGTTTGTAACGACTGATGAATTACAAGATATACTAACTAATAATTGGTTAATTTCTTCAAATATTATAAGTGCATCTGCCGAAGAAGATAATGAATTTGATAAATACATTATCAATTATAAGTTATTTAATTTATTTAATATTAAGAAATTAAAAGTAAATGTTGTAGAACCAGACAGATATTTTGCGGGTGGAGAAACTCTTGGATTTTCTTTGCAGTCGAGGGGTGTAATTCTAATTGGTGGTAATTATATTTTATCTAAGAACGGAATTGAAAGACCATTTGAAAATAGTGGTCTTAAGACTGGAGATGTTATTACGCATATTGATGGAATAGAGATTAATAGCGTTGAAGATATTGCCAAAATTTTGGAGAATTTCAAAGGCGAGAGTGTAATTCTTAAAGTTAGAAGAAATGGCGATTGTTTTCAAGCAGAAATTAAACCTGCACTTGATAGTATGACCAATACTTATAAATTAGGTTTGTGGGTAAAAGAAGATGCAGTGGGGATAGGAACTTTATCTTTTGTAAATGCAACAACCAAAAGATTTGGTTCTCTAGGTCATTCAATAAATGATAGTGAGACAAATGAATGTATTGAAGTAAGCGGTGGGAATATTTATGAGAGTAAAATTCTGGGCATAAAGAAAGGCAAAAGTGGCAAGGCGGGGGAATTAATGGGCACATTTAGTAGAGAAAATGTGCTAGGAAGTGTAGACAAAAATTGTGAATACGGAGTATATGGCTTTGTAGACGATGTAGATAAATTTACTGTTAATAAGACTTCTATAGATATCGGCGGAAGATTATCTGCTAAACCCGGTAAGGCTCAAATTCTTTCTTCGCTTGATGGAGAAACTATAGAAGCATTCGATATAGAAATAATTAAAACTAATTTCCAAGCAAGTTGTAATGAGAAAAGTATGGTTATTAGGGTTACTGACAAAAATCTTATTGCCAAGACTGGTGGGATAGTGCAAGGAATGAGTGGAAGCCCAATAATACAGAATGGAAAACTTATTGGTGCGGTTACACATGTTTTTGTAAATGATCCAACTAAGGGGTTTGGTATATATATAGATTGGATGCTAGAACAATAAAAATATAATTAAATTGATTAAAAATTAATATAAAATATTTATTATTATAGTAAATAAATTGCTAAAAACCATTGACAAAAGAGATTGCGATAGGTATAATACTTGTGTAGTTTAAAGAAGAAGACCACTTCTCACCCATCGAATTTTGTTTTGATGTGGTAAATAATAATAAATTTTTGTATTTATTGTGAGAGGTGGGTAATTAAAGTTACTCACTTTTTTTAAACGGAAAATATAATTTGGGGGTATACCACTATCAAAGAGTTACTTATTAATGAACAAATTAGAGTTCCACAAGTAAGACTTGTAGGAAGTCAAGGAGAAGCACTAGGGATTATGGCTACTAGCGAGGCTATGAGACTTGCTGGAGAAGAAGGATTGGATTTGGTTCTAATGTCGCCAAATGCTGTTCCGCCTGTGTGCAAAATTATGGATTATGGCAAACATAAGTTTGACACCATAAAGAAAGAAAAAGAAGCCAAGAAAAAGCAAAAAATTGTGGAAGTGAAAGGAATGCAACTTAGCATGAATATTGCTGATAATGATATGCAATTTAAGGCTAAAAATGTTCGTAAGTTTTTGACAAATGGTGACAAAGTGAAAGTCTCTCTTAGAATGTTTGGTAGACAGAATGCTAATCCACAACTTGGAATTCCTATCATGCAGAAATTCTATGAGATGCTAGAAGATGTATGTGATATGACATCTAAACCAGAAGTAAATGGTAAACAAATTGTAATGGTTTTATCACCAAAGAATACTAAATAATTAAGGAGAAAGAATTATGCCAAAACAAAAAACACATACTGGTGCAAAGAAAAGATTTAAACTTAAAAAATCTGGACTAATTAAGAGAAACAAACAAAATAGAAGACACATCTTAACTAAGAAAACTCCATCTAGAAAGAGAAGACTTAGAAAGGGTGGATATGTTGCAAAAGCCAACGAAAGAAATATAAAAGAGTTGCTTTCAGCATAACTAAAAGGAGAAATGACTTATGAGAATTAAAAGAGCAGTTAACGCAGTTAAAAAGAGAAGAAAAGTTCTAAGAAGTGCCAAAGGTTACTGGGGTGCTAGAAGCAAACTTTATAGAGTTGCTAAACAAGCAGTTATGAAAGCAGGTCAATATGCTTATACTGGTAGAAGACTAAAGAAGAGAGATTTCCGTCAACTTTGGATTGCTAGAATTAATGCTGGTTGTAGACAAAATGACATGTCTTATAGCCAATTTATGCATGGACTAAAAGTTGCTAATATCGACCTAAATAGAAAGGTTTTGTCTGATCTTGCTATTTCTGACGAGAAAGCATTTGCTAGTTTGGTTGCAACTGCAAAGAAAGCACTTGCAAAATAATAAATTTTAGGGGTAAAACAAGTATTTTTCATTAAATACTTGTTTTCACATTTTATAGGTTTACATGATTACAAGTAGAGAAAATAAATTAATTAAATATTGTGTTCAAGTGAAAGACAAGAAATTCTCTAAACTTGAAAATATTTGTCTTATTGAGACTTACAAAATTGTTAAAGAATTAGATGCTAAAAAGTTATTAACTACGATATTTTGTGTAGAAGATAAAGCAAAACTATTTAATAATGCTAATACCAAGGTTGAACTTATTACAGATAATATTGCTAAGTATTTGTCTGATACTATGACAACCGATGGGGTATTTGCACTATGTAAGATTAAGAATGACAAAATTGCTGTAAAGAATAGAATTTTGATACTAGATAATATTCAAGACCCAACTAATATGGGGGCAATTATTAGAAGTGCTTGTGCTTTTGGGTTTGACCAAATATTTGCAGTAAATTCTGCTTATCCTTATACTCCTAAATGCATTAGATGTAGTATGGGGCAAATATTTAATGTTAATTATACTATGTGTAATTATGACTATCTTAATGAATTAAAACAAAATAATAATATGAAATTTGTTTGTGCTGATATGAATGGCATAGAATTAGACAAATTTAATCATACTAATGAAAAATTAGGAATAATCATAGGAAATGAAGGCCAAGGGGTATCTGATACTCTCAAGAACAATTCGGAATATTTCGTCTCAATTCCTATGCAGAATAATGTTGAGAGTCTAAATGCCAATGTTAGTGCATCTATAATAATGTATTATTTAAGAAAATGAGGTAATTTTATGTCAGGACATAATAAGTGGACAAAAATTAAAGGAATTAAAGAGAAAAATGACCAACAAAATGCCAAGATGTATACTAAAATTGGTAGAGAAATTGCTGTTGCAGTTAAACTTGGTGGTGCAGACCCAAATTCTAACTCTCAATTAAAAAATATAATCGCTAAGGCAAAGGCTATTAATATGCCTAATGATAATATTAATAGAAGTATTAAGAAAGCAAGTGGCGAACTTAATACAGTTAATTACGAGAGTATGACATACGAAGGTTATGGTGTTGGTGGTAGTGCTGTAATTGTTTACGCTCTTACAGATAACAAAAATCGTACTGCTAGCGATGTTAGACATGATTTCGAGAAATTTGGCGGTAGTCTAGGTAGTAATGGTTGTGTATCTTACTTATTTAATAAGAAAGGTGTTATATATGTTCAAAGAGGTACTGGTATCTCTGATGATGATATGATGATGACAGCACTTGAGGCTGGTGCAGAAGATATTGCTATTGAAGATGAAGTATTTGAAATATATACAACTCCAGAAAATTTCGAGACAGTTAAATCTAATTTGGAGGGAATTAATATAACAATTGCAGATAGTTCAATTGATTTAATTCCAACAAATTATGTTGATTTGCCAGCAGATAAACAGGTAACATTCCAGAAAATGATAGATGCTTTGGAAGATAGCGATGATGTTCAAGAAGTATATCACAATGTTAATTTGACTGAAGAAGAATAATATAGGGAAAAAATGAACAATCAGATTGATAATAATATAAATACTGAAGACAAGCAAAATCAAAGTGTTTTAAATAATGAAACGACCAACACACAAAGGGAATTAGGTTTTGAAATATTAAGAATAATTGCAATGTTCCTAATTACATGTATTCATTTGATTAATTATGGTGGCTTTTTAGGTCATGCAAATTCAAATTTTGAAACATTTTCTTTAAGATTTGTTTATTCGATATTTTTGATTTCTGTAAATATTTTTGTTTTAATATCAGCATATTTTATGGTAAAATCAAAATTCAAACTAAAAAAATTGATAAATCTTTGGTTGACTGTAGTTTTTTATTCACTTAGTCTATACATACTTTGTATGATTGTTTTTGGGGAACCTTTTAGTTTTAAAGAAGTTGTTTGTTGCTTTGCCCCAATTATTCGAAATAGGTATTGGTTTTTTACAGATTATATATTAATATATTTGTTATCTCTATTTTTAAATAAGATATTGAATAATTCTAGCAAAAAAGAATTATATTGCTTGTGTATATTTATATGTATTATGTCTTATTTTTCATTAAGATTTCAAATAGATAGTATTATTGGTATTGGTGCAGGATATAATTTAATTTGGTTTATTTCACTTTATATGATTGGAGGTACTTTAAGATTATATACTCCAACTTTTAAGCGTTATATTTGGGCAATAATTTATGTTGTATCAACATTGTTAATACTAGCAGGTTGGTATATCCCAAGTGATATCTTCTTGTATAAATACTTTAAGATATTACCAGAATATTCTAATATACTGGTATTAATCGCTTCAATTAGCATATTTATGATGTTTAGAAATATAGTTTGTAAAAATAGCAAATCAAACAAAATTGTTAGGTTTATATCTTCAACTACATTTGGTATATATTTATTTCAAGAAGCAATGTTTTTTAAACCTAAATTGTATTTTTCAATTTTGAAGGTTGATAATTTTTATTCTCTAAAAACGAGTGTTTTGTATGTGTTACTTTTTGCATTGAGTATATATGTACTCGGTTTTATCTATGATTGTTTTAGAAAATTTATATTTTGGATTTGTGATAAATTGATATTAAAAATAAAACAATATAAAAATAGAGTTGAAGATTAATAACTTGTTTAGTAAGAATGAATTTTTAAGTTCATTCTTTTTTTAAGATTGTTAATTAATTATTAAAAATAAAACATTTGTTTGACTTGTGGGGTTTAAAATTATATACTAGTATGTGTTAGAGGTATATAATGATTATTTTGGGCATTGACCCCGGTCTTGCTATTGTTGGATTTGGGGTAATTGAGAAAGGCAAATTTAAGACCGATGTTATTGATTATGGAGTAATTAATACTCCCAAAGAAGATACATTGCCACAGCGACTTGAGAAAATATACGATGGTATGTGTGCTTTGATAGATAAATACAAACCCGACCAAGTAGCACTGGAAGAATTGTTTTTTAATACAAATATTACAACCGGTATTGCTGTAGCAGAGGCTAGAGGTGTTATTTTGCTTGCTTGCATTCATAAGAAATTGAAACTTTATGAATATACTCCTCTTCAAATAAAACAAGCACTTACTGGTAATGGCAGAGCAGATAAACAACAAGTACAATTTATGGTTAAAGCGATACTCAAATTAACTTCAATTCCTAGACCAGATGACGCTGCTGATGGACTTGCTGTTGCACTTACTCATAGTCAAACAAATCAATTACTGGCTGGAACAGATATACATTAGGCTTATAAGGAGAATATTAAATGTTTTCATTTTTAACAGGAATAGTAGAGGAGAAAGAAAATAACATAGCGGTTATTAATTGTAATGGTGTAGGCTTTGAATTAAATGTAAGTGATACAACTATTTATGAACTTGCAAATGTAGGCGAACTTGCAACAATTTACACATATATGGCTGTAAGGGAAGATGCGATAACCCTTTTTGGCTTTGCGACAAAGGAAGAAAAATCTGTATTTTTGAAGTTAATTGGTGTAAGTGGAATAGGGGGCAAGATGGCTATTGCAATTTTGTCTTCTATGCCAGTTGCTGACCTTATTAATACAATTGTAACTGAGAATATTAAATTGTTGTCTTCTATTAAAGGTTTGGGCAAGAAAACGGCCGAAAGACTAATTGTAGAATTAAAGAATAGTTTTGATGATTTGCAATTATCTATGCTTAATCCTAAAAATACAATTGTTGTTTCTAGTGCTATTGAAGAAGCAATTGATACATTGGTTGCTATGGGACTTAGTAGATTTGAGGCAACGCAAGTTGTTAAAAATGTTGCTACTGCCGAAGATAATTCCGAAGATATTATTAAGAAAAGTTTGAAAAATATGAATAAATAATTGGGAGTATTATGGAAGAAGAGAGATTTATTACTTCTACTAAAAATCTAACAGAAAGCGAAGTAGAGAATACTCTTAGACCTACTTCAATGGACGATTATGTGGGTCAAGAGAAAATTAAAAAGAACTTAAGTGTATATATTAAAGCAGCAAAGCAGAGGGGCGATGCTCTTGACCATGTGCTTCTTTATGGCCCTCCGGGACTAGGTAAAACTACACTTTCACATATTATTGCCAATGAATTGGGTACAAATATCAAAATTACTTCTGGACCAGCAATTGAGAAAGTAGCAGATTTGGCTAGTATCCTTAGTAACATGCAAAGAAATGAAGTGCTATTTATTGATGAAATTCATAGGCTTAGCAGGTCTGTAGAAGAAGTACTTTATCCAGCAATGGAGGACTTTGCATTGGATATTATTCTTGGCAAAGGTCCTGGTGCTAGAACAATGAGAATTAATGTTGAGCCATTTACTTTGATTGGTGCAACAACTAAGGCTGGAATGCTTACAGGACCATTAAGAGATAGATTTGGTGTAGTGTGCAGACTTGAAATGTATACTCCACAAGAATTATCTAAGATTATTAGCAGAAGTGCTAATATTTTGGGAACTCCTATTGATGAAGATGCTTGCATGGAACTTGCCAAGAGAAGTAGAGGAACTCCAAGAATTGCTAATAGACTATTAAAGAGAATTAGAGACTTTGCAGAAGTTTCTGGTAGTAATAGAATTACTAATGAAATATGTAAACAATCTTTAGAAATACTTGAAGTTGATGATTTGGGTCTAGATTTTACAGATAGAATTTTGCTTGAGACTATTATAGACAAATTTCATGGTGGTCCTGTAGGACTTAATACACTAGGGGCAGCGACTGGTGAAGATGCTAATACTATAGAAGATGTATATGAACCTTATTTAATTCAATTAGGATTTATTGCTAGAACTCCTAGAGGAAGAGTTGTTCTACCTAATGCATATAAACATTTAGGCAAGAAATTAACGGCTAAAAATCAGGAGTATTTGAAATTATTTATAGAAGGCGATGACGATGAACAAAACGAATAAAGACTTGCTGAATACTAAATCATATTTTTATGATTTGCCCGAAGAATTAATCGCTCAATATCCTGCTGAACCTAGAGATAGTTCTAGATTGCTTGTTTATCACAAAGATGATGGCAATATTGAGCATAAAATTTTCAAGGATATTATAGATTATCTTCATGCTGGAGATATTCTTGTAGTTAATAATACAAGAGTATTGCCCGCTAGATTATTTGGCAAAAAAGATACAGGAGCAAAGATTGAAATTTTACTTCTTAAAAGATTGGACTTAAATACTTGGGAAACTCTTGCTAAACCCGGCAAAAGACTAAAAAATGGCTCAATTATTACTTTTTCGGATAAATTATCTGGAGAGATAATTGAAGATACAGATTTTGGTGGCAAAATAATTAGATTTAAGTTTGATGGTGTTTTTGAGGATATAATTAATAATTTGGGCGTTATGCCACTTCCTCCTTATATTCATAATCAATATAAGGATAAAGAAAGATATCAAACTGTTTATAATAAAATTACTGGCAGTAGTGCTGCACCAACAGCGGGGTTGCATTTTACACAAGAATTACTTGCTAAGATTAGAGAGAAAGGTGTAACAATTGTAGAAGTTCTATTGCATGTTGGTTTAGGAACTTTTAGACCAGTTAATGAGGACAATATTTTGTCTCATAAAATGCATAGTGAATACATTGAAGTAACTGAAGAGAATGCAAAAATTTTAAATGAAGCGAAAAGAGAACATCGAAGAATTATTGCAGTTGGGACAACAAGTGTAAGAGTGCTTGAAAGTGCAACCGATGATAATGGAGTAATCCATGCTTGTCAGAGAGAAACGGATATATTTATTTATCCCGGATATAAATTTAAAATGGTTGATGGCTTGGTTACTAACTTTCATTTGCCAGAGAGTACTCTTATTATGCTAGTATCGGCATTTATTGGTTATGACGAAACTATGGCAATGTACAATACTGCTGTTAAAGAAAAATATAGATTTTTTAGTTTTGGTGATGCAACATTACTTATATGAGGGTCGTGATGGAAGATATAGTTATAAATGGTATATACAGACATTACAAAGGTAATTTATACAAGGTATTAGGATTTGCAAAACATAGTGAGACAGAAGAAAATTTAGTAATTTATATGGCTCTTTATGGAGACTATGATGTGTGGGCTAGACCAAGATATATGTGGAATGAAATAGTGGAAAAAGATGGTAAAAAATATAAAAGATTTGAATTAATAAAGGATAACAATGGATAAATTTAGTTTTGAAACAAAATGCGTATGTTCTCAATCGGGAGCAAGAATAGGAGAATTTAGAACTCCTCATGGTGTAATAGAAACTCCAGTTTTTATGCCAGTTGGCACTCAGGCAACAGTTAAGAGTTTAGCACCCGAAGATTTGAAGAAGATAAATACGCAAATACTACTTAGTAATACATATCATTTGCACCTAAGACCCGGTGATGAATTAATAAAACAAGCAGGTGGACTTCATAAATTTATGAATTGGGATAGACCAATCCTTACAGATAGTGGTGGTTTCCAAGTATTTTCACTTGCTGATTTGAGAAAAATTACTGACGATGGCGTAGAATTTCGTTCTCACTTAAATGGAGAAAAACTATACATAACACCTGAAAAGTGTATGCAAATAGAAGAAAATTTGGGCGCTGATATAATGATGGCTTTTGACGAATGTACAACATATGGTACATCTTATGAGAAAAGCAAGAAAGCAATGAACAGAACTCTTGATTGGCTGGATAGATGTTATAAATATCATCAAAATGATAATCAAGCACTATTCCCAATTGTTCAAGGTAATTTCTACAAAGATTTAAGATTAGAGAGTTTGGAGAGGACTAAGCCGTATATTAAATATGGAATGGCAATCGGGGGGCTTTCTGTTGGAGAACCAAAAGAAATTATGTACGAAATGCTTGATGTTATGAAGCCTCATCTTCCTAATAATGTACCTAGATACTTAATGGGTGTTGGTAGTCCAGATTGTATTCTGGAGGGTGTTATTAGAGGAGTGGATATGTTTGATTGTGTTCTTCCTACTAGAATTGCTAGAAATGGTACAGCGTTTACACATGATGGCAAAGTAGTTGTAAGAAATGCTATATACAAAGATGACTTTACTCCACTAGATAGTGAATGTGATTGTGAATGTTGCAAAAATTATACCAAAGCATATTTAAGACATTTAATAAATGCTGGAGAAATTCTAGGGGCAAGACTTCTAAGCATACACAATATAAGATTTTTGACTAAACTTATGGAAGATATCAAAGATGCAATTAGAAATAATTGTTTGCTTGATTTCAAAGATAAATTTTTGGCAAGATACAATGCTGGAGAAATTAAGAACGCCATATCAAAAGATAAGAATAAAAAATAAGAAAAAATTTACAAAAATAGATATATTCTAACATTAATTTGTTTGATAAATTTACTAGATTTGTTATAATATATTATCATTAAAGAAAATTAAGGAGAAAATTATGAATACTTTACTATCCGCATTTGGAGATTGGTTTGCAAAAAACTGGATTATACTTGTTCTTATTGTTTTCGCAATTGCTTTGCTTGTGCCTACATATCTTAGACAAAAGAAAGAAGTTAATGCTAGAAACGAACTAAACAATACAATTAAGAAAGGAACTAAGATAATTACAACTGCTGGTGTTTATGGTGTTGTAGAAAGCATTAGAGAGACTACAGATGGCAAAGTTGTAACAATTGTTACTGGCAATTCCAAAAATCCTACTACTATGGATATCCATATCAATGCTATTGGTGGAATTGATAATAAATCTGCTGTAACTGTTGATACAGACAACAAAGTTGTAGAAGACAAAGTAGAAAAGGCTGAAGAGAAAGAAGCACCTACTACTGAAGACGCTGCTGTAGAAGAGAAAACTGAAGATACTAAACCTGAGAAGAAAACAACAACAAAGAAAACTTCTACTAAGAAAACAACCAAAGCATCTAAATAATTATTGATATTTTAAAAATTGGAGTATATTAAATATTCCAATTTTTTTAATTCTAATACAATCATATATTAAGGACAACCCTCATATATTATATAAAAAAATATGGAAGGTTAATAAATATGAGTTCTAGTGAGAATATTAAAAGAAAAAATATATTATTTGATGTAATTAAAGGTTCATTAACGGCGGTATCCATTACTCTGATATTAATATTATTATTTGCGGTATTAGTTAGATTTTTGAATATATCTGATGGCTGGATTTTCCCAATTAATCAAGTAATTAAAGTAATTTCTTTAATTTTTGGTGTGGTCGTTATACTTAAAAATAATAGAGAAAAGGGTTTCTTGAAAGGATTGTTTTTAGGAGCATTCTATTTTGTTTTGAGTTTCTTTGTTTTCTCTATTTTGCAAGGTAATTTTGCTTTTGCCGTGAAAAATTTGTATGATTTTATTTTAACTACTCTAATGGGTGGGCTAATAGGAATAATTTTTGTAAATATTAAGAAGTAAAAATTTAACTTCCAAAATTTTATGTGATGATGTTGTACATATTGAAATTTTGGAAGTTTTTTTATAATTAGAAGCAAATAAAGTACTTTTTCTTTTCTTTTTATCAAAAAAAAATTGACTAAATACATATTCAATTGTATAATACTAAGTGTTGAAGTGTATTAATTTTATGAAATTTATTTTATAAATGACTTGAAATACTATAAATGGTCAACAATTACTTAAAAAACTATATAATTGGAGCAATTAATGAAAAAGAAAAGAGCAATAAGAAATTATGTACTTATTAGTATTTTTATTGTTATATCTTTACTACTAACTTTTATTTCTTTCCCAGTTCCAGGCACACACTATACTTTCACTGGTATAGGCAATATCCATATGGGATTGGAATTAGGTAGTGGAGTGAAAAATACTTATGATTTGGAAGTTGCAGATTGGTATGAAGGCAATAAACTAGATGCTTATAACAAGACTGTTGATAGAGTTCAATATCTACTTAACCTTAAATATGCAGATGCTAAAGTTTATTTGAATTCTGATGACAAAATGACTGTAGAAGTTCCAGATACTACAATTAATACTAATTACTTGGTAGGCTTAATTGAAATGAAGGCTGCATCGGGGGAATCTGCAGAAGCGAAAGTTACTGGACAAGATATTGCCAGTGTTAAATATATGCTTAGTGGAACAACTCATGGTGTATACATTGAATTTACAGACAAAGGTAAAGAGAAATTTACTGCATTAACAGAAGAAGTTTCAAAAACAGATAGTCAAACTATGTATATCTACATGGACAAAGACTATGACCACGCTTTCTCTGAACCAAAGGTTACTGAGAAGAATACTTATGGTTATACTTTCATTTCTGGCTCAGGTATTACTAATAAATCTACTGGCGAGGAATATGCAAGAAAATTAGAAAGTGCTATGATTGGTGTTAATATGTCTACCGAATTGGATACAATTGATGTTCCTGCTACACTAGGTAAATCTTGCAAAATTGCAATTTATGTTACAACCTGTATAATTGTTGTTGCTTGTATTGCTATTGCATTTGTATTATTTAGAGAATTAGGCCTTGTTTCGTCACTTTCTTTCGTTTTCGCACTTATGATATCTGTAATAATATCTGCTATATGTGATTTACAAGTTACATTTGCTGGTTGGTTAGGCTTTGTATTTGGATTTGTGCTTAATTTTATACTTCATATGTATTATTTGAATGTAATTAAGAAAGAATATGCCAAGGGTAAGAAATTCGTTGTTTCATTTACATCAGGATATAAATCTGCAATATTTACAATGCTTGACAAATTACTTTTGATTACTGGCGTAAGTTTACTTATGTTAATTGTACCAAGTAGTGCTATGAGAATGTTTACATTCAATTTCCTTATGACTATTCCTGGTACTGCATTTACTAGTTTATATATCAATAAAGTAGTTGCTGTTGATTATACTGCATTCAATCTTAAGAACGAGAAGAGAGTAAATTTTGCTAGGGAGGAAGAGATTGATGAAGTCGAATAAGAAGAATATAAATATAATTAGTGGATTTAAGTACTATATGCTTATTCCAATTGTACTACTTGTACTTTCTATTGTATTTGGTTTTGTTTTTGGTCTTAATTATGACTATGATTTTAGAAATGTTAGTACTTTTGATGTAAAATTTAATACTACTGTTACTGAAACTGAATATAAAGAACTAACCAAACAATTGAAAGGTTTGGTTGATAACAAATTTGATGACTATAGAATAGAAAAGATTGGCGATGGTGCTCAAAATGGTTTGATTGTTAAAATTGCCAACGATAATAATAAATTTGATAGTGAAATAGATGATTTGAGAACTACAATTGAGAGTAGTTTACTTGTAAATTGTGGAGAAAATATAGAAAGTAGTGTAATTATTACTACTACTGAGAAGAATGATATTCTTCCTAAGAATGCTAGCGAGTTAATTTGGTACTCTGTACTTGCAGTTGTTTGTATACTTGTATTTGTGTTTATTTATTATTTAATTAGATATAATTTTGTATCAAGTATATCTTTTGTATTGACAATTTTATTTGAAATTGCTATGCTTACTATTGTAATGATAGTGGCTAGAGTTCCATTTAATTACTATTTTGTTGTATCTTACTTTGTTATGATTTTGTCTTCGGCATTAATTTCAACATACCTAAACAATAATATCAGAAGTAATTTGAATAATGAAAAATACGATAAATATAGTAATTCAGACAGAGTTTATGATGCTTTTGGCAAAACACTTAAACCTGTACTTATATTTACAGCACTAATGATTTTATCTGTATTTGGGATAATGTTCTTTGGTAATCTTTCTTTGATATATATTGTTCTATCTATAATGCTAGGATATTTGGTTATGCTATTTGGAACATATATGTTTGAATTTAGTCTTTGGTCTTTTTGGTACAAAAAAGATAAAGATGCTACTCTTAGAAGAAAGTTAGAACTTGAAAAGAAAAGAGCAGAGAATAACAATCAAGCAGACGAGAAAATTATTGTATAAATATTAAAGCCCTTTGTTACCAAAGGGTTTTTTTGGTACTAAGCCATATACAAAAGGATTTATATGGAATTTATAAGTAAAGTAGATAATTTGAATTTTAATGCAAAAGAAATAACAAGAACTGCACAAAAATTTAATCTATGTGAAGATATTGTAAAATTATTTTTTGCAAGAGGTATTGATAGTGACGATAAAATAGATAAATATTTGAATGCGGGAGTTACATCTCTATACAATCCATTTTTGCTAAAGAATATGCAAGAAGTTGTAGATAAGATTAAATATTATGTGCTAGCAAAAAAGAAAATTTTAATAATGGGAGACTATGATACTGATGGTATTAGTGCCTCTGCCATATTGTACAAATATTTTCTATCTATTGGGATAGAAGCGAGTGTATTCTTACCTAATAGATTTGTAGATGGATATGGACTTACAATTGATAGTTTGGATAAAGTAAAATCTATGTACAATCCAGATTTAATAATTACTGTCGATTGTGGAATTACTTGTGTAGAAGAAATTGCTTATTGTAAGAAATTGGGCATAGATATAATTGTTACTGACCATCATGATGTGCCAAGTATTACTCCAGATACGCTTATTATTAATCCAAAATTAGAGGGACAATTATACCCGTTCAAAGAATTGTGTGGTGCAGGTGTCGCTTTGAAATTAGTTCATGCACTTGCAGGGTTGGAAGAAGCATTGAAATATACAACTATTGCTACTCTTGCAACAGTTGCCGATATAGTACCTCTGCTTGATGAGAATAGAGCAATTGTTAAATTAGGATTGGAAAATCAGAAGCAACAACTACCAAAAGGACTTAAGAAATTATGTTCGGAATTAAAGATTAGTTTGCCACTAAGTAGTACCGATATATCTTTCAAATTAGCACCCAAGATTAATGCTACTGGCAGAATGGGTGATGCAATAATATCTTTTAATCTATATGTAAAAAACGACGAGCAAGATATTAGAGATAATATTGATATGCTTGTAGCACTAAATGATAGAAGAGTTGTTGAAACTAATAACATCTTTGCATCTGCGTGTGAAATGTTGGAAGATACTAATGTATCTAGGCTTGGCATGATAGTCTTATATAACGAAAGTTGGGAAAGTGGAGTTCTTGGTATTATTTGCTCCAAACTTGTAGAAAAATATAATAAGCCTGTATGTCTACTAAGTATAGTTGACGGGGAATACAAAGGCTCTTGTAGAAGTATCCCCGGTGTAAATATATTTGAAGCATTGACTAGCGTTAGTGATTTACTTATTAGATTTGGTGGACATAATCAAGCGGGTGGTTTATCTATTGAGAAGAAAAATCTTAAAGAATTTAGGACTAGAATTAATGAATATGTATTGGCTCATACTAATGAAGATGATTTAATTACTAGAAAGTATTATGATATGGATATATCCAACAAAGAAATTTCTCCTGAGTTTATTAAAGAATTGGGAATATTTGAGCCGTGTGGTTTTAAGAATGAGAAGCCATTATTCAAATTGAATATCACTGGCAATACAGTATCTAGAATGTCGAATTTTCCACAACATATAAGAATTAAACAAGGTAACTTGAATTTAATAGGTTTCTGCAAAGGAGAGTACTATTATAATCTATGTGTAAATTCACATAAAGAAGCAATAATAGAATTAACACTTGAAAAGTATGCAAACAAAGAGAAAATCACCGGGTTTATTAGAAATATTAATTACTCTAAATTGACAACCGCTACAAAAAGTGAAATTATATCTGCTAATTTCTTATCTCAATTACAATACATTAATTGTAAAAATGAATTTACTAAATATAAGTCGTTAAGTTTTGATAAGGCAATAGAGAAGATTAATGAATGTACTAAGTTAAGTAAGTTTGGAACGGCTGTAATTATTTATGATATGGATACATATTTTTCAGCAGTTAAGTTACTAAATAAGATTACTAATTACGAAATGTTTGATATACACAATGCTTGTGGCGAAAATGTTATAATCTTTGCTCCAAATAGCGATGTAAATCTTAAGGATTATAATAATATATTTCTATTAAGTAATTTCTTGGTAGAAGGTTATATTTCTAGTATTTCTACCAAATTTAATAAAGTATATACTCTAAGTATTCCACTTGATATGCAATTATTTAAAGGCATAGATGTTAGCAGAGAAGTATTTGGAAAGATAATGTTGTCTATTAAAGCATGCAAAAATATTGCTCCTATGCCCGATTTAATTACTTATTTTAATAATCTAAAGAGAAATAATTATATAGATAAGAATGCTAAATATAATCAATTTTACTTCTTTGTAATGGTTATGCAAGAATTAGGAATTTGCAAATTTGAAGATGGATTAATGCAAATATCTAATATTAAAAGTAATCTAGACAATTCTAGTATTTACAATTTTATGAAAGAAATTTTAAAAATTAAATAGGAGGGGAACTATTTATGAATGAATTGGAAAGTTTAATAACGAATTTTGATGAAGATAGCAAACAGAAAATTTTGGAAGTATACAACTTTTTGAAAGACAAATATACCAATGACGATATTTATAGCGAAGAATTTGCATTAAAAGTAGTTAAAAATATTATTACACATAGATTAGATAGTATATCTGTAATTGTAGGTTTAATTTATCCTGTTTACAAACACAGAAATGAAATAATAAACGAAAATATTTTTGATAGTGAGAAAGAAATATTCGAAAGACTAGAAAAGATAGATAATCTAGACCTATCTACTCATCAAGAGCAATTAGAGAATATCAAAAAAATGTTTATTGCACTTGCCAAAGATATAAGGCTAATTATCATTAAATTATGTATCGAAGTTACTAAACTTGATTTCTTAGATAAATTAAATGAAATGGAAAAAGCAACATACATGCAACAAGTACAAGATGTTTATTTTCCTATATCTCAAATGCTAGGATTAAGCCAAATTAAGAACAATTTTGGGAATGAAACATTTAAGTATTATAAACCTCAAATGTACGAAGAATTATATAATTCTCTAAGTAAATTAGTTGAAGAAAGAAATGACCAAATAAATAAAGTAATTGATACTTTGAAAAATGAACTTACTTCAATTTGCCCAAATGTAGTAGTATATGGCAGACAAAAACAGATGTACAGCATTGCCAAGAAACTTCAAGGCAAGAATATGAGCGTTAGTTCTATAAATGATATTTATGGAAGAAATAATTACTTGCTTAAAATATCTGAGAAAGAAGAATTCAAAGAGAATAGATTAAAACAAATAATGGATATTTTGGCAGTAAGAATTCTTGTAGATACTGTTGAAGAATGTTATTCTGCATTAGGCAAAGTATTTACTTTGTTTAAGCCACTGGGTAATTTTAAAGACTATATTGCCAATCCTAAAGACAATGGTTATCAGTCACTTCATACTGCTATTATTCTAGATAATGGAGACCCTGTTGAAGTTCAAATAAGAACATTTGCTATGCATACTTACGCAGAATATGGTTTTGCAGCACACTGGGCGTACAAAGAGAAAAAGAAAGTAGACGAAAGTGGTGTAAAAATTAATTATATTCGTTCTATTATGGATCTTTATAAAGATAAATCTAGTGATGAACTGCTAGAACTTATGAAGACTGATGTGTATAGTGGCAAAATATTTGTACAATCTCCACAAGGTAAAATTTTATCTTTCCCAGAAGGTTCTACACCAGTTGACTTTGCTTACGCAATTCATAGCAATGTAGGCAATACTTGTGTTGGGGCTAAGATTAATGGTAGAATTGTAAATTTGAATGTAGAGATGAATAACGGCGATACAATCGAGATTATTACTAATGCTAATGCCAAAGGTCCTTCTAGAGATTGGTTGAAGTTTGTAAAGACTAGTGGTGCTAAATCCAAAATTAATTCTTTCTTTAAGAAAGAAATGAAAGATGAAAATATCAAGAAAGGCAAGACAATACTAGAATCGAATGCCAAAAATAGAAGTATTAATCTTAGCAAATTAATGGTTAGTGAGTATCTTGATGAGGTATTTGATAAATATTCTTTCCAAAATATTGATGAAATGTATGCATCAATTGGATATGGTGCAATTTCTGCTAATCAAATTCTTAATAAACTTGTAAACCTATATAAATCTTCAAATCCTACAATTGAGACCAACAAAAATAGTATTAGCAATGTTAATAATGTAGGAGATATTGCGGTTAAGGGTTATTCAAACTTAATGACCAAATTTGCTAAGTGTTGTAATCCGCTTCCGGGAGATGAAATTATTGGCTATATTTCTAGAGGTAAGGGAGTAACAATTCATAGAAAAAATTGTGAGAAATTAAGTTCTTGCGAATTTGAAAGATTAATTGAATGTGATTGGAAGAATAATTCAAATAAGAATTTCACAAGTTCTATTACAATTTACTCTACAGAAGGCAGTAATGTAATTGCTAAATTAACTAAGAAAATTAATGACGAGAAAATTCAATTAACTGGACTAAATATCAAAGAAAATAGTCAAGAAATGACAATAATTACAATTCAAGTAGTTGTTAAAGATAAAAATGAATTAGAGTATTTAATAAATAAATTAAAACAATTATCTTTTGTAAAAGATATTAGTAGGACAATATAATGATTAAAATTAATGTAACTGATGACAAATTATATGATGAATTATTGCTTGTGACTAAATTATTTTATACTGATGATGATATTGCAGATTTGAATTTGGAATTTAATGTAAGTGAAGTAATTGACGAGAAAAATGAAACCATTTCAGTTAAAATTACAACTGCTGATGGAGAGGAATATTCTTATTCGGGAGATATTAGGGATAGGAAATTTCCTGACAGATACAAGAAAAGATATGCCAAAATTCTGCTATATAAAATTCTAAAGAAATTAAACCCAGATAAAAAATTGCCATGGGGTAGTTTGACTGGCATTAGACCTACCAAATTATATTACGAACTTATTAAAGAACATAAGGGCGATTATATGAAAGCCATGAATGAACTAATGGACGAATTTGGTGTTTCGTACGAAAAAGCGATGCTTGTAAAAGAAATAATTAAAAATCAGCGAATTGTAATTAAAAATGATAATTTGGTTGATTTGTATATAAATATCCCATTTTGTCCTAGTAAATGTTACTATTGTTCGTTTATATCTATGCCTATAGATAAATGCAAAGATAAATTAGAGCCTTACTTAGATGCACTTATCAAAGAAATAAATGATGCCAAAGAATTAATTGAGCGAAAAAATTATATAATTAAATCTATTTATATTGGTGGAGGTACTCCTACAATACTTAGTGCCGAACAATTAAAAAGATTGCTTGATGTTATTGATTATAATGTTAATGAATTCACGGTAGAATGTGGCAGACCAGATACTATTACAAGAGACAAATTAGATGTGTTAAAAGAACATGGAGTAACAAGAATTAGCATTAATCCTCAGACTTTCTGTAATAAAACTCTTAAAGAAATAGGCAGGTCACATACTAGCCAAGATATTTTAGAAGCGTATAGACTTGCTCTAAATTATAATTTTGTTATTAATATGGATTTGATTGCTGGACTTTCTCACGAGAATTTTACTACTTTCAAGAAATCTATTAGCAAAGTACTAGAATATTATCCAGACAATATAACTATTCATACTTTGAGTATCAAAAGAGGTAGTGAACTAAAAGAAACTAATGGAGATACCGCAAGTGTAGATGATGTACAAAAAATGGTGGAATATTCCTATAAAACTTTGATTGAAGCAGGATATAAACCTTATTATCTGTACAAACAAAAAAATATGATAGGAAACCTAGAAAATATAGGGTATTTTAGGGAAAAACCTTCTGTATTTAATATTGATAGCATGGAAGAATTTGCCTCTATTATTGCTTGTGGTGCTAATGCAATATCCAAAAGATATTGGTCACTATACAATAAGATAGAGAGATGGGCTAATGTCAAAAATATTGATGAATATATAAATAGAATTGATGAAATGATAGCGAAGAAGAACGAACTTTTTAAATAATTAATAAAATTAGGGGTTTTTTAGAAAAAACTGTTTACAATTAAATATTTATTTGTTATAATTATGTCGTACCTTGTGCTAGGTTATTTCTGGTCTCCATAGATTTGACTTGGTATATGGCAAATAAATATTTGAAGGAGATATATTATGATTTCTAAAGAAAAGAAACAAGAAGTTATCAAAAATTATGCTACTAAAGAGGGAGATACTGGTTCTTGCGAAGTTCAAATAGCAATTCTTTCTGCTAGAATTTTGGAATTAACAGAACACCTTAAGGCTAATCCTAATGATAACCATTCAAGAAGAGGTCTTCTAAAATTAGTAAACCATAGAAAAAATTTACTAAAATATATGGAAAGAACTAATCTTGAAGGCTATAGAGCATTGAAATCAAAATTAAACATTCGTTAATTTTTAATATGCTATACAAAGCGAAAGATTTTTTAGACTTTCGCTTTTTTAAAATAAAGGAGATAAGATGAAAGATTTTAAAGAATTTAAAACAGAAATTGGTGGCAAAGAAGTTACTGTTGAAATTGGCAAATACGCATTCCAAACTAATGGTCATTGTATTGTTAAATGTGGCGATACTATGGTTATGTGTAATACATGTATGAACAAAGAGCCACGCCCAGGTCAAGACTTTTTCCCATTGAGTGTTGATTTTGAAGAGAAACTATACGCTGTTGGTAAAATTCCCGGCGGATTTAAGAAAAGAGAAGGTAGACCAACTGACCAAGCAATTCTTACTTCTAGACTTATTGATAGACCTCTAAGACCATTATTCCCTAAGGGATTTTTCAACGATGTAACAGTTGTTGCTACTCCGCTTAGTGTAGATTATGATGTTGCACCAGAGCCTCTTGCTATGTTTGCTAGTTCGATTGCTCTATCAATTAGCGATATTCCTTTTGCTGGTCCTACTGGTAGTTGCCAAGTAGCATATGTGGACGGCAAATACATTGTTAATCCAACAAAAGAAGAACAAGATAAATCTTCTATGGATTTGAAAGTATCTGGAACTAAAGATGCAATTCTTATGGTTGAAGCAGGTGCTAATGAAGTAACAGAAGAAGAAATGTTGCAAGGAATACTTTTCGCACATGAAGAAATTAAGAAACAAGTAGAATTCCAAGAAAAGATAATTGCTGAACTTGGCGTTAAGAAAAATGAAAATTTACCTTTCTATGTTATTGATGAAAATCTTGAGAAAGATGTGAAAGAGTATGGCTATCCTATTATTGAAAAAGTTATGGAGCATTTTGATAGACACGAAAGAGATGCTGCAGAAGAAGTTGCCAACAAAGAAATTCTTGAACATTTTGCCGAAAAGTATGTAGATAGTGAGAGACAAATTCTTGATGTTCTATATAAAGTTAAGAAAGAAATTATGAGAACCAAGATTTTGGAGAAAGGCATTAGACCTGATGGAAGAAAACTAGACGAAATTAGACCTATTTGGTGTGAAGTAGGTATTCTTCCTAGAGTTCATGGAAGTGCAGTATTTACCCGTGGAGAAACTCAGGTAATGACAACTTGTACTCTTGGTAGTCTAAGGGATACTCAAATTCTTGATGGACTTGATGATGAAGAAGAGAAGAGATATATGCATCACTACAATTTCCCAGCATATTCTACTGGCGAGGCTAAACCTTTGAAGTCTGCTGGAAGAAGAGAAATTGGACATGGTGCTTTGGCTGAAAGGTCATTAGTGCCCGTTCTTCCTAGTGAAGAAGAATTCCCATATGCAATAAGAACTGTAAGTGAAGTTTTGAGTAGTAATGGTAGTACTTCTCAAGCATCTGTTTGCGGTAGTACACTTGCACTTATGGACGCTGGCGTTCCTATCAAAGCACCTGTTGCAGGTTGTGCAATGGGACTTATCAAAGATGAGAAGAGCGGTAAAGTTGCTATTCTTACAGATATTCAAGGTCTTGAAGATTTCTTGGGAGATATGGATTTCAAGGTAGCAGGAACAACCAAAGGTATTACTGCTATTCAAATGGATATTAAGATTAAGGGTATTGATGAGAAAATACTAAGAGAGGCTTTGGCTAGAGCAAGAGAAGGTAGATTATTTATCTTGAATAAGATGAATGCTGTATTATCAGAACCTAGAAAAGAACTTAGTCCTTATGCTCCAAAGATTATTTCTTTCTCTATTAACCCTGACAAGATTAAAGATGTTATCGGTTCTGGTGGTAAGATGATTAATAAAATCATTGACGAAACTGGTGTTAAAATTGATATAGAAGACAATGGCTTGGTTATGATTTGTGGTGTTGACCAAGAGAAATCTAATAGAGCCAAAGAAATTATTATGTCTATTGCAGAAGATATTGAAGTAGGTAAAATTTATACTGGTAAAGTTGTAAGAATACTTCAATTTGGTGCTTTTGTAGAGATTGGTTACAACAAAGAAGGTATGATACACATTTCTAAATTATCTAGTACTAGAGTAGAGAAAGTAGAAGATGTTGTGAATATCGGCGATACTGTTGAAGTAGAGTGTATTAAGATTAATGACGGCAAGGTTGACTTGAAATTAATCGGTAAATATTCTAAATAATTAATAAATTTATAGAAAACTTGATTGCATATTGCTATCAAGTTTTTTATAAATTTTATTGATAGTATTTTTTAATGCTGTGATAATTTTATAAGATAAGTAGCATAAATAAATTAATAAAAAATTTTTAATTCATAAATTTCAAAGATATCGAATATATTATTGTAAAGTAATCTAGATAATTGGAAATTGTATGAAATTAAAATCATTTAGGAATGTAGCCAACTTTTTGATTATTATTATGTTGGTTGGAATTATATTTTATGTTAGTGCTAGCAGTTATGAGTATGCTTTTAGTTATCAAAATGACGATATTATTTATCATGGCAATAAAGATAGCAACAAAGTATCTTTAATGATAAATGTCTATTGGGGTACTGAGTATCTAGAAGATATGTTAGATGTTCTAGATAAATATAATGTTAAATGTACTTTCTTTGTAGGTGGGCAGTGGGTAGAAAAAGAACCTGAAATGTTAAAAGAAATTTATTCTAGAGGACACGAGATTGGTAATCATGGATATTTACACAAAGACCAAGAGTACTTAGATTATTCTCAAAATTATAATGAGATTAATGTTAATCACAAACTTGTAAAAACAATCTTGGGTATCAATATGAATTTGTTTGCACCTCCTAGCGGTAGTTTCAATAAATCTACTCTACAAGCATCAAAAAATTTAGGATATTCAACAATTATGTGGAGTAAAGATACTATTGATTGGCGAGATAAGAATGCTAATTTGATATATACAAGAGCCACAAATAATATTAAAGGTGGAGATTTGATTTTGGCACACCCAACTGAATGTACGCTGAAAGCACTGCCATTAATACTTGAATATTATAGCCTTAATAATCTAGTAGCAACTACTGTCACTGAATGTTTAAAAAATTAATAGATTAGCACTTAAATAAATGATTTGATTATACAGTTTATTTAAGTGTTTTTTATTAAATGTGTTTATTTGGTCAAAAATATAATAACTAAAAATGTATAAAATTTTTATTAAAATCAAATAAAATATTTTATATATTTTTATTTATGTGCTATACTCATAGTGAATAAAATTAATAAATGTTGGTGTATACTTGGCAATTTATCCTACTAAGATGAGTAAACTTAATAACAAATCAAAAAAGTTTAAAGCAGGAATTACTTTAACATGTCTTTTTTCGGTTATTTTACTTTTGTTAGTATTCAATTTTTTCCAAATATTCACCAAATTTATGGTAGGAACATTTGGTCTGCTTATCTATCCTCTTTGTTTATTCTTTATAATACTAGGCATAATGTTAATGCTAAATAAAGAGATTAAAACTACTAAATCTATACTTGTTTTTTCTATACTTTGGCTAATTACTTTTGTGCTTATTTTACAATTGGCTACAAGTACCGATATTGATAAGAGTATTGGTGTATATCTATCTACTATTTTCAAAGACAAGGTTACTGCGGGCGGTGTACTTTTTGGTCTTATTTTGTATCCTTTATATTTCTTAACTTACGATGTAGCGTCCTACATTATCCTTTTTATTGTTCTTGTTATTTTTACGGCATTTTTGATTGATAAAATTTATGTAGATATTAATAATAAGAAAGCCTTGGGTATAATAAAACCTGCTAAGAATGTGGATTTTGAAGAAGATAATGAAACACTTGAAAATGAAACTGAAGAAGAAACCGAAGAAGATGAAAGTGATGAAGATAAGGTAGTTTCTACTACTAATTCTTCTGAAGATGAAGATATATTTATTTCTGACGAAGAAGATAACGAACAAAGAGAAGAGGCAAAATCTATTCTTGGATTATCTAAAGAAACCATTACTAAAGAAGAGAAGACAAATAAAAATGATTATACTAAAGAATTAGAAAAACAAATAATCGAAGATGATAATCCAAAAGATGAATTTATTGTTGATAATAACCAAAGCAAGAAACCAAATATCTTTGTACATGATGATGAATTTAATTCTATAGAAAATGTAACTAATACTAAGAAAATAATAGAGAGAAAGCCTGTAGTTGATAAAGATGCTGAGAGAAAGAAAGCAGCACTTGATTATTTGAATATATCCAAAGGTAAATTTGAAACTAAAAATAAAAAGACTGTCTTTGATAATGTTTCTAATGAAAATAAGACTACTCAAATGGATAATCAATTAGAAGAGAATAAAAATAGACTTAGTTCCATTACTAATAAATTTAATATGATTTCTAATAATCAGAAAGAATTAAGTGTTGGTGTTAATCCTTTTAAACAAGTAGAGAATAATACCGATAATAAAGATATTTACGATGAGAACTTTACTAAGTCAGAATTTAATAAAAATCAAGAAAAATACGCTAATTCTAATAATAATATAAATAAAGCAATTTATAATTTGCCTGAACTTGCAAAGAAAGTATATAGTGGCGAAGTTAAAGAAAATTTGGTTGATAATGAAAGTTTTAGACCAGTGCAAGTGTCGATGAATGAGCCAGTTAAGAGACCGCCAACACAGCAAAAATTATACAAAAAACCTCCAACTTATATTAAACCTCCATTAGATTTGCTTAAGACATATTCATCTAGTATAGACACAGACGATGTTTATATGGCAGAGAAGGGACAACTAATTGTTGATACTCTTAAAGCATTTAGAATTGATACTAAAATTATTAATGCTATCAAAGGTCCTACATTTACCAGATATGAATTACAAATGGCTCCGGGTATTTCAGTTAATTCGGTTAATAACAAGATTAATGACTTATCTATGGCATTAGAGAGTCAATGTAGAGTACAAGTTCCAATTCCGGGAAAGAATGCATTTGGTATAGAAGTTCCTAATAAAAAGCGTGTAGTTGTAGGATTGAGAGAAATATTGGAGAGTTCAAACTTCCAGAATAGTAAATCTCCTCTTACATTTGCTTTGGGCAAAGATATTTCTGCCGATTGTAAAGTTGCTTGCATTGATAAATTAGTGCATACTCTTGTAGCAGGTAGTACTGGTAGTGGTAAATCAGTATGCTTAAATACAATGTTGGTTAGTTTGCTTTACAAGTCTTCTCCTGAAGATTTGAAATTAATACTTGTAGACCCTAAGACTGTAGAATTTAGTATGTTTAATAACTTGCCACATATGTTAGTGCCAAATACAATTACTGAATGTGATAAAGCAGTAAGTGCGCTTGGTTGGTTAGTTAAAGAAATGGATAATAGATATAGGAAATTGAACGCACTTGGTGTTAAGAAAATTTCTGAATATAATGAAACTCCTGAAGTTATAAGTGGTCAAGTTCCAAAAATGTATTACATTGTAATGATATTTGATGAAGTTGGCGACTTTATGAGTATTGCTAAGAAAGAAATTGAAGAAAAAGTAAGTAGACTTGCTGCAAAATCTAGAGCCTGTGGAATACATTTGGTACTAGCAACACAAAGACCAACCGTTGATGTAATTACTGGTACAATCAAGGCTAATTTGCCTAGTAGAATTGCTTTCGCTGTTAATTCTTATAATGATAGCAAAACTATACTTGAGAGTTCGGGTGCTGAATATTTGCTTGGTATGGGGGATATGTTATTCTTGCCACAAGGTTCTAATGATATGGATAGAATACAAGGTTGCTTTATAGATAATAATGAATTAAAAGCAGTAATTAATTTTATCAAAGAGAATAATGAACCTGATTTTGATGAAAGCATTGAAGAACAGATGTTTAGCAAAAATGACGGATTTGATTCTTCTAATGGAGCCGAGGAAGCGTTTGACCCATTGCTTAAAGATTGCTTAAGATATTTCATTAAAGCCAAAAAAGCAAGTGCATCATCTCTTCAAGCATATTTTGGTATAGGTTATCCTAAGGCTAATAAGATAGTATTACAAATGGAAAAAGCGGGTTTTGTTTCGGCTGGAGACAATAATGGACGAAGAACTTTATTTATTACACAGCAAGAATTTGAAGAAAAATTTGGAGAGGATTTAGACGAATGACAAAAGATGAAATATTAAAAAAGAAAGTTGGCTTTATCTCTCTTGGTTGTGATAAAAATAGAGTAGATTTAGAGAAGATGATTTTTAATATTAAAAGTGCAGGGTTTGAAATAGTTAACGACCCTAGCACTGCTAATATTATAATTATTAATACTTGTTCATTTCTAGAAAGTTCCAGGCTGGAATCTATTGAAAACATACTTGAAATGAGCAACTATAAAACTGATAAATTAGAAAAATTAATTGTTACAGGTTGCTTAAATGAACTAAAATATAGTGATTTGAATGCTAGTCTTCCAGAAGTTGATGCTTTTGTAAATATAAAAGATAACGAAAAAATTGTTTCATTAATATTTGCCTTATATGCTTGTAATTATAAATTTGATTATGTTGAGGGTAGAACTCTTACAACTCCTAAACATTATGCTTATATCAAAATTTCTGAAGGTTGTAATAATTTCTGTTCATATTGTCTAATTCCTTACATTAGAGGAAGATACAAATCAAGAAATATTGAAGACATCATTGAAGAAGCAAAAATGCTGGCAAGTAATGGCATTAAAGAATTAATATTGGTTGCACAAGATGTAACTAAATATGGAGTTGATTTATATGATAAAAAGATGTTGCCAGAATTACTAAGACAACTATCTGCAATCGATGGAATAGAATGGATAAGACTTCTTTATTGTTATCCAGAAGAGATTGATAATGAATTAATTTCTGAAATAAAAAACAATCAAAAAGTTCTTAAATATTTAGACATTCCTTTGCAACATGTATCAACTAAAATACTTAAATCAATGAATAGAAAATCTACTAAAGAAAAAATTATAAAACTATTTGATACTCTTAGAAAAGAAATTCCAAAGATAGTGATTAGAACAACTTTCATAATAGGCTTTCCTGATGAGACTAATGAAGACTTCAAAGAGATTGTTGATTTCTTACAAAAGTACAAATTAGATAATGTTGGATTTTTTAAATACAGCAGAGAAGAAGGAACTAGGTCTTATAATTTTGATAATCAAATAGATGAAGAAACAAAAGACAAAAGATTAGAATATATATCTCAAATTCAATATGAAATTCAATTTGAGAAACATAAAGATTTAATAGGAACTACGGTTGATGCAATAATTGATGAATGTCTTGATGGTTATTCAATTGCTAGGTTCTATGGACAATGTCCTCAGATTGATGGATACATAATAATCAACGAGCAATTGCAAGTTGGACAAATTTACAAAATTAAAATTACTAAAATCAAAGATTATGATTTAATAGGAGAAAGATTATGAACATTCCAAATAAGATAACACTCACAAGAATTTTTTTGATGCCAATATTTATTTTACTATATTTACTTTCATTTCCATACGCCAAATTTATTGCTTTATTTATTTTTATTATTGCTGCAATTAGTGACACTTTGGACGGACATATTGCCAGAAAATATAACTTAGTAACCGATTTGGGCAAGTTTCTTGACCCAATAGCAGATAAGTTACTTGCAACTACTGGACTTATTATGCTAATAGTTGGAAGCAATCCAATTATTCCAATGCCATATGGTATTATTGTAATGTTTGTTATGATTTTGCGTGATTATGAAGTAACTGGACTTAGACAAATTGGTCAATTAAAAGGTAGAATTATTGCTGCAGATAAGGTAGCAAAAATCAAAGCAAACTTCTTGTATGCAACACTTGTATATGGTTTACTTATCTCTGCGTTAAGAGAATTAAACGGCGTTGCTGGAAGTGAATTTTTGAAGTATTTTACTCTTGTATTCTATATATTTGTTGGTATTACAACTTGCTTAATTGCATTGTCTGGCATAGTTTATTTGGTAAATAACTTCTCTGTATTCAAAGAAGAAAAGAAAGAAATAGAAGTGGCAACATCTAATAGTGATACTTCTGTTAATGAAGAAAAACCTCACTTGGATAACTCTACAAAAACCACAAAAAAATCTACTACAAATAAAGAGACAAAAACTACTAAAAAGAAATAATTATTAATTATGAAAATTGCTTGTATAGGACTTAATTCAAATTTAATAAATAGTAACGAACAATGTGAAGTAATTAAATATCTTAATAAAAAAATTTATGAAATAGGGGAAAATATTTCTCTTATTTCATATTTTGATAATAGCCTAGATAAGATTAAAAGCATAATAGCAGATAAATATGATGTACTATTTATTGTAGGAACATCGCAAGTAATATACAATCATAATATCAAAGATAATTTATCTAGAATATTCAATGAGAAAATGCGAAATTCAGATGTTTGTTATTCAAATTTAAAGAGGTATTGTGAAGACCACAATATACCTTTTTCTATGCAAGAAGAAATGGAAATAATGCTTCCTACAAATTCTATACCTTTACTTACTAAGACCAATTATAATAATGGCTTTATGTATAAATTTAGTGAGACATATGTTATTTTTCTACCCGATAGTCTTGAATTTATCGAAGAAAATTATTTGAATTACATCTTGCCTCTTCTTAATGATCTGATTGATATTAAATCGGAATATCAAGTTATCAAATGTTTTGGAATTCTTGAGAAAGATATAAAGAATTTAATTAATGAATACTATAGTATTCCGGATATTTCTATTAATATAATAAGTGATGATTTGGATAATGCAATATACATTAGATATAATAATAATTCTAATTTTGCTAAAATTCAAGAAGTTATTTCAAACATTATATCTAAACTTAATAAATTTATATACTCACTTGAAGATGAAAGTATATATAAGATGGCTATAGATTTACTTACTGTTCAGCACAAAAAAGTAACTATTGCAGAGACTATTACTTTGGGTAATATAACTAGTAAATTGTGTGAATATGATAATTCATATATACATTCTAGCAATATTTTTGTACACTTTGATGATATGATAAGTAAACTTGGTGTAGACAAAAGCGAAATTGAAGACTATGGTAAATATAGTGTAAATACAGTGTATGAATTGGCTAATAGTCTACTATGTAGTAATTCGGCAGATATTGTGCTATTTGTACTGGGAGATATTGGTAATAACAATAATACATGTTTTATGGCTGTAGGGGATATTGATGGAATACATGTGTACAAAAATAAGATAAATATCAAAAATCAAAAAACTATTGAAAATTTATCTAAAACAGCCGTATTTTATTTAATAAAAAAACTTAAACAAAATGATTTGCATTTTATGTAATTTAGTGTATAATATTATAGAACAAATGTTTAATAAAGGATAAAATTTTTATGGACGAAAATAAGAAAAAACAACTAGAACAAGCCATTTCACAAATTGAAAAACAATTTGGCAAAGGTTCTATTATGAAATTAGGCGATGATGTACAAAGAAGCATTGATGTAATTCCTACAGGCTGTATGACATTGGATTATGCTTTGGGCATTGGTGGTGTACCAAGAGGCAGAATCATTGAAATTTATGGGCCAGAGAGTTCTGGTAAAACAACAGTTACTTTACATATCTTGGCTGAAGCACAGAAGATGGGCGGAACTGCTGCATTTATTGATGCTGAACATGCCCTAGACCCTCAATATGCATCAAGACTAGGTGTTGATATTGATAATCTTTATATTTCTCAACCAGATACAGGAGAGCAAGCATTAGAGATATGTGAAGCGCTTGTTAGAAGTGGCGCTGTAGATTGTGTAGTTATAGATAGTGTTGCTGCTCTTACTCCCAAAGCCGAAATTGATGGAGAAATGGGCGATAGTTTTATGGGTGTTCAGGCTAGACTTATGAGCCAAGCACTTAGAAAATTAACTGCAATTGTTAATAAAACAAATGCGTGCGTTATATTTATTAACCAATTAAGAGATAAAATTGGTGTAATGTATGGTAATCCTGAGACTACTACTGGTGGTAAGGCTTTGAAATTCTATTCTTCTATTAGAATGGATATAAGAAAGGTTGATGTTATCAAAGATGGAAGCGATATAATTGGTAATAAGACTAGAGTTAAAATTGTTAAGAACAAACTTGCTCCTCCATTCAAGACTGCCGAATTTGATATAATGTATGGAACTGGTATCAATAATGAAGGTTGTGTAATTGATATGGCTATAGAACTTGATGTTATACAGAAGAGTGGCTCTTGGTATAGTTACAATGGCGAGAAAATTGGTCAAGGTAAAGATAATGTTAAATTATTCTTACAAGATAATCCCGATACTTACGAAGTGGTCAAAGAACAAATCAGAGAGAAACTTTCTGGCAAATCTGAATAGTAATAAAAATAAGCGTAAATTAATTTATATTTACGCTTATATTTTTCAACTAAATAGCCATGATATATTATCTTTGATAACTTCATTATTGCTTATCAAATTATTATATTCTTTGGTAATTTTAGTTTTTCTAGATGGTGTAGTATACTTTACACTAGATAATTCATTTGTGGCTTCAATATAATATGTATACTCTGTATTGAATTCCATAGTGGTATCTATATAAGAAAATACATCAGATTTGTTTTTAATTTTTTGAAGTGGGATAATGATATTTTTATTTTTGCGATAAATAATATATGTCAAATATTCTTTAGCATCGAAAGTAATTTCACAACTATTTTTATATGTTGTAATTTCAAAATCAAAGGCGTCTATATTTTCAAATTTTGTTGAACTTTCAATATCTTTAAATCTCTTTGAAACCAGACATTTTTCTTGATATCTCTCGGGAACATTGTCTCCAAGAAGTACGACATGGTCTTCATCTAAGGATTTACTATCTATTATAATTTCTTCTACTGTATCTGGCATAGTAAAGTTATCTGGATACTTATCTTTGTATAGATAATCAAACATATCGCAAATAATTTGAGTACAATAAGTGCCACCATTATTTTTGCCTTCTAGATAAAACTCTTCTTGCATTGTATAATCTCCAAGCCAAACAGACATTGTATGATTGGTTGTGTATGCTAGACTATATGCGTCAGTATTATAATTTGTATTCTTTACAGCAACAGTCCCGGTCTTACCTGCTATATTAAAATTGAATTTTGATAACTTTTTTGATGTTCCATTGTTAACGCTGTATTTTAATATATCTGTCATTAAGTATGGCGTGTCTGTATCATAAACTTTAGTTTCTGACATTTTGTATGTATAAACTGTTTTTTTCTGTGCATTTACAATTTTGTTTATAAATTTGCTTTTTGTATAATTCCCGCTATTTGTTAAGACAGAATAACTATCTGTTAGTTCATGAAGTGTGACACCATCTGTAAATCCTCCTAGACATACTGCAAGGTTATTATCTTTATCTTCATTGAAATCAATGCCACATAATTTGGCGTAATTAATGCAATTTGTTAGTCCTAATTCTTCAGTGATTTTAACTGTTGGAATATTCAAACTTTTGGCAACAATATCTTCTACACTAATATATCCATAATAATTGCCCCCAACATTTTTTGGAGAATATCCATCAATATCTATTGGCTCATCTAATATTTGTGTTTTTGCATTTATAATACCTGCATCTAGTGCTAGTGCAAATGTAAGTATTGGTTTTATCAAACTTCCGGGTTGCCTTTTGATATTGTATAATGGATACTTGCTTTTGCCACTAATTGCAATTACACTATGGGATTTATTATCTACTATCATAGATAGACTATCTGCGATATTTCCATTTCTATTTTTGTGATAATTTTTCTCATTAGCAATAATTTTATCTAATTCATTTTGTACTTCATATTCTTGATTTGTATATATTTTATAACCTCCATAAAGGATATTGCTTATGCTAGTATTTAATACTTCGCTTGCTTCATGTAGGACAAATTGACTATATAAATCTAAACTATCCAAAGAATTTTTTAGATTACTATTTGATGTGTCTATTTCTTCTTTTATAGCAGAATTATATTCTCCCTCAGTTATTTTATTATCTTTTAACATTTCTCCTAGTACTATATTTCTTCTTTCTTTACATTTATCTATATTATTAAGAGGGGAATAATTTTTAGGCGATTTAATACAGCCAGCCAACACACAACTTTCTGATAATGTTAGTTCATTTGGCGACTTATTAAAAAATGTCTTACTAGCATTTCCAATTCCATATGCTCCATTTCCAAAGTATATTGTATTAAGATAAGTTTCAAGTATTTTTTCCTTGCTTTCATTCTTTTCTAATTTTTTACTTAAATATGCTTCTTTGATTTTTCTATTTAAAGTTTTCTCATTAGTCAAAAATCTATTTTTAACTAATTGTTGAGTAATAGTGCTTGCACCCTCAGCCATACTTTTAGATTTTAGGTTATTATAGGTTGCTTTTGCTATTCTTTTGTAATTTAATCCTTTGTGATTATAAAAATTTTTGTCTTCAATAGATATAAATGCCTGTTTTGTGTGCTCGGGTATTTCATTTAGCGATATGTAATTATCCTTTAAATTCTCGGATATTTTCAATTCATTTCCTTTACTATCATAAATTTCCGAATAATTTTGTTCTTTATTTGTAAGTGTTACATCAATATTTTTGACTGATTTTATTGCATTATTTGTATATATTAAAACTATGGCTAGACCTATTAAAATTATACTTAAAAAACATATTGAAATAATTGCAAAAATTTTCTTTACTTTCATTTTCTTTTCCTATATTTTTTTAACTTAGTATGTACAAGTTATTACTATATATTTAATTGAAAAATAACTTGAATTTTTTGAAGAAATATTATATACTTATCTTGTACAAAAATATATAAAATAATTACAAAAAATGAGAGAGAATATGAACTATTTTATAAAGACTTTTGGTTGTCAAATGAATGTTCACGAAAGTGAAAAATTAGCGGGAATGTTAGAAAATCTTGGATATGAGAAAACTGATACTATTGACAATTCTGATGTTATAGTATTTAATACTTGTGCTATTAGAGATGGTGTAGAACAAAAAATCATGGGCAATATTGGGGCTATCAAAAAATTAAAAAAGAAAAATCCTAATTTGATTGTTGCAATTTGCGGTTGTATGTCTCAGGCTGAGGGTAGAAGTGAATTAATTAGAAGCAAATTTCCTTTTGTTGATATTATTTTTGGCACTCATAATATTCATTTATTTAAGGAATTTATAGAAAATTATAAGAACAATCACGCAAAAATAACCGATGTTTGGAAAGAGGCCAATGGAATATACGAAGATGTTAATATTTCTAGAGATAATATGTTTTCTAATGCATGGGTTAATATTAATTACGGTTGTAATAATTTCTGTTCTTATTGCATTGTTCCTTATGTTAGAGGCAGAGAAAGAAGTAGAGATATTGAGGATATTCTGAAAGAAGTAAGAGATTTAGTTAATTCCGGATACAAATACATTACTTTACTTGGTCAAAATGTAAATAGTTACGGTAATGATTTTAATGATAAAAATATTAACTTTGCTTATCTTTTGAGAGAATGTGCTAAAATTGAAGGGGACTTTAGAATTAAATTTATGACATCACACCCTAAAGATTTGAGTGAGGAAGTTATTAAAACAATTGCTGAAAATGATAAAATTTGCAATGTTATTCATTTGCCTATTCAATCTGGAAGCAATGCTATACTTAAATCTATGAATAGAAAATATACAAGAGAACATTATCTAGAATTAATTGAAATGATAAGAAAATACATTCCTAATGCTTATATTTCTACAGATATTATAGTAGGCTTCCCGGGAGAGACAGAAGAAGATTTTATGGATACTTATAATCTAGTGAAAGAAGTTAGATACGATGGTGTTTTTGCTTTTATGTTTTCTAGAAGAAGTGGAACTGTTGCAGATAAGATGGAAAATCAAATTCCTGAAGATATCAAAAAAGATAGAATTCATAGACTATTAAATCTATCTAAGAGTATTACTAAAGAAAAAAATAAAGAAATTATAGGCGAACATTATAATGTTATTGCTTGCAAAAATACAGATAATGGATATGAATGCATGACAGATAGTGGCAAAACAATTTACATTGATAAAAGCCTAGAAGATAATCATTTTTATATTGTAGAAATTACAAAATTTGTAAATAACAAATTGTATGGAAAATTGATTTAAAAAAATATTTGGAGCAAAAGATGAATATTGACATTAAAAATTTATCGCCTATGATGAGGCAATACTTACAGACAAAAGAAAAGTATAAAGATTGTATACTATTTTTTCGTTTAGGCGATTTTTATGAGATGTTTTTTGAAGACGCAGAGTTGTGTAGTAGGGTGCTAGAACTAACCTTAACTGGAAAAGATTGTGGATTGGAAAAAAGAGCCCCTATGTGTGGAGTCCCTTATCATGCGTGTGAGACTTATGTGGCAAAATTGATAGAAAATGGCTACAAAGTGGCTATTTGTGAACAAATGACTTTGCCTCAAAAGGGGGTTAAAGTAGTTGAAAGAGATGTTGTAAGAATTATAACTCCTGGAACAATAATGGAATCATCAATGTTAGATGAAACCAAAAACAATTACATCGTCAGCATTTTTAAAGATAAAGACAATATCGGAGTTTCTGCTATAGATATTTCTACTGGTAAATTTTTTGTAACAGAATTTACAGGCGAGAATGTTTTATCTAAGACAAATGATTTTTTGGTTAGTATCAAGCCAAGTGAAATTATTGCTAATAGCGATATGTACAATTATTATAATGAATTAAATTCGGTTAAATCTGCATATCTTCCAAAATGCGAAAGTTATGACGATAAGAATTTTGACTACGAAAATTCTTGCAAAATTCTTATAAAACAACTACAAGTTGAAAATTTGAAGAAACATTCTATAAATAATAGACATTATGCAATATCTTCTGCTGGCGCATTACTTAATTACATTTTTGAAACCCAAAAAAGAGAACTATCTCACATCAATAATATTGAGTACATTATTTATGATGGCTATATGCAAATAGATGCAAATACTAGAAGAAATCTAGAACTAACTGAGACTTTGAAAGATAGGAAAAAGAGAGGAACTCTCTTCTGGGCTTTGAATAAAACAAAAACTAACATGGGTGCTAGACTACTAAAAAGTTATATTGACCAGCCATTGTACAATGATAAATTAATTAACGCAAGACTAAATAGCGTTGATGAATTAGTTAAGAATATTGTAATAAGAGAAAAGTTAGGGGATATTTTATATAATGTTTATGATATTGAGAGATTGGTTGGAAGAATTAGTTATAATAATCTAGTAGCCGCCGATTGTATAATGCTTAAGAAATCGTTAGCATTAGTCCCAGATATTAAAGAATGTTTGGAGAAATTTAGTTCAAATAACCTAGTAAATATCAAAGAAAATCTTTTTGATTTTAGTGACATTGTTAATCTTCTAGAGAATTCAATTGTAGACAAAAACGATGGAGAGAAGAACAAAAAAGATTGCGATATCATTAAATATGGCTTTAATCCGCAATTAGATGAATATATTGAAATATCAAAATCTGCCAAAGATTACATCGCAAGATTGGAAACAAAAGAAAGAGAAGCAACTAAGATTAAGAACTTAAAAATTTCCTATAATAAAGTATTTGGTTATTATATTGAAATTCCGAATTCTCAAAGTAGCCTTGTGCCATATAATTACATTAGAAGGCAAACTATTTCTAATTCTGAAAGATATATCACCAATGAATTGAAAGAATATGAAGATAAAATATTAAATGCTAATAGTCTAAAAGATGAATTAGAAAAACAATTATTTGAGCAAATTAGAAATACTTTGATTGCAAATATAGAAAGAATGAAGAAAACTGCTTCTGCAATTGCCGAATTGGATACTTATCTATCATTTGCAACAGTGGCAATGGAGAATAATTATATAAAGCCTATCATCAATAAATCAAATGAAAATATTGAAATTATTGACGGTAGACACCCAATAGTTGAATTAATTAATAAGTCAGAAGAATTTATTCCAAATGATACAATTCTTAATAATACTGATGCTAGAACAATGATTATAACCGGCCCTAATATGGCTGGTAAAAGTACATACATGAGACAAGTGGCTTTAATTACATTAATGGCGCACATTGGTTCATTTGTACCGGCTAAATCTGCTAAGATTTGCTTGGTAGATAAGATATTTACAAGAATAGGTGCCAGTGATGATTTAAGCATGGGTCAGAGTACTTTTATGGTAGAAATGAGTGAAGTTAGCAATATATTGAGAAATGCTACAAATAATTCACTACTCATTCTAGATGAAATTGGAAGAGGAACATCAACATTTGATGGCCTTAGCATTGCTTGGTCTGTTATTGAATATATTTCGAAAAATCTATGTTCAAAGACATTATTTTCTACTCATTATCATGAATTAACCGAATTAGAGGGTTTGCTTGACGGTGTTAAAAATTATCAGATATCAGTGAAAGAATATAATAATTCAATTATTTTCTTAAGAAAAATTGTAAGAGGTGGAGCAAGTAGAAGTTTTGGAATTGAAGTTGCTTCTCTTGCTGGATTGCCTAATGATGTACTGATTAGAGCAAAAGAGATATTACATATTCTAGAAGAAAATGAATTGTACAAAGACAATAAAATCACTACCAAATTAGATAATAATTATGCTGTAAAGAATGCAGAAAATTCCAAAAATATTAAAAGTATAATGTCTATACTTGATGATTTGAATATCAATAATTTAACTCCACTTAATGCTTTTGATATTTTAATTCAATTAAAAAACTATGTAAAAAAGGATTAATATGTCAAGAATATATATATTAGATAAAGATGTTTACAATAAAATTGCTGCTGGCGAAGTAGTTGAAAAACCAGCATCAGTTGTAAAAGAATTGATTGAAAATAGTATTGATGCCGGTGCTACAAATATTACAATTGAAATTCTTGATGGTGGAATTTCTAAAATTAAAGTTATAGATAATGGTTGTGGCATAGAAAAAGACGATTTTGATAAAGTATTTTTGGCTCATGCTACTAGTAAGGTAAAAACTATAGATGATTTAGGAAATATTGGAACACTTGGATTTAGGGGCGAGGCCTTGAGTTCGATTGCTTCTGTATCTAAGGTAACTATGTCTTCTAAAGTTGATAATGAAGAAATGGGATATCAGATAAAAGTTTGTGGTGGAGAATTAGGAGATATAGAGCCAGTTGGTGCAACAACAGGTACTTATATGGTTATAGAAGATTTATTCTATAATATTCCTGCCAGAAAAAAATTCCTAAGAAAACCAAAACTAGAAGAAAATGATATCACTAATCTAATTGCTAGATTAATACTAGCCAATCCAAATATTTCTATCAAGTATTCAGCAGATAATAAAATTATTTATCAATCATTTGGCTCTGGCTTGTATGATGCTATTTATGCTATATACGGCAAATCGATTGTAGATAATATTTTTGAATTCCAATTTGCTAGAGGGGATTTTGCTTTCAGCGGATATTTGGGCAAGCCTACATTTTCTAAACCAAATAGAACATATCAAACTTTAATAATTAATGGAAGATATGTTATAAATCAGACTATTTCAACTGCTGTATACAAAGCATTTGAGAATTTTATTATGAAAGGAACATTCCCATTCTTTGTAATAAACTTAAATATCCCACTAGACAAAGTAGATGTTAATGTTCACCCTAATAAATTAGATGTAAAATTTGAAGATAGTAATCAGCTATTTGGAATAGTTTATTCAAATATAGTAGATTTGCTTTATGACTTAAATAATACCAAGACTATAACGCTTGAAGATGAAACAAACGAAAATGTTGTTAATAAAAATTTACTTAACGATTATTCAAAATCAAGTGGTTCTGAATTTAGTATTCAAAATAATAATATAAATCAAAATTCTAATGTAGAAAATAGAGATACTATAGCTTCTCAACTACAACAAGCAGAACCCCAGAATTTTGATGAAAAATTAGATAATGAAAATAATTCTTTAAGAGATAATTTAGAAATTAAAGAAGTAGATTTGAGTGAAAAAGTAGAGTATGAAACAAATACAAATAATTCGTATAATAACATTCAAAAACCATTATTTAATTTTCAATTATCATCTAATAAAATTGAAGACAGTGCGGATAACTTAATAAAAGACTCAAGACCTCAAACTATTCAAAGTGAAATAGAAAATACACTTGACAACTTTAAGTTGATAGGAACTTTCGTTGATACTTATATTTTAGTAGAGAAAGATAATAACTTACTTATAATAGATCAGCACGCTGGGCACGAAAGAATTTTGTTTGATAAATTTACTAAAGAACTTGAATGTAAACAAGTTGCAATTCAACCGCTTCTAGTTCCTACAATACTTGAGACTAATTATATTGAAGCAAATTTCATAGAAGAGAATTTGGATACATTGCGTGAAATGGGTTTTGAAATTCAAGAATTTGGAGATAATTCTTTTAAAGTAGAAACTGTACCAATGTTGCTAAATAATATCAATATAACAGAATTATTTGACAATATACTTGCAGATATTGACAATAAACTAGTATTTTCAAAAACAGATTCTATTAGAGATTATATTGCAAAAAAAGCATGTAAATCTGCAGTTAAGGGTAAAGATGTATTAACCAATAATGAGATTATGAGTTTATTAAATCAAATTAATAAATCTGGACAAGTGCTATTATGTCCTCATGGAAGACCTATAGTAATTAGTGTATCAGAGAAAGAAATTGAGAAGTGGTTTAAGAGGATAGTATAATGTTTGATAGCATAATTGTATTAGGACCTACCGCTACTGGCAAAACTAGTTTAGCAATAAAACTTGCTAATGCTTTAAGTTCTGAAATTGTAAATGCAGATAGTATGTATATTTACAAATATTTTGACATAGGAACTGCAAAACCAAACACTAAAGAACTAAGTGAGGCCAAACATCATCTTATAGGATTTTTAGAGCCAACAAAATGTTATAGTGTTGCTAATTTTAGAATAGATGCTAGCAAAGTAATCAAAGAAATTTGGTCAAAAAAAATGACACCTATTATTGTTGGTGGTACTGGATTTTATATTGATAGTCTTATCAAATCTTTTAGTTATGGCAGTGTAGAAAAAGATGTTAATTTAAGAAATGGTTTAGAGGCCGAATTAAGTCAATTTGGAAATGATTATCTGTATGAGAAATTAAAAAATATTGATTCAAATTCTGCAAATAAACTTCACAAAAACGATACTAAGAGGGTAATTAGAGCATTAGAAATTGCTTTGTCTTCTGATGCTAAAAAATCTGATATAGTTAATAATTCAGATATAATACTACAAAACCCTTTAATTATTGGTCTTAATTTAGATAGAGAAATCCTTTACGATAAAATTAATCGAAGAGTAGATATAATGCTAAATGATGGTTTGGTTGACGAAGTTAGAAAACTATATAGTTCAGGACTTACTCCCGAAAATTGTAACGCAATGAAAGGTATTGGTTACAAGGAAATTGTTTCTTATTTTAGAGGAGAGTATTCTCTAGAGGTCGCAATAGAAAAAATTAAACAACATTCTAGAAATTATGCCAAAAGGCAAATTACTTGGTTCAAAAGAAATGATAGAATACATTGGTTTAATCCTTGTGATGCTGATTTAGTTAATAAAGTTCTAGATTTATTTAATAATTAATTAATGAATTATTTGGAATAATAATATTTAATTTGTGCAGTATTTTAAGATTTTTCTCTTGTAAAATAAAATTACAAGTTATCAATCTTTTAATTAACACAAAAAAATACTTAAATTGATTTTAATTATTTAATTTCAATTTAAGTATTTTTTATTAAAATTTTCTTACTAATCCCACGACTTTGCCAATGATTTGAACATGGTCAACAATAATAGGGGAAAATGCATCATTTTCTGGTTGTAATCTATAATGACCATTTTCTTTGTAAAATCTCTTGATAGTAGCACTATCATCAATTAGGGCTGCAACTATATCGCCATTATCTGCATTTGATTGTTGTCTAAGAATAATTTTGTCCCCATCATATATTCCAGCATTTATCATACTTTCACCTTTGGCAGTTAGCATAAATAAATCATCACCTTTAAATAATGTCTTTGATACCATGAAATATTCTTCAGAAGTTTGAACGGCTAGTATTGGTTCGCCACAAGTAACAGTACCAAGAACTGGAATTTTGGTTAGATTTTCTTCACTTTGTGCTATTGTAGAGATACTAGATACTTCATTATTAATAATTTCAAGCGCCCTATTTTTATTTGGATTTTTCTTGATTTTATTTGAATTTTCTAATTTATTTAAGTAATAGAAAATTGTACTAGTACTGCTAACTTTTATTGCTTTGCACATCTCTCTAACTGTAGGGGGATAACCAAATTCATTTTGATAATTTTTAATAAAATTATATAATTGTTCTTCTTTAGAGTATTTAATCATAATATCTCCTATGGCTTTGAATATTACTTCAAATTTATTTTACATACTAATGATATCATAATTATATATGAAAGTCAAACAAATGTTCTAAGTTTTCTTTAATTATTTAAAGCGGACTTTTTGTGCTGCATTTCTTCTAATATCATCAGATATTGCGGCATAGTGTTTTCTTGTAGTATTAACATCTTTGTGTCCAAGCACATCGGCTACAACATATATATCGTTTGTCTCTCTATAAAGATTAGTACCAAAAGTACTTCTTAATTTGTGGGGGGTTATTTTCTTTAGTGGATTTACAATTTTGCTATATTTTTTGACCAAATTCTCAACCGCTCGTACTGTAATTCTTCTATTTTGCAAACTCAAGAAAAGTGCTTTTTCGTGTCCTGGCTGTGTTTTGATTTTCTTTCTTTCTAGAATGTAATTTTGGAGTGCATCAGATACTTCATCATTAAAATATAAAATGACTTTGTTTCCGCCTTTTCTTGTGACTTTGAATGCATTTTGTTTGAAGTCAAAATCATCAATATTTAATCCCACACACTCAGAAATACGAAGTCCTGTGCCTAAAAATAAGGATAGCAGGGCATAATCCCTTGCTTGTGTATGTTTATGAAATCCTTGTTGCATTTTGGTCATATCTTGACCATTTTCAGCCAAATCTAATACTTTGCCAACTTCGTCGATTTCTAGTCTAATTATTGTATCTTCATGTAGTTTTGGCGTATCTATTTTGCTTGCTACATTACTTTTGACTACATCTTTTTTGTAGAAATATTTAAACATTGCTCTAAGACTACTTAGTTTTCTACATCTGGCTTTTTCGCCGTTTTTATAGGTTTTACCATCAATTTTGTATAAACTTATATATTCCATAAACATTTCTAAATGAGTAGAAGTTATTTTATTTAGGTCTTTTGTGTCAAATTGAAGTATGGGTTTTCCATAAAATTCTTCTGTTTCAGTTACCAAAAACTCAAAGAAAAGTTTTAAATCTCTAGCATATCCAAGCCTAGTAAGAGGGGTAGTTGATGGCTCAATTCCTCTAAAAAATTCCCCACAAAAAGCAGGTAATCCTTTCCTAATTTCTCGGATTTTTAAAATATTATCTTCATCTCTTTTTGTAAAATAATTCTCTTCCATAATCATTATCCTTTGGTATTTTGCGAATACTTTTTAGTATTTTAGCATCAAATATTTTAATAGTAAAGCAAATTTATGCATTGCACGCAATAAAACTTTGAAATACTTGATAAGAACAATATTAGTTTAATTAATCATTTATGTGACAAAATATAATTATTATGTTAGAATTTATATGTTAATTAATAAATTTTTAGGTGATATATGTATATAGCGAATGAATTAAAAATTCTAAATAATACTCAGTATAATGAACATGTTAGGGATAATATGTTATATATACTCGAAGATATTGTTTGTAATGTAATTTGTGATAAGAATGTATTTGAATTGAATAATTTTTATTCTAGATATTATGATGAATTTGAACTAAAAACAAATTGTAACGAAGAAATTTACAATACAATCTATCTAGAAATTAATCAGCCCCTAAATTACAAACCTACAAAAATTTTGAAAAAGTCTGTAAAATCTAAAAAATTGCAGTTTCCAGATTTATATTATAAATTAGAAGATATATTAGAAGATTTGTATATTATGACTATTAAAACAATGGATAGTAATCATATAATTTGGAAAGACGAATATTCTGTTTGTATCAAGGCGTCTATAAATATTAATGATGAAAATCATGATTATTATTATCGTATAATTCCATGTCTAACTTATTACAATTCTAATAATGTTAGAGGTCAGATGTATAAGAAAAATGGTGGTATTGAGATAGAATATATAGATACAGCCATAGATAATTTTAATAAAAAAAATGAGCAAACCAAAGATAAGTATAGACAAACAATTTTAATATTTAAAAACTTATTACTCAAAGAAAAAAATATAACAACACTTCCTAAAGAAATTATTGAAACCATGCTATATAATGTACCAAATGAAATGTTCAAAGACGATAGTAAAAGCACAATGATAAATATTATCAACTATATTAGAAACAACTCAGTTAAGCAATTCAAAACGATTGACGAGGAAGACCAAGCGTTTGTAAGTATATATAGATCTATGTCCTTGATATATGTTAAACATATAACTAAAATTATTGAAAAGCAATTGTTAAAATAATAGCATTGAATATAAGCATTCTTAGACCTAAAAATATGGGAAGTGCCAATTGTTAATGCAGACAGAGAAAAACCATAAGCATGAAACTTTTGGTAAACGTTTAATAATAAATAAAGATAGTAAAAGTAATTTCATATAAATAACAGTTTAATAAATTTTAATTTGTGACCCACAATTTATAGGTCACTTTTTTTCCCTCAAATTTATTAGTATCACAGATCATGCGTTTTTCTATAACGTCGTTAGATTTTACTTACTTTCAATTAAGTATTTTATTTACTTAAGGATTTCAATAAACAATATTTTTATATAATAGAACAATGGAAAAAATAAACCATTTTAATTTCCTAAAGATATGTTGTTGATTTTGGAATAGTTCATACTGACGACGGATATGCATGTAGAGATATGTACGGCAATATATCTAAAAAATTATAATTTAAAAGTAAATATAATTAACAAATACATACTATGCAAAGTACTATGCAAAAATATTAATTATCAAAAATATCGGTTCTTTGCAGGATTTTTCAATAATTGCATTGTAGTATATCAAAAATAATATTAATGGAAATATATGACTAATTTTAAATACTTATTAAAATTAATTGTATTATAAAAACACCTGTGACATATTACATACAAGATATGGTTAACTATTCGCAAAACTTGTCTTTTGCGAATAGTTTCTAACTACAACATCAATATAACACACTAGATTTTTTGTGTCAACGGATTTATTAAAATATTTTATTTTTTTTCTTTTAATCTAAAAATAGGATAGTTTTATACTACCCTATCTATATTAACTATCAAGATAAAATCTGCATTTTTCACAGCCAGTATTTTTGCAATATTCATTATCCATATAAGAATTGGCAACACTACACCATTCATAATTAGATAAATCCACATCATAATCATCATACTCACAATATTCTTCACAATCATCACAATTTGGAAATGAACACATATTACACCTAACCTTATTATATTTACTAAACATGATTATGCATTTTTGATATTTGAATGGATTTATAAATTTTTTCATATCTATATTTTCAAAACACATTGACAAATCATTTATGCATTTATCATCATAGTACAATTTATTATTTTTTATTTTAAAATGGGAATTTAATTCATACTTAACTATTTGTAAATTTGGGTCTAATGAAAACCAAAACATGACAAATATTTCACTTTTTATATTAATTAATTCATTAAGTCTACTTGCTTCAATCATAATACATATATCCTTTTTTATTTGAATTTATTTTTTTATATGATATAATTCTCATATATTAGATTTTGGAGATTATACTATGTGTTTTTTAGATTTTATTAGTGCCTTGTTTGGTTGGGATAAAGACGACGAAGAGCCAGAAGAAAAAGAGCAACCAAAGTACACTATTAAAAAATCACAAATGAGCGAGTGTGAAAAATATTTTTATGATATACTTACAAAACATTTTTCGAGTGATTATGATATTCGCCCACAAGTTCCACTATCTAGCATAATCGAGAAAGAGAAAAGTTTTTCCAGAGAATACCAAAACGAACTTAACCGAGTAATCGACTTTGGTATTTTCAATAGAGAAACTAGCGAACCTTTGCTATTGATTGAAATTAATGATAAGACACATAATCAATCCAGTAGAAAGGAACGAGATAAAAAAGTTCAATCTATATGCAATTCTGCTGGTATCAAACTAATTACTTTTTGGACTAAGTTTGAGAACAAAGAGGATTACATAGTAAATCGAGTTATCAAAGAAATTAATGAGATTATCAATCGTCAATAATATTTTTTATATTTAATACAAATTGCATGTATATGCTAAATGTTATGTTAAACAACTCAGTTTCATTTTTAGAAATCAATTCTTTGAACTTTGTTTGTTTGCCCCTACCTAGCATATTAATCATTTCAAATGGCTTGTCTGACTCCAATAGCAACAACATAATTACTCTATCGGTATCATTAAGCATGGCCAAATCACACAAGTTAAAATTTTTTAGATAATGAACACTAGGGATACATTGTTGGAAATTTTTATACTCCAAATTGTCTAGTGTTATTTCAAGCCTAGTTAATGGATAAGTAAGATTACTCTCAATTTGTTTGTTATAAAGTTTAACAAATCCATTATTTGAACGACACCCCAAATACTCTGTTGCATTATTCAAATCTTTGGAATGTAAATCGTATCTATAAATTCTAGATAACTTACGAGCATCTTTTGATATAGTTATCATATTTTTATGAATAGGAATATCTATAGCCATATCACAACGAACAAAAGTTAAACCATAAGTGTGAGACTTAATAAAATCTAAATATGGTTCCACGAGTTCCATTGTTTTATTAGGATTAAATTCTATAAAACAAGTTTGTTTGTCTTTGGTCGAACCATTAAACCCTATACCCATACAAAACGATATTGTTGCACCATTATCTATTTTTTTAGTTATAGTGATTAAGTTTCTAAATTTATACAATTGTAAATTACTAAATATCTTGACATCTACACTAAAGTCCATTAATGTTGTTTGATTAATATATTTATTAAATTTTTTTGCATCTTCGTCCGAAAGTCTAAAAGACAATCGGAGCATATCACAAGACAAAATACAATTATTTTGCAAGTCTATTTTATTATAATAACTTAACATAAATTTTAACTCCAATGTAAAAATTTACATATAAACACCCCTATTAGACATCGGGGTGTTTTTTGTCGGTTGTTTTGCTGGCGACAAGTCGCTCAGCAAATACAAACAACCGACTATTTTTTCTTCTTCCTAAAGTAATTGACAATCTCCCCATAGCCTATTTGGGAAAGCAATTCGCCATTAAATTCTAGCGCCTCCCAATAATTATCAATGTGCTCAGGAAGTTCGGCATATACACCTTTCATAAATCTATCGTCATAATTAAATAAATTTGGATTATTAAAAGCATATACATCAATTAAATTGGCATAGTTCTTTAAATTAGTATCACTCTCTTGATTGGCAAGGTCGAAAGTATAATTTTTGTCTGGAATTTTTTCAAATTGTTGAAATTGCCAATGACGAATACCATTTTTAAAGTTAAATCCAAATAGTTTGCCAACAAGGACTACAATGTTTCCAGTAAGATAAGAAACTATTTTGTTGTCTTGTCTAAGCATAAAATTTGTAAGCCCTATATTTTCTTTCAAAACTTGTGGCAATCTATTAATATCGGTAGAGATGTAAAACAAATTGCCATCGAAAAAATGACGAATTAACTGTGTAAGTATTTCTTGTGAGTACAAACTATCAGACAAATTGTTATTATTCTGAGTTTTCAAGTTGTGATAAAACAGTGTTGCTTCGTCAATAAACAATAGCGAATTATCTTCTATTTTTGAATTAAGTAGCAAAATATCACTTTCTAGCACCCTGGTAAACTTATTTTTGATTTGTAAAGGTATATTTGAATAGACTTTGTTAAATCGTTTAAAACTAGCCAAATAACAAGCAAAAGAAGATTTGCCGCAGCCATGTTTGCCACTGAAACCCATTACACGACCATTATATAAAATATTTTCGCAAATACCCCTACTCTTAAATACCAACCATTCATATTTGATACATAGATATAATTGAAAGATTAAAGGAATATAGCAAAGCCAACCTAGTGAATTTTCTTTAAACTGAGTATTGTAAACCCAGTCAGTCAGAAAATAGAATATTACAAAGTCGCACCAGTGTGCAAAACGATTAAGAAAAGCAAATATTTTAAAAAGTAGATTTTTATTAAATATCTTTCTCATACTCACCCCTTATATATGTGATTATCAAAACCACGAAATATCATTAAAATTGGTTTCATAATTAATATGTAAAGTAACCAAACACCAAATATGAACTCTAAACCCTTAACACACAAAGAGATAAAAGGGTCGCTAAGCAAAGTTTGTGGGAAGAACCAAGTCAAGCAAGTTTCTAACCAACTCCAAAATGAACTAAATGTATTAGCCATTATTAACACCCCCAAATATGTATTTGATAATTTTTTTAATTGGGAAATACCAAACAAACCCAATAATTGAAATATATGTAAACTCTTGCAAAGTAACACCAAGAGAAGTAATAACAGAAATAAAATTATTCAACATTAAGTTTTACCTCCAAAAATAATTTTTAGTAAGAATATGAGTGCCAACATACCTACAAATATAGACACAAAGAATAAATTAGATACTCCATTAAATAACCCTATTACAAAATTAAAAGTTTCAACCAAAAAACTAATTATAACCATTGCCAACTTTGTAAAATTTGAAATAATCGGCGCATCAAATACTAAATAAATAAAGAAATTATATAAATGTGTTGGTATATCGTACCACTTAGCAGTTTTATAATAACTATTTGAGCCAATAGGAACTGTAGAACTATTATTGTTATTATCAATAATATTGCCACTGAATAAATTTGTAGCATCATTAAAATTATATTGATAATATGACAAGGCAAACTCTAAATATAATCTATTAATATTAACCGTGCCAATTGAACAAGTTCCTAAATCGATAGTACTCAACACTTTAGTTATGTAAATGTCGGATAAATCTTTATTTGTAAATAATAAAAATTTATTATAAAACTTATTTTTAGTTTCATTATTATATGCTAAAGTGTAATTGTAAGAATTATTTAAATTATCATATAAAACATAACTTCTATTTACACTTTGAGGATATAAAAAATCGACATACTGATTAATACCACTAACTACACTAGCACTAGAAACAAAACCAAATATATTATTAAAATAATATTGATTATTATATTCTATATCATAAGAAATCGAATATGTATTGTATAAATGAACACTATTAAGCGGTCCCCTACTAAGTATATCAAACGGAACAATATGTAAACCTAATACAAACGCTTGTTGACCTAAAATAAAAGAACATTCAACATTTTCTAAATTCTCAATTGAAAAACCAACACAATATAACTCAAAATAATCCGAATATTTAAAAAAATGATACATAGAATAAATTTTAATTTCTTGATCTTGAACAATGATTGTATAATCATCTTCGATAGTAGTAAAATTAGGATAATCATCAAATTTATCTACAGAAGTAGAGTAAAATATACGAGCATTTAATGCCCTAGAAATATTTATGTTTTTGTACTTTACAAATTGAATATTAGAAGAATTATAATAATTATTAGTCTCAGGCAAGATTTCGACCAAGTCAATGGTATATAACTCATCTGGTATTGTTGTACAATAAGTATTACTTACAACTCCACAAATACAAATTATTGATAAACAAATACATAATAATATTTTACTTAATTTTGTCATTAATGACCCCCAATAAATTTAATAAGAAAAAAAATCAATGATATAAATAACATGACACTAAAAAATATCATTATATATTGATTTGTAGTTAAAATATTGAAACAAGTTTTTATAAACTCAATTATATAATTAATTATTGTTACTAATTGGCTTTTGCCCATTCCAAAGTATGTAAACAAATTGGACAAATAAGGCAAAAACAAATATGAAAAGCCAACAAGCAATATTATTATTAAAATTACTTTGAACATATATAATTCCTTTTGTCTCCGACGGGTTAAGGTTACACCCTAACAACCCTTCTTTCATTCGCCATTGGGCAACCCTACCCCGCACTATATTTGGGGTAAGGCATTTCTAGTATGTAATGATGTACCCAAGTCAAAAATTTGCAAGTATGCAAAAATTTAATAAATTAAATTCAAGTTTTTGACTTTAGTCCTTTGTAACATAATTGTAAAGTAGAGATAATATTCCAAACAAAATAAACCACCACCCAAGCCTTAAACCGAAAAGAACTGGCAAATCATTAAAAAATAATTTAAAACCGCTCTCAATAGTGCCAAATAATGTAGTGGCAAATTGAGAAACATAACCTATTAATTCATTCATAGAACCACCTAAAAAAATATAGTGTTGCAAAGTTTAGACTCTACAACACTATAAAAAACTATCTAGCTTTTGCTTTTCTAGCCTTTCTTTTACGCATTGATAGTCTTAACCAACCAACAACAGTAGGAGCAATTTTATATACCATACCGATTATGATAAATACAATTGCAATTTCACCAACTGGAGTAAGTTTAGTAACAGCCGAAGCACCTTCGCCAGTTGTTGAAACGAACAATCCAGCAAAGCCATCAAGCAATGCTTTGAAGAATGCTGGAACGAGTGTACCAAGTCCAGATGCAATATTACTAAGAACTGCTGAAATCATACCTTTGCAACCCTCCCTTTATAAAATTATATCATTGTCAGAATTTTCACTATTCTGAGTAGATACCGAATTAAATTTGTTTTGAATTTCTTTTATAGCTACTCTTTTAGCAATTAGATTAAGTATTAGATTTAATCCGACAATTGCCAAGCAACCATAAAATATGATTGAGTAATTTGAAGTACATAAGCCAAATATAACTAATGCTAATTCGGGAATAAAATTGACTTTATTTCTAAGTCCCTTATCCAATAGATACATTTTAAAGAATGACTTAATTTTTCTTAACAATTTCATAGTTTAATTCCCCTTTATCAATACCATTTTGTTGCAAGAAATACTCAAACATATCTTTTGAACGAGTTTTAACTTGTAGCTCTAGCTTCATTCCATTGATTTTTAATGTTATAGGATAAAAGCACACTTCTTCTTTGTTGTCGTTCTCAAAGACTTCCTTTTTAATATTTAGACAATTGTTTTGTACTGACATTTTTAGTACCTCCATATTATTTATTTTGTGTAGTGAACCTAATTCGCAAAAGATAGCATTTTTCAAACAACATTATTTATGGGACTATGATTTTATTGTTTTTTGGAGAATATCTATAGCATGGAAAAACGAAAAAGGGCACCAACTATTTTGTAGTTAGTACCCTATTTTTTATTTATTTTTGGCAAATAAAATTTATTCGAAAAATCCTAATGTCTTTTGCGAATAGTTTTTAAATACAAGCTCGGGAAAATAACACAATAAAGCCAATAATTGTCACTCAATATTTTTGGCGATTTTTTATAGTATTCACCTATTTTCAGATATTTGGGTGTGATATTTATAGTTGTTTGAATAAAAAAACAAGGTAGTTTTATACTACCCCATTAATTTAATTGATATATTGTTATTCATAACAATTATTGTATTTTTGAAGATTGATTATATTTATATTGATGTCCAATAATATTTGGTGTCGTTAATAGATAATCAACTGAGTTTTTGTTGTTGGAAACACTACCCCTAATATATTGGTCTATTTTATTTAGTAAATATAATATTATTTTCGATGGTATTTGAGTAGTTGTAATTTGACAGTTTTCAAAAATAATTTTAATGATTATTATAAAAATAATATGTTGGTTTTTTGAATTTGTAATTTACTTTTTATCTTAATACTTGCAATAAGTAATCATTATCTTTAAGTATTTTTTGTTGCATTTTGTATGTAGGCATCATTGTTTGAATTATTTTATAAAATTCTTTGGAGTGATTAAATTCTACGATATGTGTTAGTTCATGTATTAAGACAAAGTCTATTGCTTTATGCGGAAGCATTATTAGTCTAAAATTTAATTTAATATTTCTAAGGTTATCACAACTTCCCCATCTATTTTTGCTATTACAAAGTGAAACACTTGCATAGTCTATTTGCATTATATCTGCAAAGTATTCTAATCTTTCTTTGAGTATGCTCTCGGCTGATTTTATATACCACCTTTTAATTTTGGGCAATAGCATGTCTAATTCTAGGTTTGGTGTGATTAATTCGTCTTGTGATAATTCTATTCTTCGTATACCATTAGTTCTGGATAATTTATACTTTTTACCTAAGAAATAAAATTTCTCATAATTGACAATATCTCTATTTATACATAGCCTTGCTTCAATTTCTTGTTGCTTTCTTACAATCCAATTTTCTTTCTCTTTGATGTATTTAAGGATATCATTCATATTCATTCGCACAGGTGCTCTAACAATCAGTTCACCATCTTTGGTTATTGTTAAACACAAACTTCTTCTATGAGTTCGTATAATTAAATCCGGTTTAACCATAAATTCTCCTATCTTAAATGTTAAATATACTCAAAAAATTGGACTTATAACTTACTTGATATATTATACAAATTCCAACAAATAATATCAAACGATATTACCTATATTATGGGAAATATTCGACATTGCATAGTATTTTATTTGACTAAATTTGTATTATTGAGTAATATATAGATATGTAGAAATATGTTTTATAATCTTGTGGAGAATTTATGACAAAGAAAAAAAGGAAAAAAATTGCTTCTCGTGGTTCTGTAAACGATATAATTTTAAAAACATTAGTTGGCGGAGACAAATACGGATACGAAATTATTAAGGAAGTAGAAGCATATTCTGAAGGTAAAATTCAATTAAAACAACCTAGTCTATACAGTAGTTTATCTAGATTTGAAGAAAAAGGTTATGTCAGTTCTTATTGGGGAGATAGTGATATTGGCGGAAGAAGACACTACTATCATCTAACTGAGAAAGGACAAACTTATTTCAATGATAAAAACGCAAATAAACTTAGTTCGTCTATTAGACCTGCTGTATCATCAAATATATCCTCACTTAATTTCAAGACAATCAAGACAAATATTAACGATGAAATAAGTGAAGTTGATGAATTAGACGATGATTTTTCTGAGGACGAAAATACATACAATAATAATGATGTACAATTGATTTCTGATGATGATAGCAATTTAGATAATAATTCCGATATTGAACTTAATCAAGACAACGCAGATGAAGATGTGAAATTTGAAGAAGTAGACGAGAATGATATTCCAGAAGTATTTAATTTTGAAAACACAGATAATGAAGAAATTGAAGAAGAATATATCCCCGACCATAATTTCTATGTTGAGACCCCTATTGAAAGAAAGTTAGAAGAAATAACTCAAAAAGATAAATCCAATGAAATTCAAGAAACACAGAATACAAATGAAGAAAAAATTGTGAATACCCCATCACAATTAGATGATAATAAAGAAAGATACTCCACTGATAATAATACTATATGGAAAGACCTAGCATATAGAGTAAAAATTAATAATCATAAATTAGCAAATACAAAATATAAATGCTGGCACTTGAAACAACCAAAAAAATCTCAAATAGTAATTCTTGATAAAGATGGCATATACAAATTAAGAGATGCCGATTACAAACCTACAAAGACTACAAATTCAAATAGAATTATAGATAATGTCGGCAAAAGAATTGAAAATAAAAACCCACTATTTGCAAATTACAATTCAAATACAAAAGTTCAAAATCAAAGTAGAGAACTATCTGACGAAGAAAGAAAAATTAGAAATGAAAACTTCTTAGCCAAATTCAATTCACTAACAAAATCAAAAATGAAACCGACAATAGAAAAGAAAATTGAAGAAAAGCCTAAGATGGAAGTTGATTATAGAAAAAAACTAGATGCCTTCATAAGTAACGATGACGAAACTGATGAAGAAGCCACTACTTTAGAGCAAGAAATTCCACAGAATAATTTATTTAATTATGTAGATGAAGATGAAGAAGAGAATATTCAAACTAACTCTATTACAAATTCAGTAGAAGAAGATGAAGATGATAAATTTATAAACTTTGAGCCGGTTGAATTTGAAACTAAGAGCGATGATAAAAAGTATATAGATGAAATATCTAATTTCAATTCTTCAAAAGATGAAATTAAAATAAGTAGATATGAAAATAAATCTAATGCAATTTTATCTGATAAATCATATGTTTTAATTAACAAAGTAAAATGCTTATTTGGAATAATTTTATTTGTACTAATGGCTATAGAAATATCGCTAAGCCTAATAATATTTAAAAAATATGGAGTAATTTTTGATAACGACAAAATCGTATTCATACTATCTTACATAACAGCAATTGTTGTTCCACTATTATTTATATTACCTATTTTCTTTAGTCCAAACGAACATAAGATAAATAATTTCAAACTAAAATATTCAATAATATTTGGAATTTTAACTTTCTTAGTATCTATAATTCTTATCTATTGTATTAATTCATTAATTGGATTTGAATTAGACAACTTCAAATATTTTGCAGTTAAAATCATTCTTCCAATTGTACTTACATTTAATTTTGTTATAACCCCACCTATTTATTCGGCACTTATAAAGAATAAGAGATTTTATGATTAATTCTTTTTACTAGATTTCCTTTTATATAAAATTCTGGAAAGAATATATTCTTGCATTTTGTCTTGATATTTGTATATTAGGATTACAATTGTTACTATAAATACAAGTAAAAATGACCAAACATATAACCCCCAACCTGAGAATGGAATTATGTGTCCACCACCGAAGTACGACATGCAAATAACTCCAATCGGTCTAGTAATTACTGTAACCCAAGCAAAAGTTCTAAATTTCATATTGGTTATACCCGCAATTAAACAAAGTATATCATCTGGGAACATTGGTAATAGAAATGCTAGTGCTAAGAAAAATCCCCCTCGTTTGCGAATTATCACTGAATACTTGTCTGTATTTTCTTTGCCTGCAATCCATGCCACAATTTTGTAGCCAAATGTCTTGCCAATAAAAAACGAAATAAATGAACCAATAAGAATACCTATTGAGCAGTACAAACCACCTAAGAATGGTCCATAAATCAAACTACCAACAATACAAATTATTGCTGCTGGCACTGGCAAAATAATTACTTGTAATGCTTGAATTAACATATAAATGTATATACCCTTATCTTTGGTTGATAATATGTAATTTTTCAATCCTTCTACTGTAGAAATTGTATTTAAAATGCCATACTTACTAAGAACACAATAACCCATGACAAGTATTGATGATAATAAATACACTACAAATAATGCTTTACTAGTTTTGTGCATTTTGCACCACTTGAATATTATTGATAGATAATAAATAATATTAATAGTAATTAAAATAAAAAACTTCCAGAAATTGCTAATAGAATTAACACCAAACAAAGTCAAAAAGAAAAACAATAGAGTTAGCACTAAAGTATTAATAATAAACATAATAATTTTTTTGGTCATAATCACCTGCAACTAAAAATCTAAAATATTATATTGTTGCAAATTTTTGATTATAACTATCATGAATGAAAAAGGAGAAAAATTTTGAGCAAAGTTATATTAGATGTGTCAAATGTAACCAAAACATTTGGCAATAGAGTTGCAGTAAATAATGTATCCTTTACTATTAGAGAAGGAGAAATCTTTGGTTTCTTAGGCCCTAATGGTGCGGGCAAAACTACTACAATGAAACTTATCTGCGGACTTAGTTCTATTACAAAAGGACATATTAGAATATGTAATTATGATATGCCAAAAGACAAAGAAAAGGCACTGGCATATGTTGGAGCATTAATCGAAAATCCCCTAATGTATCCTAATATGACCGGAATGGAAAATCTAAAGTATTACGCTAGTTTATATAAGAATATATCTAAAGAGGATATACTTAAATATTCTAGAATTGTAGGACTAGAACATAGGCTTAAAGATAAAGTAAAGACATATTCATTGGGTATGAAACAGCGTCTTGGCATTGCTCAAGCCCTTCTTCATTCCCCTAAACTACTAGTACTAGATGAACCACTTAGCGGTCTTGACCCAAATGGCGTAAAAGAAATGAGAGATTTCTTGAAAATGCTTGCCAAAGATTACAATATAGCCATACTAATTTCTAGCCATATGCTATCCGATATGGAACAGATTTGCGATACTATCGGCATTATTAATAATGGACAATTAATCGAGACTAAATCAATGAACACGCTAAAAGAAAGCGCTGAAGGAACTACACGAATTCAAATTAAAGTTGATTACCCTAATTACGCCGGCAAGATAATAATTAACGAATTGCAATTAAAATGTGATTTAGCGGGAAATAAAGTCCTTGTTCATGCTGGGGAAGATAAAATAAATGAAATTACTCAAAAATTAGTTGGATATGGAATTTCTATATTTGGAATAGATATCGTAAGCAAATCACTAGAAGAAATATTCTTAGATATTATCAATAATAAAACCAAAGGCAAAACAAGTATTGTATAAAGGAGATAACTTATGACTAGTACTTTTAGATTGACTAGAGCAGAGTTCAAAAAGATTTTTAAACGAGCAAGTGTATATATAATGGCACTTCTTTTGGTTATTGCTGTACTTGTATCCGCATATATTTTCAAGCCTAGTTCTTATACAGACAAAACAATTAGTTATGGTGACAATTTGAGCGTAAGTGATTATTATGATTACTTCTACAATAAAGACTTAAGCAATACTAAGAAAGGCTTAGACAAAGATTATTTTGGTGTAGCAAGTAATATACATAATTACTTTAGTCTTCTTGCAGATAGAGATTTGAAACTTACCCAAAATTATAACGATGTAGTAACATCATATAATCAAATGACTGAGGCTACAGATAATGCAATCAAGAATAATAGATATGAAGAATTCAAGGCAAATATCAAATCATTCTATAATAACTTCCAAGACTTCTCTTCGTTCGATAGTACAAATTACCCTTATATCAAATACTCCACTACTGCTTATACTAATAGTTCGGGAGATAATTACTATATTGTATCTAATTCTGCTAATATCAAAAATTTGTATGATAAATCTCTAGATACATTAATTGATTGTGACGATATGATAAATATCATCAAAACTAACGATTATATAAATAAACTAAGCATTGATTTGAATGCTGGAATTAATTTTATTAGACCAACTATTTATGCAATGGCAATAGATATCAAGAATGCTTATATTAATTTCAATGAGGCATACAATAGAGGTAGTCAAGCACCAGCACTTAATGCTATGGAGACTAATAGAAAAGCCCTAAAAACTGCTGTAGAAGCATTCAAAACATACTTCGATTTACTAAAAGATAATAACTTCCCTATTATCACTATTACCAAAGAATTAGAAAAAGAAGTTACTTCTAATTTGGAATTTGCAATTGGTTCTTTGGGTGCTTCAATATTTACAGGCACTACTCAAACATATAGCGATTATTCCAGCCTACAAACCAACCTTACTAGTATTGATATAGCCAATTACTTTACAAAGACATTTAGCGAAAATAATAATAGATTTACACAAGTTAAATTGAAAGCAACACTAATTGCTGAATTTGATAAAGTTAAGACTAAAGTTGAAAGCAATAAAGTAGAAATAGAGAATACTATCAAAGAGCATAGAACTGATGAGAGCATCAAAAATATCCAAAAATGCATAACTAATTATAGTTTGCTAGGCGAGACTTATATTAATTACTTAGATGATAGGATTAAAATAAGTTTAAATAGCGAATATAGAAGTGATGAATTAGTTAAATTGTACAATTATGATTTTGATAAATTCAACATCTATGAAGCAGAAGAAAATCTTACTAGATATTCATATTATATAGATAATAATATTTATGAAAATTCTTTTAATCAAAATTATGTATTTATGCAATCATCAAAGGATACTCCAAATGCATTTGAATTTATGTATTTTGCAATGGAGATATGTACTGTACTTATTATTATATTTGCAATGATGATGATGTGTAATTTGATTACAAGCGAGACAGAAAGCGGTACAATTAAATTATTGCTTACTAGACCATATAGACGCTCAAAAATAATTACAGCCAAATTATTTGCAACTATTTTCTTTGTAATAATATTCTTAATTTTCAGTGCGCTTATATCTTTCGCTGGCGGATACTTCTTGTATGGCGTAGATTTAACAAATATTTTGGTTGTATTCAATGGCACTACTGCAATTTCCATTAGTCCAATTTGGTTAACTCTTATTAATATGTTATCTTGCTTGCTAGATATTTTATTCTATGTAATTATATCTTTGATGATATCTATATTATTTAAAAATTACGCAGGCTCTATATCATTCTGCTTTGTAATAATTATTGCTACATATGCACTTAATATGCTATTTGGCGGAGCATTCTGGTATTCACTACTACCTTCTCCTAACTTGCATTTATTTAAGTACTTCGGCAATTCATTCTTAACATCTTCTAGTAATATTCTACAAAATATTCTAATTACCCCTATTCAAAGTACAATGAACTTCTGGTATAGTCTACTTATACTTGCATCTTACTCAATAGTATCAATTGCAGTATCATATGCTGTATTTAATAAAAGAGACTTCTAATTAATAGAAATATTAACTCCGTCTTTTAATATTAAAGCGGAGTTTTTTTGTGGAGTTTTTTTAAATGTGCGGAATATCTTTTTTTGGCATCATAATACCAAGTATATGTGATATGGCAAAATTACAATTAAAAAATGAACTAATATATATTAAATAAAATAATATTAAAAAATGAAGTGCTATTTAAAAGTAATATTAGAAAATGATGTAAATTAAGTAAATATGTTTTTCATGATTATTGTATCAAGATTAAAGTTTTTTCACATTGAAAAACATTTTAATCAACAAAAATACAACAAAAATACAACAAAAAAAGATTATCCGAAATATACGAATAATCTTTTTTTTAATTGTAATTAAATATTACATATTATTAGCATTAGAATGTAACCAATACTCATATGGTTTATTAATTGTTAAATTAATACTTATATCTCTAGTAATTGTATCTAAGACAAATGTTCCTAAAGAAAGTGCATTACAATTAGTATTATTAATTGTAAGTATATCTGAATACTGAGTATATGTTGCCATCTTATATCCCTCTACAAGTGTTGGATTGTAAGAAATATTGCTAGCATTAATACTTGTATTGGCTGTGTCATTTAGATAGAACATAGGATACATTATAAATAACTCATAATGACCATAACTATCGGTTGTAACATTTCTGCCATTTACTTCACTTACTCCGTCTAATGTACCATTGTAGATATTAGCAAATGTAAATGATGAATTATTATGAAGATTAATTGAATAAGCGTAATCAACAACATTATTTGCATTTACATGAACTAGTAATAATGTTACTGCGTCTTTGTCCTCTACCCCATCTGTTCCTGCGTCAGCGGTTAGAGTAGCATTAACGGTTACATTAAATACTCTCTCATTAAATGTAATGATAAGTCCGTAATTAGTCTTATCCATATTCTCTGTAATAATTATATCTGCATTATCGCAAGTATCTGCATATTCTGTGTAATGAGTAATATCTTCGGTTATAGTACTACCATTTACTTCACTGCCAGCCTTATCCACTGCTCCAAATAATGTAGAAGTGATAAGTCCATATGTAGTGTTGGATACATAGAACTCAGCATCTTCATATTGAATTACCGAGTAAGTAAAGATAATTGCTGTTGTGTTGTCTGGAATACTTACACCCTCATACTCACTAGCATCTACTGTATTACCTGCAGTATCTACAATATTGCCACTAGCATCTTTGTGTAAGATATTAGCATATTCCGAAGCAATATTGCCATCGGCATCGGTATAGAATATTTCGTTATTATCTATATTCAAATTGCCTAGACCCATAGTGCTATCGCTGTATTTATATGGATTGTATACAACAATATCTACATCTGTAGTATCTCCACCATAAATTGCTCTTAGTACTGGATAATCCCAGTTGATATGGTTGACATAAATCCATACATTACTAAAGTCCCAAGTACTCATTGCTTTGAACTTGACTTGATTTCTTAGGTCTGCACTATTAATCTCAATTATACCGCTTAATGTTTGTAAATTAGCAGTATTCTCACCATAATTAATATCTGTATTATTAGTAATACCAATACCAATTTGAGGGGAAGAAACACTATCTACTAGATAATAATTCTTGGATACTTCGTAATTAGTAGCAGTATTCATTATGTTATTAAGAACTTTAATTGTACCGCCTTTTAGCATATTAAATTCAGTTGCTGAGTAATTGTTCTTCAATGTAAATGATTGTTGACCGTTATACAACAATCCTGAAATATATGAATTATATCTATATACATTAAATTTACCTTTGACATAGTTATCTTGGATAACTCCGGCTGAATAACCTGTAATACCTGCTATTGAATTTATACTATTATAAACATTAATAACACCATTGAAGTAATTTTCTTTAATGACGGCTGTACTATCATCGGCATAATAAACAATTCCGTTTGCATTTACATAATCATTTAATGCATTTATACTACCACCCAAGTCATTACCAAATTCATATGATTGATGAAGTACTTTAGTTCCATCTTCAAGAGTAACATAGCCTGTAACTGTACTTGATGTAATCAAACTATTAGTACTTAATTTACAAACTAATCCATTTGCTCTTGAATTATCTGTAACTCCTAGAATATCTTTATTGTGATATGCGTTAACGCTACCGCTAACATAATTACAATTTGTAATAGTTGCATTTTCAACATATCCAGCAATTGTTGATGCATTCAAATTACTAATGATATTTACATTCTCAAAGTCTATTCCTTTGATAATACTACCATTATAGATTTCATATATAAATGATGAATAACTATTAGCATATCCTTCATTCATATTATTCTCTATAGTCATACCACTAATAATTACATTATCTACATCTGCATCATTATTAAGGTCTTCGGCAGTTATACTATTTGCATTCTTTCTAATTCCAATGATATTGAATTTGACTGTATTGCTACCCGAATTGATTGGAGTAAAGTATCTTCCGCTTAAATCAATTGGATTTTCACTTGCTATTACAAAAGTCTTATCTGCAATATTAGCATTTGTGTAAGTTGTTATTCTAGATAGATATGCAATATCTTCTGCACTATCTAAGATGTAATAATCTTGTCCTCCGATAGATTTCTTTAGACTATCCAAAGTAATACTATCTAGTAAAGTATTATCTATCCATAGACCAGTATCATAAATTACTGAATTATTTGTAGAAGAATAATTATTGATACCAAGTGTTGGATATCCGATAGTATTCTCAAATCTTAGTGTTGGTCGATTTGCACCATCTAACATATCCCACTCGCCTGCAAAATCAAATCCTACAAAGTTACTTGCATTAGACATCTGTGATGTGCTTAATGCAGTACCTACTGTACATGGAGTAAGATTATCTTTATAATAAATATTTTCGTAAATAGCATTACTAGAAATCTCTGATTGAGAACTAAATCCTAATGTTGTATTACCAATATTTACTACATTTTTGATAATCAAATTATCTAGTGTAGTATCATTAAATTTATATCCAATTAATCCTTTTGCACTACCGGTATTAATCACATTGATAATTGTACCATTGTTATTACTAATTGCTCTATTTGTAGATGTACTAGAAATATTTCCATTATTAATAACATTATATATTAATCCTGTGCTGTAACTATATGTTATACCTTGTGCTGTATGATAAATATTACTTGCATAAGTATAACCATTATCTTTGATAGTTACATCTCCATTATTAATACAATTAATAATTTGAGCAGAACTACCACCTACCAATCCAGAAACTGTATATATAGATTTCCCTGCAGATGCTGGGTCAATATTATATTCTACATTTGCATAATTAATTGAATTAGAAACTATACCATAATTATAACCTACAATAGAACCTAAGTATCCTACATATTTATTATGACTAGAAGTTAGATTTGTATTGCTCTCAACTGTAATGCTAGAAATAAGTGTATCATCAGTATCGCTACTTAGTATCTCAATATTATCTATTCTACCAGTGTTATAAGCAAATAATCCAACAAATGCATTGCCTGAAATTTCTGTATCGTTATTTATGCTAGCAATCATCTTCAAACTTTCAAATTTAATACTAGTGATAAATGCTTCAGCATATACTGTATTAATTAGACCAAATCTTGAAGAAGTAACATTATACCCCGGCATTCCGTATACATAGTCACTACCTGCTCCGCTTACATGTCTAGTGGTTGAGCCTAGACTTAAGTGTGCATCAAGTAGAACATTGCGGAATGTATATTTGTTGCCATAGATTTTGCCTTTGAATATATTGAGTGATGGTGTGAAACGACTATCAAAGTCAATATCATTTGCAACCATAAAGTAAGTATCTTTGTAATAATCATTGCTAGAATTAGATGTATTAACAATGTACCCCCAATCGCTTGCTTTGGTTATCTTATAAGGATTAGCCTTAGTTCCGCCACCTGCAAGAGTTGTAGTTGTTGGAGTATCATTCCAATAATATCTAATATAGTTTACATGAATTTCTAGGTTGCCTACTAGATGTCCTACTTCAATTGTATATGTATTATTCTGGTCGCCTGTTGATACTCCATTAGATGTAATTGCAATTGTGCTAGTTGTAATATTTAGAGTACTTGCGTCTTTGATTAATGCACCTTCACTATACTTTCTAACAAATGGAAGATAATTAGCATTAATTTCATCTCTATTTGTTGTCCAAGTATCAGTCTCTTCATTGTAGTAGTATCTAGTAATTGCTCTAGTATAACTATCTTCTACTTCTTTGTATACATAATATTTAATGCAACATTTATCAAATGTGTATCTTTTATCTGGGTTAAGTGTAATGCTTAAATCTCTTGCGTGTCTTACTTCAGATGTAATATTAGTACCAGTAAGTGTATTATTATCTTCGGTAGGAACTTTCTCAAGAGCAGTAACTGTACCATTGGTGTTATTATATTCAAAGTCACCGCCATTATCTACTATTACATTTACATAATGTTTGCTTGGAATATAATTAGCCACAATTGTCTTAGATGAAGTAACTTCTTCTCTATAGGTAAATAAACTCATTGTTTCGTTATTTACTACAATTGAATTTTCTGTAACTTTATCTTCGGCAATATCTACAGTATCTTGTGTAAAGCCTGTGAATGTATAATTCTCTTTGGCATAAGTATTGTAATTAATACTAGCACCATTATCTACAAATATCTTGGTTGTAAATGAATTGCCTATATAGTCTTTGCTCTCTAAGTTATTTGCTTGGTCATATCTACTTGTAATTCCTGCAATTGTATACTCTCCAGTATCTAGAGTATTAGTCTGAATATTATTACCCGAATAACTATAGTAGTCTCTATTGTAACTCTTGGTATATATTGCATTACTATCAAATGTAGCACTATCACTATAGTAACTATTGCTACCTGCGATATTTCCTACTTCTTGATTAATCATATAAGCATTATCTACGCCTGCATCTGTTGGATTAGCAAATTCTATAATTGAATTCTCTTCATAGCCATTTACATAAGCGATTGGATAATCTGCACCAATATCAATACTTAAATTGAATTTAACAGACACTAACCATTGTTTGATTAGGCTCAATACATAATTACCACTGGTCTCTGCAGTTGCTACGAATGATACATTTAATTTACCGTTAGTTACATTAAAGTCATAAGTTGCAATTGAACCATCAGAATTATACATTGTATAAGAACCAATATTGTAAATCTTATTTATAGCAAATTTATTATCACTAGTCTCTACACTATTTGCAATAGTTCTATTATCTATTAAATAATTGTAACCATTGCCATCGGCATTAGTATTATCTACTTCTTGTAACCAGTAATCTACTCTAATATTTGTAGTGCTAGTTAGCAAGATATCATTTAGCGTTACTTCAATGCTTACAGTACTACCATGAGGGATATTTGTAAGTGTTGGATTATTACCCGAAATAGTTGTATTGCCTGCATTTTCACTAATCTTAATGCCCTTCTCTTTGATAAGTTTAACTGTCTTATCGTCAGTATTTTCTAGTGTACTTACAGAAATATCATAAGTATCTAATTCGTCATTGATTACGATAAAGTAACCTACTCTATTTCTATCATACATATCGCTTACGCTTGCAACTGGAGTAGTATTATAAACTACGCCTACTTTCTTACCATTACTATCGTGATTATCAGATACTCTATCATAATTGCTAGTAATATCTGCAATACTAGATATTTCGTGGTCAAGAGTAATAGTGCTTATATGTCTATATATAATAGATGTTACTCTTAGAGGAACAGTTGCTCCACGATAAATATACATTGTACCATCATCGTTGATAACTGCATTATTTATACTAATTGTGTTGGAATTAGCACCACTCTGAGTGATTGATACATTATCTGTATCTACATCTATTACATATGTATCAGATAGTACTACATTTCTAATGATTGCAGGATTTGTATATGAGAAGTACTTAGAGTATTCTCCACTACCTACAACATCAGATTTGACTACCGTCAAGTTCTCAGTATATCCTACTTTGACAATGTAATCATTGAAGTGCTTGAATACTGGAAGTCCAGAATTGACACCACTATAAATACTCCATATGTTTACATAATCCCATGTATTTGGAGAGAAACTTGATTGAATATTTTGTAATGTACTTAGATTACTATTCAATACATTAGTCTTAGTAATAGTACCTGTTGTATATGCTTCTTTGCCTGTCAATGCAACACTTACATCATCGAATGATATATTATCTATTACATTACAATTATTAAGTGTAATATTTGCATTATCGTAAGCACTTACCAGCATAGCAAGGTTATATTCTGTTGAAGAATTATATGAACCATGATAATATATTTCTCCAACGCTATATGCATTATTTAATACTAGATTACCAGAACCAAATACATTTAATATTCCAGAGATACTATTATTATTATCTGTAGCAATTAATCCAGTATTATATAAATTACTATATTCTTTACCAGCATATGCTTTAGCGATTACACCAGCACCATGGACACCAACATTAATAATAGCATTATTACCTAATGAATTAGCCTCTGCAAATGCTTCGTTCTCACCAATTACACCTGCAGTATAATGCATTCCTTTAATGATACCATCAGCGATAATTGTCTTAGCGATAGCATAACTATCTGCACTCACGCCTTTATTAAGAGCAATAACACCGGCTGTATTTTTGGTATTAGATATAATATCTGCAACTACAGATACATTTCTAACTAGGCCATAGTTAATAGCAACCAAGCCTGCTGTATTAATGTTTATAATTCCATTAGGTTTATTTTCACTAGAATTAACGATATGAGCATTCTTAATGTACAAATTCTCAATTGAGCCATTGTTATTCATAAATAATGCACTATCTAAATACCTAGTACCATTAATTTCTATTCCTTCGTGACTATACAAGTATAAATTAGATATTATATGATTATCTCCATCAAGATTTGCTTTGAAATTATTAATTGGTAGGAAATATTTCTGAGCCAAATCTATATCAGTTGTTAATCTATAATAAACATTACTTGCATTATTCATATCTCTATTCATGTTATTTACAAATAGAATGAAGTCATCTACACTGCTAATTAAGAATGGATTATATTTACTTCCGATACTTCCATTTCCATTAGTTTTAAGTGTTGTAGAAGATGTAGAATTATCGAATTGAACAGATTTTAATGCTAAGTGACCATTAACTGCTGTATCGGTAGTATTAATACTCCAAATTCTATTGAAATCTAGACTACTTAGAGTGCTTGCATTAATACTTGCCACTGTTACTGCTTTGGCACCAAGCATAGTTGAATTAGAAGTTGTAATAATGTAATTGGTATCTCTACCGGTATAAGAATTAATTTTTGTAAATGATTTATCGTTATCATTAACACCAGAAGATATTTCCAATACACTATTTTTGATTATTTGTCTACTATTACCAAGTGTTAAGTAGATAGTAGGATTAGCAATTGTATATCCGCCATCTACAATTCTATATACATAAGCATAAGAATTATAAATTTCTTGCATTCCAAATGCAATACCAGTAATACCAGCAACACTATTATGGTTAGCCTCAAGTCCAACATTAATTATTTCGCATTGATTAATAACATTGTTTCCATTAGCACCGCCAATTAATGCACTCAAAGCAATATAATTTGTACTATTATAAATAGTATTGATATGAGTTAATTTAGAATTACTTACTCTTACATTATCAAAGTAAGAATAATAAGAATGAGCAAAAATTCCTACACATCTTGCTATATCTGTCTTAATAGAAGCATTTGTGAAAGTAAGATTTATATATGATGCACTACTTGAATTGCGAATAAATCCGACATAATTCGTTCCTACATCTGTACTCTCATTAAATGTACCGGTAATACTATTCGACATTAATTCAATATCTAGATAATTGATACTACCTAATGAACTTGCATCTGTGCTTCCATACATTGCACCTTGGAAAAGAGTTATTGGAAGCCAGAATTTATTAGTCATATTTAGAGTATTTTCTATTCTATAGAATGCAGTTACAAATTGTGCTTCTATACCATTAACAGTATAAGAACTAGTTGCATCATTATTTATAATATTATTTAAGTAACCTAATTTATATGGGTTATTGATTACAAATGATGTATCTTTGGATATACCATTCTCATTACCTGTAATTGTTGAACCAATGGTTGCAAATCTGATTGTACTTAGAAGTGTATTATACTCGCTACTACCCTCTGCATAGTTGGTAGGATATGCTTTGTTGAAGTAAGTAGCATCAGTTGTGCTTCCACTTAGTTTAGCACTATAGTAAGAAGGAATTTTGGTATCCAAACCAATTTGGTCAAAGTAATTGTAATAATCTTTGGAATAATTGATTGTTACAATCATCTTCTCGTCATTTGGAGTTAATTTACCATAATCATAAGTATAAGTTTTGCTTGAAACAAATGTTGTAGAATTGAAATCTAAAGTATAAGACAAATATCCTTTGCTTCTAGTATCGTCAGTTTCTAGAGTATTATTATATGTCGTATATTTAATTCCACTATAATCTTTGATATCTAGATTGTCACCTACAAGTAGATTTGTTACTTTGATACTTTCGTTCTCGTCTGTTAAACGATACTTAGTATTAGGTGTAGAAACTATCTTTGGATAATAGTTATTTGGCATTTGAGTAAGTATATATACATTATCATCAACTATTGATAATTTAACATTTAGTTTGATACCAAATGCAGTAACTCTAGTCTCAATAAGTGTAGAAGTAATATCTGCATATGTATTGCTACCACCTAGACTATACTTAATTACGCCATTATCATTACGGATAGATAGTAATGTAGAACTAATTAATCCATCATCGCTTTGATAAAGTTTAACATCAGTTTGTTTTGACCTACTTGCTTTATTGATATTGATTGTTACATCGTACAATTTCTCAGACATATAGAATGCATATTCGCCTGCTGTCTCTTCAGTTAGGTCAAATTCAATCTTGATTAAGTAACTATTATTAACTACTTCACTATTAGTGATAATAATTACACCCGGAACATATCCTGCATAATTTTGGACTTGATATGAAGTACCATTAATTGTTATCTCATCATTGCTTGCAGTGTACTCTGTACCATTAATTGTTACTTTATTTTTAACTACGAAGTGTACGATATTATTATACAATACAAATTTAACTTCGTTCTTAGTATTGCCTTCCAATTCGTAAACTGATACTAAGTCAAGGTTATCGAATTCATATGTAAATATTCTGATTGAGTTAGTTGTAGTATCATAGAACCTTCTGGAAATTCTCTTGATTCTACTACCTTCTCTCTCGCCATTGATTGTAATCTTAACTCTCTTATCTTTGCTAACAAAGTCGCCTGGGGTTATAGTATTTTCATTTACAAATTGACTACTACCATCTAAGTAACCATATTCAACAATTGTATTGCTTTGAACATTGAATGTTCTAGAGCCTACTGTTACTACACCATTTACAACTGAATATTTGCCACCATTATATTCTATTTGATTATTAACAACCGGATAATCAACGCTATCTATTGTTACATAACCATTAGAACATTCTGTGCAAGTACCGCTATTGTAATTGAATGAGTGAGTAAGTTCGTCAGTACAAGTTAGAGTACCATTTGTATAACAATTAGATGTATGTTCGTGATAATGCAAACCACTAACTGCACCTGTTGTATATACATATTCTACAAGAGGATAATAGAAACCTTCGCTAGCACTAGCAGATGTAATTGTAATTTCTGCGTGCTTGATAAATCTAGTAGTTGTCTTGCCTGCAAACGAAACTGTTTCAAATTCAATATTAGATAGAATATCTGTGTATTCTTCTAATTGGGTTGTGCCTATATAATCGGCTGTGACTGCGACACCATTATCTACATATTTGATAATAGATGTATTCTTAGCACTTTCAAAAGACCCACCCATGCTATAAGTTGTATATACCCAACCTATAATTCTTGTGCCAATATATGAATTATTAGCACCTAGTGTTGTAATACTATCAAATTTGATAGTAACAGTACTATTTGCGTCATTTGGATTTTTAATTAGATTTCCATTTGACATGGCTGTACTTGTATAATAGAAATCATTAATTGAATAAGTAAGTGACCAAGTATTTTTATCAATCTCTCTATTATTGTAATAACTTGTATTATCACCTAGAATATTGTTCTTGCTTTCAGCACTAACAGTATTAGAAGTTGTAATTGTACCATATTCATTATTTCTACTAGATGTACCATTTATACCTGTACCATAGTAATTAAAGTTTTTGCTTAAGGTTACTTTAAGCGTATGATTATTAGTCTTAGCATAAGCAACTGCATTAGCAGAATAACTACTAGTTCTATTAGCAATTTCACTTAGAATATCTAATCCATCAATTCTATCAATACTTGTTTTACTATCTCTATAATTTCCTTCTCTAATTCGTACTCCATCTAGTTCTATTGCAACTATATGATAATTTTCTTTAGCACCAATATTAATATAGTAACCTGAACCAATAGTATCTGTGTGCAATGCTTGAATATAAATGTCTAGGGCGTTATTTGTGCATTTATTCTCATTCTTTGTACCATATTCTATTTGTTCGTAGTTCTTAGAATTAGTTAAAGTATAAACATCTCTTATACTTTCTGTAGAGATGTAGTCTATACCTTCTACACTTAGTTCAACTTTTAAATAATGTGTATTCTTATTACCAATTAGAACTGGATACATATAGCCATTAGAAGTATCATAGCACCAGTAATTATTGAAGTCAAAGCCATTGACTTTGGATTGGTCTTTAAGATTAGCATCTGTAATTGATGTAACCTTAGATGGAAGTGATTGATAAGATGTATCCAACATATAAACATTACTTGCTGTAATATTACCATTGCTAGATATACCATTATTAGATTTGATATCGAATGTGGCAGATGAATAGAATGACAAGATACTTAGTGTCTCACTCTTACCTGCAACAATGTAAGCAGTGCTACCGTTTGTTTTCTCATATTCATTAATCTGTGCTAAGTAATTGCTACCAGAGTAATTACCAAAGTAAGCATTGTTAATTGTAATAGTGCCTGTAGCTTTACCAATAATTCCGGCAAAGTAACTAGCAGTATTAATATAAGTATTATTACCATAGGTATTAATGATTGCACTTGAGTGAATTTTGTGTAGTTCACACGCATTAGCATTACCAACGATACCGCCAATATATTTTGGAGATGTGGTATTTGTGCCAAACGCACCTACATTAATATCCCCTACAAATTCAATCTCGTAGATATTATTATTTGTAGTACCCAGTACGCCACCAACATATACTTCATTACTATCTGAATTATTGATATTAACATCAATTGTCGCATTAACATTAATAGAATAAATATCTCCATTATTAATGCTTGCCAAAATTCCATAGTTAGAAGGATTGTATGTAGACATAGCAGATACTAACATATAAGCATCTGTAATATTTAAGTTACAAATCTTACCGCTATTTGTACCAAACATTGAATTAGATTTGTAATTTCTACTATTTTCGTATAATACGAAATTAGAAATTGTATAACCTGCACCATTAAATGTATAGCCGGCTGGCAAATCAATAGTTTTCCATATTTTGCCACCAAAATCAATATTAGAAGTTAATCGAAGTTCAATATACTCTAGAGAACTATCTAAAATATTCAAATTACCAATCAAATCATCAGCATTAGCAATTGGAATAATATTTGGATTACTTTCTGTACCACTATAATGATCACTTTGTGCTGGTGGTGTCATATAATTACTAGCATCAATTCTAAGTGTTCTATTATTCTCATTGTAGTTATTCCATCTATTATTTGCAAAGTTACTACTACCAGCAGTACTCTCACAAATTGTGTTTGTATTAGATGTATAGAACCTACTTACATATATATTTTTATATATTAGATTACTACTTGCCTTATCTGCTACACAAATAGCATTAGAATTATCTGTAGAATTAGTACCATTAATATTAATATAAATATCTTCGGCTAGTATACCAGAAGCATTTTGATTAGAAGTAATTGCACCATAGTTTTTGGCTACTATATTACTATCAATGTCACTTATACTGATATTTGCTAGATAGATGGCGGTAGTTGAGCCATTATTTGTAACTACTTTCAAGTCTGAACAATTAGCATTACCAATTAAGTAAGATACATTAATATTTGTACCAGCAACATTGCTTTCAAATTTGTTTGTTAGAGTAGTATTCTTGATAACAGCATAACCATTTGCCTGACCCATAACCTTAGCGTAGTAATAATTACTAGCAAGTATAGTAGAAGAATAACTTGCGTAATTAACACCTAAGATTTGGCTATCAAGTATTGTAGTATTAGTAGCATCGCCAACAAGTGCGCCATTATACAAATTCTTAGAATTATAATAATTACCAATAAGAGATATATTCAAGCCCTCGATTGTTGCACCATTAGTAGATGCAATAAATGACATTGGACTATCTAAATTATAATTATAATAATCTTTATTTTGATTAGATGCATAAGAATATTCATCTAATTCATTACTATTATTTTTATAGTAATTCTTATAAAGCACAGTATCAGCGATATTACTATTTAATATAATATTCATCTGACCTGTTGTCTTAATATTTTTAATTGAATATTTTTCGCTTATAATTTGACCTTGGAAGTTCTCAATTGGCAACCACAAATAAGCACTCATATCCAAATCGGCATCAATATAAATAATTGTACTTGCACTACTAATCAAAGATTTATTCTCTGCTAGATATGCTAGTTGTCCCGGAGTTGTTACATGGTATCCAGTCTTAGAAACGCCATTCTTGGTGACTGTAGAAGAAGTAATCGCCTCAGTATGTTCTCTCCAAGTATTAGTTACAAATGTAAGTGTAATATTTGTATTATATTGCATGTAATTTAGACCTACTCCACCAACGCTATAATCTTTGATAGAATAGATAAATATATTATTTGCTTGGTCAAATTCAAAGTCGTTTGTAGCAGTACTCTCATTAGTTCCATTCTTAGAGAAGTACAAACTACCATCAACATATTTAGCAGAAACGCTATCTAATGTTGAGAATTCATCTGGATATGCTTTGATAATTAAATACTTAGCACCAAGTGTAGTTAATTGTGCAGTATCTCTATAGATACTATTTTTATCATAAGAATACTTAGTATTACTTAGAAGCGTATAATCGGCTTTGGCATCAGTAATATTATCTTTGGTTGAATATCCAAAGTTAAAGTATCCATTACCCATTATATTAATTTCATCTTTGTTTGTAGTATTCAATTGATACTCAGCATAGATATTAAATGTTGTACCATTATTATCTCCCGGAATTTGCAATTCGTATTCGTAGAATACGCCATTGACAACTATTCCTTCTGTTACTAAATTACCATTGATTCTGAAACCAATGAAATCGTAAGCACTATTATCTTTGATATCACTAGCAGAAATCTTAATGACATTATTTTGTGCTTGTACTGTAGCAGATATTGATTTCTCTTTATTGGTATTTGTAACCGATATATTAGTACCAACATAAGCACCCGAAGTAAGTGATGTTGCCTTGAATGTGTTAGACATTCCACTACCTACAGGGTCTACAGTTGTCTGTTCAATCTTGATAGTTGGTTGAATACCTGAAGACAAATATTCTGGACTAATAAATAATTGAACATTTCTCTTCTCCATGAAGTGAAGGCTTTCATAATGTTTATCAATATTTGTATTACTACTGCCTATTGTTACAACTTTGGTAAATGTAACAACTTTGTCACTATCATTAATTGCGTAATTAGTATTTGTTTGAGGATAACCAATTACTTGAGAAGTTGTATCTGTTCCACTATCGTAAGTAGATACTTCGTTATATAAGTTCTCATATCTATCACTATCGTATTTGAATTTAAGCGTTGTTGTACTACCCTCTAATGCGTGAACATTTTTGAAGTAATAGTCGCCATTATCGTCAACTGTAGTTAATTTGTATTCTGTACCATCTATTACTAGATATACATCTCCAGCAAAATCATTATTGCTACTAGATAGATAAGAATGAAGTTCTATAGTGTATTCTCTTATGAATTCACCGCTAATAACTACATTTTTATCAACAGAGATTTTGGTTGTCTCTGTAGCACCCGCACCAGATGGAATATATGAAGTAGTAAGAGTATTATTTGTATAGTACTTCTCTCTAAGTTCACTATCAACAATGTTTCCATTATTGAAGCCATCTGCCAAGTCTTCGTAATTAATATTATCTACTTGGAAGTGTTTGGTTGTCTCTACACCACTAAGTGTGAAGTGAATTTCGTCTGGAATATACCTTTCATATTCTTCAGTATTAGATGTACTCTCAATATAAGGCGTCATAACTGAAGTATAAATAATACCATACACTACACATACATAAGTAGGGCCAGTAGAATTATGATCTAATTCAAATGCATTTGATGTATTATTTGCAGTAATAGGCGTTGTAGGAATTGTAACAAAATTAGAATATAGTCTTGTTACATCTTTCTTAGTATTAGTAGATGTAGCTGTAATTGAACTATCTACTGAATTATTATAAGTTGTTTGAACATAAGTTAGATTATCAAATGTTGTAGTAATCTTACCTTTGCCACTTGTTACATTATCTAATCTTACTAGAAGGATTGGATTGTAATTAATCGTGAATGTAATAGCACTTCTAACATCAGTAATATTAAGAGTTATCTTAGTACCGCTAGTTGTTGTAGTTAGATATGCTAGGTCTTTGATTGATCTATCTATGTCTCTATAGATATAACCAGTAATATAATTGCTATTTACAAATTCAGGTTCAACAAGAGAGTTAATTGTCTCACTAATGCTATCACCATATTCTACAATGTATTGTTTGTAATAGTAAAGTCCATTTGCTGATTTGGTATAACCAGATACACCAAATTTAGTATTAAATGAACTATCAGCAAATATTGCATTACCATCAGCCGACTTAACTTGAATATTAATAGCATAAGTGTAGATGAAGTATGCAGAAATTATTAAAGTATTCTGTACTTGATAAGAAGTTGATCCAATAATCACTTGATTATTAATAACCTTGTAATCTTGACCTTGATAATTAATCTTTCCACCACTTACCAAATATTTGGTACTATCAATAATTACATATTCATTCACCTCACTTAGATTATCACTTAGAGTAATTGTACCTGTATAAGTATCAATCTTATTGGTTGTTCCATTATGGTTGTAGCCTGTAATATTATGATTTATTGCAGGATCATACATAGTATTACTACCATCTACAGCAAATCTCTTGAAGGTATAACCACCAACACCTGCTGTAGTGCTTACTTCAAATGTAGCATAACCAAAGTAACCAATATATCCAGGAGTTTCTGCAATCAATACTTTGCTTATATATGTATTGCCAGAAGCATTTAGATTATCACTAGTAATTAGTGTCTTAAGTCCACTATTTACTAGGTCTGTCATGCTTAGACCTTCTGGAACATTAGTATTTGTACCAGAACTTATATAAACAGAGCCATCTTTATTACATAAGCCATAATACATTGAATAATTAATTTTCTTCTCAATTGCAAGCAATTGAATTGGGTTGGTACCCGCATTGTGAGAAACCTCAGAGACAAATGTATAAGAACCATTACCAAGATTTGTAAGAGTTGCCTCAACATTTCTAAAGCATGTACCAAGTGTATTTATTAAATTATAGTTATTTTCTTCAAAACCGTCTTCAAAGTTAGGTGTCATAAGTACTGTGTCATATTTATCTACAAATAGACCAGTTACATTATTCTCTGTAGTACTATTATGATGCTTATAACTATATCCATTAAATATTTGTTTAGAACTATCATTATTAGCAAAAGTAATATAACCACCAGTATGAGTAGCATCGCCATTTTTACCAGTCATGGATATATATTCTTTCTCAGTGTCGGTAGTATCTAATTTATTTACCTGAGCAAAGTCGATATAGTAGATACCGGCAGTCTGATCATTTAGTTCAAAACTGAAATGTGAATTTGCAAAACCTTGAAGATTTGCATATGCACTGCTATCAAATTGATATTCGTAAGTATCTCCAGCATTATTATGCCAAGTGTATACTGAACCACTCTTAGACACTAAGTCTCTAGCAGGCCTGCTTACTTTGACTATTCTAAATGGAGAAGAAATATTTGTATCATTGCAAATTATGGTACTTTCTGGAATAAAGCCATCTACATAGATAGTTTTACCAGCAACAAATTTTCTAGATAAATAACTATATGTTAATGATCTTCCACTAGAAGTATCTAGATATGAAGAGAAATTATTTGTATAAACAGAAGTTGAACTCTCTCCGATATATGCAAATACATTATTATTTGTACCAATCTCTGTATAACTATTACCAACACCAGTTCTTAGTCTATAGATTAGTCTTACTTCATATTGTTTATTAATATAAATCTTAGCAACTGTGTGAACTAAGTGATTGTCATTTAGATTGTCTTTGAACCTAGCCCCAAATGCGATTGCATCATTACCATCTGTTTGATTTTGTACACCAGAGTAATAAATCTCTGAAGCACTATCTAATTGATAAGTATTAAGAGAGATAAATTCGCAACCATTATTATAATTATACTGTTCCATCTTATCGAAAGCATAATTACCATCATCAATTGTAGAGCCATCATACTTAATGTATAAACCAAAGTTAGCAAGGAAATTGCCACCAATAATAAGTGAGCCATCATTGTAGATAGGTGCAGAATTAGTACATGCATTGTTGGTATACAAACTAATTATTCCGTAACCAGTTATTCCACCAATCTTCTGAGTATTCGTCTTGTTATCTACTCTGTTATTAGTTACGCTAAAGTCTACAGGAATAGTAGAATTAGCAACACTATGTTCTTGAACATCATGTATTTCAACACTTAGAAGCACTTTGATAGCACTTGCATAGAATGCAGTAAAGTATACATCATCGTCCATTGTAATATTGGAGTAACTATCATAACTACTACCGCTATTTGAGTAATTGTAAAGTAGATTATCTAATCCTTCCAAGTTAGATGCTAAATCTATGTAGTTATTATTTTTTGAACTTGCAGTATCGAAGTAATTATTGCTATGATTATAGTTATTATCGGCTATAAAACTACCTGTCTTTAATTTAGTAATTAAGAATGCTTTGTCTACTGTATATGGAACTTTACTAGACGAACTATCGTTTGCTTGCAAGCCAAACTTCATACCTTCTCTAATATATGCATAAATGTAATTGTAACCATCAGTAGAAGTAATTGTCTCGTAAACATTGCTACCACTATATGATCTAATAGCAATCTCGCCATTAGCATTCATAGTAGTCGAACTAGAAGATCCTGTAACATTGATGCTGTCATAATAGAATTTATGATAAACATCAAGATATGTTGTAACTGTATATAATAGATTTGTTTCACTATTTACAGCAAAATCAAGTAAATTACCATTACTATCAGTTGTAAAGAATGTGTAAATAATCTTACCATTTGAAGTTGGTTGACCACCATTTACTCCAGATAACCAATCAACACCTGTTATTGTACCCACATTAGTAGAAGTTTTGTAGGTAATATTTTTGGCATTTGCTGAGCCATCTTTTTCAAGAGTAACTTGAGTTACACCAAAGTCTGTAGGAGCAATATCTACTCTACCCGAAGCCACCGAATAATAATCGTTAGTTTCTTGATATGTAATAGTAACTGTTCCGCCCTTAATTAATCTAATCCAACGATCGTTTGTTGAAGTATATGTTCCAAATGTGAATTTACCAGTAATATTAGCAACCAATGTACCAATAACAACACCATTAGTACTCTTCTTAATTTGTGCTGTTAGATTATCTCCATTTGCGGTAAATTCCCCTATAAAGAATTTATTATTTACTAGTGTTCCATCATTATTGTAATTATTCAAATAACCAAGAACATTAATAACATAAGAAGGATAGAATTTGTGAGTAAAATTAACTGTATATTTAGTACTTGTATTGTTATTTGGTTCAGCATCTTTACTTAAAGTGTAATCAAAATTAAATCTCAAGAAATTACTTACAGGAGTACCAAATGTTTTAGATTCTGCAATATCTTTGTTGTATTTATAGAATGCAACTGTAGATACATTATTGTCATTAACTTCTGTACTATCTTCAATTAACCAGTTATTTGTGAATATTTTGTCGCTAGGTGCAACTGCTTCCATATATAAATATGTAAAATATCCAATTGTAATAACTGTACTCTTAGTACAATCAATATTCTCGTAATATGCACTATTCATATAGAATGATGCGTCTTCAGCAGATTCTCCACCCATATTGCTACCAAAGTTATTTGGATAACCATTATTCAAAACATTAACTGCAATAGTACTATCTGGAGTACCTGGATTATATACATCTGTAGGCTTAGAGTTATATACTTTGCCTGAACTTGCAACCTTATCAATATAATTGCTTTGAGCAGTCAAAAGTTTGCTACTTGAAGACGATAGAATTTGAGTTGTATTTTCTGATGTAAATAATGTAGTCCATAGATTAATATGTCCACCATAGCATTGTGAGCAATCGGTGTTATTACAACCATGACCAATTGAAACATTATATAATTTCTCTTGTACAACAATTTTAATAATAAATTCTTTAGCATCACTTGGATTATTACATTTAAAGTTACCATTAAGTTTTGTTGAACTTTGACCACTTACACTACTATTTGAGCAATATACATTACTACTATCTAGTGCAGTTGTACCATCAAATATTGTAAGAGATTTTAATTCATAACCAAGTGGCAATCCACTTGCATTGAAATCATATTCATACAAATGCGCATTTGGTTTATTAATTATATTATCTGCATTAGAGAAGTAATAACCTCTATTAGAATTACTATAACTAGTTTCTGTAATTAATCCAAGTATACCATTTACATTGTTTGTAGTACGAGTGCTATTAGAATAATCCTCAATATCTAGATAATATTTATCATTAAAACTAAAGTATTTATTGGCTTTGACTGTAGCGTTTTGATTAATTACCAAATCATTACGGATATAAGAAACTGTAGAAGTAATTGTATAAGAAGTAATGTAACTTACATTATTTGTAATCAATCTTACACCATAATCACTTGTAGATTTATTAGTAGCACTAGTGTTACAACCCATTAGAAGGGATACCGCTTGAGTATTATCAAGGGTATTATTATTTTCTTTGCTATCTATCTGAATACTAATATCAAATACATCTTTCAATATCTGACTAGAAGATGTTCTCTTGAAGTCAATTCTTAAGTAACGAGCGTCATTGTTATAATCATTTGTTGCAGCATTAGCAGTAATAGTCTGTGATGCAGAATAACTTGAAGTACCCGATCCTGTTGTGTTTCTTTGAATTTCTGACATATAAACATTGTATAGAGACAAGTTAACTTGGAAATTAGCCATATTACTAGTTACTCTATATGTATATCCCGGTACAATTGGAATATATCCACCTAAGTCTGGAGTAAATATATCAACATTTGTTGTAGGATAGGAATCCAAATAAGGGTTATTCTCTTTGTGACTAAATACTAGGTCTTCATCGGCAACAAAATCAATTGTAAGTGTATCAGTACTAGCACCATCTACATATTCATCATAAATTGTATACCATGTACTACCATTATCACTAACTTCTAATTTATCAAAGTTAATAGATGTTGTATTACTTACAACAATTTTGGTAATTCTTTGAATTGAACCTAAGTCAAATACTCTATAATCTCCACTAACAGTACCTGAACCATTATTAAATACTCTAGTAGTACCACCGGCAATATGAACTGTTAATGCAGGAGTATTATTTACATATATTCCACGAATATATCTAGCATTAATTGTGTTACTAGCAATATTTACACCAGATGGCGAATCTGTTGTATTAGAAATTGTAATCGCTTGAACCTTGGTTGTAAGTGTTGGAACAACCTTAATATAAGTAACAGAACCGTAGTTGCCATAAGCTTCACTATCTATATCTGATGTTAGGAATTTAATGCGTACACCACTATGATTATTACCTTCATAATCTCTAAGATCGCTTGTAGCATGCGTATAATTATCTACTCTTATTTTCTTAGCAAAATTAGAATAAGTGTATGATGTAGGAATCGTAAATTCTTGAGACGAACCAGATAATACAAAGTCCATATATTCACTGCTCGTACTCGTTTCGTAAGCATTTGATGTTTTGTATACTCTTAATGTGAAATATTTAATTTCATAACCACTTGCAGGATCAACAAAGCAACCATAAACTAAATTTTTATCATTATCAAGTGCAATTTTGTGTCCACCCCTAAATGTAATGATATCATCATCAGAAGTAGATACTCGCATAGTCTTAGCTTCAGGTGCTTCTACTTTAGCTCGTGCATACAATCTAACATCAATATCAAATGAACCGCCTGCCCATGTTCCTAGTAATGGATTACTATCTCCGCTATTTTTCATTGTATAAGAATTATCATCAAGACTTGTCCCATAATATTCTAGTCCATTAGCCTTGATAAATCTTATATAGTAATTAGTTTCGCAATTAGTTACTACTTGGAAATTAGAATAATAATATACTGCAAAATTATTTAATACTGTAGGAACATCAATATCTTCACTAGATTTATTAGTCTTATTGTCAATAGTTGCAACGATATTTGTATTAGTACCATTACTACTATCAACATCAACTACTTGTACTATTCCTCTACCATATAATTTAAATGAACTAGATTTGCCAGAACTATTATTATTATTATCAATACCAAACATCAATTTTTCTTCAAGCATAGGCTTAATTTCAGAAGCAACTATGTTTTCTGAATCAAGAGCCTCTAGATATTGAGATTTATTAGCCTTGATTTTAACGGTTATTATATTGTCTCTAATAGGCTCAAATTCAACACCCTTAGCGGAATTAATAGTAGAAGAAGTGCCCGTTGGTACTGCAAGTATATTACCCGCTACATTTAGACCTGTACACTTATAGCCAGCTTTCATAGTAAATACAATTGTAATTACCAAATTGATGTTATTGGTATAAGAACCATCACTATTAATAGTATAGGTTGTACCAGATAAATCATATGTCCAAGAGTATTTCGCCGCATCTACTTTGAATGGATATGTAGTAGTGCCACCAAGATTTGCAATTACACTATCTATACCATCTATACCATTGTAATTATTCTTAGTGGCTGTTACTGAATGATTAGTTGCAATAGGTGTGAAATTGTATGTTACAAATGGAGCATAAGTAAATTCAATATTAATAGTATTTTCGTAAACATAACCCTTAATACTTAAAGGCTGCTTTCTTGTATTTCCATTTGGAATAACAACATTAACATCATTAACATAATTTAATTGAGATGAATTAGATGCAATAGAAACTAGGATATTTCTATCAAACTCCGAACCCGCTGGAATATCATAGAATCCAGAATCTAATAAATCAACATCACCACGACGCAATTCAAAGTAATTACCATATACGGTAGATAATTCGTAAATAGTATCAGAAGCTTGAATATTTGAAACCATTGTAGCAATTTTGTAACTACCAAAATATATATCGTTACTTGTAGTACTACCAGTAGGGTCAAATTTAATCTTGCTAGAAGGTGTACCATTGATGCCAATTTTAATATTTTGAAGAGTTAAAGGATTTGATGATGTTTTTGAATAGAACGATACGAAAGGTGCAAAGTTTGCTAGATATTGTTTTCTCTCATCGCTATTTGCCAAAGCATTAATTGCACTTGTATATTTAAGCGGAGGGTTAACTATTGTGCTATTAATAGTTGCATACTTAAATGGAATAGATGGAGTAATTGTCTTATCTGCGGTAACTATAAATGTCTTGCTATTAGTAGTTGAGCCATCAATTGTAGCAGTACCAAATAAATTGCTTAAATTGTAAGTATATTGAGCCTCAGTTAGACTGCCATAATTAATTGTATAAGCACATGTTTTGCCCTTGTCTACATAAATAGTATTTGTTGCATTATTTGTCAAAACCTTATTAGATACAGCATTACTATTGCCACCAGTTTCGGCAGTAGTTGTAATCTTATGAGTCGCTCTAGCATTAAGACCATTAAACAATGTAGAATAAATGTTATTTGTATTCTTATAAATACTATCTTGCAAATTAAATGTCATCTTAAACATCTGTTGCAATGAGACTTCTACATTAGTCTCGTCATTAATAGTATTTGTTCCAGAAGTAGGATAATTTAGTGTGTAACTTGTAGTTCCCCAATATACCCTATAATGTGTAGTTCCACTATTGAATGTATATGGAGTAAATGAATTACTATCTGCAGTATCAGCACGCAATAGATTTGAGCCAGAACTTGAGTTGCGGTATTGTAGGCTTAATTTGTAATCACTACCAATAGGCACTGCATTAAATGTAGTCTTATAGGTAGTTACACCATTCTTTGTTTCAGCGGATAATATTTGTACTGAATTTGTTGTAGTTCCGCTAACAGTATTATCTAATTGAGCATAGAATTTATTCAAATTACTTGTAGACTCACTAGAATTGATAGATAGACTAACATTCAAGTCTACTCCGCCTAATTTTGCTAGAACAGTAATAACTACACAACCACTATCGTTTACAAACTTATTATCACTATCTGTAGCGTAAGAAAGTAAACTTCTCTTATTGACAACTCCAGTAACAACTGTACCACCTGCACCTGTACTAGATGTATTAAATGTCATTACATTATTATCATCACTACTAGATACATTATCATGAGGATAACCAAGCAACACCTTAAGTCCAACAGGATTAGAACTGGTACCATCATTTAAACTAGTACTATATGAAACAGCTTCAGAATAAAAACCATAGTTATTAGGATTAGTAACCTCGAAACCACTACCAACTGAAACTGTGCTTATTTTGTAACTATCGTTGCTATCCACTACAAGAATAGTGCTTGCAGCCTGCAAATCAGTTGGATAAGCATCAGTCTTATTGTATGGATAAGATACATAGAATGCAGTATTTGTAGTTGAAAAACTACCTACTTGTACACTCAAGTGGTCATCTGCAGCTATCATTGTCTTGACAGCATAATAATTGAATAGATATAAATCTCTACCACTACTAGTAGTAGCAGAATAATTAAGTGTAATATAGTTATTAGCACTAGAACCTAAATTTGTTGTAGGACTAGTAACAGTATAATTAAGCATATTAGTGTTGCTATTAGACATATTGAATGTAGCAGTAGCCCCACTACCACTGAATGTTACACTATTCTTGTAATAACCAGTAGAAGTATCGAAAAGTACAGCTTTGGTAGCATTACCTATAGCCATAGATTGTAATTTTATAGCTGACTTAGTGCCATTGGTTTCTTTAAGGTTAATAATCAAAGCGTCAGTTCTAAACATTCTATTAGTCATACTATCTACTGCACTATAGAAGTATGGCGATGATTGAATATTCTCTGTAATATTATGTTTGGAATAACTCAAAGGTTCATAGAAAGATAAGTTGGCAGTATTTAAGTATAATCTAATTACACCACTATTTGAATTTAGTGTAATTGAACTAGTAGTACCAACAACTCCAGCAGTACCCCATGTACCATATCCACTAGCAGTCTTCTCGGCAAGTTTTGTACTCTCACTAGTACCATTGAAGTATGTCACTTTTGTTAAATATAATTTTGGTTTAGCAATGCATTGATAAATATTCAAAGTTGTTGAAGAACCAGAAATTGTTGTTAACTCGCCTTCATTTATACCAAATGTCGCTTCATCATCAGTAGTATTAGTATCAAAGTTGGTATTATAGAATAATGTATTTCTATAATTCTTAGTATTATATAGATACTTTCCACCATACAATTTATCGCTTGTAGAAGGAGATGTTGCAGTAATTTTGGTATTATTTACATAATACTCAACACTCGCAGTGTACAAGGTTATCCCACTATTTACAAGTAATGGATAATTTCTATTGTGTTGTTTATAAGTATCTTTATACCCTGTTGAGCCAGTATCAATGAACCAAACCGAATTAAAATTAAAACTACCAAAATTAGATTTATTCTTCATTTGTGCTTCAGTTAAAGATGTTCCACATGCACCAGAAGCGGCAGTATTTTGCATATGATAATAACTGTCAATAACACTACCATTAGGCGTAGAATTAGAAATTGGAGATATATTATTATGCAAAGCACCTGTAGCTACAAAGTAACAATTTTCTACAACATAATCAGCATTAACTCTACTAACTATAGCAGCCTTTAGATTGGAGCTACTTAGAGTGCCACCATCGGTATTAATTACCATATAGCAATTTCTAATTTCTTTAGAATAATCTACCAAAAAATATCTAGATTTATTGCTTCCAGTTGGTATTTTGATATCGTAATAACATCTCTCAATAGTTCCTTGACTCCACATAATAAAGTCTAGAGAGTTACCTGTATATCCAGTTCTAGTTAATGTTTTGCTAGTATACGCTCCGCAATCAGTTACTTTAGCATCTTTAAAGACACCATCAACAAAGATTGAACCCTTACCTGAAATTAGAGATGCTTTGGATTTTACATCAAAATCATATAAATAAACATTCTTTACGATGTTACCAAGACCTTCAAAAACATAATTTCTTTGGCTATCAACCCAAATCATAATATTTTTGAATTTGTAGCTTCCACCATCAAAAACGCAATACATGGCGGTTGACATACCTTCAAAAGCATAGTCATTACTATAATTGTAGGTTACACTACCCTTAGTAAATGTAAGAGAAGCACCGGCTGTATGTGGAGAAAATTCCAAATCTGCCCCAACCGAATAGTTACCTCTATCTGTCTGCACATAAGTATTTGCATACCTGCCCCATTCAAGGGCATTCATAATAATATTTGGATTATTATCTGTATATCTATTATATGTAGCCCTAGCAATATCCGCCCAAGTAAATTTGTGGAGTGTAATTGTAATAGTTGCACCTACCGGAATATCCTTTACACTGATATATCTCATGGTAAAGTTATTATTTCCCTTTGTTTTTGGATTAGAACCAGTAGCACTTATACCGTTTGCTTCCATTATAAGACCGGTATTATCGCCAGATACATAGTAATTGGTTGTGGTAGTACCCGATGTTACAGCGACATCTGCATAATAAGATTTTGGATTATCTGTTGGGAATGTAATTCCCAATACATTATATTTGTAATATGCTCCACTAACCGTTCGATTAGTTGTAGTATACGAACCGCTTGTGCCATTGAAAGTATATCCAGCACCAGTTGAATCTTCGGAATATATATAAGTTTGGTCAAATTTAATTGTAACCGACCCTGTAGTTCGTATATTTGTTATCTTAATCGTTCTAGCAACTTTATCTGTAGTATACGAACCAACACCAGAACTAGAAATCTTATTGCTAACGGCAAACTCATAATTATTACTATTAGAATAAGATGCCGTAGCAGTAGCAACTGTGGTCGTATTATACATTAATTTAATAGTACTACTATTACCTGGATACAAACATTTAATATTCAAATAATGTGTGCCACCCTCACTACCCAAGTATACAAATAAACTAGTTTTATTTCCATATGTAGTTGCGGTAGCAGACGAATTATATTTGTACTCTATATATGGAACATATGTACCTGTCGTATTATTGCCATTAACAAATGTATAATATGTAGCAGATGAAGGAGCAGAAACTTTGGTTAATACTCTATCTTTTCCTCCAAGTGTAGGCTCATCTACATGGTCATAAGTAATAATATACTGAGGAAGGCTAGTTATAGAAGGCTCTGGTTGTCCCGCAATATTATAACCATTATCCATAACATTAAGTGTAATAATCCTCTCAGTAGAGTTATAAGCATAACTACCATAAGAAGTATTCTCTCTTATATCATGGACAGTCCCACTATTATTTGCTTTATAAAATACATGTCGATTAGATTTGAGGTAATTTAGTTTGTCATATACAGTAGAAGCAACACAATTAATAGAATCATAAGAGTCACTAGATAATAATGGATCTGTTATTCTTACTGTAATCTTGGCATTTAAGTCACCAGTAAGCGAATACCACTTGGCAACATAGTTACCATTGGTGGTACCATATCCCACTTTATAATATCCTGAACTAAGTTGACTACCATTATCATATTCAGAAATTGTAGCCCCACTACTAGCTGCAACATATGGAACTAAGCCCATTCCATAATCTTTGACACCATCGCCGTCAATATCTGTAGAGCCATCTGTCTTGGCAATAGAATATTTATCATATACCAACATAAAGTGAACAGTTTGTTCGGCAGTGCCAACAGTTATATACATTGGACCACTATCAGATTTTAAGTAATTACCTGCATAAGATGATGGAATAGTATATTTATATGCCTTAAATCCACTCAAATTATTACGACCATCTGATGTAGAAGATATTGTTGTATAATCATTGCTAAATATATTAACTGCCGGTGTATTTGCAGTATATGCCGCTTGGTTTGCATATATTTTATGTATTTTATTAGCACCACTAACAGTATTACTTACTAAATAAATATTTTCTCCTGGGAATACCGCAAAACTACCAGAATTATAATTTTCATTATAATATGTAGTTCTTGGCAACCATTCAGTTGCGGTATATGTTGAACCCGACTGAGTAATCTTGCTAGGAACGGCATAATCACTCTTGGCAAGCACACCATTTGTGTATAAATTTGTAGTAGAACTACTCTCTGTATTAAGAGTATCTACAAATACAGCACTAGGCTCACAGGCGTATAGTACAAAACCAATTGCAAATGAAGTAGAAGACATATCACTAGGAGCAGAAAGCAAAGAAATTATATTGCCATAATTACTACTATTTAATCTGCTGTAGCCATCATCTTCACAATCATTACAAGTGTAATTACTACTACCTAGTGTTGTAGTATTTCCAAAATGATGACCGGAATTTTTAATGTTTGACCATCCACAACTACTACAACTTTCGGTATAATTCATGGTTTTATCACAAGCTTTACATTTTGTTGTCACCATCCTATAGGTGCGTTTAAAACAATTTGAACATTGCTTTATTTGGGTTTGAGTTGTAGAAGTTAGATGCTTACAGGTACAATTAGGATAAGCACAACCATATCTTTTCAAAATTGAAGTAGTAATCGTATGACAGTATGAACATCTTTTTCTGTAAGTCGTTCCTTCTTGTCCACATCTCTCACAATCAAAAGTATCAACATCTTCATCATAAGTATTATAGTGTTGACACTGTCCAGTACAAGAATCCCAACTACTACCTCCATCATATCCGCAAGCATATTCATAGACTTCACTCATTGTTTTATTACAATATAAGCATCTATTTATGACAAACAAACCGCTAGTGCCACATTTTGGACAATCATTGGGAGCAGAAGATGACGATCTCCATGTCGAAGAATGCGTACAAGTACCCGTACAACTATCATAATCTCCATCACCACTATAGCCACATGGGAACTCTTCCCAAGTGCTTCCTACATACTCATCACAACTATTACACTTATATTGATATTTTTGTGCCCATTCTCGACATTTAGGACATTGTTCACTACCGATATCAACATTAACCACTGTTTTATTAGTATGCGGACAAGTATATCCACTACATGTAGTAGCATCAGAGCCATCGTAGCCACAACCATAAGACATAAAGGAATTAATAGTTGCATTACATGTATTACAAGTAATTGTAGTCTGTGTACCTGATAAAGTGGAACATATTGGACACATCAATTTAGTATTTCTATTAGTTGTTTTAGATTTATGTGCACAAGTACAACTAGGATAACCACAATTAACACTGCCACTATCTACAGTTGCATTACATGAATTACATGTTTTTACCCAGTCATAATTTGTTTGTCCACATCTACCACATGTACTTTCATTACTTCTAGATGTTGTTGTACTAGTATGAGAACATGATGATTGATAATTACTACAACTACTATTAGTACTTCTATCCCAACCACAGTCGTATGTATAAACATCATTAAATACTGTGCGACAATGTGGACAAGAATCCCAAGTATTAGTACCTGGACCGCCACACACATCACATGTTACATCCATTTCATTATCATAGCTCATGCCTGAGTGTGTACAAGAACTCTCACCTTCCCAACCGCAAGAGAAATTATAACTTCTAGATGTGACTGCACTACAAACTGTACATGTAGAAGTCGTGATAGTTCCAGTTGTATTACAAATAGAACATGTACCATTAGCAGTAGAATTAGTAACGTTAGTATGCAAACAAGTACTACTAGACACATTAAATGAGAATAATTGCATATTCTGAGCAGTAGAAGTAGGTAGATTATTAGTAGACCCACTCATTACATAAATACCCCAAATATCTGCATAATCCCCTTTGAGGATAGTACTAAGAATATTAAAATCAAATTTAAGTGCACCAGTAGCTCCAGTATTAATAATTCTCTTGGTTGCATTGTTACTTGTAGAATTAGTAGTCATTAATTTATCTATAATCAAGTCTGTAGAACTATCCCCAGTATCATTAATCATGTAGACATCTCTATGAGCATAAGAAGACGAACTTGCATTAAAGATACTTGTTCCTTTTAATACAGATTGACTCATAATATTAGAGCCATAATAAACATTTGAATATCGTGAACTATTAGTACTAGATGGTCCTAGTCCCGAATAAATTTGAGCGAATTTAAAACCGCTAACAACTATACCTTTTATATGTGAAGACATTGTACAAGCAACACCATATATACCGATACTACTAGATCTATTAAATTGACTATCTAGATGAGAAGCCATCGTAATACCACAATCAATAATTTGACAACTCTCAATACTGCCAGTTGCCAAGCCAACTAACATACCAACATTATAAGCACTAGAAGAACTCAATGTAGCAACGGCATCACTTGCATAAATGTAAGAATTTTTTAGTGTTAACGCTTTAATTATAGAACTAGCACTTGCAGTACATATTAGACCACCTACACTCCTACTTATATTACTAATACTATTTGGAGCATTAACATATAGATTACTAATTGTATGTCCTTCACCCAAGAAAGTACCAGCAAATGAAGGAATTGGTGTCCAATTATAACCAGTCATATCTATATCTGCAGTTAATTTGATTGTTTTACCAGAGAAAGTTTGTCCATCAACCGCCAATTTACAAATATAATTCAATTGCTTAGCAGTACCTATACTATAAACATTACTCGATGGACTAACTGCTGTATAATTAGAACTATCCGTACTTAATTTTCCAGAATTAATGCCGTACATATATAGTTTATTATCCGTACCAAAATTCCAGCCGTTCTGAGGACAAAATACTTCGGTAGGGATTGTATGACTAGTAGAAGGAGTATATGTAGATTTTACATTCCAGCAGTTTGAATTTATTTTGTTTGAATAATTAGAAAATTCAGATGATGAAGATGTATATGAACAATAGAAATTTGCCGCCAAATGACTAGTAAGAATTGAACCATGAGCACCTATTCCACCATGATAAAACATATATGTAGTAGAATAAAATGCTCTGGCATCACCGGTGATTACATAATTTGCACTAGGATCTTTATTAACCATTATCTCGGTATAACTAGGAAGAAGATAAGAAGTGCTACCACCATCATTAGCATTAACACCCGCGATATGAATATATTTGCCATAGCCATTATATGCATAACTAGATGTATCACTATATGTTAATTTGAAAGACACATTACTATTAACATTAGCTATTTTGGTATAATTATTAGTTGTGACACCACCAAATATTCCACCAACAGATGTTCTCACCCCAGAACTATTAGACATATTATTGGTGCCTTCTTTATGAATAGTAATAGTACCGGTATATGAATTGCCTATGAAATCCATTCTATTATTCTTCATGTAGCCAATGAATGGACCAAAGAAGTAACCATACTTATTACTTAGTTTAATATCACCATTGATGTGAGTATTAAGAATTCTTAATTTATTACCATCAGCGGCAGGTTGACCAGCCGAAGGAACATATACTTGACCTATTAGAATTGCACCTTGCTGATTAATCGTTCCATATGCAGTTACTTGACTACCATCATTGATATGCAATTCAATTGCAGTTTCAATATTAACATTAACATTCTCAATAGTACAATGGTCCAAATTATTTAAACCGGTAGAAGAATCCCCCGCATACAAAGCAAATATAGATCTACTAAATTTTCTAGGAGTAGTGCTTGTACTTGAAGTTGGTTTACGAACTACTATTGTCATATCCCCAAAGTAGCCATTAAATGTACCAAATAAACTATAATTATCTACATCTGGATATAATTTGTATCCATTACCATGGAAGTATCCATTAAAAGGCATCCAACCAACAATACTCATCTTTGAAGGCGTACCACTAGTAAAGCCAACACCACTAACATATTCACTATATGTATGACTACTAATATCGAAAGTTAAATCATTCATGGCCAAATAATGTACATTACTTGGATTTCCTAAAATTATATTATTAAGCCAATGGAAATCATACCAAGAATAAATCTTATATGGACTATCTTTAGTTCCCATTCCTTCAATAGTTCTACCAGTTAATCTGTAAGTAGTACTAGGAGGAGTTCCTGTAACTGTACCATAATTAGTAGGTCCAAATGTGGTAGGCATTGTACCACCATTATTATCAAATAAACCAGCATTAAGAGTTGTGGAAGATGTATTAAAATAACAATTCGAATAATTCAATGTACTGAAATAAACATATTCTCTTGATGCAGAAAGATTTTCATCACATACTCTTTGCGCACCTTTACTAATTAATTTAATAGATCTAAAGTCTATAGTTTCAAATCTAGCATCAGTTGGAGTGACAGTAAATAAGTAACTACCACCAGTTGAAGTATTATTAGTAACAGATGTACTAATAATATCACTTGCAGTAAGCCCGGCTGGAAGATTGTATTTAACAATACCTCCTCTATTGAGTGTAATATACCACCCCAAATTTGTAGTTGTACTAAAAAGCCCCAACATTGGGTTTGTAAATATTGTTAATTCAAAATCAAAGTAATTATTGAAGTAATCAGATACTGTATCAGCAGTTCCGTCACCATAACCCGCCATAACATCATAATTGAATTCTAATTTGAAACCATCACCGATAGCATTGGCACCATGTTTCTGAAATTCTAGTGCATAAGGACCAGGAGAATATGACCAATATGTATACCCATTAACCGAAGAATAGCCATGATCCAAAGTTCTAATATATAGTATTGTTCCTTTCTTTGGCAAATCAGTATGTCCGTCACTATCAAAGTTAAAACCCACTGTATCATTTCCAACCGGCACTCCACCCTCGTGATATGTCAAATCATCAGATGGGACAAATGCTGTAACATCATATACAGAACTAGTAGTGCCACACATATAGTTATTAGCAGTGAAGTTACCTTTGCAAGTATATGTTACTGAGGAGTTCAAAATACCTACAGACATTGCAGCATAATATCCAGATCCACCATCATTACCATAAAAATAAGCATCGGAAACAAAACTTCTAAATCCGGCACTAGTCGCACCTAATTTAACATCTACACCTTCACCGCCATATGTATATTGATCGCCCGACAAACCAAAATTTATACCTGTTGTATCTGTTTGATAGCCATACGTATTAAGTGTTTGTATAACATCAGCAATATTATCAGTTGCTGGTAAATTATATTTAATAGGGTCAGCAGTAAGTAGGACAGTATCGCCAGCATCAACTGAGGTCATAACTACTTGAAAATAAATATAATACCCCTTATTTCCAGCAATCCATTGATCTCGTGTAGAAGAAGTAAGATAAAATCCATCTGCATGATTATACTTAGTAGCTGAATGATATACTTGAGAATCATTTTCAAAAGTATCCTCGCTAATTTCATTAGACCCAAACCCAACTCGAATACCTGCATCTGTAAATATAGAGGTAGAATTAAATTCTATGAAGTAATATTGAGACGAATATTGATCAACACTATTTGCACCAAGTCCAACCATCCAAGGGCCAGGATTAGAAGCATTATATGTAGCCGTAGCAGAAGTATTAATTTTATTTGCTACAGTATCTGATAATGTGTAGTTAAATCTATCTGAACTGGAAGAATTTACTGAAGTATTAAATATACCAGATATATATGAACTACCCCAAACATTTGCGGTATAACTAGCAGCACTAGCGTTAGATTTATTGATATCTAAAATTACAGCAGAAAAAACACCTGTGAATAATAGCATTATTCCAAGCAAGATACTCTGTATTAAATATCTATATGGGTGTTTGACTTTTGGATTTGGATTGATACTCTTTCGCATGATTATCTCCTAAATTTATTATGTGTTATTTTTTATTAAAATTTTACATTTTTTGCAAATTAATTTTATTATTTGAAATACTATACTTTTCTTGATAATTGCTTTGGATAATTTAATTATTTAAGTTTACCGACGCTAAATATTTAAGAAATGTATTGCGATATAATCGTAGCATATAATATTTATTTATATAATAAATAAACTTCTACTTAGATAGTATATAATAAGTGAAGCATATGGTCAAACATTTTTCGACAATTTTTGTAAAGTTTTTATTGAATAAGCAACCAACTTAGATACCCTACTTATAATTTGAATTATGCTTATTTATTTGACTGCTGGCGGCATTTATGCTAAACTAATAAATATAACGAAATATAGGCAAAATTTGAAAATAAATAAATTTAAAATCTAAGGATACAAGATACAGATGGCGGAGACAAGAAAACATGTAGATTTATACACCGATGGTGCTTGCAGTGGCAATCCCGGCAAAGGTGGATATGGCGGTATACTAATATACAAAAACAAAGAGAAAGAATACAGCGGATACAATGCAAATACCACAAATAATAGAATGGAAATAACGGCTGTAATTGAGGGTTTGAAACTACTAAAAGAAAGCGTAGATATAGATATTTATAGTGATAGCGCCTACACTGTTAATGCTTTTTTGGAAGGTTGGATAGATAATTGGCAAGCCAATAATTGGAGAACAGCCGGCAAAAAACCAGTACAAAATATTGAATTATGGCAAGAATTATTATCTTTGATAGCCAAGCACAATGTAACATGGCACAAAGTTAAGGGTCATGCCGATAATGAATACAATAACAGATGTGACAAATTAGCCACTGGAGAGATTGCAAAGCATTTAAGCGAAATACAATAAACAAACATTACTATTTTATTAGATATTAATTGAAAGTCATTTTTATGGTTACCACTGTCGCTATTTTTCCAAACAATTTTTTTGCGTAAGTTTAAGTAATATAAATTATCGTAATTAGTAGTTTAAAGAATGTTTTTTTAAATCAATTAAACTTATTATTAAAAAAGACCTAAAGTACGGATAGATAAAAATCAACAATATAATAATCATAATAAAATACAATAAGATTAAATAAATTACTTGACAAATCGACTGGATATGTATTAGAATATGCAAGTAATTTGAATATAGGGGTGTGGCTCAATGGTAGAGTAGCGGTCTCCAAAACCGTAGGTTGTGGGTTCGAGTCCTACCACCCCTGCCAAATTCATTATTGAATATCAAATCAATTTGCCAAGGGGTGGTAGATGTGTGTTACATAGTAACACACAAGAAAATTGCCTTTGGCATTTTTCTTACTCGAACCCTGTATACACCGCTAACACTTGCAAGCAAGCACGCTTGTGTAATTTGATTGCACTCGCAATCTGCACCGAATCGCAACCACCCCTGCCAAGCATACAAAAAGAAAAGTCTACAAGACTTTTCTTTTTTGTCAACAATGAAATCGAACCTTACGATTACTAAATATTTAATTCTACACAAAAAAAGTTCCGAAAATTCGGAACTTTTTTAATTATTTTGCGTAATCTACATTACGAGTTTCCCTAATAACATTTACCTTAATTTGTCCAGGATATTCCATCTCTTTCTCTATTCTAGATGCAATATCTTTTGCCATAAACATAGCCTCGTCATCAGTTACTTCATTAGGTTTAACGATAATTCTAATTTCTCTACCCGCTTGAATTGCGTAACTAGTATCTACACCTTTGAAACTATTTGCAATCTCTTCCAATTGAGTAAGCCTCTTGATATACGCTTCAAGAGTTTCTCTTCTAGCACCTGGTCTAGCACTACTAATAGCATCTGCAGTTTGCACAAGTATTGCTTCCAAGCTCTGGTACTCTACTCCGCCATGATGTGCTTCAATACAATGAATTACTTCTTTGCTTTCTTTGTATTTAGTAGCCAAATCAACACCAATAGTTACATGAGTACCCTCTGTTTCGTGGTCAATAGCCTTGCCAATATCATGTAGCAAACCACCTCTCTTAGCAATTTGGACATTAGCCCCAACTTCTGCTGCAAGCAAACCAGCCAAATAGCAAACTTCCAAACTGTGTTTTAGCACATTTTGACCATAACTAGTTCTATATTTTAATCTGCCTAGTAATTTGATAAGTTCTGGGTGCATACCATGAATACCGGCATCAAAAACAGCAGCCTCGCCCTCTTCTTTGATATTATTCTCAATATCTTTGGTTACTTTATCTACCATTTCTTCAATTCTTGCTGGGTGAATTCTACCATCAAGAATTAATTTTTCTAGAGATATTCTAGCAATCTCCCTTCTAACGGGGTCAAAAGAAGATAGAACAACAGCCTCTGGTGTATCGTCTATAATTAAATCTACGCCAGTTGCAGATTCTAATGCCCTAATATTTCTACCCTCACGGCCAATAATTCTTCCCTTTACTTCGTCATTAGGAAGAGCAACTGTGGAAACAGTTACTTCGCTAGTATGGTCAACTGCAGTCTTCTGGATAGCAAGAGTTACTATCTCTTTAGCCTTCTTATTTGCTTCTTCTTTGGCTTGATTTTCTATATTTCTTACCATTACAGCAGCATCTTTTTTGGCCTCATCTTCATACTTGGTAACAAGTTCTTTTTTGGCTTCTTCTTTGGTTAATTTACTAATTCTCTCAAGTTCGACAGTCATTTTATTAGTAATTTCTGTTTGCTCTTCAAATGATTTTTTCAAATCATTTTCTTTCTTGTCAAGGTCTTCTTTGATTTTCTCAATCTGTTCGTTCTTTTTCTCGATAAGTTCTTCTTTTTTATCTAAGAATTCTTCACGCTGATTAATTCTATTTTCTGCTTTTTGCATTTCTGCACGACGAGTTTTCAATTCTTGGTCGCATTCAGTTGTTAGTCTTAGAGCCTCTTCTTTAGCCTCCAAAACTGCTTCTTTCTTTAAATTTTTAGCCTCTATTTTGGCTTCTTCTAGCAAACTTTTTGCCTTGGTACTATCTTTTTGTGCTTTATTCTTATCAATTATTTTTAGCACAAAGTAGCTCACTGGAAGTGCTACAACCAAGCCAATTAATGCACCAAGGAAACTAGCGCCCAATGCAGACACAAGCATATTGTTTATGTGTAGCATATAGTACAACTCCCTTAGTTATAAAGTATTATTATATAATATTAATTGTATATTTATAAAAAAATGTAAAGCATATACATTTGTGATTAGTATTATACACTTTACATTATATAGGATATTTATTCATTCGTCAAACTATTTTTTAATTATATTTCAATAACTTCGACACTATTTAAGGCGTCATTTATCAAATTTTTGATATCTAGTTTAGCCTCTTCCCTTAGACATTTATCCAGTTTTGGCTTAATTACTGGGTGCTTTGGCAAGAAAACAGTACAACAATCTTCATACGGCAAAATAGATGTTTCAAATGTTCCGATTTTAACTGCTATCTTGGAAATATCTTCCTTATCAAAAGAAATTAATGGTCGGAATATTGGCAATTTCTCTACAACAGCATTCGTAACAGTCATACTCTCTACTGTTTGACTAGCCACCTGTCCCAAATTTTCACCAGTAATCAAACACTGACTGCCAATCTTGATAGCAAGTCTTTCAGCAATTCTATACATTATTCTTCTCATCAAAGTTATCATAAAATCGCCGTCACAATATTTATGTATTGCTTCTTGAATTTTTGTAAACGATACTATATACAATTTGAAGTTACCAGTGTAATTTTTGATAATCTTGGCAAGACTAATAACTTTCTCTCTAGCATCATTACTGGTATATGGGTAACTATGGAAATGTATAGCATCTATATGCATACCCCTTCTAGCCATCATATAAGAAGATACCGGACTATCTATTCCACCACTAAGCAAACTAAGACCTTTGCCACCAGTACCAATTGGCATACCACCCAAACAATCAATTACATCGGTATAAATATATGTATACCCTGTTTCTCTAATATCTACCGACAATACTTTCTCTGGAGTATGCAAATCTACCGAAAGATTATTATTATTCTTAAGAACAATAGCACCCAAATTTTTGGAGTAATCAATTGAAGATATTGGAAAACTTTTGTCTGCACGATTAACAGTTACTCTAAATGTCTGTGCATTCAATTTGATAGTAGAGACATAATCATTAATAGACTTTAGGTCGGTTGCAATTTTGGTAGCAACACTCATACTACAAATACCAAATACTGTTAATAATTTTTCTTTGATTTTACGCTCGTCTTTTTGTGCAAAATTTTCTACATAAAATCTCTTATTACTTCTAATAACAGTACATTCTATTTCGCTTAATTTTTCTTTGATATTATCAAATAATTTACCTTCAAAAAATTTGAAATTTTTACCTTTCAGAAATATTTCGCTATACCTAATAATTATTACTTTCTCAATATTTTCCATCACACTTTCTCACTTGTTTTATTTTTAATTTAATTTCATTTATTATATCTAATTTCCCTAATAAATAACAATAATTTTTAACTTATTATAATAACATATTTGAACATATTTTCTGCGGCTTAATAATTCGGCTAATTTTTAATTTATTATTGAAATCTATTATATAAATTTACGACAATGTTGTTTTTAAAAATACAAACGCAATTATAATTTTTTAAACACGATTATGTTTTTGTAATTTTATCGCAATAATTTTAAATAAAATATTTATACAATTTATGTAATTAAAACTATAATTTATGTCAATATGTATGCATTTTATGACAATTATATAATAATTAATTACAATTTATTTATATTTATTATCTTGCATTATTCAAATACAAATTAACACATTTTTCTAATTTATCAACTAGAAAATCAATCTCTTGCATAGTATTACTCAAACCAAAACTTATGCGTAAATTACCCTCTACTTCTGATTTTTGGATACCCATATTTTCAAGAATCCTATTGCCACTTTTTCTAGACGAACACGCCGAGCCAGTACCCACACAGATATCAAAATCATTAAGCATATTACGCAGTGTTTCTGACCTACATTTGTCAAAACTAATTGATACTATATAAGGAGAATTATCATCACAAGAATGCAAACTAAATTTGAGATTTGTTGCATTTAATTTACTTATAAAATGACTTTTAAGAAGACTAATTTTTTTATAATTATTTTCAAGATTTTTTATCGCTATTTGACTTGCTCTATATAGTGTATAAATACCAAGCATATTTTCAGTTCCGCTACGCAAATTTTCTTCTTGTCCACCACCGAAAATTATTGGTTTCAATATAATTCCTTTCTTAACATATAGTGCACCAATACCTTTGCAACCATATATTTTGTGTGCTGAAATTGTATACATATCCACACCCAAATCTTCAACATTAACATCTATTTTCCCAAACGCTTGCACACCATCACAATGAAAAACAACTTTAGGATTAATTTCTTTAGCAATGCTTACAAGTTCCGCAATATCATTAATAGCACCAGTTTCATTGCTAACATGCATGATAGATATCAAATCAACATCACTTGTCATCTTATTCTCAAAGTCATCAATATCAACTTTGCCAGTTTTATCTAGATTAACAAATTCAACATTGAAGCCTCTGTTTTTAAGTTCTAATGCAGTATTATATACACTAGGGTGTTCCCCCATTGATACTAGTATTTTTCTTGCGTTCTTTTTTACAAAACCAAGCAGAGCCAAGTTATTAGCCTCAGTTGCAGAACCTGTGAAAATAACTTTTCCATTCTCTCCACCCAAACATTCCAGTACTCCTTGACGCATTTTATCAAGCATTGCTTTTGAACTTGTACCACTCTCATATCTTATACCGTATGAAGCACCCGGATTATAAAAATAATTATTATTAAACTCACTTAATTCATCAACGATTTTTTGAGATATTCTAGTTGTACTTGCATTATCAAAAAAATACATGATATTTCCTCCCTCATTTACAAAAAATATTGTAACATATTTCATAAAAAATTACAATGTTTATAAAATTACTTTTGAGAAAATATAAATATTAATAATCATTAATAAGGAACAAAGTTAAGAAGAGTATCGAGAGTATCTGAATACAAATACACTTCTGGTACTTGTCCAACAATTACACTTTCACTTATTAGAACTTCTTGTTCTGCCGAAAAACTACGACTACTAAGAGGCATTACAACACCAACGTTAGCCTTGATATTTACATAGATTTTATGAACAGTTTGGTTTATTCCTGCCGTCTCAAAGTGCGACACAAATTTACATCTAACACTACCGATTGGCGTCATTTTTACTTTTATTCTAGGACCTCTACCTACAAGCAATGGTATACCTGTAAATGTACCCATGGGAATTGTCACACCATTTTTACCATACTCTTCTATTCTGTTTTCGCAAGTTTGAGCCAAATCCTTACTTAAATTATTTATTTCTAATGAATTTGCTTGTATCATGCTTATATTTCCAAATTCATCACTTATAATATTAACCAAATCATCATAAACTATTGAATTCATTACAACATCGCCTATAGAACTATTCATCGCTCTAGTCGCCAATGCTTTCGACTTCAATTCAACAGTATCCATAATTACTGGATTAATCATACACGCAAAAACAACAAAGACTATCAAAATTACACCCGTAAATATTGATATCCTTGCTATTTTCTTTTTATTAAGTTTGAATTTATTAAGTATTTTAATTATTTTTGCTTTCACATAAAATTATATGAAATTACAAATAAGTATATTACTTTTAATATTTACTAATATATATATCTAAAACATTCTAACTCAATACTTTTTAGTTTTGCTACTAAATATCAGTGAGAACAAATAAGCAAAAATTACTGCCGCCGTTATTCCGCCTGCGGTTGCTGTAAGGCCACCAGTCAACACCCCAAGCAAACCTTTCTCTTTAATACTCTCTATTGCGCCCTTTGCAAGACTTCTACCAAAACCCGTTATAGGAACTGTAGCACCCGCCGATGCAAAATTAACAATTGGGTCATATAGTCCAAAGGCTTCCATAACAGCACCTATACACACAAAGAGTACTAGAATTCTCGCACTGGTCATATTTGTTTTAATTATAAGTATCTGACCCAAGAAACATATAAATCCACCAACCAAAAATACTTTTAAATATGTTAATAACATTAGTCTATTCTCCTTATTTCTACTGCATGACATATACCCGGAATACTATTTCCTTGCTGACTACTAAGCGTACTTAATAAAGCACCAGTAGCAGCAAACAAAACTCTCTTGTATACACCCTCGTCCATTTTTTGCATTACATAAGAATTAAGAATGACAGCACTACAACCACAACCACTTCCACCTTGATAAGTCTTTTGATTATTATTAAAAATCATTTGACCACAATCATTATAATTACCTTTTAATTTATAGCCTTTGTTCTCCATCAAATCCATCAATATTTCACTGCCCAATTTTCCTAGGTCTCCAGTCAAGATTAAATCATAATCATCAGGAGTAGTATGAGTATCTTCAAAGTGAGTAACCAGCGTACTCATAGCCGCAGGCGCCATTGCTGCACCCATATTATTTACATCGTTTATGCCAAAGTCTGTTACTTTACCAAATGTAGCGTTAACAATTTCCTTATTAGACCCCGCCTCACTAAGAATTGTACAAGCCGCTCCAGTAACTGTCCATTGACTAACTGGAGGTCTCTGATTTCCTAATTCTAGCGGATACCTATATTGTCTCTCCGCACTACTAAAATGACTACCAGTAGCACACGCAACATTAGCAAAGTATTTACTATCCACAAAACTCGAACCAACCGCTAGTGTTTCAGCCATTGTACTACAAGCACCATACAAACCCAGAAATGTCATATCAAAATGTCTAGCAGTAAAACTGGAAGAAATTATTTGATTAAGCAAGTCTCCACAAATCAACAAATCAATATCTTCACTTTTTAATCCAGCCTTGTCCATTGCATTCCAGATTGCGTGTTCCAGCATTTTTCTCTCCGCATTCTCAAAAGTTTTCTCGCCAAATAAATCATTTTTTATAATATAATCAAAGTAGTCTTTAAAATTACTATGCCCTTCTTTTTGTCCAACAATTGAATAATTACCAATTATTTTTGGTGCATTTTGAAAACATATTGTTTGTTTCCCCATTCTCTTTCCCATACAATCTCCTACAAAAACAAATACACTATACCAACAAGTACTGATATAGCAAGTCCATTTACTATTACAGGCCCCGCAACTGTAAACATTTTTACACACAAACCAAAGATTATGCCTTCTTTTTTAAATTCCATTGCAGGACTAGTAATTGAATTTGAAAATCCCGTAATTGGAACTATTGAACCAGCACCGGCAAAAACACCTATTCTATCATATACACCTATAGCCGTTAGAAAACTTGCTAAAAATATAAGTATAATAAGCATCCATGCACCAGCACTCTCCACACTCATGGTTGGGAAGATTGCCAATATGGCATCTTGTATTCCTTGACCTATCATACATATTACACCACCAACAATGTAAGCATATATAAGTGTTGGGAAATTTTTAGTTTTAGGTTTTTTAGCCTCAACAAATTCATTATATTTTTTATTTCTTTCTTGTGCGTCCATATAGATCTCCCACAATCAACATTACTTAATAATTTCACAAATAAAAAGTTTTTAAACAAAATATTTAAAAAAATAAATAATTTTTGAAATTAGAAACAAAATACAAGTATAATAAATTTTTTAGGAGAAAATTATGAAAAAAACATTAATAATTATTACAAGTTTAATTATGATATGTATTATGCTTATAGGTTGTAATTCTACCGATGCAACAATTACAACAAGTAAAGAACTTAATAAAAATTTGAATTTACTAATGAACACAGTAAATAGATTGGATACAATAGACAATGATTATCTAGTTAATAATGATGTGTATTCATTAAATACAGTTACAGCATCTGCTGTACCTACACCAAATAAAATGTATAAAAATGTATTAGCGTCTAATAACGAAACTAATGAAAATACAATCAACGAAGACAATAAAGAAATTACAACATTAGAATTGAAAGCAGACGAAGTTAGTCTAAAAGATGATTTAACTAACGCTTTAAAAAATGAATTAGTTAATAGACTATACTGCGACCAAAATGGCAATTGCAAGATATGTAAACAACCTTACACATGTAATAACAATAATATGTGCAATAGTTGTAATCAAACTATAATTTGCGATAGCAATGGTAACTGTACAAGTTGCAATAAGCAATTAGTATTAGATAATAATAATAATTGTTCTAGTTGCAAAAAGTCTTGTATAACCACTATTCCAAATACAAATATATCCCCTTCTACTAGCAGTTGTTTAAAGAGAATTTCTGCAAATAATGAAAAATTAAAAGTTGATTTATTATCAGCAAAAAATAACGATTTAGTTGTAAATATTCAGGACGACGATCTTGATACAAACAATGAACATATTGAAGATAATACAATAATTAATGACAATAACATAATAGATAATGACAATATTATTGCAAATACAGACAATTTTAACAACACTTCAGACAATGCAACAATAAAAGATATTACCAATCAAAAGCCAGTTATCGTAGATAATTCTAACATAAATAGTACTACAGATAGCACAACAAATACAGATAATATTGTTGATAATAACAATGTCGACAATACAATTAATGATGACTTTAATAACAGCAGACCTTTCAGAGTTGTATATTATAGTGAGAGTTCATTCATGCCAGATATCCTAAGATACAACCCAAGATTTGTTAGTCAAATTAATTATGACAATGCAAATACCAGTCTTAATAAATATGTAGAAAAATTACAAAAACTATATACTATGACTGCTGATGTAGTAGAAGCAAATAACACTCTTGCTAATTACAAAATTGTAATATTAGACAATATCGGAGAAGCAAAACAATTGAACAATTGTTTACTAGACGGCACTTGTTCTCCTACCAATAACCAAGTAGCCGCATTGAATAATTATATAGACGACATTAAATCTACTATTAGAAATTTAAGAAATTCTAACGGAAGTTTAACAAACGAAGTTAATAAAATATCTACAAACAATACTGGAATTTCTCAAAGTATAGATGTAACAAATAGCAATTATTTAAGAATACTAAATCAAATAGACACTAGAATTTCTTATCATGAAAATGCTATTGCAACTCTAGAGCAAATTAAATTCTTATTACAAGATGCACAAAACAATGGTAATCAAACTGTTGTTATTGAAGACTTGAATAATAATAATAAAGATGCAATTATTAATACTCCAGTTGAAACAACTCCAACCGATAACAATACTATTATTGATACAAATAACACTATTGTAAATGATAAACCAATTATTAATGAACCTGTAATCAATGATAACAATACAATTGTTAATACCGATAATAATATTAGAGAAGACATTAATCATAATAACACTACAACAAATAACGATAGAATTATTGAAAACAATTCAGACATTATCACAAATGACACTTTAGATAATACCGATACTACCGTTAGAGAAGATGTAGTAGAAGAAAAAATTGTAGATAATAATAACAATACTATAGTCAAAGATAAGAAAGTTTATACAAACATTGACACTTACAAAAATAATGATTTGAGCAATGTTAATTCATATTTGGATAATAAAATTACAAATGATAATATAATTAATAATACACAAGATACAAATATTAATGAAGAAGTTGTAAATAATGATAATACTGATAACAATGTAATCGATAATAATATTCAAGATACAAATGTAAACGATGCAAATATTGATAACAATATCACAAACGATATTCCACAAATGGTTGATAATAACAATAACATAATTGATGGCAACAATAATATTGTTTCAAATGAAAATTTAGTTGCAAACAATAACTATAATAACAACGGATATAATAATACGATTATTAGTCAAAATAATCTTGATAACAATAATTTAGGTAATAATAGTTATAGATACGATAGCAATGGCACTCTTTACAATAATACAAATGGTTACAACAATTCGGGTATCAATAATGTAAACGAAAGAAATAACAATGTAAATACCTACAAGTATAATACATTAGTTGATAGCATTAATAGAGGCACGGTTAATAATGGTATTAATACTTTATAATGTGGTATTAAAAAAAGCAAATTGCTTTATTTCGCAATTTGTTTTTTTATTCTAATTTTTCTTTAATCTTCTTTAATATTTTACTTTCTAGCCTACTAACCTGTACTTGAGATACTCCAAGTTCAGTTGCAATATCTTTTTGAGTTTTATCTCTAAAATATCTAAGAATAATAATCTTTCTATCTCTTTTTGGTAAATCTTTTATTACTTTATAAAGAAGTTCATTATCCATTTCTTTGTCTATTGGTTTATCATCTTCTATTTTATCTATTAAATATTGTTCTTTACCATTCTCATCTCCAACCATTGAATACAAAGATATAGGTCTAATTGCACTATCCATTGCATATACAACTTCTGCCTCGTCTAGCCCAAAATTTTTTGCAATAATATCTACAGAAGGAGAAACATTGTTTTTTGCAACATATTCTTCTATAAATCTATTTATATGGATATTTAATTGTTTTGTACTTCTAGATACTTTGATTATTCCATTATCCCTTATAAACCTCTTAATTTCTCCAGCAATCATAGGAACAGCATATGTTGAAAATTTTACACCAAAACTCTCATCAAAATTATTAATAGCTTTTAGAAAACCCAAACTACCTAGTTGGTATAAATCATCAAACTCTATACCTTTATTTAGATACTTTTTAATAACACTCTTTATTAGTGGAGAATTCTCTGTGATTAGTCTTTCTTTCGCCTGTTCGTCACCATTTTTAGCCAAATCTATAAGACTATTAGTAGTTTCTATATCCAGCATACTATCTCCTAATTATTAATATTTTTTACAAGTTTTAGTTTTGTTCCTTCGCCAATTTTTGAATTAACTTCCATTTTATCCATAAACCCTTCCATTACAGTAAACCCCATACCACTTCTTTCTTTATCTGGTTTTGTTGTAAAAAATGGAGTTAATGCTTCTTCCAAGTTTTCAATTCCTTTGCCATTATCTACAATTGTAATTTCTACGCAATTTTCATAAATTTCGCAGTTAATTTCTATCTCTCCTATACTACCCTCATAACCATGCACAATAGCATTGGTCACACCTTCACTTACGGCCGTTTTGATATCAGATATTTCTTCTATAGAAAAATTAACATTAGAACAAAAACTTGCAACTGCAAGTCTTGCAAAACTTTCGTTCTCGGGCAATGATAAAAATTTTAAATTCATTTTATTTTTGTATTCCATATTTTTCTCCATTAAGATATTTTTGGCATAATCTCGTAAATGCCAGACATTTTAAAGATTTTTTCAACTGTACTAGTAGGGTTGCTGATATAAGTACTCACATTTTTATTTTTTAGATATTTATATCTACCAATCAAAACTCCTATGCCCGTACTATCCATAAATGTTAAATTTGACATATCAAAAACAACATTTTGATAATTGTAATTTCTCAACTTTTCATCTATTGCATCTCTTGTAAATGAAGATGTACAATCGTCTAATTCTCCAATTAATGACACATATAATGTATTATCAGTTAGATTAAATTTAATATCCATATATTCCTCCTGTGCATTTTATATTCTAAGTGTACCACCCTAGCAATCAAATATTTTGAGATGTTAGGTCTAAAATGGATTTATTTTGTAGAAAATATAATAGTTAAAATTATTAAATTTTTTAGATAAAATTCTTGACAACCAGTATTTTTTATAGTAGAATTATCTTGTTATCGCTTAAGAGTGAGTGACGGGGTGTAGCGCAGTTTGGTAGCGCACTTGATTTGGGATCAAGGGGCCGGGAGTTCGAGTCTCTTCACCCCGACCATTATATTTTATAATGGGCCTTTAGCTCAGTTGGTTAGAGCAACCGGCTCATAACCGGTTTGTCCGGGGTTCAAGTCCCTGAAGGCCCACCACTTTTATTCCTTAACACACATATATTATATTTGGCCTGGTAGTTCAGCTGGTTAGAACGCTAGCCTGTCACGCTAGAGGTCGTGGGTTCGAGTCCCATCCAGGTCGCCATTATATGTATGCCTCGGTAGCTCAGTCGGTAGAGCGGAGGACTGAAAATCCTTGTGTCGGTGGTTCGATTCCGCCCCAAGGCACCATATTAATTTATGTTGTTTTCCCTATAGCCTACCGAAACTATAGCGAGGCAACACTGTATATGCTGGTGTGGCTCAACGGTAGAGCAGCTGACTTGTAATCAGCAGGTTGTAGGTTCGATTCCTATCACCAGCTCCATTGGGAGGGTTGCAGAGCGGTCAAATGCAACGGACTGTAAATCCGTCGTCTCAGACTTCGATGGTTCGAATCCATCCCCTCCCACCAAAAGAAAGACCAATAACTGGTCTTTTTTTTGTTGCTCGTTACTGGCTTCTACACGTTTTACAAACGTGTACACGGCTTCGCCTTGTGAACCATCTTAGGTAGTCGGGACCCCGCCAGTTTCACTGTCACCCGACAAATATGGCATTGACTTTATTGATATTATGCCCTTATATATTGCCATATTGACGCATCACATCCCCTCCCACCAAAAGAAAGACCAATAACTGGTCTTTTTTTGTTTATTTGTTACAGACCCCCAGATAGTCTGGGGGGTTAGAAACAAAAAAATGGCTACTTTCCGTAGTCATTTTTTTATATGTATTTATTTCTTTAAACTTCTCTTATACTCTTTATATTCCAACTTATATTCTTTTATGCTTACAGTTCTAAGATATTGCATCTTTTCTTCCAATATTTTTGATGCGGTCTCTAGAGATTCTTTATCCGTTTTCCCACTCTCAAGTTCTGGATATTCTGAAAATTTAAACGGCTTGCCTATCATTAATTTATTAAATACGAAAGGCATTGTAATCTTTCTAAAACACATTGGAACGACATAACTATCTGTTTTTATAGCAAAAAGTGAAAGGCCATTCTTAACACTTATCTCTTCAGCATTTTTCATTCTTGTTCCTTCGGGGAATAATAATATTTGCTTATTGCTTTTTAATATTTTCAATGTTGTTTTAATTGCTGAGATATCGTTACCACCCCTATCTACGGGATAACCACCAAATTTTCGTAAGAAAAATCCCCCTACTTTATTCTTAAATAACGAATTTTTCGCCATAATCTTAGAATTAGGACAAATCCTACATTTTAGAATAATTACATCATTATTTGTTTGATGGTTAGAAGCAAAAATTGTGGCTTGTTTCTTCACTTTTTTTAAATATTTTTTGCCATAGATTTTTGTAGGGAAAAGAATTAATACAAATGGAAAAATAAGTATTATACATATCCATAGTATCATAAATTATTTTCTCCTTTAATTGTTCTATACATCAATTCCACTTCATCATCTATTGTCATATCTGAATTATCTATATGTATTGTTCCTTTTGTTAGAATTAATGGGGACAATTCTCTTTGACAATCTCTTCTATCTCTCTCTATCAAATCTTTCTTAACTTCGTCAAATGATAAATTTTGCCCTTTACTTAGTAATTCTTCATATCTTCTTTTTGCCCTAACATCAATATCTGCATCTAGAAAAAATCTAAATTTAGCATTAGGTAATACATGTGAAGTAATGTCTCTACCTTCCATTACTAAATCGTACTTGCTTGCACTATCTCTCTGAATATTAAGCACAAATTCCCTGCATTTTGGATACGGACTAATAATAGAGCAAATATCTGAAATTATAGGCAATCTAATATCTTGCGATACATCTTCACCATTTAAAATTGTGATTTGTTCACCGTTGTTGTGCTTTAATTCAACATGAATATCTTTAAGACAATTCTCAACTTCTTGCTCATTATGTGGGTCAATATTATTTCTATAAACATATAACCCTACCAATCTATAAATAGCTCCTGTATCAAAATGAACAATACCTAATCTCTGTGCCAATCTAGTACACACAACACCTTTACCAGATGAAGAATAGCCATCTACTGCTATTGTCAACATATAATTTACCTCTCAAATACTAAATTTTTCTCTGTTTCACTTAGATATCTATACTTACCTTCTTGCAAATCTGCAAGTTGAAGTTCGCCAATAGAAATTCTTTTCAAAGCATAAATTTTTACTTTGAAAAATTCAAAAATTCTTCTAATTTCTCGGTTTTTCCCTTCCATAATAGTAATATTATAATAGTTATACTCGTCATCACTTGAGACTTGTTCAATCTTGGCAGGAAGATAATTAACATCATCAATTATCATTCCTTTCCTTATTTGATTTAATTCTTTTCCCGTCAATACTACTTTCAATTTCACTTCATAAGTTTTGTAAATATGATTTGATGGGTGTACAATTTTATTTGCCCAGTCTCCATCGTTTGTAAGAAGAAGCAAACCTTGCGTGTTATAATCAAGCCTACCTACTGGAAATACTTTAACTCTCAAATTTTTCAATAAATCGGTTACTACTTTTCTATCTTTTTCGTCTTTCAAAGAAGTAATATAACATCTTGGTTTATTTAACATTATATAAACTTTATTTTCTTGTAAATGAATTACCTTGCCGTTATATTTAACAACATCACTTTCTTTCACATCATAAGATAGATTATCTAGTATTTTGCCGTTTACTTCTATTTTGCCAGACAATATTAATTCTTCTACTTTCCTTCTACTACCCAATTCACAACTAGCCAAATATTTATTTATTCTCATAATTTCACCTTATAATTATTTTACTATGTTTATAATAAATTATCAAATTAACAAACATATAAAATAAAAAAAACATCTAACAATTTGCAAAAATATCAAATTATATTAGATGTTTGTTTTTTAATGTTTTTTATTCTGCATTAGAACCACTTATCAATTATCGTATCAAATAAATATTTCATATCATTGTTCTTAGCACCCTCAATTGTAATTAATTCACTCTCAAATATTACTTCATTATTATAAAGTACTTGCACTGTTCCTACTCCTTGATTTAGTGATATAGGTGCAACCAATCTATCGGGCATAATATATTTTACTTCATACAAATCTTCTTCGGTATTTAATATTGGTTTACTAAATCCCTTAACTGTAATGACTCCAATTTCAGATTTCTCGCTGTCGGCTATTTCAATATTGCTAACAAAATTATATGGTTTAACAAATTCTTTCATTGTGTAATTATCCATAGCCAATTTAGTAAGCCTATCGCACTCTTCAAACATTGGACCACAATTAAGAACTACAGATATTAATTGCATACCATTTTCTTCATGAGCATGTACTAAACATCTCCCAGCATTATCTGTAAAGCCTGTTTTAACTCCTATACAATTTTTATCTGTAAATAGAAGTCTATTTTTGTGTTTTAGATATCTTGCTTGATACAAATCATTTTTCTCTATAACCATTCTTTCGGTAGATACTATTTCTTTGAATGTTGGATTTTTTAGAGCATAAGATGTTAGCACGGCCAAATCGTAAGCAGAAGTATAATGCCCCTCTGCATCTAATCCATGAGGATTGGCAAAATGAGTATGCTCTAATCCCAAACTCTCAGCCAAATTATTCATCATTTCCACAAAGTGTTCCTCACCTTCGAAATACTCTGCAATAGCAACAGCACAATCATTACCACTAGCCAGAATAAGACCATACAGCAATTCACGCATCGAAAGTCTTTCTCCACTTTTTAGATATATACTAGTTCCCTCTATACCAATTGCTTTCTCACTTACCAAAAATTTCTCATCTAAATCCTTACAATTTTCTATAGCAAGAATTGCAGTAACAATTTTTGTAGTGCTAGCCATTGCTAATTCTTGATTTGCATTTTTAGAATACAAAACTGTATTAGTATTCCCCTCCAAAACAACCATTGCTAAAGCAGCCGAATTAACCTCATACGCTTCTGCTACTTCAAATTTATTTGATGTAAATAATATTATGAGCATACTTAAAATTAAGATTATACTAACTCTCTTTTTCATCTTCATTTATTTCCTTATTATCTTTTTTGATGTAAGTATTATAAAGACTATAACACATATCTACTACAGTTTTTGTTACATCTGGTACAGCATTTACAGATAAAAACTTACATTCAGTATCCGATACTGCTACAAATCCAATAGGCACTATATTAAATCCCGTTCCTGAACAAGCATTTATATTTTCGCCTTTTGCTTTGGGTATTGTACCACCGCCGGAAATAAGTCCTACACTTATTTTACTGACTGGAATTAAGTAGTTATTGTCATTTACTTTGATAGTTTTGCCAACAACTGTATTTGCGTCTACAATATCCTTGATATGATTAAAAGTATTTTCAATTACATTTTCAATGTTTTGTTTTGTATTTTCTTTGTCTTTCTTTGACATATTTACCTCGTTTATAAAAACTAAGAATGATTGCGAATATCATATCAAATATTGTAAAGTATACTTTGATTGATGTATTAAGTTGCACAACATCATCAACAAAATTTACTTTGTTATTGTAATAGATATCGCATTCACTTTTATTTAATTTATTCAAATATTCAATTTTTTCACATACACAATTTAGTGTAATAATTGCAAGAACAGAATTGCTTGCATTCCCTAGACCAATATTAGTATCAACTTTAATTTTATCAAAATATAATTTATCAAAAATACTTTTCTTCATTTGCAAAATTAAATACTCTTGTTCTTTATTAAATATAATATTTAATGTCTTTAGTTTTTTACTATTATTAATTTTGATATACAACCCAATAATGCTTATATATATATTAAGAATTTTAATGCCATAAATTTTGATTTGAATACATACATAATTCCCATACAAATCAAATTTGACATTTATTGTGATTACTAACATTAAAGATAAAAAAATAATTATTAGCGATAAAAAAATAATAGCATTATTCATACTATTATTTTAATCAATTAAATTAATTTTATTTATTATTCTTCATCGTTATTTATATTAATATCTGGAATACTAGACAAGTCGTCACTAAATTTACCAAGCAGTTCATCTAATTTATTTCTATCTTCCATTATTTCTTCTTTAGTCTCTTTAATCCCCTTGATAATTTGCTCTGCTTCTTCGTCAGTCATGTTCTTGGCAATATCCTCTTCTTCAGGAATTTCTCTAAAGTCAAATAATGAGTTATCACTTTCTTCATGAAGAACTTTAATTCTCTCTAATAATTGGTCGTAGTCTGGCAAATCTTTAAGTGATGATATATTAAATTTCTTCAAGAAATTATCTGTTGTTCCAAATAACAATGGCTTACCTACTGCATCTTTCCTACCAACAACTTCAATCAAATTATTCTCAAGCAAAGTATTAATTGCGTAATCACAATTTGCTCCACCCCTAATATTTTCTATTTCAAGTCTAGTAATTGGTTGCTTGTATGCAATAATTCCGCATACCTCTAATACTATCTTTGTTAACATTTTTTCTTTGATTGGATTTAATACTACACTTATTGTATCTGCGTATTCTTTGTTACTACACAATTGTGCTTTCTCATTAAATATAATTACTTGCACACCATCTTTATTATCTGCTTTGTAAGATTGTAATTCTTTAACCGCATTCTCTACTTCGGATTTGTCTATTTCCAATTTCTCAGCAATATCCATAAAAGATACTGCTTCGCCTGCTACAAACAAAATACCTTCTATTATTTTAGATAAGTTCTCCATTTATTTCTTCTCCTGTTTTTTCTATTTGAATATCTGAAAACAAATCATCTTGACTAACCTTGATTACTTGCATTTTAATAAGTTCTAGCAAAGCCATAAATGTTGTTATAACTTCTTCTTTGCTACTACTTTCCAAGAATAATTCACTAAATTTTATATGACTTCTAGAAATTAAAGTATCTTTGATTGTAGAAATTTTCTGTTCTACAGTGAATGATTCTTTGGCAATTTCTTTACTTTCTTTGCCTTTCTCAATTTTATTAACTTTGTGCATTATGCCTACAAATGCATCAAGCAACTTGTCTAATTCCATGTCTTTGATAATAATTCTAAATTTATTTGCCTCTTTCTCGGGTTGTTTATAGAATTTATCGTTGCTTTCAAGTTTACCCAATTTCTCATTAACTTCTTTGAAATATTGATATTCTCTTAATCTTAATTTCAAGACATATTCAGGGTCTAATTCTTCTTCGTCATTATCTACAATCTTTGGTAGTAATTTCTTACTCTTAATCTCAATAAGAAGTGCAGCATATTCAATAAACTCGCTAGCAACTTCCAAATCAACTGTAGTAATATCTTTCATAATTTCCAAATATTGCTCAGTAAGTTCGGATATCTGAATATCCTCTATATCCAATTTACTCTTCTTGATTAGTGTTAAAAGCAAGTCAAGTGGCCCACTAAAATTCTCTAATTTAAAAGTTAATTTCTCACTATCAACATTTTCATTATCGGCAGAAAAATCGTTAGTATCATTACTAACAATATTTTCATCTTTTACTTCTTCAATTTTTTCTTCTGACATATCTTATCTCACTATTCTTTTTTCTTAGAAGAACAACTTCCAGAATAATTCAATTGGCAAGGCTACATAACTTATTAATTTAAACATTAAACTATCTAAGAAAATTAAAACTATTAACAAAATTATATTGCCATAATTATACATAAATCTTACAAAGGAATTATTATACTGAGTATAATTCTCTACTAATTTGAAACCATCTAATGGATATATAGGCAAGAAATTAAATACTGCCAAACAAATATTGATAAAGTACATAAAGTAGAAAAATTCTTGTAAGAATAGTACAAAGTAATTCTCTGCAGTTATAAGCAATGTAAGCCTATAAAATCCACAACCAACAAAGCCAAGTGCCAAATTCATAAGCACTCCCGCTACACAAGTCCAACCAATACCTTTCTTAATATTGCGGAAATTATCTGGATTATATTGAACAGGTCTAGCCCACCCAAAGCCAAAGAACGCACAACATAGGAAACCGATTATATCCATGTGTTTGAAAGGATTAAGAGTTACTCTACCTTGCATCTTGGGTGTGGGGTCACCATTCTTGTATGCTGCATATGCATGAGCAAATTCATGAAGGCTAAGAGATAACACAATTACAAGTATATAAGAAAGTGTTACAACTATAAAATCTGCACCTTCAAATTTTCCAAAAAAATTTAACATAAATTACCTATTCTCCATATACTTTAAGTATACTAAAAATTAATTAATTTTGCAATTATATTGCTATGATATTATATCTAAAAAAAATAAGAACAATTGTCAAATATTCTCATATTACAATTGCTCTTATGTGTTACTATTTCATATAAATTATTCTATGACACTGTTCACAAATAATTGTTCCATCATTTTTTAATTTATTAGCCTTAGCAGTAGGAATTTCTACTCTACAACCAGAACAATGACCGTTATCAAAACTTACATATACTGGGAATATCTTGTCATTCTTCATAGTCTTATATTTAGCAAGAATTGTACTATCAATTTCGCCTTCCAAAGCCTTCATTTTATCTTCAATTTCTTTGATTTTAGGCTCAATGCTTTTCATGTTCTTCTCATATGCCAACTTAAATTCGTTATATTTACTGCGGGCTTTAATCATATTGTTCTTTGTTATTTCAAAGTCTTTAAGGCTTTGTTTTATTTTATTAATTATTATATTAATATTACGCTCCAACAAGAACAATTCTGAACTAAGAGAATTAATTGTAGATAGTATGCCATCAATGTCTTCTAATGCTACATTACTTAAATCTGTATTGATTAATTCTTGAATTTTCTTAGAATTACTATCATATTGTTTTTTCAAATTCTTGTAATCTTCTAGCAATGAATTGGCATCTTGTTCTAATGTCATACCTTTGTTATGTGCATCTACAATGTAGCCTTTTACTTTGTTCATATTGCTTTTTTCTACGCTATTTATATTAGATTTTTTTATTTTGTTTAGTTCCAAATCTAATTTTTGATATTCTAGTATTTTATTCATATCTCAATTCCTTTTTCGCTTTCTCAAATAGACGAATTTGCTCATCAATTTTATCATTAGGAGATTTCTGCTTTGCCTTGATATCTCTAAATTTTGCCAAATATTTGTCTATATATTTATCAATATCGCTTAGTGGGTTTGTGAAATTATCCTTGCCAAAATACAAATTAAATTCATTTATTTGTGATTGATATTCCACTCTTCTACATTTAATTATATTATAAAATTTGCCCTTGTCAAGAATAATTATATCAAAATCAATGTCAAAATTATGATTATTCAAGTATTTTTTCAATTCAATAATATCATGTTGTGGTGCTAAAATAAATGTATCAATGTTAATCGGCGAATTATCAATAATTTTCATTATTTCGTATCCACCCATTCCAGCAATTATGCATTCATCAATTTTGGCGTCTTTGTATCCCGATAATCCATCACAACAAATTGCTTGAAATTTAGTGGGATAACTACTTAGCAAATCAATTGCTTTCTGCAAACTAGCACTACTTATATCAGATATATAAGCAAAATTAATTTTGTTCTTATCAAGTAATTCCTTGGTTAATTTGCCATGGTCACAACCAACATCAGCAATAATATCCCCGCTTACTAAATCACTTATTAACTTCAATCTTTTGGTTAACTTATTCATAAAAATCTTGCAACTTTTTACTTCTATTTGGGTGTCTCAATTTCCTTAGAGCCTTAGCCTCTATTTGTCTAATTCTTTCTCTTGTAACATTAAATTCTTTACCAACTTCTTCAAGTGTTCTTGGGTGACTATCGTCTAAACCATAACGCAATCTAATAACTTTTTGCTCTCTAGGAGTAAGCGTCTCGATTACTTGCAAAAGTTGTGCTTTTAGTATATCTTGAGCAGCATTATCTGTAGGAGACTTGATACTTTCGTCTTCTACGAAGTCGCTTATTCTACTCTCATCTTCTTCGCCTACTGGAGACTCCAAAGATACTGGGTCTTGAGCAATTTTCTGTATTTCAATTACTCTATTCTCACTAAGTCCCATTCTTTCTGCTATTTCTGCATTTGTAGGGTCTCTACCTAATTCTTGCATTAATTGTTTGGATACTCTAGATAGTCTATGAATAGTCTCCACCATATGTACAGGAATTCTTATAGTTCTTGCTTGGTCAGCAATTGCTCTAGTAATAGATTGTCTAATCCACCATGTTGCATATGTCGAAAATCTAAAGCCTTTGGTATAATCAAATTTCTCTACTGCTTTCAAAAGTCCTAAATTACCTTCTTGAATTAAATCTAGAAATTGCATAGAACTTCTATTAACATATTTCTTAGCAATACTTACAACCAATTTTAAATTTCTCTCAGACAGTTCTTTCTTGGCATTTTCATCGCCTTCTAATATTCTCTTGGCTAATTCTACTTCTTGTTCACTAGTAAGTAATTGTGCTTGTCCAATGTCTTTAAGATAAACTTTAACTGGGTCATCAACTTTGACATTACTTATCAATTCTTTCAAGTCTTCATCTTTGATACTTTCCTCTACTGGAGGCTCAACTGTTATGCCTTCTTCTTCCAATTTATCTTTGACTTCTTTCATCTCATCAATGGATAATTCATAATTGATAAGTTTTGCTCCCAAGTCTTCATCTGTTATTACATTTCCATCTCTTCTGGCGTCTTTGATTATTTGTTCAATCTCTTGTTCTAAACTATTCATATTATCCTCTATTCTTTTTTTCTTTGACTAAATTTTGAATTTCAATCATTAAATTTTTGCGTTCACTTTCTTCTTTGACCGTTGCAAGTTTGGCGGTTAATTCTTCTATTCTAATATCTATTCCCGCTTTCTTTAGAATACTCAAGCAATCATCAAAGTGTTTCTGATTATCTTCCCCGTCTACAAATTCAAAGTTAATAACATCACTTATATCTGGAGTGTTCTCGGCATCATCAAACATACTAAATACAGTGCTTATTATTGGCTTTCTATTGTTATTATGTTCATTTACGATGTAATCATAAATCTTCATGTAATCTGGATTTTTTAAGTTATTTCTAATGTTATCATCTAGATATGCATATTCTTTCTTATGTAGAAGCGATGCTATTATAAATTTAACCGCTTTTACATATGAATTCTCTCTTAGATTAATTACTTTCTCTTTGGTTTCAACAATATCTTCTTGTTTTGGACTAAGATTATTTAATTTCTCCAAGTCACTACGCAATACAGATATTGTAACATTTGTCATCTCTTGCACCATTTTCAAGTAAATTTCTTGCTCACTCTCTGTTTGCAAAGACTTAATAACATTAAGTGCATCAGCAATAAATTTCCACTTCTCTTCTTTCTTATCTAAATTGTATACTTTGGCAAAATCTTTGATTAAAAACTCTACCCAATACATTGCACTTGCCAATAATTCGCCCCATGCATTTTTACCAAAAGCATTTACATATTCATCGGGATCGTTACCATTAGGAATAGTTACCACATACACTTGCAATCCTGCATTTACTAGTATATCTATGCTTCTTAGTGTTGCTTTCTTACCAGCACTATCCCCATCAAAACTAAGTATAACTTTGTCTGCAAATCTCTTCAAATTCTTAGCATGATTTGCAGTAAGTGCTGTACCCATACATGCAACAGCATTCTTAACACCACTTCTAAAAAGAGATATTACATCCATCTGCCCTTCAACAATAACAATCTCTTTCAAAGCCCCTTCTTTCTTGGCTTTCTTTAGTTGATTAATACCATAAATACAACTAGATTTATCAAAGACTAATGTTTGAGCAGTGTTTTTATACTTGGCAAAGTCAGTCTTTCCTATTACCCTTCCGCTAAATCCAACAACATTTCCAAGTAAATTAAATATAGGAAATATTATTCTCTTGCCATAAGCATCACATAATTTATTATCGTGTCTATCACATACACCACTGTCTAACATTTCTTCTTCGGTGTAACCAAGAGACTTAAGATAATAAACAATCTCATTCCAACCAGTACTATAACCTAGTCCAAATTCCTTGATTGTGTTCATATCAAGTTTTCTTGATGCTAGATATTCTAATGCTGGTGCAGCTTCGGGTTTCTTTAGATTATTATAGTAGAATTTGGCACTATCAACTAGAATACTATAAATTCTATCTCTTTTCTTTTTTAATTTGATAACATTCTCATCATTATGATACTCAGGCAATTCCATATTTGCATATTCAGCAAGTTTCTTGCACGCATCATAGAAATCTAATGTCTCATATTTGGATACAAAACTGATTACATCGCCACTAGCACCACAACCAAAGCAATGATAATATTGTTCAAATTCATTAATTGCAAAAGATGGGGTCTTCTCAAAATGAAATGGGCAACACGCCCACCAAGTTTTGCCTTTCCTAGTAAGATTTATATATTTGGAAGCAATAGTTACAATATCATTATTTTGTTTTAATTTTTCTATCCACTCAGCCGAAAAACCTTTATCCACTATCTCACCTCTTTCAAATCTCAATTATATATACGCTTTTTAATTGCCATTTCCTCTTTTTTAATTAAAATTTTTATAAAATTTTATCTTATTATGAATATTTCTTATATTTTTTGCATATACTACTCTTAAATTCACAAAAAAATTAACTAGATTATTCTCTAGTTAATTTTTTATTTTTGTAATATTGCATCTTACTCAAGTAATTATTTAGACTTTTTATCTTCTTCTGCCTTATCTTCTCTATGTAGATTAGAGTAAGTATTAACAGCAATAGATACAATGCCACACACTAATGCACTGCAAACAATTATTACCCAAGTTGGGTGCCAAGTGTGAGCAAAAATACCAATTAGTACAAATGCCATAATAGATGCAAGCATCAAAATTCCACAGAAAGCATCGCTTATTACTTGTGCTTTAGTTTTCTTATACATAATATTTCCCCCTACTATTAATACTAAAATTATATCAAATATGTGTAAGGATTGCAAATATTTTACAGATTATTTTATATTCTCTCAGATACCGCCTTAATCCTACTAGCGAAAGATGTAAAATTGTGCGCTGTCTTATACGCATCTATTGAACCATCTGGCACATATATTACAAATTCGTTGTTTGTATTCTGCAAAATAAGCGCTGAATTAAATGTAGGTGGAGTAACTCTCTGAAATTCAATCCATTTAAGTGATTTACAATTATTAAGTAGATTTATTGATACTTTATCAACACCTATTCCAAAAGTAACGGTTTCTAGATTAGGGCAACTTTGCAGCGTTTCACTGCTAAATATTGCATTTTTGATCGTTATGTTTTTCAAAGATGAATTTTGAGTAAAGCAATTATTCTCCATAATTACACCTTCTGGAATATTAATATTTTCTAAATATCTCATAATGGAAAAACTTGAATATCCTATTTTAACAATAGTTTCTGGCAATACAACATTTTTTAATTTTGAAAAACTAAAAGACCATGATGAAATAGTTTTTATAGTATTTGATACTTCATATGTATCATCGTCTAAACCCGTTGCATAGTCATAGAAAGTTGTACCATCATAACTTATCAATTCTTTACCAGTAAGAGTTTTAAAATATTTATTCTCGCTATGTACAACAAATTTTATATTATTTCTAAAATAATATAATCCGTTTACCTTTATTTCTTGCAAATTCTTACCTATTTCAATTTTAGTTATTTTATTACTTTTATTATTGTCAAGACCAATGCTAAAACAAAATCCAACTATTTCATCTGGAATAGACATAATAGTTGCTGTATCACTAAAATATCCCCATACCATATTCTTTGTTGAATTGTGCACTAGATAAATATTATTATATACATCTTTAAGTTTGCTAAAGTAAGTATTTGAGCCTATCTCTATGTTGGTTACAGAACCTGGAAAAACATATGAAGTGCCAATATTTTGTAAATTTTTGCCAAGAGTAATTGTTTTAAGATAAGTGGAACCATACAACGACATATAACGAAGAGTAGTAACTTCATCAGGAATTATAAGTTCTGTTGAATTATTCCTAATAGCATATTGTAATAGTTCACCATTCTTTGAAAGAAGCATTTTTTCATCTATATCATAATAATTGGTGTTGTCTTTATTTACATTTATTCTTAGTAAAGAACAAGTTGAAAATGCACGTTCCATAATATTTGTAACACTAGCAGGAATTTCACTCATATTTGTCAAATTAATACATATTTCAAATGCACAAATTCCAATATAACTTATTTTATCAGTTAATACTACATTATTTAATAACCTACAATTTTGAAAGGCATAATCACCAATCTTGATCAAATTTTTTGGAAACTTTATTGATGTTATGTTTGATTTTCTAAAAGCCGAGTTTGTTATTTCTACAATATTGCTCTCGCTAGCATCAACAGAAATAATCCCCGACTCTGCAAATGCACTCTCTGCAATAGTTGTATAGCTAGACGGAATATAGACATTTTTAACAGTTCCATTACCATTGAATAAATTCTTGGATAAATGTGTAATCACTTTGCCATCTGCAGTTTTCTCTGGAAGTCTCAGATTCTCGGGATATTCCACTCCTAGTTTGGTTGAAAGAGATACCTTGCCGTCAGCAGTAGTAGATATATTAAACCATTCAAGTGGTGAACTTTCATATGAATTATTTTTAAATTCATTAAAGATTTTCAAAGAATTTGTTATTGTATTAGGCAATTTATTACCATTATTATCGGGAATGTAATTTTGAATAGCCTGAAAGACTATTTTTATTTTAATACTTAAGCCCGAGTAACTATCATCAATATAACTTGGAATTCTAATAGTACTATTATTTAAAAAATTAACTATTGTATCTTCAGTTGTTGCATCTACCTCTTGTAATATAGAATTTTCTTTGTTTTCTTCATTGAGCGTTTGTATATAATAGAAATAACCATCTGTGTGTAAATACCAACTGTCGTTATCTAATACAATATGACTAAGCATAGTATAGATATCTATTGAAACTAAATTTTCTCCTGTTTCTACATAAGGATTACCATATTTATCTAATACTGTTACTTGAAATTTGGCTCTAAGTAATGGTTTTGTTGTACTACGCTTTACTTTGCAATTAGCATAAATAGTAATTGGCATATTTGGAATTAAAACACCATAATCTCTATCTAACTGAATTTCTAGATTACATGTACTATTATCTTCAATAGACTTATTACCCTTTCCCACAGCTTCTATCTTAACTTTGCCAGACATTCCAAGTAGGCTAGTTGCAAATTCTGAATTAGCAAAGAATGCAATAGTCACGCCGATAAATACTGAGAGTAATAATAAAATTATGTAAATTGATACTTTTTTTTCATTACTATTTTTTACTTTGTAAGGCGGTACCCCCCCCCCCACAGCAAAATTATTTTTTCTCATTATATTCTCTCCTAACATACACTATATTACTTATTTTTTTTAACTTTTTTATAAATAATTATAGTTTTTCACAAATTTTATTATTATTTTTTATTTTAACAAAAATAATAAAGATAATCAATTATAATGTAATAATAAAAAAACAAAAATAGTTAGAGGCTAATTCTCTAACTATTTATGGTTTTTTATGGAAAAACTATTTATTATTTATTTCTGATTGCTGCTTGAGCGGCTGCAAGTCTTGCAATAGGTACTCTATAAGGAGAACAACTTACATAGTCAAGACCAATCTTATGACAGAATTCAATTGAACTTGGGTCTCCACCATGCTCACCACAAATACCGCAGTGAAGTTCTGGTCTAGTTGATTTACCTAGTTTAACAGCCATATCCATAAGTTTGCCTACACCAATTGTATCTAGTCTAGCAAATGGATCAGACTCGTAAATCTTATTAGCATAGTATGATGGCAAGAATTTACCTGCATCATCACGGCTAAAGCCAAATGTCATTTGAGTTAAGTCATTAGTACCGAAACAGAAGAATTCTGCTTCTTTAGCGATATCGTCTGCAGTAAGTGCTGCACGAGGTATTTCAATCATAGTACCTACTTGATATCTTAGGTTTACACCACTAGCCTTGATGATTTCATCAGCAGTAGCAACAACAGTCTTCTTAACGAATGCTAGTTCTTTAACTTCGCCTACAAGAGGAATCATAATTTCTGGAACTACATTCCAATCTGGGTGATTTTTCTGAACATTAATTGCAGCCTTGATTACTGCTCTAGTTTGCATTACTGCAATTTCTGGATAAGTAACTGTTAATCTACAACCACGATGTCCCATCATTGGGTTAACTTCGTGAAGGTCTGTAATGTATTGTTTGATTTGAGCAACTGTCTTACCTTTAGCAGCAGCCAAAGCCTCAATATCTGCCATATCTGTAGGAACGAACTCATGTAGAGGTGGGTCTAGGAATCTAATACAAACTGGCATACCTTTAAGTGCTTCCATAAGTGCTTCAAAGTCTGCTTGTTGCATAGGTTCAATTTTATTAAGTGCAACTTCTCTTTCTTCCTTAGTATCAGAACAAATCATTTCTCTGAATGCTCCAATTCTTTCTGGATCAAAGAACATATGCTCTGTACGGCATAGACCAATACCTTGAGCGCCTAGTTCTTCAGCACGCTTAGCGTCTTTTGGAGTATCTGCATTAGTTCTAACGCCTAATTTCTTGTATTTATCGGCAAGTTTCATAATTCTGCCGAAGTAACCACTATTAGGGTCAGCAGGAACTGTCTTGATTTCACAATTGTAAATCTTACCTGTTGTACCATCTAGAGAGATATAATCTCCTTCGTGGAATGTTTGACCAGCAAGAGTAAATTGTTTATTTTCTTCGTCCATTTTGATATCGCCACAACCAGATACGCAACAAGTACCCATACCACGAGCAACAACGGCTGCGTGAGATGTTTGACCACCACGAACGGTTAAGATACCTTGAGCATATTTCATACCTTCGATATCTTCTGGACTAGTCTCTAGTCTAACTAGAACTACTTTTTCTTTATTTTTGCCATGAATAACAGCATCTTCAGCAGTAAATACTACTTTACCAGTAGCAGCACCCGGACTAGCGGCAATACCTTTACCGATTACATTATTCTTGTCTGCTTCTTTAAGAGCAACTGTATCGAATTGAGGGTGAAGCAACATATCTAGAGTTTTAGCATCAATTTGCATTAATGCTTCTTCTTCAGAAATCATTCCTTCGTCAATTAAATCACAAGCAATTCTGATTGCTGCAGCAGCAGTTCTCTTACCATTTCTTGTTTGAAGCATATATAGATGTTTGTCTTCGATAGTAAATTCCATATCTTGCATATCTCTATAGTGATTTTCTAGAGTATTGCAGATTTCCAAGAATTGTGCATATACATCTGGCATAATCTCAGCCATTTTTGCAATAGGCATTGGAGTTCTAACACCAGCAACAACATCTTCGCCTTGAGCGTTCATAAGGAATTCGCCCATAAGACCTTTTTCACCAGTAGCAGGATTACGAGTAAATGCAACACCTGTACCAGAAGTTTCGCCCATATTACCAAAAGCCATCATTTGAACATTGACAGCAGTTCCCCAAGAATAAGGAATGTCATGATCCATACGATAGATATTAGCACGAGGGTTATCCCAAGAACGGAATACCGCTTTGATTGCTTCAAATAATTGTTCCTTAGGGTCATTTGGGAAGTCTTTGCCCAATTGATTCTTGTATTCAGCCTTGAATTCTGTAGCAAGTTCTTTCAAATCTTCTGCAGTAAGATCAACGTCATATACAACGCCTTTTCTTTCTTTCATTTGGTCGATAAGTTTCTCGAAGTATTTCTTACCAACTTCCATAACTACATCACTGAACATTTGAATAAATCTTCTGTAACAGTCCCATGCCCATCTAGGATTACCAGATTTAGCAGAAATAACTTCTACAACATCTTCGTTAAGTCCAAGATTTAGGATAGTATCCATCATACCAGGCATAGATGCTCTAGCACCAGAACGAACTGATACAAGTAGAGGATTTTCTTTATCACCAAATTTCTTGCCAGTGATTTTTTCCATTTTTTCAATGTTTTCCATTATTTCTTTTTGAATTTCAGCATTGATCTGTCTACCATCTTCATAGTATTGAGTACATGCTTCTGTAGAAATAGTGAAGCCTTGTGGAACAGGAAGTCCAAGATTGGTCATTTCTGCCAAGTTAGCGCCTTTTCCGCCAAGTAGTTCTCTCATTTTAGCGTTACCTTCGCTAAATAAATAAACATATTTTTTTTGCATATTGTCTCCTTTCTGTAAAACTACCCCTCTAGTATATATTTTTTGATTAAATCTTGCAAGTATTTAAAATAATAATTTCAAAAAAACTTTTTATTAAAAAGTGAATAAAAAGCCATTTTGTATAAATATGCAAAATGACTTATAAATATAATATTAGTTAAGAGATGTAAATTTACAATTAAGGCGTTGCGACAAATCTTCAACCAACAAATCTATCATTGCAGACAAGCACTCGTCATTCAATTTAATTGAGTTCAGTCTATCAAAATCTGTATTAGATATAATCTTAAGACTTACAAATAATTGTTTGGATACCACTACTCCACCCGAGCAACTAGAACATCTAAATGTGCCAGCATACTCATCAAATTTGATGTCCCCTACAAATTTCATTCCACAATTATCGCAATTATCAAAGTTTAATTTGTAACCAATTATTTCTAGTGCTCGCAAGATATATTTGCACACAACTAATTTAATACTCACTTGATTATACACAATTGCTTGCAAAGACTTAAGAAGAGTAATAAATAAACTTTCGCTTATTATATTTGGCTTCATTATGTTTTTGCACACTTCTAGCATAAAATTGCAAAATCTAAAACTATCGTAATCGGTAGTAATATCAAAGAAAGTATCTATCAAATCTACTCCCTTTACTACATAGAAATCGTTTGACTTGACCAAATCAAATTTTCCAAAACAAAATGGTTGTCCAGCAAATTTCATTTTGGAATTTGGCGATGCTACTCCCTTCAATATCCCCGATACAACGCCTAATTCAAGTGTAAAAATATGTATTATTTTATCTTTATCTTTGTATGGCATAGCTTTAAGCACAATGCCGGTGACTGTTAATTCTTCCAATTATTTTCCTTTTTTTAAAGCACTATATAGTAGATAGTAATTAATCTGTCCAGTTTCTTTAAATAATTTCCAGCACAATTCTTCAGTCATATACAACTCCTTATTTATTTCCTTAATATATTATACGCAAGAACAATATAAATATTAATCAAAATACGAATTTTTAGAGCATATATGAATATAAATTTATCTTATAAATCTCCGCTATTATAGCCTAGAGACTTAATAGAACTACTTGAATTTCTCCAGTCCTCTCTAACCTTAACGAAAAGTTTGAGCATTACTTGTTTGTCTAATAATTTCTCTATATCATTTCTGGCTCTAGAGCCAATTTCTTTGAGCATAGAACCATTTTTGCCAATGACAATTGGTTTGTGACTAGCTTTCTCAAGTATTATGTCAGCATCAATTTCAACTATTGGAGCGTCTTCATTAAATCTTGCTATTTCGATAGCAATTCCATGTGGCAATTCATCTTGAAGTAGCCACAAGGCTTTCTCTCTAATAATTTCTGCAACAAGAAATTTGATAGAAACATCGGTATACACATCATCATCAAAGTACTTAATATCTTCTTTTAGATAAGTCTTAATAACTTTGATTAATTCATCTAAGTTTTTAGACTTTTTGGCAGATACTGGCACAATATCCTTGATATTCTCCAGATTATTACACTTAGTTAATTCTGGATAAAGTTTGGCATAATTAGTATCATCTATTTTATTTACAACTAGAATTACACTAGCGCCTTTTGTATATTTATTCAAAGTTTCTATAGTATGTTCAGTAATTTTCTTTGTGCCATCAATTACATACATAATAACATCTACATCGCTTCTAGCAGTACTAATTGCCTTTGACATATATTCATCTAGTTTATTCTTCTCTTTGTGTATTCCCGGTGTATCTATGAATACTATTTGGCAATCTTCATCGTTATATATTCCAAGAATTTTATTTCTTGTCGTTTGAGGTTTAGGCGATACAATTGATACTTTTTCTTTTAGGATAGCATTAAGTAGAGTACTTTTGCCAACATTTGCTTCCCCTAGAATTGCAACAAATCCTGATTTCATTAGTTTCTCTCCAAATTAACTTTAGTCATAATTTTCTCTTCCATTTCTCGCATTATGGCTTTATCTTCGTCTCTAATGTGGTCATAACCTAGTAAATGCAATAAACCATGAACAGCCATATAAACCATTTCTCTTAATTTAGTATTGCCATATTCTTTGGCGTGCTTATATACAATACCTTTGCAGATACAGATATCTCCAACAAATAACATATTATTATCTGGATTAATTTCACTTGCAAAATTTTTCTTATCTAATTTATCTACAATTAACTGCATATCTGTTTTATTTGGTTCTAGTAAATTTGGAAAAGATAAAACATCTGTTACCGCATCTTTATTTCTGAATTTAGCATTTAATTCTCTAATTTCTTTTTTAGATACGAAATTGATATTTACCTCCAAATCTTTACACTTTATCTTTAATATTTTAAGTGCCTCAATATATGCATTATTAATGTATTCGATATATTTTTTATTAAATAATTTTTTATTAAAATTGATTATCATAAGTTTTCCTTTTGTTATTTACTTTCGTACTTTAAGTATACACTACTTTTCAAATAAATGGTAACAATATTGCCATAATTTGTAGAATTTATTTTAATATCTTCGGATATAACATTCAAATTGCTTGGCACTTGTGAATATGCCTCATCTTTAATTTTATTTATTATATTATCTTTCTCATCTTCAAAATTTTTAGTTATAGTCTCAGTAGTTAATTCATAGGCAATAGTCTTTCTAACATGCATTGGTACAAAATAATTAGTGATAAGGCTATCTATTTCTTCTACTTCGTAATTTTCAAACGGACAATCTGTTTTATTTTCTAATAACTTGTACTTTCCGATATTCATGCAAAAATTTATAATTTTGCTATTACCAGTTCTCACTTGCACTTCTTCTTCTGCCACAAAATTATAACTAGCCGAGAAATACACTTCTCCCCTAATTTCAGCACAAGGAGTAATTGATATTTTTTCATTACTTATGTATTCATATGGTTCAACCAGAATATCCCCTGCAAAAACAACATCACCAATTTTTTTGGTGCTTGTCCCTGCAAAAACATTAATTTCTTTGATAATCATATTATATTCTGCAGTAATTGGGACATAACTTTTGTTTATATCTGGCAGTTCTTCTTTGGCACTTATTATTAGAGTATTGCCTTTGGTTATTATACTTACAAATGACAAATCAAAATTATCTGCTAGATACTTCTCCAAATCAGATTTATCAAAATTCATAAGAGAGAAACGCTTAATACCATACTCATTGATTTTATCTATAAACTCTTCTCTCTGAATTGTATTTAGTCCATAAATATTTATATTAATAAGTCTATTTTGCATAAAAAACATAAGTATTATACTTGTCACAACACCAATTATAAGTCCAATTCTAAATATTAAGAAGTGAATAAATTTTTGTTTTAAACTAGTAGACAGCGTTGTTACTTCATAATTTTCCAAATCCAAATTTTTAAATTTCTTTAGATTATTATCGCTTAGAGTTATTTCTAGTTCTTGATTGCTTGGTCTATACACATTTTGCAATTCAATATCATTTTTGACACAGTTATTTATTATTAAATTTGTATTAGAACCTTTTATTTTAAGTCTTGCCCAGTTTGAATTATTTTTTCTCATTATTCTCTCCAAAATCAATAAGATTAATATAACCTTTTATTATCAGTTCTGACTTATTTATTTGGCAGATTTGCAGATTTTCTCCAGTAATTTCAAGACTTTTTACTTTCTTTAATTTCACAACAATTTTAGTATCGGAATAATCTAAAACTCTAATAAAATTGCATAGATACAAAGATTTATTAGATAACATAATTATTTTGTAATCTTTGGTTATTTCATTGAAAGGAAGTTTGGAAATACCGCAAAGTTCTTCTACAAAATTATTCATATTCACCACCGCATTTTTTAAGTTTGAAAGATTATAAATTCTTACAAATAAATCTTCTTAAATATATATGAATAAAATTGTTATTTAATTACAAAAAAAGATTTGACTTAGATATAAAATACACAAATAAAAAAATCTAGCAAATAAAATTTATTTTAATTTCTTATTTGTTAGATTAATTAATCTTTAAATCACATTTTCTTTAAAATATTTTCAAGTATAAGCAATTTCATTTCTCTTGGCATACTAGAGAAATCATCTAATAATTTGTCTTTATCCTCGTATCTACTAAGTATTTCGTAAACCCTTTTTGATTTTTCTTCTTCAATAGGTTCTACTTTAATTTCTAATTTTTTATTTTTGATATCTACCGCTTCTTTATCTTCAAGAAAAGCACTACAGATTTTGTCACAACTTTTGGTCTCATCATCTCTAGTTGGCGACACTACAAATCTATCATACAAGTAATTTTCATTTGAAGATGTCGTCTTTGGTGTACTAGATACACTTTTTTCTTGTGTTTCTTTTGGCTTCTCTTCGCTACTTTTAACCGCCTCTTTTTTATCTTCAGTTGGTTTCTTATCTGCTTTGGCTGGTTCAGATTTTTTCTTGGAACTTATATATTTTTCTAGAGCATTAGAAATAGCAAAGATTATTTTGAATGCAAGTAGCACGCCAAGTGCGATAATCAAAGCAGTAACTGGGTGTTCAACAATAAACATAGGTACCTCTTTATTTTTGTTTATTCCCCACCATTTTCCCCAATTTTATTTCTCATTTTTGTATCAGATTTAATATTTTGAATTCTGTAATAGTCCATTACCCCAAGATTTCCATCTTTGAAAGCCTGACTAATAGCAAGTGGAACTTCTGACTCTGCACTTACTAGTTTTGCTTTCATTTCTTGAGTTCTTGCTCTCATTTCTTGTTCAGCAGCAATTGCCATGGCTTTTCTTTCCTCTGCTTTAGCATTTGCTATTTGTACATCGGCTTCTGCTTGTTCGGCTTGCAATTTAGCACCAATATTTCTACCCACATCAATATCGGCAATATCTATACTCAGAATTTGAAAAGCAGTTCCAGTATCTAGACCTTTGGCAAGTACAGTTTTACTTATAGCGTCTGGATTTTCTAGTACTAATTGATGTGTTTTGGCAGAGCCTACAACCGTTACTACACCTTCGCCTACTCTTGCCAAAATTGTTTCTTCTCCAGCACCACCAATTAATTTTTCAATATTGCTTTGAAGAGTTATTCTAACTTTGCAAATTAATTCAATACCGTCACAGGCAACTGCAGATATTGGCGGAGTTGTAATAACTACTGGTGTTACACAATTTTGCACAGCAAGAAGTATATCTCTATTTGCTAAGTCAATTGCTTTGGCATTATCTACCGAAAGATTAATTTTTGCCCCATGCGCTACAATTAATGCATCAACCACTCTTTCAACATTTCCACCTGCCATATAGTGTGTTTCTAAGTCTTGTATAGATATATTAACACCCGCTTTCTTAGCATTAATATAGCAACCAACTATCAAACCAACATCTACATTTCTTAATTTCATTCCTACTAATTTGCTTGCAGGAATGTACGCATTACTAAGAAGAGACTTTGTCCAAACATTGACTGGAACTATAGCACATATAATTACAACTATTAATATAATTGCTAGAACAATTCCAACACCAATCCACACTCCAGCACCCAGAAGTAAATTCATATAATCTGCCTCCTTTTTTGGTTTTCTTACAAAAATGTTTAAATTTGCATTTGTAATTATATTTTTTGAAGTACTCAATATAATTTAAAATTTATGACCAGATACTAATCTAATCTTACTCATTGTAAACCTTGTAGAAATACATTCTGCCTTGAATACTCTAAATATATAATACACAAGTATTATATCATACTCATAATCAAAAATAAATACCCTAAAGCAAAATGTATAAATATAATATATAATGAATAATTTTGCATTTTCTCTCGAGAGTTCATAATAAAAATAATCTACAAAATTCAAATTCAAAAAACAAAAAAAGTTAGGATTAACCTAACTTTTTAATTGTATTATATATTATAATGCATTCTTCATATCGTCAACAATATTTTGAAGTTCAACGAATATTTGACGAATATCTGCATTCTTACTATTTAGACCTTCGCCCTTCTTAGTTTCATCATCAATCAAGACTTCGATATCTTTGATAAGTTCAACTTTCTTATCAATATCACTGTTATCACTGAAGTCAAGTTCGCTATATCTATCAGTAATATCTTTAAGCATTTCACTTAGTTGATCATTGTCGTATGCTGTCTCTTCGTAATACTCTTCTTTCTCAACTGGTTTTGAATAAGTCTTAGTAGTAGTTGTTGTTGTAACTCTACTTGGAGCAGAAGTTGATTTTCTTGTAGTTGTAGTAGTCTTAGTCTTCTTAGTAGTGATAGTAGATTTCTTACCCTTAGAAACATATGCATCATTACTAGAATTAATCTTAGTAACGGTGATATGTTCATCAAACATATGATAGTTCATTTCTTGATATTCTGTATTAACATCGACAACAGTTTTGCCACTACTCTTAAGTTCTACTAGTAGAGGAATTAAATCTCCTTCGCCTGCAACTATACAATAAGTATCAATCTCAGGTTTGGTGTAGCATAGTCTAACAGCATCTACAATAATTCTTGTATCTAATTGACTAAATCTCTTCTTAAATCTCATGAATGGGGCAGTTTCGTATCCATACTTAGAGATTACATCACTAAGATAGATATGTTTTCTATCATTGTATCCATAGAACTTGCAGTATACAACATCTCCCATATCAAGTAATTTTTCGTACAATTCTTCAAATGCTTCTGCACCAATCTTTACATTGTCTACATCTAAAAGCAATGCAATTTTTCTTTCTTTCATAATATTTTCTCCTAACTATTTTCTCTCATTTGATAAAATAAATATTGTTGTGCATATCCAGATAAATCGCCAAATTCTTTGACAAATTCTTCTGAAATCTTGCTTGCATCAGATAATGATGTAGAATGAATTTTGTTGTAAACTTTGATTATCCAAGTATCAGTAGGAAATACATCAGTCTTGTGATAACCAAATAACAAAATACAATCTGCTACCTTTCTGCCTACACCTTTGAGTGTCATTAGTTTCTTTCTTGCATCAATTGTAGACATATTCTGAATACTAGCAATAAATTCGTAATCAAGTACAGCAATTGTATCAAATAAATACTTATCTCTATAACCACAACCAATATTTTTGAAAAATTCCAGCGGAATTATCTTCAATTGTTCTAGAGTTGGGAATGCGAAATAATCACCACAATCAGTACCATAACCGCTACAAATTTTCTCAATAATTGACTTAATTCTAGGAATATTATTATTCTGAGAAATTATAAATTCAATTATCATCTCTAGAGGGTCGCTATTTAATATTCTAATACCTTTGCCATATTCAATTGCTTCCGATAAGTTTGGATACACACTCAAACTTAATTTTATTCTAGCATAGTTTGTACAAAAATCAAAGTATTTAATGAAATATTTTTTATCTTTGCAAAAAATTTTTGTACCATCATTCTGACAATATATATCCGCTTTGTGACCTAAACTATATACGGTATAGCCAAAATCCCTAACTTTGTATCTAAAGACTTGACCACACTCCAAGGTCTCTTTGATATCAAACTCATCGTTTGCTGGCACATATATATAATTATCATATTCTATATATTCCATTATTCCAAAAACCTATAAATTCTATATAAAAAAACGAAAACCAACTAAGTTAATTAGTTGGTCAAAAAATCCAAAGTTATTTAACTGGGTAAACACTTACTCTTTTCTTATCTTTGGTTTCATTTTCAAATGCAACTTTACCATCAGTCAAAGCAAACAAAGTATAATCTCTACCTACACCAACATTTGTGCCAGCATTAACTTTTGTTCCTCTTTGTCTAATGATAATAGATCCTGCAGATACAACTTGTCCATCTGCACATTTAACACCTAGACGCTTACTCTTAGAGTCACGACCGTTCTTAGAAGTACCTTGACCTTTCTTGTGAGCAAACAGTTGAATATATATAAACATTACTCTATTACCTCCATTGAAATATATTTAGAGTAGCCCTTCTGCAAATCTTCTATTGATACAAAAACTGTTTCAAATAATATTTGCGATTGATTTAATTTATTATCATCAATATTCTTTGGCAACTCAAATTTTATGTTTCCATCATCTAATTGTCGTTCCAATTTTGCATTAATATGTAGAACTTCTGTCAGTCCTAAATAACAAGATTGAACAATTCCAGAAATGGTTGCACATAAGACATCTTTGCCAAATTCATCGTAGCCAGTATGACCACTGCACTCTAATTTAACAAATTTGCCGTTAGTTTTAAAAAACTTTAAAATAGTCATAATTATTTAACCGAAACAATTTTTAGTGCTGTATAAGGTTGTCTATGACCTTGTTTTCTACGATAGTTCTTTTTAGCTTTGTATTTGAATACAACAACTTTATCTTCTTTTCCATGGCTTAATACCTCTGCAACTACTTCAGCATTTTTTACCAATGGACTTCCGTTTGTAACTTTGTCTCCATCAACTAGCATAAGTGTGTCCAAATTAATTTTGTCACCAACTTTAGCGTCTAGTTTCTCAACATTGATTACATCGTTCTCGCAAACTTTATATTGTTTGCCTCCTGTTGTAACTATAGCGTACATAATTCTTGTAAACCTCCTCTAACCAGACTCACTGTATAGGTATTAGCACTGCTAATTTTTAACCTTTTCCAAGTGGCTCATGTAGAATTTACCACAAAATCCCCTAAATGTCAATAAATTTTTTAGATTTAGTTAAATAATTTATATATAATTACACAAATTACAATCAACATAAATGGTTTTATTTTGATTGATAACAGATTAATACTAATTCAAAAGTATTTTTCTATTCAAAAAGAGCAAAACTAAATTATCAAAAAGGAATTGGATTATGGATAAAAAACAATATGAAAACAACATAGAATTACTTGATGCGGCATACAAAAATGTACGAATGGCAAGTTTTGCAATTGATTGTATAATAGATAAAATAGAAAATAAATCACTAGAAGATTTATTAAGAAAACAAAATGATTGCTACCTTAATTATGTTGAAAAAATCGAGAAATTATCTGAAGAATTAAAACATAAACCTAAAGATATAAATATCATGTTAAAAGGAATGTCTTTTGCTAGTATCAAGACCAAATCAATGATGAATAACGAAACCCCACACTTAGCAGAAATGCTGGTGCAAGGAACAACCATGGGAATAACTGACACTCTTAAAGCAAAGAGCGAATTTCCTAGCAACAATCAAAAACTTAATAGTATTGTAGACGAAATTGTTAATTGTGAAGAAAAATTTGTTCAGTCTCTTAAAAATTTTTTATAATCATCTATAAATTTTTCACAAAATGAATAAGCAATTGATTGTCTTATAAAAATAGCACTAGTTAATTTTACTAATGCTATTTTTTATATCAAGATTACACTTACACCACTATTAATACTAGATAGATTTTCATTTAGTATAATCTCTGGAGAAATACGCTCAATTTCTTTCACATCAGCATTGGTTTCTCCCCAATTCTCTCCAAACACATAAGTTATGATTGTTCCGCTCTTTTTTAATTTTGGCAAATACTCTTTAACACCCTGTCTAATTGCTCCACCTTGACCATGTGAACCATATCCATGAATTATAACAATTACTCTATTACCAACCGCTCTAGAATATTTTATCTCTTCATCAATCAAGAATAATGCATAGTCAACATTTGGATTATCTCTCTTTATATTGACTACTCTCATATTCCCCTCGCTTTAGAAATATAATCTACAGTTATAGTTCCATACTTTTTTGTATCCAGCAATTCTAAATTCAAATTGGCTAGAAAGTCTTTGTCAAAATATTCTACATTGCTAGAATGCTCAAAAATTATTAATCCATCATCATTTAATAGATTACATTCAACTATTTTCTTAATTGCAAGCACTCCAAAATCTGTAGCAAATGGTGGGTCAAGAAAAATAATATCAAAAGTATTGTTTTTGAGATTTTCGCAAGCAAGCAAATAATCACTTTTAATTAAATTGGCTTTTTCGCCCGTCTTTGCAAAGTTTCGATTGATTAATTTACAACTGTTCTCATTATTATCTACAGTAACAACATATCCTGCCCCACGACTAATAAATTCAAGACTAATAGCACCAGTGCCACCAAACAAATCCAAACACTTAGCATTAGGAATATTGAATTGAATTTTATTAAAAATACCTTCTCTGGCTCTATCAAGCGTAGGTCTAATATTATCTGCTTCAAAAGTTTCTAATTTCAATCCTCTATATTTGCCCGCAATAATTCTCATAATTCCCTCAATTTTTCACACTACTTAAAATCATTATTAGTATATACAATAAAAAAAACAAATGCAAATGTATGTTTGCATTTTGTTTTTGTATAATTATTATTTATTGTGAATATTTATCAAATATAAAGAATGTATAATTATGATTAATTCTTTATTATATAATTCATTCGTTTATAATTAAATTTCAATAGTACTTCGTAAGGAGAAATATTAAGAGTATTTGCAATATCATAAAGAGTTATCTCATTGGTTTTTTGAACACCAAGCAGAACAACACTATCACCAATTTTAGCACGAACTTTAGATAAGTCTACCATAAAACAATCCATACAAATATTGCCTACAATACTGCATTTTTCTCCATTAATAAGAACATAAAATTTATTAGACAATCGCCTATCATAACCATCAGCATATCCCAGAGGAATTATGCCTATACTCATATTCTTTTTAGCAACATAAGTTCTATCGTAACCTACACTATCCCCTTTCTTTGCTTCAATAATATTTACTATTTGAGATTTAATACTAAGTACAAACTTATTCCCTATATTATTCTTTGTTCCACCATACAAAAGAAAACCATTTCTAACCATATTCATGTGAAATTTACTATCAAAGAGAGTAGCATAGGAATTTGCCATATGGAAAATAATTCCATCTTCTTTGACATATTTTTTGAATTGATTAAATCTTACAAATTGTTTTTTGATAAAACCAACATCATTATCTTTTGTAGCAAAATGGCTGTATACACCTTCAAGTTTAACATACTTACAATTTTTTATGTATTTCAATCCTTCTCTAAATATTGCAATTGCTCTAAATCCATATCTATTTAGACCAGTATTTATTTGCATATGAACATTAATTGTTACTTCTTGTTTATTGCAAAAATCTATTATTTGAAGCAATTTTTCCAAATTTGAAATACTAATAGAAATATTACTTTTTGAACATATTTCAATATTATCTATATCTATTACACCCAAAACTACAATAGGTGTTATTTTATCAAAAACTCTAATATTTAATGCCTCAAAAACACTAGAAACAGCGAAAAAATCAGCAATACCATATAGCGTTTTGCAAACAGTCTCCACCCCTATTCCATAAGCATTTGCCTTAACAATTGCACACAATTTCGTATTCCTACCAAGAATACTTTTGATGTTATAAGCATTATTTTTTAATCTTTTTGTATCTACAATAAAATCACTAAAACTTTTCATACTACTTTTTTATGAATGAACACAAGTTTTTGTGCTTACTTTTTTAATTTTGCTATTTTTTTCTTTTATTTATAATCTATCAAAAAAAATATTAATTATTTCAGTATAATTATTTAAAATAATTTATGTTTATAAAGTTTGTAATGAAATTTGGCTGTATAATTATACTATAATTACAATATTTATACTGCAAATAATTAAATTTAATTTATAAAACAAATAATTAATATACTTTCGCTTGTTAATTATTAAAATACAAAATTATGTAAATTAAAAAATCAATAAAAAAAAGAGAGAATGTATCTCTCCTAAATAAACAATTACTTACTTTCCAGTAGAACCATACCCACCAGTTCTAATATTTGTAATCTCTTCTTCATTATCCACTACAAGATAAGGCATAAATACCAATTGAGCGATTTTATCATTTTTCTTTATAACAAAATCTTCTGTGCCTCTATTTTTAAGTGCAACCCCTATATTTCCATCATTTTTTGGATTGGAATAGTAGTCTCCATCAATTAGTCCTACACTATTAGCCAAACATATATCCTTTCGTCCCATACTACTACGAATAAATAACAAAATACATTCATTATCATTACATTGAGCTTTCAAATTTGTCCAAATAGTAACTATTTGACCAGCTGGAATAACCGTATCAATTGGACTACATAAATCATAACCAGCAGAGAATTTTGTTCCTCTAACTGGCAAAACAATATCTTTTACACCATACTCAATAGCATCATCTTTTACAATTTCAATCTTTCGCATAATTAACCTCTCAAAAAAACCACATTTACTATTCAAACTAGCAAACCAATTAACTAGTATAAGTATATCAAAAAAGGCAAAACCTTGTCAAAGAATTATAACCACAGGCCTTATTCAATTTCCAAATTATTAAGAGCAACAAAAAAACACTCTTATGAGTGCTTTATTTAGTGCTCCCTCGGGGACTCGAACCCCGGACCCACCGATTAAGAGGCGTGCTGAAAACTTGTTAAAATGGTTTATTTTATGACTTAAAAACTCCTTTATTCCCTTATTTTACCTAGCAAATTCGTGTTATATAATTTTATTTCGTTTTATACTAAATCACATAATTTTATTTCAGTTTTTAGTGTTCAATTTTAGACGAGTTTGAAATGACCGAGTTTTAAAGAATTGTATTAAAAAAAATTCTCACTTTAAATATTCAGATATTTGACAAAATTTGGCTTAAAGTTCTATAATTGAAAAGACTGTTGTAAGGAATATATTTGTTATGGAAAATGATATTATAGAAATTAAAAAACTTGATAAATCTTTTGGAGATATCCATGCTGTTGATAATTTATCATTTAAAGTTAAGCATGGTGAATTATTTGCGTTCCTTGGCGTAAATGGCGCTGGGAAAAGTACCACTATTTCAATCATGTGTGGAACTCTTAATAAAGATAATGGAAAGGTCATAATAGATGGTAAAGATATTGACACTCAAATTTCAAGTATAACAAAAGAAATTGGTGTCGTTTTTCAAAACTCTGTTTTAGATAAAGTTTTAACTGTAAAAGATAATTTAATTTCCCGTGCTAGTCTTTATGAAATTTATGGACAAGAAGCCAATAAAAGAATTCTTGAACTTGCTGAACTTTTAGATTTTAAAAATTTACTCAATCGAACTATTGGAAAACTTTCAGGTGGACAAAGGCGAAGAATTGATGTTGCTAGAGCTCTTTTACACAATCCCCAAATACTAATATTAGATGAACCAACTACTGGTCTTGACCCACAGACAAGAAAAACATTATGGTCTGTTATTGATAGTTGTAGAAAAAAACAAAATATGACAGTATTTTTAACCACTCATTATATGGAAGAAGCATCTGATGCAGACTATGTTATTATTCTTGATAATGGCAAAATATCTGCCGAAGGAACTCCCTTAGACTTAAAAAACAAATATTCGGGCGATTTTATAAATATTTATAATGAAACCGAAGAAAATGTTAAAAAATTAGGCGTCCCATATGAAAAAATAAGAGATTTTTTCAGGCTTGAAGTTAAAGATACCGAAGAAGCAAAAAATCTTATTATAAAATATCCAAAGTTATTTAAAGATTTTGAAATAACAAAAGGTAAAATGGATGATGTGTTTTTGGCTGTAACTGGTAAAAAACTCGTAGGAGGCAATTAAGATGAAGACTTTATTTTACTTAACCAAACGAAACATGAAAATGTTTTTTAAAGATAAAGGAATGTTCTTTACTTCTCTTATAACACCTATCATATTATTGGTATTATTTGTAACTTTTTTAGCTAAAATTTATAAACAAAGCTTACCAGCAGGACTTCCAGAGGGAATACAATATGGGATTGTAAACGGACAATTATTTTCATCTTTATTTGCTGTAAGTTGTGTAACCGTTGCTTTTTGTGCAAATATGCTTATGGTTTCCGACAATGTTAATGGCACAAAAAAAGACATGTATATTACTCCAACTAAAAAATCTACCATTGCAATGTCATATTATTTTGCATCTTTATTTGCCACTTTGCTAGTTGCGCTTGTTGGCATAGTTGCATGTTTTATCTATATTGGAGCAACGGGTTGGTATATGTCATTTGGAGATGTAGTTTTAATTTTTATAGATTTATTTATGCTTAGTCTGTTTGGAACAGCATTATCTTCAATTATAAACTGTTTTCTATCATCTCAAGGACAAATATCTGCTGTTGGAACTATTGTTAGTGCCGGGTATGGCTTTATATGTGGAGCTTATATGCCTATATCTCAAATGGGCGCGGTTATGCAAAATGTTTTAGCATTTTTGCCCGGGACATATGGAACATCTCTACTTAAATATCATGCTTTGAATGGCGTATTTAGAGAAATGTCTAAACAAGGAATTTCTGCAGAGGTTATATCTGGCATAAAAGATAATATTGACTGCAATGTATACTTTTTTGGCAATCAAGTAAGCATTGGAACCATGTATGGAATTATGATAGGCTCAATAATTTTGCTTATTGGTGCTTACATACTTATAAGCGTGTTAAGAGCCAAAAAGAAAAAATAAAAAATTTTAAAGCAAAAAAATACAACCAAGCAAGGTTGTATTTTTTTGTGTTTTGTTTTCTTATTTAAAGAAAATATACATTCCACCCAAAACAAAGAACAACACTCCCACAACCAGCGCTAAAGTTGGCAAAGTATTTGCAAGAATTAAAGCAGGTCTACCTTTCCCATTAATCTTTCTTTGTTGTTTTGCCAAATTTATTGCCTTTATTTGAATTGAAGGTGTAAAAATCAAAACCAAAACTAAAACAAAAATACCCAAGCCAATATTTACCTGCCATGA
>CAKVID010000002.1 GCA_934754355.1 uncultured Clostridia bacterium
TTCTCCAAAGTTTTCCGATAGCTTCAAACGTTGCCTTTAAACCTCTAAAAAATTTCATAATTACTCCCTTATGTAATTTTATGAATAAATTATATCATATTAAATAAAAAATCACAATAAAATTTATTTTCATAAATACAAATTGTTAAATAATTAAAAATAAAACAATTTTTACTTTAGTTTTTAATATTTTTTATACAAACAAAAAATGCTGGGAATTCTAACGAGGTCTCAGCATTTTTTTGTAAATTTTTTCTAAAAATTTTAGACAATTTATTAGACAGTGGCATTTTTTGAGTAAAATTAAGTAATTATAATTTTATTGAGATGATGAATTTATGTATAGCGAAAAGTCATTTTTTAGACACTTTTTACAAATTTTTTTAGACACTTTTGAAGTTTGGACATTAAAAACCCTTATAAATAAAGGGTTTCAGTGGTGCTCCCTCGGTGACTTGAACACACTCTCAGCAGATAAAATACTAATAACATATTGGACTCAATGCCATTCAGGGGTGTCCGGGAAAAATATCTAAGATATTTGATGAGCGTAAGCGAATATTTGAGTTCCCGAAAGGAGCAACAAAAAAACGGACTACGTGCAAGCACTATCCGTTATCTACCGCAAATAACTTATGCGTGGGTGGTGCTCCCTCGGGAACGAAAATTCACACTAACTTAATTTAACGCACAATAAATGTTGGACCCAATGCTACACAGTGGGTCGGGGTTCGGGTAATACAATTACCCCTAGCGTATTTACACGCTATAGAGGACACGAGACGTGAGCAACAAAAAAGCACTCTTATGATATGAGTGCTTTATTTGGTGCTCCCTCGGGGACTCGAACCCCGGACCCACTGATTAAGAGTCAGTTGCTCTACCAACTGAGCTAAGGAAGCATAGATTTAAAAATTACTTTGTAAGTATATCCCAATTTATAATAGATGTCAAGATTTTTCTTTACATTAAATGAAATATTTTTGAATATTATATTCTCAAATATACAAAATAAATTATTATTGATTATATTTCAGATTTGAAAGATATTCTTTAATAATACAAACTCAGGAGATTTTATGGAACATTTAGAAAACACCCCAAAAAGATATAAAAAGAACGATCCACTAGGCAGTTATACTGGCGTATGCGAAAATTATGAAGAAGAGCCAGTACAAGATGCTGACGATTTATAAAAGTAAAAGAGGATATGACAAAGAGCATATCCTTTTTATTATTTTATTATCAACCAATAAATTCAAGTTTTGTTGATTAAAGAATTTAAAATTATAACAAAATTATAATACTTTTAAGCAACTATAAATACTTGCGAAGTGAACATCTAATAGTTTCAAAGCCCAACGATTTATACAATTTTTCTGCTGTCAAATTAGTATTAATATATTCTATTTCTAGGCAAACATCAATATATTTCCTTTTGGCCCAAGAAGAAACTTGTTCTATTAATTTTTTACCAACACCCTTTCTTCTATATTGTTCATCTACAAAAAGTCCATCAATAGACACAATGTAGTGTTTATATGTTGTACCTTTTGCAAATTTTTTGTATGCAATTATAAAGGCAACTGGCTCATTATTCTCTTTGGCTAGTAATATCAAAGTATCATCTTTATTTAGAGCCCTTTCATAAAAATTTGATACCACATAATTTCCATTGATTTCTTTATCCAAATTACTTTCATAATTTATAAGTTTAGTTAATAAATTATCACAAGCATCAGCATCTGCTTTCGAATTTACTTTGATTATTTCCATTATTCACTCCTTAAACAAATAACAGGGTCTTTCTTACTAGCAATTCTAGCAGGAATTGTTCCGGCAATTGTTGTAAGAATAGTACTAACCAATACCAAGATTAATGCATGAGAGAATTTAAGTATAGCCATATTGGTTGTTATTGTTCCGCCTGCAATTGCTTTAATTATTGCACTAATTGGGAATGTTAGCACCCAACTCAATGTAACACCTAATAACCCCGCAAATAATCCTACAAGTATTGTTTCACTATTAAATATTCTAGATATATCTTTCTTCCTAGCACCAATGCTTCTAAGTACACCTATTTCTTTGGTTCTTTCTATTACAGATGTGTAAGTAATTATACCTATCATAACCGATGACACAACCAAAGATATTCCGGCAAACGCAATTAATACATACGATACAATATTTACAAGTGAACCCAGTGTAGTTGTTAGAAATCCAGTTGTATCCGAATATACAATCTTTTCGCCTTCTGTTTCTACTGTTGCATTATATTCATTAATCATTTTAAGAATACTATCTTTAGCATCAAAATTTTTAGGATAGAATTTAATACTTACAGGGATACTACTAATTCCAATTTGTTGAAGTCCAAGGTCAAAAGCCTCATCATTTGAAAGTGTATAACCATATTTAGAATTTAAGAAATAATTTATGGCTTCAACATCTGCAAAGCCATTCCTTGGCAAAATTGTAGACATCTCGGCTACAGATAATACATAGTTATCATAGAAGGCATATGATGATTTATTTGCCAATTGTTTCCTTGCAATTAGTGAGTTTTTACAATTCTCTGCATAATATTCTTCAAAACTAGACATATATACCAAACCACTCCTCAAAATTTGAGAAGCGGCATCTTCTTTCACTCTAAGCACTCCAGTTATTTTCATAATAGTAGAACTATTATCATATGCATTAGTTAATTGAATTTGGTCTGTGGTATCTAATTTATCAAATTTAGTAATACTATCAAAATCACTACTATCAGCCGCATAATAGTCATCATTAAATAAAACTCTATATTCTTTGCTACAAATCTCTTCAAAAGAAATATTCTCATACTCATTCATAGAATTAGTCTTAGGTTCAATTCCTATTGCCTTGAGTGTGGAATAAGAAATTTTATTTCCCTCGCCTATTACTAATAACATTTCATTACTAAATGTCCCATTTTGATTAGATGGAAGAGCACCATAGATCAAATCATATTGTTCCATCACAAAATCTATATTACTTCCCATTGGATAAATAGCACTACTATTTTCGCTGGTCATAATACTGGTTGAATTTTCTCTCTTAATAAAATTAATTTGATTATCTTTGTCTTTCACAAGCATTTTGACTGGCACATAATAATCATACTCAACCATATTCAAGACATCTTTATTCTTATCATTTTTCTCAAATTCTTTAACTTTATCTACAAATTTAGAGGTTAAATTATTATAGTGACCATAAGTTATATATTGAGCCATAGGATTGTATGGCACAACAACATTATCCTCTACGCTATCCACTTCTTCTTCGTCATGATCCATGGTTGTAAATTTGTTCATATCCACACTTATTGCAGATATAGTTATTGGATAATTACCCAATGCATCAGATTGCACTTTGCCAATATAATTATTCATACCAGTTGAAACAGCAAGGACAAGAGCAATTCCAATAATTCCTATTGAACCCGCTAGACTCTCAATTAGCGTCTTACCTCTCTTAGACCATAAATTCTTTAGTGACAAACTAAGAGATGTAAGATAACTCATTGAAGTTTTTATCTTCTTTCTCTTTTTGCGTTCGTTTTCTTTATTTAGAGATTTATTAATAGCAATACTATCCTCATTTACCTCATTATCGCTTGGATTATACGGATTACTATCTCCTAATAATTCTCCATCTAGAATATTGATAATTCTAGTAGAATAATCTCTAGCCAAATCTTCATTATGTGTAACCATAATTATTAAATATTTACTAGAAATTTTCTTAAGCAAATCCATAACTTGAACACTTGTTTCACTATCCAAAGCCCCTGTTGGTTCATCAGCCAATATTATCTTTGGTTCATTTACAATCGCTCTAGCAATAGCAACTCTCTGCATTTGACCGCCAGATAATTGATTTGGTCTCTTTTTCATTTGATTTTCAAGTCCAACTTCTTTAAGTGCCTTAATTGCTCTTTTTCTCTTTTCCGCCTTGCTAATCCCCGCAATACTAAGTGCTAATTCTACATTTTCTAGAATATTTAGATGTCCTATTAGATTATACGATTGAAATATAAATCCTATATAGTGGTTACGATAAGCGTCCCAATCTCTATCTTTATATTCCTTAGTAGAAACACCATTAATTATTATATCTCCCGAAGTATATTTATCTAATCCACCTATAATATTAAGAAGCGTAGTCTTACCACAACCAGAAGGTCCAAGAATAGATACAAATTCATTATTTCTAAAATTGATATTAATTCCTTTCAATGCATGAACTTGATTTTCTCCTGACAAATAGTCTTTAACAATGTTTTTTATTTGTATCATAATTACTCCACCATTATTTATATGTATTCTATGTAATGTTGCTTGCTCAGTTCAGTAAAAAATCAATTTGTATAAGCAAATTCCACGATAAATCGTGGTTACACAGATTGAAATGGTCGTCAGCTCAGTAATACAAATGTAAACATTTGTACTACCCTCAACTTACCACAATTTCATTTAATTAATAACTGAAATATTATATATTTACATAAGTTAAGTTGTCAAACAAAAATATATTTACATACGGCAAAATTTTGCAAAGCACTTTGAAATAAATAAAAATAAAAAATTTAAGAAAAATTGTTGACAAGCAAAACCATTAATGATATTATTATAATGCGTTTTGCAAAAAAAAGATATTAATGTGCGGGTGTAGCTCAATGGTAGAGCCCCAGCCTTCCAAGCTGGTTGCGTGGGTCCGATTCCCATCACCCGCTCCATTCACTAAATGTTAGTGAGTTGTGCGCCAGTAGCTCAGCTGGATAGAGCACCGCCCTTCTAAGGCGGGTGTCAGGGGTTCGAATCCCTTCTGGCGTACCATATTTATTTTATGGTGGATATAGTTCAGTTGGTAGAGCGCCAGATTGTGGCTCTGGAAGTCGTGGGTTCGAGTCCCACTATTCACCCCATTTAATTTTATATTGGGGTATAGCCAAGTGGTAAGGCACGAGACTTTGACTCTCGCATCCGTAGGTTCAAATCCTGCTACCCCAGCCAATTGTTTTATATATATTTCCTTATAACTAGCAAAATTTAATATGGCCTATTAGCTCAGTAGGTAGAGCACATGACTTTTAATCATGGTGTCCCGCGTTCGAATCGCGGATAGGTCACCACTTGCGGATGTGGCGAAATTGGCAGACGCACCAGACTTAGGATCTGGCGGGAAACCATGGGGGTTCAAGTCCTCTCATCCGCACCAAAATAAGCACCATTTAGGTGCTTTTTTGTTTCTCTATTCTAGTCCTTTAAGTGCTGTCACACTTCGACTTTTCAAGTCGGAACCCCCACTCTGGGGAAGGTACTCGGTTCCCGTCAGCATTCTTCTGCCACCCGAGATATATGTCCATATACTTAGACATATAGACAAGTCCTCTCATCCGCACCAAAATAAGCACCATTTAGGTGCTTTTTTGTTTCTCTATTCCAGTCCTTTAAGTGCTTTCGCACTTCGACTTTTCAAGTCGGAACCCCCACTCTGGGGAAGGTACTCGGTTCCCGTCAGCATTCTCTCCTGCCACCCGAGATATATGTCCATATACTTGAACATATAGACAAGTCCTCTCATCCGCACCAAAGCAAGACTAAATAGAATACTTTTAATTAAGTGTTTGGTTTAGACTTTTTATTTATTCAAACCAAGAAAAGTGGCGACTTGTACCACAAAAGGTGCTTTGCAACAAAACAAAACGAACCCAAGAAAAAACAAGAAAAAAGAAGCAAACCCCAAAAATTAGAAACTTTATAAGGTTCGCTTCAAAAAATTGAAGTTTGTTTTGTTTTTTTATTTAACTCTACAATGGCTTTTTTCTTGACCGCAACCACCAAATAATAAATCCGCCCAGCACAACAACCGCTACCGAGCCAATTATAATACCCGCTACCGCTTTGTCAGAAAGCCCTTTGTTTTGTTTCGCAGGAGCAATTAACAAACCGCACTTTGTACATTTTACAGAGTTGGTTTCGTCTGGATATTCTCTGTCGGGGGTATGTTCTTCAAAATTAAACTTGCCATTGCAAGTAGAGCAGGTATCCCAATGTCCCGTGCTATCTTTTCCGCCGTATTTTGTTATGTTGTGCGCAACTCTTTCTCCATACTCTTTTTTGCAACCTTCACAAACCGCTTTTGTTGTACATGTTGCCTTTCCGCCAAAACAATTGGCTGTTTGGGTGTGGCTACTATCTGTTTTGCAAGTTCGGGTGTGCGTGTCGTTGTTATTGCTTACCCACTCTCCCCAATCATGTATATGATTGTTGATTTGCTTGATATAATAGAATGTTACCGTTTGACCACTACCGCTTACTACTTGATTTAGCCCCTCTACCCTACTTAATGTATACCCATAAAAAGATTGAGCTGGCTCCCAATTTAGATTGCTTCCAACAGCCATAGGAATTACAGACTTTGAAACATTAGGAATTTCACTGCCGTCTTCAAACTTGTACTCTATATTAACATTTGCGTACGACTGCGTTTCAATATTGTCGTGCGACAAAACATTTCCGTTTTCATCAGATATCAAAAAGGCAATAGTATCGCCCTCTTTTAGGTCGGCATCTGCCGGTATTTGGTAAATTATTGAGCAATTTTCTAGTCCTGAATCCAAAATACTACCATTGTATTCTAGAGCACCCTTTGGCCAAAACTTACTTTTTTCTTCCCATACAGGAATGGTGAATGTTTGCGAGATTTCTAGCCGTTGCCCGCCCGTTGTAGTTGCTACACTTCCGTCTACCCTCTTTATCCACACTTTAATAGTAACATAACGGGTTATACTATCTGACAGATTTTGAACAATTGTGCGGAGTTCGATTTTTTCGCCAGCCAAATTTTTGTTAAATTTGTTTTTGTCTACACCGCTAAGCAATACCGTATTGCGATAACTTGCAAAGTTTGCATATCCGTTGTATGTAGTATCTGCAAAGGCAGACAAATCTGAATATTGACCGGTATGTTTTTTTACTTCGGGGTCGGCAACATAAAGGCTTTTGCCATTTACAAGTTGAGATAATCTTTTGTACCCTTGCAATTTGCAAACTTCACAAAACTGGTAATTTGTATCACGCATAATACACTCATAACTAGAATTGTAAGAAGTATTAGTATCCGCTGTTTTACAAGTAAAAGTTTTTCTAAATCCTAGCATTTTTTTCCACTTTACTTGCTCTGGATTAGGAGTATATGCCACATTTAGCGAAGTATAGTCCGATTCTGGTTTGGCACTGGTCATATATTCATCGCCAAGTCCTAGCAACCCGTGACCAAACTCATGTGCAAAAGTTTGCTGGGCACGGTAACTATCTGATGGAGTTATAAAATAATGAAAACCAAATTCTAAATTGTTATATGCATCTCCAAAGTTTCGACTAGTATTAACTAGCAAGACAAACTGGTTTATATAATTATGCACATAATAAAATGGTGGATATTGCTCGTCATCATTCCATTTCATTGTGTCGGGGTCTGTATTATTAGGAATATGCGAATCATGAATTTGCTCTATAAATGTAGGACCAATACACCTTTCAAAAATATGGTTTTTCCAAGGATTTCCCAAATTGGTGGATATAGACGAAGAATTGTTAGAACCTACAACCACATCAAAGAATGTGCTTCCTCCGTTTTCAAAACTAGACTCAGACGCCGTGCAAAGAGCATACACATTAAATCTATCAGCGAAACTGCGATAGGGTTCGTATTGCATGGCACCTCTCCACACTTTTTTTACATCGTTTATAAATTTTTGTTGTTGGCTTTTGGTATATCCTTCGCCACAAATAACAATTACCATATTTTCTGTATCGCTTCTTGTTTTTTGAATGGTGTATACAGGAATTGTTGGATTTGAGTATTTGCCGTCACTAGAATAATATGGTCCAAGGGCAAGCGTAAGTTTTTTGTCAGTACTTATGTCCCACTCTTGGTTTGGGTCGTCATCTGGCTCTGCAACGGTATAATCGTCCTCAACCTTATTAAGAGCGGAGCCTATATACGGGCTTGCCTTAGTTCCGCTACCAGAAGTTGCCACATAATAGTCTGTATCAAGATAAAAGGCAGGCCTAACTCCAATATAACTGCGTTGTGGCGACTCTCTTCCTATTGTTCCATTGTTGTGAACATATCGCATATCGTGATTGCAATTGGTTACCGGAGTTCTTAACCAATATGGCCACTGTGCACCTTGCTCATTTTTTCCAACATAATAACTACCAAAGTTTTTCCAAACGGTATTTACCTGCTTAACATCAAGCAAAAAAACTTTTTCGGTTGAGTTTTCGCCATAAACGCTATCATAGTTTTGGGCAACATTTTGAATATCTGTATTTAATTCTAAATCTGAACGACCATCTCCATCATAAATTCCTCGCTTATATTCTGGGTGCGATACAAGCGAACGATGGGTAACAGTTTTCATTGTGGCAATTTCCGCCCCTGAAAAACCATTCAAAAACCCCGCTTTTTGGTCGTAAGCGTTTCCGTCTACATAGTTCTCTTTTGGAGGATTACCACATAGCCACTTTACCCCACCTACTTCGGCGATAGAGTTTAACCACGAACGCATATTGCTATCCTTCCAATAGTTAGAGCCGTAGGTGTCACGCCTATAATCACGACTGTGAGATTTTGAGCGATTATTGTCGCTTGTAATGGCATCATACGGAAGATTATCTATTATGCTGTCGGCAAGCATAAGCGTGCCACTGTCATCAATGCTTACACACCTCCATATAATGTCTTTACCATTGTATTTGCCAAGAATAATATATTCGCCAAGATTTACTTGCGTTGTCGTTTTTGCCACACTTTCCGCCAAAAGCCTGTGAACATTTGTAACTTTTTGGAGTTCTGAATTGTTTAAGTTAGTAAAAAATTTTACTATTTCGGCACCAAAAAAGCTAAGAACGAGCATAATGGTAATTATTATGGCGACATTTATTTTTTTTGAAATGTTTTTCATTCGTTTTACCTCATTCTTACTTTTTAGTTTGTATCCATTTTATAAATATTTTTTAATCCCAAAACTACTTTGGGGGGTTGTATTTTTGCATCTTACAAAAGCAAAATTGTGCCACCAACAGAGTGCAGCAAACTATAAGTTTAGTAAAATTCGCCCAAAATATGGCACATTAATGGCTAATTTTAAGTGATTTTGGTTTATTCCCTTCTTGGTTACCTTATTTATATTTTGCGAATTTTTATAGACTTTTATATTAATCGGTTCAATATTTTTGTTTGTTATTGTTTTTGTCTTTTATATGTTAGCATATTGTCGGCAAAAAAATCAAATGGTTTGTCACACCTATGTGTAAGATTTTAAATCAAACTTTTTTGTCCATTGTGGTGCAACTATTCTATCTCTGTCCCACATAAATTATTTAGATAAATCTATCCAAATTGGTTTTATGTCTATTTTGCCATTAACAATATTAATTTCTAATGCTGAACATTTATTATTAGGTTTTCTTTGGAATGTTCCCGGATTTGCAATATAAATATCGTGCCAATTCTCAATATATGGAACATGAGTATGTCCAAACAGAGCAATATCACAATTCTCTTCTTTTGCTTTCTCTTTTAAATGATTTAGAGTACTCTTTACTCCGAATTTATGTCCATGAGTAATTAGTATAAGTTTACCTTCTGCATTAAATATTCTTGTATCTGGCATATCCGAAAATAAATCACAATTCCCACATACTGCAATTACATTATCTAGATATACATAATCTCCTAAGTCTTTAAGTCCATCTCCTAGAAATATTAGATAATCAAAATTAATAAATTTGAATATCTTATCTATTCCTTCTCTATTACCATGACTATCACTTATTACAATGATTTTCATACTTTTCTCCATCACAATGTATTGAATTTTCATTTATTTTATGTTATATTATAATTATAAAGTTGTCTTGAAAAGTTAAGACAAATTAATAAATATATATAATTATTAAAAACTATAATATTTTAGCAAATATAGAAATTAAAAGCAAACACAAAAAAAATAAAAATTAAGAGGGTCATTACATGGCAAATATTAATAGATTACTAACAGTTAGGAAAAATCCAGCACTTAACAATTTTTTTTCTGCTATAGACGATAAATTTGGTAATTATTCTCTTGGTGCGAATACTCCTATTCTTAATCATTATCTTCAAACACAACAAAATTTTAATGGCAAGCCAGCAATTTTATATTTAGACAAACAACCTACCGAAATGCTAAGATGCATAAGGCAACTTGCACAAAGGAAATCGGTACATAGATTAGAAAGAAACAAAAATGATACACCTATTGAATTCATTTGTTATGGTTATCTAGACCACAACGGAGATATTGTACTAAAGAATATACAAATTCCTGCTTATAACAAAATTAGACAAACCTCCAAGACTATTAGTGAAGCATATGAGAAATTATTTAATTATATCCCCAATAAAGTAGATAAAATTGAATATATGTCAGATTACTTAGATTTCTTGAGAAACACAAAGTTAGATGGACAATATAGTATTGGAAGAATGCCAGTTGCCATGTTAGGTACAACCAAGCCTATTGTTTCTTATTCAGATGGCACAGAAAATTGCCCAAGATTTAATGAACTAGCCAAAAGCATAATTCCGGGCGATATAAATTTTGGGGAAGTAATGACAGGAGTACTAACAGTATCTCCTTATTCAATGACACAAACAAGACATGGTTTAACATTCAAAGATGGAAGTTTGGAAGGAGTATTAACACACTACACCATTAGTCCAACAACCGGATATTCTTCGCCTTGTAATTTAACTAATTTAACTTTATGCAAAACAACAGACAGTGCAGAGAAATTCCACGATTGCGAAATATCTAATTCTAGTCAACCAAGTATTAATTTCCCAAAAATTTTACCTGAAAATTACAAATACTAATAATTAAATTCTAGACTTAAAGATTAGAAAATAATAGAAAAAGAATTAGGAATTATTTTAGTTCCTAATTCTTTTTTATTTTAAAAATATTAATTACTTTATAATTTACAAACGAGAATTTAAAGTCGTTTTACTTTTTTTGAAGTCAATTGTGTTTTAAAAATGCAAGTTAAAGAGATTATAATAGTATACAAATAACTCCACCCTTACCTTCGTTTACAATTCTCCCCAATGTTCTTCTCATCTTCTTCTGAACTTCATGAGGCATAACAAGAAGTTTATTTTGCAAATCATCATTAACAAGAGAATAAAGACTTTTGCCAAATACTTTAGTATCCCAAATTTCTTTAGGATTATTTTCAAATTCCCCCATCAAAGATTTAACCAATTCTTCTGATTGTTGTTCATTGCCAACCATTGAGTTAACTTCCGTTTGAATATCTACTTGCATAATGTGTAGACTAGGTGCACTTGCTTTAAGTTTAACACCAAATTTACCACCAGCCTTATACATTTTTGGTTCTTCCAAAGTTAAATCTTCTAAATCTGGTCTAACAACACCATAGCCAGTCTCTTTAACCTGCTCAATTGCTTCTTTGAATTTATCATATTGAACTTTAGCAACTGTCAATTGCTTGATATATGAAATTAAATGATATTCATTCTTAATATCATAACCACATTCATTACTCAAAATTCTATAATACAAGTCTGGTTTTGGTTGCAATTTTAATACCAATTTACCCTCGCCCAAATCTAATGACTTCTCAATATTAGGCTCAAAGTCATTAGAAGTATCACTTAATGCAATTGTTTCTGGTAAATTATCTACTTTGTCAATATCAGATATTATATCTTTCACATTAGAAATAATATTCTTAATAATCTCACTTGTAAAATCTAAGATTTGTAGCCATTCTGGAAATTTAATTGCAACTTTGCTTACTGGAAATTCGTGTAAAATCCCCTCGAAAACAGTATTGATATCTTTATCTTCCATACTATTTACATTTAGTGGAATTACTCTTGTATTATATTTATTAGATAAAGACTTGGCTAGATTTATTGTTTCAGGATTTTTTGGGTGGGTAGAATTAAGCACAATAACGAAAGGTTTTTTACAAGTTTTTAGTTCATTTACAACTCTTTCCTCAGCCTTTATGTAACTATCTCTATCCAAATCAGTAATACTACCATCAGTAGTAACCATGATTGCCACTGTAGAATGATTAGTTATGACTTTGTTTGTTCCAATTTCTGCGGCTTTCTCAAATGGAATTTCTTTGTCGTCCCATGGAGTTGACACCATTCTTGGGTGTTCATTCTCTTCATGTCCAATTGCACCATCAACCAAATATCCAACACAATCAATTAATCTTACATTGAAATTAACATCATTATCTAGATTGACCTTGACTGCCTCGTTTGGAATAAACTTAGGTTGGGTTGTCATAATACTCTTACCATCTCCACTTTGAGGCATCTCATCTTTTGTAATTTCTTTACTATAACCATCTGCTATATTCGGCAAGATTAATTCTTCCATTACTTTAGTTATAAAAGTAGATTTACCAGTTCTAACTGGTCCAACTACACCAACATAAATATCGCCTTTGGTTCGTTCGGCAATATCTTTGTATATATTGTATTCACTCATAATATCCTCCTCGATAATAACTTTCAAACAAAACTTTTTGTTTATTTAAGAGTTTATAAATTATATGAGGAGTATTTGGCATATATACCGAATTAAAAAAATAAAAGTACAAAACTTGTACTTCTATCTTAATTTAATACTTATTTATTATCTATTTGATTATCTATAAGCATATCTTCTTCTCCATCATTATGCTTTTTAGATTTTAATACTTTATTTTGGTTTTTTACCTCTATCTTTGCAATCTTACTTGTAACACGATTTGTTTTTCTTTTAATTTTCTTGGCATATCTTTTCTCTATTTTGTCTTGTTTAAGAGAATTCTTCTCCAATTTCTTTTCTTTTTTATTTTTAATTTTCTCAATATCTTTCTTCAAACCTTCTTGAAGATCTGCTGGATTTTCCCTATTTTCTATTAGTCGAATAATATTTTGTTTGTGACAACATATATCTATTATTACTATTATACTCATAATTAGAAGAGCAATCCAATTACCTTGCATTCTAGGTCTAAACATTTGTTCAACCGCTTCGATTGTAATAAAAAGTAGACTTACCAAACTTCCAATTTTTATAAAATAAAGAGTTAAAAACATTATTCCAAATAAAATTAATGTGCAAATTGGGTCTGCAACCATAAACATGCCAAATGTTGTAGCAATTCCCTTACCGCCTTTATATTTATAAAATATTGGGAAAATATGTCCTAAAACAGCACAAAGTCCAAACGAATAAAGAGCAATATATGACAATTCTAATCCATAAAATTCTCCAAAGTAAAGCAAACCAAACAATGCTGGAATTGCACCTTTAAGTGCATCACAGAATAGTGTAAATAGCCCCATAGCCATTCCATGAGTTCTAAGCATATTCATAGTACCAGGATTGCCACTACCTTCATTTGATATATCTTTATTATTTTTGCTAGTAATAATTCTAGCAATACTAATACCACCAAGAAGATAACTAACCAAACAAGCAGCAATAAAAATTATTATATCTATAATTTCCATTAATTCTCCTCCTTATCAGATTTACTTCTAAGTATTATTCTTATAGGAGTACCTTTGAAATCAACTGCATTTCTTATACAATTTTCCAAATATCTTTGATAAGAGAAATGCATTAAATTTTTATCATTAACAAACACAATAAAAGTAGGAGGTGCAACACTTGCCTGGGTCATGTAATATATTTTACATCTTTTACCCTTTTGAATTGGAGGTTCATTTACTGCTACAGCATTAGAAATAATTTCATTAAGCATACTTGTACCAATTCTATAATTAGATTTCTCGTATACCTTCTCTACTTCTTCCATAATCTTATTTAATCTTTGTCCAGTAAGCGCCGAAACATATAGAGGAACAAAGTAACTCATAAATTTAAGATCTTCACTCAAATCCTCATTAAATTTATTCATTGAATAACTATCTTTTTCTATTAAATCCCATTTGTTCATAACTACAATACTTGGCTTACCCTCTTCATGAATAAACCCAGCAATCCTAGTATCTTGTTCGGATAATCCTTCACCAGCATCTATTACAAGCATTACAACATCAGCCCTTCTGATAGCATCAAATGCTCTAAGAACACTATACAATTCAACGCTCTCATTTGGAACAGATCTTTTTCTTCTAATTCCAGCAGTATCTATAAGCAAATATTCTTTGCCATTATATTTGAATGGAGTATCTATGGCATCTCTAGTCGTTCCAGCAACATTACTAACCATTACCCTATTTTCACCCAAAAGTTTATTTATAATAGAACTTTTGCCAGCATTTGGCTTACCCACTACAGCAATTTTAATTTTCTTTGCATCTTCTTCAGCAGAAATTTTGTCTTTGAAATATTTAACACATTCGTCTAAAATTTCGCCCAAGCCTTTATTATTTTCTGCACTACAAGCATATGGTTCTCCCAAACCCAACGAATAGAATTCATAAGTTAAATCAACTTGATTAGTATCTAATTTATTAACTGCAAGCACAACTGGAACATTGTACTTTCTTAGGAAATTAGCAACATCATAATCGGCAGATACAAGTCCTTCTTTGCCATCAACCATAAAGATTACAACATCTGCTAGTTCAACAGCAATTTCTGCTTGTCTAGTTATATTATTTTGAAATTCATCTTTGTTTTTGATATCCAAGCCACCAGTATCTACAATAGAAAAAGCATAGCCACACCATTCAGCATCGCCATATATTCTATCTCTTGTAACTCCTGGCATATCTTTAACTATACTAATTCTTCTACCACAAATAGTATTAAAAAATGTACTTTTGCCAACATTTGGCCTACCAATTAGTGCTACCAATGGTTTTCTCATAGTTTACTCCGTCAAGCCTAGCCTATAATTTCAGTTAGACTTTAGCATTAATATTACTAATATATATTATATCATATTGGTCAAAAAAACAACCTTTTATTTAGCAAAATTATAAACAAAATAAAAAATATTACAAAATAATGTAATACTTTTTACTTTTATTTAGTTTAATAGTTATTTTTTGATTTCTTTATTTTTATTAATATTTTCTCTATATTTTTTCCAAATAACGAAGAATATAGTTGTACATACAGATGCTAGTATGACAATAGTTACACAGAATATAAATAACCCAGTTTTGGCACTCTCTTTCTTATTTAGAGTTTCATTTACTGTTAATTCTCTTTCACTCTCAGTTCCATTAATAGTCAAATCTCCATTAGTATTATTAACCGTTGTTTTGTAAAGTGCAGTAGTTACAACATCAGATAATTCTTTCATACTTTGTTGCATTAATTCTTTTTCAACCAAATGAGAACCCATTTCAAATAGAATTGCCTTGCTATCAAGTGCTTGATTATAATGTCCTTTTGCATAATAAATATCTGTAAATAACCAAGGATACAACTCGTTGCCAACAGCCATTAAATATGTTGCAAACTCTTCATTTAATTTCATATTAGGATTAGCCTTACCCACAACTATTCTTACCTTACCACGCTCTTTGCCATCAACATTAGCAATATAATATCCACGACTTGCGCCATCACGATGGATATCAAATATAGCATCTGGAGCATATGTATTTTGCAAATTTTGAGCAGTCTTCAAACTTCGGGAATATGCTTGCGAATTGTGTGGAATATGCAGGCTATCATCAAAGTATACATCTACAAAGTTTTTCTCCAGTTCAGATTTAAAAGATAGTGCAACATCTTTGATACCGCCATTACCATATATACTGTCTACACCATCGCTTGGCACATAACTCTCATCATTATGTGTCATATACATAGCAATAACTCGTCTCTCCACTTTGATAGGCGTTGGCAAGTCAGATTTTGAAACATTAGGTGCTTGCATTTGTTTTATAAATTTTGCAATTCCCGCATGAGTATTATTATCCAGAGATATTACTTCATAGAATTTGAAATCTTTGGATAAATAATTATCTCCAATCTCAACACCTTCCCTTTCAAATAAAAAATTATAGTCTTCATCATAAATTTTGTAATTTTCATATAGTTCTTCTTGTGCAAATACTGTCATCTCTTTAGACAAATTACCTTGTTTTAGAATTGAATTACTAGTACTCAAAAAACTACAAAGAAGAAATATAACTATTAGAGATAGTTTTACTAATAAATTCTTTGTCATTATAAAAATTGTCCCTCCTCGATATTTTTAAATTATGAACAATAAAAGTTCTTAAGTATTGAAGCCCAAGATAAACTACTATTACCAAGAAACAAAAATTCAAATTAAGATATGCAAAAGTATAAAGTTCCAATTCGACCGACACACCGATAATACTCATGCAAGTAATACTACCAATACAAATAAATAATCCGTTATAAATATTTGTACAAAGTAATCCACCACACACACCAATCATAAAAGCACACAAATTATTAGATGAGAAATTATAAGCACTTATAACATTTGTTTTAATCAATACAAAATAAGCAAATGAGTATACTATTGAAATCAAAAATAAAAATAATTTTCTTTTACATTTAATGAATGAGCAAACATACAACAATACAATCAAAATACTTTGCATAAGATTAAAAGAAATATCACCAAAATTATATGGAGAAATAAAATAACTAATACACAATGAAAATAAATAAGCAACCGATAAATATTTAATCCATAATTTATCAAATCTAATAAAATCAAAAATTATAGCTAAGAATAAAAACCCACTAACAATAAAAACTATAGGCATAAATTTCTCCAAAAAATTATATCAATTTATCTTTTGAAAATTTATAAATTTTATTCGTCAATTTGACTTATTACAATATGTCAAAAAATGTAAAATTTTGTAATATTAAAAAATTTTCAAGCATATATTTTAGCAATAGGAATATCATATGGAAATGTCATTTTGTCAATTAAAAAATAAAGATGTCGTGAATGTTTGCGATGGAAAAAATTATGGCAGTATTACTGACTTAATTTTTGATACTTGCTGTGGAAAAATAGCAGGAATAATTGTACCAGCAAATAAAAATTTTTTTCAAATTTTTAAATCTTCAAACGATATTTTTATCCCATACAATCGAATATGCAAAATAGGAAAAGATATAATTTTAGTAGACATAATTATGCAAAATAATTACAACCCTTGTAATGCAATAAATATATGTTCAGAAGATAAAAACAACCAAATAACCGCACAGACAAAACCAAAATTTAATATTCAAGATGTTTTGAATGATATTGATATGAATAAATAATATTGTAATATATGTATATAGTTATTGTCAATAATTAACTATTTCGTGACATTTATTACAATAATAATGTAACATATCAAATAAATACTATAATATTTCAATCTTGTAAATATTTATATATTTTATATAAAGTTTTATGTATTTTTATATACAATATATTTCTATATATCAAACTATCTTGAGTTAATTAAAAAATCCATGTTACATAAATATTTTATTTTTAGCATAATTATACATAAAAAACAACAACTCACAATCTCAATAAAAAATAAATTTACACAGTATTAGACAACAAAAAAGAGTAACATTTTTCTAGTATTAAGAAGAATGTTACCCTCGCTTTTTTATTAAATTTTTGTGTAATATCTTAATTAAAAGTTTATTATAAATTGACTAATTATTTTTGATTTAAAATTGACATATGTACTTAAATTATTTTTTATTATCGTACTCTTGAATAAACTCCATAAAGTGTGTTAAGTCAGCAAATTTTCTATATACGCTAGCAAATCTAATATAAGAAACTTCATCTACTTTTTTTAGATTCTCCATAACCAATTCCCCTATCCTAGAACTTGCAACTTCTTGGTCCAAAGAATTATATAGAACCTTCTCAATATTACTAACTATCATATCTATTTGAGACATCGAGACAGGTCTTTTTTCACACGCCCTTATTATTCCTCTCTTTAATTTTTCCGCATCAAATTCCTGTCTACTATTATCAGATTTAATTACTAATAGTGGTGTTGTTTCCACTGTCTCATAGGTCGTAAATCTTTTACCACAGGACAAACACTCTCGTCTTCTTCTAATAGAATTTGCATCATCAGAACTTCTGCTATCCAATACTTTACTCTCAGTATTTCCACAATAAATACATTTCATATTTTTCTCCGTATAGTTTAATACTTATATTATATACTGATAATTATAATTTTTACAAGTAAAATTTTATTCAAATTTTATTTTACAATTATTACTATTTTTGTTAACATTTAATTATACATCGTGTATTTAATGATGTATTATCAATTTATAATTGAAATTATTTTTTAGGAGAATGAATAAATGAAAGCAATAGTATTAGTAGCAGGATATGCAAGCAGACTTTATCCACTAACACTCAATACACCTAAAGCATTACTTACACTTAATGGGGTTACCCTACTTGATTATCTAATGGCTAAAGTAGCAGAAATTGATGTAATTGATGAAGTTATATTAGTAAGTAACGATAAGTTCTATCAAAATTTCCTTGACTGGAAAGAAACTTATAAAGGTAACAAAAAAATTACTGTACTTAATGATGGTACATCAACTAATGAAACTAGACTTGGCGCAATTGGAGATACTCAATTTGCAATAGACCAATTAGGAATTGATGAAGAGATTATGTTACTTGTAAGTGATAATTACTTCACTTTTTCACTTAAAGATTTCTACGATTTCTATCAAAAGAAACAAGGAGATTGCATTTTAGTAACCGAATTTGATGATTTGGAATACTTAGGCAAAAACTTTGCTTGTGTCAAACTTGGAGAAAATGATACAATTACTGGACTTGTAGAGAAACCAGGCGGAATTCCTGATACTAATATTGGTGCTTATGCTAGTTATATATATACTAGAGATACCGTTAAGATGATTAAACAATATCTTGATGAAGGCAATAATAAAGATGCACCGGGTAATTTCCCTGCTTGGCTTTACAAAAGAAAACCGGTTTATGCCTACTCTTTTGAAGGTGAATGCTACGATATTGGCACAATTGATGTATACAACAAATTAAATAACGAACTTTCAAATAAATAATTAATCAAGAAAACAAAAACACTTACATTTAATTGTAAGTGTTTTTTATTTTTTAATAATATTTTAGATAAATATTGTAAACTTAAGTTCTAAACATTATAAAACTTCTAAGTTTTTGCCAAACGCTTTCTTGAATTCGCTTCCACAAAGCATAGCGTAATTAATTTCAAAAGTGCAATTTTCTTTAACAATTGTCTTCATTATTACACTATCACCCAAAATATCACAACTAATATCGGTTACATTTCCAAATCCTGTAATATCTAGGGCTTCAGCAATCTTTAGTATTACTGCTAGTTTCTTGGCTGCCTGCAAATCTTCTTCGCTAACATATTCTTTGTATCTAACCCATTCGCTTAAGTTGAAGTTATCTGAATTCTTACCCAACGCTACAAAACTAGCAACAATTATATCTTGATGACTAACACCATAAATTTCACTATTTCTAATTACATCATATGCTATTTTATCGGCATTATCCACATTAATTCTATTACCACTATTAATTAAGTAACTAGCAATTCTTAGAACTTTGACATATGGACGAGGTAATTTATGTAAAACTTTCAATTGTTTGAATAATACCATGCTAATTTCGTATATGTGTTGAGAATTATTTGGTTTCTTATCGTAATAATCATTTAATACTTGTAAACTATATCCCAAAGTATCACTTATTGGCTTCTCTATAGTTAGAGGCAAAACATTATGGAAAAGCATTCCATCAATTATATCTAGACTACTTATTGCAAAATCATCATGGTCAAAACAACTTAAAATTGCTTTAGCAACAATTAATCCACTTGGGAAGTACTTACTATTATTCAAAGATAGTCCTTTAATCTTAGTAGCATTTGTTACATCTAAGCCTTTCATTAGATTAAATACTTTCTCAAAATCATCTTTATTAGATACAAAGTTATGAATTAAGTCTAGAGGATATTTCTTCGCTTTTCTACAAACAACACCATAATCTTTGAATATATCTCCAGCACCAATTATATCGTATTCCTCTGGTAATTCACTTTGAAAATCATTTTCTTCCATTGCTTTCTTAGTAAAGTCAGCAATTATTTTCAATTTATCATCAAGACAAATGTCACTCATTGTATCATGAACTTTAACAGCACCATAAGGAACAACCATTCTTCTTAGTATATTTCTTCTATTATACAAGATAACTTCAGAATTATAATCAGATATATTTATAATAATTCCTTTTGGTCTATTGAAACTATTAATAATAGCAGTATAGACTTCTTCAATTTCCTCTTCTGGATTCAAAACTTTGAAGTTAAATCCATTAGATACACTCAATTCATTCAAGATGCCATTCAAATTCTTGGCTTCGCTTAGGCAATCTGTAGCAATGCAAATTGTCTCAGTACATTCGTATTCTTCTATCATTCTTTTGTATATAGATAAGATTGAATTAATCTCTTTGATAACGGTTGGTTTGATAAACATATCATTATACATATCTTTAGTAAGGTTAATTGGCATTTCTATAATCTTGTAAGTTTGATAGTATTTATTTCTACAAACATCTACTATTTGTAATTTAACACAAGTAGTTTTTAATTCTATAACTGCTATTTTTTCCAATGTTAGTCTCCTTAATTATGCAAATTATTTTGGGCACAATTTCCCATCGTCTAGATTATAACATATAAATTTAAAATTGTACACAATTTTTTTAAAAATACTCAATTTATTATTTGCAAAAAAAGTCATTTGACTTCTTCTTGAATTTATTTATCAAGATATAATCAAATGACTTCACTTATTATTCTTCAATAGCATTTACAGGACAAACTCCTGTGCAAGTTCCACAATGAATGCAGATATCTTGGTTAATCTCGGCTTTGCCATCTACCATAGAAATTGCAGCAACAGGACAACTGTCAATACAAGTTCCACAACCAATGCATACTTCTTTGTTAACCTTCATTATTCCCCTTCGCCAAAAATAAAAATTCTCGGCTTTTGATTGTATTTTATTGAGCAAATTTTTGCCCAATAATTGCTCTAGTATATCACAAAAGTATTTATTTGGCAAGCAATAATCACCTTTGTACCACTTTTTTATTTAATGAAAATTTTGAATTGAATATTATTAAATTTTGGCTTTGTTTTGGGCTTTTTGAGAGCAATAATAGTTTGTATTCCCTGATTTATCCCAACCAAAAGTAAGAAGACTGCAAATATTTTCTGCAAAATATTATTGCTAAGAATACTTGCCAAATATGAGCCAAGAATTGAGAAAACCACCCCACTTATTACTATTGGAATACCTACTTTAAAATCCACCAATTTATTCTTGATGTGTATTATAAGTGCGACCAATGACATTGGGATAAATACTAATAAATTGATGGCCTGAGCATTTTTTTGTTTGAATTTAAGAAAAATTGTAAGTATAGGAATAAGCAGAGTACCTCCACCCATACCCATTCCACCTACAATTCCACTAATCAGCCCTGCTACAAATAGCATTATAAAATCTATCATATAAGTAATTTTACCCCACCTACAATAATTATAATACTGAAGATTATGCCCAACCATATATTACTAATAAACTTTAGTATAATTGCCCCAATTACACCGCCAACTATAAATCCAGAACCAATTTTTATTGCATCAATTATTTGAAGATTACCACTAATAAGATATACGCATAAACTAGCAATACTAAGAGGCAACATTATAAGAAGTGTTGTAGCATGCGCCTTTTTCTCGGGAAGTTTAATAATTTGCATAAGGAGAGGTACGCAAATCATTCCACCTCCACCTCCCCAAAAGCCATTAACAAAGCCAATTAATGCACCCGTTAGAAATTTTACAAAAATATTTCCTTTGCTTTCTAATTCGTTTGGACTATATTTGAAAGATATTTCTTTGCCACCATACTCTAGATTTTGTTTGATACTAAATGATGAATTTTTCATATTTAATAATTTACTAATAATTTAATTTTAATTCTTTCAAAATTATGAATTAAATTCAATTTTCGATACATACTACTAAAAATTGGAAAATTTTACCAATTGTAGATTATTAATGTCCATAAATACTATCACGATAAATTAAAGTTTTACAAATATTTAAAAATATCAAACCGATTATAATGCTTTAAATTTAACAAAAAAATGTTTAATTACTAGATATATATATTAATTAATTTATAAATAAACAATATAATCGGGTGAAAATTGCTTGAATATATACGAAAAATGATATATAATTAACAAGTGCAATAATAAAAATAAAAGGTGAACTATCTATGTTAAACACAAGACACAAAAAATCAAAAAATATATTTTTTAGTTTAATACTTTGTTTCGCAATGATTATTTCGGCATTTGCAGGTATTCACTTCTCACCAAAATCAGAAGAAGTATATGCGGGTTCTGATTATATTGTAAAGAATGTATCAAACGATTTGCTTAATAGTTATCACAATTTCTATACAACTAGTACAGCAAAGCCTGCAACCCCTAATGGCTGGTCAGAAATTACAACTAATCAAGTAAACAAAGACAATATTATAAAGGGTATCGTTGATGTTACAGATGAAACCACATTCAAGACTTCAACTTACAAAACTACCCGTCCAAATATGCCTAAAGACGAAAGTTCTGACGAGGCGTACTTCAAAAACTTGATGATTAATTCATTCAATGGTGCTGGTAGATTTGGTTACAAGAGTAATTCTATATCTCTAGATGCGAATAGTTTTTATGAAATTCGTGTAAAATTATATACTCATAGAACTGCTAAATCTAATGATTTTGAAGAAACTGACCCTACTGCATCTATTTATCTTACAGGACTTACAGACGACAAAGAATATGATACTCAAGTTAAATTTGAGAATATCAACACTTTAACTTCTTGGACAACATATAGTTTCTATATTGATACTAATAGTAGTGCCAGTGTTAATCTAGAATTATGGCTTGGTAGCAAGACTACTTCAGTTCAAGGTGCTGTATTCTTTAATAATGTTAAGATTTATAGATATAGCGAAGATTATTATACAAAGTATATTCTATCTAATGAAGATACAGATACTAATAACTTCAATATTATATCACTATCACAAAATGAAAATCTTTCTCCTGTTGACAATAGTAGTTTTGAAACCACTACTCCAATGGGTTGGAAAAATATTGCAAAAAGCACAACCGAGACAGACAATCAATTGTGTCAAATAGTTGATGCCAATAACTATAGTTTGGTTGTAAATGACACTAAGACTATTACCGCTCCGGGTTCTAATAATTCTGCAAATAATAACCACTGCTTATTTATGTATAACAAAGAAAATGGATATCAAGCAATAGAAAGTTCTAAGATTGAAATTCAACCATTATCTTATTACAAAATTACTTTTTGGGCTAAGAGCAATTGTAATACAGGTTCAGGTGCTACAGTATATTTAGTAGACAAGACTGAGAATAACCCTATTGAAAATGCAAGCCTTACTCTAAGCACTAATTTTACTAAGAATAGCAATATTTATCGTAATGACTGGACACAATATACATTCTATGTATATGGTAACGAAAATGAAGTAAAAAATGTAGCAATTCAAATATGGTTAGGCACAACATCTTCTAAAACTAGCGGATATGTATTTGTAGACGACTTTAGAATGCAAGAGATTTCTTACGACATGTTCTCTAATAATTCTAGTTCTACAAATTCATCATCACTTAATTTTAATAGTGCTAGCGACTCTTTCGTTATTGTTAATTCTAATTTCAACAAAACCTCTAACGAAGATATTTCTGCTACCTACCCTCTAGATCCTACTAGTTGGACAAAGTCTGGAGACACTAATTCTAATACTTTTAGTGGCGTTATCAATGCTAGCAAAGAGCATTTCAATGCTAATGTTGATAAATACACAAATACTACTATTATGCCTACTAGACCCGCTAATCACCCTATTCACAAAGATAACAATAATGTATTGATGATTGGTAGTACTAGCGAGAATAACTCTCAAACTTATACAAGTAGCAGTATTTCACTTAGCCCTAATAGTTATTACAAATTATCTTATTATGTTTTCACTAGTTATGACAGAATAAATAATAAAAATAATGGTGCAAGTGTTTCTCTAACAACTAGCACAAGAACTTTGTATGATTATCAAAATATTCACTTTACAGATAATCAATGGCATCAATTTGTAGTTTATTTCAAGACTGGAGTTTCTTCTGATAGTGCAACTTTAAATCTAAATTTCAAAGATTTAACAGGATATGTTTACTTTGACGATATCCGTTTGGAAACAAGCAAAGAAGAAATATTCAAAAACTTCACTGTAGAACCTGAAATTACTTACACAAAAGTTGATTTAAGTTACGAGAATTTCGATAATAAAACATTTAATTCAAATGACACTATCCAAAACCCTAATGGTTGGACTGCTTCAGAACAAGGAGTAGAAAATAACGAATTTACTATTAATGAGAATAATAGAGGAATAATTAAAGTTGCCGATTACTCTTCAATTAATACTCCATCTACTCTAAGCGGTAATGCAAATGCTCTATTTATTCAAAGTTTGCATGACACCAATTTCGCTTACACCACTAATGATAGTTACTCATTCTCTGCTAAGACTTATTACAAGATTAGCGTGAATGTTCTTACAAAAAATATCAGTTCAGAAAGCACTAACGAAAAAGCAAGTACTTATGGTGCTAGAATATCGCTAGATGGTTCAAATGATATTATCTTCAAAGGTATTAATACTTTTGGCGGTTGGAAAACTTACACAATTTATTTAACTTTGGAAAATGATTTAACATCAAAAATTAGCCTTGCTCTTGGTAATAAAGACGAGAAAGTAAGCGGAACAGTATTGTTTGACAATTTCAAAATTGAAACTATTGACCAAGACACTATGAAAAATGAACTACTTACAGCAGATGAAAGCACAACTGCCAAATTCATTAATTACACCGAAACTACTGAGGATACAAAAGAAGACAAGTCTACTTGGTCTAATGAATTTAATTGGTTAATATTGCCTAGCCTATTTACTGCCCTAGCAATTGTAATTGCTGTTGTAGGTTTCTATGTAAGAAAAATTAACTTCTCAAGAAAGCCAAAAATTAAAACTAAATATGATAGAAGAAAAACTCTTGATAAAGATATAGACAGAAGAGAAAGGATTGCTCTAAGACAACAAATTATCGATGAACTTAATGCTGAATTACTATCTATTGATGAAGAAATTGCCGAATACAACAGACTTGCTGAAGAACAACTAGAAGAATTGAAAGCCAAAATAATGGCTGAGAAAGAAGAAATCAAGCGTCAAAAGATTGAAATTGAGATAAGAAAGAAAGAAGCCACTAGCGAAAGAGAGAAACAATTAAAAGCAAATCCTGAACTAGTTGGCAATGCAAAAGCAGAGAAAGAATTTGTCAGATTTATGGAAAAACTTGACAAACAAGAAATGCACTTGCAGAAACAATTAAGTCTTAAAGATATCAAACTTGAAAATACCAAAGAGGTAGATAAATCTAAACTTGCTAAATTCTTGGAAAGAAAAGAATTTATTAAAAATGAGATTGCTAAAATTGAAGCCGAGATTGAAAGCATTGCCAAGGAAGAAGCCGAAATGTGGGAAGAATATAAGCGCGCTAAAATTGAGGCAAAACAAATCAAGGCAGAAAATAGAGCAAAAGCAAAATTAGAAAAAGAAAATAAAACTGCCAAATCCACTACTTCAAGCAAAACAAACAAAACAAAAACATCTGCAAAGACTGAAAAATCAGAGACAAAAGAAAACACCCAAAATGCAGATACAAAAACAGAAGAAGTAACTAAAGATACAACTTCAACTGACGATAGTTCAAATAAATAAAGATAAAAAAGAAGTAATATATATTACTTCTTTTTTTGCGTTTTTAAATACATGAATTTTTGTAATTAACTTAAATATTCTCTAGTAACTAAATATTTATAATCAACTTAATTTTGTCTTATTTCCCCTATTTGGTCTACCTATTAAATCAGATGTTCTTTTCTTGACTACTAATTTACTTAGCGGTTTTATGACTAAATCTTTCTGATACAGACTTCTAGTTCTAATCAAATTAGTATCGAAGCATTTATTCAATACCTCTTTCTTAGTATCATTATTTATCCAAGCATTAGTATAAATAGAATAATAATTATTATTTTGGAATGTAATCGCTAATTTGCAAGCCAAAATATTACTTACTTGGTTTTGATATTTCTTATCTATTGCAAGCATACTGATATCATATTCATTTCTGTACTCTCCACCAACAGTATACATTCTCTTGGAAACCAATACGTTGCCACAGGTTGTTTGTAATGCTAGAGATGTGTTTTTAGTGACAATCATACTTCCTACAACTTCATCACTATCATTTATAATAATTACGAAATCATCACTCTCATATAGTTTATTTATAAATTTAAGATAACTAAGATAAACTTTATCTTCTATAACAGATGAGTATTGAGATAGGCTATTATCATATAGCAAATCAAAAACTTTTCTGCCGTACACCGATATTTTGAATTTCTTATTACCCTCTACAAATTTAAAGTTATTTTGAGAAAGCAATTTATTAATTTCAATACTTGCATTAGTTTGGTCAAAATCATTTCGTAACATTAATTGATATTCATTAAATTTCTTTGATATAGTAAAGCCAAAATTCCTAAGATGTTCGGCGTAGTATTCAAAATTGAATTTCTGCTGATATGTAGATAAAGAATAAGTATTATTAGATATTACCACTCCACATTGCATTAAATCATTGAAGCCCATATCTCCTATAATTTTCTCTGCTTTAAGGGTCTTAGCCCAGTCACAAACTGCATTAAGAAGTGCGAAAGACACTTCACTATCATTAATAAAATCAAGATGTGAGAACTTAACAACTTTGTTATTTGACATATCTATTCTATTATAAGAACATAGTATTCTACCAACAATTCTACCTTCTTGATAAGCAAGCACACCCATTATTTCATTAGAAATTAAATTTGGATTTGTTTTATGTGAAAAAAGATGTTTCTCAAATTTATGATAATAAGGAACATAACTATGATTTTCTTTATATAAAAAATCAGCAAATTTGATAAAGTCTTTCTGCTGTTTTTTTGTCTTAACAATTCTTAATTCAACCATTAATACTCACTAACCTTCAATAGATATATTTACTATAAACTATAGATAGTTTACACCAAGTAAGCATTTTTTGTCAATATAATACTATTTATATCCACAATATTTGTCCTACAAATAATTTCTCTGTTTGCAAATTGTTATTAATTTTAATATCTTCTTTATTTATTCCAAATTTATACGCAATATCTTCTAAATTTTCTAGTGGTGATACAATGTATCTTATACTCTTTGGTTTTTTAAGAATTATGATATCATCTGTATTTAGTGTTTTATTTGTGTCGAGTTTGAAACCTCTTGCTAAAATATCTAGATAGTTATCTTCACTTTTAACTTTATACACATACGATGGTAGATAATTTTTTACTAAAATTATGTCATCTAAGCCATCACTTAATATAGCGTATTTATGTCCAAATACTTTATCGTTTGCCAATTTTATATTATTCATATTTAGTTCGTATTCAATTTTTTTGATACTATCTCCATTATTCAGAAGGTATATTTCTCTCATATATTCCCCTAATATTTTCATACTTTTAATCAAAGCGACAAATTGATTAAAATATCATATGAAACTTCAAACATCTTTTAGAACAATAAAATATTTAATTGAAATAATATTCTATCCAAAGTTAAAGTTTTCAAAAAAATAATGGACAAAACCCAAAATTAAGAATAACCATAAAAAATATCAAATATATTTATTGTATACTAACTAAATTCGCAGATGTAACACTTACATTTTACTATACATTATGTACTATTCAAATACTATGCAAATTTATAAAAAATTTAGTATTAGAGGTGTATTATCAAAAAAATAATTAAAGCAATGTTAATGCTTTCTATTTTCAGCGTTCTTACCAGATGTTTGGGTTTCATATACAAAATATACCTAACCAAAATAATGTCCACCACCGAACTAGGCATTTACAATTTAACAGTATCTGTATACATGGTTCTTATTACAATTGTTGGCGCAAGTATTCCACTGACCATATCCAAAATTACAGCAATTAATAAAAGTAAAAATACTGAAAGCGAAACAAAATATAGTGTTACAAGTTCACTACTACTTACCACCACTCTATCTATATTTTTGTCACTACTACTAATTATATCCAAGCCTATACTTACTCTACTTATAGGAGATGAAATTGGCTACTACATAATTCTATCATTAATCCCGTCTATAATATTTACGGCTATATATTCTCAAATAAGAGGGTATCTTTGGGGACTAGAAAACTATTTTGCAGTAAGTATCGTAGAATTTATAGAACAAATAATGAGAATTGGATTTTGTCTATTATTTGGAATTACGGGTTGGTTCAAGTCTCCAATAATTGCAGTCGGAGTTGCTCTAAGTATTGCGTGCGGACTAAGTACTATTTATGGAATTATACTTTACTTCAAGAATGGCGGTCGCTTCAAATACAAAAACGGATATTTCAAAAGCATTATAAAGTCTTCCCTTCCCCTTACAGGAGTTAGATTATTTGGAAGTTTATTGCAGCCAATTATTGCTATCTTATTGCCTCTAAGACTATGTAGTTTAGGCATGTCAAAGAACTTGGCACTAAGCGAATTGGGAATAGTTATGGGAATGACAATGCCTTTGCTATCAATTCCTTCTACACTAATTGGTGCTATGTGCATGATACTAATTCCTAGAATAAATGGAATAAATAATAATGACGAATTAAAAACTCAAATTAATACATATCTAAAATTCACTATTACTTGCTCATTTCTTTTTATCCCTGTATTTATTTCACTTAGCACACCTATATGCAATTATGTCTTTGGCAATTTGAATGCAGGAATTTATATGACTAATTGCTCTTGGATAATAATTCCGCTTGGATTATCTCAGATAACAACATCAATACTAAATGCGATAAGCGAAGAACAAAAATCTTTTATGTATTATGTAATAAGTAGTATATTTTTGATACTTTTAATTGTAATTCTACCCAACTTTGCAGGAATTCAAGCCATGCTACTAGCAAGCGGGATAAGTTCTACACTTCTTGTAATACTTAATCTTAATTACTTAAGAAAGAAAACTAATATAAAAACACAAATATTGAAGTCTCTTTTCTTATTTGTCTTAGTTTCTATTCCGGTTATTATTCTTAATAACTTCTGTTATAATATATTAATTAATTGCATGAGTACATTTATAAGCATTATGCTAACAGGAATTATAAGCGTACTTGGATTTATGGCAATGCTTTTCGTATTTGGAATAATGGATATTAAAATACTTAAAGAATATCTACTAAAAAATATAAAAATAAAATCCAAAAAAGATAAACTTAAAGCATAAAAAATAAAGATTAAATATTAAAAATATAATTAGAACATGAAAATATATTATTAATGCATAAAAATATTATTGAACAAAAATATATTATTAATGCATAAAAAAAGCGAGAATATCTCGCATTTTTATTTCTCTATTTTTGGCAATATTGTCATACTAGAGCATACTAAACCAATAGACAATAGAACTATAAGTGACCTAGTATCAACCGTCTCTTTGATAGAGAGAAGCAAAGCAGTTAAAGCCATAACCATTGCCACAAATCTAAAAATTAGATCTAATATATTTATAATTTTCTTATTTTTCTGTTTGCTTGCAATAAAATTAAGAATTCGGGATTGTTCTTCACTTGAAATTTTACTTGCCTTGCTATCCAAATTTCTAATTATATCTATATCTACACCTAATTTTTTGGCACATTCTTCATCAGTTAATTTGTTTTCAATTTGATAATTTCTAACCTTATTTACGAATTCCATTAGTTCTTCCTTATAATATTTTCTTTAAATACTATCTAATTATCTATATTTCATTCATTATAACACTATATAGAATTTTTACAAAGTATTTAATGAGAATTTACAGATTTTCTATCATTTAATCTACTAATGAATATTATAGTCCAAATAATCATAAAAATATCCATTGCTATAGCAAAATATGCAGAAGTAAAACAAGCATAAATACCCCACAAAATTTTGGTTATCATAAATACGATTTTGATTATTACTACATTATCTTGCCATACAGAGAAACATACAAGTAATGAGGCAATAGTTGGAAAAATATCATACCAATAAGTAAATGTAAGTATTGATGTAAACAAACTTAATACAACAAAAAATATTAGAATTATAATATACCATGCTTTGCTATATTTTGACTTAAATCTATATACAATTAATCTAATTATCGTAACGATAGACAAATAAAATGCAACCATTTTATTTAGTAATAAATACTGCACACCTGAGAAAACATTTTGGGATAAATTATAATAAATATATCCCACTCTGTTCCTCTGCACAATGCTACATATCGCTATCATAAAAGCAAGTAATCCAAATACTTGCGCAAGTAAAAATTTAGTTTCCCACATACTTCATTATATGAAGTATTCATTTTTTTGTTTATGTTATTATTTAATTATCATAATCATCTAGGAATGAGTGAATAACTTTATGGCTCTTATATGCAAGAATTTTATCCAAATTTACATTTGATGCACTACTAAATATATTTTTTTCTACATTTTCATTATATTTGCTTAATTCTTTAATTAACATCTTGGTTGCGTGTCTTTGAGAATTTAATTGATGTTCCTCTTCATTTTCTATGTTTTCTGTTAATCTACAGGCACATCTAATAAAATTTAGTTCGCAAGCATCTCTCCATGCTAAAATGTCTTTCTCTCTAATCAAATACATAGGTCTAATTAATTCCATTCCTTCATAATTATCGCTATGTAATTTGGGCATCATTGTTTGAAATGAACCAGCATTAAGAATATTAAGAAGTGTGGTCTCAATCACATCGTCATAATGATGACCAAGTGCAATTTTATTACACCCTCTATCTTTTGCCAAACGATACAATGCTCCCCTTCTCATTCTAGCACAAAGATAACATGGACTGCCTTCTATTTTATTAGTAACATCAAATATATCTGTTTCAACTATTTCGGCTGGTATATGTAGATATTCTAGATTATGTTTTATTAAATCTAAATTCTCTTTATTATACCCCGGGTTCATAACTAAATATTTTACATCAAATTTATATTTAGAATGTTTGTGCAATTCTTCAAACAATTTGGCAAGTAACATACTGTCTTTGCCACCAGATATGCACACACAGACACAATCCCCTTCTTTTAGCAATTGATAGTCATTAATGGCTTTAGTAAATTTTGACCAAAGTCTAGACCTATAAGTTGTTATTATCAATCTTTCTATTTCTTGATATTTTTCCATAAAATATTACCTTTTTATTTTCTTTACATTAAATAATACAATAATTAAAAAGTTATTTCAATTATTTTAGATAATTATTACAAATTTTATCTTCCAATTTTTACTATATAATAAATATTGCAAAATTACATAATTCGACAAAAATATACAAATAATATAATATATAGAATTTAATTCGATAATGGAGGTAAATATGAAAAGAATTCTAAAAATATTTATGTGTCTAACACTAATAATCGTATCTGCTTACGGATTATGTGCGTGCGGTACAGAACAAAATTATTACATTACTGCAAATACATCGGGTGCTTCATTTAGCGGAAGTGATGTAGTATTCAAGAACGCAGATGACTTCAAAGTGGTATACAAGGGCGAAAATCACTATGTATTAGAAGGTAGCGCAAGTGTTATGAGCGAAGAGCAAGCAACTGCTTGGGGAACTGTAGTAAATTCCAAATATGTAGTATTAACCGTTAAAATGGGCGAAGGCGCTAATGCCATTATTGGTTGGAGAAATGCCGACACTATGTCAACTCCTTACACCGAAAAAGAGATAGACGGCAGTTTAATCAAGCGTTCTACTTCTAAGAATGCCACTAAGAATTATATCTTAGCAATTAGTGATGGAGACACTCTTAGACACCCTGATTTGAAAATCTGGAGAATAGAAGTAACCGAGAAAGATGCTACTGAAGCAAAAATCTATACTGTTGATTTCTCAAATCTATACTAATTAAATTAAGCCACGAATAAATAATTTATTTATATTTGTTCGTGGTTTTTTTTGCTATTTTATTTTTTTTGTGCTAAATTATATGAAAAGTTAGGAGGAATTGATAATGAAGATATCTTCTAAAGGTAGATATGCTGTAAGAATAATGGCAGAGATTGCCAAACACGATGGCAATTGCGTATCTGTATCTGAGATTGCAGACAAACAAAATATATCTATTAAATATACAGAGCAAATTATTTCTAAACTTGTAAATAATCAATTACTTAGAAGTTTCAGAGGGACTTCGGGCGGATATACCCTATCCAGAACTCCTAAAGAATATACAATCTCTGAGATATTAGAAGTAACTGGAGACGCACCAAAAGTCGCTCCTTGTTTGCAAAATTCTACCGACTGCCCTAGAAAAAATACTTGTGATACAATTGGTGTTTGGGAAAAATTAAATAAACTTATATTCGATTACCTATCTAGCGTTACACTTGAAGATGTCTTGAATAGAAATTTTTAATAAAAATATTAAAAGATACTTGACAATGTATCTTTTTTATTTTATTATATATCATACTATTTTGGTAGGATTTAACTTTTTATTATAAATTGATTTACAAAAATTAAAGGAAATAATTATGATATATTTAGATAATGCAGGAACGACCAAAGTTTCTGAAAATGTTATTGATAGCATGCTTCCATATTTTAATGAAATATATGGCAATGCTAGTTCACTACACACTGCTGGTCAAATAGCCAAAGACAAATTGGAGGAAGCAAGAGCCAAAATTGCCAAATGTATTAATGCAGATAGTAATGAAATATATTTTACTTCTGGTGGTAGCGAGAGCGATAATTGGGCTATAAATTCTGCTTGTAAGTATGCTAAACTATCCAAGAAAAAGCATATTATCACTACTCAATTTGAACACCATGCAATACTTAACGCCCTTAAAGAAAAAGAGAAAGAGGGATATGAAGTAACATATTTACCAGTTTATGAGAATGGTATCATACATATTGAAGATTTGAGAAAAAGCATAAGACCAGATACATTTTTGGTAACAATAATGTTTGCAAATAACGAAATTGGAACTATACAACCGATTGAAGAGATTGGTAAAATTTGCAGAGAAAACAAAATAATATTCCACACAGACGCCGTACAAGCAGTAGGACATGTTGCAATTGATGTAGATAAAATGAACATAGATATGCTATCCATTTCTAGTCACAAATTTCATGGGCCAAAAGGCATAGGTGTACTTTACGCCAAGAAAACTTGTCCATTGTTTCCAAATATCTTAGGCGGAAGTCAAGAAAAAAATAAGCGTGCTGGTACAGAAAATATTGCTGGAATTGTAGGTATGGCACAAGCATTGGAAGATGCTCTAATAGATATGCAAGAAGTAAGCAAAAGAGAATGTTATTTAAGAGACAAATTATTCAAAGAATTGTCAACTATCCCCCATTCCAAAATTAATGGAGATTTGGTTAATCGTTTGCCAAATAACTTCAATATGTGTTTTGAAGGAATAGAAGGAGAAAGTTTGCTTTTGCTATTAGACGACAAAGGAATATGTGCTTCAAGCGGTTCGGCTTGTACTAGCGGCTCACTTGACCCTAGCCATGTACTACTAGCAATTGGATTGCCTCATGAAGTTGCACATGGAAGTCTAAGGTTAACCCTAAGCAAATACACCACCGAAGAAGAAATTGACTTCACCATTAAATGCGTGAAAGAAGTTGTAGAATATTTAAGAAATATAAGCCCTGTTTGGGACGAATTACAAAAAGGAGAACGAAAATATGCTTTATAGTGAAAAAGTTATGGACCATTTCAGAAATCCAAGAAATGTAGGAGAAATTGAAGACGCAGATGCAATTGGCGAGGTTGGGAATGCTAAGTGCGGAGACATAATGAGAATGTATTTGAAAATAGACAACGATATAATAACCGATGTTAAATTCAAAACTTTCGGGTGCGGAAGTGCTATTGCAACTAGTTCAATGGCGACTGAATTAATTAAAGGCAAACCATTAAAAGACGCTTTGAATTTAAGTAATCAAGCCGTGGTAGAAGCATTAGATGGACTTCCAACTCACAAAATCCACTGCTCTGTACTTGCCGAAGAAGCAATTAAAGACGCTATTAAAAATTATTATATTAAGAATAATATCCATTATAACGAAGACGATTTCAAATCTAATTCCGCTAGTTGTTGCCATTCTTGTTAGCAATAATTAATTAATTTGTAGTTTAATTTTTCATTCCATAATTAAATAAGGACATTTTTATAGCATCAATACGACCTTTATAATAACGCAAATGATAAATCAGAATAAAATACAAATAAAATTCTACTCAAATTCTACTCACAAATAATCGCAAAATAAAAAATAGGTCATTTTTGACCTATTTCAAATCAATATATTGTAGTTACACCCTATTAAGACCACTATATATTGTATTATTGGTAGAGATGAGTGGACTCGAACCACCGACCCCCACCTTATCAGGGTGGTGCTCTAACCTGCTGAGCTACATCTCTATAAATAAATGGTGGAGATAAAGAGACTCGAACTCTTGACCCCCTGCTTGCAAGGCAGGTGCTCTAGCCAACTGAGCTATACCCCCACAAAATTGCCCTTACTTTCTTTAAGAACTCTATTATCATATCAAAATTGTATTATTATGTCAATAATTTTTTGATAATTTATTAAATATTTTTATCTTCTTATTATTAATATAATATAATACAGAAAAAAACTACATGAAATAATATCCATGTAGTTTTTTTGTTTTATGAATAATTATACAGAAAATTTTGATTTTATAATATTTAATCTTTTATACAATTCATCTTTACCTAATACACAACAAATTGAGAATAAATCTGGAGTATTAGTTTTACCAGTGAATGCATATCTAATAATATTACACAAACTAGCCAAATTACCGTTATAATTATCTGGATTTTGCTTATACACCTTATTATCTAGACAGAAATTATTATTTTCTGCTAACTTTTTTACTCGTGCAAACCATTCATCTTTTTCTAAATTAGCCTCAAATAGCACAATATAAGTTTGCAATATTTTACATAATAATTCATTATCTATATTTGTTATTTGAGAAAAATCTAAATCAATATTTTCAAAGTTATCAAACATATATGTGTAGTAATCTCTAACCATAGACCATTTAAAAATATCTTTTCTAGGCTTTAGTACATCTCTATCAATATTGAATACATTAGTAGCATATTCTTCATTAGATGATAATACTTGAGCAAAGTCGTTATCGTATTCTTTTGCCCAAGCAAGAACTTGATTATATACTTCTTTAGCATTTAATCTAGATATATATTCTTTGGAAACATCATTTAATTTTTGCATATCAAACATTGGATTTCCACTGCCAATCTTTTTTAATTCAAAAGGAAACTCATGATAATCTACGGTTGGATTTTTCTTTCTCCACTCTTCAAAGTCGCTATTAAGCAGATTTAATAGATATTCTTTGACTGCCGTTACTGGGTATCCATCTTCTAAATACCATTTACAGTTTGCTTCTGGGTCTTTTCTTTTGCTTAACTTTCTCTTCTTGCCATCATCTAATTTACAAATAGTTGGTGTATGAGCATAAGGAATATGCTCAAAACCAAATTTATCAAATAGTTCTATATGACTTGCAACAGATTGATACCACTCTTCTCCTCTGGCTATCATTGTAGAACCCATAAGAGTATCATCAACAGCATGAGCAAATGCATAAACAGGAATGCCATTACTTTTGATAAGAACTATATCTTTGCCATTTTCTCTTATTTCTCTTTTGCCCTTGATTAAATCCACTACTTCAAAAGACTTATCTGGATTACCAGTAGACAAAAGTCTAAGAGCAAACGATTTTCCCATAGCGATATTGTCTTCTATCTCTTCTAGACTTAAATTTCTACAAGGATCGTGGTCAATTGTATCGTTATTTTCTTCTATTTCTTGTTCTCTTTTGGCAACTATATCTTCTTTATCTTCACATTTATTACAGAAACATGGGAATGCTCCGCCTTTGGAAACTAGATATTTTGCAAAAGCATTATAAATATCTATTCTTTTACTTTGAATATATGGGGCATATTTACCTTTTTCGCCATACTTGCCTCTATATCCCTCTGTAGGTTCTATACCAAATTTGCTAAGAGTGTCATACAATGCTACTCCTGCGTCATCAATTTCCCTCTTCTGGTCAGTATCTTCTAGGCGCATATAAAATACGCTAGACTCTCCCCTTGTCAACATCTCATGAAGCACGCATTGGAAAAGTCCTCCGATATGCAAGTATCCAGTAGGACTAGGTGCAAATCTAGTTACACAGGCACCTTTGAGAAGTGTTCTACTTGGATATTTCCCAAAGTAATAATTAATGTCGTTATCAACATTTGGATAAAGAATATTAGCCAATTTATTAAAGTCCATATTTTTCCCTCGTTTTACTAAATAATTAAATCAAACCATCAATCCTAAATTAGTAACCAATTGAGAATAAGTATCCAAAATAAAGTTATCCATAAATTTAATGGTCGATTGTTTAGATTTGGTTAATGTGCTTAGATAACTATCGAAATCCACACCTTGAACCAAATCGAATTTGTATTGTGTTATATTGTAAATATCTTCACTACTATATATTTGTTTGAATGTTTGTAATCTTTGATTAAATACTTCACATGAATATAAGTAATTATTTATAGTACTCATTACACTATTATAAGACGCACTACTTTCATCTAATCCTGCTAAAATAGTATTTGACAAAGGTCTTACACTTTCCAAATCATGAACTAGTGCAAAATCATTAGTACTAGATACAATAGCCGTCATATCACTTATTCCCTTAGAGCCTACAGAATAATCAAAAGCCTTGAAATTTGTTAAATATATTATATATGCAATATTTACATAAGATTTATCTATTCTATATTCCAAGTTGGTCGCATTAATTAGATTATAATCTTTAATACAATATTTCTCATTAAGATTAATGAAATTAAATATAAAATTGAATGCCTTATCAATCACTTTATTCAATTCATAAGAATAGTTAGTTAAATTAAATTCCATTACACTTGTAACACCATTTTGTGTAGCGTCACAGAATTTAATGTATTCTTTCTTAAAATCAGTAAGCGTTGAATTAAAACTTGCCAAATCTGAATAAAGAGAATTCATCTCTTTTTTATTTATTTTTGCACTAAAAATTTCTTTGTAAAAATTCTCGTTATTTTCTTCGTAATAATTAAAGATATAATCCAATATTTTCTGTTGGTAACCAATTACAATATACTTCTTCTGAAGTTTGGTAACTGGAGTTGTATTATTGATTGCGCCATCAACATCGCTTGAATATTTAATAGTTAAACTATTAGGTCTAGCACTATCGCCAAAAAATTTATTATCTTCATCTATTACACATACTTGTGTTGTCTGCTCATATAATTTTTTCACATCTTCATAAGATTTGTCACTATTACAAGCACACAAAAATATTATTGCTACAAGAGGTAATATTAGTAAACTAAAAATTTTTTTCATACACTACTCCCCCTTCTAATATCCCAAAACATTCAAAACGAATACTAATGAATTCTGTGCTTCTTGTCTGATATCGCTTAAATCTTTGCCGTCCGCCATCTTTGTTTTGCCTAGATTATGTTTATTTAATGCTTTGTCTAATTCTGACACATAGTTATTGAATAATGTATTGTAATTAATCAAGAAATTATATTCATCGTACTCTGGTGTAAATATATTCTGATATTTATTAACTTTGATATATCTATCCAAAATTAAGTGCAAATCATGAGCAAAGAATGCTTCTTCTTTCTCTTTCTCTTCACTTGAAGAAACTCTCAAACTTCTAGCATAACTATCTATCAATGCTAATTTAGTATCAAATTTGATTTCGCCATAGTTAGATTTAATTATATTAAACATATTAATGATTAAATTCGCACCATTATTTAAACATCTTCTATATTTAGTTCTTACACTCTTATAATTACCAAGCAAAACTGTCATCTCTACCTCATTGCCATCAATACTTTTCTGGCAAGCATTCAAGTTATCTATTGCCTGACTTAATTCATTTAAGTTATTTCTATAAGTATTTGCTGTGCTTTTAATTGCTTTATTTAGATTATCATTGCCATTACTATTCTTAATATAAGGCATTAAGAAATTAATCATTTCGTCTAAATACTTATCCATTACAATATAACTATCAAAGTAACAAGTAACAACTCCGCCATCATCGTATGTTCTAATGATGTTATTAGATAGCATTATTTCTCTAAGGCTTAGTATTTCTTTGTTAGTATCATTACTGCTTAGTATTACATTTGCTTCGTCATCTTTTAGATAATTAAATTTTTGAAGTTCTTTAAGTTTCTCTTTAACACCAAAACCTTCTTTATATTCAACCAATTCACAAGTTCTATTATACGCCATTACTTCATCTTTCTCTTTAAAGAAGAAAGCCCATATACCAAAGGCTATAACACCTACTACACATAAAGCAACTATTATCTTTACCCAAAATTTCATAAATTCCCTCTTAACTCTATATTTAGAATATCAAATAATCAATAAATCGTCAATCAATTGCATATTTAGTATTCAACATTTTTAAGCACAAGACTATGAGATGGCATTGTTTTACCCGCTTTGTTTCGGTCTTTTGCATTAATTATTGTAATTATATCATTGCTACTTATTTTATTTAATCCAATTGCAACTAGAGTACCCATTATAATTCTTACCATATTATATAAGAAACCATTACCGCATATTTCTAGTCTATATAGATTATTATCCACCTCTAATATTTGACATGAGTAAATAGTTCTTACCTTATCTTTCACATCTGTATTACTTGCACAGAAACTCGTAAAGTCATGAGTACCTTCAATATATTTACACCCCTCTATCATTGCTTTTACATTCAAGTCTTTGGCAATATGTATAGCAAATTGATTATAAAAAGCATTCTCCATGCCTATGTAAAAATAATATTCATAAGTTTTTCTCTTAGCAGAGTATCTAGCATGAAAATCATTAGTTATTGGTGACAATTCAAGAATTCTAATATCTTCTGGCAAAATAGAATTTGCATAACTTAGAGTTCGATGGCAATTAAGTTCTATGTTACAATCGAAATGACACACTTGACAAATTGCAGACACCCCAGCATCTGTTCTACCGCTTGCCACTACCTTAATATCTTCTTTGCAAACTTCCATTAGTGCTTTCTCTAGATATTTTTGAATAGTAGATTTATCTTTTTGTATTTGGAAGCCACTGTAATTTTTGCCATCATAACTAATTTTTAGAATATATCTAAACATTTAGATTTCCTTCTTTTTGTATTTAATTATGATTAATTTTAATATATTTATCAAAAATATTCAATTGTTTATCATCAACTTACTTTAATATAAAGTAATTATTTGACTATTTGCACATCTTAGTATAAAATAAATTTTGTAAAACTATATGTTTTGAAGGAGATACTAAATTGAAAAAGATAACTATTGACGGAAATACCGCCGCCGCAACCATTGCTTATCAAATGAGCGAGGTTGCAACAATCTATCCTATTACTCCTAGTAGTACTATGGCTGAATTATGTGATAGTTGGGCAAGCGACAACAAGACCAATATTTTTGGACACAAAGTAAAAGTTGTAGAAATGCAATCTGAAGGTGGTGCTAGTGGTGCATTACACGGAAGTTTATGTTCTGGTGCTCTTACTACTACATTTACTGCTAGCCAAGGCTTACTACTTATGATACCTAATATGTACAAGATTGCTGGCGAATTAACACCTTGTGTAATGCATGTAAGTGCAAGAGCGCTTGCTACTCATGCTTTATCTATATTTGGAGATCACTCCGATGTAATGAGTGTTAGACAAACTGGTTGGGCTATGCTTTGTTCGGGAAGTGTACAAGAAGCAATGGATTTGGCTCTTGTTGCACACCTATCTACCCTACAAGCAAGTGTTCCATTTGTTCATTTCTTTGATGGATTTAGAACAAGCCATGAGATTAATACTATTGAAGAGATTGATATTGAATCTATCAAACACTTAGTTCCTTATGACAAAATTCAAGAATTCAAGAGTCGTGCTCTTAATTCTAATAATCCTCATCAACAAGGAACTGCTCAGAACCCAGATATTTACTTCCAAAATAGAGAGACTGCAAATTCTTTCTATGATAAAACTCCCGCTATCGTTCAAGATTATATGGATAAAGTTGGCAAGATTACTGGTAGAAAATATCATCTATTTGATTATTATGGTGCAGAAGACGCAGAAAATATTATCGTAATTATGGGAAGCGGTGCGACCACTACCGAAGAGACTGTTAAATACTTGAATGAAAAATGCGGTCAGAAAGTTGGCGTTGTAGTTGTTAGACTATATAGACCTTTTGATACTAATGCATTTGTAAATGCACTACCTAAGAGTGTTAAAAATATCGCTGTTCTAGATAGAACCAAAGAACCTGGTGCAAATGGAGAACCTCTATACAAAGATGTTGTTTGTGCTTTGGCAGAACATAATATTCATGCTTCTGTAATTGGTGGCAGATATGGTCTAGGCTCTAAAGAATTTACACCTACAATGGTTAATGCTGTATATGATAATTTATCTTCTCAATCTCCAAAAAACCACTTCACTGTTGGTATTAATGATGATTTGACCAATACTAGCCTTCCACTTATTCACAAAATATTTCCTAGTGACGAGAGCGTTACTGCTTGTAAGTTCTATGGCTTTGGTGGAGATGGTACTGTAAGTGCAAACAAGAGTTCAATTAAGATAATTGGTAATAACACTGACCTTAATGGACAAGCATATTTTGAATATGATAGCAAAAAAAGTGGCAGTGCTACAATTAGTCATCTAAGATTTGGCAAAAATAAAATTAATGAAGCATATCTACTTGATAATATCGACTTTGTAGCAGTTCACAAAGAAACATATGTAAGTAAGTACAATCTAATGAATAATGTCAAAGAAAATGGTACATTACTTCTTAATACTGGTTGGACTTTGGAAGATTTGGATACAATGCTTCCAAATAGAATGAAGAAAGAAATAGCACAGAAGCATATCAAATTCTACACTATTGATGCAGATAGAATTGCTGGAGAAATTGGTCTTGGCAACAAAATTAACTTAGTTATGCAATCAGCATTCTTCAAATTAATCAATATTATCCCTATTGAAACTGCAGTAAACGAAATGAAAAAATATGCTGAAAAGAGTTATGGAAGCAAAGGTCAAGCAATACTTGATATGAACTTCAAAGCAATTGATAGCGGTGTTAATAATATTGTAGAGGTTAATTACCCAGAAACTTGGGCAACTCTACCTGAAGTAGAAGAAGTATTTGATAATAATTCTGAACAAGAATACTATCAAAAGATTATCAAACCTATTTCTAGACTTGAAGGTAATGATTTACCTGTATCTGCTTTCGACCCAAGAGGTATAGTTCCTACTAATACAGCAAAATTGGAAAAGAGAGGCGTTGCAACCCACCTACCTTGTTGGAATAGTGAGAAATGTATTCAATGTAATATGTGTGCATTTGTTTGCCCTCATGCTGCAATTAGACCACATTTAGTCAAAGAAGAGAACTTAACAAATGCCCCTGCAGACCTAAAAACTGCTAATGCAATGGGCGAGAAAGATTTAAAATTTGTAATGCAAGTAAGTAGCAAAGACTGTACTGGTTGTGGTGTTTGTGCAAGCGTTTGCCCTGCTAAAGAGAAAGCGATTGTAATGACTGACGCAACTAAACTTATGGAAAGCGAGAATAAAAATTACGAATTTATCAACTCTATCCCTAGCGAACAAAGTGGAGTATTTAAGCCAAATACAGTTAAAGGCAGTCAATATAGACTTCCATACTTTGAATTTAGTGGAGCGTGTGCAGGTTGTGGCGAAACCCCTTACCTTAAAGTTATTAGCCAAATGTTTGGCGATAGAATGATAATTGCTAATGCAACCGGTTGTAGTAGTATATATGGTGGTTCTTCTCCTACTTGTCCTTATGTTAAAGATGACAATGGTCATGGAATAGCATGGGCTAATAGTTTGTTTGAAGACAATGCCGAATTTGGTTATGGAATTGAAATCGGACATTTAATTCAACAAGATAACTTGAAAGCAAATCTTAATAAGATTTATGATAAGAATTTAGACGAACAATTAAATGAAGATATTGAAGAATATCTATCTTGTGATAATGTAAATCGTCAAAGAGAACTTGCAGACAGCATCACAAATAAATTATCTAATATTGATGTAGAAGATGAACTTAAATGCATTAAGCACGCAATTCTAGCCGACAAAAACAACTTCTCTAATCAATCTGTTTGGATTGTTGGTGGAGATGGCTGGGCTTATGATATTGGATACGGCGGTTTGGATCATGTACTTGCTAGCGGAGAGAATATTAATATCCTAGTACTAGATACCGAAGTATATAGTAATACTGGTGGTCAAGCAAGCAAATCCACTCCTATGGGTGCAATTGCTAAATTTGCAAGTGAAGGCAAGAGAACTAATAAGAAAGACTTGGGAATGATTGCTACACAATACAAAAATGTATATGTTGCTAAAGTTGCAATGGGTGCAGATATGAACCAATTTATGAAAGCAATTGAAGAAGCAGAAAGTTATAACGGAGTATCTCTAATTATTGCTTATGCACCTTGTATTAACCATGGAATTAAAATGGAAAATAGCCAATTAGAAGAGAAAAAGGCTGTTCAAAGCGGTTACTGGCATCTATATAGATACAATCCACTACTTAAAGAACAAGGCAAAAATCCATTCATACTAGATAGCAAAGAACCTACTCTTGATTATGAGGACTTCCTAAAAGGCGAGACAAGATACAAAGCATTAATTGCTAAAGACCAAGAATTGGCAGAAGAATTATTCTCTCAAGCAAAACAAAATGCAATTGATACTTATAATCATTACAAATTGCTAGCCGAGAAAAATGATTTTTAATATTAAAATCACATATTAATTTTATATTTAAAGTATAAAAAGAAAAAAGCACCATAACTGGTGCTTTTTTTGAGATGTGAAATATAAAACAACACAATCCCGCAATCTAATAAAAGATTGTCAAATAAGGGAATCGCAAAACCTGAAGTACAATCATAGCATTGCTACCCAAAAAGTATAATGTTGACATATAGCAATATACTATATGTTCATTACAATAGTATGTTGTATAATTTAAGAATTTTTATTCGTGGATATTTTTAATTTATTTTATCCAAATTTTTCTAATTAATAATTATAGAAATCTTAAAACATAGATAATTTTTTATCTCTATTTCTTCGTATAATACTTGCTATTTCTTTAGATACATTATCAGCAGTTAAACCAAATTTATTGTACAAATCTACTGGGCTAGCACTTGCTCCAAATTGATCTACACCAAAGCATTTACCGTATTTGCCAACATACTTATACCAACCACTTGTACTACCCGCTTCAATTGAGAATACCGATTTTAGATTATCTGGAATAATACTATTTCTGTATTTATCTGTTTGTTCGTCAAATAATTCTAAACATGGCATAGATACAACTCTTATATTATAACCCTTGTCTTCAAGTATTTTTTTGGTATCAAGTGCCAAACTTACTTCACTACCAGTAGCAAGAATAACACCATTCAACTCGCCCTTATCCTCTCTAGATACAATATATCCACCAAATTTGATATCTTCTAATTTGTTTTCAAAATTAACAAGTGTTTGTCTAGAAAGAATGATATTGCTTGGTTTATTTGCTTGAAGTGCCACATTCATACAGCCTTCTACTTCATTCAAATTTGCTGGACGGAAAGTATACATATTAGGAATATTTCTAACAGCCCATAATTGTTCACAAGGTTGATGTGTTGGTCCATCTTCTCCTACAGCGATACTATCGTGAGTGAAGATAGAGATTGCTTTAAGACTCATTATTGCCCTTACTCTTAGTGCTGATTTCATATAATCACTGAAAGACAAAAAAGTACTATCAATTGGAAGCAAACCTCCGCCATATAATGCTAGACCATTGCTTATACAACCCATTGCAAATTCTCTAATACCTACCTTTAAATTTCTATTAGAGAAATTATCATTTATTGCCCCAGATGCTGAGTATTTTACTTTTGTAGAAGAACTTAAGTCTGCCGAAGAACAAATGATATTGTGATATGCTTGACACAATTCTTGAAGTGCAATATTTCCCAAATCTCTACCAGAATAGTCTTTTAGAATTTCAATCTCATTCAAGAATACTTGTGAATTACTAAAATCTTGCTTGATAAATTTATTTAGTAATTTATAATCTCCGGGATAAGCCCTACTATATACTTTTAGTTTTTCTTTGCTAGATTTTTTGAATTGGTCAAATCTTTTCCTTAAGAATACAAAATCCCTTGCTACATCTGTTTCTAATTCAAATGGTGCGGTATTTACTTCTAATTTTTCTCTTAATAATTTAACATTATCTGCACCCAATACTTGACCATGCGACTTATTACTGCCCTCGTATACACTTCCAAAGCCAATTTTGGTATTAATCTGAATAAATGTTGGCTTATCCTTACTTTGTTTTGCTAACATCATTGCCCCTACAATTTGATCAACATCATTGCCGTCATTTACTTCAATTGTATTGAAACCTATGCTCTGCATATAAGCAAGTGTATTTTGTCCCATTACGCCCGAAATATCGCTATCTAGCGTTACTTTATTACAATCGTACAACACAATTAGTTTATTCAATTTAAGTGTTCCTGCCAAACTTAGAGCCTCGTAACTAACCCCCTCCATCAAACAGCCTTCGCCCACTAAAGTATAGGTGTAATTATCAAATAGCGTTAAATCTGGTTTATTGAATTTATTAGCCATTAATTTCTCGGCAATGGCTAGTCCAACAGCAGTAGCAACTCCCTGACCTAGAGGGCCAGTTGAGGCATCTATTCCCGGTGTTACATTAATTTCTGGATGTCCGGGTGTAATACTGTCTAACTTTCTAAATGCTTTCAAATCTTCCATTGATATTTTATAACCGAAAGCGTGTAAAGTAGCATAAAGAATACTACTTCCATGTCCTGCCGACATTACAAATCTATCTCTAAATAGATTAAGTGGGTCTTCTGGATTAACATTAATAATCTTGGAATAAAGAGCATAAAGAATTGGTGCAGCGTCAAGAGCAATACCTGGGTGTCCACTCTTTGCATTTTCTATCATATCAATAGCAAGTATTCTCAAATTATTAACATTTTTATTATCCATTTTCATATTTTCATTCCTTCTATTTTTCGTAATATCCAAGTAATTTTTGCATAATCAGACCCAGTAATTCTTCGCCTTCGATATCTTTACAATCAACTACTATATCTGCCTTTTTGCTACAAATAAAGTCTCTATCTTTGAATAAATCAATATTTAGGCTTTTTGCACTATCCGACATGCGTTCTTCTAATATTTCTTTTTTATATCTATTCAAACTTAGTTTGAGGTAGATTATTAAACAATTTTCTTTAATAAATTTATAATTGGTTTCAGTGTTTAGCAATTGATATTCAATATTTATAATTGTATTTTCATATGTGCAAATTCTTTTTAAGATTGCTGTTTCTTTTCTTTCTAAGTAATCTTTGCCACACATCTCTTCCATTCTACTAATATCAAACAGTTCAAATTGTATTATTTCGCTTGCATTCGCATAAAACATATCCAATTTTTTAGATAACTCTAATGCATTTTTATCTACAAATTGATTTGATAAACCAACTAAGCAAATGTTTGCTTTTGGCATAGACACCCCCTTTAAGATTGCTGATATTTTCAAAATAATTGCTAAAAATCTTGAAACAATCTACATTATTTAATACTGTAATTAAAATCAAAAAAGCAACAATCTCTAAAGATAATTTTACAATAATTTTACAACTTTTACAATAATATTTGGTAAAATAATTGCAAAAATTTAGTTTTTATTATGTATTAATTTTTCTTCTTGTTCTTTTAGAAGAGTGTACTTTCTATTTTGTGTATCAAATCGTCTTTTTTTCTTCCAAATCTTGTAATATGGTCTTAACAAAATGATAATTATGTAAGTCACACATATTATAACATAGATATAATAACTTACAAAATTGTAATCGTCTACATTTTTAATAATATCTATTTTTATTTCATTCTCTAGTGCAAATATTATATTCCCAGAGGTCTTAGTACTTCTGAAATTATCAAAAGTGTTCCTACTATTTGTTTTATCATATTCAAGCAATCTTTTGAGTGTCTCATTTGCTGGGTGTCCATAACTATTAACACCACTACTTGCAACTACATATTGCGGACTAGTAACTTTTATGAAATTTTCGCTATTTGAATATTTACTTCCATGATGAGATAATTTCAAAATATCACAATTAAGCAAATCTGTATCGTAATTTTCTATTATTTTTCTTTCAGATTTTTCAGATATATCTCCAGCCAAAATAACTTTCTTGCCACTATCATTTATTACAATTAGCGGAGAAAATTCATTAGTATCAAGGTTATTGTAATTATCCAAATATTCATAAGGTGTTAAGATATTAATTTTTGCATTTCCCTCATGCAAAATTTTATTTTTGGTTATTTCTGTATGCACATTTTTGACAAGAGTTGTTTGCAGAATATCCCTATATGTTACATTCTCACACGCTGGGGATTTATTCTCCGATATTTCATAAATTGCTGGGCGATAGAATATTCCTACTTGATAATTATCTAGTATAAATTTGATATTGCCACTATGGTCTACATCGGGGTGAGTAAGTAATAAATAATCTATCTTCTTCTTTCCACGCAAAACTACATTATCCAAGTAATTAGATAATTTATGTTTATATTCTTTTGTCCCACTATCTACAAGCATCACTTTATCATTTGGAAATTTGATAGCAATAGCATCACCTTGGCCTACATCAATAAAATGAACTTGTGTACTATCTGTAGTAGAAATTTTAGGTTTAAGTAGTAAAATAACCTCCATAGTGCTAGCAAAAATTCCAGATATTAGAACGAGAACAAGCAGTATTACAAGAAAAATATTTTTCTTTAAATAATTTTTGGTTTTGTTTAGGTTCATATATTAATTTTTCTCCAACTCCACCAATGTTTTTTAAGTTTCTTTTTTCTAAAGAGTTCTTTAATCTTTGGCATCATTTCTTTAGTTGCTTTATAGCCCTCTTCAATCATTTCCATCATTCCATCGGTTTTTGATGCTCTAAAGCGTTTTAAATCGGGTTTAACCATTATATCTGCATTAAGATAGCCCTTAATAGCGTTACTTTTCATCATTACATCAATGCTTGCCATTAGCAAATCTAGATATTTAGTCGATTTTGCACCATTTCCTCTGGTAGAATTAATATCTATTGCAACAACAGCATCACAACCTAGTTTTCTTAGAACATCAGCTGGAATTGTATTCTGAAGTCCACCATCAAAAAGCAATTTATCTTCAAAATTAACTGCGTTAAATACAGTAGGAACTGCACAACTACCAGCAAGAGCCTTGCACAATCTACCATGAGTAATATCTACCTCATTACCAGATATCATATCTACAGCAACTGCACAGAAAGGTGTTTTCAAGTCTTCGACATTAATATCGCCCATTGTTCTAATAACTATATTTTCTATTCCTTCTGTTGAGCTTGGCATGAATGGAATTTTGCTAGTTCTAATATCTTTAACCTTAATAGTTTTAGCTATTTCTTCCATTTGCGAACTAAGTACTCCATAAGACATCATAGCACCAACAACTGAACCAATAGAAGTGCCAGCAATATAATCAAATTTGATATTTTCTTCTTCAAATGCCTTAATTACACCAATTAATGCAAAGCCTCTAGCCCCACCACCACCAAGAGCTAATCCTATTTTTTTATATTTTTTTAGTTTTGGAGCAACTAAAATTTCCATAATTTCCCTCTATTTATATTTTTTTATATTATATACTAAACAACTATTCGGAACAAACAAAATTAACAATAATTATTTTTTTGAATTTTCATCAATTTTTAATTATTTACAAATAAATAAAATCAAATAATAATTAATTTGAAATAAATTGCTTTTGTAGTATAATTATTTTGAGAGGTTAATAAAAATATATGTTTATAATTAAGAAAAATTGGTATGAAAAATTAAAAGACGAATTTGAAAGTACTGAGTACAAGAACTTAGAAACTTGGCTAAATAATGAATACAAAACAAAAACAATTTATCCTACCCCAGAGAATGTATTTAATGCTCTTAATTTAGTTAAATTTGATGATGTAAAAGTAGTTATCATTGGTCAAGACCCATATCATAATCCCAACCAAGCACATGGGTTATCTTTCTCGGTAGAAAATGATATTGCCATTCCACCATCGCTTCAGAATATCTACAAAGAATTGCATGATGATTTAGGTTGTTATATTCCTAATAATGGTAATTTGACCAAATGGGCAAAACAAGGCGTGTTACTACTTAATAGTGTATTAACAGTTGAAAGAAACAAACCTAATAGTCACAAGAATAAAGGCTGGGAAAAAATTACTAGTAAAGTAGTAGAATTACTAAATGAAAGACAAAATCCTGTAATATTTTTGTTATGGGGTGCAAATGCCAAAGCAATTGGCAAAAACATAGACACAAGCAGACATTATGTTTTAACTGCTGTTCACCCTAGCCCAATGAGTGCTAATCAAGGTGGCTGGTTTGGTTGCAAACATTTTAGTAAATGTAATGAAATTCTAAAATCTTTAGGACAAGAGCCAATAGACTGGCAAATAGAAAATATATAAATAGACACTATTTACAAATATCAAAAACTGTAGTAAAATATAAACATATTTTATAGAGGTGAAATATGAATTTATTATTATCTACATTTACCGAAGTAATCTTACCACTTATATTCTTGGTTATAGGGTTGGTTAGTTGTTTCTTTATTTATCGTGCAGTCAAAAAGAAGTTTAATAAACCAGTAGATGCAGCACTTCAAAGAAACACCACTCCACAAGTAAAATTGAAAGAGAGTTATTGTACAGAGAAAGAAATGATATTCTTAAATGCCTTACACAAAGCATTACCAAGAGAATGTATATCATTTCCGAATGTTGGTGTATCAAAACTAATTGAACCAAAAGGCAACTTAGTTGACTACAAAAGCGTTATGGATAAATATGTTGATATATGTATTTTTCTAAGAAAAGGAATGAAACCAATTCTAGTAATAGATTTGTTTGAAGCAAGCCCAGTTGCTCAACAATTAAAGAAATTTGATGAAAATGTACTATCTATATTGAAGGAAGTTAAAATTCCTGTATTACACAAACAAATTGAAGCAGAATACAATATTGAAGAATTAAAAATTCAAATACTCAAAGCCATGAATAGCACAACTGTTGCCTACCTTAAAGACAAAATAATTAATGATAGTGTCAGAAAATAAATAATTACTGACAAAATATCAAATAAATTACAAAAAATAAAAAGTGACGGAATTTTATATATTTTCATCACTTTTTTTGTTTATTAATTTAAAATGTTTATTTATTTAAAAATTTAATTGCTTCTGTTGCAGCGATTGCACCATCAGAGCAAGCAGTAATAATTTGTTTTAATGATTTTTTTCTAACATCACCTGCTACAAATACATTAGATTTATTTGTGTGCATATCTGCATCTGACAGTATTTGATTATTTTCGATATTAATATAATTTCTATACAAATCCAAATTTGAGTATTTACCCAAGTCTATAAAAATACCATCACAATCCAAAGTTTGTTTTTTGCCATCTACATCTATAGTTATATTCTTAACAACATTATCTCCTGTAATTTCTACGGGCTTAATATTACTTAATACTTTTACATTAGAATTTTGATAACCATTTGAAGTATCTAATACTGTAATATCTTTACTGATATTTAATAAATAATCTACATCTTTTTTTGCTGAGTTATTATTTGTAAAGACTACTAATTTTTTATTTTTATATAAATTTCCATCACATATTGCACAATAACTAACACCTTTAAATTTGAAAATATCTTCTCCTTCTATATTTAGTTTTCTAGGAGACGAACCACAAGCAATTATAAGTGCTTTATATTCTATTTGATTTTTATCAGCCATAGTAATTTTATTATTATCAAAGTCGATACTAACTATAGTTCCAAATTCAAAATTTACTCCAAATTGCATACATTGCATTTGCATATTTTGTACCAACTCAATCCCGTCTACTTTTACAAAACCCGGATAGTTTTCAATACTCTTTAGATTAGCAGTTGTTCCGCCTAAATTATTCTCTTCAATAATTAGCACACTTTTATTTGCCCTACCTGCATAAATGCCAGCAGTAAGACCTGCCACGCCACTACCTATTATTACAATATCTATCATTATATACTCCACATTGAATTATTTGCTTAATTCTCTATTATTATATCAAATATAGAAATTAAATACAAAAAAAGTTGGCAAAATAGTGTCAACTTTTTTTAATATTTAAACAAACATAATTAAACTAATTCAATAATAGCCATCTCAGCATTATCGCCATTTCTAGTACCCAATTTGATAATTCTTGTATAGCCACCACCAATACCTAGAGTTTCTTTTCTGCTAGCATATTTAGGAGCATAAACATTAAATATTTTCTCAATAAGAGGGTGTTTGATATCTTCTGTACGCTTAACATAATCTGCTTTAGATTCTTTGTCTGCTCTTACTTCTTGGATATCATACAATTTGCTCATCAAATCTCTACGGCAACTAAGTTTCTTTGCACCGTCATTGATTACTTCTTTGTTAACTTTTACACCTTTTTCATCAGTTGTAGTTTTAGTTGTTTTAACAACATCATCATATGTGTTGATAGCTTTGGTCAAAAGTTTCTCAGCATATGTTCTTACTTCTTTTGCTTTTTCTAGTGTAGTCTCAATTTTTCCATACCAAAGAAGATTTGTAGCAAGACTGCGTATAACTGCCAATCTTTGATCTGTAGGTCTATTTAATTTTCTCATTTATACAAATTCTCCCTTAAATTATTCTTCGTCATTTCTTAGTGACAAACCAAAACTTTGAAGTTTAGCAGCCACTTCTTCTAGAGATCTCTTACCTAAATTCTTAACTTTAGCCAAATCACTCTCAGATTTCTTTGTTAGATCTGCAACGGTATTAATACCTGCTCTCTTCAAACAATTGTAACTTCTAACTGACAAATCAATATCCTCAATTGTCATCTCCAATACTTTTGTCTGTTTATCTTCTTCACGACTAACAAGAATATCCATTTGTGACATACTCTCAACCAAATCAACAAACAAACCAATGTGGTCTTGTACCAATTTACCAGATAAAGATATAACTTCTCTAGCAGATAGAGTACCATTTGTTTCTACTTCGATTGTAAGTTTATCGTAGTCAATGCTTTGACCAACACGGGTATTTCCTACAAAGTAATTAACTTTTTTAACTGGTGTAAATATGCTATCTACAGCGATATAGCCAATTGGCATATCTTCTCTTTTATTTGCATCAGCAGGAACATAACCTCTACCTCTACCAATGTATACTTCTAATTCAAATTTAGCAGTATCATCTAGAGTACATATATGAAGGTCTGGATTTAAGATTTCAACCAAATCATTTGGCTCAAAATCTGCAGCAGTAACTTCGCCTGCACCATACTTATTTATTCTTAATATAGTTGTGAAATCTTTAGCAGTATCGAAACTTTTTACTGCCAAATTTTTGATATTTAAGACAATGTCTACAACATCTTCTGTAACACCTTTAATTGTAGAAAACTCGTGTTGAACACCGCTTATTTTAATTCCAACTGGAGCAGCGCCTGGAAGAGCAGACAAAAGTACTCTTCTTAGACAGTTGCCAAGTGTAATTCCAAAACCTCTATCCAATGGTTCTACAACAAATCTTGCAAAACACCCATTGTCAGTTTCTTCACAAGTAATTCTTGGTTTTTCAATTTCCATCATGTGACTTTCCTCACTTAAAATTTATTATTTATTATTTAGAGTACAACTCTACAATCAAATGTTCACGAATGTTAAGATCAATATCATCTCTTTGAGGCATTGCATTAATTTTTCCAGTAAGTTTCTCAGTGTTAAATTCTAACCACTTAGGCATAACAACTTTAACATCTTTCAAATCTTTGAACATTGGAAGTTCTTTCTTACCATCTTTGATAGCGATAATATCATCAACTTTTACTAAGTAAGATGGAATATTAACTGTTTTGCCATTAACTGTAATATGACCATGATTAACAATTTGTCTGCTTTCTTTTCTAGAAGCTCCAATACCCATTCTATATATAACATTGTCTAGTCTTCTTTCTAGTAAAGATAACATATTTTCACCGACAATACCTGTTCTTTGGTTATTAGCCATATCATAATATGCTCTAAATTGTTTTTCAAGCAAGCCATATGCTTTTTTAACTTTTTGTTTTTCTCTTAATTGTAGACTATATTCAGTAGCCTTCTTTCTGCTAGCACCGTGTACGCCTGGTACATTAGGTCTTCTTTCCATAGCACATTTTTTAGAAGTACATCTTTCGCCTTTAAGGAATAATTTACAACCCTCTCTGCGACAAATTCTACAATCTGGACCTGTATATTTTGCCATTCTAAATTTTCTCCTTTAATTATATTCTTCTGCGTTTTGGTGGACGACAACCATTGTGAGGTATAGGTGAAACATCTTTAATCATAGTGATGTCTAGGCCTACTGTTTGCAATGCTCTGATAGCAGTTTCTCTACCATTGCCTGGACCTTTAACATATACTTCAACAGATTTAATACCTTGTTCTTTTGCACTTTTAGCAGCGATTTCAGCGGCTTGTTGTGCAGCATAAGGAGTGCTTTTTCTAGCGCCACTAAGTCCTAAACTACCAGCACTACTCCAAGAAACTGCGTTACCAGCATTATCTGTAATGGTGATAATAGTGTTATTGAAAGAAGCGTGTATGTATGCAGCACCTTTATCTAAATTTTTAGTTACTTTTTTCTTTTTTGTAACTTTGCTCTTTGTAACAGCCATTTATTTTCTCCTTAAAATATTAATTATTTCGCTTTCTCTTTCTTAGACTTAGAAACCGTTTTCTTAGGACCTTTTCTAGTTCTAGCATTTTGTTTTGTATTTTGACCACGAACTGGTAATCCTTTTCTGTGGCGGATTCCACGATAACAACCGATTTCTTGTAGTCTTTTGATATTTAATGAAACTTCTCTTTGAAGGTCGCCTTCAACAACACAATTCTTCTCGATGTATGATCTAATTTTACCTACTTCTTCTTCGGTCAAATCTTTAACACGAGTATCTGGATTTACTTTAGTTTCCTTCAAAATTTCATTAGCAGTTTGTCTACCAATTCCGTAGATATAAGTTAAACCTATCTCTACTCTTTTGTCATTTGGTAAATCAATTCCAGCAATACGAGCCATTTTTTTCCTCCATAAATTAATTTAATTTGTTTCAAATTTCAAGTTAAATAAATTGAATTGATATTAATTATCAATAATTATCCAATTATTATTGGATAGTATCCAAAGAATTTCTTTGGATTATCTAAAGTTAAACTTTAGAATTATTAGGAAAAATCCTAATGTAACAAATAAAGATAAATTTATTTGTCATATCCATTTCTGGAAAATATATATAAACGCAAAGTAAGAATTTGCCGCGACTTACTTGCAATTATTTTCAAAGTCAGTACTCAAAAATATGAGTGTAAAATAGATTACATTAGACTTTCTATATAACAAAGATTAACCTTGTCTTTGTTTGTGTTTAGGATATTTTGAACAAATAACCATAACTGTGCCATTTCTCTTAATTACTTTGCAACTGTCACACATTTTCTTTACTGATGGTCTTACTTTCATAACTTTACTCTCCTAATTTTTGTTTTTTAATCGCCATATTATGCGACCTTTTGTTAAGTCATAGAGCGACATTTCAACTTTTACTTGGTCACCTACTAATATTCTTATATTATTTAAGTGTAATTTACCAGATAAGTATGCAGTAATTATAAAGCCATTAGATAATTGAACTTTAAAATTTGCATTTCTTAAAACTTCGACTACGACACCTTCTGTTTCTACAACATCTGTCTTTGACACAAACAACAAGCCTCCTATTTGCAATCGCTAGATTTAATGTAATCTTTTAAGTATTTTATAACATCACAATTTGCTACACTATCTACATCAATTTCCGATGTTTTGTTTAGTAATTTCAGATGCTTAAAATTTTTTTTCTTTGGACATTCAATTGGTCTAGAATTTCCATTAATTAAATATGCAAATTTATTATCCGCACTCTTAATTATGTAAATTTCGTTTTTGTCTCTACCATATGTAGATTTAACCACTGCACCCTTACAAAAATATTCTACCATAAAACTCCTACAATGTTAATATCTCTACGCCATTTTCTGTAATAAGTACTGTATTTTCATAATGTGCTGATGGCAAGCCATCTCTTGTTTTGCATGTCCAACCGTCAGACATAAACACAACATTCTTGTCACCCATATTAACCATAGGCTCAATAGCAATAACGCTGTTTGCATTTAGTCTAGGACCACTACCTGCTTTTCCATAGTTAGGAACCATTGGATCTTCATGAAGTTGTTTGCCTACTCCATGTCCTACAAGTTCTCTTACTATTGAATAACCATTTTTTTCTACAAAAGTCTGTATTCTATGAGATATATCACCTACGAATGCACCACTTTTCAAATCTTTTATACCTTCAAAGAAGCTTTGTTCTGTAATTTTAATTAATCGTTTAACTTTTGCATCAATCTTCCCTACTGGGAAAGTTCTAGCAGCATCGCCATGGTAACCTTTATATTTAGCACCACAATCAATGCTAATAATATCTCCTTCTTTCAAGACGATATTATTACTTGGAATTCCATGTACTATTGTATCGTTAACCGAAGCACATATACTACCAGGAAAACCGCAATAGTTCTTAAAGGAAGGCGTAGCACCTTGAGATTTGATATAATCAAATGCAATCTTATCTAATTCTTTGGTACTAATGCCTACCCTTATACTATCTTTTACAACTTTAAGTGTATCTCTAGTAATCCTTCCTGCTTCTCGCATTAATTCGATTTCTTCTTGAGATTTTATCTTAATCATTGTTAACCTCGTTTAGAACTGATTTAACTAGAGCAAATGTATCATCTACATTGTCGGTTGCATCAATTTTACTAAACACGCCTTTATTTTTATAATAATTTATAACATCTTGTGATACCGCTTGTTTGGCAAGTCTTACTTTGATAACTTCTGGTTTATCATCGTCTCTTACATACACATCGCCACCACACTTCTCGCATTTGTCATCTACCAACCAACTAAGTGATGTTGGCTGACTGCATTTGCTACACATTCTACGGCTAGATAATCTTTCAATTATCTTCTCTTCGCTCAAATCAATCATAAGGGCCAAATCTATATCTGTAATAGTACTCAAAAATTCTGCCTGAGCCAAATTTCTTGGGTATCCATCAAGGATAAATCCGTTCTTACAATCATCAGATTTAAGTCTATCTTCAACCAATTTATTGGTTAATTCTTCTGGTACAAGTTCGCCTTTATCAATATAAGACTTAGCAATCTTGCCTAATTCAGTTTCGTTTTTAATATTTTCTCTAAATATTTCACCTGTTGAGATATGAGGCAAATTGTATTCACGGCTAATAATGCCTGCTTGAGTACCTTTGCCACTTCCAACTGGTCCGAGTAAAACTAATTTCATTTATTTCCCTCTTTTCATTCTTTATTTCAAAAAGCCTTTATAACTCTTCATAAGCATTTGTGCTTCCAAAGATTTATCAAACTCAATTGCTACAGAAACTACGATAAGTAGTCCAGTTGCACTAAATGCACCTACAAGTGTTCCGCCAATAGATTTGAAAATCAAACTAGGAATAATGGCGATAACAGATAAGAATAATGCACCAAACAATGTAACTCTATTAGATATTTTCTTCAAATATTCTGCAGTTGGTTTGCCCGGACGGATACCCGGAATAAAACCACCGTTTTGTTGAATATTTTTGGAAATATCTTCTGGATTAAATGTAACTTGAGCCCAGAAATATGCAAAGAATGTAATTAGTAAGCCTACAAGAATAATGTAAACCCAACTTCCAGCACCCAACCATTTACTATACCATAGGTAGAATTTATTGGTAGAAACATCTACGAATATGCTAAGTATTAATTGTGGGAATGAAAGTAAAGACATAGCAAATATAATTGGCATAACGCCAGTTGCATTTACTCTAATTGGAATAAATGTACTTTGTCCACCATACATTTTTCTGCCTTTGATTTGTTTTGCATATTGAACAGGAACTTTTCTTTCAGAGCCATCAATCCAAACAATAAATCCAAATATCAAAATCAATGCTAGAATGAAAAGTAGCAATTCGGTCAAACTACCCATATCTCCATTGAATATATTTGTGAAATTAGTTAGAAGTGATGTACCTGCAGTCGATAAAATACCTACAAAGATAAGTATTGATTGACCATTTGAAATACCTATTTCTGTAATCTTTTCACCAAGCCAATAAGTAAACATAGAACCTGCAATCAAAACTAGAGTAACAACAATACCTACAACCCATGTTGGAAGTATAAATCCAGCACCTAGAGTTGATTCTTTCAAAACACCTTCAAAACTAATAACTATTGCTACCGCTTGAGCAATGGCAAGAACCAATGCGGCTATCTTAGTATAACCCGCAATTTTCTTCCTACCTTCATCGCCCATTTTGGAAAGTCTTTCCAAACTAGGAATTGCGATAGTTAAAAGTTGGATAATAATTGATGCACTAATATATGGTGCAATACCAAGTGCCAAAAGTGAACCATTAGCCAATGCGCCACCACTAACAGAACTAAGTAATCCTAGGAAACCTTCATCTCCAGATACTTGATTTGCAAATGCTGATGCATCAACACCTGGTACAGGTATCCAGCAACCTAGCCTATAAATAAGAACCAAAAGAATGGTAAGTAAAATCTTATTTCTTATTTCTTTTACCTTAAAAGCATTGATAAAATTTTTAAACATTATAATACCTCGGCTTTTCCACCAACCTCATTGATTTTTTGTATAGCAGTTTCAGAAAATTTAGCAGCCTTAACTGTAAGTTTCTTCTCTAATTTTCCATTACCTAATACTTTTAATCCATAAGGGGCAACTTTACTAATAATATTCTTTTCTTTTAGTAATTCAACTGTTACAACAGTATTGTCGTCAAAGTTATTCAAATCTTCAACATTGATAACATTGTATACTTTGTCAAAGTTTTTGTTGTTGAAGCCTCTTCTTGGTAATTTTCTAATAAGTGGCATTTGACCGCCTTCAAATCCTGGACGAACACCACCGCCACTACGAGAGTTTTGACCTTTTGTACCCTTGCCACTAGTTTTGCCTAGTCCAGAGCCTAAACCTCTACCTAATCTTTTTGCTTTTGGAGTAGAATTAGGTGCAGGTGTTAATTGATGTAATTTCATAGTCTCCCTCCTTAGATTTCCTCTACACGAACAAGGTGTTTGATTTTGAAAATCATACCTCTTACAGCACTATTGTCTGGAAGTTCGTTAGATGAATTTAATTTTTTTAGTCCTAGAGCAACTACTGTTTGTCTTTGGTCTTTGCAATATCCAATTGGACTTTTAACCAAGGTTACTCTAAGCATTTTTTCTTTTTTTGCAACTTTTGCAGGAGTTGCATTAGTTTTTTTAGTTTCTGCCATAATACACCTCTTACAAAATTTCCTCTACAGTTTTTCCACGAAGACTTGCAATTTCTTCTTTGCTTCTTAATTGCATAAGAGCATCAATAGTTGCTTTTACGCAGTTAGTTTTGCTTCTAGAACCATAAGTTTTAGCAGTAATATCTTTGATACCACATAGTTCAACAACTGGTCTAACAGAACCACCAGCGATAACACCGGTACCTTCTTTAGAAGGAAGCAATTTAACAATTGATGTACCAAATTTACCAATAACTTCGTGAGGAATAGTAGTTCCTTCCAATGGAATACTAATCATATGCTTCTTTGCACTCATAGTTGCTTTATCAATTGCGTTAGGAACTTCAGCGGCTTTACCAGTACCAATACCTACCTTGCCTGCTTTATCTCCTGCAACTACTAATGCAGCAAATCTCATATTTCTACCACCTTTAACAACTTTGGTGATACGATTAACATCTACAAGTTTGCTAGCGATAGGATCAATCTCTTTTACAAAAGATTTCTTATCGTTGTGATTTCTATTGCCACCTTTTCTCTCAAATGGCTTTTTTTCAGTATTTTGCATATAAACACCTCTTAAAACTCAAGACCAGCATCTCTAGCACCATCAGCCAATGCTTTAACTCTGCCAGTGTACTGGTATCCAGCCCTATCAAATACAACTTGTTTGATACCTTTTGCCATAGCATTTTTTGCAACTGATTGTCCAACAATGAACGCTGCTTCCTGTTTAGTTTTTCCTTCAATTGATTTAACAATGGCTTTGTCCATTGTTGATGATTGAGCAAGAGTAATACCCTTTGTATCGTCAATTACTTGAGCGTAGATATTATTCAAACTTCTAAATACATTAAGTCTTGGTCTTTCAGTAGTGCCTGAAATTTTTGCTCTAACACGTTCAGCACGTATTTTTCTATCTTCATTTTTATTAATCTTCTTAATCATATCCTAACCTCTACTTCTTACCACTCTTAACTTCTTTACGAACAACTACTTCATCAGTATAACTAATTCCGTAAGCATGGTATGGTTCTACTGGTTTAATACTTCTAACTCTTGCAGCAAATTGACCAACTAATTCTTTGTCAATACCCTTAACTGTAATAACAGTTTTGTCACAAGAAAGTTCAATTCCAGGGATTGCTTTTAATAGTACTGGGTGAGAAAATCCAATATTCAATACTAAATCTTGTCCTTGTTGATTGATTTTGAAACCAACACCGTTAACATTTAATGATTTTTCGAAACCTTTGCTAACACCTTCTACCATATTAGCAATAAGTTGTCTATATAATCCATGATAAGCATTGCATTGAGGATCTGAATTGTTGTTAATCAAATTAACTTCGTTGTTCTCAACTTTTACTATAATTTTTGGATTTATTTCTCTAGAAAGAGTACCTTTAGGTCCAGTAACTGTAACAACCTTACCATTAACATTTACTGTAACGCCTTGAGGCAATACAATAGGTTTTTTACCAATTCTACTCATAAGTCTTACCTCCTACCATACATAAGCAAGCACTTCACCGCCAACACCTAGTTTACGTGCTTCCCTATCAGTAATAATTCCTTTGTTAGTAGAAACGATAGCAATACCCAAGCCATTAATAACCTTAGGTAAGTCTTCTACACTTGCGTAAATTCTTAGACCTGGTTTAGAAATTCTTTTTAAACCTTGAATAACTTTGTTATCTTTGAATTCGATAACGATATTTGCTTTAATGCCTTCGCCTTCTACTTTGTAATCTGCAATGTAGCCTTCATTTTTAAGAAGTTCAGCAATAGCTAATTTTGTTTTTGATACAGGAACAGAAACATTTGTGTGTTTAGCATTCAATGCGTTTCTCATTCTTGTAAGCATATCTGCGATTGGATCTATAGTCATAAATATTTCCTCCTTTTACCAACTTGCTTTCTTTACACCAGGAATTTCGCCTTTGTATGCTAGTTCCCTGAAACATATTCTGCAAATACCATACTTTCTTAGTACAGAATGTGGACGACCACAAATTTTGCAACGAGTATATTCACGTGTAGAGAATTTTTGTACTTTTTGTTGTTTATTTAATAATGCTTTTCTTGCCATAATTTTCTTCCTTTACCTCCTACTTTTTGAAAGGCATACCTAGTTTAGTCAAAACTAGTTTTGCGTCCTCATCAGATTTAGCAGAAGTAACAATAACAATGTCTAAGCCACGAATTTTATCAATTTTTTCATAACTAATTTCTGGGAATACTAGTTGTTCTGTAAGTCCCATAGCGTAGTTACCTTTACCATCAAAAGATTTCTTGGATACGCCTTGGAAGTCTCTTAATCTTGGAAGAGCAATAGAAATTAATTTGTCTAAGAATTCATACATATGCTCGCCTCTAAGAGTAACCTTAGCACCAATTTTCATACCTTGTCTAATTTTGAAGTTAGCAATTGATTTTTTTGCTGTGGTTGTTACAGGTTTTTGACCTGTGATTGTTGCTAATTCGTCAACAGCCTTGTTAAATGCTTGTGAATTATCTTTAACATCGCCAAGACCACGACTAACTATAATTTTCTCAAGTTTTGGACATTGGTTAATATTCTTATAACCTTTTTCCTTCATCATAGCAGGAACTACAACATCATTGTAATATACATGTAATCTATTCAATTCTTTTGCCATAATTTACCTCCTATTTACTCTCTACTTTCTTAGTAGTAGATTTAGTTGTTGTTTTCTTTGTAGCAGGTTTATCAGTTGTAGATTTTGTAGTAGTCTTAGTCTCATTAGACTTAGTTGAAGTAGATTTCTTAGTTGCAGTCTTAGTAGTCTTCTTCTCTTCTACAGTTTTCTCAACTTTTGTATCCTTGCTGGTTTCTTTAACTTCTGCTTTCTTAGTAGCAGTTTTGGTAGTTTCTGCCTTAGTTGCTTTCTTAACAACTACATCTAGGCTAGCACCACATTTTTTGCATATACGCTCTTTCTTGCCATCTTTGTCATTATGAGCAACTCTAGTTGCTTTTGAACAACTTGGGCAAACGATTTGAACATTACTAGCATCAATCTTGTTTTCTCTCTTGATGATGCCACCTTTGTCTTGAGCACTTCTTGGTTTCTTGTGTTTAGCAATAATATTTACACCTGCTACTACAACGGAGTTGTCTGCAGGCATTGCAACCAACACTTTGCCAGTTTTGCCTTTATCTTTTCCAGCGATAACTAATACTGTGTCGCCTTTTTTAACATTTAATGCCATATTTTATCTCCTTATAATACTTCAGGTGCAAGTGAAATTATTTTCATAAAGCCCTTATCTCTAAGTTCTCTTGCAATTGGTCCAAAGATACGAGTACCTTTAGGTAATTTTTGGTTATCAATAATAACTGCAGCATTGTCGTCAAATTTAATATAAGAACCATCTGGTCTAGAAACACCCTTAGATGTTCTAACGATAACTGCCTTTACAACATCACCTTTTTTAACTGTACCACCAGGAGTAGCAGTTTTAACAGATGCTACTATAATATCCCCGATGTTACCACTTCTACGAAATGAGCCACCCAAAATTCTAATACACATAATTCTCTTAGCGCCACTGTTGTCAGCAACTTTTAATATTGTTTGAGGTTGTACCATATTTTATCTCCTTATTTAGCCCTTTCGACTATTCTCACTAATCTAAAGTATTTATCTTTACTTAGTGGACGAGTTTCCATAATTTCAACTGTATCGCCAATCTTTGCTTCATTGTTTTCATCATGGGCTTTAAATTTCTTAGTTGTTTTGTATACTTTGCCGTATAGTGGATGTCTTTTATCAAGTTCTACAGCAACAGTAATTGTTTTGTCCATTTTGTCGCTAACTACGACACCGATTCTGGTTCTTCTGTTATTTCTCTCAACTGTCATATTCTTTTATCCTCCTATACCAGCGCTTAGGCATTAGCCTTTTTATTTAATTCTCTTTCTGTAAGAATTGTTTTTACTCTAGCAATGTCCTTCTTAACAACTTTAAGTTGCATAGGATTTGCAAGTTGTCCAGTAGCATTTGAAAAACGAAGATTAAATAATTCTTGTTTCAATGACTTCAATTGTGTGTTTAGTTCTTCGTTAGTCATTTCTTTAAAATTCTTTGCTTTCATTATTCGTTACCACCTTCAATAATTTCTTCATTTTCTTTCATAACGAATTTAGTTTTGCAAGGTAATTTATGTCCAGCAAGACGCATAGCCTCTCTTGCTTGTTCTTCCGCAACTCCCTCAAGTTCAAATAAAACTCTACCCGGTTTAATTACAGCAACCCAGAATTCAGGTGCTCCTTTACCTTTACCCATACGAGTACCGATAGGTTTCTTAGAAACTGGTTTTTGTGGGAAGACATTTATCCAAACTTTACCACCACGCTTTGTAAAACGGTTGATGGCAACTCTCGCAGCCTCTAATTGATTAGCAGTCAACCAACAAGGTTCTGTAGCAACCAATCCATAAGTACCATATGCAAGTTTATTACCACGAGTGGCTTTACCTTTCATTCTTCCTCTAAATTGTTTTCTTCTTGTAACTCTTCTAGGCATCATTAACATAATGCTTCACCTCCAACATCAGAAGTATTGTCGGTAGTTACTGATTTTTTGTTTAAGATTTCGCCTTTGCAAATCCAAACTTTAACACCAATTACACCAAAAGTTGTATGTGCTTCATAAGTAGCATAGTCAATGTCTGCTCTAATAGTATGAAGTGGAAGTCTACCCTCATGATAATGTTCACTTCTTGCTATTTCTGCACCATCTAGTCTACCACTAACCATAATTTTGCAACCAACAGCACCAGCCTTCATAACTCTTTGCATTGCTTGTTTCATTGCTCTTCTGAAACTAACTCTTTTCTCAAGTTGTAAAGCAATAGATTCAGCAACAAGTTCAGCGTCAAGATCTGGTCTTTTTACTTCTTTTATATTAATGCTAATATTTTTGATATTGCTTAGTTTAGCAATTTCAGATTTTAATTCTTCAACTCCTGCACCTTTTTGACCAATAATGATACCAGGCTTAGAAGTATAAATATCAACGGTTAGACGGTTAACAGTTCTTTCAATAATGATTTTTGAAATACCGTTACCAGCGTGTTTTTTGTTAATATATTTTCTAATTTTATTATCTTCAATAAGATAATTAGAGAATTCTTTTTTGTTAGCAATCCAAGAAGAACTCCATTCTTTATTAACACCAACTCTCAAACCGTTTGGATTAACTTTTTGTCCCATAATTCTTTTCTTGCTCCTTTACTTTTTTACGCTGTCTAACACTACAGTGATATGACAATTTCTTTTAATAATAGTGTCAACACCGCCTCTTCCTCTAAAAGATACTCTTTTAAAAGAAGGTGCTTGGTTGGCATATGCTTCTGCAACAACTAGGTCGTCTTTATTAAGACCCATATTGTTTTCAGCATTTGCTATAGCAGAGCATAAAACTTTTTTAACTGCAATAGAAGCTGTACTAGGAGTAATTTCAAGTATTGCTTGAGCCTCAACTGCACTCTTATTTTTGATTAAATCCAAAAGTCTTTTTGCTTTTGGAGCACCCATTCTTACATATCTAGCAGTAGCAGAAGGACGAGTGTCTCTTGAATCATTTCTTTTTGCAGATTTTTCTTTCATTCTTTTAGCCATAATTTATCTCTCCTTACTTCTTTGCTACAACCTTATCACTGCCATGACCTCTGAAGGTTCTAGTAGGAGCGAACTCACCAAGTTTGTGACCTATCATATCGATTGTACAATAAACTGGGATATGTTTCATTCCGTTGTGAACAGCGATAGTGTGTCCTACGAACTCAGGATAAATAGTAGAACTTCTACTCCAAGTCTTTAGAACTTGTTTTTTACCCTCAGCATTTAATTTCTCTATTCTCTTTAATAACCTTTCTTCTACATAAGGTTTTTTCTTTAATGATCTACTCATATCATACGCTCCTAATTAACACGCTTCAAAATAAGTTTGCTACTTTGTTTTTTAGTGTTTCTAGTTTTCTTACCAAGAGCAGGTTTACCCCAAGGAGTAAGTGGAGATTTTCTACCAACTGGACATTTACCTTCACCACCACCATGAGGGTGATCACAAGGGTTCATAACGCTACCACGAACGGTAGGTCTAATACCTTGATGTCTTGTTCTACCTGCTTTACCGATAGAAACTATTTCGTGTTCAAGATTGCCAACTTGTCCGATTGTTGCTTTGCAATTTGCAAGAACAAGTCTCATTTCTCCAGAAGGAAGTTTAATTGTAACATATCTACCCTCTTTAGCCATAAGTCTTGCTTCCATACCAGCAGATCTAACAATTTGACCGCCCTTTCCTGGTGTTAATTCAATATTATGAATTACAGCACCAACTGGCATATCTTTCATTTCTAGTGCATTACCTACTTTAATTTCAGCATTGCTACCACTTATTACTTTGTCACCTACATTAAGTCCTACTGGTGCTAAGATATATCTCTTGTCACCATCTGCATAATTAAGTAATGCAATGTAAGCACTTCTGTTTGGATCGTATTCAATTCCAACAACAGTTGCAGGAACACCATCTTTATTTCTTTTAAAATCAATAATTCTATATTTAACTCTGTTGCCACCACCTCTGTGTCTAACAGTAATTCTGCCTTGATTATTTCTACCAGCAAATTTCTTTTTCTCTGCCAAAAGAGATTTTTCAGGAGTTTTCTTAGTTACTTCTTCAAAAGATGCTGTAGTATAAAATCTTCTAGCAGGAGATGTTGGTTTATATGTTTTAATAGCCATTATAATATCCTCCTACAATTCCTATGATAGACTCTCGAAGAACTCTATAGCCTTGCTATCAGCAGTTAAAGTTACATAGGCCTTCTTGTAGTCGCTAGTATAACCTTGAGTCTTTCCTTGTCTTTTTAATTTGCCGTCCATATTTAGAGTATTAACAGATTTAACTTTAACACCAAATATTTCTTCAACGGCTTTCTTAATTTCTACTTTGTTTGCATTTTTATCTACAACAAAAGCATATTTCTTGTTGTGGATATCAGCATATGTTTTCTCACTTAGAAGTGGTTTCTTAATTATATCAAATGTTCTCATTATGCTTTGTACCCCTCTTCAATTGATTTAATAGCGTCAGCAGTAAGTACCAACTTATCGCATTTAATGATATCATAAACATTTAGAAGATTAGAATCTGTAACTTCAACATATTGAAGATTTGAACTTGCTCTCAAAACATTTTCGTTTTCGCCTTTAGTAACGATAACTGCAGTTCTGTTTGCACCAATCTTATTTAGAACATCAACCATTGTTTTTGTCTTTGCATCTTTGATATCAAGATTGTCAAGAACGATTAATTCTTTATTTGCAAGTTTAGTAGAGATAGCACTACGGAATGCAACTCTCTTTGCTTCTTTGTTTACTTTCTTAGAGAAATCTCTTGGCTTAGGTGCAAATGCTACACCACCACCTCTCCATTGTGGAGCCTTGGTTGAGCCTTGTCTTGCTCTACCTGTACCTTTTTGTCTCCAAGGTTTCTTAGCGTGACCTCTTACTTCAGTTCTTGTAAGAGCACTCTTTGTACCTTGTCTTAAATTTGCTAGGTGTGCAACTACAACTTGATGAATTAACGCTTCGTTATATTCTTGTTTGAATACGCTATCGTTAAGTTTAATAGTACCACACTCTTCGCCCATTATATTAAGTAATTTTGTGCTTGCCATAGTTTAACTCCTTATGCGTTTACTTTAACAGCAGATTTAACACTAACCAAACTACCTTTAGCACCAGGAATTGCACCTTTGACAAGTATTAAATTTCTTTCTGCGTCAACTTTAACAACTTTTAAATTTTGAACAGTAACTTTCTCGTTACCCCATCTACCAGCCATTTTCTTACCCTTGAATACTTTAGCAGGGAAAGTATTAGCACCGATAGAACCAACATGTCTATGTACTGGACCATTACCGTGAGTCATTCTGTGTCTGTGGAAATTCCATTTTGCGATAGTACCACTGAAACCATGACCTTTAGAAGTACCGGTAACATCTACAACATCACCTTCTGCAAATACATCACAAGTGATTTTGTCACCAAGTTTGTAATTCTCTGCATCGTCAAGTTTAAATTCTTTAAGATATCTCATAGCAGAAATATCTGCTTTCTTGAGTTGACCAAGCATTGGTTTATTAATTAATTGTTCTCTTACACCATCAAATGCAAGTTGTACTGCTGTGTAACCATCATTTTGCATTGTCTTAATTTGAGATACAAAACATGGACCAGCCTCAATAGCAGTAACAGGGACAACTAAACCATTGTTATCAAATATTTGAGTCATACCAAGTTTTTTGCCTAATATTGCTTTTTTCATTATTTTATTTCCCCCTGTCCTTAAAGTTTAATATTGATGTCTACACCTGCAGGAAGTTCCAACTTCATAAGAGCATCAACTGCCTTTGCTGAAGGACTGTAAATATCAATTAGTCTTTTATGTGTTCTTAGTTCGAACTGCTCACGACTATCTTTGTATTTGTGAGTAGCCCTAATAATTGTAACCACTTCTTTATTAGTAGGAAGTGGAATTGGACCACTAATCTTTGCACCAAATTTAAGAGCAGTGTCAACTATTCTTTTGCTTGCTACATCAATTAGGTTGTGGTCAAAAGCATTTAATTTAATTCTGATTTTTTGTGTTGCCATTAATTTTTCTCCTTTAATTAATTTACCTAAAAATCTTTTTTCGCTATAAGCAAACACCTATCATGTCTCAAACCGCAAAAATCCCTTTTGAAAACAGATTTAATCTAATTTTCAATAGGAACTAATTACATATTCTTACACTTTACCGTGTGTTCACTCGCTGTAATCAAAAAAAATAATGCGAGATTTTTAGTCGTTCACAATCAATGCGTGAACCCTTCTAAAATGTAAATTATCCCTAAAAATCGGCACTTTTCAGAGTAACTTTACACTCAGCAAAATATTACAGCATATTTATTCTATCTAAAAAAAGCCCAAAAGTCAACACTTTTTTGAAAATTTTTTCAGAAATTTATCAAAATAGGACATATTATGTAAAATATAAAATTTGTGAATGTTCTCCACCAGAATAATGTAATAATTAATCTAATGTCTTCCCCAATTTCATATCTAATTAAATATGTTTATTTATTAGATATAATATATTATATCATATATATAAGCAAATAGCAATAGTTTTTACAAAAAAATCGCCCGTTTGGGCGATTTTAATTATTTTTTCATATCTTCTTCTAATTTCTTAACCATTAGTTCAATATCTGCTTCATGAACAGCACCAGCTTCTTCCAATGTTTCCATTTGGCTCATTGGGCAATGAACACAATGCATTCCAAATCCTTGCAAAATAGTCTCTGCATTAGGACATAATTTCAATACTTCACCAATAGTTGTATTCTTAGTTATTTTGCTCATATTATCTCCTTCTCAAAAAAACTGCAATAGCAGTAAATCATTAAAGTTTAAGTAAGCACACAAACTTCAATGTACATTTAGTATATCATACTTAATGCAAATTAGTCAATTCAATCCAACTTATTCCCGCAATTATTACAAGACTTATTCATATTTGAATTTCTGAAACCACATCTATTACATACTCTAAAACCGCCCAGATTTGCACTATTTTTAACATTTTGCATAGCATCTACACTTACATAAGATTTTCCACTATTATTTTGAGTTAATTCATTTCTATTATAAACTACACTTGGTTTAATAATAGTTTTATGAGAAACCATATATTCGTTAATTTTCTTTTGATATTTCTTTGGAAAGTCTATTGCTTTCAATTTAATATTTTTAACAAATATACCAATATTATCAAAACTATCTTCAAGTTCTGCATTAATCATTGATGCAACATAATCATTATTATGGATAATATTTTCAATAGGAATTTTGTTTTTTTCAATTTTTTTATTTATCTTATTTCCTATCCACAATCCAATATCATCATTTACATCTTCAGTTTTTTCTTTGCCCGTCTCGGCTATTAAGCATTTAATTAATACTGCAGGGTCTAGAACTCTTACAACACAACTTCCCTTCATATATCCCCTAATTCTACCCAATTCTCTTGATTTTAAGAAGAATGGTTCGTCCGAACTGAAGTCAAAGTCTTTGAAATCTTTAGAACTCAAGAAGTACAAATCAACCCTAATTTTTTTGATATTTTTGCCTTTCTTATTTAATTTTTCTATTTTTGCCCTACTATATGTCTCTGGAATTATTTGTTCATTAATTTTGTATTTACCCGGCAAAATCACATCACAAACTCTAGATTTGAACACAACAACACAAGTCGTTCCATCTCTAACTACAATGTTTTTATTCAAATACAAATATTTTTTCTTTTTTAAATAAAAAACTATGTGATTATTCATATCTTCATCACATTCAATATTTTTATTAAATAATTCTTTTAATTTAGAGAAAAATCCCATAATTAACCACCAATGATTGAAAATATTGTAACATAGAAATTAATTAAATACAAATATCTGTCCATTAAAATTAACAAAAAGTAATAATATAGCGTCAAATTTAATATAATTTTAATAACTAATAAAATGGAGATTAAAAATGAATAAAATATCCGATATCATATCCACTCCTGTAATATCCCTCTTTGAAGGCGAATATTTAGGAATTATTTATAACATCATGTTTGATTATAAACAAAAAAAATGCAATTATGCTTGCATACTTGACGAAAACGATAATATCCCCCACTTAATTAAATTTAGAGATATATATAAATTAGGAACTTCTTGTATTTACATAAAAAACAAAACTGTACTTGACTTACAATCAAATTGCGAAAAAGAGATGGAAGAAAACTTAAATCCACTGAATTTAAAAGTATTTGATTTGGACTGTAATTACCTTGGGACAAGCCATGATATTATTATTGATGATAATTATAGAATTTACCAAATACTACTAAATAATGGAAAAACTATAAATTGTGATGAAATCTACAATATTGGCAAATCTACAATTATAGTTGGCAAAGATAATATATCTATCCAAAAATTAAAACCCGCAAGTAAGAAATTAAAAATAGAGCAAACTGAAAAGAAAGTTATTATCTTATCTGACTTTCTAAAGAAAGAAACTCCCGAGCCTCAAAATAACAAAATTATTACTGATTTCAGATTTCTAATTGGCAGAATTCTTAGTCAAGATGTTGTTGCTGTTAATGGCGAATTAATAGCCAAAAAAGACGCCATCGTCACAAAAGAAATTGTTAACAAAGCATCTTACTTTGGCAAATTAGTCGAAATAGCAAGGTATAGCAAATCTTGAAAAATTACATACTATGCAATAACAAAAAAATCCCATCAATATGGGATTTTTTATTTATTTTTTCAATTTCTTAGCACTATCTAGAAGACCTTGCAAATTTGTTCCTTTCTTGGCTGGTTTTCCTTCTTTGCTATCTGTTTTTTCTGCATCTTCAGTCTTAGTTTCTTCTGCTTTAACTTCTTCTTTATTGTCTTCTTTTTTGTCAGATTTATCGTTTTTGTCTTCTTCTACTGCTTTGATAGTGTCATCTATAGAATTTGCTAAATCTTTCTGATTATCAATCAATTCTTTATTTGTCTTCTCTATATCATTTTGGATATTAGCAAAAGCAGCAAATGGATTTGAGTATTGTTCAGATTTTGCTTTTTCTCTTTTATTGATTTCTTCTATATCTTTGCTATATTCAGAATTAGCCTTGTTAACTTCTCTTAATTTAGAAAGTAGTTCATTCTCCTCTTTCTTCATTTGTTCATCTCTATTGTCAGCAGTAATCATATCTACAATAGGATTTTTCTTAGTCTCAGGCTTAGCCTCAACTACTTCTTCCTCTTCATCATCATAGTCTTCAAATTTTCTTCTCTTCTTCTTGTCTGCTACTCTTTGTCTGAATTCTGGAGTATTGAAGTAATCTCTTACATTATTAATTGCTTCTATTTCAGCAAGTCTAACCTTGATGTCTTGTTCAAGTTTCAAAATGTATTCTTGTTTTGCTTTGATATCAGCATCTTGGTCGGCTACAAGCAATGTCATTTTATCAATTTCTTCTTGTAAAATCTTAGCTTTCTCTTCTTTCTCTTTCAAGATTGGTTCTTGTTGTGCTTGTAGTTCTTTATTAATTTGACCCCAAACTTTATTAGCATAAGTTCTACATTCACTCATCATATTTTCTTCAACTTGAGATTTCTTCTCTTTAATTTCAGCACTTAATGCTGCAATTTCTTGGTCCATATCTGCTTGTTGTTTCTCAAAGTTTACTTTGGAGTATTCGTAGTCTTTCTCTAATTGTTGTTGTTTTTGTTGTTCTTCGTTATATTTCTTTTTAAGGTAGTTAGCCTCAATTTTAACTGATGTTGCATTTAATTGTTCAGTAAGAGAAGCCATATTCTCTCTAACTGCTTGAGATTTTCTTTCGTAATCTTTGGTTACTTCATCAAATGCTTTCTGGAAGTTAAACATTTCTTGCTCTTTAGAGTTAATTCTCTCTGTAATGCCACGCTTGAAATTGAAGTATTTCTCGCCCTCCAACATTGCTCTATCTAGAAGCAAAGCACTCTCTACTCCAACTGGTTCAAAGTTAAAGTCTTCAAAGTGATTAGCATTCATTTCTGCTTCTTCGGCTTCTTTCTGTTCTTGCAAAGCACGCTTCTCTAGATACTCTTCAAGAACTGGGATCGCCTCCCTAATTTCTTTTGGAGTAAATAATACTTCGTAATCAACAAATGATGGCATTGTAGAACAAGCCTTATTTAGATATCTTTCAAATTCATGGAATTCATAGTACAAATCTGCATATCTACTAGACTCCAATAATTTAAGTACAGTTGTAATAAATACACCAACAAAGGTATAAAGCAATGGGAATAATAGTATCTCAAAGAAACCTTTGAAAGTCTCGATAGTTCCATCAACACCCATTATAGGCGCACCATATACACATGCCAAATTGAATACAAGTGTAAGTGCAGATATCATAATTGTTATAAACAAAACTGTATTAGCAATATTCTTGTATGCACTACTTCTAGTTGGTTGGTCTATACAAGAAACTGAATTGATATATTCAGAAGGTTGTCTATCCCTATTTAGCATATACTCTTGCCAAGAATATCTAAGTGTCTTTGGCACATTCTTAAATCTATTATTAACCTCTACAAGATTGTCTTCATTAATAAATGGATTTTTCTTAAAATATCTATTAAATCCAGAAACACTACGAAGAAGTCTTGACTCGTATGTTCTAGAAATTAATACACAACAGATAACTATTCCTAGTAAGAAAACGGCAAGCGATATAAAGAAAACATACTGCAAACTAGCAGTCTCACTACCGCCACCTGCAAATCCACCAATAGTACTAAAAACATTTAGAATACTATCTACCAAGTTACCTGCCAACAATTGACCTGCGTTCAACATAAAATTCTCCTAATTTCATTTTTCTATATACATAGAGTATTATATCATACGGATAAATAATTAACTAATAATTTGAGGCAAATTTTAAAAATTTTTTAATTTACTTCAATTAGTTTTCCCAAGCAAAAAGAATACAAAAATTTCTTTTTTATGGCTACATTTGTGGCATTATAAAATGCATCACTATATATTTGCAATTGTAGTGCATAATTACTCTTTAAAAATTCTTCATTATTCGTTCTATTAGTCTTGTAATCTATTAGATAAGAAATGCCATCTTTTATTACAACCAAATCTATAATACCTTGAATTATAACCTTAGTATTATTATCGCTATTTTTTACAATTTTATTATAATTTTCTTGCATTACAAATTGCTTTTCTCTATAAACTTGGTCGGCATTTAAAATATAGTCTTGCAGAACTTCTTTTGCTTTATAAATTTCTTCAATACTAATTTTGTCTGCATACTCTCTAGTAATGATATTCTTAATAACTAAATTATCAATTAATTCTTTGATTTCGGCTTTATTCTCTGTAAATTTAAGATTTTGCATAACACTATGATATGCAGTGCCTAATTTCAATGCATCTGTATTTTCCAATTTGTCAGAACTATCTAATTTATTTGGATAATAATTGATATTTTCGTAATCTCTCTCTTCGTTTAGAATATTTGTAACAGTATTTTTGATAGTAAATGTATTAGTATTCACTTTCTTATTTACAATTTTTCCAAAAGTCTCAAGTAAATTTGTATCACACTTCCCTATCATGATATTACTTTCATCTCGTTCACTCTTAGTTACAATGTCCTCTAATTTGTAAAAATTAACATTACAACAAGCGTCTGTATTATCATACATTACAAATTTTTTGTTATTTATAAAATTACTATTATATTCGTCTGGAATAGATTTAAAAATTAAGTCTAAATAATTCTTTGAATTATAAATATCTTTTACTTTAGTTTTCTCATAATCATCAAGATTATATCTGCCTATCAAGATTAATTTCTCTTTTGGTCTGGTCATTGCCACATAAAGAAGTCTGATTTCTTCATTAAGTTCAGATTTCTTATTATCTATTTTACAGGCATTTCTGATAATTGTTTCACTTAAAGTTCTATCTACAGGATTAATACTTTTTAGTCCAAATCCCATATTTTCATTAATGATAATATCATTAGTGTCTTTATTAATTGTAAATTTTTTGCCCAAACCTGCAAATATAACAGCAGGAAACTCTAGACCTTTGGAATAATGTATAGTCATTATTTGTACAGAATTGCCTGTACTTCCAATACTTTGCAATTGAGTATCTGATGATGCAAAATCTAAATATTCTACGAATTTATGTAAATTGTATTTATAATTTTCATTGTCTGATAGTTTAAGAAATTCATTAACATTCTGAACTTTCTCTACTCCCCCATTCATACTCTTAAGTCTGGTAAGAATATCAAACTTCTGAATAACCATTTGTAAATACTCATAAGTTGTATGATAGGATATGAATTGTCTAATTTCTAATATAAAGTTATTAAACTTAGATAATTTATTTGCTATAGCATCATTCTCATCATAATTCTTGACACAATCAAAGAAATTCTTATCTGTGCTTGATTTTCTAATTGTAAATAATTCTTCATCGCTTACATCAAATAAATTTTTGAGAACAATACTTAATGCAATATCATTTTTGAAATTAGCACCAATTTGCGAGATTGCCATCATTAAGTTTATCTCATATGTCTCAAAAAACTCACTAGAAATGGTTGCATTAATAGGAATTTGCATAGTAGTAAGAGTATCACATAATACTTTTAAGAAACTCCCCCTTTTCCTTAATATTATAGCAATATCTTTGTATGAATAATATTCACCATTTTCTTTTTTCATAGATAGTAAATTTGCTATACTATCCGCTACTAATAATGCTTCTTTTTCTTCGGCATCAATTTCTTCTTTGCTTTCGTCTTCACTTTCTTCTTGCTTAGAATTTATTATCTTCATTTCTACATTACAATCAACAAAATTTCTCTCTGATTGAAATCTAGAATTGTCTTTGTAATTAATTCCAATAGTTTTGTCTGTAATAAGTTTATCAAATACTAAATTATCAAACTCAAGAATATTTTTATCACTTCTATAATTTTTATTGAAATTAATAACTTTATTTTTGACGCCATCTTGATTGAATTTATAGAATTTACTTACAAATATCTTTGGAGATGATTGTCTGAAAGCATAAATACTCTGCTTGACATCTCCTATCATATAATAATTATCTCTTGAGACCAATTTTGATAGTATTAATTCTTGCTTTTCATTTATATCTTGATATTCATCAAAAAATACAAATTGATAATTGCTTTTAAGAATTTTGACCACTTTATCATACTCAAGTAATTCTAGCATTTTATCTTCTAGGTCGTTAAAGTCTAGACAATTTCTGTTCTTTTTTAGTCTAGTATATTCATTAAGTACATCTTCGATAATCGCTACAATTTTAGTTACATTTTCTTTGCTTTTTAATATATGATTTTTTGTCTCTTCTTCGTTGCCTGTAATTATATAACTCTTAATAATTTTGATTGTTTCATTAATTCTTTGATTTAGATTATCTACTTGTTCATCAAATTCTAATTCTAAGGTATCACTTTTTGATGACTTTCTAGGTTTAATTATAGTTGGCAAATTAAATATAATTTTCTGCATTTGGATAAAATTATGGCTACTAATAATTTCATCTAAGCATTGCTTCTTGTCGTACAAAAAATTTGTGTATTTTACATAGTCATTTGCCTTAGATAATTCTATCAAAGAATTAATCGGGTCGATAAATTCTTTCAAATTATTCACTGTGTAATCATGCAAAAATTTACAACACCCATTTTCATTCAAATTACTATTAAATGAGGAATTTATAGTATTTTCTATCCATTGCTTATAATTACTCTTATTCCTAAGATAATCCAGTAAAGATAGTATTATTTTTTTTAGATTTAAATCATTTCTTTTGGAATTATAGCAATCATACAAATCAAAGAAACCTTGGTCATTGGCTTTAATGTATTTCTCAAAAATACTGCACATTGCAATATCTATTAGATACTTACTCTCCCTATCTGTAAGCATTCCAAAATCAGGACTTTCATTTATTTCGTAAAAATACTTAATTATTAATTTTTTACATACTGAGTGAAGAGTGCCTATTTCGGCAGAATTTATACTATCTAACTGACTTTTTAGAAATGCTCTATTCTCTGCGTCAGCACTTTCGATTTTCTCGGTAATTGCCGAAAATAATTTCTGTTTTATTTCTGAAGCAGCAGCATCGGTAAAAGTAAGTACCAATAATTTCTGTATAGATACTTTGTCATCTATTAATATTTGCATTAATTTTTGTATCATTGTTGAAGTTTTTCCAGAACCTGCAGACGCAGAGACCAAGACATTACACTTCTTACTTTGCAAAAATTCTAATTGTTCTTCATTAGGGTTAAATGCCAAGATATTATCTCCTTTCTTTTAATTCATCAATTGTTAAAATACTTTTCACACACCTATCGTTATTATTGTTGTAATTACACAATCCTAAATACTCACAATAATCACAAACATTTTTATTATTAGTTTTTAGAGGGTGCGGTGTTATGTCGCCATCTAATATATTTTTGATAGCAATATTCACTTGATTAATAGCATAATCTAGTAGATAATTTATATCCTCTGCATCTATACACATTCTACTAAAAAATGTACTATTCTTCGGAAATTCTCCACTTTGCGTAGTATGTAGATTGATAACATTACTATAGTATCCACTTTGTGTCAATCCATTATCCATTGCATATATGTTATTTATATCTTTATCTAGCACACCTATCAATTTGTATTTCTTACTTTCTTTGCTATAAGCATTAGATATTGGCAAATAGAATACCCCTTTTGGATTTAACTTATACTTATCTGCAAAACATTTAGCATACACTAGTAATTGTAATTTTTTGCCACTATACACATCTGTATAATCACTAAAATTACTATCGCCAGTCTTATAGTCGATTATAATAAAATCATTATTCCAAGTATCTACTCTATCTATTGTGCCTTTAATCTTTATTCCGTACTTAGTTGCTGTCTCACTTACAAAAGTATGCTCTAGATATTTAAGATTTGGTTTGTAACTACTTACTTCTACTTGCGATATAATGCCCAATATAATTCGCTGTAATTCTTTCTTAAGCGCTAGTATAACATAGTTATTTATTGGATTACTGGATATATACTTATAGTTATCTGAAGATAGTATCTTATTTAATAATAATTCGCTCTTTGCGTAAATGTCTTCAATATTTGCTTTGCTTAAGATATCTGGCATAATACTTCTGAGTACACTGTGAATGATTGTTCCTATGTCATTTGGTTTCAATTCACAAACATCTTCTTTGTCTATCTTCAGTCCATATCTTACAAAATGCTTATATGGGCAATTATAATAAGTCTCTATTTGGCTTACACTGGTTGTATTATTTACAAATAGATTGCAGTCTTTTATTTTAATACTTTCATTTGTAATTAAGTTATTATCTATAAGTTTGTAAATATTTCTATCATTCAAATTTTGTACAAGCATTGAAAGTATCTGTCTATAATTAGGATAACTAGAATAAATTTTCCAGTTCTTAGTTAGTGTTAAAATATTATCTACAACTAACTCTCTAGACATATTATTAAATGCTAGATTATCTACATCTATTTTATTTAGTGAGCGTGCTACAAAATCTAGTTGGTTAGAACCATTAATGATATCTAGATTGTAAATGCTAAGTATGCTCTTAATAAGCGTATTTGGATATGCTTTCCCTTCCCCGCTAGACAAATAGAAACTAAGATAGGTGTGCAACTCTGCTTTCTGCATAGTTTCAAATAATTTGAAAGTTTTACGAGAATTAATAAGATTGATTGTAGGATTAATTTGCTTAGCATTAGGAAATTTTGCAATTTCATCATCGGTTATCAATCCATTATCCATCTTAAAACTTGGCAACTTCCCTTCATTACAACCAAGTATATATACATATTTGCATTTGCTTATGTAACTCTTATCAAAGTCAGCAATAAAGATAGTATTGCTAGTAATTGGTGGCATACTTATATCACTTGCTTCAAAATAAGATTTGTATGTTTCTATAAATTCATCAAATTCTATCTTGTCTTTGCCAAAAACAGAAATATAATCTTTCTCAATATTTTCAAATTTAGTTTGTACTTGTAGAAATACTCTTTTCTCTAACGGAGACAAATTATCTACAAAACATGTACTTCTAGATAATATGTAATTATAGATATCGTTTATAATTTTATAGAAATTAGTTACATTTTCTTTATTTTTTGATAAGTCTTTCCACTCTAATATTTTATTGCAAAAAAGTTGGATATCTTCACTATCTTCAATTTCAAAATTAAAACAAGCAAATCCCCTTTTGCCAGTCTTTTTTAGATAATTATCTAGATTACAAATAGTGTCTATATCAAAATTTAGAATTGAATTTTGAACAATGCTAACAAAGTCACTAGCCAAGAATTTGCCATCAAATAATTTGCAAATATCAAATATAAGTCTAATTAGAATATAATCACATAATTTATCATTTTTATCAAAATAATATGGAATACTATACTTATTCAATTCTAACTCTAAATCATTCTTGTAGACCTGAAAACTTGGCAATACTAATGCAAAATCTCCAAAGTCTATATCTTCATTTAATACTTTATTATAAATATGAGATACTGTAAATTTAATCTCATCAAGTCTATTTTCAAAAGAAGTAATGGATATATCATTCCTTTGATTATCGCTTTTGTTTGGAACATATGCAAGTAAGTTATTTATCAAACTATCATTATTTTCTATTCTATTAATTTTGAAATCAAGACCATTGGATTTGAATAAATCAATCAAATCATAATAGACTTTGTTGGTATAGATATTACTATTAGTATTATCTTTGCCATATGTTGTACAAATGTAAGTATCATAATATCTAGCAATCTTTGCAATGATTAAATACATAAGTGCTGTAAAATCATCAAATTCAACAAAATAGAAATTACTATTTTCGAATGTATTTTTATCTATCATATCTGCAAAAAGTCTTAGTTGATTGAAACTATCAGTAAAATCATTTTGCAAAAATTCTTCGTATTTAGTATAGATTAATTTAATGTCTTTCTGTTTCAAATTTGAATAATCACTGCTATCATTTACAAAAATTTCTTGAGGAGAAATATTGCAACTTTTGAATAAACAAATAGTTTCAAAAAGGCTACTTGCAAATCCCATAAAGTTAGTTGCTTTGCCAAATGTATGCAAATTATTTTTATTCTCTATTAGTAATTTTTTTACTAATGCCACACCCGATTGTTTTGTCAATATATTTTTATTAGTATTGCTAATTACTTTCTTTGCTAATTTTGAAAATGACATAACTGACAGGTCAAAAAAACAACTCTCATCTAATTCATCAAAGAGCCTACGTTCAATACTAAAAAGCGACCTATCTGGTGCTATTATGTAGTTATTTTTGGTTTTGTCTCTATTTCTTAGTATATTTATAATTTGCAAATTATTATCTTCTGAGCATTTGCCAGCAATGATATTTATATTCATAATTTTCACCTACTTTAATTATATCAAACAAAGCATACTTTTTCAACAAATTATGACATACAAACTTTTACTAAATTATTTAGACAACTTTCTTATTTCTGTTTGCAATTTATTAATTTTATTTAGATATTTCTCTTCTAAAATTATTTCTGTATTCCTTTTAACTAAGCGAACTAATCCTAAGAAAAGATTAACTATATCTTCATCAGATACAATTCCACTTGGTCTTTGAAATTTTAAAATTCTCTTTCTAAAATAAAAAACTCTATTCATACTAGTCCTCTTTAATATTTTTTATAATATCCAAGTATTCATATAAATAAACTTGATTTCATATATTAAATAAAAAAAGGAAATATTATGACAGCAAATTTTCTACATTTAATTAGTTCTAAGCCTTGTAGTATGAGTGTTAATGGCAAATATTTGGGTACAATAGATAATTTAAACGATTTTGAATTTGATATGATATGCAATACAAATAGAGTTTTTCTAGATTATAATCCAATTAGCGAAAATAACGAGTATCTACCCTATACTGCCATGATAGAATGTTCTAATGGAATAAGTACTCAGAATAAAAATGTGAAAATTATCCCTTTTGCGAATAATCACACAGATATACTATTTGAACCATACAAATATTATTCTTGTAATGGAAGTACACTTATATTTAGCAAAAATATCGGCAAATTCTATGTATCAATAACTAACGATAATAATAGCATTATAAATATATTTGGCAATGCCAGTTTATTACTTAATAAATCTATTAAACAAATTACAAGTGCTAATGTAGATTTGAAGAAAGATATTTTAATAATAGAAGGTATTGTGAGTAATGATGAGTACTATATACTTTTATTTGATACAGCCAAAGTCGAGATTATTTTTGAAGATATAGTTCACTCAATTAGCACTAAAAATAATGAGATAGAAATACTCAAAAATTTGAAAGACATATCTCATCATTCATTAGTATGCAAAGTCGATTTTGAGAGTAAAACAAGCCAAAAATATTATGTTTATGAGAATAACATTTGTACCTATTCCACAAGTGAAGAACTAATTCCTATGGACTTTTTGCAATGTTTAAAAATTGGAGACGAAAGCAAAGCCAAAACTATGTTACATAATAATTTAGTAAATACTGATTTTACTTATTTCAAAAATTATTTTGGGGATTTTGATAGTATTTATCTTAATCGTCATGAATTCATCAAGAATAAACTAAATTACACACTAATTGGAACCAAAACTAAAAATTACAACTTTATAATGGAAGATAATAAAATTATAGATATTGAAGATACTTTTTAAAATTCAATTGCTATATATTAATTATTGATTTGCAAAAAATATGATTTATGATATATAATAAATTTGTAGACTTGAATTTCTACAAATTTATTTTTAGGATATCAAAATTGGATAAATATCAGATACTGGCAATCGTATTTGCCATAATCCTACTTCTTATAATCATTGTATTTACAAGTAGAACTAGAATAATTAAGACTTATAATAAGTACATGAAAATAGGAAACAAAGTAAATATTACTGGCAAAGAACTGGCATTTTTGTCAAAGAGGAACTTAGAACTAGATAATTTGGAATTTGCATTAACAGATAGAAAACTTGGCGATGCGTATAGCCCAAAATATCATACATTAATATTAAGTGAAGAAGTGTGCAACACTGCATCTTTAGCATCGCTAACAATAGTTTCTCATGAATTAGGACATGCAGTTCAGCATAAAAATGCTACTCCCCTATATGTACTAACACAATTAGTCAAGAGCCTAACCAATCTTACTAACAAATTAATTATCCCTACACTTGTTATTGGATTATTTTTGTATTTACTAAAAGTTCCTAATGAAAATGTGGGATACATTTTACTTATTATATCTCTATCGCTATTTCTACTGCACATATTAGAATTAATTATAATAATTCCCCTCGAATATGATGCTAGTAGACGAGCGTTGAAATATTTGAAAGAATACAATTATGTTACACCTAGTGAATATCGCAAAGCAAAAAAATTACTTGGTGTTGCCGCTCAAACATACATTGCAGGTTTATTTGATGATTTATTATTACTAAATAAAAAAAGGAAGAAGAGATAATGTACTACGATTATTATATACTTGGCATAATTTTACTCCCCGGTATAATACTAGGAATATATGCTCAAATCAAAGTATCCACTACTTTCCAGAAGTATAGCACTGCCTATGCAGAAAGTGGAAAAACAGCAGCAGAAATTGCAAGAATGTTTCTTGACTTTGCTGGATTACAAGATATAAATATTATCAAAGTTCGAGGAGAACTAACCGACTACTATAACCATAGAAAGAAAATTCTAGCACTTAGTGAGAGTGTATACGATAGTAGTTCAATTGCAGCCTTAGGTGTTGCTTGTCACGAAGTTGGACATGCACTACAATACAAAACAAAATATGCTCCAATCAAAATTAGAAATGTTATTATTCCTATTTGTAATATCGCTAGTAATACGCTATGGATTTTTGTAATTCTTGGGGCAATATTCTTCTACTCCCCTGTTGGAATTATATTCTGGTGGATAGGTATTGGAATATTTGGGTTGTCCGTTCTAGTTAATTTGATTACTTTACCAGTTGAATATAATGCTAGTAATAGAGCCTTACAATTATTAGAACAAAGTTCAATTCTTACACAAGAAGAAACAAAATATGCCAAAGAAGTACTTTATGCTGCTGGACTTACTTATGTGGCTAGTTTAGTTATATCAATTCTTAATTTGCTTAGGTTTGTTCTTGCAGTTAATAGAAATAATAGAAAATAAAAAAAACAAGTTAGTTATAGATTTAATTTCTATAACTAACTTTTTTCTTTACTTCAATTAATTTTTTATGGTTCTATATTTGTAATACAAACGCCCGACTTATTGCCGTTCATAACACTAATACCATTGGCTTTGCATATACCCTCTTTATTAAATAAGCACTCTGCACTACATTCAATGCTCATATTTTTATTATGCCTAAATGGGTGTATATCTGGTGCTACTTCAAACATATCCTTACTTATATCTTGCCTTTGACATTCTTTCTTCTCTGAACAAGGCTCGAAAGTTCCGCATTCACAAGATTTTTTAATTTTAATTCCTTTACTCATGCAAGCACAACAATCGTTGAATTTGCAATCCATCTTTTTACACTTCAAATCCATAGTTTTCCTCCCAAAAAATTAAAGTTGAAATATATTCTTCTTTTATTTTAGACAATTAAAATAGTAATATTCAAAATAGACAATAACTAATAGAAAATAATTGACAAAACTTAACTATTGAAATAAACTAAAATTAGATAATAAAGTATAAGGAGTAGCATATGAAAGTAGTTTTACTTAAAGATTTGAAAGGCAAAGGTAAGAAAGGCGATGTAATAAATATATCTGATGGATATGCACTTAATTTTTTGATACCTCAAGGTATTGCAAAAGCAGGAACTTCATCAAACTTAAATGAAGCAAATCAAGCGAAAGAAGCGAAAGTTTATCACGATGAACAGAATAGACTAAAGGCAGTTGACCAGAAAAAAATTATAGAAGAGACCAGTTTGACAATTCAAGTTAAATGTGGTGCTAACGGCAAAGTTTTCGGTTCAGTAACCAATAAAGAAATTGCGGAAGAATTAGAAAAACTAAATATAATTTTAGATAAGAAAAAGATAGAAACAGAGCCAATCAAAAGCACTGGAACATACACTATCAAAGTTAGACTACACCCTACTGTAGTTGCTAATTTAGTTGTAAATATTATTGCTTAATTAAAAAAAAAGACTTTAATTACATTTCAATTAAAGTCTTTTTTATTACTTTTTATTTTTTCTTTTGGTTTCTTTTGATTTCACATTAGTAATTTTATCATTGTCAGTTTTATCAGTTTCTTGAAGATTTTTATCGTTACTATTATCTTCAATTACATTTTCTTTGGTTTTATCTCTATTTGATATTTCGTTATTTAATTGCTCAGTGTTTGTCCAAACCCCTACAACTTCAGAAACTTTAGTAGAATACACAAATGCGTGTTGGTCTTCTTCTCTAACAATTTTATTAAGCATACCCGCTTGAAATTTAGAAATAAGACAAATAAGATAATCTTTTTGAGCATGAGAATGCATACCTTCCGCTTTGGTTAAAGTGCAACCTCTATATAGTTCATTCATAATTCTATCGGCAATCTTGCTACCATTATCTGTAATTATATGATATGCCCTAACTTGTTTGTATCCATCATTTATAAAGTCGGTACAAAGAGAACTAATAACCAATGCGATTATTGTATATGGCATTACCTCTATACCATTATTAAATACAAATAAAGATAATACCAAAACTATAATATCTATAATAATTACTACAGAGCCTATTGATGCTTTGGGTTTCTTGCTTCTGATAATGCAAGCAACCATATCTCCACCACCAGTAGAACCACCAAATCTAACAACAATACCAATACCTACACCCATCAAAATTCCACCATACAATGCAGATATTAATGGTTCAAAAGTAATTGATAATTGAATTAAACCGCAAATTTCCATAGAAATAGAGAAAAATACGATACCAGCCAATGCTTTAAAAGCAAATTTCTTACCAAGTGCCTTGAATGCATACAGAAACAAACCAATATTAAGCAAAAAATAAATGATTGAAGTATTCAAAAAGTGAATACCTATAAGATTTAACAAAGCACTAATAATCATTGATAATCCCGAAAAGCCACCGGTTGATATATTATTAGGCTCTAGAAATATAGAAAAAGCAAAACCCATAAGTATAGTGCCAATTAATATCATTGCATAATCAAATACAAGTTGCCATTTCTTTTTAACTTTAATATACATACTTTTCTCCTTTGTAAAACGAGGCAAAAAAACAACCTAAATTCATTATTTAAGTTGTTTTTTTATTACTAATAGATAATTATTTAAGCTCTACTGTAGCGCCAGCTTCTTTAAGTTTAGCTTCAAGTTCTTTAGCTTCTTCAGCAGGAACATTTTGTTTGATTTCCTTTGGAGCACCATCAACTAATGCTTTTGCTTCACCTAGTCCAAGACCAGTGATTTCTTTAACGATTTTGATAACAGCAATTTTGTTTGCGCCAGCTTCTTTAAGAACAATATTGAATTCGCTCTTTTCTTCTGCAGCAGGAGCAGCAGCACCAGCAGCAGCACCCATCATAGCAACAGGAGCAGCAGCACTAACACCAAATTCCTCTTCTAACATTTTTACTAATTCACTTACTTCCATTACAGAAAGTTTTTTGATTTCTTCTACGAATGATTTTAAATCAGCCATTTTAATTTCTCCTTAAATTTTTTTAATTTTTTATTTTAATTTTTTTTAGTTTTGCTTCTCAGCAATTGCGTTTAATGCTCTAGCCATAGCAGCGATTGGAGCATTAAGAGTACCAAGCAACATAGCGATAAGAATATCTTTAGAAGGTAACTTAGACAATTCTTCAACTTGTTCCTTAGTTTTGATTTGACCATCAATTACACCAAATTTAACAGCCATTTTGTTTAAATCTTTTGAATGTTTGCAGAAAATTCTAGCAGGAGCAACTTCATCTGTGCTATAAGCAACAGCAGTAGTTCCTTCAAACATTTTAGCATCATATCCAGTAATACCCATTTCTTCCAAAGCACGAGTAAGAAGTCTATTTTTAAGAACTCTATAAGAAACGCCGTTCTCTCTAAACTCTTTTCTAAGTGCAGTATCTTCAGAAACAGTAATTCCACGATAATCAACAAAGATTATTGATTTTGCATCGCTCATACTAGCCTTGATGTCTTCTACTAATTGTTTCTTTATTTCTAAATTAGCGCTCAAAATATTATCCTCCATTAGTTATTAAAAATAAAAACATCTCATGCCTAACAAAGACACAAGATGTATACAATCTTATTTATCTTTCCTCGGCAAGTGCTAAAAAATTAACTTTACGACATACTGTCACTTGCTGTCTTAGGCAAACTAATATTCATATTTTCGTTAAATATTATATACTAACAAATATATATTGTCAATAATTTTATGCAAAATTTATTAAATTAATTATCCATATCTACAAATTCATCATATGTAATAACTTTATCAAATACTTTCTTATCTGTAATCTTGATAATTCTATTACATACTGTTTGCATTAATTCTTGGTCGTGAGATGTAAGTAATAAATTACCTTTGTAATTAATTAGTCCTTTGTTCAAAGCAGTAATACTTTCCAAATCTAGATGGTTAGTTGGTTCATCAAATATAAGTAGATTACCTGAAGTCAACATCATTTTGGCAAGCATACATCTAACTTTCTCTCCACCACTTATTACTCTTGCTTTCTTAAGTCCCTCTTCGCCAGAGAATAGCATTCTACCTAACCAAGAACGCAAATAAGTTTGTTCTTGTTCTTTGGAAAATTGTCCTAACCACTCTACCAAAGACAAGTCGCAATTCTCAAAATAAGAATTGAAATTCTGTGGCAAGTAAGAGAAAGTGATGGTTTTGCCCCATTTAACTGTACCTGTGTAATCTTTGTCTATTCCAGCAATTATATTAAATAAGGTACTAATTGTAGTTGATTTATCACTAACTACGCCTATTTTATCATTCTTATTTACAACAAAACTGACATTCTCAAATACACCAGGTTTAGTTAAATTTTCTACTATCAAAATATCATTTCCAGCCTCTCTCTCCATTTCAAAATTAATATATGGATACTTTCTTGTGCTAGGTTTGATATCGTTAATAGTCAATTTTTCTAATTCTTTCTTTCGACTAGTTGCTTGTCTACTCTTACTTGCGTTAGCCGAGAATCTAGCAATAAATTCTTGAAGTTCTTTGGCCCTAGCCTCCATTTTCTTATTGGTTTCTTTTTGTTGACGAAGTAGCAATTGGCTAGTCTCGTACCAGAAATCATAGTTACCTAGATAAATATTAATTTTGCCATAATCCACATCACAAATATGTGTACATACATTATTCAAGAAGTGTCTATTGTGAGAAACTATTATAAGGATATTCTCGAAGTTAATAAGGAATTCTTCCAACCATCTTACCGATTTGATATCCAAGTTATTGGTTGGCTCATCTAGAATTAAAATATCTGGATTACCAAATAATGCTTGAGCAAGAAGAACTTTAACTTTAATAGGAGCATCAAGAGTACCCATCATACTATAATGCAAAGATGTATCTACCCCTAAACCATTAAGAAGTATTCCTGCATCGCTTTCGGCTTCCCAACCACCAAGTTCGGCAAATTCTGCTTCTAATTCAGCTGCTTTCATTCCGTCATCTTCACTAAAATCTGGTTTGGCATACAATTCATCTTTCTCTTTCATTATCTCTACTAATCTTTTGTGACCATGAAGAACTGTATCTATAACAGTATAATCGTTAAATGCTTCTTGGTTCTGATTTAGTACAGACATTCTCTCGCCCGGAGATACTACAACTTCTCCCTTTTGAGGTTGTAATTCGCCCGATAAAACTTTCAAAAAAGTAGATTTGCCAGCACCATTAGCACCTATTATTCCATAGCAATTTCCTTTAGTAAATTTCAAATTTACTTCATCAAATAATTTATGACTTCCAAATTGCACACAAACATTATTTACGTGTATCATAATTTTCCCTTATTTTCGTAATTTTACTAAGATAGTGTAACTTATTTTTTGTCAATTGTCAATCTAAAAGTAGAAGACATAATATATTAATTAAATATTAACAATATTAACTAAAAATTTACAAAAAAAATAACGACTATAATAAATATAATCGTTATTTATATAATTAATATTGAACTTTAATTCCAGGTCCCATTGTTGATGATACTGAAACAGATTTAACATATGTACCTTTTGCTGCTGCTGGTTTTGCTTTGATAATAGCGTCCATAACAACCTTCAAGTTCTCAGCAAGTTTGTCTGCGCCGAAAGAAACTTTACCAATCATAACATGGATAATGTTATTCTTGTCTAGTCTATATTCAACTTTACCTGCTTTGATTTCTGAAATAGCCTTTGCTAAATCAGTTGTAACTGTACCGCTCTTAGGATTTGGCATTAAACCTTTTGGTCCTAAAACTTTAGCAATTCTACCAATAACTGGCATCATATCAGGAGTAGTTACGCACACATCAAATCCAAACCAATTTTGAGTTTGAATTTTGGTAACCATATCCTCAGCGCCAACGAAGTCAGCACCTGCTTTAGTTGCAATATCTGCATTGTCACCTTTAGCAAAAACTAAGATTTTCTTAGATTTACCAGTACCATGTGGCAATACAACAACGCCTCTTACTTGTTGGTCAGCGTTTCTACCATCTACACCTAATTTTACATGCAATTCAACTGTTTCGTCAAATTTAGCACTTGCAGTCTTAACTGCTAGGTCTAGAGCATCTGCTACTGAATAAAGAGTAGCTCTGTCTACTAATTTAGCAGACTCTGTGTATCTTTTACCTTTCTTCATATTTTCTCTCCTTGTGGTTTTAGTGAATAAATTGAAATATATTTTTATTCTCCCACTTAATCAATAACCGTAACACCCATGCTTCTGCAAGTGCCTTCAATCATGCTCATTGCTGTCTCAAGACTTGCTGCATTAAGGTCTGGCATTTTCTCTTCTGCGATTGCTTTAACTTGTGCTTTAGTAATCTTTGCTACTTTATTCTTAATTGAGTTTGCAGAACCACTCTCGATTCCACAGGCTTTCTTAATAAGAACAGCGGCTGGTGGAGTCTTTAGCACAAATGTAAATGATCTATCAGAGTAAATTGTAACAACAACTGGAATTACAAATCCAACTTTGTCCTTAGTCTTGTCGTTAAAGTCTTTAACGAAAGAAGGAAGTTGAATTCCATAAGGTCCAAGAACGCTTCCTACTGGAGGTGCTGCTGTAGCCTTTCCTGCTTGTAATTGCAATTTAACAACTGCGGTAACTTTTTTCTCTGCCATTTTTTCCTCCTGCCAATTTAATTTTTGGCAAATGTGGTATAAGTGAAATGCAGTGCAAATTATTTACATTTCTCCCACTATATTTTAAATGGTATAACCATATAAAATCAAATTATATTTTTCTTACTTGTTCCAAATTTAAGTCTACTGGTGTATCTCTGCCAAACATTTCGACCATAACTTTGCATTTAGCATTTTCTGCATCTACAGAAATAACTGTACCTACAAAGCCATTCAATGCTCCTTCCAAAACTTCTACCTTATCATTCTCGACAATACTTGTATCAACTACTGTGTTCTTCTCAAGTCTCATCTTATGTATTTCTTCTTCAGTCATAGGAAGTGGTCTACCTTTAGGGCCTGCAAAACCAGTAATTCCCCTAGTTCTAGTAACTGCGTGCCAAATATCGTCACCATAAATCATTTTGACCATTATGTAACCTGGCATCAATTTTCTAGAAACTATTTTCTGCTTACCATTTTTCTCTTCAACTACATCTTCCATAGGAATAACAATATCAAATATACGATTTTGCAAATTGTATTTATCAATAACTATTTCCAAATTCTCTTTTGATACATTTTCGTAGCCAGAGAATGTATGCAAAACATACCATTTTGCATTTTCCATATTGCTTTCAATAGTCTTTTCGGTAGTATCATCAATCAAGTTACCACTAGCAGAAGTAACTTCTTGAGCATCTATGGCTTCATTACTAACTCCCGCCTCTGTAACTGACGAAAGTTCTGCTTGTGTATCACCATTCAACTCTTCTTTTTCAATAATTTCTTCGTTTTCCACGAGAATACTCCTTATACTTAGTTATTAAGGCATCAATAGTTTATTAACTAAACTAAATAATCTATCTACGCCAAAAAGTAAAAGTGTACATACTGCAACAACAGCAATAACTACACAAGTATTTTTGCAAACTTGACCAAAAGAAGGTTTAGATACTTTCTTTAGTTCACTCCAAACTTCAGATGCTTTCTTCTTAACTGATTTTTTATCAGACTTTGCTTTCTTACTTTGTTTGGTTTTTTGTTTGGAATTATCTACTTTAGCATTCTTCTTATCTTTCTTATCTACATCTGGAGTAATGATCTCTACATCAGACTCTGCAGGCTGTACATTCTTTTTCGCCATATTCAAACTTCCCTTAAATACTTAATTTATACTTATTTTGTTTCTTTATGAACAGTATGCTTCTTGCAGAATTTACAATATTTCTTAACTTCAATTCTATCTGGATCGTTCTTTTTATTTTTTTGGCTATCGTAATTTCTTTGTTTGCATTCTGTACAAGCAATAATAATATTATCTCTCATTTCTTTCTCCTTCGAGTTTATAAACTTTGCGAGTAAATTTTAACATATTGATAGTATATTTGTCAATATCTTCACAATAAAAAATAGAGTCGCTTGATTTTATTCAACCCTATCCTTTTATCTTATATATAATATAATATATATTTGACCAAAAATCAAGCATTTTTAGCAATTTTTTTGATTTGACCTATTTTTATTTTAATTAATTTGTCGAAATAAAATAAAAAGTGAAAAATATGCGAAGTAATTTACTCTACTTCGCATACTATATTATCTTGTATATTCATCACTTTCTCTATCGTCTCTAGACATATCTTCTTGAGTGCTTTTTTGTTTCTTAAGCATATCAAACACCATAGACAATCTATCTTTGTCAAGCCTTGGTTCTTCTGGTTTGCTAAATTTGAAATCTTCTAATGGATTTGACGCAGTATTGTCATTATTATCGTAAACTTGATTATCAGTAGTCTCTTCTTCGGCTACTGAGGCATAGTTCGACGCCGCTTCTTCCTCTTTGGCACCGTCAAATTGCTGTTCACTTTCCTCATGAGCATCAGTTTGTTCTATTTCTTGCTCTTTATTGCCACTTTCGCCACTAAGCATAGATAATCTATCTGTAATATTAAATAGTCTATCACTTTGACGACTTTTTTGGAAATCAGCATTACTACTAATATAATCTTCTGAGATATCACTATCCAATTCTTCCGCATCTTTAGATTCTTCTTGTGCTTCTGGTTCAGCCTCTTGAGTATCTTCTTGCATAGACAAAATATGATTAATTATATCATCTTGGACTTTGCTTTGCTCATATTCAGACATGTGTTCTTGATGGTCTACAGGAGTTTCTTCTAGTTGCTCTTCAATTGCTTCTTCTTGGATTTCTGGTTGTGCAATTTGTGGTTCTTCAGAAACTTGGTTATTTCGCTCAATATAAGACATTATACTTTCATTATTTTGTCCGTTTTCTGTTTCTGTAATTTCGTCATTATTTTCTGAAGTCATCTCTTCGCTTGTTTGTTGTGGCAATTCTTTCTCTTCTTCATAAGCATCAAATACTGGATTTTGGAAACTTTCGTCTATTTGGTTTTCAATAGGTCTTACCCTATCGTCAATACTTTCAAATTTAACTTCGTTACTTGTATTTGCATTGTCCAAAGAAGCATTCATTTGATCCATTTTATTTCTATCTTCTGGGTCTAGCATATTGATGGCTTTTTGTTCGACTTTATCGCTTAATTTGGTTATATTATCAGTAAATTCATTCAAATTCTCCGACATCATTTGATTAAATTCACTTTGTTGTGATACATAGATTTCTTTAGTTCCAGCAACACTTTCAATACAAGTATCTAGAAGTTCATTTAATGCTTTATAATTCTTCTCTTTCAAGAAAATTTCTTCTATTAATTCATATCTTTGATTGAAAGCATCAAGAACAGCATTACTAAATTCATTATCTATCTTAGTTAAAGCAGAAAGTCTTGCAGTAAAGTATTTGCCATACGCATCAAGCATTCTCTCATCAGATAATTTATCAAGTAACAACATATACGCTTTTTTGGCTAGAATATAACTATCATCTAATTCTAAGTCGTCTAAAGTTTTTCTCTCTTTACCATCTTCGTCATTATCATCGTTTGAATCTGTTACATTAAATCTAGCATAAGATTCTTCTATAAAATCGCCGACATTGCTAACAAATTCTGCTAATTTGGTTTTGATAATATTTTGCAAATAACCATTAACTTTGTCTACATCTTCTAATACATACAGACTTGCGGTTGCTCTATTCTCGCTATCTCTAGTCTTATCAAAACATACTTCAAAGGCAATCTCGCCATAGCCTAATAGATTACCAAAACAAAACATGGAATTATCGTATGAATTCTTTCTAAATTTCTTCAAATCAATTAGTTCTTGAACGATTTGTGGAGCAATATTATAATTGCCATTTGCATCATATTCCCCTAATAAATTATTTTTGTAGATATCAACTTTCTCTGTAATAAAGTTGTCTTGAGTAGGTTGCTTATTAAATGTATCATTCATAATTTTATCCTCAGATAGCACATATATTAATTTACTTAAAGTATATCAAAATAATAAATCTACATCAAATAAATTTACACAAAAAATTCGGTTTTGAAATAGTTTGCAATAAAAAAGGAAAAAACACATTAGCGAACTAATGTGTTTTATTTTCATACAATTACTCGATAATTGAACTAACAACACCAGAGCCAACTGTTCTACCGCCTTCACGAATAGCGAAACGCAATCCTTGTTCGATAGCGATTGGAGTGATAAGTTTGATAGTCATTCTAACATTATCGCCTGGCATTACCATTTCTACGCCTTCAGGTAGTTCGATAGTACCAGTAACGTCTGTTGTACGGAAGTAGAATTGTGGTCTGTAACCATTGAAGAATGGAGTATGACGGCCACCTTCTTCTTTCTTCAATACGTAAACTTCTGCTGTGAAGTGAGTATGAGGGTGAATAGTTGCTGGTTTAGCAAGAACTTGTCCTCTTTCGATTTCATTTCTTTGTACGCCTCTTAGTAGAAGACCAACGTTATCGCCAGCCTCTGCTTGATCTAGCATCTTTCTGAACATTTCAACACCAGTAATAACTGTTTGAAGTTTAGAACCCATACCAACGATTTCTACAGTGTCACCAACTTTAACTGTACCTCTTTCTACTCTACCTGTAGCAACTGTACCACGACCTGTGATTGTGAATACATCTTCTACTGGCATCAAGAATGGTTTATCAGTTTCTCTTTGTGGATCAGGAATGTATGTGTCAAGAGCGTTCATAAGTTCATTGATACAAGCACAAGCAGGATCATCAACTTTACCCTCTTTAGCAGCTTCCAAAGCTTTAAGAGCAGAACCCTTAATAATTGGAGTTTTGTCTCCAGGGAAACCATATTCAGTAAGCAAATCTCTGATTTCCATCTCAACTAGGTCAAGAAGTTCAGGATCGTTTACTTGGTCAGTTTTGTTCATAAATACTACGATGTATGGAACACCTACTTGTCTAGCAAGAAGAATGTGTTCTCTTGTTTGAGGCATTGGGCCATCAGTAGCAGCAACTACTAGGATAGCACCGTCCATTTGTGCAGCACCAGTAATCATGTTCTTAACATAGTCTGCGTGTCCTGGACAGTCAACGTGTGCATAGTGACGTTTGTCTGTCTCATATTCAACGTGAGAAGTATTAATTGTAATACCTCTTTGTCTTTCTTCTGGTGCTTTATCAATAGCGCCATAGTCCATTGCTAATGCTTTACCTTGAGCAGCAAGTGTCATAGTAATAGCAGCAGTAAGGGTTGTTTTGCCGTGGTCAACGTGTCCAATTGTACCAACGTTAACGTGAGGCTTAGTTCTTTCATATTTTGCTTTTGCCATTTTTTAATATCCTCCTAAATTTATTTAATTAAAAATTAGCCTTTTTTGTTTTCGCCAATAACTTTATCGGCAATGTTCTTTGGAACCTCTAAATAATGAGAGAATTCCATACTGAAAGTTCCACGACCTTGAGTAAGACCACGAAGATCTGTAGCATAACCAAACATTTCTCCTAGTGGTATCTCAGCGTGAATAACTTGAGTACCGTTACGCAAATCAGTGCCACTTAGCACGCCTCTTCTACGGGTAATATTACCCATAACATCACCTAGATAATCATCAGGTGTTTCTACTTCAACCTTCATAATAGGCTCTAGTAGAACAGGGTCTGCCTTTCTCGCACCTTCTTTGAAGGCTAGAGAGCCAGCAATTTTATATGCCATTTCTGATGAGTCTACATCGTGATAAGAACCATCAAAAAGCGTAACCATAAAGTCAACGGTTTCAAATCCAGCAAGAACACCATTTTGTTTTGCTTCTTGAATACCAGCATCAATTGCAGGAATGTATTCCTTAGGAATAGCACCACCAACAATTTTGTTTTCAAATTTGTAACCTTCTCCGGCATTAAGTGGACTAAGTTTAATCCAACAGTGACCGTATTGTCCACGACCACCAGATTGTTTAATATACTTACCTTCAACTTCAACTTCTTTGCGGATAGTCTCTCTATAAGCAACTTGAGGAGCGCCAACATTAGCATCTACCTTAAATTCTCTCTTAAGTCTATCAACTATAATTTCAAGGTGAAGTTCACCCATACCAGCAATGATTGTTTGACCAGTTTCTTGGTCAGTGTATGTCTTGAATGTTGGGTCCTCTTCAGCAAGTTTTACTAGTGCTATAACCATTTTTTCTTGGTCAGCCTTGGTCTTAGGCTCAATAGCAACTCTAATAACTGGCTCTGGGAAATCCATACTTTCAAGTACGATTGGTTTATTCTCTGCACACAAAGTATCGCCTGTTGTTGTATCTTTAAGACCAACAATCGCTACGATTTCTCCAGCATATGCTTCTTCAATCTCTTCACGATGGTTAGCGTGCATTCTTATAATTCTACCAATTCTTTCTTTCTTGTCTTTGCAACTATTATACACATAACTACCAGCAGTAAGAACACCAGAATAGATACGGAAGAATGTTAATCTACCAACATAAGGGTCTGTCATAATTTTGAATGCAAGACCAGCAAATGGTTCAGTATCTGAACTATGTCTATCTTCTTCGATATCTGTACCAGGCTTAGTACCTCTAATAGATTCTATATCTGTAGGTGCTGGCATATAATCTACTATTGCATCAAGCAATTTTTGAATACCTTTGTTTTTGAAAGAAGTACCACAAACAACTGGGTTAATTCTACCAGCAATAGTACCCTTTCTTAGACCCTTCTTAATCTCTTCAACAGTCAAATCGCCTGTTTCAAAGTATTTTTCCATAAGGGCGTCATCTTGTTCTGCAGCAACTTCTACTAGTTCTGCTCTAAATTTATCTGCTTTTTCTTTGAATTCTGCTGGAATATCTGTAACTTGGAATTTAAGTCCTGTCTCGTCTTCATAAATAGTAGCATTCATTTCAACAAGGTCGATAATTCCTCTAAATTCGTCTGCTTCGCCAATTGGCAATTGAATAGCGACAGCGTTTGCTTTCAATCTATTTCTCATGCTATCAATAACTTTCTCGAAATTGGCGTCATTGATATCCATCTTATTTACATAAGCCATTCTTGGAACATTGTATTTATCTGCAAGTCTCCAGTTAGTTTCACTTTGTGCTTCAACGCCTGCTCTTGCACTAAATACTGCAACAGCACCGTCCAAAACTTTCAAACTTCTATTAACTTCTACAGTAAAGTCTACGTGTCCCGGAGTATCAATAATATTGATTTGGTGATTTTTCCACATACAAGTTGTAGCAGCACTAGTAATTGTAATACCTCTTTCTTGTTCTTGAGCCATCCAGTCCATAGTTGCTTCACCTTCGTGAACTTCACCTATTTTATGTGTTTTACCAGTAAAGAACAAAATTCTTTCTGTTGTTGTTGTTTTACCTGCGTCAATGTGGGCCATAATACCTACATTTCTAAGCATTTCTAATGGAGTTTTTCTAGGCATAACTCTATTCTCCTTCAATTACCAGCGATAATGTGCGAAAGCCTTATTACTTTCTGCCATCTTGTGAGTATCTTCTTTCTTCTTGAATGCACCGCCAGTACTATTGTAAGCATCCATAATTTCGTTTGCGAGTTTCTCTTCCATACTCTTTTCGTTTCTTTTTCTTGCGTAAGTAACCAACCATCTAATTGCTAGAGTTTGTTGTCTAGCTGGGCTGATTTCGATAGGTACTTGGTAGTTGCTACCACCAACTCTTCTTGCTTTGGTCTCAAGCAATGGTTTAACATTCTCCAATGCTTGCATGAAGTACTTATCAGGTTCTACGCTTAGTTTTTCTTTGATTATATCAAATGAACCGTACACAATTCCTTCAGCAGTAGCCTTCTTGCCATCTAACATAACTTGGTTAACTAATTTAGTAATAACCTTGCTATTATAGATGAAATCTGGCAATACATCTCTTTTGCGTACACCTGCTCTTCTTGGCATAATATTTCTCCTTATAATTATTTTCTTAAAATTAGTAGCAAAAACTACCTATTATTTACCTTTTTTTGCACCATATTTACTGCGTGCTTGTTTTCTCTTTGCAACTCCGGCAGTATCAAGAGTACCTCTAATTACATGGTAACGAACACCTGGCAAATCTCTAACTCTTCCACCACGAATAAGAACAACACTATGTTCTTGTAGGTTGTGTCCTTCACCAGGAATATATACTGTACCTTCTTGACCATTGGAAAGTTTAACCCTACAAATCTTTCTTAAAGCAGAGTTTGGTTTCTTTGGAGATGTTGTAGTAACACTCAAACAAACGCCTCTTTTTTGTGGGTTTTCGTCCATGATTGGAGTTTTGGATTTAACAGCAACTTGCTTTCTGCCTTGTTTAACTAATTGCGAAATTGTTGGCATTTTATCCTCCTAAATAGTTCTTGCAAATCTAAAGTTCAACCATACTTGATTTGCTAAAATTTCTCCACATTAGCACAATGTATTGTAGCGTGGAGACATTTTCAAATCATCAAAATCACACCAAGAATGACAACTCAAAAATTACTAAGCAATCACTTTTCGCTCAGTATACTATAATACATTGCATAGTTTATCAAATAAAAAACCCTATGTCAACATTTTTATCGAATTTAGTTAAAAAAAGAGTAATATTAAATTACCCCATTTTTTATAGTTTTTTTAATATTGCTCTATTAATATTATATTTTACACATTAAACATTATACTGCTTTATTTTTATCATCTAGAGTACTCTCTACCAAAACGCACATTTCCTTAGGGTGAGTTCTGCAAACTACATCAAAACTACTAGGCTCTGGAATATCTGTTTCAAAAGCATAAGCACATTCTAAGTATGCATCAAGCATTTCTCTTGCGTTATTGTGTGCCATTTCTACAGTTTCTCCACTGGTTACAAGTCCAATATCAAACATAGCAATTATATAGCACTTCTCTTCATCATCAAAATATAGTACGGCTGGATAAGTAACTTTCTTCATATTCACACTCTTCTAATTATATATTTACATAAATTTTAACATAAAATTACAATGTTGTAAAATTTTTTGTTCGGTTTTTCGCAATTTTTTCTATTTATATATGCATATCTTTATTATTTAGTTTTATTTAGATATTATTCAAAGCAAAACTATACACATATTTTAATTGTTTTCTATTAAATACCCTATACTTCTTTGCACCAGATTCAAATAATACATATACTCTATCGTTCTTTATTACTATCTCTTCACTCATAGAAGGTGCATTGATAGTTTGCTCTAAAGCATGATTATCCAAATACCACAAATCTACATTATGCATACCAATAGCAATAGTTCCATGTTTTTCTTCACTTAATACATTCTTATACACATAAATATTGGAGTCTGGCAACCCATAAGAAGTAGACATAACAAATTTGCCATCACTAGCAACCGCTATACCCTGTGCCAAATCTCTTATAGATAATGCTTTATCTGGCAATGGTGCTTGACTTACTAAACCATAACCTTTGGACTCGTCAATCTTGTAACCAAATACCACTGCGTTATTTGTTTCCCCGCTCCTTGTTTGCAATCTGTGACTTGCATCTGTTTCATATTTGTCTTTCTTGTAGAATTCTCCTACCCAAAGAAAGTTATTGCTTGTAAATACAAAATCTGCACCATTATTTGTCTTAAAACTATCTAGAATAGCCACTTTACCACCATTTTGTATTCTATTTACATCACTTAGAGAAAATCTATAGCAGTGTTTGTCTCCAACTATCCAAATTGTACTACCAAAAGACACTATACCACCTGCATGACCTACATAATCTTCTTCTGATTGTGTAAGAGTAAAATATTTCTCAATTTTACCATTATTTATCACATAAATTCTAGAAGGAGTATTGTCTGTCATATAGCCACAAATCAAAAATTTATCACTACCATCAATTAATGACATACCTTGTGGCGTAAATTTAGTATCTAATCCCGGGATTAAAAATTCTTCACTAGCCATATTAAAGAATGATTTATTCCAAGGCCAAAGATAATAAACTCCCAAGAAAATTAAAATCAATGCAAGAATTGAACTAATTACAATTGTTGCTATTTTCCAACCTATTGACATACAATCTCCTCCAATATTTAGTCTATTTAATAGTTATTCATTCAACATTTATTATAAAGTGTCCTGACATACGACTTTGTTTAAAATTCCTATATTATAATCTATGTGATATTGTTTTGCTCATTTCATTCACAACCCAAGTTGCTATACGCAACTCCACAATATCTTGTGGCATCACATGATTGAAAAAGTCGTCAGTTTAAATCAAGGTGTCCTAACGGACGACTTCGTTTGAACTTCCTATGTTATACTTTTTGTGCCATTTGCTAAACGCAAATAGTGCCATGCACTTCAGCAATTATAAATTGCCAGCACAATCGTGAAAAAGTCGTCAGTTCAAATCAAGGTGTCCTAACGGACTACTTTGTTTGAACTTCCTTTATTATACATTAACATAATAAACAATATTTGACAAATAAAAAGCGCAATCGCCAAAAAACATAACGATTGCGTTAATATATTAAATTTATGCACCTTGAACAAATGAAGTGGCAAAAATATCTGCTTTCACTTCTTGTGTCTCAGTAGTCTTAGCAAATTCACCAAAATGCCTCTTTAAAGCCTTCTCATATCTGTCGTCTGGTTGACATTTCAATTTACCATACTCGTCGATATACACAATGTTGCCTGCAGCCTTTAATTTCTCACTTGCAGGAACAACAGGTGTGTTTACAGCCTTTACTTCTGTTCCCAATGAATTTAAAGTATCTGCAATATTCTCAGTGTATTTTTTGTATTCCATTTCATAATTAGCGTCCATAATATTTCTCCTTAAATGAAATTATTATTTTCCCCAATCAAAGTTATATACTTATCCCTAATGTAATTAATAAAATATTTTCCCATAAATATTTTACCTAATTAATATCCACCAATATTAATTAATGCCCACCAGCATATTTAATTACATCACTATTATACAACAAAAGTTATTTAATGTAAATAGCAAAATTAAAAAAAGTTTGAATTTTTTGAAGAATTGCAATAAACAAATACACACCTACTATGCAAAGTATCAAAAAAGCCCCTAAACTGGGGCTTATATTTATAATTATTCTTCGATACTAGAATCAAAGTCTTCTTCAAATAGTTTTCCTGTTTGTTCGTCCATTTGTGCTATTTCTCTAATTTCTTCGTGAGTATCTCTATATTCAAGATTTTTGATAGTAGCATAACCAGTACCTGCTGGAATTTGTTTACCTATCATCAAATTCTCTTTTAGAGAAACGAGGTTATCTACTTTACCTTTAACAGATGCATCTGTTAGAACTCTTGAAGTCTCTTGGAATGAAGCAGCAGCAAGGAATGAAGGATTGCTAAGTGCTGCTTTGGTAATACCTTGAACTAGACGCTTAGCACTAGCAGGAACACCACCCTCTTGGATAACTTTCTCGTTCTCTTCTTCAAACTTGAAGTGGTCTACAATATCTCCAATAAGCATATCTGTATCGCCACCATCTTCAACCTTAACATTTCTTAACATCTGACGAATAATTATTTCTACGTGTTTGGTATTAAGTTCAACACCTTGAGAAGAATATGTTGCTAGAACTTCATTTAATAGATAGTTTTGTACATCATTTACACCACGAGTTCTAAGGAAGTCGTTAGGATAAATTGAACCTTCTGTTAGAACAGAGCCCGCTTCTACAACATCGCCATTCTTAACTTTAAGTACAACACCATAAGGGATAATATATTTACCATCTCCATCTGGGTTCTTAACAACTATTTCGTAATATTTACCACCGTCTTTATTTTGAGAAGCCATCTCTTTAAGTATAACTTTACCAGCAACTTCACTAACGGTTGCAACACCCTTAGGTTTTCTTGCTTCAAAGATTTCGGCAACTCTTGGAAGACCTTGAGTAATATCGGCTGCATTGGCAACACCACCTGTGTGGAATGTTCTCATTGTCAACTGAGTACCTGGTTCACCAATTGACTGAGCGGCGATAATACCTACTGGCTCGCCTAGTGGAACTATTCTATTATTAGACATATTTTGGCCATAACATTTAGCACAAATACCATGTTTTGCTCTACAAGTCAAAGCAGTTCTAATACATACATGATCTATTCCTGCGTCAACAACTTTATCTGCCATTTCTTTGGTTATCATTGTATCTGCTGGGATAATAATTCTCTTAGTCTTAGGGTCTACAACATCTTCTACAGAGTATCTACCCATAATTCTTTGTTGCAAAGAACTAACAGGAGTGCCATCTTTAACAATAGCCGAAACCATCATACCTTTGGCTTTCTCACCATTTTCTTTGAAACAATCTTCTTGCGAAATAATAACTTCTTGAGCAACTGCCTCAAGTCTTCTAGTCAAATAACCAGAGTCAGCAGTCTTAAGAACTTTATCGGCAAGACCTTTTCTACCACCACGAGACGATAAGAAATATTCAAGTGGAGTAAGTCCAAGACGGAAGTTAGATTTAACTGGAATATCAACCTTTCTACCAGAAGTATTAGCCATGATACCACGCATACCACAAAGTTGTAGTACCTGTCCTGCACTACCACGGGCTCCAGACTCAGCCATCATTCTAACTGGGTTTAGAACATCCATCTTCTTGATAACAATGCCTTCTAGTTTCTTAGTAGCGTCTTTCCACAATTTGATATTTCTATCTAATTTCTCATTCTCTGTAATAAATCCACGCCTAAAGAATTTCTCATTCTCTGCAACTTGTTTCTCAACTTCTTCGATATATTCTTGTTTCTCTGATGGAATTTCCATATCGAATACATTAATTGTAATTGCACCGATAGTAGAATACTTGTAACCAATCTCTTTGATATGGTCAAGCATTTTAACAGTTTCAGTTGTTCCCAATGCATCGAAACATTTACGAATGATAGTCTTAAGAGATTTAGCAGTTACCAAGAAATCTATCTCGTACTTACCAATATTCTCTGGATTAGTTCTATCAATAAATCCAATATTTTGTGGGATATTCTTATTAAATATAATTTTACCAACAGTAGTTTCAACCCTACGAGTAACAGGCTTACCCTCAAAGATTACAGTCTTTCTTACTTGAATAGGTGCTTGAATTTCTACAATCTTATTCTGATATGCCATCATTGCTTCGTCTTCACTAGTAAAGTACTTACCAGCACCCTTAGCATCTTCTTTGACAATAGTCAAATAGTAAGAACCAAGGACCATATCTTGTGTAGGTGTACATATTGGACGACTATCTGCAGGCTTTAGAATATTATTTGATGAAAGCATCAAAATTCTTGCTTCTGCAATTGCTTCTGGGCTAAGAGGTACATGGACAGACATTTGGTCTCCATCGAAGTCGGCGTTGAAGCCACCACACACAAGTGGGTGCAATCTAATTGCTCTACCTTCGATTAGTACTGGCTCAAAGGCTTGAATAGATAGTCTATGAAGTGAAGGAGCACGGTTTAGTAGTACTGGGTGGTCTTTGATTACTTCTTCAAGCAAATCCCAAACTACTGGTTTTTGTTTCTCTATTACTCTCTTGGCAGTTTTGAAATTAAGAGATAAATTTCTTTCTACCAATTTTCTCATAATAAATGGTTTGAAAAGTTCTAGTGCCATTTCTTTAGGAAGACCACATTGGTACATCTTAAGTTCTGGGCCTACAACGATAACAGAACGACCAGAATAGTCAACACGCTTACCTAGTAAGTTTTGTCTAAAACGACCTGGTTTACCTTTAAGGCTAGCGGTCAATGACTTAAGTTCTCTTTGCTTTGGTCCTTGAACTGCTTTACCCTTCTTGCCATTCTCAATAAGTGCATCAACTGCTTCTTGAAGCATTCTCTTTTCATTTCTAACGATTACTTCTGGAGCACCGATAGATATGAATTTCTTAAGTCTATTATTTCTATTAATAATTCTTCTATACAAATCATTGATATCTGATGTAGCAAATCTACCACCATCAAGTTGTATCATAGGCCTGATATCTGGAGGGATAACTGGGATAACATCTAGTATCATCCACTCAGGTCTATTCCCACTTCTTCTGAAAGATTCTATAACTTCTAGTCTCTTTGATTTGATTTTCTTCTGACCTTTAGTTGCTTTAGCAATTTGTGCTTTTAATTCTTCTGCTTCTTTCTCTAGGTCAATTTCCATAAGCAATTCTTTGATTGCTTCGCCACCCATTCCTGCTCTGAAACTACCATAGCCATATTTGTCAATGGCTTCTCTATATTCAATATCAGAAATGATTTGCATTTTAGTAAATCCAGTTTTGCCTGGGTCAAGAACAATGTAACTTACATAATAAATTACTTTGTCTAATTGTCTAGAATTAAGGTTTAGAAGTATTCCAATTCTAGATGGAATACTTTGCAAAAACCAAATGTGAGCAACTGGAGTAGCAAGTTCAATATGTCCCATTCTTTCACGCCTAACGCTACTCTTGGTTACTTCTACTCCACATTTATCACAAATAACACCTTTGTGTCTAATTCTTTTGTATTTGCCACAATGACATTCCCAATTTTTCTTTGGTCCAAATATTCTTTCACAAAGAAGACCAGAAGTTTCAGGTTTGTGTGTACGATAATTTATGGTTTCACTTTTTGTTACTTCACCATAACTCCATTCTCTAATTTTCTCTGGAGATGCAATACCTATTTTTATAGATGCTAGGTTATTTAATTCAAACATTATTTACTCCTTTATTCTTCTTCATCAAAGTCATCAAATATAGCGGATTCATCAAATATATTATCAAAATCTTCATCACTCTCTAAGTTTTCTTCAAGAGCAGATTCGTTATTGGTTGTATTGTCAAAGTCAAGTTCAATATCTTTAACTTCTTCTCTAGGTTTAGTTGCTTCGGCAAAAGTCTCTATTGTGTCAGCACTCAAATCGCCTAGTGCAAATTCTTTGCCTTGTTCATTTCTTAATTGTACATCAAGTCCTAAGCCTTGAAGTTCTCTAACTAATACTTTGAATGATTCTGGCATACCTGGCTCTGGAAGTGGCAAACCTTCAACAATTGCTTTGTATGTTGCAAGTCTTCCTTCTGTATCGTCAGATTTAATAGTCATCATTTCTTGTAGTAATTTAGTTGCACCATATGCTTCTAGTGCCCAAACTTCCATTTCACCAAATCTCTGGCCACCAAACATCGCTTTACCGCCAAGAGGTTGTTGAGTAACATAAGCATAAGGTCCAGTAGATCTAGCGTGCATCTTATCGTTAACCATGTGTTCTAGTTTTATATAATACATATATCCAACAGTTACAGGGTTCTCGAATGGCTCACCTGTTCTACCATCATACAATTGAATTTTGCCATTCTCTGGGAAGTTATTTTCTTTAAGAAGGTCTCTTATATCTGCCTCGTTTACACCATCAAATACTGGAGTTGCAATCTTGATACCAAGTGCTTTGGCAACCAATCCTAAGTGAACTTCCAAAACCTGTCCTACATTCATACGAGATGGAATTCCTAGTGGATTTAGAACGATATCAATAGGTTGACCATTTGCCATAAATGGCATATCTTCAACTGGCAATATTCTAGATACAATACCTTTGTTACCATGTCGTCCAGCCATCTTATCGCCGACGCTAATTTTACGCTTTTGAGCAATGGTTACTCTAACCATTTGGTTAACACCAGTTTCTAATTCGTCTTTATTCTTTCTAGAGAATACTTGAATATCTACAACTACACCGCTAATACCGTGAGGAACTCTAAGTGATGTATCTTTAACATCTCTCGCTTTCTCTCCGAATATTGCTCTAAGAAGTCTCTCTTCTGGAGTTGGTTCGGTCTCGCCCTTTGGAGTAACCTTACCTACCAAGATATCTCCCGGCTTAACTTCTGCACCAACTCTTATAATTCCGTTCTCGTCTAGGTTCTTCAAAACATCTTCGCCAAGATTTGGAATATCTCTTGTAAATTCTTCATCGCCTAATTTAGTTGTTCTACATTTAACTTCTTCTTCTTTAAGGCTTATTGATGTATAAACATCTTCTTTTACTAGTCTTTCGCTAAGCAAGATAGCATCTTCGTAGTTGTAACCTTCCCAGTTCATAAATGCTATAAGCATATTCTTACCTAGTGCTAATTCTCCACCATTACAACTATAACCATCAGCCAAAGTATCACCTTTCTTAACTTTCTGACCTTTCTTAACAATTGGTTTTTGGTTGATACAACTTTCTTGGTTAGTCTTAGTAAATTTAGTCAATTCATATTTCTCAATATTACCATCATCAGTTGTAACTTCTACACTATCGCCATCAACATAAGTTACAACACCATTACTCTTAGAAACTATAATTGCACAGTTATCTAGAGCAATCTTATGTTCCATACCAGTTCCAACAATTGGTGCTTCTGTTGTAATTAGTGGTACTGCTTGTCGTTGCATGTTCGCACCCATCAATGCTCTGGCAGTATCATCGTTTTGAAGGAATGGAATAAGTGAAGTTGGAACAGAGATAAGTTGTCTTGGAGATACATCCATATAGTCAACCATTTCTTTGTCTACTTCCAAAATTGTATCTTTGTATCTACAAATAATTCTCTTATTAACAAATGAGCCATCAGCATTCAAAGGTTCTGTTGCTTGTGCAATGTAGCAATTTTCATCTTCGTCAGCCATTAGATATATAACATCATTAGTTACAATACCCTTCTCTTTATTAACAACTCTATAAGCAGTCTCAATGAAACCATATTCATTTACTCTTGCAAAACTTGCAAGTGAGTTGATAAGACCGATATTGCCACCTTCTGGAGTCTCGATAACGCATAGTCTTCCATAGTGACTATGGTGAATATCTCTGACTTCGTCTGTTGCTCTATCTTTCTTGATACCACCTGGACCAACTGCAGAAAGTCTACGCTTCTGAGCAAGCGAACTAAGTGGGTTCATTTCGTCCATCAATTGGCTTAATTGGTGACTAGCAAGGAAATCTTTGAATGCACGATTGATAGGTCTAGCATTAACTACTTGAGAAGGACTAATATCATTAAGGTCATGAGATTGCAAAGTTTCTTTGACAGCATTACTAAGTTTGTTCATACCACTTCTGAATGCATCTTGCAAAAGTTCGCCTGCACCCTTAATTCTTCTATTGCATAGGTGGTCGATATTATCTACTTCGCCAATGCCAACATTCAAATCCAAGAAATAACTAACTGTTGCTAGAATATCATCAATTGTTAGAGTACTGCCAACCAAGTTCTCAGCATTTGCTCTAATTGCTTCAATTCTCTCTTCTTTGGTCTTGTATTCTTTAAGTATATCTTGTAGAACCGGGTAATAAACCATTTGGTTGATACCAAGTTCTTTCTCATTGCATTTAATAACTTCACTAAGTCTTACTCTATTATTACCATACATCTTGTGTTTCTTGCCATCAACAAGTACCCAAACACTATTGATACCCAAATTTTGGATTTCAAATGCTTTCTCTCTAGTAATAACTTCGCCTGCTGGTACAATAACATTCTTCTTATCTTTGATGTCTTCGCCTGCAGTTAAACCTACAAGTCTATTGTATAAAGCCAATTTCTTATCAACTTTAAATCTGCCAACATCGCCGATATTATAATATTGTGTACTAAAGAATTGTGAGAAGATAAACTGTTTGGTTGCTTCAGCACTAGGAATTTCACTAGGTCTTGTCTTTCTAGATAGTTCAATAAGAGCATCGTGTTGAGTTTCGTATGCGTCTTTGTCTAGAGTTGCTTTCATTATTTCATTGTCGCCAAAAGTTTCTAGTATATTTTCTCTAGTTAAGCCAAAACATTTAAGGAATATACCAAGTGAAATTTTGCCACCTTTATCAAGTGCTACTTTCAATTGGTTTGGTTCTTTCTCTTTCTGTTCTATTTCTAGCCAACTACCTCTCTTAGGATTAAGAGTACTAGAGAATATTTCTCTACCAGTCTTATCTAATTTCTTAGAAAAATATACACTAGGAGATCTAACAATTTGAGAAACAATAACCCTTTCGATACCATTGAAAATAAAGGTACCTGCTTCTGTCATGTAAGGAATATCACCTAGATATACTTCTTGCTCTATGGCCTCGCCAGTCTCTTTGATAACTAATCTAACATTAACTCTAAGTGGAACACTGTAATGACCACCTTTTCTCTTGGTCTCTGCTTTAGTTAATTTTGGTCTGTCTTCGATGGTATAGTCCAAAAAATAGACTTCTGCTTTTCCAGCATAGTCTGTAATAGGTGAAAATTCTTTCAAGGCTTCGCCTATACCCTCTTTGATAAACTTTCTATAAGAATCTTTTTGAATCTCTAGTAGGTAAGGCATCTCTGCTTCTTTTGTCTTTCCAAAAGTATAACGGATATTGTTGCCATACTTAATCTTTTTGATGTTGTCAGTATTTAACATTCAGTTTATTCTCCTCGAAACAATTTATTAAAAAATTTTTATTAAGTTGTAAATTTATGCTAAAAATCAGTTGCCAAAAATATTTTTTTCTATTATATTAAGCAAAAGATATTTCAACATTTACTATTGTTTACGCACTTATAAACAATACTTTGCATTTCAAATTTTACCATATAAAGCAATCAGTGTCAATTCTTTTTTGCATTTTTTTGAAAGAATTATTGTTTTTTGTTTGACAAAATTTATTTTTTTTGCAATATACATATAATATTTATATATATAATTAACCATATAATAAATTTGCATAATAGGAAACCCCTAGATTATTTGCAAAATTTATATGGTTTTTTTATTTTTACAATTCTTTTTTAATTGGAAAATTATAAGTAATTATAAAAGAATGATTGAAGAATAGTTAAGGAATTGGAGTTGAAATAAAATTTTGAGTTACTAATTTTAAAATTGAATTAGAAATATAAAACAACATTATAATAACTAACTATTTAGATTTATTTATATTTAAAGCAAATTCCCTAACCCCTTAATTAAAGAATAATACCATTTAATTGATAAACCCGGCAAAAAAGACAAAAAAAGAGCATACCTGTAAGAAAACCTTACTTGTATGTTCTTTTTTTATTTATTTTTTTAATAAAATCTTATGAAGTTTTAAGTTTTTAACCTTAAATACTGCGATTTCAGTATACGATCTATCTAATTCTGTAAGCTCTACTAGATAAAGCGTTTTTGTGTTGTAATAATCATCGCTAGTTGCTTGTTCGCACTTCTCTAATTCTGTCTTATCATAAGAAACTCTGAATTCTTCAAAACTAGAATAATCATGTTTGTGCTCATGAGTTGTGCTTTCAACTTGATTAAACTTATGATTTAAACTATAACCTGCTAAATTATCTAATCCTTCTAATGAATTACTTACAAGGAATATACTAATTTCTGTACGGCTTGTTAGGTTATAGGTTGTTGTTCCTGAGAAAGAGGATAAACTATTACCTATAAAGAAATTAATATTTTCTATATCAAAATCATTAATATACAGACCATCGTATTTATCAATTTTATTTACTACACTCTTGACTTCTCTATTACTACCAAGTATTTTATTGCCTTGTTCATCAAGATATGTAATTTCTTCCCTTTCTATATGCTCTGCTTGCTGGTTAAGCAGTAAAGTATATGTCTTAGTATTATTATCAATTTCACTATTCCATACATAGTATTCATTGTGATAAACATTATTAATTCCTCTATAACTTACATTTATAAGTTCTATAGATGAGGTTGAAGCATTTAGTAATTTGTTGTCCTTTGGATTATTAGCATATCCAATTACGCCACCAATTTTTTCAGTAGCAGTTAGAATTACATCATCTAATATTATACTATTAAATATAATATTTCCGTAATTAGTTCTAGCAAATAATCCAATTACACCGCCAGCATATCTTGAAGTATTTGTACCTATTGAGCCTGTAATAGTTACACTTGTACCAGTATTTTTGTTTCCACCAATAGAAATTAAACTTGTATCAGATTTTTCACTATCGGCAAATTGACCTATAATACCGCCTGCAATCTTAGTTGTAATAGTACAACTAGACCTAATATTTTGTATAACAACGGCTAGATGATTTCTCAAATCTCCAATGACACCACCACCAATAGTCAAATCGCTACCTACACTATTTACATTAGCAGTAAAGTTTAGTCTAGAAATTGTTCCTACTTCTTCTCTTTCGCCAATGTAAACTTGTGTTGATGTTCCATTTACTACACCTATTACAGCACCACCGACATACTTGGTTGTAATATTAATAACTGAAGCATTGTTAGAAGTATTATAAATGTAGATAGTATTCACAGAACTACTATTTGCATAACCTCCTACATATCCAACAAAACCACCTATACCAGAAATTGAAGACGAACCATCTACTTGGACAAAAGTTACATTAGTATTAATTATCTTAGTTACTTTGCTACCACAATATCCAATAATTCCGCCGACATTTGTTGTTCCTTTAACATTTGTCATACTAGAATTTTGTATACTAGTCTCACTACCAATAATTAATCTATTAATTTCAGCCGAACCAATATAACCGCCTGCACCCGTAATAGATTGTTCATTATTTGTTAATACAACACTATAACTATTATCTTTTCTCATAACAGTACTGCATGCAACTATTCGCAATGAAATATTGTTTGTTGTATCTGCATCACTAATGTGTCCAATAAATCCACCAGCAGAAACTTTATCTGTCGCTGTTTTACCAGTTGTAACTAATGCATATTCATCAATCTTACAGCCATTTATTTCAACATATTGAAGATCACTTGATGTAGAAGCATTGACTACGCCAATCAATCCACCTGCACTAGTTGAGTTACCATATTTATAATTGAAGTCATTACCATTAATTTCTGCGTTGTTAGTACAATTATCTAAGTAAACTGATTTAGCCTTGATTAAACCAATTATACCGCTTGCACCAGATAAGTTTGTTGCATTATTTGTACCTACAACTTTAGCATTATTTTTAATATTTGTAAGAATTAATGTACTATTTTTAAGGCCTTCAAAACTTGCAATTATACCACTAGAATTAACTGAACCACGAACTGTGACTAGTTGATTTTCTAGAGTTTTGTTTGTAAATCTAGTAATATTTGCACTATAAACTTGCAAATTTTTCAAATCTTCTAGAGTTTTATTCAAATCTGTACCATCATTTGTAATAGCAGGAGTATCAGAAATATGTCCATAAACATTTCCATTAGAATACAATGCACCAATTAATCCACCTGCATTATCGGCAGAAACTATATTTGCACTATATGTATCATCTGCAAATTCTCTATCTTTGGCAAATTTAACCATATCTGTTGGATATTCAGAAAGGGTTGAGATTGTTAGAGAATGATTATTTGCTTCTTTGGTTGGAAGTTTAGCATATCCAAATAATCCACCTGCATATGATTGCAAATTATCGTAATCTATGTAAGATGTAGCCGAAATATTACCTTGACTATTTGAACTATCAATATTAATACTTACATCATAAGCATAACCGAATAATCCACCTGCAAATCTATTTCTATAAACATTGCTTGCAGTATCATATTGCGAACCGCCACCAATTCTTCTACTATTATTGATAGTTTTAACAAATGAAACATTACTCAAAGTATTAACTGAACCATCAATATATTCTTCTTTGATGAACTGCTCATTTAGAGGTTCATAGCCCGATAATGAATGATTTTTGTTGTAAATATTATAATTCCAACTCTCTGCATTTCTTCCAAGAGTGCTAATAATTCCGCCAACACTAGAATTTAGACAAGATATTTCTCCTGAATTCATACAGTGATTAAATTCTAGGTCATGAATATTTGCATATCCACCCAAAATTCCACTAGCGTTTGTGGTAGTTTCACCGCCTATACTTGCAAAATTATAAGCATTATAAATAATTACTTTAGTGAAATTATCTGCTACTTTGTTATCTCTTGTAATATAAGCGCTAGTTTGCAAACTATCATTATGGTCAGTTGAACTTATAAAGCCTATTATACCACTTGCATAATCGCCACTTACATATGTTTTGTCACTACCAAGATTTTGATTTACATAATAAGTATTAATATTATCATCAGTTTGAGCAACAAATTTACCAGAGAACATGTTACTTATTTCGTAAGTATATACTGTTACATTAGTTTCGCTATATATAGCACCATCTTCTGAAATTATGGCTTTTGTTTGCTCGCTCTTTAGATTATTAGTTCCAACTTTTAGATAACCAATTATACCACCAGCATAAGAATAAGCAGTTTTATTATCAAAGCCTGTTTCACTTGATTGAATGTCGCCCTGAACATTACCCACATTTCTAATAGCATTTTGTATACCATCATAGGCCTTGATTTCTACATTCTGACCTACATATCCAAATACACCACCTGCTACTACTTTAGCAGAAATACTACCATTATTCTTGATACCATATATCTTGGTTGTCGAAGTTGTTGCACTATCGTCACCAGAGAATATTGTATAAACTTTATTAGATAACAATGAATAAGCATCGCTATAACCGATAAAGCCACCTGCATAATCTGCAACGCTTGCAATATTACCATTATTTACAACTTGATTAAATTTGATTACATAAGAGGTATTATTATGCCATCTTGGTTCTCCAGTAGAACTTACTGAATATCTTTGATTTATTGCCTTATATGTAACTTCTTCTTTTGTCTGATACTGAATTGTATAAGCCGACCTATTTAGTCCAATTAGACCGCCTGCAACAGTTAAATCAACTTGTTCGGTTTTGTCTAGACTAATATTATTAATAGTCTCTCTGAATACATGAGTAACTTCAGTTGGAATAACAGCCGAGTATGAGTATATAGAAGGAGTAGTAGATGCCATCAATGTACCAAATGCTGCTTCATACTTAGGATATTTAGTATCACTACCATGAATTACATTACTTACAGTAATACTATCGCTTTCGTTATTTTTATTTAGAATAATCTTATTTGCGAAGAAATCACCTTGAATGTAACCGACAATTCCATATAAATTGTAGTGACTAAGTGTTGAAGAACCTGCGATGAATGTATCTGTTCCAAGATTGATATTTGCAGGTACCTTCTTAGCAACCATCTCGCCATCAATGATTTCATTTTCGTATTTATCAGATTGTATTTCTAAATTAGTAATTGGGAAGAAAGCAGTTCCAATAGGCATTATATATGCTTTGTAATTATCAAATTGTTCTGAACTAGTCATTTCATTTGATTTGCTTCCATCTCTATAAGCATTGGCACTTAATTGAGTATTTTGGATACTAATATCTTCATCAATATTCAAATATACTTTATCTAATGTTCTAGAATTGAAATATCTCTTTGTTAATGCTGTATATGCCTCTAAGTAACTATATTTAGAGCCGATAGTAATATTAGTATTAGTATTAGTTACTGGTTCAATTGCTCTTTGGTCCATATCAAAAGTAAATACTAATGCACCATCTTTATCAATATTCCATAATCCCGCTTCGGCAAATATTTGTTTTGCCATAGTAAGAATTATTTCGCTTTCACTTCTTGTATCATTATTCTCTTTTAGTTCTTTAACCATTGCAACAGCATCTGCATTAATAGCTTTACCGCCATTTGCGATATCTATTACATATTTGGTCTTACCAGTATCTGTTGTAATTGTACGAGTAGAATATACTACTGTTTCGTTGTAATTATCGTCTTCTTTGCCAAGAGCCATTGGACTTGCATATTTAGCATATGCCATTGTAAGTGAAGAACTGAAATTGCCAAGTAAATTAGAAGTGCTAGGATTAAATAGCCAATAATTCTCAGCATACCAATTTGAACAAGTACCGCAATTTTTAAGTGTATAAGCAATGCCTCTAACATTTCCATTATTTGATGTTACATTGTCTATTTTGGTAGATACTTCAAAGATATTCATACCTTCTACATATCCTACAATTCCACCAAAGATATTTTGTGTAGCAAGTGTACCAATAATTACATCTATATTTTGTAGCAAATGTCCACTTTCGCCATATTTTGCATAACCAACTACACCACCGCTGGATAGTATATTTTGTGTTTTCTCTACAAGGTCGCCATTTTCGCCTGGGACATAGACAATTTCTTGTTTGTAATCTACATCTTTGGCTTTGTTCTCAATAGTAAAGTTGCCAATATTTAACATCGAATTGAATACATTAATATTCTCTGCAGCACCTACAAAACCACCAACATAGATTGAACCCATCAAATTAGATGCTCCAGTACCGCCACCATAGTAACATCTAGAAATATTAATGTTCTTAGCCTCTCCAACAAAGCCTCCAACATATGCACCACTTCCAGATTTACCGATTGTAGTACTATAGATATATATGCTATCTAATGTTAATCCATATGCTTTACCGAATAATCCACCTATGTAATTCTTACCAGAGAATTCTGAAGATGTAATATGTATCTCATTTACATCAATATTATTCTCATTTGCATTACCGGCATAACCTACAAGTCCACCAACATAATTAGAGTTATTCAAACTACCATTAATAGTTGATTTACTAATATAAATATTATGCAAATCTAGTATACCAAGTATGCCTATTCTACCCACTAGGCCACCCACATAACTAGTATTAGCAGATAGAGTTGAATTAGCAATATTAAATCCTTGTAGATTAATATTTCCTCTATCAATATAACCAAAAGCAAGACCGAAATTACCAAAGGTTACATCAAATATGCTTGTATTATTTGTAAGTAAATTTGTATAAAGTTTAGAATTGATATCTGTTGTATCTGTAATAGAAATATTATTAAGACTTATAATATCTTTAGCATCTTCACTTAGATTACTCATAACAATTTCTCTTACATATCCTGCGATACCACCAATATAACCTACACCTTGCAAACCTTCAATATTTGTAATTTTCAAATTAGTAATATTACTATTTGTATTTGCAAAAGTAAGTTTATCATTAACTCTACCAACTAGACCACCTAAGTAATTTGTTCCAAATGAAGAACCATCTGTATTTACAAAAGTAAATTTAATATTGGATATCTCAAGGGTTGCATTATTAGGAATAATTACATTTTCTGCCGAACCGATTATTCCACCTATTGCACCATTTACATACACATTTTGACTTGGATTTAATGTATTAGTGCTTTGAATTTCTATTCCATCGCTATCCAAATCCAAATTACCAATTGTTACGCTACTAGCATAACCAACTACTGCGCCTAAATTAGCATTAATATTATTATTAGCAATTTTAACTTTCTTTCCATTCTCAAAGTTATTAAGAATTACATTATTTAATATAACTTTACCAGCAGAATAACCAATAATTCCGGCTGAGTTTGTTGCCGAATTAGTTATATTAGATGCATTTAGCAAATTATTTGCTATAAGTGTAGAACTTGCACCATATATCTCTGCAATTACGCCAGCAGAATTGCCCAAAGCATTAGTTATATTACCGTAGTTAGATAAATTATTGGCATAAATTGTAACAGGATTACTAGATAGTACATTGATATTACCAATAATACCTGCAACACCACCAACATTAGAACTGCTTACTAATAAATTGGTGTTACCATAATTTATCATTGAACCAATATTATACGAACTTGCATTAATTGAATTATCTACCTCAAACGCACCAATGATACCACCAACATATCCTGTTACACCTTGAACATTTAGATAATTAATTATATTCATATTAATTGTTGTATTTTTGGCATATCCAATAAATGAACCAACATAACCACCCAAACTTCTTACATGTGCACCTTCACTAATTGTCTGAGCATCTTTAGTAAGAGTAAGCGAACCAGAGAAGGTAGCATTCTTGGTATAGCCAAATAATCCAACATTATTTTTTACTAAGTGAGTTTCACTATAGATATTATCTCTATAATACCCATTAGTTGTCATATTAGTAATTGTTAAATTTCCAAAATTCATAGTACCTTGGAAACTATAGTTTTCACTATATCCAATTGGTATCCATAATTTCTTCTGGAAGTCTAATTCATTTACTGTTACTGCAAGTTTCTCGCCTTTGAAATTATTATTTCCACTATTAACTTGCTCTGCTACCCAAACTAGGTTTTCTACATTTGCAATCTGATAGGTGTCTCCTACTTTCGTAGGTTTAACACCATACCATGTTTTGCTAGTAAATAGAAGTACTGGGTAGTTATTATTTTTCTGAGATACTCTACTCCAAATGAATGACCATCTATCAAACATATCATTATTAGGAGTACTTAGTGCCTCGTGATTAATATAATTTAATGTGTCATCTTCATAAGTAATTACTGTATCTTCGTCATTATTTAATTCAAAAGTTTTGTAATAGTAAGTACTCTCTGTATTAGTTAATTGTAATTTATTAAGTGAAGAATATACTTGACTTAAAGTAACTGATGCTAATTCGTCATTAGTATTAATGATTGCCGAACATCTATTAGTACCAATTACACATACATCATTTAGATTACTTGTAGTTTCTGTTCTAACATTTACTACTCCGCCAACAACCGCTCCAACATCGCCACGACTTACATAACTATTAGAGATAGTTATTGAATTTGAACTAAGACCTACAAGTCCGCCTGCATTGTAACCTGAAACCATACTTGAATTGTAACATTCATTGATTGATAAATTACTATTTATATCTGCATAGCCTACAAGTCCGCCTGCTGAATATATGTCTTGAGTAGTATTTGTTTGATATACATCGCCTTCATTATACGATTGACCAATATTTAATCTACTTGCATTAGAGTAACCAACAAAGCCACCAACAAAGTACTGCCCACGAAGATTTTGATCATTGCTAGATAATACAATATTTACGCTAGAATTTCTAATTTCTCCAGTAATACCGCCAATTCTATCGCCAATAATCCAAGAATTATTGTTGTTATTTATTACTATTTTATTGAATGTAACACTTGAAGCATTTACAAGTCCTACAATTCCTCCTGCAATTTTATCTATGTAAGCACCACTGAAGAATATATTTAATTTAGCATCATCACTGTCATTAATTACTACATTTTCTATTTCAGAATTAGCAGACAATCCAGCAACAAGACTACCCATATTGCCCGAATTAGCAATCAATGCAACGCTATTAAATTTAACATTTCTGTAACTACTACCTTTGGACTCTCCAAATAATCCAGCGTCTTTCTCGTTAATAACAAATAAACCGTTGATAGTCTTATTGTTACCATTAAATTCGCCAGCAAATATATTATTACCAACACATTCTAATATATATGCTCCGCCTATTGGAGTAAATAACCTACCATACAAATCAATATCATTTGCAAGAGTTATTCCCTTATTTGTGTATTTGCCTAAAGCATCATGATTAATTAGAGTAGATAGATATGCAAGTCCTCTTGCAGTTTTGACATCAATTACATAAGTTCCGAATGAAATATCTGTATTTTTGATATCGTCAGTTCTGTCTTCATTAGTATTTATTAGATTTATATAATTTGACCATACATAGTCACTATACTCAGTTTGCGTAGTACTATTCAAGTCAATATCTTCAAAGTACCAATCTTTGCCAATGGTTAATTTTAGTTCCCATCTTAAAAATACTCTACCATTATGTCTAGCAACTTCTTGTCCACTAACAGTAGGCAAGATAATCCAATCATTTATAAAGTCATAATTTGGAGTAAAGTTTGTAATATCTTGTGCTTGGTTTTCTGTTAGAATTTGAGAAGTTTCTACAGAAGAATAGTATTTGTATTTATTATTTTTCAAATTCACATAAGAATTATATACTCTGCCTTTGATGTCTACATTATCAAAGTCAAGAGCATTAATTACTGCATATTCAATCTTTCCTGTACTATCTGATGATACAACATATGAGCCAAGATTTAATGTAATTTTAGGATAAATTACAAGTCCGGATTGTTCTTTATAAATATTGCCACCAACTAGTACCAAGTCAGGATTGATATCAATACCTATATTTTGTGCAATGTAACCATTGCTACTATTTAATTTGGCAATGTAAGTATTGGCTACCTTACCTAAGTTTTTGTTAATTATAGGATTAGTAACTTCTACACCAGAACCAAATTCAAGTCCGTAAATTCTAGAGTATTTGCTAACACTTTCAAATATTGTCGCATTACTATTTAGAGCCTCACGGAAATATATGTCTATATCTTCAACTGATTTCTTAGTAGTAATATTAGTATCCGTAATTATTACTGCTTTTTTGCCAGTCAAATCGGCACTATCAAAATCAGAGATTATCTCTGGAGTTAGCCTACCATCGACCAACTCCGAGAAATAATTGTTTCCTGCTCCATTTGGTTTATTGTAATCTTGAACCCACTTAAGAATAGGATATCTATTCTCTGCATAATTCCAAATACTCTCAAATCCAAATATTGCAGAAATTATCTTGCCATTACTTACTTCACAATTGTTATATAGTAATTCATCAACACTTTTTGCTATACCAATTGAATTGGTATCAAGCATAAATTCTGCCAAATAGTATGCGCTCTCCAAATTAATAGATGAAGAGATATCGAATCCAGAAGTTGCCTCTGCTCTACCTACGATACCTGCTGAATAAGAAATATCTCCACCATTTACATTTGCTACAATATTAGCAATTGTATAAGATTTGAATACTCTAATATTAGCAATATTGCCTTCATTTGCCACATAGTAACCTATTATGCCACTTAGAGTGAAATAACTACTTGAATTAAGTAATGTATAATCTTGTGTATTGTAATCATAACTTTCAATTGTATTTGTGGTGTAACAATTATCAATTGCAATGTTATTTATTACATAACCTATCAAACCACCAATCTTTAATTGACTTAAATTAGTTTGAGTAGTAAATACATTTAATTTGCCTGATGAGAAAGACTTAGAGATATCCGAATTAGACAATTGCAAATTAGTCTTACCAATAAGTCCACCAACACTAATATTTGTTCCTGAGTTCTCTGCCAAATATATAACAATATTTGCATTAAATCCAGAATTAACGATTGTCCCACCAGTCATGAAGCCAACTATACCACCGACATTTAGTGTAGTTTCGCTTCCAATTTTAACTGGAGTAGATTTATCTGTCAAACCTATTTTCTTAGTTTCGATATTGTTAGTTAGTACAAGTCCATCAGCACTACCACTTGCCAATTTACCTACAACACCACCAATATTAACATCAACCCTATCCATCTCTACCATAGTATAAATAAGGATTGTGTCTGAAACTAATTTATTTAAGTTACCATCAGATGATACAACTCCACCAATAATAGCACCGATATTTACCGAACTATTTTTATAAGTGTTTTTAAGGAATTCATTTGTATTTTGATGTTCATAAGTAATAGATTTTAGTGAATTACTTACATTTGATAAATTAACGAAACTATTATTGTTTCCTCCTAATTGACCAATTAATCCACCAATATTCAAGTTACCTTTGTTTGAATATCTAGAACTAGCGTAGACACCCGTATTAATTACTTCAAAGTTAGCACTACTACCAGTTAAATGAACGCTATCTATTGCAAATGTTTTACCTATTTGCAAGCCTTCTACCAATCCAAACACACCACCAACACCAATATTATCAAATGATACAAATTTATTATCTTTATTCTTGATATTTAATTTCAAGATTGGATTAGATAATTGAACACTATTTAGATTGTAACCAGATACATTGCTACCAGAAGAATTGGTTGTTCCTGCATCAGTATTAATAATCTTACCGAAAGCAGAACCAACTGCAAGAGTATCATAGTTACCTTCTTCAAATGTTACATTGATATTTATATTTGAACAACTAAGATTTATATCTTTGGAGGTATGCAAAGTAGATATCGAACCATAACCGAATAATCCACCAACATACATATTGTTATTTCTGATGTTGTTGGTTTCTCCAGCAATTACAATTGTTGGATTAATTACAGTAAGTGTATCAATAAATAATGAATCTGCAAATCCACCAACTGCACCAATATATGCTGCTGAGAAATCTGAAGAACCTGCATTATTACTTGTTGTTAATTTACCATTATTTTTATCAAATTCAATTGTTATATTTTTGATTGTATTAGGAGTATAACCTTTGGCATAGCCGTAGCCAAATAGTACACCACCCGCAGAGTCGTTATTACCATTATTAGATACTTCAATTGTAGAATTTACTTTAATTTTGAAATTCTCAAAAGATGCACCTTTAACAGCAGCAAACAGACCAACTGTTCCAATAGAATTATAGTTATTATTAAATATAATAGAGTAATATATCTTATCCCCAGTTACTTCATCTTTGGCATTTGGGTTACTTCTTAGAATTCCGGTGAATGGATTACCAAGACTAGCAAGAGGTGCTGCACCATTATTCATAGTTGGAACTTCAATATCATTCATAAGAACAAATGTCCCATTAGGATTAGTATTTGCTTGTTTTAAGTCTTCGTAACTATAAACATAAATTGTTGGGTCTTTGGTCTTACTTTCATGGATTGGGAAGATGTATTCATCTGTCTTCTGCATAGATGCTTCATTAAATCCAATACCACTCCAGATAGATGAATTCCAAACTGTTGTAGGATAAATACTCTGAATGCTTGCTCCGCCATAAGTTTCTAGTACAACGCCATCGCCATTATAGAATGAACCATCAGGTTTTTGAATTTTAATTCTTAAGGCTTTGCTTTCTGCTTCTGAAATTGAAGTATTTACACCTAATCTATTTAGTATTTGACTTGCTTGGTCTTGCAAGTATGCTCTAGATAGAATTTCTTTAAGAGTTCTAACAGAAGAATAGGCTTGAACTCTAGAATAGTGTATTGTCTTAGTTCCATTCTTCTCGTTATAATTCTCACCATCTTCCGATTTGGTTACTTGCATAATATTACCACTATGCAATTTCTCTGTATCTGTTTTATCTTTTAGAAGTAAATAATCTTTGATTATGAATTGCAAAGGTATTGGGTTATTATTACTATCTAATTTCTCTTTGACAATGTAAACACTATTTTCAAGAGTGCCTTCTAGTGTAAAGTCGTCTTTATCAGAGTCGACTTTTGAAGAACTATTTTCGTTACCAATTTCATTTAGAAGCACGAATTCTTTGAAATTATCTTTGGTTGTTGAAGTTGTATATTTATATATACTATCGTAAGTATAAGCATTAATTACATATACTTTCTCTTCAATTAATCTATATATAATTTCTGCTGTTTTCAATGTACCTTTATAATTATATCCAATAATGCTTCCAACACTAGCATTCTTGTTCTCTAATTCATTAATATGAGTACGCCTTACATTCAAGTGTTCTAATTTCCACATGTTGATAGCGGCAATGCCTTCAATATTAAGAGTTGCTTTGACTTTGAAACCATGTAATTCTTCTGCATTCTTAATAAGCAATGTTTTCTCTAGAAGTATATTATCTGTCTCTAGAGATGCAGAATTATCAAAGTTAGCATTCAAACCAATGATACCACCTACACCAATGAATGCATAAACATCGGCAGTAGTATACACAGCAACTAATCCGCCACCTACAGCAACACCTACTATACCACCAGCATACTGTGAGTTGATATTCGTTACATTTACTTTGTTATAGGTATTAACTACTTTACCGCCAAAGTTAAATCCAACTATACCACCAATAAAGTGCGGATTACCACCAAAGAATGACTTGTCTCCATCAGCGTAAATTATATCGCCATAAATTTGTTCTACATTACTAGATAACTCATTTATTCTCTTATCTATATCTATTTGAACATCTTCAGCATAACTAACCAAACTTCTATCAATTGTACCTTCGTTTTGACCAACTATACCACCAGCAATTCTAGATGCATCAAGTATGCTTCCATCTGCAACATAAACTTTGCCTGTAGTAATAATTGTTTCGTCTCCGACATAACCATATAGACCACCTACAATTTCGCCTCTAACAAATGAAGTTGCATTGTATATGTTGTATCTTACTTTACCCAAGTTACTTGTATCTATATTTGTATTAAGTTCGTCTTTGGAGATATCTACTATACCAGCAATACCACCAACATAAGAAACTACATTAAATTTAGAAGGTTCGGTTATGTTTCCATTAATATCTTTCTTGCTAGGAATGTATACACTATAACCTGAATTAGCATCAAATACCATATTTTTGGAATTAACTTTGTTGTAATTTGAATAGTATGTAGAAGTTACGGCTACTGTTGATGATACATTAACCATCGAACTAGTACCTTCAATTCTACCAACTACACCACCAACTACATTATAACCAAATACATTTTCGCCAGTTACGATTATATTATAAATCTTACTATCAATTACTTGACCAGCAATAGCACCTACAAAATTAACACCCGTTCCATACAATTCAGATATTGCAATATTCATATTCTTAACTACTGCACCACGGGTTAATTTAGCAAACATACCAACACTTGTTGCATTTCTTAATATGGTAACTTTAGTAGGAACTTTAGTATCATCTAGAGTAATTTTGTATTTGAATGATGTTACTTCTATACCATTATAATATAATTTATCTAGAACAATCTCATATTTTGTATCTTCTATTGTTACAAAGTATGATGTATTGCCATTATTAATGATATTTTGAATTTTGTCACTTCCATATGACTTCAATTCGTATGTTTCGTCTTCTTCATAATTGCTACTTTGTTGTTTATTAATAGCATTAGAAGAAATTGTTGTATTAGCATTTATTCTAATATCTGTAACTTTCATACCATTACCATCAAGTACGCCTGAGAAATCTACATTGTAGGTTTTCACTGTCATTTCTTGATTGCTGAAAGTTATATCACTTACAAGTCTTAGATATTTATCAGACTTAAAGTTTTTCTCTGTATAATAGTTATTATTTTCGTCTATTTGCATTACAAAAGTATTGTAATCTTTAGCCGTTTTGATAATGTATGGATTAAGAATACTTTCTCCATATTCTATGCTATTTCCCTTGGTATTTTCAAGAATTGCATAGTACTCATAAGTAGATGAAACAGCAGGTATTTCATTCTTTGATACATTTAGTATTTTCACATCTATATAACATAGATTACTAAATATATTAGAATTCAAGATATCTATTATAATGCTTTGTTTGATTGATGAAACTTTGGCATTATCCAAATTGCCAGCATCATCACAGAATTCATTATATACTTTCTCATCTAGATACAATCCAATATTGATATATTGAATAACTTTGCCTTCGATATTTGCTTCATTAATTGAACCATATAAATCATTAGTATTTGCAATATTAAGTGTCATATATGAATTCATAGTATTTATAACTGATGTTTTGGTTGTAGCATTGGCAATGCTATCACTATCAGCATTTGCCTTTACTTTGGATACAAGGCTATCAATATTGGTTTCGCTAACATTTGGTTTAATATTATTTTTGTTAAAGTTAACATTAATACCAGAATAATTAGTTATTAAATCTGAATATATAACATCTGTTAGTCTAGTTGAAGTATCTGATACATAGTATTTCAAACTAAATGTTCTAAGGTTTGCACTTACTAATTGAGGTGCACCATGAGTATAGTCAGATTTCTTAAAGTATAGACTATTGTCTACATCTTGTGTTACAGCATTTGGATAGAACCATACACTTCTTGCAATTTCTTCAATTGCTTTCAAAGTTGCATTTGGATATATCAAATCTGAGATTGAATCGTAATTAGAATTAAATGCGAATGATTCAAATGTACTATAACTTGCTAATTTATTAATTGATATAGAAGTTGCTATTTGAGTTGACTCATTAAGATATGCGTCAATTGTCTCATAACTAATTCCACCCAAGTCAGATTGAATTGCTTTCACATAATAAGCATTAGTAATCTTACCTGTATTATTAGCACTTTCATTCAATTCAACTAGGCTTATAAATGGATTATTATTAGCATCTGAACTATATACACTACTTAGAGTATAAACATTATTAATTATATTACTATTCTCAAATACAAATCCTGAAGAAATTTTACCATAAACCAAGATATTTGAGTAACAATCGTTGATACTGCCAGAATTAGAGTATACAAATGCCGAAACATTACCACTCTCAGATATAACGCCTGTACTTCTTAGTCTTACAGGTAAATCATCACTATATGAAGCACCTGTGAATTTATTTAGATTTGCACCTGAGGTAGATATTTCTTTATTATCTACTTCATATCTAGCACCAGCACTATAACTATAATATATTCTACCGCTATTATAGAATACAAATCCTGATGCACCAAGAGTATCTACATTATCTGCCGAAACCCCTGCATTAATATTACCACCAGCATAATAAGAACTACTGATAATATTTGTATTTTCTGCCACAAATCCTGCAACACAATCTAGACCTTTGATACTAATATTATCTACACTACTATTGGTAATATATCCATTATTAACACCTACAAATACGCCAATTCTATTAGATGTTGATGTACTAGTAACATCGCCATAATTCAAATTAATTGTGCTTAGATTTCTAGTAATTGTACTAGTAGAACCACCATTCTCGATTGCAATAGTATTAACTAGGCTTAATGTCTCATAACTACTAATCAAACCTCTACTGAATAAAAGTGCATTTCTTTCATTTCTTAAAGCATTTGCATTATTAGTAATAGAAACATTTGTAATAATACCATTATTTTCTCCAGCCAACACACCAAATTTTACTTCGGTATAGTATCTACTAGAAATATTTATATCATAAGTATCACTTGCTAAATTATCTGTGATAACATCGCTACTTGGTAATACTTCGATAGTTAAATTCTTGATAGTTGTTGCACTATCTATTGTAGAGAATATGCCCATAAGCAATTTATTCTCTGTTTGATTATCTTCACTTGGAGCATCAATTGTTGTATCTACGAAACTATCTCTATCAATAGAAATTACATAACCATTACCATCAAGAGATGCAATTGCTGTAGATATTGGTGTCCAATTAGATAATTTAATATCATTAAGAAGGATATAATATCCGCCTTCTTCCATACTTGCAAGTTCTGCTTGAGTATATATTGGTTCTGGATATTCTTCATTGCTAAGTCTTGTAAATTCTAGACCAAATCTACAATCTTTTTCTCTTATAAATTCAAGGCTACCATAAGACCTTGGATTGATAAGAATACCATGTTTAGCATATTGATTACTATATTCTGTATATTCAACAGTTACTTTCAATTTCAAAGAACTTGTAGGATATCTCATGTTATTTTTGATAACATAATAATCGCCTTGTCTCTCTATCCAGAAATCGCTCTTTTGATTTGGAGTATCTGTTAATTCACTCCAAGCACCATTTACTAGATACTGGAATGCTCTACTATCTGCCTTAGAAATTATATCTGAATAATAATCAATTGCATTAGAAATTATGTAATTATTTGAAATATCATAATTCTTATCATATGTTGCCGAAGCAATATATCCTTTCAATTCATATGGCTGATTATAAATTCCATGGAAATTACCATCTTCTACATATTTAACGCCAACTTCATCAATTGTAAATAAAGCAATTTTAACTTTGACAGTAGCATCAGAAGAATACACTCTTCCTTTGATATCTACCGAAACAGTTGCTTTAATTTCAGTATTTTTACCAAGAAGTTTATTTAATACATCATCATAACTACCATATATTTTGATAAGTTCGCTAATTGGTTTAACTTCGATTATATATTTGCCACTAACTGCATCTAATATAGGTTCTGTTGTAGTCATAATTTCTTTAAATAGACTATCCGTTGTCCATTTAATTTCTGAATTAGTCTCTGCAGTAATGCTTAATTGACTACCAAGTGCAACTATTCCTGTTTTGTCGCCATCTACAGATAATTTAACTGTTGGACACTTAGTAACATTAATAACTACGCTATCTGTTTTTACAATTTGGTCTTTGTAATAACATTTAACAGTAATTGTAAAGTCTACACTACCAAATTCCAAATTAGGAACGGCAGTTCTTACATAGAATGAACCATCATAATAATAATGTGAACCAGTACCATCACTATACTTTTTGCTAAATTTAGCAAGTTTGATACTGGTACCATTATCTAGTATTTCTCTTTGGTCGGTATAAGTCTCGTAGTACCCATCAAAGTATTGATTAGAACTATTATATACAGAAACTAATTGTTCCATAGATATATAACTACCTTGAGAAGTACTAGAAGTTAATACAATATAATCAACATTAGAATATTTAGGGAACAAATCTACTTGCAATAATCCATGATACCCCGTAATTAATTTATTGCTTTCGTAATATTCTTTGAAATCATATGTAGTTATATTTTCACTATATTGATCTACACCAGAATAATGTCTAAACATTATATTATTTATTTCTTGACTTTCAATATTTACACTTGTTTCTCTTGTAATTAAATCACCAGAATAATCAACTACCGAGAATTGCAATTTGTAATTACTATTTGAAATTTCATCAAATAAGTAAGCATCTTCTACCCCTACCTTGAATGAATAAACTTTGTATTCAATCTTGCCATTTGCATCTAATACTTTAGATACATTTTCTAGGGTTAAATACATTTTGTCAAAATAATAAGTTTTTTGTGCTGTAAAGTTATTATAATCATCGTAAGTTTCTTCAAATTCATAAGCATTTACAGTATTATGATGAAGATTATCAATATTATTTCTGCTTAATGCATTTAATTTTGATTGGTCACCAAATACATTATAAGAATATGTTGCATCTTCATTCTTGATATCAAAGAACAATTGACTATCGTCATTATCTGTCTTAACACTTACAGTTAGACTTTGAATATTAAGTGGTTTAGATGAAACTTCGCTCTTATCTACATCAAGGCTATATATACCATTAACTACATCAATATATATAATTTGTGATAAGCCTTCTCCATACACACCATTTACAAAATCAAATAAATAAGTTCTTTCGGTACCATGATTTACATAAGGAACGGCAAGTAATTTAATAGTTTGATTAGTTGTATTAATACCAGTAATTCTAGTTATCAAACTTGCATCATCAACAAAGCAAGCATAACCAGTCATATTGTAGATATCATCAAATGTAGCACTACTAAATGTACTACCATTAATTTTGATACTATCAACCTCTGTCTCATTCTCAAACATTATTGTATCGCCATTCATGAAGAAATAACGAATTCCATAAGTACTATTAGCATTCAATGCATTATCTAGAGTTAGAGACAATGAATTGCTTGCATATTTCTTCAAGTACTCGTTTGTAATCTCTAGGTTACCATTTACTTTGCCAAAGATTGTAGTAGACAAATTATCATTCTTGATAACTTTCAAGTGATTAGTTTCAGAATTCTCAAACTTCTCTGTATGAGATTGGTCTTTGTACAAATCAAATGTATTAACAGCATTAATTACATTAAATCTGAAAGATGTCTTAATATCACGATTGTAAGCAGACAAGATTTCAAATTCAACATTTCCAGTGCCATTTACTTGAATGTATGCGACATTATCAATTATCTTAATTTCTGCAATATTTGTATTGCTTGAATTAAATGTAATCATGCCATTTTGCAAGAATGGAGGCAATATAGCGATTTTAAGAGTATCTTCTAATTTATATAAGTTCTTCTTCTCTATCTCGCCTAAGATATATTTGGTATACTCTATATCTAATTGTGAACAATAGCCATTTTTATCAAAGTCGATAACCTTAATAGTTTCGCCATTTACATTTATTATTTGCCAAGGCATTTTATTATAATCTGCTAGTCTTTCATCTTTATCAGCGTAATCCAAAGCATAATAATAAATTGTCTTAGTACTTGGTGTCATTTTGTTAGATAATTCAATACTACTTATCCAACTATTTACATAATCAACATCGTTTAAGATGTTTGTTGTATCAATCTCAATTGCTTGAGGTGGGAAGTTAATTATAAGATTGACATAGTCTACACCATTCTGGCTATATGTCTTATCAAGTCCAAGTGATACAGGGTAACCAGAATTAATATCTGGATTGTAATATCTATAATTATTATTTAATCTATGTAGATTTGTCTCGTCAATACCTGTCTTAGTTACATTTTTGCAGATATACAAATCTTCATAATTTATAGTTGTTATAGAACCACCATTATTTATAGATTTGGTTATAGAACCTAACCCATAAGGATTGATAGTTAGATTATCTCCATCTGTCACACTAGAATCGCATGAGATATCATATTTTTTATCATCAAAAGATAAGTGATAAGGCTCGCTATATATAACTTTGGCAGTTACAATTTTGCTTCCAACCATTGTTTTATTAGTTACACCATACAGACTAAGAACATAAGTGATATTATTACCCATAGCATTTACTAATTGCTCTTGAGTAATTGTATTTGATATTTTATTGCCTTCTTCGTCAATTGTATATGTGCTTGTCAATAATTTATTGATATCTACATCAAATGTAATAGTTGCAAGATTAGGAGTAGATATATGTTTGATAGTCTCACTTTCTGTTACAACTAAATTATCAATATCAAATACATAATTACTAACCATGCCATTATCATCAACACTAACTGATAGTTTCAAATCAAGTGAACCATTAAGTGCAAATGTATTATAAGCATACATACTTGGAACTGCTACAAAGTTACTTGAAGTTTTGTAAACAACTCCATCATATTTAATAAGTATTGGCATACTTGCATTATTTATAATAATTCTATCTTGACCATACAAATTACTTATTGCTGTAGTTGTTCTAGGGTTACTACCAATTCCCTCAGTAAGAACAACAATTGCATAAGAATTAATTGCATTGGCAAAATTCATTTCTAAATTATTGTAACTATCTACAAGTTTAATGCTACTAGAGTATTCTCTATTACCAATTGTTTTGAAATCATTAATAACAGAAGCATAAGTTCCTGCATCAATATTAACCGAATTGCTAAGCAATACATCACAAGTACTACCACCAGAAACTCCACCATTACCATCAGAAATATTTTGACTAATTTCAATTAGATTTCTGTATGAAATTTCTCCGTTATCTGCATTTCTAAAAGTATATCTATTAAGTGCAGAAACATCTCCAAATAAAGCACCAACATATTTCTTATTATCCTTAGCACTATAAGCAGTACTTTGGTTATACACATTAGCAATTGTTTGCACATTAAATATTGCCATTACGCCTTGTGCAGAACCTGCCACACCACCAATATATGTTCCACCAGTAATATCTAGTGTTCCATTAGATGCATTTCTAGAGTACTCTGATTGTCTAGCAGTAAATATAATACTTGCTTTTACATAACCAGAAGAGATAAATCCATTAATCATTCTACCTACATAGCCACCAGCATAAACTGTACTATCGGAAGTAGAAGGAGCAACAACTATATCTCCATAATAGCAACCATTAGTTGCATTGTAATTTTCACTCTTATCTATACTATAAGAGTACATTTTGTCATAGTCATTAGTTGAACGATTGAAGTAAGATGCTACTGAATTGGAAGATAGAACATTCGTATATGTAACAGTATTAAATTGACCATACGCATTGTAACTGGCAAACAATGTTGCATCGTTAATATTTTCGTATCTACCAATTATTCCGCCTACTGAATTTTCGCCATAGATGGCAGTATTCATATAAGAATAATTATCTTTGAAATCTAGTATTTGGACTTTGTTATTTACAATATTCATCGTGCTTGCAAAATTGTAATCACCAGCCTCTGTAGCAGATAGTGAATAATTAGAAGAATATCCAATTAATCCACCCACATTATCTCTACCGATAATATTAGGAATTACATTGTTATTTGCTACAACACCCCTATTGAAACCAATTAATCCACCTACACCAGCATTTGAATTAACACCATGTGTAGTAGAATAATCTCCAAATATAAACGCTCTAACATTTTCATTTTGAATAGTATTGGTATTGATACCTGCAACACCACCAACTGTTAATAAATTGGTTAATGCATTCTTAGTTTGATGAGAATTAATAATTGTTACTACATCAAATTCTTCTAAGCCATTAGATACTACAAAATTAGAAAGTTTGCCGGCAATAGTACCATCATTAAAGCCTGAAATACCACCTGCTCTAATAACTTTATTTGGTTTCTTGCTAGATAAGAACGATATAAAACCTCTAAATTTAGTACTCTCAACATTGCCTCTATTCCTACCAACAATACCACCGATATTAGCAACAATTGAATAATCACTAAGTGAGGTAGACATATCGTAATTGATACCACGAGTATGTGTTCTATTATTATTAATAACGGAACCATCGAATTTATTGATAAGACCATCATTTACTTCACAATCTATGATTTTGCCTTCACTAAATCCTGCTATTACACCTACAAATTCGTTTACGATATTTACATCTGAATTTTGGAATGATGAAATACTAATTGTATAATTATATATTTTCACATTTTTGATAATTGCGCCATCAGATAGATATCCAAATAATCCATAGTAATTATTAGTCTCAACTGCAGTATCTCCAGAATGTCTAGCAATAATTCTAAGATTAAGGATACTATAATCTCTATATTCATTATCGCTTACTTGAAATCTTCCGCTTAGTGAACCTTTGAATGGATAACTTTCTGTTCCGATTGGTGTCCAATTAATCTGACTTAAATCTATATTCTTGGTTAGAACATAATTTGATTCTAATGCTTTGGAATATTTAACATTATCGCCTATTGCCAACAAATCTTGAGCATTGTCAACTTCAAATGGAATACTTTGACCATCTTGAATTTGAATAGTAAGTGTAGAACTTATTGAATTATCTGCTTTGGATACAATGCTTACTTTGTATGTCGGATTATCCTTCATACTTAGCATATTGACTCTAACCCTTAATCTATTGTTGCCTAGGTCAATAATATCTATATCTGAACTAGTTTTGACTACTTCTATTTCTTTAACAAGAATACCTGCACCATAATCTTCACCAATTAAAGAATATTCAAATTCGTAAGTATTATTTTTGTAGAAATAGCCATTCTTTTCGTTGTAATCCATATCTCTAATATCAAAAGATATTCTATTATTGAATACTTTGGTATTAATATCAATTACATTAGATGCTTTCACAACATAGACATTAACACTAGTAGATATCATATCTTCATTGATTACCGTTCCATTCTCGGAAATATATTTTTGTGTAACCATAATGTAGATACTAAATCTTAGTGTTTCACTAGAAATATCTTGAACTTTTAGTGTTGCCGTCAATCTATCTTCTGATAGAATTAATATAATTCGACCATACTCATCACCACGAATTCTAAATGTTATGGTTTGTGTACCATCTGCATTATCTACTGTTGATAATACATCAAACTGACCAACATTCATACCTGCACTCCATTTAATAGAGTGGTCCGTTGTAATAATGCTTGGAGTTAGATTTACTTTGATTGTCTTGGTTGCATACTCTTTTAAGTAACTATTATTTGTATTACCAATCTTGATATCCCCACCCTTCATGTTGCTATCATAAATTTGATAATCAATATTATCTGTAGAGATAGAAGTTATAGGTCTTTCAAAATAAACATTAACCCAAATATAAATCTTAGTATTATCTGTCATTGTAGAGAATGTGAATTTAAGGGTTACACACTTATCTGAATATGATTTGACTTTGATAAGTCTACCATCTATAGTTACGCAATCCCTATTAGATGTTTCAATGCCTTCAATATTTAAAATATTCGTAAGGTCATTATATCTTTGTTGAGTGTCGACATCTTCTCCACCACCACTACCGCCTAGCAAGTAGTAGAAAGAATATGTTTTGCCAACCAATAATTTAGTATTATATGCCGTATCAATTGTTGGTTCTGCACCCACACCAGTAAATTGATAAATGTAACCACCATTGATATCTTTCATATCATTTGGATTAGACGAGAAGTTTTCAAAATTCTCCAATTGAATTTTCAAAAACTCAGGAGCAGTAATTGGATACATTACAACAAAAGTAAATGTATAAGATTTGCCATTTGGCAATAGTACTGTAACACTAGTTGAACCAAGTTTATTTTTAATATTTATAAATCTTAATTCGTTATTATCATAATCTACAGAACTTTCAAAGAATGATGTATCTGCAACAGTAATTTTAACACTTGTAAAGTCTTGGTCTCCATTAGCATTCTGAGGTAAGCCTTTGAAACTGAAATATTTACCTACTACAAGTTCACTGTCTATATTATTTGTATTTTGGTTTTTGCTATATTTAGCAGGGTCCAATTCAATTGTATTGCTTATTAATTCTACTTCAGTATTTTCTTTGGCAAATGCAATCTTAACAGTCCTTGTTACATCATCAAATACACTACTTGTGAAAGTAAGATAGATATTAGCATTATCTGGAATTAAAGCATTGTCTTGTTGGCGGATATAGAATATTTCTCCACCACTTAGAGTATCTATTTCTAGACCGTTGTTGTTCTCTATTCTTATTTTGCTTGCATAGTCTTCGTTAAGTGATACTTTCACACCTTGATTATTAAGAGAAGATAATCCACTCCACACATCAACCCATACAGACATTCTACCGTTTTTATATGCAATGATGTCATTGTCTTTAAGGCTAAGTCTTTCAATAGTATCTATATTTTGAGAAAGTCTAGCACTATTCATATCTTCTCTAGTTTTGAATAAATAGATATTATTAGGGAACATCTTAGTTCTAACTTCTAGAGGAAATTCAACCGATTGAAATCTACCTTGGAAATCATAGTAATCAATTATGAATGTTACTTCGTAATTGCCTTCTGTCTTATTAGCATTCTTGAAGAATGTATATACTGCTTTGCCAGTATTGTCAGAACTCTCTACAGTAAATAGATTAGTACCATCAATAGTTCTTCCATCAACATTGTGGTTCTTAATTCTAACTGAATATTTCTGATACTCTTTAGGAATTACATTACCACTATCGTCGTATCTGTAATATGTACTCTTAACATTACTAAGTGAAGTGCTTGTAACCATATCTAGCAAATATTTAAGTTCGATAGTTGCGTGATTGTATTCTGGCTTATCGTCATTTACACTTAGAGTAAGTAAATACTTGCCAGTCTCTTCATCAAACTCTAGCAAATTCATTCTATTCTCTACTTCGATATTGTTATTATCAATTTCTTCTAAGCAGAATGAAGAAGCATTGAAAGGATCTAGAATATTTACAATTGTCTCTTGAGATTTGTTATCGTCATAAATAGAAGTTATATTTAACTTGAAAGAATTTATAATTGTTTCTTTAGGGATTGTTATGAAATATGGATTTGTCTCAAAGCCTGCATTGATAGTTGCAATATCTTCGTCATATCTATCATTGAATTCTTCTGTACCGATTAGGCTAGCAGTATACTTAACTTCTCTTTGAGTAGTATTACTTGGATAATATGTAAGATAATTATCAGACTCATGCAGACTAACACTAGTACCTCTAATAATTGGTATTAAATTATTCTTAACCGTAAAACTTTGAAGAGGAACACTAACCTTAACATGATACTCCATAGATTTGTTGCCTTCTTCAGTTACAGCACGAATAATTGTCTCACCATCACTAATAGCAGTAAATACACCTAGTGTTTGACCATTATCTAGCCATGTGCCATTTTTGAAAGTTACTATACTAGGATTGTCAACATAAAATTTGACCTTCTTGGAAATGCTTTCGTCTTTGACACCATCAACTTTAACTAGTAATTTGAAATCATTTCTAGATGTAATAGCAGAAAGACTAATGGTATTATCCACTATATCTTTATCTTCATAGTCTCTAGCATACACCAAAGAAACAGTCATATTATCATACTTACTACTCTTGCCACAAGCAATACAAGTAACTAATGATGATACAACCAAAAGTATTAATGTTAATATTTTCTTCCAAGTTTTCATAATATTCTTTCCCTATAGTTTATATTTTGAAAAATGCGAAATATTATTTAAAAATATTATTATATATATAATAATAAATAATATATCTAACTAATTATATAGAATTAGCACAAAGTAGTCAAACGAATTAATCTAAATATGTAATATTTAGAAATATTTTGTCAAATTATGTCCTATACAAAATGTACTATGCAAACACGCAAAAAAGCGGCTTTTGAAGTCGCTTTTTTGAATATTTAGTTTATAATGCATAGCACATCAAATACTAATTAATCATTATCTCCTTGACCATTCTTGCCACCAGAATATTTAGTACCCGAAGCCGCCATATTACTTGCATTACAATTGTATACCCTACCATAAGGTTCATTACATATGAAATTATAGAATTCAATAGAATTAATTGTAAAGTTAGTAACTGAACATCTATTAATAACTGCTGACTTACCGTTAATTGCAACAATGCCTGCAACAATTCTAGAATTACCGCCATATATCATACAATCATTAGTTAGAGATACTCCATATACAATTCCATAATTATACATAATAGGAGCAAAGTATTTGCTATCGCCAGTATTATTTAATTTTAATTGTTGGAAATCAATACAAGCAATAATGCCATAATTGTATTTAATTAATTCATGTTCAATAAATTTACTACCCGTATAAATTATTCTACTATTTCTACCATCAATTTTTCTACCAACAATCATAGAAGATGAAGGTACAGAAATTGCCTTGATATCGCCATTTAATGAGATATCTCCATCAATGAAAATGATAGTATTTTCTGGGATACTTGAATAAACTATAGAATTAATGTAATTAGCAAAAGCACCACCATTATTAAATCTTACAATATTATAAGATAATTTCTCATCTGAATAGAATAAGATATCATAATCGAAATAATAAGTATTAGAAGACTTTGTTGCAAGAGTATTTCTAATAATTGTTAAATCTGAAAGAACTGTTGCACCTTGAGTTAATTTGGCCTTAAGAACAATTGCACCCTCAATATCTTTGAAACCAATAATTTGAGCATGGTCATTCTCACTTGTCCAAATAGTACTTCTACTCTGTGCAAATCCTGGTGTTGCAGAATTTTCACATCTGTAAGTTTGACCATTTACCATACTAGCACCTTCGCCTGAATATCCTATTTTATAAGTTCCACTTAATTCATTCTCATATTCCATAACAGAAGGAATGAAGTATGCAGAATTTTCTATTCTTCCCAAATTTTCATTGGTTAGACCATATACTTTTGTCTTAGTAGATGTATTCTTAGTATGGCCAAAGTTGCTTGAATAACAATCTGAAATATATCCACGATTTGAATTTGTTAATCCATAAATTTCTGTCTTATTACCTACATAAATTGTAGCAGAAGCACTCTTTAATATCACACCAGTATTTGCGTTTGTTTCGGCAATTGAGAATAAACTTTCAGTCATGCCATAAGCATAAACTTGAGAAATTACGCCATTATTTACCTTAACTAATGCAATATTTTGACCAACAGTATTTTCTTCTAATCCACCGCCAGATACTTTAAAGTATACATTAGATATAATACCATTATTAGTACTGAAAGCAAATTTAGTAGATGTTGAACCAGTTGTATTTGATAGAGTTATAATAGCATTACGCTTACTACCTGTTCTACCAGAAATTACACTATTTGCATTAAGTATTAGATTTGTAACAGAGATATTATCTAAGATTACATTGTAGCCCGAGACATTAGTCTCAGACAAACTACCGCTTAGAATATGTGGAGTATATATTGAACTAGATAATGTATTTGGAAGTGTTGTTCCATTTGGAATAATTACTTGCAAATTGTTAATTTTTCTAACATTACTACTCATAAAGAATGAATTAGTATTCATAGTTTTGCCAAGAAGAGAATACAAACTAATCGTACCATACAAATCTGCTAGAGCATAATTATTAAACATACTATCGCTTGAGTAATTTCCCATTAATTCGTTGCAATAGAATACATTTTGAGTGTTTTGTGAGACCGAATTATTAGTAATAGCATATCTATTTACATTTGTATTAATTGGAAGTTCAAATAATACAAATCCATTAATTCCAGTAAATACGCCATTATTATTACCAATAACACCCGAAACATTTACATCTGCATTTGAATAATTTTTATTAAGTGTAACTTCGCTAAGCGATGTGAAATTCTCTATTTGAGAACTATTGGTATTACCAATTATACCACCAACACTCACATGAACAAGCGTGCTATCAATTGTAGTAACATCTATCTTGCCTGCACTTAAAATATTAGTTAATCCAACATATCCTTGTGAATTACCAATAATTCCACCTATCAAAGTCTTGCTAGGAGTAATTATTGCTTCGCCTTTTGGATTTGTAACGGAAGTACCGACTTTATTATTAGTAACACTAATGCTTCCGGTAAATTGACCTAAAGCAATAACATTTGCTGAATATTCTTCAAGTCCAATTAATCCGCCGATATTCAAATTCATAGAATTAACTGTTGCATTTATCTGAACGCTAGAACTTGCTAATTTCTTAGTCATTTTAGAAGACTTCAAATCATGCGCAATTATTGATGCGATATTTACATGATTATCATCAGTATTGTCAACACTTAGATTACCACTAACAACTAATCCATTAATATTTGATGAATTGGACATTGCAATTGTATTAGCAACATTTAGTTCGTCAGTTACATAACCATTATTAATAAAATCTAAATTGTTAGTAAAGTTCACATCTTTGATAGTTGCATTATTTGAATATGCAACTAATGATGAAACATTCATTTGTTTTACATTGTAATTATTACTAATCTCAATAGTTGAGCCATTGTTAATTTTGATATAATTTGGGTTATTTCCACCACTTAGAGTTGAGTAATTAAGCACACCTACCAAGCCTGCAATATTAATATTCTCGCTAGATACACTATTCTTGACTTCTGCCACAGTGAAATCATATCTATTATTAGCCAAAGAACTATTCTCAACATATCCTGCAAGGATACCAAAATTCTCAATCTTATCGTTACTTATTTCAATGCCCTTAGCACTTACGATAAATTTGCTATTTACAATTGATGAGTTAATTATTTCTCCAAATAATAAACCTGCATTCTTAACATTATAAATGCTTCCGAAAGTATCAGAATTTTTGATAGTTAAATCATTTTCGATTGTAATACTAAAGTTACAATTATTAATTGTTACATTTTGCAAAGAATTAGCAAATAATCCCCAATTTGAATATAACTTCTCTGTTTCAAAATTTACATTTGAATATACAATCTCAAAATCCAAATTGGATAGACTTACACCATTTAGGATATTAAATAGAGAATTAACCGAACTAGCATCTTTGCCACTAGCATTTGTTATCTTAATTATTAACTTAGGATTATTACCATTTAATTGTTCGCCTATAAATAAATCTCTGATTGTTTGAGCATAAGCAATAACTTTATTTGTGTCTGTAATATTATTTAGTTCCAAAGTATATTTTGCTGAACTTGGCTTTACTTTATAAGTTCTGCCAGTCGAAACACTATTCAATGCTTCTTGCAATTCTTCGGCCGTTTTGATAATTTTGCCAGATGTATAAAGTCCATAACTATATTTAGGTAAATATGTACCAAGTGTCCAAATATAGTCATTATTCATATTGATAAATACTTTTTTGCTTGAAATTATCGTCTTATCAAATCTATTATCTGCATTATAATCAAATTTGAACACACTAGCCGTACTAACATTATTGCTATCAATTACTTGATAATATGCACCTATCATTTGCTCTAAATATTCTTGACTAAATACTTGAGGATAAGTAAATACATCATAGTAAACATCTGTTTTAGTTTCGTCAATTTCAACAAGGTTATAGTTATTAAGATTACTTATATAAGATGTTCTATAACTATATAAATTAATATAATTTGAACTATCAATGTAGTAATTAAATACAGAACTTGTGTAATTATCCACTTTGTTTCCAGCAGCAAGGCTACCATTTGTAGAATACAAACCAAGAGTATTTGTTACAACATTTTCATTTGTAGATTTAATATTTGAAATAACTGTTACAGTTCTAGTTATTGTAGATATATCTGCATCATTCCAATCTACAAAGTCTATCATCTTCTTAGATACATCTGTAATAGTATTAAGCATAATGTATCCTATCGCAGAACCCACATAGTATTCATTGTGTAGACCAGCATATAATGCTTTATCCTCAGATATATTCAAGTTACCAATTTCTGGCATCTTGACATAGAATTTGTAATATGTTCCATCAGGTCTACTATATAGAACTTTCTGATTTTCATATAATTTCTCAGTTATTTTCTGTCTGAAATCAAAGTTACTTGTAGATATATTCCAATCTGTTAGCGCATATACACTATCCATTGACAAATAGTTCTTTGGAGTATAAATATTAGCATATATATCTTCACTTCCCTTTTGTCTATTTTCAAATTGGATATCTGAATTTACTTGCAATCCTACAAGTCCACCTGTAATAAATCTAGAGTAAACAGCACCTGTAGTATAACTAAATGCAATATAGTTATAATCTTCACTATATCCAATTAATCCACCAGCAATGTATGCCAAAGGTTTGGTTACATTTACTTTGCTATAACTATCAATAATTACACCATTACTTGAGTAGCCTGCAATACCACCAATTGAAACTGTATAATTAGTTGAAGTTAAACTGTCAAATAATTGAATAAAGTTATTGCTATTATTTCTTGCCACTAGATTATTATCTGTTATTTCTTGTTCGCTATCACTTAATGCTATATAGCATTGCTCAATAACGCCATGATTTTCTGCTACAAGGCCACCAGCATAATTAAACGCCCTAATTATTTGATTGCCATTTAGCACAAATTTGGAATTTTTAATAAGAGTATTTTCGCCAACATAACCGAATAATCCGCCCGAATTATCGGCAGTTTTGATAGTAATATTGCCACTAGCAACAATATTATCAATTGTATTATTATCTGGTTGAGTTCTATAATTTAAGTTGCCAAATTCATCAAGTTCATTATCGTGAGATATAGATTTATTATAGTTATTAGCAAGAAGTACACCTGCAATAGAACCGGCATAAGATACATCAGCACGATAAGTATTATCATTTACGAATAATTTAGTTGAATTAGTATTTCTATCATATAGACCTACAAATGATTTAGTCACATCTTCATTATCGGCATTCTTTATAACAAATTGTTTGTATAGTCCATTAGATTTATCGTATGAATAGTCAGTAATTTCGCCACCCAAACTACCATAACTTGCTTCAACTACTATATTTTTAACATTTATGTCGTACATAAATATTGTACCACTATTATCAGCATAGATAAGACCAGCCAAAGCACCAGCCATATTTCTACCGCCAACAACAATTGAATTTGTATCACTTGCATTACCATCAATTTTTACATTAATAATTGATGAGTTCATGATAGTTCCAGCAAGCACACCCGCTCTACTACTATCACTAGATTTGTATGTTCTCAAATTCATGTTCAAGTTCTTAACAACTGTTTGTTTGCTAGTAATATTACTATCTATACCTACTTGACCAAATAATCCAAAGTTATCTAATTGAATTGTATCAGTATTAATATTAAGATTACTCAAGGTCATTCCATTACCATCAAGTACACCCGCAAATATCAAATTATATAGATATACGCCTTTGTGCATAGTTGATGTTGTAATCTTCTCAAAGTTTAGATTATTAACAATTCTTACATGTCTTACAACATTTAGATTAGATAGGCTATTGCCATTAAGTACAGCATCTACACCAAATGCTCTAACTTTACTTCCGTTATAGTCTATCTCGACCGAATTATCTATGATATATGTTGCAAAATTGCTTGCTTTGTCAATAATTAATGGGTTACTTTGCGAGCCTAAATTGTAACCAACATACTCATAAATATAAGTATTATAGGTTACGCCACCTTCTGTAATTTCTTCTATACTTGTAAGTTTTCTAAATGAATTTGTATCGTATGTTGATGATGCAAGTCTAGGAGTACTTCCTTCAACTGTCACCCAGATACCCTCACTATTAGATACTGTAGTAAATGAGAAACCACGCCAAGTGTTTTTATTAGAAATATCATTAACTTCAATTTGAATAGGTTTAGCATATTCCAAATCGTTAACATTTTCGTCTTCTAGTACCAAGTAATAACAATTATAATATTCTCCAGAATTAAGCACATCTCTACCATTAGTACCTACTCCTGTGAATTGTCCTCGAGCCAAGTTATTCTTATTTACACTAGTTGTATACGCATTAGTTATTGTTCCGCTTTCGCCATTTGTAAATACAAAGCCACCAGTAAATGCGCTTTGAGTTTCTAGATAAACATTGCTATAAGCATTCTCAATTTTACCTGTATTAGAATATACCAAGCCACCAATATTACCTGTGCTTTCTATCTTAAATTTATCTTCTTCTGCTCTATAGTTTGTTATATTTATACTTTCCACATGAGAACTACTAATTGTTCCTGTGTTAGTTGCCACCAAGCCACCGGTTGCACTATTTTGAACAGCAGGATATGTATTATAAAGTCCAACACCCTTTACATAAGAATTACTAATTGTTCCATTATTTTCTGCTACTATTCCTGCTATATTATTGCCACCAGCAATAACAAATGGATAAATATTTAAACTTTCTAATTCATCACTCTCGTTATTATAACTAGAATCACTAGGATTTTTAACCACCTGAATAGTTGAATTATTACCACTCATTGTGCTTTCATTTAATCCAATTATTGAATTAGTAATTGCACCCGTCTCGGCATTTACACCAACCAATCCACCAATCTTGCTTACTACCAAGTTATTACTTAAATAACCTTGTGAAGTAACGATATGATAATACATCTTAGTAGAAGGCAAACTACTATATGTATTAGTAGAATTGATTACTTTCGCATTAGTGATTGCACCCTCATTTGTTCCAGCAAGTATACCAAATGTTACATTATTTACAAATGATAAATCTATGCTAGCATCGTACAAGTAAGTCTCCTTAGATGCATTAGATACAGTATCCAATCTCTGAAGCATTTCTTCTTCGGTTATTAGCATACTTGATACATCTATAGTTACATTCTTGATAAGAGTTGTACTAGAAACATTGCCAAATATACCAATATTTGCACTATCTTGAGTTCTGATTATAGACAAATTAAATGATTTAACAGAGATTACATAGCCATTACCATCAAGAGAATTAAATGTTGCGTCAAGCGGTGTCCAATTCTCTAATTCCAAATTATTAAGCAAGATATAATCTCCGCCACCTGCATTACATGCTTCTATCAAATCGTTCTGAGTTTCGATTGGATTTGGTCTATCGAATGAAGAACTATCTTCGACAACAATTTGGAAATCCACCTCGATGATACTATAACCCAATATTGTATCTGTTACCTGCAATTTACCATTATTATATATATAAGGTATAGATAATCTTAGTAATGCATTATTATTATTTGTAATACCAGTACCTTTGATGATGAAATAATGAAGTCTATATTTTTCATCATTAGTCTTAGTATTTCCTTCGCCAAGACTAATGTAATTATATTTGTTTCCTAGTTTCATTGGAGTATAAATTCTACTTACTCCATCAAATGAACCATAACCAAGTCTTAATTTGCCATCATAAATATTTTGATTATTAGAAGTATCTACAACTGTTACACCAGCACTTGCATACTCTGCCAAATCAATAATACCACTACCCATACCATTTCTTAGAAGTTTTTTGTACTCAGATATTTTGTCTGGGTTACCTACAGTTATATCTTTGTATGTAATATTAGTATTTAAAATTAAATTCTCGCCATGTTTTAGAGTAACAACACCATCAATTGCACGCTCTATATCAATGCTCTCAATCTCATATTCAACTATTTGTATTCTTAGATTTGTACTTGTAGTTTCTCTTACTCCCCATACAATTTCTTCTGTTTTGAAATTGATACTAATAGGACTATCACTAGTAAGGTCGCTCTCAACATCGGCACAAATATAATATTTTCTTCCGCTATTTATGTAGTCTATACTTAGATTATTTACTTGATTATTAGTATCATCAACTATCATCATAGTACTACTTAAGCCACTAAAGTCAATATCGTTTGTAATTCCTCTAACGCTTACTTCTAATTCTTTGCTAACACCTCTACCAATTACAGCAGAGTATGAATTATCTACTTTGATATCTATTAGAGGCAATTGTGTAATTGTATAAGTTACAGTTTTCTCTAAGTTCTTGTGTATTCCGGTATTATCTACTTTGTAAGAAGTGATAGTTAATGGAATATTTGTTAGATTGCCATAATTTCTAGTCAAGAATAATTTTACAAAATAAGTCTTGCTGAAATATCCTAACTCATTATAATTTAAAGACAATTTAGAAAGTCTAATTCCGTAATTATTAGTATTTTCTATTTCTTCTCTAAATCTAATATCTTTGTAACTTTCAATATATTCAACTATATCTTTATCGTCAGGAGATGTCTTTACCTCTATATTATTGGTAACCCCTGCCATTTGGCTAAGAGTAACAAATTCTTTGTAACTATTATCTATGGTTACTGTTACATAACTACTATCGTTAAATTCTTCATCTAAAGTTATTTTTAATAATCCCGCTGTACCCGGAATTACAAACAACCCCTCATTTTCACTTGGATAAGATTCATTTTCTGAGTTTACAAGTAATTCGCCACGAGTATAGTAATTAGTAAATATATTAGATAGAACATTAGGGCTAATTGAAATTCTAATGCTATCCTCTAACAATGTATTACTAGATGGTTTGAATGTGCAATCGTAGAATAGCGTATTCAAATCAAAATCATTAGCATTTTGTCTATAATAATCTTTATCAAAAGTAACAACAACATCAAATGTTAAATTATAAGTATTTTGATTGCTTATAGCATCAAACTCTGTCTTAGAAACATTTATGCCACTAAATTGCAATTTAATTAATTCGTGTTTTATTTCAAAACCAAATGAAGATATATGATATGAACCATCAGCATTTAGTGTAGCATCATATTCAATCGAGGTTTCATTGCCTGCTATATTTTCAGAGAATATTATTGAATATTTATTATTTCTAATATTTAATTGAATAGAATTAAGAATAGAAATTTTATAAGATTTAGTTATTCCATCGTCTGCTATTATTTCTTTGATATTAATATTGCTTGTCTCTACAATCATTCTGAAATTAGTTGTATTCCTTGGAGCAATTTTCAATTCATCTTTATTAAGAGTAATGCTCTTTGCTCTAGCCAAACATACAATTTCAAATTCTTTGGAAATATTATCTAATACAATGTAGTGATTATCTTCTTCGTTATATTCTAGACCTTCTAAATATACAATTGGATAAATTCTAAATTTAACACTACCTACTTCAACTCCCTTGATTGTAAGTGATGTTGTATTTAGAATATAAATATTTTCATTAGCATCAAGTGAATATTTGAAGTCTTTGCCATTAATAGATATTTTACCATTATTAATAGTATCAACTATCTCTAATTTGTAACCATATTTATAAGTAGAATCATAACTTACACCATCAATATTATTGATATTATGCAAGTTTACATTGATTACTTCATCAATATATGCAATTGGTTTCTTAAATTCATTCTCGCCAATAGTTTCAACAGTTTTATCATAAATAAGTTCAACAGATGTAATACCTGTAATTACTTTGATAGTAATATTTAATTTAACTGTTTTATCTAGTACAGAAGTTAGAGTAATTGTTGCAATACCCTCTCCTACTGGATAAACTTTGAAGCCCTGTAGCATAAGAACACTACCATAACTATCTTCAGAGATTGTCATATCTCCATTAATTTCTAAGAATGAAGTATGAATTTCTTTGCCATCAAATCTTATACTTACTGTTGATTTATCACTATTTAGAGCAATATCAAAGTAATAATTATTATTGCCTCTATCGTTTTTATTAACGAAAGCAATGATTTGAGGAACTTCAATTTCTTCTCCATTAACAATTTTTGTATAACTTACATCATAAATTCCCGGAACATTAGTTGCAATTCTATCTATCAAAATTTTCTCTGGAATTAAATCGTATAATGCTTTAGTTTTGCTACTATCCAATAGAATTGGGAATGCAAGTGTTCCTACCATATTTGCACTTTCGTTCCAAATCCATTTAGAAGTTGAAGTTGCTACCGCATTGTCACTATCCATCACAATATCATAACCAATTATTTTGAATAGTTGTCCTAATTCATTTTCTCCAAATGAAGCACCAAGTGCAGAATTGATAATTGCATTATTTCCAACTAAGTAACTACCCTCTTTGTATAAACCGATTATTTCGTTACTTTTACCAAAGTAATATACATTAGAATTAATAACACCGTAAACATTTTCGATTATAGCAAGATTACTTACACTTGAAGATTTAATTTCTCCATTAACTTTAATTAGATTACTTAGTTTTGATGCATCTGCAGTTACTAAATTTACATTACCAACTAATCCTACATTATTATATAGCCCTTTGATAACTGCTCTATCTATACTGCTCTCTTCTGAATATTCTACAACAACTCTACCTATACCATAACTATCAGATATTCCAGAATTAACACCAACACCTGCCGAAGTTCCTAGAATTAAACCAATTGTATTATTAGTAGATAATTGTCCTTCATGATTACTTCCATTAACCATTATATCAGCATTGAAGTAAGATGAATTAATAAGTAATTTATTATTATTTGCCTTGCCTACCACACCACCAATAATAGCACCATTTGTAGCGGTTATATAGATATTTGCATAGTATTCTTCACTCAAATCTTCTGAGTGGAAACTTCTTATATAAGTATACTGAATTTGTGCATTATTTTGATTTAAGTTAGCAATTATACCACCAAAATTTAATTTGCTATCAGTCTTGATTATTACATTCAAGTTATTGTTCCATGTCTTGTAGCCTTCTTTAGTAAAGTAAACTTTGGAATTATTAATTTTGATAAATTGAACACTTGTGTTATCCTCTCCACCACTACCAACAAATGTAGAGATATTTAGTTCGTTATCATTATCTTGCGCTTTGTCTGAAATATTAATGATTGGATATACGATTACTCGATTAATATTTGCATATTTAGTGTATCCAATTACACCACCAACAGAAGAATTGTAGTTAATACCAATAATGGTTGGCAATACTTTCAAATCTTCAAATGTAGAGTAAGATGAACCACTATCCAAACCTACCACACCGCCAACATTTAAGTAATGGTTATTAAGTGCATTTTGTACTCCATTAAGTTCGTTTTCTAGGGTCATATAATCAACTGATACATTGGCATTGTAACTATTATTACTCAATCCCTCCAAGTAAGCACTTGGCAAACCTTTGATATCAACAACTTCTTGTGTTTGACCAATCATTCCGCCAATGTTTATATTGGATTTATTGGTATCTGCACTATAGTTATAAATTTTGATTGAGCCATTAACTGCACAATTATTTATTTTGGAATTAAAAGCATTACCAGCAATAATACCAATATTTACATTTTGACCATTTAACGCATTAATAACAACTTCAATTTTTGCATTATTTATACTTAAATTTTTAAGAGTAACTTTCTGATTAATATTTGTAAATAAACCGATATTTACTTCATCAGTTAAGTTATTTAGAGTTTTCTTAATATGTAAATTATTCAAAGAATTATGGAATGAATAAAGCACATTATTTCTAAAGTAAACATAATTACCATTTAGACTAAAGTTATTGAACTCATCTTCTTTGCCTTCTTCAATATTTGCAAAAGTTATTTCTGGTTTTGCAATTTGAGATAGACTTAGATTTGTAGTAAGAATATAATTAAAATACTGATTATTATGTATATCATTTTGCATTGCAACATAGTCGTCAATATTTCTTATTTCAAATGGATAGTTTTCACTACCATCAGCAACTTTAACTCTGAATGTTTGAACTAATTTATCATTATAATATTCGTAAGTCTTGGTGTTTTCATTATAACTTTTGATATTGTCTTTTGGCACAGCAGTCAAGTATTCAACACCAGCATTATTACCTATAATTTTGATTGTCCCTTTTGTACCAATTCCACTACTATTTACAATTGTGCTATAAACATCATTAGTGCCATTTATTAGCATAATTTCTTTGTTTACCGCATCAGTAGCATCAATACTATAAGCAATATTTGCTATCATTTCATTGTTTTTGCCTGTTCTTTTCTCAAAGTAAACACCATCTTGTGCAACATCTAAATCAAAGTTATGAATTTTGCTTGCATACTTAACACTAAATTTAACCGAATTAATATTTTGTAATTTAGAAAATTGTGTAATATACACATTAACAACCATTACAATGCTATTATTGAAAATTCTATTTTGCAAGAACCAATCGTAATTTTCTATGCCATAGCCACTTTCAGTTTTAATCCATTCATCTAGACTATCTCCAATTCTACACTCAATTGGACATTCATAATTTACCATATCGGTTGATGCAAACAAATCGCCGTAAGTTATTTCTCTACTTACACTACCATCAATTGAGTAAACAATTAATTGATTACCGTTAGATAGATAAATTGGAGAAGATAATATTTTGCTAATATCATACGAAAGACTAACTGGAAGGTCCGCATTGAACCATAGGTTATTCCATTGTGCACCAAGTTCTACCCTTCTTGGAACGAAAGTAGACCTGATAGTATGTTTGGATAAATCTTTGCTATAAATTCCAAGTGATTCATTAATATAAATATCAACACTCTTAGCAGTTGTTACTTGTACACCTTGCAAAGCCAAGTAGATATATAATTCAATTTCTTGTACTACAGGATAAGTAACATATTCTTCACTACCATCATCATTAATTTTAATATATCCACCATTATATGAAACCGTCATAATAAGCGGATTATTAATATCTTCTGTTACTCTAAATACAGATAATTTTCCATTACTATAAGAAGCATAACCAGGATAATTGAATGTAACACCAATATTACTAGTAATATCTATAGGAGTACAACCTTTAATTCCATCATTATCTGTAAGCAGATAATCGTAGAATTTCAAGTTGACCGAAGTGTCTTTTAGCATGAATAATCTTTGTAAAGATGTATATTCATAGCCACCCCACTCTTCTTGACCATTTTCGCCTGTTTTGTAGATATTAAATTTGTATTTAGGATTATTTTCACTTTTGCCAGTGAAATAGTATAGAACTTCGCCTTCATTAAAATCAATACTTAGTGGCATCTTGTCTTCGTCCATTAAGTTCTCATTTTCGGCATACATTGTAGGAATAATAGTCTCTACATTTACAGATTTCTTAATTCCATTCTTTGTTGTGAAATTAACTGTTGTTTTACCTGTTTTATATTCACTATTGCATTTTAAATAGAAAGAAATTCTATTCTCGACATAATCCATGTATGGATAAACGGTAATTAGGCTTTTGTCATAAATGATATCATCTAAATTGATAACATTATCCAAAGTTTGTCCTGCTGGCAAATCAAATAATTTGATACCAGTATTATCTAGTGTTTCACTAGAATAATTTTTATTTGTCAAATCAACAATATATTTATCAGCAGTAAAATCTAGACTTTGTAAACCTGTCTCAAAAGATATATTAAGCGGGAACTCTAGAATAGAACTAATAAAATAATCGTTTCTAACTTGATCTGAGTAACTACTAGATGCTACATCAAATAGTACACCAATATAAATTTGAGTACCTTCATTTGGCAATACATCAAAGTTATGTCTTAGATAGAAAGTTTCGTTTGAATTGAAATTAGAATACCCCGAACCTTCCACCATAGAAGTAATTACTTTATTTCCGCCTTCTTCTTTGCACAAGCCAAATACTTGCTCAGATCCATCAGCCTTATAAAATTTAAGATTATTACCCAAATCTTGGTCTTTGACATATACAAAGTATGTATAATCTAGGCCATTGATTAGAGAAACTGTAAATCTAGTACCCCAGGAGTTTCCATAATTTTTATATACTTTATAGTCATCTTTTGGAACAGTTCCATTAACTTTAATATCTGTTGGAATATCTATTACGTGGAAATTAACAACTATTTCTGTATCAATAATATTTGGATAATTTACATGATCTACTTTGAATTTGTGAGAATAATTACCCGTTTTTTGCGCTTGAACTTTGAAAGAATTATCTAGAGAACTATAAGAAAGAGCAATTGGTCTAGCATCTCCCTCACTTACTGGAGATGTAGTAACAACATAATCGCTAGGATTATAAGAGCCATCGTCAGATATTGAACCAAAGTCAAACATCAAGTCTCTTTCGATATAATAACTATCATACATCATGCCTGAACGATAATTAGGATTAAGAAGGGTTACATCATACTCACCTTTCTTATTTTTTTCTAGAGCAAATGAATTCCCATAGTTACCACTTTCGCTTTCACTATCATTTTTCTGACAATTCATTTTAAGAACAATATTTTCGCAATTTTCTATAACTACAATATCTACAAATCTATCTGGAATGCTTTGAGATATTATATTTCCGTTCTCATCATAATTGTATGCATCTTTACTATGGGCTTTAAGTGTAATGCAAGGAGTAAGCACTTGAGTTTCACTACCGCCTACTACTACATTTTCTACCATCTTAGGATAATTAACATTTTTGAAAGTTTTAAGCACACCATTCTCAATGGTTGCATAAGTATCTGTATTTTCATCATCGTACACATAATTATGTTCGCCATGACCATTAATTACATTACCCTCAGGTCTTACAACTTCAAATTCAATGTTTTTCTGAGTTGTTGCTTGTGGGAAGAAATTTATGTATTTATCTATAGCATTCAAATCTATTGATTGCCCTTTGGCAACAACTTTAAGATTATCTTGATTGATTGTAAAGTTATTTATCTTCAAGTCAATTTGGAAATCAAGAGTTTGTACTTTATTACCCTCTAATGTCTTAATAGTAAGAGTGAATTTGCCAGTCTTAGCATAAGATAGCGGAGTAACAGAAATCCTTGTTATTCCATCACCCATATAGACAAGTGAGTAACTAACCAAATCTCTACCACCACTCAATGATACTTTTCTATCAATATCATCGCCAACATTCTTGACTGCTACATCAAAAGTGTATGGTGTATATGTATATGTGGTCTGTCCATTCTCGGTTACTTCTTCTATATTTAGTTGGACAGTCGTTGCTCCACCAACCAATTCTATTGACATATTCTTGTATGGATCATTATTACAACCAAACATACAAAGAATTGAACAAATTAATATTCCTAATAATGCTAGCCTCTTTCTCATTTTCCCATTTCTCCAGATTGTTCTAAAATTATTTTAAGCAAAATAATAAAAAATATTTTATATATATAAATATATATATCACTAGATATAGTTTATTTATTTTGTAGAATTTTGTCAAATTATTTTAGCAACAATCAAGAACTTTTATTTCTTTAGTTTTAGATATTTAAGTTTTGTTGCCATTCCCCCACGCATACTTCTTTCTTGCAAATTTTTATCTAAAACTTTATAAACTTGAACATATAGGAATTTATTGATATTTTTTAATTTTTTGGACAAATCATTATGGACAGTACTTTTGCTTATATCAAATTCTTTGGCACATTCTCTAATCGTGCATTTATTATCAATAATGTAAATTGCAAATTTTTCTGGTCTAGTCTTTGTCATACACCCTCCAAAATCAAAAATTTAGATTTATTAGAAAATATGACAAATTACGACATAATATTCCAAAAAAGCACAAAAAAATCTATGCACTGCTAAATTTCAGCACATAGATTAATCACTTATTTAGATATCAAAATTATTTCTTAGATGTTTTCTTATCAATTAATTTAACAATATCGCCAACAGTCTTCAAATTAACGCTTTCTTCATCTGTAACAGTAACATTGAATTCGTCTTCAAGTGTCATAAGCATCTCTACTACATCTAGAGAGTCCGCACCTAAATCGTCAATTATTGCACTATTCTCAAGCACTTTGTCTGCTGGAATATTTAATTGTTCAACTAATAATTTTTTTATTTTATCAAAAGTCATGTCGTACTCCTTAAAAAATATTTCTTCAAAAGTCTTTTATAGTGTATCAATTTTTTGAAATAGTGTAAAGCATTTTAGTTAAAATAAGAAAAAAACAAAGTGTATAAGTAAATTATACACCCTATTCTATTCCAACATTATTTATTAGAAGAAATATTTAGATAAGCGGCTGGATCAATCTTCTTGCCATTATCCTTCATAGAGAAGTGCAAATGCGCACCTGCTTCTAATTCCCTATTTGCAGACTCAGATACTGCTCCGATAATATCACCTCTTGAAACATTATCTCCAACCTTAACTTTAACATCGCTACCAAGTGAAGAGTATTCACTAGTAAGACCATTATTATGCTCAATTACAATAACCGTTCCGTCTAGGATATTAGTGTACACATCTTTAACTTTTCCATCAAGTATTGAGTAAACAGAACTACCACTTGCTACTTGCAAATCTATACCATTATGAGTTTCCCATTGTTTCAAAGTTGAATTATAAGTTAATTCATCTGCAAAGTAACCTTTGTATAATGTAGCGTTAAGTACAGGCATGTAAGGAGTAATTGTACTACTATTAGTTGGAGTTAATTTATTTTTGTTACTCTCTGATACTCCAACCAAAATCATTGTAAGCACTGCTCCAACCACTAGAATTCCAAGAATGAAATAATAACCGTAGCGTTTAAGTACATTAGTCATCTTTTGTTTAAGTGTTAAATTTTCCATATAAACCTCCGTTTGATATTTTGAATATTGACAAGAACAAAATTTTTTATACAACTAAAATTAATTTTTTGAAAAATATTTTTAAATTTAGAAAGATTCATCAATTAGTGGCGTGCCAACAATCACACCAACATCGTTATAAGAAATTTGTATATTTGTCTTAAAATTATTCACAACAATATGATCAGAAATCTTAGAAGTATACCCCTCAATAATTGTTCTATCCGACACCTCTTTTTTGGAGTGAATTTCTATACTTAATTCTTTCAAAATTTCTTCTAGTTTATCTCTACTAAAATACATTATTTCATTATCAGATTTTATAGAAAAATTATCAACATCAATTTTATTTTTATTAATAATTGAACTTAAATTTTTAATATTAAAACATGATAGTATTGCAAGTGTAAAAATAATAATAAAAGCAAAATATTTTTTCATTTATAACCTACTTATAATTTTAATAAATTTTACACAAAATACATTGTGACATCTTGATAAATTATTGACCAAATTCAAATACAACTATACTAAAATTGTTAATTTTGAAAGCAATCAAAACATTGATTTAATGCAATAAAATTATATATATGTTGTAATTTATTATATATTTATTGTCAATATCTTTATAGTTTATGTCATCTACTCACATTTAAGAGTAATATTATTTGTATTTTAAAAATTTATAAATTATGGCAAAAATCAACAAAAAATATTTAATTATCTTAATATTATTTATAGCATTTACTTTGATAAATAGTAATAATTTTTATTACACAAAAGCAGATGTTATAGCCACACAAAACAATATAAAATACGATGGCAAAATTGAAGCATTATCATTCACAACACTCATGTCTTTTCCAGACAAAGCACTACATAAAAATAATAGCCTTAGTAGCAATTTTGATGAGAGCAAAATCACTGTAAATGAATTCAAAAATATACTAGAAGAACTATATATTAACAACTATATTTTAGTCGATATTTATGATGTAATTGATAGAGAAAATATGACAAAAAAAGATTTGTATTTACCTCAAAATAAAAAGCCAATAATACTTACTTTTGATAATGTTACTTACACAAGTAATTATCAAAATTTGGGACAAATTGACAAAATTATAATCGACAGAAATAATAATTTAGCCAGTTATACAACCAAAAAAAGTATTCAAGATAGAATACAATACGACAATGAATTTTTATTAATTTTAGAAAATTTTATAAACAAACACAAAGACTTTAGTTATAATAATGCACGAGGAATAATATTCTTAACCGGCGAGAATGGAATACTTGGATATAATACAAATCACAAAAATGCAAGTAGTAAATACGAACAAAAAAGAGTATGTGAAGTAATAAGAAAATTAAAAAATTTAGGTTGGCGATTTGGTTCAAATAATTACACCTATAAAGACGAAAGTACTAAGACCGATATGGAATTTGCAAAAGAATTATCTCTATGGAATAATGAAATCAAAGAGATAATTGGAACTACAAATTTATATGCCTTCCCCTACGGCAATTACAATAAATCAAACATAAGCAAACTAGAATTATTAATCGCAAACGACTTTAATATTTTCTTTGCAAATAATCTAGACCATGACTTGTCTTTGCACAAAGATATCTGCTTTGTACTACGCAAAGATGTTAATGGTAAAAATTTAAGAGACAATCCCGAAATGTATTCTCAATTATTTAATGCACAAAAAGTGTACGACCACGAAAATAGAAAAATTAATTTTGAATAAATATTTCTGTCAATAACCGCAAAATAAAAGACATGAAGCCTTGCCTTCTAAACAAAAACCTCATGTCTTTTTTACTTATTTACACTTATTTTGTTATCATATATTTTATCGAAAATTTTAAAAATCAAATATGAAATAACATAAGCAAAATAATCAAACAATCTATATAAAACTAATCCCCAGAACACATACCCTTCAAAGAAAATATTATTCATTAGTAATACAAATATGAGTTCATATATAAATGTTCCATTTTGAATTGGCCATGCTTTCAATATTAACTCTAGTAGTACGCATTTGAATAGAAGTTCTCCAAATATTGCTCCATCTGCTATATTTAAGGATACAAATATAACATATACTACCCCCGCCTTTAAGATATATATAAGCATATTTGAAATAAACTCAACAAATAAAATATATTTATTTGTCTTAAAGTCTTTAACTGCAATGATTAATTTATCTACAATTCTATTATAAACCTTTTCATAATCACTGATAATTCTTAATTGATAAGCAAACCTTATAACTTTTGCCAATTTTTCTAAAGTGTTTTTTTTGTTTCTCTTAAACATTAAAACGAAAAGTATTTTAATAAATTCAATCAATAAAATAATAACACCAATAACAAATAATAAAACATTAGTATTTTTAATCCACGCAAATATTCCAGCAATCATCAAAATAAGAGCGTATGTTACGAAGGGCATTCTATCACAACTGGTTCTAGCATATACGCTATCAATTGCCACATTATCTTGAATACCTCTCTTTATTACTGTATTTACAAAACTACTATCTTTTCCTTTTGAAAACAATGTAACTCTTCCATATAATTCGCTAGCAACCACACCACCAAGAATTGCTCCAAATTTTCTAGCCTTAGTTTTGGAGTATACTCTTAGAAAAACAGGCAAAGTTTTCAACAACAAAATAACAATAAAGCAAACAGTCATAATTGCAATCAATTTAAAATCAAAATTCTCTGCCACTACCGATAATTTTTGAATTTCAAACTTTGTATTATCCAACACAATAAAACATACAATAAGCGCCATAATATTGAGTAAAATCAAACTTGCATAGTACCATTTACTGCTAGGACTATTAATCTTCTCTATATCATTATTAATTCTTAGTATTTCTCTCTTCTCTGATGTGTTCACATTTTCTTGAAGTTCTTTTGCTTGTTTCAACATTACACTCCTTAATACAATTTTTTCTAGCATAGTATACACCAAAAACATTAATATTTCAATTATTTCCCATTAATTAGTATTATTTAATTATTATTTAAAATTTCTATTTTTCATAATATTTAGAATACTTGCATATATTTAGATATACATAAAATCAGGAGTATATATGGAAAAGATAGTTAATCAAGAAAAAACAACAACTAGTAATGAATTACTAAGCCTAACAAATAGAAAAAACTTGAAATTAGAAGGAATAATTGAAGTTTTGGCCACAAGCGATACAAATTTAACTTTAAAATTAAAAGACACTACACTCTGCATTACAGGAGAAAATATTAATATATTAAAATTAGATGTAAACACTGGTCTACTAGAAGCAGAAGGAAAATTCAATAACTTCAGATATGGCAAAAGCGGAAATATCTTCAAGAGGATTTTTAAATGAAAATTTCATTCATATTACAAATGAAAGATTTATCCATTATGTTAGGTCTAGGAATTGCACTTGGAGTATTCTATGGTGTTATCAATATAATAAATCATATTCATGAGAATATTTTTACTAGAATTTTCTGCGATATAATATTTATGTTTATTGCAACAACCACATACATAATAGTAGTAGAGAAAATAAATTTTGGAAGTTTGAGATTGTATTTACTTCTAGGATACTTATTAGGATTTGGATTAGAGAGAATTTCTTTGGGAAAAATATTTGCCAAAGGATACAAATATGTGTATAATAAACTAAAATTAATGATAAAATCATTTAAAGAAACGAAAATAGGAAAAATAGTATTTAAGTAATGGAAAAAAGAGAAAAAATTATAAAAATTAGCACAATCATCTCCATAATAATAGTATTTGTATGTATTATAGTTTTAACATGTCAATTAATAAAAATCGGCAATTTGAAGGAAAAAAATAAAGAATTATCTGCTAGAAAAGACCAATTAATTGAAGAAATATACAATTACAATTCCACCAACGCTTACTATGGAAATAATAGGCAAGAATTTCTTGAAAATTACGCTAGAGAAAATCTTACTTACGGGAAAAATGGCGAAGTTTGGTATGTAAAAAAATAGATTTAGACACAAATTACAATTTTTATGTCTAAATCTATTGACATTACATACAATTAGTTATATAATATACTTGTTTTTATCGCGGGGAGGAGCAGTTCGGTCGCTCGTCGGGCTCATAACCCGAAGGTCGTGTGGTTCAAATCCCACCCCCGCTACCACTATTTAACACATCTTTGATGTGTTTTTTTGTTTCTCGTTTGGTGGGATTTAAGTGAATTTTATTCACTTTTGGAAACTCTGTTTCCTGAACCACACGACTTGGTCGTGCTTGTTGTTCATACTTTTACCCCTATTTTAGTCACTTTTTTACTCTTAATTCTCTTTATGTCTTTTATTTCCACATCATTTCTTTGAACAAATAACGCTTTGCTTATTGCAAATCCCACCCCCGCTACCACTATTTAACACATCTTTGATGTGTTTTTTTGTTTCTCGTTTGGTGGGATTTAAGTGAATTTTATTCACTTTTGGAAACTCTGTTTCCTGAACCACACGACTTGGTCGTGCTTGTTGTTCATACTTTTACCCCTATTTAGTCACTTTTTTCACTCTTAATTCTCTTTATGTCTTTTATTTCCACCTCATTTCTTTGAACAAATAATGTATGTATTGCATAATACTATTCATATGTGTGCTTTTTGTCTATATTTAGCCATTTTATTCAATTAATTATTGTTTAATTTCTTACACCTTATTAAGTATGAAATTACTTAAATATCTACTTATCATTGAATATATTTATTTTATCCCCTCACTACACACTATTTAATATCTAGCAAATTTTAGATTTAAGTAATAAAAAACTCTTGACAAACAAGAATTGCCATAGTAAAATATCTAGGTACAAAAAATAAATATGGCGGCGTAGCTTAGTTGGCTATAGCATTCGGTTCATACCCGAAAGGTCGTAGGTTCGAGTCCCACCGCCGCTACCAAAAAAGCACCTTTAAGGTGCTTTTTGTTTTTTCATATTTAATTGAAAAGTATTTAATTACATTTCGCGTTCGTCTTCTTCATCAAGTTTAACTTCTGGAACCAATCCAATTACGCAAGCACTCACTCCAAGTCCACTAAGAGCGGTTACTACACCACTTGCTATTTGCACATCACGAGCATAATCAATTATATCTTTTTGTTCTTGTGTAGCATTTTCATCTACAAATTTATCATCAATATAACTATCTTTAGTGCGTTCTCTTAGGAATTTCTCTTGATATTCTTTGTTTTTGCCCTTAATTTGAGCCACCTGTTCCTCGATTTTTTCCTCTGCATATGCTTCATATGCACTGGTCTTTCTCAAATCATCATAGACACGAAGTTCAGTACCTCTAGCAGTTAAAAATGATGCTAAATTACATGTTGTAAGTAGTGAGCAAGTACCAAGAACTGCTAACAATGCTCTACGCTTTCTATCCACTTTCTTAACAATTTCTTCTTTATTTTTTATTATTTTTTTCATTTCCCCATATCCCCTTATGTTATTACTTAGAATTATACCATATTTGAAGACTCTTTTCAATACCTTTACTCGAAAAAAAAGACACCACCACATGGCAATGTCATAAAAAATTATTTTTTCTTTGTACTAGTTTTCTTTGTAGTTCCTTTAGTGGAAGTCTTAGTAGTTGTCTTTGATTTCGTTGTGGATTTCTTGGTTGTAGTTTTCTTTGCAGGTGCTTTTTTAGGTGCTTTTTCTTTCACTTCTTCTATTATATTATCTACTATTTCTACAACCATTTCATGTGAATCGTCTATATTAGTATTATAGAATTTATTATGAGCCATTTCGCAGGGATTTTCTAGTGCTTTATCACAACACTTACAATAATCGAAAGACCCACAAGCATCAAAGCCTAGCATTGCACTCTTATTCCACTTAATTTCATCTAATTCTCTTTGTTTATCTGATGTAGCCATATTATTACTCCTTGAAAATATACATTTTATTTAATCAAATAATAGTTTATTTGTCAAACAATAGTTACTAAGTATTTCAATATTTGACAAATTTATTTTTTTTGGAAAAAACTGTTGACATTCAAGACATTTTCTATTATACTACCTTTGTCAAATTTGAATTTGGTCCCATGGTCAAGAGGTTAAGACATCGCCCTTTCACGGCGGTAACAGGGGTTCGAGTCCCCTTGGGACTACCATAATAAGCACCAATTGTGGTGCTTTTTTATTTTCAATTACATTATCTCGTTTTAATTAGAATGTATCTAAGTACATTAACCAATCAAAATATTAATCAGTGAAACCACGGATATTTTTTTATGTGACTTATACAAATTTAAGATTGATAACCACTAATACTTATTATTTCTAAAAATTTCTCCATTACACAGTCTTATTTCATTTCAAATTACCCCTATTGCCATTGTACAAAAAGTATGATATAATATGTGTATCAATTAAATTTTGGGGAGAAATTTATGAGAAAACTCAAGACAACAAAACAAATAGCAAAAAGGACAAAAAAACTTGCAACTACTCTACTTCTTTCTACTGGAATTCTTACCGCGGGACTTGCATACAACATTGTTACTTATGATAAATTAGATAATAATTATCAAAAAATTGTTGATAAATACAGCGTTGATAATCCAACTTATACAGAATTAGTAACCCATGCTACAAATACCGCAATTGAGGAATATCAAAACGGGAAAATAAATGACGAAGAATACTTTGACAGACTGGATAAACTAGGCGAGAAGCCTAACGAAGATATATTAAAACAAGCAACTTCATACAATGAATTCAAAGAATATGAAGAAGCAAAAAAACGACTAGAAATAGTCAAATATGCCACTATTGCTAATACTGTTGCCACAGGATTAGTTGGCGGATTTGCTACTATTAAGACTATAGATGTAGCCGAGAATGCAAGAAGAGAAAGAGAAGATAGAGATTTGTACTAATTAATATAAAGACTTGGAAACAAGTCTTTTTTTTATTTCTCCACTATATTTTCTGCAATAAAATTTATGAACTATTCGCAATTATATTTCAAAATAAATAACTTAAAATTAAAGCAGTAATTATCAGACAATTTGATTACCAATTAGATACCAAATTACGAATAGTAATTGTGAATATCTTTTAATGTTTATATACAAAATATAATATAGTGTAAATTATATATAATTTATATGTAAATTTGTTTGTTAGATTTTGTCGATTGTGGTAAAATTATTTAGTAGAAATTTGTAGAGTAAATAAATTTGCTCTAAATACACTTCTACTACTAAATATGATTTTTACTACTAAATGGAAGAATGGAGAAAACTAAATGGAAAGTAAGAAATTCAATTGGAACAAAATATTAAGCGGTTTAATTGCTAGTATTGGTATAATTCTTGTATGCTTGTTTATCGGCATTTGTTTTTTTGTACCGGTTAATATTAGTGCAAAGGCTTTAACCAAGAAAGACATCAAAGATAGCAATATATATTTCGTAGCTGCCAAAACTAAAATTAAGACGGCGACAAATTATGAAATGGTCAGACTTACAGATTCAAGCGGAAATTATTTCAATAGTTTCCAGTATAAATATGACCAAAGCCTAGCGAAAACTCCACTATTTATGAGAACTAACTCATCTAACAAACTAAATAGTTATAGTTCTGGGCTTGGTAATATTAATTTAACTTCTGGCAGTCAGTACTTAAGCCTATATGAAGACTACAAGAGTGAGAAAGTAGTAAGGACGGAATTTATCCCTACTAATGTAACTTCTTATCAGAATTCAATCACTGGCAACATTGAAGATGTTTTCTATGATGAGGCAGATGAGAATGACTTTGTAATGCTAGATAACTACAATAGTTATGCAAGTACATATAATGGCGGAACTAAACCTTTTAGTGTAGAGAATTTCTATTTGGCATTTGGTACTCCATACATTGATGAAGTAGATGGCAATCACACTACCCCAATCAATACATTGAGTGTTACCGGCAAACTATATTCCAATGGACAAGAATATAATCTAGTATTGAATAACCCTTCTTCCGCTCCAATGACAGAAAATACAGACGGATATAAATCATTCTATTGGCATCAATATTTTGACTTATCCTCTCTTCAAGCATACAAAGATAATCAAGGCACTCCTTCTTCTAAGTATTCAATTAAAAATGAACAAGGTAGATATGATATTACTTTCCGTTTCATCAAATACACATTAAATGGCGATGGCAATTGGGAAGTTGGAGATAAAACAGAACAAGTATTTACTTATTCTTTCTACCTACTAGATAGCGCTAATTATGATAGCATTCCTACTATTGGCAATGCAACACTTGGAGCAATTAGCAATAATGATACAAGTGAATATTTCTATAATTTCACAACCGACTACCCTTACATTACATATGATCCATCTAAATTTAATTTGAGTTACATTAGAGAAAATAGAGAAATAACCGAAAATATTACTTCTACATTCTCTGTTGGAACATACTCAATTGATGGCAAAATATATCCTAAGGGAATTATTACCTACTCTAATGGTAATGTAAATAAAAAACAAGTTGTAATTCTTGCTTATTATAATGATGACAAAACTCTTGCTGAATATTTGTATTTATCTAATAACACTAGAAATACTATCAGCATTCCTTCTACCTACTCGCAAATTCAAACTTTGGTAGATAATAGAAGCCTAGACTTTGAATACAAAGTTACATACAAACTAGATAAAGTAACAAGTGGTAGCGAGACTAAATATATTACAACCAAATATTACACCAATGATTACAATAAGAAAGAATTAAGTCAAACATCAGATAATTATGACACGACCACTTCTCAAACTGAATATGTAAGAGTTGATGGAGATAATTATTACTACTCTAGCAATGGAAACAGTGAAGAAAAAATTGCAGAGATTATTAAATCTGAAGGCAATATTGTAACAAATCTATATGTTACAAATTCACTACTTAAGAAGACTAATAATATTAAAACTCTAGACAAACTAAATAACCTGGACACACTCAACATAGACCTAAATAATGTAGGCTTTGAATACACTCTTAAATTTGATGATTTGGGAATTTACAATTTTAATTATAATTACAATTGTGTAGTTTACAAAGATGCTCAAAATAAAGAAGTAATAACAAACCAACTAGGAAGTGCTACTAATTCAAGCAATAGTGCTAATATCTTGAAAGTTAAAGACATTGCTCTTAACTATACAAAAAACGATAGCACTACCCCTGTTACACAGACTAACAACATTGTACTTAATATCTGGGGTTATCTAAGTGTAGATAACAAAGTTACTCTTAATGGAATTGAATATTCTTTTGATGCTAATACACAGAAATTAACATTTAACGATGGTAATGATGTAATTGTAGATATTAGTAATACAAACAATGCTCGTGAAGCCGTACTTGGAAATGCAAAAGCACAGGCAAATTACACAATTAATGTTGATGAGAATGGTCAGAATTATCTAAATATTGCTTACGAAATAGCAAGCATTAATGTATCTAAATCTCAAACCAAATATATCTCTCAGAAAGAAAGTGAAGATTATGTTATCAATTACGAAGACACAATAACCAGTACTATTAGTATTCGTAACGATAATCAATCGGGAAACAAAATTTCAAGCAGTTTAATAAGCGGAAATGGTGACACTTCTCTTACTGCAAAATGGCAAAATGTAATCAATTTATTTAATTACTTGGAAGCCAAAGATGAGAGCAATAAAGAGTATCATCTAAATTATACTACTATTGAATACTCCACTACTTCTCCTAATATTAGTAGTGATGAACTACATATATTTGGTTCGATGTCTTACTTTAACAAAGACGACAGCAATGCAATAAATACAGACTCAAATAATGGCAAATCAAAATTAAGACAAGAAGATATTAGACTAAAGACAAATTATGTATCTGATATAACTAAGTATGTAAAGAGTTCCAAAGGTTACTTTAGCAAATCTTATGATGCAACTACTGATTTCAAAAATATCGTAGATGGCGACAAACAAGGACTTGTTAATGTTGCTATCAAAAATGGACTAGATGCAAATAATATAATAGTTACAGATATTACACCAATATTCTGGAAGAATTTAAGTTCACTACTTTATAATGACAAAGTTAGTAGAAGTTATATTTATAGATATACTAATTACAAAATTACTAATGATGGGTATATTGATTACGGAACCAATTGCATTACTAATCTATACACCAAAGATACTTACTGCCATCAAGATGGATTATATGAAATTGTAGTTCTATATAAATACGATGGATTCAAATCTCTAAGTAATGATTATGATTATGGCAATACATTATTCTATCAAATTTATACATTTATCATTGACAATAGTTCTCCAAAAATGGAAATCAAAGTTCAAGACACTGATGATATTGACAATGATAATGACACAGAAGAATATATAACTAATTTAGGCATTAATAAATACACAAATAAAAATATTGAAATATCTTGGAATATCCCTACTTATTTCCAAAATGATGTATATATTGACATAGAGAGATTGTCATTTAGTAATACTAGAGAATTTAAGGCTACATACAAACAAGGGAATATTACAACCGAAACCGATAGCAATAATTATGCTAGTAAAACAACTAAATTTAAAACCCCTGCACTATACGATAAGAAATATTGTGTAAATATCATTTCTGACGAGATTGCTTGCAATGGTAATTACAAAATCACATTACATTATAGTTCACAAGGCAATTCAACAAGCACAGAAGAATTTGTAATCGACAAACAGAATATTGAAGGCATGAGAGTTTTGCCTGCTGTACAAAATGCTAATGGAACATATTCAACTAACGAAGATAATCAATACTATACACCTGGCAAACAAATAATCAATTATAACTTCACATTCAGATATAATCCAAAAGCAAGTAAAGCCAAAATTTATACATATTGGTATAGAATTGATTTAATCTCTACAACCGAATTTGATAATTTATTAGATGTAGGCGATGATGAGAGTGCAATTACTACAACATTCAAGGTAAATGGCAAAGATACAGATAGTTATGAATATGGCAATCAATATATTTATAATTATAATAACGACCAAACAGTTCTTAATGCTAATTACTTTACTTCTAATAGTAGTGCTATCTATCTATTCAAGATGGTTGATGAGGCTGGCAACGAATGTAGATATGTTGTATTTTATGATGTAACCACACCTAGATTTAAGTTAAACCCAGCACCTAAGAATAATATTATCAATGACACAACAGAACTTATTTGGGGTGATTACAAAGCAATCAAGATTGAAACTCCTGCAGGTTTTACTTTTGATAATACCAAGTTACTTAACCACTACAGCAAGAATGTAGATATTGCAAATAGTTTGGAGGAAGTATTAACCTATATTAATTCTTCTAATTCATCATATCCTACTTCCAAGAACTTTAATGATACTAAAGTTCAAGCAATTGGTGGAAATTTATATATGTTACTTCCAATTAGTGCAGTAACAATTAATGATGTATCCCCATCTACACTAAATGTAACTAACAGTACTACCTATGTAGACTTTGTAGGAAACAATATTCCAGACAATTACTACTTCTTCCCTACTAATCCAGTCAAAGACGACCAAATTAATATAGGAAGTTATAGTAGCCCTATTTACAAAAATTTGAGTGGCACACCAACATATTTAAGTGCTATTAATTCAGATTTACAATCATTCAATAGATTTATTTCTGCTAATTATACCGAAGGTCTAGATACTATTTGGGTAAATGGTACTATTGGCAAAGGCGAATTTACCTATCAAATATTTGATGGTCAAAGGAATAAAATTGAAGGTTATGTATGGTTAACACTTGATAAAACTCAAACTTATGCTTATGGTATATTTGATAGCAAAACACCTGATGACCCATCTAAAGCAACTTCAATTACTGGAGAAGAAGGAAGTTATGCACTAAATAAACTATATATAAGTTCACTTCAAGCAACCACAGAAACACAACAAATTCCTGATTACACTTTAACATATAGATTTTTTGAACTAAATGATGATTTGTATGAGAATTTGTATAATAATTATTATATTTATAACGTTCAAATTATAAATTCAGAAAGCACAGACAAACCAACAAATATTACAATCACCGGTAGTCAAACTTATTTGCAATTAATATATAGACATAATACTAATTCAAGCGATTACTTGACATATTATGTAGAATTAACCAATGAAGATGGTCAACCTTCGGCAAAACACTCTTATCCATATGATATAGAAGGTATTGCAGGAGAGCCAAATAGTTCGGGTAATCCACAACATATTTATAGCGTTAATAAATCTACTTACACAATTGATGAAGGCGATGGTAATTTAAGATTATTCTCTAAGATAATCAACCCTACCCCTGATGCAACTGGCAAGACAGATATTGTTACCCAAGAAGGTCTATACATATTTAAGCGTATGTACACCAACCCATCTATTGATTTAGGATTGGATACTAGAATAGTTTACTATCTATACTATGTAGATAGAACAGGTATTATAAATGTAACCACCCTTAATAGCATTAGCAAACAATTAATGTCTGACAAACAAGACTTTGGATTTGTACTAGGTAGTGATTACAAAAATGAGAATTTGAAGAAATACATTAATTCAGATTATCTAAGTAATGCACAATCTGCCAAAGATGTTAATTCTACATCTAGCAATACTTATAATAATATTTCTAATTTATTTACAACCAATAAGATATTAGTTCAATTCAATTTAACAGCAGACAAATATAACTTTGCAGCATTCATTAATAAATTTAGCGATGCTATTGATAATAAAATTGATAGTAATAATACTTGGGATAATGACACCAAACAGGCTATTAAGAATTATTCAAATGTTTTCTTATTTAACCCATATTTTTCAAGTAATCTATATAAGATTGATTTAACTCTTGCCAAAGGCAGTGTTAATATCATAAATGAATCTGAAACAGATAGAAATTTGATATACAATGTATCGGCAATTAATAATTACCTTAAAGGTTCTTATTCTACTGGCGACACAAGAGATAATAGTTTCAATCTATTCTTACAAGATAGCAATTCAAATGCATATAATATTTATCTGAAAGATAATAGCGGTTATAGATTATGGAAAGATGGTGCATTAGTTGATAGCAACTATAATGCAAACGAACTTGATATTTCATTCTATATCAAACACAATGCCCCTACTGGAGACAGTTATGGCAAATATTATGGTAGACATAATTATGATGAAGACCAAAATTCTGGTCATAGTATTCCAATTAACGAATATGTTGATGAAGATGGCAAAATTCAAATCACTTATGCCCTACTGGAGAAATACCTACAAAATGGTCAATTAGAGCCACTATCTCTTAATTACAAAGAAGAAAGAATGAATGGTGCTAATGGCAGATATGTTAAACTTTATAGCACAAATAATGAAAGTTTGATATTCACATTCGATATTACTCAAGATGATACTCAAGCACAAATAGACCCTAATAATATCAAAATATACAAAGGTTCAATGAATGATAGTAATTTGATATTTAATAGAGTAAATGGCGAGAATATAGGCACTAGTCTAGTATCTGCTAGCCGAATGACAACATCAATATTTACAAATGTAATTAATGGAATAACCAAATATGCAATTGTAGTATTTGATAATAACTTAGACGAAATATTAAACGAAGATGAGCAAGCATATTCAAATTACAGATTATTAGACAAAGAGCATAACCCAGATAGCGAGAATTACTTTATTCAAATCAATTATGTTGGGGATCGTTCTAATTACATTCAAGAAGATAATAATGGTAATAGAATATCATTCTTCTCTACAACATTTGAAGTATCAATTGATAGAAATAAACCAGAATACAACTTAACTAAACTTATGAGTTTGGATAAGTATGTATACAACAATTCTATTACTACTCCAAGCACATCTAATTACACTTCTGTATTTGAAAGTTACAAGAAATTCTATAATTTCAAATTGGATACAGCCTTTAACTTTGAGAGAAGTGATTTGGAAAATTATTTCTTTGCTTTAGATTATAGAAAAGATAGTTCTTTCATATTTGAAAGCATTGACGAACTAGATAGTAATGGTGGAATATTTATTAGAAATGTAAGTGGAACAAATTACAAATTCTCCAAGACCCCAGATGATTACAAGTCTTATTATGAGGCAACATATCTTCCTGGTAATCCACAGTTCTCCCCTAGCAGAGCAACTACACTAACTAAATATTCTGATATAACAATCTCTGATAGTTCTATATACTATTATATTGCTTATGGTGCTTTGTCAGATAATGCAAATGACAAAACACTTAGAGCATATGATTTGATGAAATTCTTACAAGTAAATAATTACTACGAAATCATTGAACAAGATGAAGCAGGAAACTATAGAGTTTATGGAGTTTACCTTCCAGATTATCTAAATACAACAGTTAGATTTGAGTACAAAGAAAATACTAATTCTGATGTAAAATCTGGTTCATTAAATTACAACTCAAACCCTACAATTCCTAATATTAGTGGTATTGATTTTGCAATTACTTACTACAATACTAGCGATTATTTCGTTAAAGCAAATCTTACAATTAATTCAACTAGATTGAAAGAAACTCTAAGCATATATTACAGTCCAAAAGACGAAACAATATATATTAAAACAAGTTCTAATTTAATTAGAGACAAATTTAAAAATATTTCAATTGCAGATTATAATACTAGATTTATTGAAATAATTAATAATCAAATAAAGACATATAACGATATGACTTCTAGCAAAGATAGTAATTACTACACTCAATATGGTTATGTAATTAATCTAGTGCTTGTAGATAGATTAGGTATCAAATCAAGTATCTCTGATACTAAATTATTTGATTATGATTTTACTTATAATGTTGCCGGCAGTATTCTAGAACCAATATTCAAAAATAATGCAAACAACTTCAATATGATTATTCCTGCAATGCAAGGAACAACATATATAGAACAAGTTAGCGCTTCTATATTCCAAGGCGGTTGGTCTCCAAAAGACCCAGACGATATGTCTAATTCATTTAGTAAGACCGCTAATGAATTAAAGAAAGGTACAACATATACTCTTAATAAAGGCGTATACAAATTTGTAATTACTGATAACTTCAAGAGAACCAATACTTACTTCTACGAGTTTGGTACAAACACTCAATCGGGTGGACTTTTGAATTTCACTGACAAATATGTTGATTACACAGATGGTTATACATATACTGCCAAGACTGCCAACTTTGTATATGATAATAGCATCTATGATATCTTCATCAAATTTATTGGTGAGAGTGGCGAGATCGAATATCCAGATAGTGACACTAACCCACATATTGTATATAGCAGTAATAAATCTTATAGTGCTAGCGACCTAAGACAATACGGCATGTCGGTTGCTACAATTGATAATATAACCACTATTTCATTCTATGGAGTAACAGACTTAACTAAGTATCACATCAAGACTATTCCTGCTAGTATATCTAGTCAATTTGATTACACTTGGGGTGCAGAGAAAGATAGTAACGAATATCTAGTTTATGATAGAAAACTAGCAATATACACCGCTATTCAATCCCCTATTATTAGAAATAGTAGTGGCAATATACTTGATACTAGCGAACATCTAAATTTAAGCGAAGACTTTGTAGTAACTACTGCTTGGACAAATGGTTACTCTCAAGATAGACAAATAAATTTTGATAGCAAAATTTATTTGGAGAGGACTTATACACAAAATAATATTTTAAGAACAGAGAGATTTACTAATTCGGATACTTATTCTATCACCAAACAAGGCGAATACACTGCTTATGTTATAAACGCTCTTAATAATAGAAGTGAAGCAATTTCATTCTCTAGAGGAGATAGTGAAGTAGGTATTTACTCTGTACTAAATATTGCAAATAAGACATCTTCCAAGCTTAATCCTTCTGCCAAAGTTACTAGCGATAATTATGAAACAGAAGACGAGAACAGAACACTAATTGAGTTCAACTACTTTACCACCATTGACTTCTTTAGTTTCAAAGACTTATCTACTAATGAAATAATTGAACCTAGTATTCTAGTAAGCAGAGACGAAGATGATACATTCAGTTCTATTGAAAATATTGCAATTAATAGAAATACTAATAAATATATGGATATCCAAGTCAAATCTGACTTAAGTATATTTGTACAATTGTATGAATTGAAGAAAGATGGAGATACTCCATATGCAAAATTTAGAATTTACTCTAAGAACAAAGAAAACAAAGACTACACTTATAGATTTGTAAAAGTTTATTTCTTAGACAATACCAATTATAATTTAGCAAGTATTCTAGTATCTAATGTTGTAACATCGCTTAATGATACTAATGCTAAGAATAATAATATTTATGGTACAAGTGCTGTAATTAAACGCCCTGACAAAAATTTGTATGTGGCATTCAAATTCAAAGACACAACTAATTCGACTAAATATGTAGATGGCAACACGATGTTTGTCGAGAGATACTTTAATGGTCAATTAATTGAGACTATTAACTACACCAATATTTCTGAACAAACAGAAGCAAAATTTACACTATCTCAAGTTGGATTACATAAATTTGTAATTAGAGACTTGGCAGGTAGAATTCAAACATTTGGTAATGATAGTACAAGCGCCGATAATCTTCAAATATATTTAATTAATCAAATATTATTTGAAGTAAATGGAAGTTCCCCTATTGATAACCAGATATTCAATAGTAAAGTTACTATCAAAATCAAATCTGAACTTGCAGGTGTTACACTTTATAATACCAACACACTTGGTGTTAAAGTAACTAGAAATGGAGAAGAAATCACGGTTACAGACAATGGAGAATTTACTTTCAGCGAACCTGGTTCATACGCTGTAAACATTAATGCTACAACAGTGCTTGCTGACCAAGAAATTTCTACTACCTACAAATTTGTAATAGTAAAAACAGATATTGCAAATAAGAGTTTCAATATTTCCAAAGGTACAGGCTTTGAAATAGATAAAGTATTTAAAATTGTAAATAATGAAAGATTAGAGATGACCGAGCAATTCAAAAACGGTGACCATGGCGAAGAAATTAATTCGGGAAGTTTGCTATGGATAACTGCTGGAAATCAAGGTAATAGCGTATTTGAAATATCTTTGAAATATTACAATCAAACAATCAAAGATTACGAATATTTCACTTTCAATGTATGGCTAAATAATGACCAACCAGTAATTATATCTAGTATTCCTAATGGAAGTGCAACCAAAGAAGCAATACTTCTTAACCTAAATCCAGGAATTATATATTCACAAGTTGGTAGATGTAAAATACTTATTAATGATAGAGAATACTTAACTATTGATGATAGTAGTGAAAGAAATGTAGAAACAATCACTATCACACAGAAAGGTACTTACACAATTACAATCGTTTCTGAAGATGGCACTTTGATTAGTTCTTACAAATATACTAAGAATGACCCTATTAGTAATACAACTAAGATTATACTTATCTGCGTATCAATTGGCGTTGTAGTGCTTGTAGTATTATTCTTGTTGATAAGAAGAAAAGGTAGATATAGATAAAAATACCAAAAAAAAGAACATAATTTATTTATGTTCTTTTTTTATTTTCTTTACTAAGGAGCATATTTAAGATATACTATGTGTATGGAAAGAACACATAATAACAATAATTATACCCTAATTACAGGTGCTACAGGTGGGCTTGGCAATGCTTTTGTACACGAAGTAATTAAGAGTACTAAGAATATAATTATAACTTCAACTAGTTTTGATAAAATAGACAAATTAAAAAAGCAAATTTTGGATATTGATAATAGCATCAATATTCAAACATTCAAATGTAATTTTTTAATCAAAGAAGATTTGGAAGCATTAATAGATTTTATTCAAGATAATAATTTCACTATTGATACTCTTATAAATAACGCAGGATTTATTTGCGAAGGAAGTTCCAAATATTCAAGTGTGGAAACCTTAGAAAATTGTCTGAGAGTAAATAATTTGGGAACTATCTTCTTAACCAAAAGCATTCTAGATATTCATGACAATAGCAACCATTTAGATATAATCACAGTTAGTAGTCTTGCTGGGAATTACCCTTTGCCTTATATGGCAATCTACTCTGCTTCTAAGGCTTGCCTGAAAAATTATATGTTAGCCATAAGAGAAGAATACAAGAAAGACAATGTTAATATCTTGGTTGTTTTGCCAGGAGCAATAGCAACATCAGATAGCATGAAGGAAGCAATTGAAGCACAAGGTTTCAAGGGAAAATTATCTGCGGTAACGCCAGCCAAGATTGCCAAAAATTCTCTAAAGAAAGTTAGAAAAAACAAGTCTATTTATATACCCGGTTGGTTCAATAAACTAACAGATATAGTAAGCAAGATAACTCCACTATCCCTTCAAATCAAGGTTGCAGGCAAGATGTGGAAGAAATCTCAAGCAAAAAGAAATATAAAATAATTAGAAATTGATATCTTGATAATTAGAAATTGATATCTTAATGCAAAGAAGCACTCTACATTTATTAGAGTGCTTCTTCTTTAATTAATTACTTACCAAAGCATTTATTTTACTTTGTCATTACTTACTAGCCACTTTCTTAGTTGCTGTTTTCTTGGTTGCCTTTTGTGCTGTAGATTTACTCTTAGTTGCCTTTATAGATGTTGATTTTTTAGTAGATTTAGAAGTGTTTGATTTCTTTGCTGTTTTATTTGTAGACTGAGGATTTTCTTCTACTAAAGATTTTATAAAGCATCTATATCTTTTGTGATTAGTTACATCGTCAAAATTTTTCCAAGTTTGTAAAATTTTGTGATTTGTCTCCAAAGATTGATTAGTTTCTACCGAAGTGATACCCATTTCCTTGGCTGCACTAATTATATAATCAAGAATTATTGCAGGAATGCCCTTGCCTTGATATTTCTTTCTAACGCCTACTAGTCCAAAATCTACTAGAGGAGAATGACTCCTTGCGTACAATATTCTAAATACTCCTGTTGGAAATAATTTACCTTTTGACTTCTGCACTGCATTAGCCAAACTTGGCAAAGCAAAACCAAATGCAATTATATTCTCGTGTTCATCAAGAAGAGTAATTATAAATTTAACATTGATAATTAAATTAAATTGGTCAATAATTTGCTTTCTTAGTTTTGCATTATAAGGGATTACTCCATACAAATCCCCGTATGCCTCATCTAATAAATCAAAAATTCCATCTTTATACTTTGCTAGATATTCTTTCTTATTCTTGGCAGTTGCAATATGAAGATTATATTTTTGCATTGTCATATCGGCAATTTTTTTAATTCTAGGGTTTGTTTCTTTTGGCAAATTAATTCTAAATGCAAGATAATCTATTTCTTTGGCATAGCCCAATTTCTCTAGATAGTCTTTGTAATAAGGAAAATTATAATTCTCTTCAAATGTAGCAAGTTGGTCAAAGCCCTCTATAAGTAGTCCTTCTCTATCCAAATCATGGAAACCTAATGGTCCATGTATTGTATCCATGCCTTTCTCTTTTGCCCATTTCTCAACGGCTTCTATCAATGCTTTGGCTACTTCAAAGTCCTCTACAAAGTCTAATCTTCCAAATCTAACTCTCTTAGAATTAGTCTTCTTATTATATACTTTCTGAACTATTCCGCAAACCCTTCCTGCAACTTCTCCATCTTTCATTGCTAGATAGAACACTATGTCGCATTCATCATAAGACACATTTTTCTCTGGGTCAAACCAATTTAATTCATCACTTCTAAGCGGGTGCACATAGAATTTATTATCTTTATATAATTTTGTTGGAAAATCAACAAATTGTTTTTTTTGTTTTTTTGTTTTTACTTCAACTATTTCTATCATATACTTTTCTCTTCTTGGTGTTTAATTTACAAAAATTTTGATTAAAACTCTTATGTAATCATTATATATTTATAACCATAAAAAAGCAAGTAATCAAAGCAAAAAAATAAAAGATAGCAATCTTTATACCTTACTATCTTATATTTTAAATATTATCTAAAAATATTAAAGTTGTCTATGACCTTAACTATCACATCTCCAAATTTTTGAGCCTCAACAGACGATGCAGAAATTAGCGGAATTTCTTTGATTACATTTCCGTCTTTATAAATTTTGGCAGTACCAACAACCGAGCCAATTTCAATTGGAGCACATATATTATCTATAATATCATACTCAATATTATAGGAAGAATTCTCCCCTCTTGCTTTAGTTAAATAATAATCATACATAGCACAAATATCTATACTATCAACTCTACCTCTATTTACTTTGATATTATTATTTACTAAATTTTCTTTACTTAATATTTTTTCACTTGTGAAATTTGCGAATGCATAGTTATATAATTCCATGCTCTCTTTAAATCTATTAGCCATAGTATCACAACCAAGAACAACACAAGTCAAATGCAGATTATTCTTCTCTGCAGTTGAAGATAAGCAATATCCCGCTTCATCGGTATATCCAGTTTTACCGGTTAGGCAATTAGGATAATATTTGATTAGCCTATTAGTATTAACCAATTCAGTTTCTCTACCGCTTGGGTGCACCAATTTATCTAGCCAAATTTTACAATCTTCTCTATAGATATCATATCTACTTACAATATTAAGTAGTAGCGATGTATCATATGCTGTACTATATTGATTACCAGCAGAAAGACCCGTTGAATTGGCATAAAGCGTATTTTTCATACCAATTTCTTGGGCTTTATCATTCATCATCTTTACAAAGTTACTTTCACTTCCGCCAATACTTTCTGCCAACACTATTGCACTATCGTTAGCAGATGCCACAATTACACTTTTTAACAAATCACGAATTGAATACTCGCTTCCACTATCCAAAAATGCTTGACTACCTTCGGCGTCACACGCATATGCACTAGCAACTACTTTATCATCTAAATTTAGATGACCACTATCAATATGTTCTAGAGTTATAAGAGTTGTCATTAATTTACAGATACTAGCAACTTCATGTTTATCATTTGCATTCTTCTCTATCAATACATTACCACTACTATCTAGTACTATATAACTTTTGGCAGTCATATCTGCAAAGTTCTCTTTTGCTAAAACAGTGTTATTATTATTAATACCAATTAGTATTATAGCAACCAACAATAGACTTATTATAGACACAAAATATTTTTTCATAAATTTACTCCATAATCATTTTTAATTATTTTGTGTCAAATTATATAAATTATGTAAAAAAAACTTTTTAAAAGTAATTAAGTCTTCATCATCAACTCTTGTACTTTTAAAAAGTTATTGATTTCATTATTTATAGTGTAAACTCAAGTAAGTATAGAGGTGGAATTTTGCTCATAGCACTGCCACCTTTATTGTAGTAATTGAATACAAATTCCACATAATTATTATTTGTACTATTGATAGAAATTTTGCTTTCAACGCCATTCAATTTGTCTTGAGAAGATGCTTTTTTCATACTAAATAATCTATTGCAAACTTTTAGTCTTCCACAATTAATTTTCTCATTAGTTGTAGTTACATCATAAGATATAGATTTGAATGCTTCGTTAATTATATCAACTTTGTCTACAGAAGAGAATTTGTACGAAGCAGAAATTTCTTCGCTATCAAAAATTGATCCCATATTAGAATATTTATTGGTACTAGGAACATTTTGAATTACTAATCTTCCTGAATCAGTAACCATTAAGTCTTTTGTTGAAGATTGTTCGTTATCTCCTTTGGAAGAATCTTTGGAATTATTATCTATTACAGTACCATCTGGCAAAGTTACAGTGAATGAGCCATCATCAAATCTAAATTTCTCGTTCAAGTATTCTTTGCCACTCTCATCTATAATATTTGTTAATATCTCTAATTCTAATTCGCCTGTCTCAGTAGATAAGCACCAAGTAATATTATTAATAGAAAAATTTTCTTTGGAGTATTTACTTTTATTAATATTTGGAATTAAGATAATTTTCTTAATCTTACGCAAACTTCCAACTTTAACTACAGCGTTTTCGATTTCATCTTGACTAGGTTGTTTAGAAGGGTCATATTCCTCTACTTCGTTTGGGTCTAATTTACTCCAGTCTTTATCTTCTCCACCAGACGAATATTTAGATGCCTCCGCATCACAAATATCATTAATATTATCAAAGAATATATATTCATTTCTCTCAAGTATTGGAAATAATGTTTTATTGTAGAAACCATTATAATTATCTAAATCAAAACAGTAATTTGAACCAACTTTTACATTGCCATCTATTATCAATTTGAAAGCATTAGAAACTAGTTCTGGCAATACTTTATCGTAACCTTTGTATTTATCAAATATCTGATAATTTCCTTCATTTACTTCATTCAATGAATTTCCATTAAATACAATGTTTGCACCATCTATTGAATTATTGATATTGCTTTCACCTATAATAGAATAAGCCAAGAAATATAAAACATTCCACATATATTCTTCACTAAAGCCTATTGTAGAAATGTTCTCATTTGAAACAAGCCTTGAACTAAAATTTGAATATTTATTTTTTAAATTCTTAAGTGATGCACTCATTGAACTCTCGGAATCTAATCTTAGTTGTCCAAGACTACCTTCTAGAGTAATAGGATTAACATATATATATCTCAAAGCATTAGATATATCTTCTACAGTTATTGAATTATTTTTCCATGCTCTTTCTGCATTGATTTCTGTGTCGCTATATTTATACTCATAAGTTATATCATATTGAATATTGCCACTTGCATCTTTTATTACATTACCATCAGAATCTTTTTGCTCTGTTTTAATCTCTGTTCGTATAAATTTATAGCCACCATTCATGGCGTTTATATATTTAAGAGTACTAGTCTCATTGTATATAGTGGTTGTTACAACATCATTAAAATTAAAACTAGTACTACTGCCATAACCATCTATATTACCATTAAAAATACCGTCTCCATAGGCACTTTTTAATGAATTGCATAGTACTGTTGCAAGGGTCACAAATTGTCTATTGATTAGTGTATTAAAACTAACCGACTTATCTAAAAAATTATCATAAAATGCTTCGGCATTATTATCTATATCATAGACACCAATTCCACCAAGTAAGACATTATTATAATCAGATATTGTATCTTTAGATTTTCCTTCGTAAGGGTTTTCATACTTTATGTCATCGTCATCTGAAGGCTTATATCCACCTCCGCCTGCACCCATACCAACGCAAGCAGACATAGTAAAGCAAGAAAGAATAGACACAAGACCAATAGCAAGCGCCTTCAATAATCCCCTTTTTATCTTTTTCTTCTTCTCCATATCCATTCCCACATATTTTATCTTTAGTTTAGTTTAACACATTTTCAAAAATAAATCTAATATTTCAATCTACAATTACAAATATGTGTATAATAGAAAATAACAAACAAGATACAAATAGGACAATTAAACTAAGCAAAATAAAATACAATGCACTTAGAAACATTGATTTGAAAGTCTCTACACACCTTTCTTTTGATATTACTTTCTTGCAAAAAATTGACATTATGCACATATAAAATATAAATATTACAAGCCAAAATATACAATAAAATAAAACCCCAAAAACAATGCCAGATAATCCCAAGCACATAATTACTATACACAAATCAAATCCAAAGATATAACTAAGCAAAAAAAGTAATATTACATTTATTGCTATCATAAATTTATTTCTAACTAAGAATATAGTAAATGCACAAATAATTATAAAAAATATAGATAAAGTTAAAAAATATGAAAAGAAAGTCATCTCATTTTGAAGAAAACTATATAGATAAGCATTAATTAAATTCTCACAAGTTAAATCTTCTACATAACTAGAACAAGTAAAAATACCCGTAAGAAAGCCAATTAAAAATACAATAAAAAAGACAAGTAGATAGCCTTTGTAACATTTGACAAATCTACTTGCAAGTGACATTACATTATTTTTTATTCTTTCAAACTTACCTTCCATATAAATATATATGAAATTAAGGTTTTTAAAATTCAATTTAGATATTATTTATTTGTTGCAATTTATTAATTCTATGTAAATCTACCTCTTCAACAATATGAGATACAAAAGTTCTATTAGTTACTTTTCCATCACAAAAGGTATCTTTAGAATATAGTTCTGGGTGATTGGTGCTAGCACTTTTGATAGCAAGTCTAATATTCTTCTCTACATTATCTATGGTTGTTCTATACATTTGGGCTACAACAGGATAAATATCTTTATTTAGAAATAATACATCTCTTTTATGTCTGATTGCAATATCAATACAATCTTTAAGATAATTAAACCCCACATGTTTTGGCGATATTTTATAATTTTCAAGTATTTGAGTAACGATATTTGTAAGAAGAGCCTTCTTATTATATTCACAAACAGTATTTGTCTCGACTATTATCTTAGGTAAGTTTTCTTGCAATTTACTTACCTCTTCATAAGAATAAACACTTACATTTTTATCTACAAATTTTACTTTGCTTTTGTCATCTGTTAGACAAACAAACTTATATTCTCCATTATTTCTAAAAATACAGAATTCGGATAAGATTTTAAAGGATTTAAAGTATTTCAAATCTAAAATAACTATACCCTTTTCTTTTGTTATCAAAAAAGATAATAAATTTCCAATACCCTTTAGATATTCAACTTCGATATTATCCTTCTTGCAACGATTTCGCATTTCATATGCATTTGGCAAATTTTTGGTGTAATATACCACATTTTCACAAACACTTTTCATAACGCCATGCCTTTATATTATTTATTATTTGCAATTCGGAGGCTATAATTAATTTGGTTATATCTGATTGCCAACGATATCAGTATAACACTAAAAAAATATAAAAGCAATCAATTTTGTACAATATTTTACAACTTTTGTACAATTTGTACAGAGAACCCCAATTTATTCAAAAAAAAAGATTGACATTTCTGTCAATCCCAAAACAATTTTTAATTAAATAAATCAATAATTTATAATTTTTATTATCTTTTTTCCTTAATCTTAGCGGCTTTACCAGACAAATCTTTTAGATAATATAATTTAGCACGTCTAACTTTACCCTTCTTAACAACCTCAATTTTATCAATACGAGGAGAATGAACTGGGAAAGTCTTTTCTACGCCAACACCAAAAGACATTCTTCTAACTGTAAATGTTTCTCTAACACTAGAGTTCTTTCTAGAAATAACAATACCTTCAAATACTTGAATTCTTTCTCTAGTACCTTCAACGATTTTGTTATAAACTTTCACTGTGTCGCCAACATTAAATTCAGGAATTTCAGGTTTTAAATTCTCTCTTTCTAATGCTTCAATAAGTGTCATTGTGACTTTACCTCCTAATCTAACTAAATGTTCATACAAAATACTATTTTCAGAGGAACATCCGAAGTCATAAAGAATAATACCATAAAAACATTAATAAATCAAGTGTTTTTTGTAAATTATTAAAAAACTAACAAATATACTTACATTTCTCCATTTTTTGCAAGTGATACTCAATATAATTTATGACATTTATCTACAAATTATGCTTATGGTATTAGAAACAATTTTCTATATGAGTTAGTTCCCCTCTTAATATATCTATTACATCAAATCTACACGCTTGATTTAATCCACCGTGAATTTTAAGATACTGGGTTGCAACCATACGAATTTTTGATTGTTTAGCAGATGTAACTGCCTCTCGTGGAAGCCCGAAAACATCACTTGTCCTAGTTTTAACTTCTACAAATACTATTACATTTTTATCTTTGGCGATTATATCTATTTCACCAATTTTAGTTTTGAAATTTCTAGATAGTATTTTATATTTCTTTTTTATTAAATACTCGACAGCCAAATCTTCGCCACCAATGCCTGTAACAGTATTAAATGTTTTATTTGTTAATTTCATACTTTACCTATATTATTCTACTTCTACAAAATGTCCAATAAAAGACTTTCTATGTATTTTACTAGCACCATACTTTTTCAAATTTTCAATATGTTCTTTTGTTCCATAGCCTTTATGCTTTTTGAAATTATACTGAGGATACTCAGAGTCTAATTCCAACATTAATCTATCCCTTGATACTTTGGCTAGAATTGAAGCACACGCTATAGAATAACTAAGGGCATCGCCCTTGATAATAGACTTTGTAGGAATTTCACTATCAATCTTTACTGCATCAATTAGAACAATATCTGGTTTTACATTAATATTTTGAATACAACTATACATACCAAATTTAGTTGCATTCAGAATATTAATAGTATCTATAGTTTCATTATCTACAAATTCAATATGATAAGAAATTGCAGTGCTTTTAATTTTTTCAAACAAATCTTCTCTTTTTTTCTCAGATAATTTTTTGCTATCATTTACACCAGCAATTATCTTATCTTCTTCAAGAGGCATAATTGCTATTGCCACACATACGGGGCCAGCAAGAGGCCCTCTTCCCGCCTCGTCCATTCCTGCAATTAATTTATATCCTGCATTTTTGCATTCGTTTTCGTAATCAAACATTATTTTCACCCTTACGGTCTTTCTTCGTTAGTAGTTTCAATTGGTCTACACTTTCCAAACAGATATTGCCCATTTTGCCCGATTTGAAATCAGAAATAATTGCAAAAGAACATCTATCGTAATCATAATCTCCACCACGAACAACATACTTTCTACTTTCGCAAATTTTCTCTAATACTTCTAGATTACTATCTTCGCTACTTATAGTTACATTATATCTACTTTCTAATATATCTGGATTAATCTCTCTAATATCTCCAATAAACTCCAAAGACAACTCCGGAATATCTAGCACTTCTTCTCTAATGCTTCCAATATAGGCTAAGTGTTTAGCAACTCTACTATTATCAAATGCTGGCCAAAGAGTTCCCGGCATATCAAGTAATTCTATTCCACTTGCAATTTTGACCCACTGTTTTCCTTTAGTCACACCCGGTTTATTGCCTGTTACTGTTTTTGCCTTGCCACACAAATTATTAATAAGTGTACTCTTGCCACAATTTGGAACACCAATAACCATAGCCCTAAGGGTTGGCGTCATATTCTTTGCTTTAAATTTCTCTATTTTACTTGCTAATACATCTCTTATTGCATTCTCTACTTTCTTGCCACTACCACTAGAAGTACTATCTATAATTACACACCGAGTATTATCTTTTTTGAAATATTTTAACCATTCATCGAGTTTGGACTTTTCGGATAAATCGCATTTATTAAATACATATATAATAGGTTTGTCTCCTATCAAACTAGCAAATTTTGGATTAACACAAGAAAAAGGAGCACGACTATCCAAAACATATAATATCGTATCAACAATTTTAATTTCTTTCTCCATAACCCTGAAGGCTTTGGTCATATGCCCCGGATACCATTGTATAGTTAATTTATTATCTGCCATAATCTTCTCCTTTGCATAGTACTACTCAAACATACATAAAATGGCTTCTTTGTAGATGTTTTTAGCAATTTCATAACCGTTTTTATGGAGTTTTAAAAAGTTCTTCATCATTACTCCGCTATTGATTTCCATGACAATATATTTATCGTCAACAGTCTTACTTATATCTACACTACAGAAATTTATATTGCCAAGAGTTTTTACTTGATTTACAATTTTTTCAATCTCACACATTTCTTCTTTAGTAACATCTAGACTAGAAATTGCACCTCGTGACAAATTAAACTTCCAGTCATATTCAAAGACTTCTCCTGCAGGTAATATATCATTACAGTTGTCACCATTATAATCTTTGAAATAATTTTCATTGAAATCAACTAGCAACTCTTTAATAGTTTTCTTGCCGTCACCAGTAACAATTGGTTTAATTTTCTTGTAAACTAATCTAATATTGCCACCAACTAGAATTGCTCTAAATTCATTGACAATATTATAGTACGGACAAACGCTTAGTGAATTTCTATTAGCCATCATTTCATCGAAATTACTCTCAAGCACATCAATATTAGTAATATGCCTAACACCTACTCCACAACTTCCACGATTAGTCTTGAGTACAATATTTCTATTATATTTAACAAATAAATCTTTCAAATAATTTACACCTTTGCAATCTAGTGCGTAGCCATTATTGTTGCTTTCCTTGTAGATTATATTATGTTCTACTACATCTATCCCACTAGATTTCAATAAATCATACATTGCGTATTTATCATCAAGTATTATTCCAAGCCCGTGTTCAACAGTATCAAATTTGTAACCACAAATATATCTACTTACATTTCCTTTGGTTAATTTTAATACCCAGTCTTTGGATAGCCATGTGTATTCCAAGTTAAGTTCATTACAAATATCTTCTAGTATTCGCTTGTAATTATTTTCTTTTGTATTTTCCATATCTTCTCTTAAAGTATTTATTTATCTAATAAATCTGGTCTATACTTCTTGGTTTCAAGAATTTTCTGTTCTATCTTCCATTTCTCTATTTCTTTGTGATTACCACTTATTAATACTTCTGGTACTTCAAGTCCCATAAATTCCCTAGGTCTAGTATATTGAGGGTGTTCTAGTAATCCATCACTAAAACTCTCATCTACTACGCTTGTATCATTATGAAGTACATTTGGAATATATCTAAGAATAGCGTCAGTCAGTACCATTGCCGGCAATTCTCCACCAGTAAGCACATAATCTCCAATACTTATTTGTTCGTCTATGCATAGGTCTATAATTCTCTCGTCAATGCCTTCGTAATGACCACAAACAATTATAAGATGATTATAATTTTTGGCTATTTCTTGTACTTTTGTTTGATTAAGAACACTTCCCTTAGGCGACATATATACCACATGGCTATCATTTGTTTTAACACTCATAATTGCATCATATAGAGGTTGAGGTGTCATAAGCATTCCATCGCCACCACCAAAGACATAATCGTCAGTTTTCTTGTGTTTATCCAAAGAAAAATCCCTAATATTGATTAGGTTTAATTCATAAATATTTTTCTCTTTGGCTCTTCCCATTATGCTTGCATTCATTGGTTCAAACATTTCTGGAAATAGAGTTAATATATCAATCTTCATACACAACCACTTGCTCAAAAATATCTTTATTTAGATAAATAGTTCTAGTATTTTTATCAACTTTGGTAATTAATCCTTCTATTACTGGCAACATACAGGGTCTATCAAACTTAATCGACATAATATCAGATGAACCATAATTATTAATTTCTACTATTTTACCTTCCAAACCATCAACAGAAGCATTCCAATCAACAAAACTGAAAGTATTATTCGTATCTACTTCTACATCTCCAATAATTTCTCTATTTCTAAGTGCCTCTGCACTCTCACAACTATCTATTCCTACTAATTTAAGGATAACGAAAGTATCCCTAATAACTACATTTTCTATAGGATACATAGTATTATCTATAATAACTGCATTAAGGCTATCAAACACTTTGAAATTACTAATACTTGGCTTAACTCTGAAAGCTCCTTTAAGTGCTTGGGGTTTGGTTATAATTCCTAATTTAATTCTTTCCATATACAAAAATAAGAGAAATTAATCTCTTTCTCCTATTTTTACTATATATCTTTTACCTGTTTTTGCACTAGCAGATTTAACAATTGTTCTAATACTACTAGCAACTTTGCCATTACGACCGATAACTTTGCCGACATCATCTTTGTCAACTTTGATAGTAATTATGGTTACTTTATCACTTTCGTCTGTGTGAGAAATCTCTACACTATCCATATTATCTACCAAATTAGAAACAAGATATCTAACTAATTCTTCCATAGCAAGTACCTTCTTTATTTACTTTCTTTTTTCTTCTTATCAGTCTTAGGGGCTCTCTTTGCTACTGGTTGCAACAAACCTTCTCTTACAAGAATAGTTCTTGCAGTCTCGGTAGGTTGTGCACCATTATTCAACCAAACTTTAGTTCTCTCTGTGTCAAGTTTGATTTCTGCTGGAGCAACAAGAGGATTGAATGTTCCTAATTTCTCGATATAAGCACCATCTCTTGCTTTTCTAGAATCTGTAACTACAATTCTATAAAATGGAGATTTTTTGTCTCCCATACGAGTAAGTCTAATCTTAACTGCCATAAATATATTCTCCTTTATCCTATATATTAATTTTTATTGGTTTGATATCTCAAATCAAAAAAATTTAAAAACTAATCATTTAGAATGGTAATTTGAAACCACCCTTCTTCTTGCCGTTCATCATTTTCATCATCTCTTTTGATTGATTAAATTGTTTAAGCAAGATATTTACATCTTGAATAGTAGTGCCACTGCCACTTGCTATTCTCTTCTTCTGACTACCCTTAATGATATCTGGGTCTAGCCTTTCTTTCTTGGTCATACTAAGAATAATCGCTTTATTTTTACCTAATTGTTTCTCATCTATTGAATTTGCGTCTAATTTCAATTTATTAGCACCTGGTATCATAGCAAGAATATCGCTAATATTACCCATCTTCTTCAAATTCTCGAATTGCACTAGATAATCATCTAAAGTAAAACTATTCTCTCTTATTTTCTTCTCTAATTTCTTCGCTTCTTCTTCAGTAATATTCTCTTGAGCCTTCTCAATAAGAGATAATACATCACCCATATCAAGAATTCTACTTGCCATTCTATCTGGATAAAATGGCTCGATATCGTCCATTTTCTCTCCAACACCGCAGAATTTAATAGGTTTACCAGTAACTGCTCTAATAGATAGTGCTGCACCACCTCTGGTGTCACCATCAAGTTTAGTCAAAATTACGCCTGTAATATCTAATTTTTCATTAAAAGTAGTTGCTACATTCACGCTTTCTTGACCAATCATACTATCTACTGTAAGAAGTATCTCAGTTGGACTAACTGCTTTCTTGATATCTTGTAATTCTTCCATTAATTCTTCATTAATTTGAAGTCTACCTGCAGTATCAATTATTACAGTATCATATCCTTTCTTCTCTGCATATTTGATAGCATTTGTTGCTATCTTTGTAGGCTTAATAGTTCCCTCTTCATATACTTCGGTATCTACACTCTTGCCTACTGTCTTCAATTGGCTAATAGCCGCTGGTCTATAAATATCACACGCTACAAGCATTGGTTTCTTGCCTTGCTTTTTTAACATCTTAGCAAGTTTGCCACACATTGTTGTTTTGCCCGCACCTTGCAAGCCACACATCATAATAACTGTTGGCAATTTGCTACTAACCATCAATTTGGAATTAGTACTGCCCATAAGTTCAGTTAATTCTTCATTGACGATTTTGATAATTTGTTGACCCGGGGTCAAAGATTTCATTACTCTCTCGCCAGTGGCTTTCTCACTAACTTTACTTATAAAATCTTTGACAACCATATAGTTGACATCTGCTTCAAGAAGGACTAATTTTATCTCTCTTAGAGCGTTCTTTATCTCAAGTTCGGTAAGAGTACCTCGCTTGGTAATCTTACTAAATACATGATTAAGTTTCTCGCCTAAACTTCCAAACAAAGCCATAATATTCTCCTTTAATCAAGGTTATCTATAATTTTATTTATATCTTCGGTAAGATTACTATTTTTATATTTATCTTTAAGGTTATTCAAACTACAATTGATATTATCTAGCAATTTCAACTTACCAATCTTATCTTCAAAATCCATCAAATTCTTGGTGGATTTCTCTATACAATCGTTGATTGCCTGTCTAGATACTTCTAGAACTTCGCCAATCTCAGCAAGCGTTAAATTATCAAAAAAGTACATCTGACATATGCTTAATTGTTTGGTTGTAAGTAACCTACCATATGTGTCTATAAGTCTAGTAATTTTAAGATTGCTATCTATATCCATAGTTTATTCCCATATGTAAAGCAAAATTACTTTACAATTAGATTTTATAATATTAAATAGTATTTGTCAAGACTTTTATAAAATATTATTTACAAAATCTTCTGCATCAAAAGGCTCGATATCATCAAGACCTTCGCCTACTCCTACAAATTTAATAGGTATTCCATATTTTTTGGCAATTGCAAAGACAACTCCGCCCTTACTAGAACCATCGAGTTTAGTAAGAATTATTCCTGAAATTGGTAGAATTTCGTTAAACATTTCTACTTGAGTTAATGCATTTTGACCTGTTGTTGCATCAATTACTAATAGATTTTCACTCTTGCCATTCCATTCTTTTGCTACAATTTTAGCAATCTTTTTTAATTCTTCCATAAGTCCGACTTTATTGTGAAGTCTTCCAGCAGTATCAACAAGCACAACATCATCTTTTTTGGCTTTGGCACTTGTTATTCCGTCAAATACAACAGCACCGGGGTCAACACCTTCGTTATATTTAACAATTCTACAACCAGCACGCTTGCTCCATTCGGTCAATTGTTCACTGGCTGCCGCTCTAAATGTATCGCCAGCAACCATAAGAACACTTTTCTTATTTTTCTTATACATATTAGCAAGTTTGCCTATAGCGGTGGTCTTACCCACACCATTTACACCCACAATTGTATAAAGAACTGGAAATTCCTCAGGAGACGACTCGATATCAAGTATTTCTATCATTGCTTGTCTTAGCAATTTTTTGAAGTCTTCTTCGGTCTTAACTTTTTCCTTCTTTGCTTGTTTTTTTACACTTTCAACAATTTCACTACTAGCTTCCATGCTGATATCTGAGGAGACTAATACATACTCCAAATCTTCATAAAATTCATCATCTAATTCCCCTACAAAGATTTGTGAGATTTTCTTAGAAATTGCATCTTTAGTCTTCTTAAGTGCACCAAAAAATTTTGAAAATATACCCATTATTTTTGCTCCGTATTTTTAATTGCATCATTTAATTTAACCGATACCAACTTACTTACACCCTTCTCTTCCATAGTAACACCATAAAGAGTATCTGCGTGTTCCATAGTAGGCTTCTTGTGAGTGATAACAATAAATTGAGTTTCATGCGAATAACGCTTCAAGTACTTAGCAAGTCTTGTTACATTCGCTTCATCTAGAGGTGCTTCTATTTCGTCTAGTAAGCAGAAAGGCATAGGTCTTAGTCTAAGGATTGCAAATAATATTGCTATAGCAACCAATGCTTGCTCTCCACCACTAAGGAGTGAAATATTACTTAATTTCTTCTCTGGAGGTTCAGCCTTAATTTCTATACCAGCCTCCAATGCATCTTCACTATCTAGAATTTCTAGTCTAGCATTACCGCCACCAAATAATTCTTTGAATACAATTCCAAAGTTAGTATTAATTTTGTCAAATTCAGTTTGAAATCTTACAATCATTTCGTTAGACAAATCTTTGATAATTCTCTTCAAATCGGCTTCGGCTTTGATTAAATCTTGAGATTGATTGTACATCTTGCCAAATCTTTCTTCCAAGTTCTTACAGTCTTCAATTGCCCTCTCGTTAATGTGTCCAAGACCAACAATTTCTTTCTTGATTTTATTTATCTCACTAGCACCCATTTTGGCGTCATAATTTGCGTCTTTTAGGTCTAGTGCTGTTTGGTAAGTTAGTCCGTACTCTTCCCAAACTCTCTCTTGCATTGTCTCGATATCTGTATCGACTTTGGATAAATTAATATCTTGTTTGTACTTCTTATCTTGAAGAATTGTGACTTCATTTAGTAAATTAGTTCTATTTTCGTCAAGCCTTCTTATATCTTCTTGAACAGTTGCTTTTTCATTTTCTTTGGCTTGCAATTTCTCTTGAGTAGATTTAAGTAATTCGTAAGTTTCATTAGCCTCCAAACTACTCTCACTCTCAAATACAATATTAGAAGCAACATTTAATAGTTGTCTATTTTTGTTGCAAGTAACTTCCATTATCTCAATTTGTTCAGAAAGTGACTTGATTATATCTGTAAGTCTTATCCTTTCTTGTTCCAAATTCAAATTCTCACTTTCAAGAGTTGCTATTTCTATCTTAAGAGCAGTAATTTTATTTGAATATTCGTCTTTTTGATTTTTCAAATCGCTAAATTGAGTTGCATTACTCTTGGAATTATCGTTCTCTATGTCTACTTTCACATCAGAAATTTTATTTAACTGATTAACAATACTTTCCAAAATTTGTTTGTTTTTGCCAATATTTGAATTTATCTTATTTCTCTCATCTTCATAATCACTACAAATAGTACTGAATTTGTCATTTCTTTCCATTTCTTGTGCTATTTCAATATCTAGTGCATGAATATTATCAGATAAATTCTTGATTTCTTCGGTCACTTCTTTCAATTTGGATATAAGAGTATTATATTCTTGCGATTTAGCATTTTTATCGCTCCCAAGTTTAACTATTAACTTGCCACAATTTTCTATCTCTGTTTGTCTGCCTAATAAGTTTGTAATCTGTGCTTTCTTACTACCACCAGTAAGACTACCTTGGGGAGAAATTATATCCCCATCAAGAGTGGCTATTTTGTACATAAAATTGCTTCTTTTGGCAATATTTAAAGCACTTGTCATGTTATTTGCAATTATTGTAGTGCCAAGCAAACTACTTACAATATTACTAATAGCCTTGTCATATTCAATAAGTTCGCTAGCCAGTCCCAAGCAACCTTCCATATCTAGCAAATATCTATTAGAATTATCAAAATATCTAGGCTTAATTGTGTTAATTGGCAAGAATGTAGCCCTTCCGTAATCCCTTTGCTTCAAGTAATTAATCAAATACTTGGCATTTTCATCACTGGCAGTAACTATATTCTGAATAGCATTCCCAAGAGAAGTCTCAATTGCTGTTTGATATGTTTGTGGAACTTTGATAAGACTAGCCACAACACCCATTATTCTAGATTTCAAATCATTATTACGCTCAGCATCTGTAAGCAATCTTTTGACAGTTCCATTGAAACCTTCGTATTCTCTTGCGTACTCTTCAAGCATTTTCTTTCTATGCTCTAGAGTTACTATATTATTGGTAATCTCATTTAATTGATTTTCTAGATTTTTGGCATCTACTTGTAGATTACTTTGATTATTTGTTTTCTCCCCAAGTTCGCTATCTAGATTATTTCTCTTTTGTTTAAGCGAAAGAAGTGTATTTGAACTCTCTGCTTGTTTGGATTTGGCTTCAGAGAATTTCTCATTGGCATCAAGTTGCATTTCTTCCAATTCACTTAGAGATTTCTCATAACTTTTCTTCTCGGCATTAAGAGCAGAAATTTGTGCTTTCACATCTCCTAACATTTCCAAATCGTTAATAATCTTCTGTTGAATAGCCTGTGCTTCGTCTTCGCCTAATTTCAATTCACTAGCAATTGCCTCATATTTACTACTTAAATCACTTACTTCACTCTTCTTATTAAATAAGATTACTTGCTTATTTTTAAGAGTATTCTCTACATCTAGTAGTGAATTTTGAGAATTATCTTTACTAGCCTTTAGTCTTGTTAATTCTTCGGATAGTCTATCATCTTCGGCTTTAAGATGATTATATTTTTCTTTCTGAAGATTAATCTCACCACTTTGCTTAGTAATCTCAATATTTAATTCTAGAATTTTATCTTTGAGAGCATTAATATCTATATCTATAGTGCCAACTTTATCAAAAGCATCAGAATACATTTTGTCTGCTTTGTCTTTCTCATTGGTTTTATACTCTAATTCTTCCACAATGCCATTAATTTTCTCCATAATAGCATTCTTGGTATCACTAGCAGTATCGTATTGATAAATATAAGAATTAACTTCTAGTACTTTCAATTTATCCTTCAATTCATGATAAACTTTTGCTGTCTCGGCTTGTTCTTTAAGAGGTTTTAATTGTCTATCTATTTCGGTTATTAAGTCGTTAATTCTATTCAAGTTATCTTGAGTATTAAGTAATTTTCTCTCTGCTTCCGTTTTCTTAGATTTGAATTTGGCTATACCCGCTGCTTCTTCAAATATTACTCTTCTTTCTTCTGGTTTGCTACTAACAATTTTGCCAACCATACCCTGACCAATTATAGAGTAACCATTCTTGCCTATTCCACTATCGTGTAGAAGATTAACTATATCTTTAAGTCTAGATGGGGTTTTATTAAGCAAATACTCACTCTCGCCACTTCTATATAATTTACGAGTAATAACTATCTCGTTATAATCAGAATTGAATACTTTATTGGTGTTATCAAAAACAAGTGTAACTTCGCAAAAACTAAGGCCTTTTCTCTTCTCTGTGCCTTTGAAAATTACATCTTGCATACTACTACCACGAAGAGTTTTGCTACTTTGTTCGCCTAGTACCCATCTAATAGCATCGGCAACATTACTTTTGCCACAACCATTAGGACCTACAATCGCTGTTATGCCTTCTTCAAAATCTATTTTTTGGTAGTCTGCAAAAGATTTGAAACCCACCATTTCTATTCTTTTTAAATTCATTTGTGTCTCCTAGTAAGTTTGATATACTACTTTTGTTTAATTTAAAAATGTAGACAATTTTACATATACATTTATTTTATCAAAAAATAAAAAATAACGCAATTTATATGCGCTATTTTTGTCTTTATATCTATACTTTTTTTTATTCAAATTTTTCTAAAAATTACTATATACAAGCAAAATAAATTAAAGAATTACGCTGTAATTAACTTATCTAAAAATTAATTATCTAAATAATACTTTCTTGCACACTCTTCTTCTGCAATGTGGATACTTTTCCCCAATGCTTGAGATATAGTAATGTCATCTATTCTCAATTCAACCGTAAAGATTTTATTGTGGTCTTGACCACTTTCATTTACCACAATGTATTCAAAAGATTTTTTTTGCTTCTGCATATCTTCTTGAAATTTAGTCTTATAATCTATACAATTGGTCAGATGTTCTCTAATATTATTCTCATCTATTATTATATATTTATCTACTATTTTCTGCACTTCTTCCAAACCACCATCTAGATAAATAGCCCCCAAAATACTCTCCAAAATATCTGCTTTGGTTTTCTCACTAAGAGTATTTAAGGATTTAGATTTCAATAATTCTTTATCCAACTTTAAATTTGTAGAAATATTACTAAAATTACTTGTTGAAACTAGACTTGCCCTAAGTTTAGTAAGTAATCCACTATCTAGAAATTCATATTTATATATTTCGTTAGACACTATCAATTCAACTACCGCATCGCCCAAAAACTCTAATCTTTCATAATTATCTCCACCAATTTCGTTGGATAGACTACTATGCGTAAGTGCTGTTTTGAGAAGTTTTTTGTCTTTGAAAACATATCCTAGAATTTGCTCTATACTATTCATCATTACCTATTCCTGCTATTTCCAATTTCTTCTCAATCTTATCTACCAATTTATTCTTGGCCATATTATACATTTGGTCAATACAAACACTAATACAAAGTGCATCACTACTACCATGTGCTTTAATTACTAATTTTTTGCAACCAAGCAAAACTGCACCACCATAAGCCTTATAATTAAATCTGTGCTTTAGTACTTTGAATGTTTTACGCATAAATAAAGCCCCAATTTTACTAAAGAATGATGACTTGATTTCACTCTTCATAACTTTCAACAGACTTCTTACTGCACCTTCTGCACTCTTAAGCAATACATTGCCCGCAAAACCATCGGTTACTATCAAATCATAATCGCCAGTTAGCAAATCTCTTGCTTCCATATTACCAACAAAATTGATGCCTTTATTTTCACTAAGCATAGCAAAAACATCTTTGGTTCTACTATCGCCCTTATGGTCTTCTGTTCCAACATTTAGAAGCGCAATTCTTGGATTTTTGACACCAATTGCATTCAAATAAACATTTCCCATCATTGCAAATTGCTCCAAATACTCTGACTTGCAATCCATATTAGCACCACAATCACAAATACAAACTGTGCCACCAGTAGTTGTAGGAAGTGTAGGACAAAGTGCAGGTCTATAAATTCCCTTTATTCTGCCCAATTTCATAAATGCACCAGTAAGAACAGCACCAGTTGACCCCGCACTAATAATACCTACGACTTTATCATCTTCTTTGCATATATTCAAAGCCTTGACAAGCGAACTATCTTTCTTAAATCTAATTGCCTCTGTTGGACTTTCGTCATTAGAAATTACATCTTTGGCATCAAGAATAGAGATTTGGTCTTTGTTAAATTTTTCATTTACCAAAAGTTCATTAATCTTTGTCTCATCACCCGAAAGAATAACATGAATATCATCATGTTTATTGATAGCATTTATAACACCTTTTACAATTTCATTAGGAGCATTATCCCCACCAAAAGCATCTACTACAATTTTAATCATTATTATCTCCAAATAGGATAAAAAATCCATTATCCAAAAGTATTATATATGAAAATATAAATAATATCAATTAAAAGCAAATAAAAAATGATTATGCAATCTCATAATCATTTCAATAACTACCTTCAATATCGTTTCTTTTGAATATTTCATCATCAAAGAATTCATATAAAGTTATATTTAATGCTTGACATATATCAAGCAAAGTTCTTGTGCCAGGATTTTTGCTTCTTCCATAAAATATGCATCTAATTGTAGACGAAGGCAATCCAGCCATACTAGCCAATTTATTAGGAGCAATCCCCCTTTCTTTACATAAATCCATTATTCTTTTAGTTATAGCGACTTCTAATTTCATAATATTCCTCTATAGAAGAAATCTTATGTAAATTTTAACAAAATATTTTGTTTTGAATGAGAGATATATCTCTCATTTGTGCTATACTTACATTGGAGGTTATTATGAATAAAAAAATATTTGATAAAAATATAACATGTTGTTTTACTGGTCCTCGACCGCAAAATTGTTCAATTAATTTTGACAATGACAATATTACTTTAAAAAGAGTGAAGAATGATATAAGAAAATATCTTATAGAAGCAATTAATAATGGATATATTAATTTTTTGTGTGGCATGGCATTGGGTTTTGATACTCTGTGTTTTGAAACACTAATTGAAATAAAAAAAGAATTTCAAAATATAAAACTCATTTCTGTTTTACCTTGTAAAGACCAATGTAAATTTTGGTATATGTATCAACAGAACAAATACTACGATTTACTTAAACAATCTGATGAAACCATATGTCTATATGATAAATTTATAGGAGCGAGATGTATGATTGAAAGAAATGAATTTATGGTTAGTAATTCCTCTTTACTTATTGCTTTAAATAGCAATTCTAACGGAACACAATTCACGATAAATTTTGCAAAAAAACAACATACAAAAGTTATTTTAATTGAACAGTAGAACAAAAAAAGTCTTGGGATAACCCAAGACCTTTTTATATTTCAAAAGAGCAATTACTTTGTTTCTTTCTTTTCTTTTTCTACAACTACTTTTTGTTCGCCATCATAATAGCCACATTTCTTACAAACTCTGTGATTTGCTTTTAGTTCGTGACAATGAGGACATTCAACCATAGAAGGTGTTGAAATTTTCCAATTTGCTTTTCTGGAATTACGCCTTGCTTTTGAAACTTTACCCTTTGGTACTATTGCCATAATGCACCTCCTAATTTTTTTTGACTAATGCAATTTTATACTAATTTTATACATTTGTCAACCACTATTTACAAAATTATCTTAAATTATTAATTGTTTTAAGTGTTTCTTCTGCAATAACCATTTCTTCATCTGTTGGTATTACATAAATTTTCACTTTTGATGTAGGTTTAGAGATTAAAACTTCTTCTCCACGAGGTGCATTATTATTAGCATCTTTATCTAATTCTACACCCATAAATTCTAGACCTTCAACAACTGCTTCTCTTAATTCTGGAGTATGTTCTCCACAACCAGCAGTAAATACAATTGCGTCAGCACCGCCAAGAACACCCATATATGCACAGATATATTTCTTAATTCTGTGACAATACATATCAAAAGCATTCTTAACATTTGGATCGCTTAAATTCTCGGTTATATCTCTCATGTCTGACATTCCAGTACCAATAGCACCAAGCAAACCACTCTCTTTATTAAGCATTCTAACTACTTCACTTACTGTTTTGCCTTCTTTGTTGCAAATATACTCTATAACTGCAGGATCAATATCTCCAGACCTAGTATTCATCATTATTCCTTCTAGTGGAGTAAATCCCATAGAAGTATCAAAAGACTTACCATTCTTAACAGCAGTAATACTAGCACCTGAACCCAAATGGCAAGATACAATATTTATATCCTCTGGCCTCTTACCCATTAGAGATGCACATCTATTAGTTACATAATAGTGACTAGTTCCATGTGCGCCATAACGCCTAATTTTGTACATATCATAATACTTCTTAGGAATAGCGTATTTATAAATATGCTCTGGAATAGATTTGTGGAAACCAATATCAAAAACTGCTACATTAGGTTTATTTGGACACAAATTCATTGCGGCTTCTATTCCGCAAATAGCACCTGGAACATGAAGCGGAGAGAAATCAACATTCAATCTAAAGTCTTCCAAAACTTCTGGAGTAACCAAAGTACTATCAAAATATTCTTCGCCAACATTAACAACTCTATGCCCGAATGCTTCTATCTCGTCAAGACTAGAAATAACACCTATTTCTTTGTCTACCAATTTCTCTAGAACCATCTCCATACCTTCGCTATGATTGGTTACATCTTTCTCAAATTTATACTCTTTGCCTTTTGCTTTATACTTCAAGAAAGAGCCTTTTTCGCTGATTTTTTCAACATTGCCTTTAGCAATTACATCTTTATTATCCATATTAATTAATTGGAATTTAAGTGAACTACTACCAGCATTAATAACTAAAATATTCATATTTATCTCCTAAAAAAATTATTCACATTGCAAAACTGTAATTGCAATTGCTTGTACTATATCATCTACTGTTGCACCACGACTAACATCGTTAATTGGTTTTCTCATTCCTTGAGCAATAGGTCCTACTGCTTGGAAGCCACCAAATCTCTGCATTAATTTGTATCCAATATTTCCAGCAGATAGATTTGGGAATACAAATACATTTGCATCTCCCTGGATTGGACTATTTGGTGCTTTTAATTTGGCTACACTAGGAATTATGGCACTATCTAATTGCATTTCGCCATCATAAACAAAGTCTACTTTCTGATTATCTAGCAAACTTTTGGCAGTACGCATTTTGATAGCATCATCGCCTTCTGCACTACCAAGTGTTGAATAACTAAGCAATGCAACTTTTGGATTATCTATTAGTCCAATTGTTCTAGCAGACTCTGCACTAAGTTTGGCAATCTCTACAATTTCTTCGGCAGTAGGGTCAATATTTACACCACAGTCAGATAGAATGTAAGTCTCTTCTCCCCTCATCATTACAAAGAAACTAGATATTTTAGTCTCTTTTGTCTTGCCTTTAATTATTTGGAATGCAGGTTTGAATGTCTCGGCAGTTGCTATTTCTGCACCCGCTACCAATCCATCAGCAAGTCCCAAATCTACCATCATTGTGCCAAAGTACACTGGATTTGATACAAGGTCATTTGCCCCTTCTAAAGTTAGTCCTTTGTCTTTACGCTTCTCATATAGGGCATTTGCTAGCATCTCTTTAATTTCGTGAGTAAAGATATTTACTACTTTCAAATACTCATTTTCTTGCAAATTGTATTTTGCAAAAGCAGAATTATCTTTGGTTAGCAATATAATCTTTGCTATTTTCTCTTCGCTTGCCTTAATTCCTGCAAGTGTTATTCTTTCGCTGAATTCAGCCTCTGGAAGAACTATAGTTGTACATTTCTCTTGTGCTAAAGCTTTCCAAACACTACCCAATGTTTTCAAATTTTCCATAAAAATTACAAAATCCTTAAAGATTTATTTGTTAAAAATGATTAAATATATTAAAATACTACTACATAAACTACATTTTATAACAATTGTAGTTTACTAGAAAATATTAAATTTGTAAATTAATTTGGGAGAAAATATGAAAATCTGTGCAATAATCTGCGAATATAATCCACTACACTATGGACACTTGTATCATATTCAAAAGGCCAAAGAACTAAGCGGCTGTGATGCTATTATGTGTATACAAGCGGGTAACTGGACTCAAAGAGGAGAACCTGCAATCACTAATAAATATGTAAGAGCAAGAATGGCACTTGAAGCAGGAGCAGATATTGTTGTACAAATTCCTACCGCTTATTGTTGTAGTTCGGCTGAAATATTTGCAATGGCTGGTGTTAGGATTGCTAATTCATTTGAGAATGTTACTCATCTAGCATTTGGTTGTGAGACCGAGAATTACGAACTTTTGAAAGAGATTAGCAAATACTTTGTAAATGAACCAAAAGAATATAAAGAGAAACTTAAGAAATATCTTGATGGCGGAGATAGTCTACCTGTTGCTAGACAGAAAGCAATAGAAGAACTTATGAAAGAAGACAAAGTAGTATTTAGTGAAATTACAGAGACACTAAATATACTTACTAAACCTAATAATATTCTTGCTATTGAATATTTGAAGGCATTACAAAAGACCAAAAGTAAGATTGAACCAATATTCACCACTCGTTCTAATTCTGATTATAATTCTGCCGACCTTAATGGCAAGGATAGCAGTGCTACTGCAATTAGAACAAAATTATTGTCCAAGGGCAAGATTAGGTCTATAAGAAAATTAGTTCCGCCATTCACATATAAGTTACTCAAAGAAGATATGGATATATATGGACTACCAGATTTGGATTTGTATAACGACTTATGTTCTTATGTAGTCAAGACAAGTTCCCCTGATGAATTCAAAAATGTATATGATGTATCTGAGGGAATTGAGAATAGATTTATAGATAGTGCCAAGAAATTCAAAGATTTCAATGAACTATTATTAGATGTTAAAACAAAGAGATATACTTACACTAGACTAAAAAGAATAGTTCTTAGATTGCTACTAAAAATAGATAAAGATATTGTATCTCAGATATATAAAATGGATAAATTACCTTTTATCAAAGTTTTGGCTTTCAATGCTGAGAAGAAAGATTTCTTATCTAATATTAGTGCCGATACCAATTTAATTATTAGAAATAGTAATATTGTCAAAAATCCTAGTGCCGAATACAAAACTCTAGCCGAGATAGAAGATAGAGCCAATGCAGTATTTAATATGTTACTAAGGAAGAGCAAGGTTATCCCAAATTTTGCTCCAGACCTTTATACTCAAACAATTAAATATACCAAGGAATAATCACAAAAAAGCATTTGCAATATTGATATAACTTAGATAACCCTTAAGTTACTTCAATAACAAATGCTTTTTTATTATTTAATATAATCTAAATTTTACTTTAATTATTCTGTATTTTACTTTAATTTTTTTCTAGTTATATTCACTCTGCCAATATCCAATTTTTTATTTAGTCTGCTATTTATATATTACTTAATTAGTTGCAATATCTTTTTAATATGCTTCTCACATTCTTCCTCCCCTATAGATATGGCCTTTAGGGTATTTTTCTTGCCAAAAGACATTTGAGTTAGAGAAGATATATCTGGTTTGATAATAATATCTGAATGAATAGATTTATAGTTCTGAACTTCTTTAGTAAGAACATTAATTGATGCTATAAGCGAGTCTATTGCGTTTTTGGGAGCGTCTTTCAATTTACATTTACTAAGCACATCTACTGCGATTATTACATCTGCGCCCATTTTGACCGCCAATTCATCTGGAAGATTATTAATTACTCCGCCATCTACAAGTAATTTGCCATCAATCTCATAAGGCACAAAAAATCCCGGAATAGATAGAGTAGACCTAACAGCATCTCTTACACTACCAGTAGTAAATATAACTTCTTTCTCTGTAAGCAAATCACAAGCAACACACCCAAACGAAAGTTTAAGTTCTTCTATTTTCTTATCTGGCAAAAATTTATTAATATTTTTCATAACTCCTTTGCCCGAAAATAATCCACTTGCATTGAAATTAACATCTATAAAATGAATTTTTTTGAATTTACAGGCAAAGTCGGTCATTTGTTGTACGCTAAGACCAGATGCATAAGAAGCACCTACTAATCCTCCCATACTTGTGCCTACAATTATATCAATAGGAATATTGTATTTTTCCAAAGTTTTAATAACGCCAATATGCGCAAAACCAAGTGCCGAACCACCAGACAAAACTAAGGCAATTTTTTTTCTTTCCATGCAAACCTCAAAACATTTATTTAATATTCATATACTATTATTTTTTATCATATTTTAATATAGAATGACAAATGTTAAAGTTAAAAAAGTGAATTTAATTAATATTTTATATGTAATAATGCTACTAATTGGCATTATTCTTTTGGTTATTTTGCCAAAGATATCTATAGAAGCATTTTATATGGGCATTAGAATTTGGGCTACTAAAGTTCTTCCTGCACTACTTCCTTTCTTTATTCTAACCAAGTTATTATCTTATACTAGTGCTATTCAGAAATTTGGCAAAGTATTTAGTCCGGTAACTTTCAAATTTTATGGCGTAGGTGGAATTGCTGGTTATGTATATCTTATGAGCATTATATCTGGATATCCAGTTGGCGCTAAATTAACCTCGGATTTGTACAAAGAGAATATAATTTCTAGCAAACAAGCACAAACGATTACATCATTCACTAGCACCTCAGGCCCACTTTTTATTATAGGCACTGTTGCAATTGGAATGTATAATAGCAGTATAATTGGCATTATTGTTTTACTTTCTCATATATTAGGAGCAATATTAAATGGCTTGTTATATAGGAATAAAGAAAATGCAAGCACTCTAGACTACACCAAAGCACCAACTCCCAATATACTAAATGAAAGCATGACATCTAGTATATTATCTATAATGGTAGTTGGCGGATTTATATCACTATTTTATATGTTTTTGCAGATAATTTTGCAATTAAATACATTAGCACCACTACTTAAATTTCTACAAATACTAGGCGTTCCAACATCTATTTCTACTAGCATATTTGCTGGGATTATAGAAGTAACAAGCGGGTGTCTATATCTTGGACAAACTGGGCTGAGCGCAAGAATGCTTACAATTATATCTACTTTCCTTATATCTTTTGGTGGGCTTTCTATCCACGCACAAGCGTTTACTTTCCTTAAAGACTTTCATATGTCGTACAAGAAATTTTTGCTTATAAAGACCACCCAAAGTATTATTTCTACAATCATTGCTATAATTATAAGCATGATATTTCTCTGATAACTAAGTTATTTAATATCCGCAATTAATTGAATATTATCTGCCTTATTAAAATATTGCCTAAATTATTTTATTTAATAGTACAAAATATTTATTGACTTGAATACAAAAAATTCTCTTACTATATATTTGTAAGGGAATTTTTATTTGATATATATATTGTTTATATGGTTACATAGATTGAATAAATATCAGTTTTTGCTTGAATATGACTTCGTCGCTTTCAAACAAAACTTTCCGATAATTTTAATAATAAATATCTGCAATAAGCAATTTAATATTATCATATAATTTATTAAGTCTCTTATTCTTGCTAAGTGAATGTTCAAGAGGAACTAAAAGTGCATTAATTATTAGCAATTCTTCTAGATGAACTGCCCTATCTAATGCTTTGAGTACTATAAGTAATTCTTCTTTGTCGTTAAATCTGATTTTGTTATCATCATTAATTGCATTTTGCAATTCTTGAATATTCATAATTAAATTAGCAAGCAAAATTTTAGTATTTTTGTCTGTTTCTATTGTTTCCATTTCTTCGTCAATAGATATTTGATTATCCATCAAATTCTCTACTTCACTTTCATTGCCATACTCATCTACGCCAATTAAATTCTTGACTGATGTTTTGTATGCAACAAGCACTGTTATAGCAAAATTATTGTAACTAATATTATATCCATCTGGACTAAAGAAATTCTCTGTAACGAACGCTTGCAAATTAATATTCTTCTTATCCACTTCAAGAAGCAAGCAAGTAACGAATGCTACAATATCTTTCTCTTCTTCTGGCATAACAAAATATCCACCATTTGCTGGATTTTCGGCTAGGCATCTATTTAGTACAGATTTGAATTTAAAATCTTTCATACATACAGAGTAAAGTCCGTATATTGTCTCACTATTAACAATACATTTCAAAATATTAGATACCTTAGTATCCGACAAAATAAATCTACCCTCTATCATTTCATTGCAAGCACGGTAGAAATCTATTATACTTTGTTTTTCTTCTTCGGTTATCCCCATAAATAAATTTTTCACCCCATTATTTACATTTGATATATAAATTGTATTATAAATTACTCTTTAAAGCAAATAAATTATCTAAACTTTTTTTAACTTTAATTTCTAGTCACACACTCATTTTATTTATTTTGCTTCAATTTTTGCAACTAATTTATTCATTTAATAAAAAAGTTGTCATTTTATTTAGCATTTGCATATTTTTTGTGTTAAAATAAATACAGATGAATTAACTAGGAGACAGTTATGGATTTTGAGCAAGAAAATACTATATCTAAATTAAAACTACTATTTGTTCTAGACAAAATGGAAATCCCTTTGACTGAGAATAATATTATAGATATCTGTACTAGCAGTAATAATTGGTTTACATATTTAGATTTGAAAGAAGCATTGATTGAATTACTTGATGTCAAATTTGTTTGTGAAGAAAATGTTACTGGCGAAGAAGCCAGATATACAATAACTTTCGATGGCAGAAATTGTCTAAGTCATTTCTATTATAGAATACCTCAAGATATGCGAGAGAAAATAACAACTTATGTGCAAGAAAATAGAATGAATTGGAAAAGAAGCCAAGAATATGTGTCTGAATACACCAAAAATAGCGATGGAACATACTCTGTACTTCTTAAAATTAAAGAACCAATATTGACTAGGTCTCTGCTAGAAATTAAATTGAAAGCACCCACAAGACAATCGGCAGTTGAAGCATCTAAACGCTGGACAGAGAAAGCCCCTGCCATCTACGAAACCATTTATGACAATTTGCTAGATAATTGAGATTAGATAGCAATCAATTTGCTAGATAATTGAGATTAGATAGCAACTAATTTGCTAGATAATTGAGATTAGATAGCAACGTATTTAATATAATTTTGAGATAATTAATTGAAATACTTATTTAGATAATATAGGAGTGAAATAATGTATACATATATCCCTAAGAATGTCTGCTCTAGAAAAATTCAATTTGAAATAGAGAACGGCAAAATAACTCATTGTGAATTTGTTGGTGGTTGCACAGGCAATACACAAGGAATATCCAAATTGGTTATTGGCATGACACCTAATGAAGTAATAGAAAGACTTAGCCACATACAGTGCAGAAATAATACATCTTGCCCCGACCAATTAGCCCAAGCAATGCAAGCATACTTGAATGAAAATAAATAATGAATAGAAAAGTGCTATTATCTAAATTAATTAGAAAAATAGCACTTTTTTTAATTTTGCATAGTACTCTTCAAAGTGTACACACACGCAAATTATACTCTATTAAATCTGCTAAGGATATTATTTTTGTGGGTTTCAATTTGCGATTGAACATATTTAATAGATTTATTAGTATCCATAAGAGTTCCAAGCGAATCTTTGAATTCAATAGAATTCTCAAAATCCTGTACAAAAGCAAAATCTACACAACACTGATGGCAATAATAATTACGCTGACGACTAAGTTTATTAAGCAAGTAATATGTATCTCTAGAAAAATATGGAGTACTATCACTATTGTCTAATTCTTCTAGTGCCTTCACTACCTGTCCCAAACCTTTGTACTCACTTCTCACATGCTCAATGTTCTTGTAGAAATTGCCCTTAAGCATTCCCGCATATATTAATTTCAAATCATTCTCCATAAATTGATAAAGAATGATTGTCTCTCCCAACAAATATTTGTATTTATCAAAACTATTCATATTTTGCCCTTTTTCATCTCAAAATTTATTAATATCAATACTCTAATATATTACTATTCAATCATCCTTCTAGTCAAGAAAAAAGCAAGTTTGCAAATAAAAAAATCTAGGATATATAAACCCTAGATTTTTTTGTTTTAACCTTGTGTAGTGTAACCTGTTTTATCAAATGAAATTGTTTCGTTTGTGTAATCAAATTCATATGTATCTACTTGATATCCATCAGAATATTCAACTTCACCTAGATTATCTAAATAGCCAAAAGAAATCATTTCAACTTTTGTTATCTTATTATCTTTAAAAGATAAGTTTATAAAAGAATATTGTCTGCTATTATTAGTACTAGAACTATTTATTGTATTGCAACGATATGTAACTGTATCATCGTCTATTACCTTATCAAATTCCATACTTAGACCATTACTAACTCCACTGTCAGTCATGTTAATTATACCATAATAGTTTGAATATACATCAATATAATCAGCAAAAAGAGAACCCATATCATTAATTGCTTTTGTATAATCAGTTTCTTCTCTTTCTGTACATGTCTTTGTTGAATTGTTATTATTTGAATACTCTTTTACTTTGTATTTAGTTTGAGAATTAACTTCACTTACAACTTCTACTTCATGATAACGCTCGGTTAATTTGTCAGAAGAATATTTCTCATATTGTTTAATTAAGTTGTTTTGTACATTCCTTTTGTATTCTCTTTGAATAGTTTCATCTAATTTTGTACCAAACATATAGAATTCAGTATTACATGAGTAAGCAATATTTTTTACACCCATAGAACTATAAATTCCGTTCAAAAGTAAACCATTAAGTTCATTTTTCACATATTCACTTTTATTACGCAAACTATCTAAATATTCATCTCCATTTTGCATAAAATCATTAGTATTAGTGATAGTTCTATCCAAATCTCCTTGCTTAATATCCAAATTTGATGAACAACCTGTAAGCATTGCACTACTACCTAGTGCTAGTCCTATTCCCAATCCTGCTAGTAGTCTTTTTGTTTTTTGTCTCATTTCTTTTCTCTCCTTATGCAATCTTATTGCCGTTACTTTGTACAAGTTTCTTGTACTTATCTATCTCATTATACAAGTTTCTTGTACAATTGTCAATAATTATAGTATTATTGACTGCTGTTTTAGGAGATACTTTAAGTTGGAATTATCTAAAAATATAAAGATATACAGAAAGGCATTGGGGCTTACGCAAGAACAATTGGCAAATAAATTGTATGGGAAAAAGAGTTTGATATCTAATTATGAGAATGGTTACTCCACACCAGATATTGAAACTCTTATAAAACTTGCGGATATATTTGAAATTTCTCTTGATGAACTAGTTGGCAGAGATTATCCAAATTAAATAAACTAAAAAAACTTAGGATTTTTGTATTCCTAAGTTTTTTTTATTTTATTTCTCTATATCTGCAAGTAATTCTCTATTTTTAGCCAATTTAATTTTCTCTGCTTCTATTAATTTGGCTGGGGCTTTGGCTACAAATCCTTCGTTACTTAGCATTCTTTCGCTTCTTTCTATTTCAGATTTTAGTCTAGAGATTTCTTTCTCTATTCTTTCTTTCTCAGCAGAAGCATCAATCATGCTACTAAGCGGAATATTTACTGTAACATCACTAAAAGTAAGTAGTACAGAATTATTGCTAAATTCACTGCTATCTTCTACAAGTTTGACATTATTTATTGTCGCAAGTTTAGCAATGTATGGCAAGCATTTCTCATACTCTTCTACATTTGATTTTAGCGTAATTTCTATATCTATTTTCTTATTATCTGGCACCTTCTTCTCAGCACGAGTATTACGGATAACCTTGATTATATTCATAACATTTGTAATTATGGTGTTATCAAAATCTCCCCAAACTTTTGGCCAATCAGATATCATTATACTTTCATATTTATGAGGCAATTCAAGGTAGATTTTCTCGGTTATAAATGGAATGAATGGGTGAAGAAGTTTAAGTGTATTTTTTAGAACATACACAAGTGTTGCACAAGTACTCTCTTTATGTTCTGCCATATTACATTTACTAAGTTCAATATACCAATCACAGAATTTTGTCCAGAAGAAATCACTTAAGTCGCTAGCCACAAAGCCTATATCAAATTTGTCAAATTTCTTATCAGCACTAATAATTGTATTATTAAGTTCACTAATAATCCATTTGTCTGCATTAGTTAATTCAACATCTTGAATATCTTTGACTTCTACCCCTTCAATCTGCATTAGAACATATTTGGAAGCATTCCAAATTTTATTTAAGAAATTTCTAGTAAGTTCAACTTTCTTCTCGTTAAATCTACTATCCGATTCAATAGCAACACCATCAAAAAGGCTAAATCTAAGTGCATCAACGCCATATTTATCAATCATTGCAATTGGGTCTACACCATTGCCAAGAGTTTTGGACATTTTCTTACCATTAGCATCTTTAACAATTCCATTGATTACAATATCTTTGAATGGAATTTTGCCAGTATACTCTATGCCTGAGAATATCATTCTAGCAACCCACAAATTAATAATTTCTCTAGCAGTAACCATTACATCAGTTGGATAGAAATATTCCAAATCTCTGGTCTTCTCTGGATATCCAAGTGTTGTAATTGGCCATAATGCCGAACTAAACCAAGTATCTAATTTATCTAGTTCTTGAGTTAAATTGTGGCTATGGCATTTAGGACATTCTGTTGGGTCTTCCATCTCAACAATTATCTCGCCACAATCATTACAAGTAAATAATGGAATATCGTGACCAGACCAAATTTGTCTAGAAATACACCAATCTTTGATATTCTTCATAAAGTACAAGTAACTTTTCTTATACTGTTCGTCTTTGAACTTAATCTCTCCGCTCTCAACTGCTTCAATTGCTGGTTTGGCCAAATCTGCCATACGAACAAACCATTGAGAAGAAACTAACGGCTCAATTATTGTCTTACATCTCTCACAATGACCAACATTATGTGTATAATCTTCAATTTTAACCAAATTACCAGATTTCTTCAAATCTTCTACAATTTTCTCTCTGGCTTCTTCTCTACTAAGACCTTGATACTCGCCTGCCATGTCGTTCATTATTCCATCATCGCCAATGACTTTGATAACTTCTAATTTATGTCTTAGTCCTACTTCAAAGTCATTAGGGTCGTGTGCTGGAGTAATCTTAACTACACCCGTTCCGAAGTCTTGTTCTACATAATCATCTGCTACAATTGGAATAATCCTTCCAACTAGAGGCAAAATAACATTCTTGCCTACCAAAGATTTGTATCTATCATCATTAGGATTAACAGCCACTGCTGTATCACCAAGTATTGTTTCTGGTCTAGTTGTTGCTACTTCTATGTAATCGTTAGAATTCTCTATCTGGTATCTAATATGCCATAGGTGAGACTTCTCATCTTTGAATTCTACTTCTGCGTCAGAAATACTACTCTTGCACTTAGGACACCAATTAACTATTCTTTTTCCCTTGTATATCCAGCCTTTCTTGTACAAATGAACAAATACGCTACGAACAGCATTACACGCACTCTTATCCATAGTAAATGTAAGTCTATCCCAATCGCAAGAATAACCCATTCTCTTAAATTGGTCAATTATTGTCCCTTTGTAATTTTTGTACCACTCATTAATTCTAACTTTGAATTTCTCTCTACCAAGTTCTTCCTTGGTTGTTCCTTCTCTCTCTAGTTCTTTGCATAGCATAAATTCGGTAGCAAGTGCTGCATGGTCTGTTCCAGGAACCCACAAAGCATTGTAACCTTGCATTCTCTTCCTACGAATAATAATATCTTGGATAGTCTCTTGGAAAGCATGACCCATATGCAATTTACTAGTAATATTAGGTGGTGGCATAATTATTGTAAAAGGTGTCTTATTTTCATCAACTTTTGCACTAAAATATTTCTTTCCTAGCCATGTATTATATATTTCGCTTTCAAAGTCGCTAGGATTATATGTTTTCTCCATTTCTTGTTACACTCCTCTAAATACAACGATAAGTACAGATACAAATAAGCAGACAAGTCCAATTGCCTTGAATGTAATAAGAACACTATCGTTATCACTAATATCGTTAGTCTTCCTAACTACTCTTGCTACTCTTCTGCCAAGCACTGCCAAAGATACTCCAATTACAGCAAAGACAAGTGCTACTATTATCGCTGGCATTTGTAGTCTTCTAACAAAATTCTCCCCAAAAGTCTGAAAAACATTTAAAAGTGTATTCATAACTCACCTCACTTATGAGTTAATTATATCAAAGATAATTAAAAATTACAAGTCTATTTATTTAAAATATATCGTAACCATGCCATTAATTTAGTGAATTGAACAAAAAAAAGTTAATTTGAATATAATTTTTAGTGTATGCAAAAATTGGAGGATTATATGAAAAAAATTTTTATTGCATTATGTTGTTTGCTTTTTGCAGTTCCATTATGTTTTGTGGGCTGTGCCAAAGACAAAAATACAATAAGAGTATGTGAAGTAACTCACAGTATCTTCTATGCTCCTATGTATATTGCCATCAACAAAGGCTATTTCGATGAATATGATATCAAGATAGAATTAACTAACGGTGGCGGAGCAGATAAATGTATGACTGCCCTAGTTAGCAAATCTGCCGACATCTCCCTAATGGGACCTGAGGCAACTATTTATGTTGCAAATCAAGGAAAACAAGATATGCCAGTTGTATTTGGACAATTAACCAAGCGTGATGGTTCATTTATTATTGGCAGAGAGAATGTTGCAAACTTTAGTTGGGACCAACTAAATAACAAAGAAATCTTAGGCGGTAGAAGAGGTGGAGTACCTGCTATGACACTTGAGTATGCTATCAAGAAAAACAATGTTCAGAATTGTACAATCAATTATGATGTCGCTTTTGATAATTTAACAAGTGCATTTATTGGTGGCACTGGCGATTTTGTAACTGCATTTGAGCCTACTGCAACTTCTATTGTAGAGAGCGGAAGAGGATATATTTTGGCTAGTGTTGGTGCAGAAACTGGCGAAATCCCTTACACTGCTTTCACTGCAAATAATAGTTATATCACTGAGAATACAGACAAAATCAAAAATTTCTTAAGAGCAATTATGAAAGGATATAATTATTTAGTAACTGCAAATATTGATGATGTTGTAGAAGCATTAAAGCCATCTTTTGAGGGCACAAGTGCTGCTTCTATCAAGAATAGCATTCAGAAATATATAAATATTGATGCATGGAATAGTACACCAGTTATGAGCGAAGTTGCTTATAATAATTTAATTAAGATTATGAAAAATGCTGGCAGTCTAACTACTGATGTAGAATTTAGCAAAGTTGTTAATAATTCTTATGCTCTAGCAGTTTTGAATGAAAGTATATAATGCTTAAATTTATTCTTTAGATATAATAAATTTTATCTTATGTTTTTGTAAAATTAATCAAGATAGGATAGTTAATATAATTTAGAATAATTATCAGCATAATAGGATAATTGTTAGTATAAATAAACACAATATAAACTCCTCAAAAAGTATAATTTTTTGGGGAGTTTTTACAAAGTAGCACAAAAATTATATACATTCAATATAATGAAATAGGTAGTAAAATTATTACTACCAACAAGCATTTTATATTAGGAGAGTTAAGATGCAAATTCTAAATCTGGATAATGTTTGTCTAACATACTTTAGCAATAACGGAGAAACAGAAGCATTAAAAGACTTAACCTTTGGTGTTGAAGCGGGAGATTTTGTTTCTATTGTTGGCCCTAGTGGTTGTGGCAAAACAACTATCTTATCTCTTATTAGCGGTTTACTTAAGACAACCAAAGGCAAGATAACAATTAATTCCAATGAAAATACTTCTCAATTTGTGGGATATATGTTCCAGAAAGACAATCTCTTTGAATGGAGAACTATTCTTGAAAATGTTTATCTTGGGCTTGAATTGCAGAATAGAAAGACAAAAGAAAATATTGAATATGTAAATACACTTCTAAAAAAGTATAATCTTTGGGAATTTAGAAATAAATATCCAAAGCAATTATCTGGAGGAATGAGACAAAGAGTAGCGTTAATTAGAACTCTTGCACTCAAACCTCAAATTTTATTATTAGATGAAGCATTTAGTGCGCTTGATTATCAGACTAGACTAAATGTTTGTGATGATGTTTATAATATTATCAAAGAAGAGAAAGTAACAGCAATACTTGTAACACATGACATAAGTGAAGCCATTTCTCTTAGCGATAAAATTGTAATACTCACCAAAAGACCCGCAACTGTCAAAAAAGAAATTTATTTGAATTTACAAAATTTAGGAACTCCCCTAATTAGACGAGAAAGCAAAGAAGCAAAAGAATATTTTGATGAAATCTGGAAAGAACTACAATGAAGAAAATAAATATTACTAAAGAATATGCTCTTTATCTAAGAAAAAAGAGGATAAATAAATTACTAATAATTTCTGCCCAATTAAGCATTTTGGTACTAATATTTGGACTTTGGGAACTTTTTGCACACTTAAATATTATCGATACTTTTATTATGTCCAGTCCATCTAGAATAATTAGAACTATTGGGTCACTTTACTCGTCAGGAGAATTATTTTATCATATATTCACCACTCTTTATGAAGCAACTATAGGATTCCTTATTGCTACAATTGGAGGCACACTTATTGCTATATTACTGTGGTCTAACGATACTCTTAGAAAAATTCTTGACCCATATATAGTAGTTCTTAATTCGTTGCCAAAAATTGCATTAGGTCCAATTATTATAATCTGGGTTGGCGTTGGAACTTCGTCAATTGTTACGATGGATATACTTATTATGATTATCATATCAATTATATCTATGCTAAATGCATTTAGACAAATAGACGAAAGCAAAGTAATGTTACTAAAGAGTATGAACGCAAATAAATTTCAAATACTATTCAAACTTATTCTGCCGGGAAGTCTTCCTGAATTTATAAGTTTACTAAAGATAAATGTTGGACTTACTTGGGTTGGAACTATCATGGGTGAATATTTGGTAAGCAAAGCAGGTCTTGGATATTTAATAATCTATGGTAGTCAAATATTTAATCTAGATTTGGTAATGGCAAGCACAATAATTCTATGTGTACTTGCTGCAATTATGTATTTCATTGTCGCATTTATAGAGAAGAAAGTTAATAAAAAACGAAATTCAATGTAATTCGGCAAAATCAATATTTTAATCTTTTAACCCGAAAAGTTTTTCGGGTTTTTTCACATATAACTTTAAATACTAATATTACCCCTACAATGCCTATTATCCAGTATACATATGCCACCAAGAAAGCAAAACCAAAAGTACTAGCAACACAAGTAAGTGCAAGTAGCATTATAAGTGTAAGGCTATAATTTCCAACATATTTATTAACATAATTACTAAGTACAAACAATGTAGATATTACAGTTGTGAAAAGTCCAATCCAAATAGTAATTGCAGTAACAACCCATACCCAGAAACCCTTTTTGGTAGCCAATGCTAGCATTGGCATAGGCACAGAAAGTAGATTATTTACAATAATTGCATTATTACATACAAATAATAATACACCTATAATTACGCTACTTATTGCCGATACTATTAATGCTTGTTTTCTACTACATTCTCTACCCGTTTCTAGTATAAATAATCCTAGTGTTACAATATTCATAAATACATAATTGGTAGACCCTAATATAGATAGAACAAGACTTCCATAATTAACACTTACATTCACTTGACCAACACAGACAAAAAACATAGTTAATATAATTATTGGAACAAGTATGAAATTAATCTTCTTAAGCAATCCAATATTACCTATTACCACTAAATATGCGAGTATTGCTGTAATTAAAGCAAAAATTATTTTGCTAATATTTACAGTCTCTGCAATAGCCAAACTTCCTGCAAACATAGAACTAGATAGAATAAATAGACACAACGCAAAAAGCCAATTTATTACTTTGCCAGATTTACTAAAATATGTACAAACAAAACTATCAAAACTACTACACGAACAAGATAATCTGAAGAAAAAATAGATAAGCAAAAACATAAGTATAATTGCAATAATTACACCCAAAAAAGAATACTTGCCAAAAGTACTGAAATAACATGCAATCTCTCTGCCACTAACAAATCCTGCGCCCATAAAACAGCCGAGTATCATAAAAACCATATACAAAACTTTCATATTATATTTGTATGTTAAATTTATTTTTTTATGACTTTTATATAAAATACTTGCCTGCCCAAAAAGAAAAAAGTTAGTACTATGCAATTTGTAAAAAATCACTTTAATACTAACTTTTTTGAGATAAGACCAGTACTATTCATTCTTGTCTATTTCGTTATTCACTTTTACTTCTTTGGTTGTTTTAACAAAGCCATCTTTGGTGTTATTATTTGTATTTTTCTCTGTTTTTGGCATTGCTTTGTGTTCACTTCTAACAAGTATTTGAGACTTGCCTGTTTTGTATTTTTTTCTAAATTCTTGTTGTTCTTTTAGATTGCCAAGAGCGATTAATTCTTCTATTTGACTTTGTTTCTCTTTCTTAGTCTTGATAAGGTCAAATGGCAACATCACTAAGAATTCTACACCCACCAAAATGGCAATTAATGGCAAGATACAAAGCAATGGAATACTAATTAAACTATAAAGAAATTCTATAACTAAATCAAAACTTTCCCCCATTGTTCCCAAGTAATTAGCATGAATTCCCCATGCTGTAAATCTTAAGAAAACATTAAGCAAATGTGCAATACAAATAATTATTACAAAATTCATTGTTGCATTCAAGATGTCTTTCTTCTCTAAATCTTCTTCATTCCATAGCATATATAGAATGGCATTAGCAATAAGCAAAGCATTAGTAATATAGAAAGATATTACACCTAGTGACACAACTGACATTTGCGAATATATATTTGGAACAAAGATAAGAGAATATAGACTAACTGGAGCAATTATAAGATATCCAAATTTCTTCCACATAGACTTCTTGCTAAAGAAGAAATAGATACTAATTCCGGCAAATACATCAATTAATTCTAATGGCAATTGGTCTCCTAACCTAATCTTCTCTACACCTAATAATTTGCCAATAAATTCAAGTATTGCAAAAAATCCTATGCAAGAAACAAATACAATTTTAGCAATATTTTGACCTTTGTCGGTTAATTTTCTAAGGCCTAATACTAATGCTACAACAACTGCTGCAGCCAAAATAAAGTATATAAAATACCCTAATCCAAATAAATTAAAATTGGCAAGTAATCTATTCATTTTTCCACTTCCTATACATATAGTTTAACACTTTATGCTCAAAATACAAAGTAATCTAATAGTTATATTACAAATTTAATAATATCGCTATAAATTTCCAATTTAGTATCCATCAAAGCATTAATGATATTAAAAGACATATTTATATTATCATTTCCTAATTTTTGAAAATTAGTTGTTATCACATTTCTATTTAAAATCTCAATAATTTCCGCACTTTCTTCCAAACTTAAATTATTTATAGTTGTTGAATAATTTAGTGCAGTAAGTTGTTTGTTTTGAATTTCGCATTTAGATATTGATGTTAGATAAATATCGGGCAAATTAGCATTGGTTATATAATCAGACAGTTTTACTTTGATTACACTTTTTTGATATATTATTTGTAGTTCACTATAAATTTTAAGACCTAGTATTTCGGTTTTTTGAGAGTTATCTAAATCACTTAGAATATCCTTGGCAAGCACACCTGCTTCTCTACTATTTAATTCAATACTACTGCTTGGAGTTATTTTTTCTTTGCCATCAATTTCGTCAAAATTCACTCCACTATTTGCAAATTTTGTTCTGCAAGATAACACATCATCATTAGTTATCGTCATATCTCCAAGTAGTGTAGCGACATCAACATTTCTTTCTAATTTGCTTTTAACTTCTTTAGTTATTCCAGTAATAGCATTCCAATCATATCCGCCAGACATATTATTGCAAGCAAATATAAGCGACCCACAAACGACTGCTACTACAAATATTATAGATACAATTTTGTATACTTTTTCTCTAGTTGTTCTTGGTTGTTTTTTGCCTTGTTTTAATTCTGCACGAATTCTTTTGCGTTCTAATCTCTCTTCATGCAGAAATTCTTTCAAACTCATTTAACAAAAAACCAATAGAAAAGAAGTATTAATACTATAACAATTATAAATCTTAGTACTTTACGAAATATTTTAAACAAAAGACAACCTCAAATATACATTTTATCTTAAATTTAGTATAACAAATAAATTCCATTTAAGTCAAATTTTAACCTAAATGTTTTTGTCAATTTTCGGCTTACTATCACTAACTTCTATTGACAAAATTAGTTAATTAAAATATTATAATATTGTAATGACACTTTGTAAATAATTAATACCAAGGAACTATATGGATAAAGAAAAAACTAAATTATTACTAGAAACAATTGAACTAGCCACAGCACTAGAGAAATCTATTGTTTGTAGCGAAATTGCCATGAATAACGGCGAAATCATGGACTGTCAAAAATACACCAAAGAAGCCACCAAATATTTAGATACTATGTCTAAAGATGTTTTCAAAGAATTTTTTGATATTTTTGAAATTTCATCTACAGAGACAATTGCCACCCCTATCCCTTCGGCATTAGAGATTTGCAAATTAACATCAGATATGTGTCACAATATCGCATTCTTGCTAGAAATGGATTTGGAAGGAAGCAATACTGCATCAAATTCAACGCTTCTTAAAATCGCTAAAGATATAAATACAATTCTAGAATTATATAGGATTTTGTATGCTAATTAAAAAAAATAAGACAAGAATAATTCTTGTCTTTTTCTATTTATTTGGTGCACCCATAGGGACTCGAACCACAAAACGCCATATAAAAAACCACAAAATATAGGCATTTTAAAATTATTCTCTACTCACATTCTACTCATTAAACATAAAAGATAGGATAGTTTTGTACTACCCTATTTTAAAAATATGTAACTACTTAAGAGGTTACTCCGGGAGCAGTTATAAGATAAAACCACGAGGACTAGTGTATTGAGTTCTACATTTATTACACTTTATAACTCCACCACGACCAAAGGACCAACCAATTGAACGAACTGCGTCTCTACTATTATGGATATGAATATCATAATATGAACTCGCATCTTCTTTTCTTCCACATATATCACAAGTAATAATATAATCAGTATATATAATTGTAGTTGATTTAACACTCATAATCTATTCCTCCAATATACAAAATTTTCCAAGTGGACATTTTAAAGTACAAAAATAATAATCTATCATTTCACAAGATTTATCACAAAAGCAATTTGGAAAATCAGTTTCATCATCAAAATATTTACACTTAGTACAATGTTTTAGTACTTTATCATAATTTTTATTATCTGTTTTATCATCTATATAAAATGATGCACTATTATGATGCTCATTTATTTTTATACATTTTATTTTTTCCATATAACACCTAACCTATTAATTTTTTAATTTCATTGAATATATCAAAATTACCACTTATAACCGAAATATCTGTAATTCTAGAGCCATTATCAGTTTTACACCATTTTATAAAATCTAATAAATCAGATGATGATATTTCACCAAGTTCTTTACTTACCCACTCATATTTAGGATTATGAACTAAATTATAACCAGTAAGCCACCAAGAAGGGCCAAATCTTCTCTCAAGGTGAAAATAACAAAAATCAGTTGGCTTTATTTCAACATTTATAACCTCATACCAATCTAAACATGGCCTACAGTATTTAAAACAAAATGGATTTTTATCTTCAAATTTCATATAACACCTAACCTTAATTTAATTTTTATTACTTTTTAATTCAAAATGAACACATTTTAATCATCTTTTAATTTATCAACTTTATTTTTAACAATACTACAAACAAAGTTTAATGTAGAAAAATTAGCAATACTATTACTAAATGTAGTTTGTAATTCTTCTAAAACATTAATAGCAAATTGTTTTTATGATTGTAAGAGTTGTTGAATTTCTTTTTCTAAAATTTGTGAATCTTTTATTACAGTTCTATTTAAGGTGATAATTTCCCCGTTCAACTTTTGTAAATTCTCAAGTTGCTTTTTGAGTTGTTTATTTTCTTCGTATAACCTGTCTGCAAATTCTTTCAAATCTTTTTTATACTTTATAGTTAAATCTAATTGTCTATTATTTTTTTTAATTTTTTCTTCCAGTTCTTTTATCTTTTTATCTTGATTATTTAATAAATCACACAATAAATTCCAATCATGAATTTCATCACTCAAAAATTCTTCCGTATCAATAATCATGTGCCCTAATTCATCTTCATTATAAATTAATTTATATCTATCATCAATATTATTATCCATATTACACCTCTTACATTAAATTTCTATATTTTTAACATCATCAAAGAAAGAATTATATTCTTCTTCTGTATAATGTCTCTTACGGACTTGTTTCATTGCTGACACATCTTTATTATTATTTTTATGTATCCCTTGCAAGAAGCCGTTTCTTATACCCTTACGATAACTTTCTCTTTGACTTTTAGTAAATTTTTTAGCATAACGCATTTTCTCTTCACGAGTATATAATCTATATTCTTTTGCCATTTATTATTTCTCCATAATCTATTTAATAAAAAATATCTACTTACTTGTATTAGGATAAATATATTTCCCATCAACAAATTTTTTCAAATCAATATCTTCATAACAGAAGAGTAATTCATTTACTACTTTATTTTTATAATATAAAGTTTCATCTTTTACATAATAATTTGAATCCAAATTATGTTTAACAATACTAATTCTTGAATCAAAAGAAAACCAATGTAATACATAAATAGATTTTTCACTTTTTATTAATTCCATTACATCATCTTTTTGTAACATAAAAATTTCTCCCCTAATGCTTCTACTAAAATATAATCTTCTGCCTATTCATTATTTTCCAAAATATAATAAACATTGCTTAAGAACTCACGACGACTATTATATTCTTTTGCAGATATCTTTTTATCTTGCATAACTTTTGATTTTTTCTTATCTGAAAATATCCCTATACTATCATGCAAAGTTTCTTTATTAACACCTTGTTTGACTTTTTTCTCAATCCAAGCATGTTCTTTTTTAAAATTAGCCATATTTATCTCCCAAATTTGTTTATTTGTATTGACAATTTACTCTAAATTGCATATAATAATATTAACAAACATTCAATAAGTGTTTTTACACTTCTCGAGATAATACTCGGTTAAGTAATGTTTGTTTTTTTTATTTCTTTCGTCTAAAATTTTTATAATTGCGAATTTTAGATTTAACTAATTTAAAATCATCATTATTAAAATTAAATTTTTTACTCGGATTTTTAGAATAAGAACCTATATGACCCGTTATAATACCATATCTAATATAAGAATCATTTGTTTTATTCTTTTCTGGATTGTTATTTAATTTCATGTTTTGTCGACTAGTTCCAGTTTTATCCTTAGTTTCAGAATGTGAAGTTAAACCTAATGAATGATATTTTTTATTTGTTTGTTCAAAAACATAATTCATATGTTTTGTATCATAATTATATCTAAATTCATTTTTAGATATTTTTTTATTTTTCTTTGGCATAAACACTCCTCAAATTATTACTTTACAAAATTGAACTATTAAATAGATTGTAAATCCTATCATAAATAAATTTAATATTAGCAAAAATATTCCAAAGACTTTTTCTATTTTAGTTCTACGAGACAACATTCTAATTGATCCTACAAAAGTTGTCCATATACAACCAACAAGGAATAAATATAAAATTGCTAATATTGGTATCAATATTATTTTAGATAGACCAAATCCCAACATTTCAAGTGAATTATTTGTCTCAGCAGAAGATATTAATTGTTTATTAATATCTGAACAAGCATACATTAAAAATCCAGAAACCAAATAAGATATTATATTTGCAACAATTCTAAATACAATCATAAGCAATTACTCTTCTTTATCTGTTCTCTGTTTAGGTTGAATATAAAATAATTTATTTGCAGACATATATTTTTCTATTGCAGATATTCCGCCAAGTCCTTGAATATCATATTTAGACTCTTCACTATTTGGGTCAATTAAACAATAATGTACTGTTGCATTTACTCTTACAAAATAAGTGTCAAAACAAAAAGGACTACGGCCATTTAAACTTTCAGTAGCAATAATATATGTACCATTACTAAGATTTGCTTTATAAAATTTTATATCAAACTCTGTAACTTCTTTATACAATTGCCATTTTGTATAATCTTTTAAAAATTCCATTCTTTCATTTTTATTAGCAAACTTTATTTCATTACATTCTGGTTCAACGAATGGAGCAATTGTTTCATCATCAGATTCTTGTTTTTTCTTGGCCAATTCCTTACATAGTTTTGCTATATCTTTACATGTCATTGAAATATTAACCAAACACATATCTTCATCAGATAATTTTACCATTTCACGCAATTGACTATAATTATATTCTTTAAATTCATCTTTTACTTTTTGACCATCACAAAATTTCGTATGAATAGCCAAATAATATTTTGTTGTAGTTTTACAAAGACTAAGTTCACTTTTTGCAAACTCATATATATTTTTATAAGCAGTATCTGGAATATCTTTAAAATAAGTTTTTGCTTCTTTAAGCAACAAACCAATTAACGCAAAACTATTTGCATTTACCCCAAGAATTTCTCTAAGATGATGTACACTTTGAATTGCATGTTCTTCTCTTGCTGTCATAATCCGTAATCTCCTAAATTCATTTGTATTTTTTGATTTAAAAAATAACTATCCACAAAGTTATTCGATGTATGTTTAACCAACATATCTAAAAACTCAATAAAACTTAAAGATTGAAATTCTACATCTCTAAGACTAAATAAGTCTTTACCATTAACAAAAACATATACAAATGAATATTTCCTTAAAACGAATTTTTCTCCACACTTTATCGTATTCTTATAAACAAGTTCTATTGAATTATTATCGTATATAAATACCTGTCTAAATTCTTTTTGAAATATTACCTCAGTTTGCATTGTTAAAAATTGATTACTTGACATAAAATTCTTAAGATAGTTTTTTCTAACACTATCAATATCAAAATTCTTCTTCATCGTACTTATTTTCCTTTGTTTCAAAATCTTCAAAGTCTGTTGAGATACCAAGATTTTCAAGTTCTTCCAAAGTAACACCATCTAAAGTCTCAAAAGCAATTGAACCACACTCTTTACAAACCATTTCTTTAACTGTTGCTGGAGATAGTTCTTGTTCTTCTGCGTCTTTTTCTATTCCTCTGAGAATACCCCAAGACTCTACAGAACGAACACCCTTTAATCCGTATACTAATTCTTTTAAATCATGTACCAAATCATTCACTTCATATTTTGTTATGTACTTAATACACTCATATACCGCTTTTACCTTTGTTTTACTATTAGCGGTATTTAGATTAGATATCCAAATATTTCCTAACTTCTCATCTACATAAAATTTATCTTCGTAAATTGTCTCATCTGAAGCATTTACAATTCGTCTAAGTTCGTTATTCCAGATCGTATTTAAACAATCATGGTCTTTTGAGAATTTATCCTTAATTACTAAAGCATGGAAGTGTGGGTGCCATAATTCACTATTCTTACCACGCTTAACTTCAAGAGACTTAATTCCTCCAATAAACATTTTAGAAAATATTTGTCTTGTTTTTTGAGAACTATTTGATACATTTCTATAGGCTGTCTTTAATAAATTAATCCCTAATTTTAAATCTTCAGTATCTTTAATTGTAAAAGTCATTACATTTACATAATAACCTTTATCCATTAATTCTAAAATCTTAGGATATACCTTAGAAAATAGAATTAAACTTTTTTGTTTTTGGCATACTGGACAAAATCTGTTTTTGCACATATATGCACCATTGTAATATGATGTATGACAATCTTGGCATATGCTAATAATTTTTGAATTACCACAGTATGCAAGAGCCTCGCCATACTTATAAAATATATTATCCTTATTTAACGGATAATTTTTTTGTACTTCACGAAAGGCAGGCAAAACATTTTTCATTGAATAATCCTTTGCCTTGACATATGTTTTGTATCTCATAACATTATCCTTTTCGTTATTTTTGATTTACCTCAAAAGTTTCTATTGTATCAAGGTAGATATTAGTAATTTTAGTTACTTTTTCATCTCCCAAGTTACAACTTTTGTTTTAATAACAGCAAATTTTCAATGGCCCAAAAGCGAACGGTGTTCTTCTTTTTGGGCGCTTGAAAAATTTGCTTTATATTTTTATTAAAACATTTCATTCTACCAACACCGAAGGTGTCGATACTTTTTATATCGCAGTTCATTTGAACTGCTCTACATCATTGCAAATAAAAGAAAATCTAATCCTGTAACTCTGGATATGTTGTCTGTTTTATCACTGTCGGTGTTAAAACTTCAACATTTTGTTCTTGTATAATTTTTTCTTTATTCTTGCAACTTTCTTTCGTCGGAGCAAACTCCGGCATTTGCTTTATTTTCTTCCACAAATCAGCATGAAATAATTTCCAAAGCCAACCATGTGGCATTGTATCTATCGCTTCCATTAGAGCAATTTCTCTTTTTATTTTTCTTTCTAACGGTTTATCATACAATTCTGAATATTTAATAAGAGTATTTTCCACAAATTCGAAAAACTTAGGACTAGGTTTTTGAAGTCCATATATTTCAATCATTTTTGCATATTGATTAGATACAAATGTTGTTAAATCATCAAAATTATTTATATTAAATTCTTCATTATCCATTATGCTATTGCTCCCATATTTTTCAGTACTTGTTTATCATAATCTGTATTTTTCCAATAACCCTTTGGTGCTATATAATAATGAGTATTATTAAAATCTGCAAAGCCCTGCTTTGTAAATTCATAACCATGTTCCGTATAATAATCAAACTCTCTATCATAGTTATATTCAAAGAATGCTGGTTGCATTGCATGTGAATTATAAAAATCAAAGATACAATAATCTGTAGATATAATTATTTGTTTTCCTATATCAACATTTTCTTTGCGTTCCCTAGCAAGCATATAAGATTCAGCAGTATCACAAGAAATAAATTCTCTTAAATTCCAAGTAATATTTACTGGCATACCCCAATCATTTTCTTTGATATCAATAGAATCAATTACAAGTATTTTTTCTGCAATAGAACGAATATTAACATCTATATTTCCAAGTCTTTGACAAGCCATAAAAATATTGTAATGGTTATGCCTATGTAATTGATAAAATCCATAGACTTCTTCACGAAGATACTTAGACATTCTACTGTTATAATATCTCTGTGCCTCATCTAAAAAGATATTAGAATACGGCGGTATAAACATTGTTTCAAAAAACGGATTTGGCAGTCCAATTTTAAATCCATCAATATAATAATTTTGATATCTAGAATTAACTCTGACTTTAAAATCAGAGTAACATGTATGCCTAAAAGGTGGTGGGTTTAGACAATTAAACCCACCATTATTTAATTTTCTTATTTCTCTTACACAATTAGAATAATCTTCAAATCCATACTCAATCATTCTTTGAACTAATAAATAACATAAATGTGCCGTCTTACCAGAACCCGGAACACCTGTAATTATTGTAATCATAGGCCAGAAATTCCATAATAAGGAGTTAATGATAATGTAAACGAAAAACTATCTACATTAGAAGAACAAGATATCCATAACTCGCCAGTATTTCCAGATGTAAATATAAACTTAAATTCTCCTAAAGTTGTATATTCAGTATTTCCATGATAAATTGTCACATCGAATGTTTGTCCATTTATAATTGCTGTACCAGTTCCATCTGCACCACTATAACCATCTGACACTCTTCCAGAACCTTGAACATTAGATAAATTAATTTTATATTTATATGATTTTAAACCATTACTATTTGTTGTTACAGAAACAGCATTAGTATCTGTAAAAGTTGCTGTATACTTTAACCTTTTAAATTTAGCATAAAATACTGTGTCTTCATTAATAATAATGTCACTTACAACTATTTCAGTAGATTTATCTAAAGTCCAATAATAAACAGTATAATCTGTATAGTCAGAAACATCTGGAGAAGTAGTTGACGAGCCATTAACAATATATCTAGTTGATATTATGTCTCCATTCAAATTAAATTCGACTTTACTTCTATAAGTTATATCCGATACAAAAGTCACATCTGTAACTATTGGATATGCAGAAAGTGTTATTCTTACACCATTTAAAGTCCACCCATTAAATACTTCTTTATCTGTACTAGCAACTGTATATTCATTAGCATACTCATTCTCTCTAATTACTTGAGTATTAACTATATTCCCCTTATGTTCAAAATTAACAGTATATAACTTAGTAAACTTTGCATAGAATACGATATGGTCATTAACAACATAATTAGTTAAATTAACTTTTACATTATCCAAAGTCCAATAATCAAATGCATAACCATCTTTTGTTGGACTTGTTTCAGGAACTTGCAAAATATCTCCAGCAAGGATTATTTGCTCATCACCAAATAATGTAGTCTCATCTATTTTAAATTTGACTGAATAGTAATAATCTAATAAAGCATAATAAGTAACATCTTTAACTACTTCTTGTTTTGTTACATCAATTAAAGTCTTTTTATCTAAAGACCAGCCTTTAAATACTTTATATTTTGTATTTGTTGGGACAACATTCTGAGGACATTCGCCCTTAAGAACTAATTGCTTAGAATATTCAACATCTTCGTAAACAAATGTAACATCATATTTCATCGTAATATTAGCAACAAATGTAACATCAGATGTAATTGGATAATTCTCAACATCTACTTTAATGCCATTAATAGTCCAATAATTAAATTGAATATGTTCATTGAGTTCTGGTGTTACCTTAGAAGCATATTCATAATTTTTTACAACTTGTGAATTAATAATTGTGTTATTAAATTCAAATTTTACAGTATTTAATTTAACAAACTTAGCAACAAATGTAGTATTTTTAGTAATCGGATAAGTCTCTACATTATATACAACATTGTCTATTGCCCAACCATCAAACACAAAGCCTTCTTTAGTTGGTTCTGTAGGTACTTTTGAATAGCCACTGTCTACAACAATATCACTATCATATTCAGTATCTCCGACCATAAATTTTACATCATAAAAATTGTTTATTTTAGCAATAAATTCTGTATTCTCATTAATTGGATAATTAGATACATCAACTAATTCATTATTTACAGTCCAACCCAAAAACTTACAATAAGTAGTATCCACAGGATTTGTAACTGTAGCAATATCGCCTTTCTGTAAAACTAAAACACTATATAAACTATTTTTATAAAAGAACTTAGCAACTACTTGATTTTGAGATATTAAACCTTGAATAAAATTCTCATAACCAACAATTGTTTTATTCAATTCAACAATTCGATTTTGAGCATTAGTAAGATTTAATTGTAGTTCATATTTTTCATTACGAAGTCTCACAACTTCAATTTTTAAATTAGAATTATTGGCAACTTCTAAATCATATTTTTCTTGCAGTTCTGCATTTTTTTCATTAGCAGTGGCCAATTGTTTTTTATAATTAGCACAATCTTCATTAGACTTTTGTAAAGCAGAATAAACTTTATTATACTCATCTGTCTTTTTCTGCAAATCGACCTTTAAAGTATTAATAATTGCTTGATTATCTGCCTTATCTTTTTGTAAAGTATCAACTAAAGACATATAATAATTAATCTTTAATTTTAATTCATTTTCATTTTTACTACCATCAGCATAACCCTTATCATATAGTTCCTGCCCCTCTTCTGGAGTTAGATATTTATTCCCATTAAAGATACCTTTAATTGCTGGGAAAAATATATAAATCACTACAGCAAGGACTAATACTATCGCTATTATTACTGATGATAGTATAATTTTTCCTCTCTTAGACATGTTATACTCCTTCAACAACTTTTAATAAAAAGCCATTTATTTCCATATAAGCATCAAAATAAGATACAGAAGCATTTATATTTTTCATTGAAACTGTTATCCTAGTTTCTTTAGATAAATATTCAATAATTATTCTAAGTTCTGCGGTAGACAATACTTTTTCTTCTGTATCGTAAAAATTAATAACAAATGTGCTATCTACTTTGCCTGCAGAACACTCTGTTTTTATCGCTGGCATTTCATTTATCATGGCCATATAGTTTTTATCTGTACCATTAAATTTTTCAGAACTCTTAGAAATTACACTCTTATAATTTATGAAATCTGAACTATCAAAAGAAATTTGAGTTAAATCAAACTCAGAAACAACATTATAGTCTTTTTTCATTTCAATATGTATTGCCGTTCCAATTTCTCTTGAACCAATATCTAAAGTAGAACGAATTTTAAAACAACTAATAACACCCGCCACAATAATAATTATAGACAACGCATATAAAGTATACTTTCTAGTTTGATCATGTTTAAAAAGCATGACTAATCCAATAATAATTGCAATTCCAATAACTGCATAAATAATAATTTTTCCAATAGAACCAAAGAAAGACGAAAGCCCACTTAGTAACAACATTCTCATAATGACACCCCCGAATTTCTATCAATTAATGCTACATTAGTATCCACATTCAGTTTTTTAAGTTTTGTATCCTTAAGCGAATTTTCTAACAACTCGAAACTACAATATTTAGAAGATTTAATATTTAAAGTATTTATTTTAATTCCATACAATGAATAATAATCTAATCCTAAAACATTTTTATCCTTAATATTATCTATATTAAACTCTACGACTATATCCAAATTTGTAAATTTCTTAAGTTCTGTTAGTTTTTCAGTTTTTAAAGAATAATAACAGCCATCTACAGTTTCTCTTGGATAAAAGTCTTGCTCAGATATCTTATACTGTGAGTAAGATTGCCAATAATCTACATTATCTAATAAACCTGATACATTATACTCACTGTCATAAGCAACAGATTTAAACATTGATTGTTTAGCCCACACCATTCCTCTTTTGTCATAATTAGTGGACATTGTAAAATAACTATTTTTAAAATTATTTTTATCTACTGGTTCACTAGACACTGCACCTTTATCATCTAATGGATACACATGTAAAAAGTCTCCCAAATCGATTAACGGAATAGTATGACTTCCAGTACCATTACTTGAAGATTTAATAATTGACTTAATTTTAAGCAACAAATCTTCAAATGTATATTTAACTTCTTCTTTATGTTCTACATATAATCTTGTATTTTTTTCAAACAAATAATTTAAACCTAAACATAATACAGAACGAACAATCTTACTACTATCTATAGAATAAGATGTTTGCTCATATTTGCCGTCCATTCTTATAGCATAAGTTTCTCCATCTATATCTACAATAAATGGGTCTCCCCATTCATATTCGTGGCCAGTCTCAAAAGAACCACCATCATATCTATCGTAATAATAAAGTGTGTTTTTATTATTCTCCATTATTAATTGAAAGCCCCTAGAATAAACTGCTTGTTTATCTACTCCGCTATAGGCATTAAATAACAACTCAACAACTTCTTTACCCTTACCATTAGTATTTTGAAAATACCTCGCCTCTATAGCAGATAAATTTTCTTTGGTATATGGGTCTGTAATTGTTGTGACATAAGTCGATGTAATCCCGGTGGGTAAATTATTCTTACCCCACACCTGTAAATAAATATTGAAAACAAGTGGAAAACACATTATTATAGTTAAAAATACTAAAATTATATTGAATACTTTTAAATTTTTTGATGACATAATACCACCTACTTTTTAAATAATTTGCCAGTAAACAAATCCTTAATCCAAGTCCAAATACTTGTAAAAAACATACTTACTTGAGGTATTTTATTGGCCAAGACCATAAGTGTTGTAACTACCAATGCTAGTACAAGTATTACTATCAATAGTTTGAACCACCCACTAAGTTTATTTCTTGTGTAACTCATATAAACTCCCTTTTCTATAATTTATAATTAACTTTAAGTATTAATCTGGAGCAAGCATTTTTATGCTTGACTTACACTTCTATTTAATTGTTATATCGATTACTCTACAAGCAATCTCTACCGAAGTTTATTTATATCAATTGCTTTTTATCAAAGCAATTTCTTCATTATCTAATAAAGAAGAAATAAGTATTTCATTCTTTAATTTCAAAATAAGTACATGTGTAGTATCTACTTCATCAACTGTAGTAACATAATTAATTGTTACAGTTTGATAAATATCTGTACCATCTGTAGATGCTACTATGTTATATGAAGTTGCTATAATTTCATTAACAGTTGCATTATCTTCAGAAAGAACTACTGAAGTATTTTCATTAGCATAAGTTCCTACGATATAATCCGGTACTGAATTACAAGTTAAATAATTAATTGTTTTACAATATTGATCATAAGCAATTCTTAAATTCCCATACAAAGGATATTTTTCAATATCAAAACCGCAATTTTCAATAAAAATAATATTAGCCTCAACTTTTTCTCCAGAGAAAAATAAAGAACTAATCATATAATTATTCCAATTTGCAGTCGTAACAGTAGACGAAATATAAAACTCAAACAAATCAGTAGTTACATCTTCAGATGTGGCATTATAAGCATAAAATTCATTACTAGAAGATGTAATACAATTATTAAAATAAGTACTAGAAATCTGATAATTACCAAAACTAAGCCATTTGATTTTTGTATAACTACCAGAATTAATAGTGACTTTTTTATTTGTTTTCATAATTATCTTTAAATAATTTCCATTATCTTCTGGAACAAATTGCTTTGAAGCAGAACCAGATAAAATAAATCCAGACATAGGACAGAGCAACTCATACGAATAGTTGTCGTCATATAAAACATTAGTAGACGAATTATAAATAAATTCTTTAACTACTGCTTCGCCATTAACTTGATATGTAGCAGTAATCTTATTATAGATTGTTATGTTTCCACCAACATTTTTCTCTGTAGACACCACTGTGTAAGCACCATTATATTTATTTGTGCCATCAGACATAGTAGTTGTATTATCTGTATTTAATACAATCTCTGAAGTCGCATGAGAATATGTACCACAAAATGAATAAGTATTTCCCACTGTTCTAATTGTGTTAATATAAAATTTTGAATAAGTTTTGCCATCTTCTGTAACAAATTGAGTTCCATCATCACTTAATGTAACACCTTTACCGCCTGCTGTATTCATCATCAAATACATCTGATTATTTATACTATTAAGAAGCCCCTTATCCTCATCTGCATTATGAGACACAATTCCGTTATTGATTGTATAGTAATCTGCAAAAGTACCATTCAAGTACCATGTACCATTAAAATTAGAAATATTTAATTTTTCGATTTCTTCTAATGATTTATAGTTTGCAAGTTCTTCTTTCACTTGAGTAAGTTCTGTAGATAATTCCTCAACTCGAGTTTCTAATGAAGTTTTATCCACTTTTAATTGTTCCAACTCTGCATTTGCAGAAGTCAATGAATTAGTTTTTTCTTCCAATTGAATTTGTAAAGAATTAACTAATTCGATGTAATTTACATCGGACCCGGCAAGTTCTTTATATCTGTCTAGGTCTTTTTGTATTAACTCTTTCTCTTGAGTAAGAGTTTTGATTTGATTTTCTTTCGATGTTATCTCATCATCTTTCAATTTTATTGAAGATTTAGCAGTTGCTAATTCAGAACTTAAACTCTCAATTCTACCTGCATAAGTCAAATTATTTTGTTTAAGACTAGTATTTTCACTTTTTAAATCTTCATTTTCTTTTGTAAGCGAAGTATTAGATTTTTCTAGTTCTTCTATTTGTTGTACATACTCAGAATTATCTGGTCTATGCAAAACTCTTTCTCTAATACTTGGTACTCCAAATACAATTCCACTGGCAATTGCTGGAATACCCAATCCTAGGGCAAGCCCCGCAATAAATTTTTTTGACATATTTATCTCCCTGTTATAAATAAAAAATCACTTGCTGGAAACATAAAATTTATAAATCCCCGGCAAGTGATAGCGTTATTTTATAGGTGTTAATTTACAAAGTTTCTGTTTTCCACCCGGTGTATTTCCGCAATTATATGTTGCAACAACTCTAGTCAAAAATGGAATATCTTTAGTAATTTCATTCATACGCTCTACAGACATAAATTGCTCTTGGACTGTGAACCAAGGTTTACCAGCATCATTACCAATTTTTCTAACACCAGAATAATACATGCTAATAACTCCATAATGTTCATTTGGATTATCTTTTTTATCTTTAATTTGACAACCTAAATACAGTCCATCGTAAGAAGTTTCTTGTCTATCATCAAATGTATTTTCATTTACATCTTGAATATTGTTTTTATCTATTTCATTTAACATTTGTGTATCTGTCATTTTTAATTCCTCCATAAGCCTTTTTGGCTGTGATATCACTGGTCACGATTGTGACCCGCAGTATATTTTTATTTTATTTTTTGTGAGAATAATATTTTATGTTATTCTCATAATCTCTGAAAAAGTCTAAAATACCCTTGCTATTAGTCTTTTTCATATTAAGTATTTTTTCAAAAGTAGATATATAATCTTGCCTATATTTCTTTTGGCCAGAAGATAATTTTTGAATATTATATCCGGCCTTGACTTTTGGTTTATAGTCATAATCTAGTTTAAAACCCACTTCAAGTTCTGTCTGATACTTTTCACACTTTTCTTGAGGTGTAAGATATGTGAAAGACCTACCGTCTTTACACACAATTTTTCGTGCCATAATTTATTCCTTAATTATTTGCGTTTTGATTTATAATTTGGATGCTTGCTTTTAAATGATTTTTGACTATCTGAACATGCAGCAAGATATCCAGCACGATAAGCCAATTGCTCTTTAGTAAGTCGTATTTGCTTACCATTTTCATCCATTTTACGATGGCCATCATTAGTAAGTGCTTTTTTATGTTTCATTTCAATTGAATATTTTCTAGATTTTTCTGCAGGATTCAATAGCACTGCTCCAGTTTGAGTAATATAACTCATATCAATAACTCCCTAAATTTATTAATTAGTTTTAAGTACTCTAACAAACTTATTGATTATTCCGGACTAATCAATATGGTGCAGTCAGCAAGAATTGAACTTACTTAATTTGGCTTTGCTAGACCAAACTACAACCATGTACTGCATAGGTGGAGTACATACTTTGTACTCCAGAATGAAAAATGGAAAAAATTCTATGTGCTGGATACGAGAATCGAACTCATTTTTAAACTACCATAGTCCAGCATGTAAACAAGTTCTATTACGGCATGGAATAATAGGACTTGTTATAAGTAAAAATTATAAAAAACAAAGAAAAAAAGTTTTATAAAACCATAAACGAGGTCAATATACAAACATCTAACCCATGCCAAGAAAATTATTTAATTGATTAAAGTCTTACATTTACAATCTATACCAAGTCTTGTAAGAGCAATAAATTTATTAACAAAATCCTTATAATCATCAAAGTAATATTTATATCTTTTTGTTTCTACTATGTATTTAACTGGATTAATTAAATCGATATTAACAACTAATCTTTTGTTATTAGTTACTTTTAAATCTCCAAAATTAATTTTTAAATTAATCATCATTACTTTTTCCTCTCTTAGATTTTATTAACTTAATTATTTTAACCACCATATAATCTAATCCAAAGATAAAAATTATTAAGGCTAAACCTTTAATTGCTGGAGGCATTGAAACGCTCCATAAATTTATTACAAATATTATCAAATGATTTAGCGTCTACTTCTCTACGCATACGCATTTCTTTTGTGTCTATATTTACATCAAATACTTGTCTATTTGATACTAATTGTTTTGGCATAATGCTATTCCTTCTCTTTATAAATATAATCATTTTTATTTAAACGATTAGGCTTATAACCTTTTTCTATTATTTTATATTTCTTACCAAAAACAGGAAAATAATTAGGATTTTTCCCATCAAAATCCCCATTCATAAATAAATCATTTCTATCAATCTCAACTTTTATTAATTCTTCTTTATTTAAGTTATATTTTTTAGCAGTTTTCATAGGAATAAAAGCCTTCTGAGGTCGAAATTCGCCAACAGAATCTTTAGCCTTTGGTTTACCTATATAACCATAAGAACCATTACATCTAATCCTTTGAGCCCTGGAACCATATATTTTATTTGAATCAACAACATATCCTTTAACTTTCATATTTACTAACCTCTCTATTCTAAATAATCTTTTTATCTAACATTTCATAAGTAAGACTTTGAACATAATTAAATGAAGCACGAATTGGCTTTTTACGAAGTCTATTTCCATATTCAATGTAATTTATAGCACTCATAGGAATTTCAAAATTTCCTTTGCACTGCGGGGCAACTGATTTTATTGCTTCCATAACAACTTGTCTTTTTCGTATAGACGCTGGTGTTTTAGTTTTATCTGCCATATATACCTACCTCTCATTAACTTTTTTTATCAAATTGATTTATTATTATTAATATAATATATCATTTTGGTAAAATGTCAAAACATTTTTTAGCGATTTGGTAAAATTTTTTGTATTTTTTTTTAAAATATTGCTAAAAATACATCAAATAGTTATACTTTCTATAGTAAAAAATAACAAAAAGGTAAAAATTATATGAAACTAAAAGAATTAAGACTATCAAAAAAGAATACACAAGAAGAGATTTCTAAACTTATAAACACATCAATTACTTGTTATAATTATTATGAAAAAGAAAAAAGAGAACCTAACATTGAAACACTTTGCAAATTAGCAGACTACTATAATGTGACACTAGATTATTTGGTGGGTAGACAAACAAAAAAAGACATTGGTTATTTAACAGACAAGCAATACTCTGCCGTACTTCTAATTAAACAACTAAGTAATGACAATCTAAATCGAGAACTAGGTAGATTATCTACACTAGTAGAAATGCAATAAAGGAGATATTTTACATATGAGTAAATTTGAAGTAAACACACTACCAATAAATAATTTATATTCAGAGTCTGAAGAAACGAAAAATTTAAGACATAAATATTATTCCACAAAAAACAAAATATCTATTTATAAGATACTAACAACTATTTTACTTATAATTGGAATTGTTTCAATTTTAATTTCAGCGATGAGAATACTAATAGAATCTACAATGTATAACTCAGAATTAACAATGGAAGAAGTAGAAGAATATATCAAACAAATAAATAGATATAAAACATTTTTCTATCTAGGTATAGGTATTCTGATACTATCAGTTATCGCAAAAATAATTATTAAACAAGTTAGTAATAATATCTTAAATCCAATTCAAGAAGATATCGAAAGAAGTATTATGAATGATCAATTAGAATTATCTGGTGCAAATATAAACAGAAGAACTAAAGATAATAATCATAAAAATAATACTAAAGACAAAAATGAAGAATTGGTTATATTGCAAAATGAATATAACATTTTAGAAGATAAATATGAAAAATTAAAAAACAAAAATAGAATATTAAAAATAGACAATGAAAAGTTAAATAAAAAACTTGAGAGCATTCAAATTAAACATAAAAATTCAACAGAAAAATTTAACCAAGAAACGAAAGCATTAAGAACCACATCTTCAAATTTAGAAATACCGCTAAAAACTAGGACATCAAATCCTAAAAAACTTAATTATATAATACTAACAATTTTTGTCGTACTATTTTTTATAAGTTTATTATTTACATTAATTAATGTGATAGAAATGTCCAATATTACGCTAATTATAATATCAACAGTCAGCACAATAGTTTTATTATTAACCATACTTACACTTTTAGCATTTATAATACCAACTAAAAATAAATAATAAAAAATTAAGATTAAATAGACGCAATAAAAAAAGGAGTTTTTTATTGTGTTTAATGAATACTTTACAAAAAACTATTACGAACTTAGCAAAAGAGCAGAAGAAAAATTGATAGAAGCATTAGAAATAGTGCAGTTCTTTGTGGGTAAATTTGAAGCCCAAGAAGAATTTAATAAAACTAAACAAGAGAATAAATTTAATATGCCTGTAATTTCATATAAAGGAGATACAGAACAAGAAATGAAATTTCAAGGCAAAACTATTCACAAAAATAAAAATTGCAACACATGGTACACAAGGTATAGAATTGATGGCAAACAATATTACATAAGCGGAAAGACACAAAAAGAAGTACTTGCAACACTTAAAAAAAAATTAAACTACCAGAAGAAAGATAAAAAGCACATAACCTTGCTAGACTGGTACACTCAATGGTTAGAACTATTCAAACTAGGAAAGGTTAAACAATCTACACTAACAGTATATTCTGGCTTAATAAAACATATCCCAACAAACATATTGAACTCAGATATTAAAAATATATCCGGTCTAGATATTCAAAAAGTTATTAATGCCACACAAGGCGAGAGAACAAAACAAAAACTATTTGAACTTCTAAAAGATATATTTACAAAAGCAGAAATACATAATATTTGCACTAATATTTTAAAAACTTTAGATAAACCAAAACACACTAGACAAAATGGAATAGCACTAACCAATACAGATAGACAAGTCTTTGAAAATTATTGCTACAAAAACAAAGAATATGTATTTTTAATTACACTATATCAAGGACTTCGAAAAGGCGAAGTGTTAGGTTTAACTTGGGATAATATCGATTTTGATAAAAATTTACTAACTATAAATAAAACTTATAATTTACATGGAAAATTCGACACAACTAAAAATATATCCAGTAATAGACAAATTCCACTATTTGAAAAATCAAAACATATACTTAAGAATTTACAAAACAAACAAGAAAGAATATTTTTAATATCTCAAAATAGTTTACAAGATAAATTTATTAAAATATTAAAAGCATTAAACCTAAACCCAAAATATACTATTCATAGTTTAAGGCACACATTCATTACATATTGTCAGGACCAACAAATCCCCGAGCATATTATACAAAACTGGGTTGGACATGTAATTGGAAGCAGTGTAACAAAAAGTGTATACACACACATTCAAGAAGAAACAAATTCAAAGAATATCGATATTATAAATAAATCAAAATTCTACTCAAATTCTACTCAAAAATAAACAAAAACAAAAAAATAGGTCAATTTTGACCTATTTACATACTATATATAGTATTTCATATTTAATTTATATACTATATATAAAATTTATGGTGCACCCATAGGGACTCGAACCCCAAACCTTCTGGTCCGTAGCCAGACGCTCTATCCAATTGGGCTATGAGTGCATATATAATTGTATATTTTTTATCCCCTATTATTATTGTGCAAGGGAGGACGATGAATAGAAGTCTTTAATGACCAGTACTCATCTTTTTGCGCACTATGGTATTCTACAACTTCTTTATTATTTTGTCAATATTTTTTTTGTAAAATTTATACATATTACAAATTGCTTCATTTTTTTCAATATTTTACTTCGCGAAGATTTATATTCGAAATAATAATCTAGAATACAATAAATTATTTGACAAAATATATTTTTTTAGGTAAAACATCTTTGATATATATTAATTTGGTTTACAATAACTAAATATATATAATTTCCAATAACAAAACAGAGGAGAATTAAAAATGAAAGAAAATAAATACACTGGTACACAAACTTTAAAAAACTTAGAAACTGCTTTCGCTGGAGAAAGTCAAGCTAGAAATAAATACACATACTTTGCTTCTGTTGCAAAAAAGGAAGGCTACGAACAAATAGCAGAAATATTTGAAAAAACTGCAAATAATGAGAAAGAACATGCAAAAATGTGGTTCAAAGAATTAAATGGCATTGGCAATACTGCCGAAAATCTACAAAGTGCTGCTGAAGGCGAAAACTTTGAATGGACAGATATGTATAAAGAATTTGCTAGAGTTGCTAAAGAAGAAGGCTTTGAAGACCTTGCAAAGAAATTCTTGGCTGTAGGACAAATTGAGAAAAGACACGAAGAAAGATACAGACAATTGCTTCAAAATGTAGAAACTAAGGCTGTATTTGAGAAGTCTGAAGTTAAAGTATGGGAATGTAGAAATTGCGGACATATTTGTGTTGGAACACAAGCCCCTCTTGTATGCCCAGTATGTAATCACCCACAAAGTTATTTTGAAGTAGTTAATAATAATTTTTAATTATAATATTTGAAGCAAAATTCTAATTAATTTTTAATTTTAGGGCTTTATTTACTTTTTATTTTATAAAAATTAAAGTATAATAGTATTATTATGAAAAAGAAACAAATTTATCAATTAATTCTAAGTTTAATATTATCTATTGGTTTTGTTGCAGGAATACCCATTATAATCGTTTGTGCAGGCAAATCTACTCTAGGTTTGGTTGTAGGAATAATTATGGTTGTAGCAGGTTTCTATGGAACACCTATTTCTTGGTCAATTTATGGCGGAAATAAAACAACTCAGAGAGTAATTGACGCTATTTTATTAGACAACTTGCTTACTAATAGCGAAATTGCTAGTCACTTATGTTTGAATGAGACAGAAGTAAAAGGACATATTGAGAAAGCAATAACTAATAGATATTTAGTAGGTTACATTTATAATGGCACCGAACTTAAACCTAACAATAAGAAAAATAATGCAAAATTGGAGCCTCAAGACCTAAAATGTTCTAATTGTGGTGGCAAACTAGCCAAAACAAAAGATGGCTATACTTGTGAATATTGCGGAATGACATTTAAAGATAACAAAACTAAATAACTATAAATATTCAATAAAAAAGACATGAAATAATTAATTCATGTCTTTTTTATTTTGTATTTATGAACCTTTCTTCACTACCCACATTTTGCCATTTTCTAGTAAATTGAATATAGTATCTTGTTTGATAACTTTAATTGCATATGGCTCGCCATTAATCTCCATAGTAATTTTTCTACCCATAATATCGCAGAAATTTTGACTAGAAGATATACAAGTAGAACTATCATTAGGGTCAAGACGCACTTCGATATCAAAATCACTATCAGCACAATTACTAAAATAATATAAGTCTCTTGTCATGCTAAATTTTAAACCATTGAAAGTATCTTTCAAGCCACCATTTATAAATGAAAAGTCATTTCTATCATTAAATAGAGAATTACTAGTTATAAATAAGCCTTGCGTATAAATGCTTGGCAATTGCAATTGCGAGAAATCCAAAGTAACAGGTTCTTTGTATGGCTCTCTCATAGTTGCACGAACAGTCAATGTATGTTCGCCTAAATTTTTGAATATTAAACTACTTATTTTAAAATCTTTATAGCCATTATATGTTTTATAATCTTCTATCCTTACAGGACTATCAATAGTTAAATTTTCATCGTCAGTATGCACTGTAAAGTAATTAATAGTTGGAGATTTGAAGTTCTTATATTTTTCCCCTCGTATTTCAAAGTATAAATTTTCTTTGTAATAATACCTCTTCTCTGTCTCGCTCCAATCAAATATATCGGATAGTTTAAAGTATACACAGTCGGTCTTTGTTACTGAATTCGGCCAGAAATGATTATCATTTAGACCATATTTAATATTGTCGCCATCTTTCAAATATAAATTTACAAAAATATCATTAGTTGTAATATCCAAATTATCGCTATTTATAACTACATTTTTGTAAATTCTTAGATAAGTTTTACCCTTAACGCTACTAAAGTATGAATAATCCACTTCTGGATACAATATTGCGAGTCCGGTCTTAAATTCGTGTATACTTCCATTAGAAGATACATAATCTCTTGTCAAAGAGAACTTGTCTAAATCTTCTTGAGTAAATGTAATATAATATTTACCCTTATCCGTTAAGTCTGATTGAACATTTACTCTATACGAATTGAAAGTTCTCTCAAATTCATCATTAAGCAAATAAAAATTAAAACTTTGGATATCTAGAGTTGTAGTTAATACAACATACAAATCTTTATTTAAGCCTTTTCTACTTTCATCATCTAATAAAACATCTGATTGTAAATCGTTACCCAAATAAATTTTATGAATATCATATCTATCTTTGTATCTAGCACTTTTATCTACTTTTAATACTGTCTTCCCATCTATTTTATCCATATTTGCATTACTAGGATTATAAGTTAAATTACATGAAGTATACATCTCCATAGTAAGCAAATCGCTATCATACTCGGCAATATTACTAAATAAATAGAAAGAATTAGGTGCTCTATTTATTACAAATCCTTTGTCTTCTATATAATTAGGAATTTGAGAATATAATTTGATATCTTCCTTAATTTCTCCAAAATAATAAAGTGCTGTATTTGGATTAGAATTGAATGTATAATCTGTATTTCCTTTCTTAGCCCTATTATAGTAACTATAATTAATAGAGCCAATATTTGCCTTGTTAATATCTAAAGTATAGTGATTAACATTAGAATAAATTGCATTATAATTTACTTTTGATACCGATTTATTATGCATAAAAACCACATAATTACCATACTCAATTGATGCCTTGCCATTTACAAAATTAACTTTATTTATTACATCGCTCTCGTCTAATTTTGTCATGAAATTCTCAGTCAATTCTTTATCTATAATTAATGCTTGAAAATTATTCATTCCATTATTTAGAGTTACTTCAAATTGTAATTTCTGCATTTGAGTTAAATCAATTGTTAATTCAAAATTTCTTTTTACATTTTCAATTTGGAAAGTGATTTTCTTATCTACGGTATACTCATACCCCTCTTCTAATGTTTGTTTATCGTCATATTGCACTTCGTATGGGATTTCTACACCGCTGATATAACCTTTGATTACACTACTATCATAACCCTTGGGAACATCAAATGTAACTTTGGTATTATCGCTAAATTTAACATCATAGGCATAACTATTAAGACCAAGCCTTGCGTCTGCACCCTCAAAAGTAATGGTTGCCTTGCAAGGTTTAGGAGAGCAACAACTACAAAGCAAAAAGCCACAAAGAATAAGTGCAAAAAAGCCAAAACTTATAGAAATACTCTTTAATAATTTTCTCATCTTTTCTCCTTTGTTAATAAATCTTATTTTGTAGAATGTAAAATATAATAGCCTCTATCTCTTTCAAGTACTTCACAATTACCAAAAATATCTTTTAGATATTTCTTAGTACTATCTGCACCAAGATTTTTCTTAATTACAATTGTTACATCTCCGCCATCTTCTAAGTGATTATACAAGCCGTCTAGAAAATTAAGCAATACTTTCTTGCCTACTTTGATAGGAGGATTGGATACAATATGATTATATTTATCCTCTACATTCTGCCACATATCACTTACAAATATAAGACTATCACAAATACTATTATTTTTGGCATTAATTCTACACAAATCAATCGCCAAATTATTAATATCGCACATATCAATTGGTACATTTAATTCTTTGCTAAGAATTACACCAATAGCACCATATCCGCAAGCAATATCTAGAATTTTGCCTTGTAAATTTAATTTATTTAAGACCGTACTTATTAGAATTAATGAGCCTTCATCTATTTCATTTTTGCTAAAAACATCATCACAACTTGTAAACTTAAAATCATGCGAATTAAATCTAAAATTGAAAGTAAAATAATCATCTTGGGAATGATTACTTGGCACAAAATAATGCCTAAAATTATTTCTTGATTTCGTATCCATCTTTAGTATCCAATAATTGATAGCCTTTGCTAATAATCTCGTCTCTCAAAGTATCCGCCGTCTTCCAATCTTTATTTTTCTTTGCTTCCCATCTTTTCTCTGCCAAATCTTTAATGTCTTGCGGAATTTCCTCTGTTTCTTTAACCTTATCTAATCTTAGACCAAATACCCTATCAAAATCCAATGCCAAATTATAAATATCGTTACTCTTAGGTTCATTTTTTAGCATGCTGAATAATATTCCTAATGCTAGTGGAGTATTCAAATTATCATTGATTGCATTTAAAAAATCAGTTCTATATTTTTCTAATACTGCACTATCAATTTTATTCTCTCCGCCCTTATGGTCGCTCACCAATTTTCTAAGAGAATTTAGCGAACTTTGTGCTGATTTTAGTCCATCAAGAGTGAAATTAATCGTTTTGGTATAATTACTATTTAAACAAAATAATTTGTAAGCAAGAGGTTCATAGCCCATATCTTGCAATTGAGATAAAGTGTAGCAATTATTTAAACTTTTGCTCATTTTACCGCCATCAACCATTACAAATTCATTATGAAGCCATTTATCTACAACTTGGTGTCCACAAGCACAATCATTCTGTGCTATTTCGTTCTCGTGATGAATAGGCAAATGGTCTATACCGCCAGTGTGAATATCAAAGTGGTCACCCAAGATATCCGAACTCATTGTTGAACATTCAATATGCCAACCCGGACAACCAACACCCCATGGACTATCCCACTTCATGATGTGATTTTCAGGCACAAATTTCCAAAGTGCGAAATCAAAAGAATGCTTCTTTTGGGAATTGCCTTCAATTCTAGCCACCCCTATTTCATTCATATTCTTATTGCTTAATTTGCCATAATTTGCAAATTTGGATACATCAAAGTATACACCATCATCAATTGTATATGTAAAACCTTTTGCTTCCAATTTTTTGATAAATTCAATCATTTTGTCTACATATTCTGTAGCCTTAGTAATATGCTCTGGCAAGTCAATATTCAACATTTCCAAATCGTTCAAGAAAACTTGAGTATTCTCTTTAGCGATTTCCATAGGTGTTTTATTTTGTTTCTTAGCAGACATTTCCATTTTGTCTTCGCCGTCATCAGAGTCACTTGTCAAATGTCCGACATCGGTTATATTCATAACGCCATTAATCTTGTAGCCATTGTATTTAATTACTCTTCTTAAGGTATCCACAAATATATATGCTCTCATATTGCCAATGTGAGGTAGTAAATATACTGTAGGTCCACAAGAATACATTTTAACCACATTTTTCTCAATTGGGTGCAATTCTTCTAGACTTTTAGTAAGTGAATTATATAATTTTATCATTTATTGTCTCCTTTTAAAAAATGTATGATATTATCTAGACTTTCTGTTAGTTTATCATCTATTTTATAGTCCTTGATACTAAGAAGTAATTTATCTTTGTAGTCTTTAATTTCTTTCAATCCGTCAGTCGTTATTCTATAGAAAACATTTTTGGAATTATCTATATTTTTGTAACTAACAATTGTTCTCTCTTCTATCATAGATTTTAGGATATTTGCCAAATTTGTTTTGGCAACTCCCAGAAATTTTATCATATCACCAGGACACATATCTTTGTCTCTTAGAAGGAATAAAATTTTAGTCTTGGCATTAAGGGTCAAATTCTTATTAAGGTTATCACAAGAGAACCCGTCACATACAGAATTAATAAGTATTCTCAGTTCTATAAGCCTATCTATAGTATCCATGATATCTCCTCTAGCAATATAGTATTAAAAAACTTAAGTTATTATATCATAACTTAACAAAGTTAGCAATCAAGTTGCCTACACATTTTATTCTAATTCATAAAAAAAGTATTGCATTTTAATTTTGTTTTGGGAAAAATTATTATATAATAGAGTGTAGAAGAATATACAATTATTATTTATGGAGAGAAAAGTGAGAAAAACTAAAATTGTAGCAACATTAGGGCCTGCAACAAACAACCCTAAAGGCATTAAGAATTTAATTTTATGCGGAGCAAATGTTTTAAGAGTTAATTTCAGTCATGGAAGCACTGAAGAACATTCTAACACTATCAAACTTATTAAGAGTGTAAGAGAAGAATTAAATACTCCAGTCGCCATTATGGTAGATACTAGAGGTCCTGAAGTTAGAGTTAAGACTTTTGAAGAAGGAAGCGGAATACTAAAGAAAGGTAAATTATTTACTCTATATGGTTATGCCAAGAGCGGAGACAACAATGGAGTATCTGTATCAGAACCTAAATGTCTAAAAAATCTAAAGAAAGGCGACACCATTCTTGCCAATGACGGACTTATCAAATTAACCGTTGTTGAGAATAAAAACTTTGAAGTTGTATGTAAAGTTGTTTCTGGAGGAGTGCTTAGCAATAACAAAGGCTTAAGTTTCAAAAATGTTCCTCTTAACTTACCTTACATTAGTGATAGAGACCGAGAAGATTTAATTCAAGCATTCAAAGATGGTTGCGATATGATTTCTGCTAGTTTTGTAAATACCGCAGAGGATATAATGGATTTGAGGAGACTACTTAAAGACAACAATTACAATTGCAAAATCATTGCAAAGATTGAGAGTAATCAAGGCATTAAGAATATTAAAGACATTATGAATGTTGCCGATGGCATAATGGTAGCAAGAGGAGACTTGGGAGTAGAGATTGCTCAAACCAAACTACCAAAAATTCAAATGGATTTAATTTCTAGTGCTATTGAAAGTGGCAAAACCGTAATAGTAGCAACAGAGATGTTGGAAAGCATGATAAATAACCCTCGCCCTACTAGAGCCGAGACTGTTGATGTAGCAAATGCCGTATACAATGGAGCATCTGCTGTAATGCTATCTGCTGAAACTGCTGTTGGCAAATTCCCAGATAAAGCAGTTAAGACAATGTCCGATATATGCATTCAAGCCGAGAAAGATATTAATTACAAAAGAATGTTCTTTGAGACAATATTCGATAATTACGATTTGACAGACATATTAGGACATAGTGCAACTAGTTGTGCATTCAAGTTGGACGCCAAAGCATTAGTTCTTTATACCGATACAGGCAAGACCGCATCACTTATTGCTAGATACAAACCTGAATGTCCTATCATTGCAATAACAGATAACAAGCAAACCTACAATTATCTAAGCATGGAATGGAATGTTCTTCCAATTTATTCTAAAATTCCTAATGCAGATATATTTGAACTTGCTTGCGTAATTGCCAAAGAAGAGAAGTTGGCCAAATCTGGAGATACAATAATTGTAACCACTGGAACAACAGATATTATTAATAATGTAATGAAGATTTGCACTATTGAGTAATGCAATCTTAACAATATAAAAAATGGTGTAAAAATATAACATATAAAAATTCTACATCAATAGAATATATCACATAAGATTTGAAGCATTAAAAAAGAAGAGTGATAAAAATTCGCTCTTCTTTTTTTATTCAAATTATTTGATAAACTCTGTTAAGAATTACAACCCTGTAGATACCAAACTTACTCTAACAATTCGCCATTGGTTGTATCTATAACTCTCATAATATTTGCCTCTGCACCAGTATTGCTATCTATATAGATATAATATGTGTAATTCTTCCACGAACAGATAAATTCATATGCAGAAACTTCTCCAATATATTTATCTGGAATAATACAATAATTTCTTTCTTTAATAGTTAAAATTTTGCTTAATTTATCTTGAGCAGTGAGCATTGATATCTTTGAAGTGAAAGTTCTAGATTTATGATTAGTTGCATAATTGGTTGCCTCCCAACCAACAATATTTCCACTTGTCATATCTACTTTTACTTTGATTAAGTCACTATAATAAATAACCGAATTTTCTATTTGTGCTAGATTTACATAAGCGGTATTTCCGCTTGCCTGTGTCCATACACAATACATATTATTCAGTCCAACTTTCTTTGCAAAATTCTCTGCAATTTTGACCGCATCATCTCCAGAAATTTTATTTTCTCCGGAATTTACAAACGATGTAATACTTAGAAGAAAACCACCTTTCTTTGTAATAGAAACATTTAATCCATTTGAAATATTTATATAGAAATTATAAGTTTCAAACTTGCCCTGAGCAAATCCCAAGTATTTAATACTATCTGTTCCAAATAAATTTTTAAGTATTTTGTATGCGTCATCTTGACTTATATCATTACCACTCAATCCCACTATTTCTTTATTAAGAACGCTATCCGAGAATGGTCCATCATATATTAGAGATGGCACTTTAGAATTAGCACTCTCAGTATTAATTATCCCGCCCGAAAACTCATTATATCCACTACTATTTTCAGATAAAATACTGAAGTTTAAATCTAAATTCGAATAGTAATTTTTCAAATCATATTTAATAGATAATACAGTAGAATGAATATCATTTATTTGTGCATAATCATCATCAGACAAGGTTTCGCCATTATATAATTTTTCAAGTAAAATATATGAATATCCGTTTATTTTGTTCAAATAGTTATTAGTTTTTGTCAAATTATTATACTCTATTGGCAATTGATTAATATTATCTATTGTAAGCAAAACATTACTATTCAGTCCCGTTAGCAACATTCTAAGAGCAGAATTATCTTTGGTTGCAACAATCTTAGACAAATCAACTTCCAAATCATTCACATTTGAAACCACTTCATAATAACTTTTTTTGTAATTATTTTCAAGTGTATTTTTATATGATTTTGATGAATTCTGAAAACTTAAAAATAAACACAAAAAGACAATAGTTGAAGCACCCAAAAAAGTAAGAATTATATATAAAATATTATTATTGTTTTTTCTCATTCTAGCTCCTAAATAGCAAAAACATGCTCTCCATAAGTTACAACAGTTTTCCTATTAAATATCCAACTACTACTAGCTGTAGACGGATTATAATAATACAAACAACCATAAGTTGGGTCCCACCCATTCAACGCATCTGTTGCCGCTTGATAACTAGCAGCATCTGGTTCTAGATTTATCTGCCCATCATGAACTGCTGTAAATGCCCAAGGCTGATAAATTACTCCATATATAGTATTAGGAAAGTCTGGACTAGCAACTCTATTAAGTATAACTGCACCAACAGCAACTTTTCCTATATATTCCTCTCCCCTTGCTTCAGCATGAATACATTTAGCAAGAAGATACAACTCATAACTTTCTTGTTCGGTCATATTAATTCCCAAAGCACTAGCCGTAACACCTCCAACTGCACCACTCACATATATTCCATGATCAGATTGAAAATTCTTAATTGCAACTACAGTCGCATTATCATATACACCATTGATAGTACCCGAGTAGTATCCCAATTCTTTTAGTCTAGTTTGCACCTCTATCATATGAGTATCATAAGCCAAAGTTTGCTCTCTATTAACAGCAAAGAAACACACCAAAGATAGAGACACCATCATACACACTATCGCTATACAAAATAACACTTTTTTCATTTTCACTTCCCTAAAAAATTATTTATTAGTTCTACAAGTTTACTTCTATATTCTATACCATCAGTTCCATTATCACTACCCACAAAGCATAGTGGAGGATATGCCACACACCACCAATTATTACCCGCTCCACTTCCCAAATTTATAATCAACGCATTATAATTGCCAGCCTCAAATATTTGCCCATCATAATTTCTGGTCGGAAAATATTCTTGTGTAATTTTTGGATTTGATTGATATTCAAACCCATTTTGCCTCAATACTTTATCTGCCACACATTTAATTTCATTTAAGTTACTTGCAAGTGTAGATTTTACATCATTATAATTTTTACACTCAGAAATTAACGGGGTTATATATTCAATAATATTGTCCCTTACTTTTAATTTTATACTCTGATCTTCTTCACTATTTGAATTTGCTCTAATATGTATTCTCATTACTTCATTATTCTCAAGTTTACTACCACAACCACCAAACATAAGACAACTCACCAAACTAAGCAACACAATCAATATTTTCTTCATTATTTTCCTGCCTTTATATTTTAATTATTAAATACTTGGTCATCTGCTCGAATTTTATAATACTTAATTTAATCGTAATTTGTAGAATTATATATAATATTGTCTTTTTGTCGAATACATTATATTTATTGACAAAAAAATATGTGTTACATACAATTATGTAACACATACAAATCAAAAGGGTTAAAATTATTAATTATCAAAACCAAGTAAACTAGGATTATATATAACTAGTTTCTCTCCACTTCTTAGTGGTAATTCCACATCTGGATTTTGTTCCAATATTAACTCTTCACTAACATTCATTTCTTTGGCAATATCCCAAATAGTCTGATTATCTTTAACAATATAAATATACAAAGAACAATCGTCTTTTGGTTTCTCATCTCCCATTGTTATATTAGATATAACTTGCATTGTATTCATGCCATACATATCTACATACACACTCAAATTAGAAGACACTTCTATTTCTTTGCCCCTCTTGCTTCTAGCATTCACATCAGACAAACAAAGAGTTACAACACTTGCCATATTGCCATCAACTTTCTGTTCTACGGAGAACGGCATTTCTACTTGAACAGCAGTCAAAGCATTTGTTTCTTTGGTTAAGTATACAACGGTAGCATTTGCAACGCCTTCTATACTTAATTTATTATTATCTACTCTAGAACTAGCAAGCACAATATTATTAGTACATACTCCAAGTATCTCATCAATGAAAGGTGCAGTATCAGCAATACTTGCAGTTCCGCTTATATTATCTCTAAATTGTAGAGACGGCATTCCAACAATACTATCAAAAGTCTCACTCGTTATAGATAAGTAATTACTCTTAATATAAACATCATCTATTACACTCATATTAGTCTTTGCAAATACATATCCTGCAAAAGCAATTGGCACATACAAATTAACATTTGCACCACCTTCTTCCAACATTGTGGTAACTTTGATTTCATTAAACATTATAGATATTTCACTCTGGATTACACTAGTATCTGTAATCCCAGTAAGAGCAATATCCCAACTAAAATCAAATGTTTGGAAATCTGATGTAACATCTCCATTACTATCGCCAGTTTGGTAACACACATCTACATTTAATAGTCCATTTACTGTCATGTAATTTTCGTTTGGAGTAACACTTGTTACACACGCATTAGGTGTAACCATCAAAATTTTTGTAGCATTCTTCACATCAAATTCTTGAGTTACATCAAATTTCTCGTAGGCCTTACCAATATATGTAGAGAATTCAACATCTTTGTATTGAATATTAACATCTTGTGAATTAATAGATGTAAGTACATTTATATCTTTGCTTACAATATTATCTATGGTTGTCTCTACTATTGCTACAACTCTAATTCCATTAGATACAATACTGCTTGTGACATCTACAACATTAGAAGATAGAACAACCTCTCCCAAGACCTCGCTATCACAAACAAACTTATCTTTGAATTCAGCACTATAATCAAGCGCTGTAATTCCCGCACTCTCAAACATCGCTTGGAAATCCACTAAGCCTACAAAGTTAATATCGTTGCCAGCAACTTCATTTGAAATAATAGTTGACTTGGCACTTACAGAATAAATAGCATCTATAACATCTTCATTAGTTGGCAATTTCAATTCAATAACAGATTGGGTAATTCCAATATTTTTTCTTGAACTACTCACAACCTTTGTAAAATTTGGCTCAAACACCATTTCAACCCCCTGATTTTTTAATTCTGATATAATATACTAACAATCACACCTAATTATGACTAATTAATTAAATTTATTTCAAAGACCGTTTATTAATTTTGAAAGTCTTATAATTTTTGTTATAATACTAAATATCAATATTAAATAATATTAGCATTAAATTTATAAACTTAAATAAAATTATTAGGAGACAAAATGAAAGTTGTACTTATTGTAATAGATAGTTTTGGTGTTGGCGAAATGCCAGATGCAGATAAATTTGGAGATGTAGGAAGCAATACATACTTAAATGTACTAAAGAAAACTAATGTAGATTTGAAAAATATGATAAGTCTAGGTCTTAATAATATAGATGGAATAAATCTTTCTAATAAAGATACTATCGGAAATTATATGAGACTTCAAGAATTAACTCTTGCCAAAGACACCACGGCTGGACATTATGAAATGAGCGGAGTTATTATGGAACACCCATATCCAACATTCCCAAATGGTTTTCCAGATGAACTTTTGAAACTTTTGAAAGAGAAAATTGGCGTAGAATTTATAGGCAATGAAGTAGCATCAGGCACTGAAATTATTGAAAGACTAGGCAAACTTCACTTGGAAACACACAAACCTATCGCTTATACTTCTGCCGATTCTGTATTCCAAATTGCTACACATACAGACATCTATTCTCTAGAAGAATTATATGCGTTATGTAAGAAAGTTAGAAATATTTGCAGTAAAGATAGTAAATATAATTTTGGAAGAATAATCGCTAGACCATTCGCGACTAATTCAGACGGCAAGTTCTATAGATTGGAATTTAGAAAAGATTATACGCTAAATCCTCCAGCCGAAACTATGCTAGACAAATTAAAAAATAATGGCTTCGACACTGTTTGCATTGGAAAAATTGAAGATATATTTAATTTTCAAGGAATTAGCGAAAGCAATCACACTAGAAATAATCAGACAGGCTTGCAAGCAATAATTGATACAATTAAGCGTAGAGATATAAACGGATTAGTATTTGCAAATCTTAACGATACAGATATGCTATATGGCCACAGAAATGATTATGTAGGATATGGAAATGCACTAAAAGAAATAGATAATAATATTCCTGAAATGCTAAAAAATCTTGACGATGAAGATATTTTGATGATTACAGGCGACCATGGTTGCGACCCTACAACCCCTAGTACCGATCATAGTAGAGAGTATACCCCACTACTTGTATATGGCAAAAAGTTAAAAAGCAATGTTAACTTAGGAACACTTATTGGATTTAATAATATTAGCAAATCCATACTAGATTTATTTGGCATCGAGAAAAATGACGATAGTATATTTAGAAAATTAAAATAGGAGAAAATAATGACCGCACATAATTCAGCTAGCAAAGACGAAATTGCAAAAACCGTAATAATGCCGGGCGACCCACTTAGAAGCAAGATGATTGCCGACAAATTCTTGGAGAATGCCAAACTTGTAAATAATGTAAGAGGTGTACAAGGCTACACTGGTTTATACAAAAACAAACCCGTAACTGTAATGGCAAGCGGAATGGGAAATCCCGCTATGGGAATTTATAGTTACGAACTATTCAAATTCTATGATGTAGATAGAATTATTAGAGTTGGCACAATCGGAGGCATTCACAAAGATTTGGAACTAAAAAGTATCCTTATATCAAAGAGAGTTTTTACTAAGACTAATTACAATAATTTCTACGAAAACTTTGGCGCAGATTACATTAAATGTAGTAATAAATTATTAAAATTAGCAGAAACCAAAGCAAAAGAACTAGGAATGAAATACACTATTGGAGATACTCTCAACTCAGATACTTTCTACACTGACGAAGATGAAGTCAAATTAGCATTAGACAAAAATTTGCTTGGTGTAGAAATGGAAGGCGCAGCATTATACATAAATGCCGAAAGACTAAACAAAGACGCAATTACTATTTGCACCGTTTCCAATAACCTAATTACTGAAGAAGAAACTTCTAGCGAAGAAAGACAAAATGCTTTCTTGGATATGATAAAATTGGCGCTTGAAATGGCAATCACGGATTAAAAACAAAGAAATAGGAAGTACATTGATACTCCCTATTTTTTATTCTGTTCTTTCAAAAAATTCAAATTTCTATTGGACACACACAAGTCATAATATTTATCGCAAATCTCCAATGTACCTTTGAAAAATATTCGCAAGTTTTTCTCTTCGTTATTTTCTGAAATATAAGTAATATCATAGAAACTATATCCCAAAATATTAAGAAGAGGATTGACATAGAAAATATTATTCTTGATATATACAATTCCAATAAAAATAATTATTACTACAAAAACACATACAAAACATATCTTAGATAAATCAAAAGTAAGTGCAAGAAGCACAAATAACGAGAAATAATTTAAGAAATGCTGGTCAGTTATATTTTTTTTGGATAAAACTTTGATCGCCTTATATTCTTTACAACCAAACTTAATAATAATCATAAGTCCAATAATCCCAATTAAAGTTAGCAAAATTAGCCCCACTAATACACAAGTATTGGTTACATTGAATGTTAAGTTATTATTAATTATTTCTACTATTAAATTGATTAAAAATAATATATACATTGGAACAAATGCAGATATAAATAAAATAATTTTAGACATATTATATCTTTAGTCATTATGTAATTATTTATACTAGTACAATTAAGACCAATAACAACTAGCAAATAATAAACATATTAAATAATATGAAATATTTAAAATCAATAATCGAAAGAGACCCTGCTAGCAGAAGTCAGATACAAGTATTTTTTTGTTATCCTTGTGTTCATGCAATTTTTTCTCATCGAATAAATCATTTCTTATACAAAATTCATCTAAGATTTTTAGCCAGATTATTTAGCCAAATTTCCAGATTTTTTACACAAATAGAAATTCACCCTGGTGCTAAAATCGGCAAAAATTTACTTATAGACCATGGTTGCGGAGTGGTCATTGGAGAAACTGCAATCGTTGGGGATAATTGTACTATTTATCAAGGTGTAACACTTGGAGGAACGGGCAAAGAAAGTGGCAAAAGACACCCTACTATCGGGAATAATTGCTTTATTGGTAGCGGTGCTAAAGTGCTTGGCAATATAAATATTGGTAATAATGTAAAGATTGGTGCAAATTCGGTAGTACTCAAAGATTTGCCAGATGATTGCACCGCTGTGGGAGTACCCGCCAAGATAACTAAATTTAATAATAAATAGCAAACATCTGTGTATATGTATTGCAAAAACTCCTCATTTATGGTATATTATATATAATAAAAAATATCCGAGGTGTTTATGGATTATAAAGTTTTAATTAGATTAGTTACAGAGAATGAAGCACAAGCAATTAAAGAAAAAGATGCCGACCATGTAGGCTCTAGAGGAGTTGCAACTGCATGTAATACATCTAGTTCTTATACCAAAGATGAAAATGTAGCATATTGCTATTCTACAGTAATCTCTGCAGACTCACTTGAAGAAGCAAAGAGAATGGTAGAAGAAGATCCTTCATTAATTATAGAAAACAATGACAATGGCGAAGGCTTGTCTTATATGTATAGAGAGAAACAAAAATTCAACCCAGACAATTATTCAGTTATATGCATTATTCTCCCAGAGAAAGAGTACGATAAATGGGAACTTATGGGATCAATTGAAGAATGTGACGGTTTCTATGAGAATGAATATGGTGAGAAAATAGAAATTCCTGAAACAGTTGTTACTTCAGAGTCTTTGTGTGCAATGAGCAATTCAAGCAATTCAATCGAATTCTATGCTGAAGACCTAATCAAGAAAGAAATAATTCAATTAGATGAGAATGAAAGATCATCTGAATATGATGACGATTTCTATGATGACGGCTCTAGCAGATAATAATTAATTATAAATAAAATCCCCGAGTTTTACTTGGGGATTTTTCAATTTAGAGCATAAACATATATTACTAACATATAGGAATTTGAAGATTGATTTCAAAATTTTTTATATAATACTATAATTTATGCAATGTTAAAATTTGATTTATTCAACTCCGAAAATGCTGTCGGTCACATAGGTTGAACTGGTTGTCGTTTCGGTAATACAAGTGTAAACATTTGTGCTACTCTCAACTTCCTATATTATAATCTATGTAATATTGCTTTGTTCATTCCATTCACAAATCAATTTGCTACGCAAATCCCACGATAAATCGTGGTTACATAGATTGAAAAAGTCGTCAGTTTAAATCAAGGTGTCCTTGCGGACTACTTTGTTTAAACTTCCTATATTATAAATTAATATATGAATATATCATTAGTTCCATCGTAAACATATTTAATTAAAAATTACTTTATCCTGTAATAAATAATCAAATACTTTACAAATTACATAATATTTGTTACAATTAACATAGTTTTCTTATGGAGATGTACCGAAGTGGTCGTAACGGGACGCACTCGAAATGCGTTTGCTGGGTAACCTGCACGAGAGTTCGAATCTCTCCGTCTCCGCCAATATAAAAAATCCCTAGAAATAGGGATTTTTATTTATTAGAAAAAGCGACTAGATTAGTCGCTTAAATTAATTTAAAATTCACAAACACAAATTAAGTGTGATTGCAACGCTTAACAATATTTATTATTTTTAATTAGCACGCACAAGATTATTATTAATAACCAATATACAATTATTTATTATTCAAATATTACATTGATACAACATTGTTTTTTGAAGAATTTTATCTCAGTCACTACTTACCTATTGCGTTTTTGTAAATATCTCCCTTCTTTAGACCTTTGGCTTTCGCTAATACTTTGGAAGCATCGGTCTTAGAAATACCCATATTCAATAAAATTTGTAAATCTTGGTCTATATCTAGGTTTGTTTCTTCCCTGTCTGGTTTATCTACAAGGACTACAAATTCGCCTTTGATAACACCATTATACCCCATTTCTAGTGTTGTAAAAATTTTCTCTTCAAATTTCTTAGAAATTTCTCTTATTACACAAATATTTCTATTGCCTAATACACTATATAGTTTATCCAAATCTTCAGCGAGTGAATGAGGAGAGCAATAGAAAATAAGTGAAGTTTTATAATTTTTTAGTTCATTCAATAATTCATTGCATTTAGAATTATTATCTGGCAAGAAACCAACAAATGTAAATGGTGTAGAATATCCACTCATTACAAAAGCATTAATGACTGCACTTGCACCCGAAACAACAGTATATTCTAGTCCTTCTTCAATTAATTTTTTAACCAAAATATTACCCGGGTCACTGATTCCCGGCATACCCGCATCACTAATTAATGCAATATCTTTGCCATTATGCAAATCTTCTATCACCTCTTCTGATGCTTTAGTTTCATTAAATTTATGATAAGACTTAAGAGGCTTTCTAATATTATAATTATCTAGCAAAACTTTGCTTGTTCTAGTATCTTCGCATAGTATATATTCTACACTATTTAATACTTCGACTGCTCTATATGTAAATTCTTTAAGATTACCAATAGGTGTGGCAACGATATACAACATAATATTTACCAAAGCGAAATTTTTACTCCGCTTTTTCCTCCTTTTCTTGCTTTGACAAGCACAATATTTGAACCTTTCTTTGACGCAATTACTTTAATCTCTTTTGGTTCTAAATTATATTTCCTACAATTAACAATTATATCTATTAGTCTATCTTCCTTATTAACAGTATAGAATAATCCACCAAATTTAAGAAGTAAACTCGCCTCTTTGATAATTTCTTCAATAGTCACTAAAATTTCATGCTTGCATACAGCAATACTTTCTTTCTCACTTAGAAATTTGGCTGTGCCTTTGGTCTGGTAAGGTGGATTACAAGTAACTACATCGTATACTCCTCTGCCAATTTGCTCGTTAATATTCTGAAGATTAGAGCAAATTACTCTAAAATTTGTTAGTCCATTATATTCAATACTTCTTCTAGACATATCTGCTAGATACTCTTGAACTTCTACAAGTGTTACATCTTGAACTTTATTCTTTGCATTAACCAAAATTCCTACAACACCACTGCCACTACACAAATCTACGACCTTACCATAATTACTTACATGGGCAAAGTTAGCAAGTGCAACTGCATCGCTAGTAAATAAGTATTCATCGGGATTTTGGATTATATACAAATTATTAATTTGCAAATCGTCAAGACGCTCATTGTTTTTTAATAGGTTTGTCATATTTTCTAAATTTCTTGTGTTTTTTATTAGGTTTTGAAGAGGTTATATTTTTATTATCTTCGTTTTTAGTATTTCTGGTTTCTTCTACTTTTTTGTTTTCTTCTATTTTCTGATTTTTAGCAGAGTTTGAACTTCTGTCTTTATTCTCTTCTTTTGCAGGTTTATTATTCTTAAATGGTGCATTATCTTTTGGCACAATTACAATTTGGTCTAGAGTATACTCATTTATTTTAGTATCGTTATCGTTCTCTATCTTCACTGTAACCAATTGTTTCAAAATGTTATTATATATTACACTACCTATGCCATCTGGAGTTTTCACTCTTGCATTTAATTTAGGCATCTTGCTTGATGCTTCGGCATAAAATTCATTTTCGTAAGATAGACAACACATTAGTCTTCCACAAATTCCACTTATTTTAGTTGGGTTTAGTGATAAGCCTTGAGTTTTAGCCATTTTGATGCTGACTTTATCGAAATCATTTAAGTATTTCTTGCAACAACACTCTTTCCCACAGAAACCAATACCGCCAATTTTCTTGGCTTGGTCACGAATACCAATTTGTCTAAGTTCAATTCTAACTTTTAATTGACTAGCCAAATCTTTCACCAATTCTCTAAAATCCACTCTATCTTCGCAAACATAATTAATTATTACTTTACTTCCGTCTAAAGTGTAACTAGCATCAACTAATTTCATTTGCAAATTATATTTATGTATCAGTTCATTTGTTAAATCTACGACTTTCTTCTCTTGTTTTTTCAAATCTTCGTATTTTTTCTCATCTTCAGCAGTTACAAGTCTTAAAACTGCCACAATTTCTTCTTTATCTTCTGCATTTGTTGGTGGGCAAATATAAGCAATTTCCAAGCCTCTTACACTTTCGACTACAACTCTATCTCCGTCTTTGTATTTATTTTCTTCAACTTCTGCGTTGTAAATCTTGCCACCTTCTACAAACTTAATGCCTATTTTTGACATAAAAATTTAACCTCCAATATATCTAAAAGCAACTGGTCGATTACGCCAGTCATATTACAATTAAATTCCATTTTCAAATAAATTTCATTTATCTTCTTTGTTATCTTCTCTACCATTAAAGGTGAGTATATTTTGGATAACATATCATATTTACTTTTCAAGTTTTTAAAATAAATATTATCTGAACTCACACTTACAACAATATCTCTAAGCATTGAAATAAGTGTATCTAGAAAGAATGGAATATCTTTCTTAAGTGCTAGTATTCTACTAGAATAAACTAAAATATCTTTGGAAGTCTTCAAATTAATCAACATATCTGCACAAAGATTGATAATATTAATAGCGTCTTTGTTCTCAGCAATCTTAAGCGCTGTTGTTAAACTTCCATCTGCCATACAAGATATTAATTGTGCGTTATCTATTTTCTTATCTACTAGATATTTAGCAATATCTTCGCTAGCAAGCACTCTCTCTTCAATCTTCTTGGACCTACTAAGAATTGTTGGAAGCACCCCACCCAAACTAGATGATGACAAAATAAATATTACATTTTGTGGTGGTTCTTCTATTGTCTTTAGAATTTTATTCTGACCTTGAGTTGTGCATTTATCAAAATTCTTAAGATAAAAAATTTTATATGCACTCTCCATAGGTCTAATATATGCACTCTCTACTATTTTTTCTATATCCTCTACAACCAAATTTTTATCATCTTTGGGATATACTTCCAAGTCGACCATATTGCTATGCTCAACTTTATTACAATTCACGCAATTATTACATGGAGGATTATCTCCTAAGCAATAAATTTCTTTAATTCCAAGCATACAAAATTCGTTCAAAAGCAAATCATCTTTTGATACAATAAGATATGCATGAGATAACATTTTCTCTTTAATATCCAAAGTTAATACTTTGTGCATTTGAGACTTCAAGTATAATTCAATTAATTCCATACTAGTATTCTAGCATATTTTCTCTTTATATTCAATCAATTGCCAAAATATAGATAGAATAATTTGAAATATTTTGCACACACTACCAATAAAAAAGGAGATGATACCAATGAATAATGCCACCACCCTAACACAAGTAAAAGAAAAAATCTCACAACTGCAAGGACAAAATATCCACATGAAAGTAAATAAAGGAAGAAATAAAATTGTTTCGCTTACTGCCATAATTGACAAAGTATATCCAAGTATGTTTATTATCAATCCCACATCTACTGTCGATTTGGATAGAAAAAGTTATTCATATAATGATGTATTATGTGGGGACATCAAATTTATTGAAAATTAATAGTTGTCATTGACTAATTCGTATTATTTTGTTAAAATAAAAAATATAATAACTTAAAATAAAATTTATTTTAACAAATAGGAGAGGTTCATGCAATTCATTTTTGGATTTGTATATTCAATTTTTGGAATAGTATTTATTATTACGGTTATCTCAATTGTAACTAAGATTGTGAAAACTATTCACTCTGAAATTACAAGCGTGCAGAAACAAAATAGTGAGATAAACGAACAAAAAAATAGTCAAAATAAAGAAACAAATATTTGCAAATACTGTAATTCTAATAATGATGCAAATGCTACCAAATGTTCTAGTTGTGGAGCACCACTTAACTCTAAAGAAAATAAAAAATAACAAATAAAAAATAGACATAATAAAATGCTTATATGCTAAATTATTATGTCTATTTTTTTTACACTAATTCTAATTTGAATGCGACAACACCAAATTCTTTCTCTTCTTCTGGTGTGTAGTACGCATGATAAACTTCTTCACAAGTATCTGCTGTTGCACCCATCTCAAAGCCCAAACTTGTTAGAGATAATACACTTGCCATTTCTCTAAAAGATTGAAAGTGTTTGATATCTACTACTCTACAAACTATCCCTTCAAATAAGTCGGGTAATTTTCTAAAAAGTATACTATCTCCTATATGAATACTTTTTCTTTTGTCATCATTTAATCTCACTTCCCAAATCTTCTGTTTGCTTTTTATTTGTTCAAAAGGAAGTTCCCTTAATTTCATTACAATCATGTTTTTCTCCAAAATACTTTAATACTATGTATTATATCCATACACTCACTTTCTGTCAAATAATTATGAGCACTTAGCAAGAAATATATAGTTATGTGGCACTAAATAAATCTACAAACCAAACAACCCACAATTGCACCTATTAAATTTGCAAGCACCCCTACAATTACAGCATATCTAAATTTAGTAATTTTGGTCTTGCTAAAATAAACTGCAGTCACATAGAAAATAGCCTCACTACAACCACAAATCACACTCCCCGCTCTGGCTAGATAACTATCTACGCCGTAAGTCGCAAATATATTTTCTAGTACTGCAAGTGAGCCACAGCCAGAGAAATTTTTGAGTATCACTAATTGAGATAATTCTTTGGGAATGCCAAATATTCCAAATACTGGAGACACCAAATTGGAGAACATATAACTAAGCCCACTTACTTCAAAAATCTCTAATGCAATAAAAATTGTTGCAATATATGGAAATGATGTAAGGACCAAATCAAAAGAAGTTTTAGCACCCAATACAAAACTATTATAAGTGTTATTTTTCTTAAGCAAACTATATAGCAATAATAAAATTATTAAACTTGGAATTATGTATTTACTCATTACTTATCCTTGAAAATTTTTGAAAATAATTTAACTAATAAAATGCCCGAAAGAGTGCTAGCAACAGTTGCTATAATTGTAGGCAAAATTATGCTAGATGGATTGGTGCTACCCGATGAAATTCTAAGTCCAATAATTGTAGTAGGAATTAATTGTAGACTGGTAGAATTAAGTATAATAATCATTATCATGCTGGCTGTAGCATACTTACCCATACCATCATACAGTCCATAAATTGCATTCATTCCACTAGGAGTACTTGCATTGCCCATGCCTAGCAAATTACTTGTAATATTAATTGCAATTTGATTTTCTGTATACTCATCTGTTTGTCCAAATAGTTTACGAATAATGGGTCTAAATAATTTACTTAATTTTTTATCCAATCCCGTTTCTTCAACTATCTTGAGTATCCCAAGCCAAAGAGTATATATCCCCCAAAGTTTAAGAGTAAGAGATATTGCTTTGTTTCCGCCATCTACTAGCGCTGTCATTGTTGCATCTACATTATTTAGAAGCAATAGTCCCATACCAATAAGCATAACGGTTGTCCACACGAAATTCATAAGTACCCTCGTATTTTTTGAAAATTTGTCTTTACAAAAAAGACTACATAATGTATACTTTCTATGTATTTATTATTATTAATTATATATATGTGGCAATTAGATTTTTTAGAAATAATTTCTATTAAATTAACTCAAGTTCACATTGGAGGAATTATGAAAGACAAAAAGAATTATTATATAACCACACCAATTTATTATGCTAGTGGCAAATTAACTGTAGGACATTGCTATAGTACTGTATTTGCAGATATTTGTGCTAGATGGCATAGACTAGAAGGAGACAATGTATTCTTTGCTACAGGTAGTGACGAACATGGATTGAAGATTGCCAGAGTTGCCGAACAAAATGGTCTAACCCCTAAGCAATTTGTAGATAAAACAGTTGCCGACTTCAAAGATATTTGGTCAAGACTGGGCATTACTTATGATAGTTTCATTAGAACTACTGATGAAGAACACATCGCTCTTGTTAAGTATGTATATGACAAACTTTATAATGCGGGCGATATATATCTTGGCAAATATCAAGGATTGTATTGCGTGCCATGCGAGACATTCTTTACAGAGAGCCAATTAGTAAATGGCAATTGCCCAGATTGTGGCAGACCAGTAGAACATACTGAAGAGGAATGTTATTTCTTAAGACTAAGCAAATACCAGAAATTTTTGGAAGACCATTTCAAAGAAAATCCAAATTTCTTAGTTCCAGAAAGCAGAAAGAATGAAATATTCAATAACTTTATCAAACCCGGAATTTCTGACCTATGCGTATCTAGAACAACATTTGATTGGGGTATCAAACTTCCATTTAATGATAAACATGTAGCATATGTTTGGATTGATGCTCTTCTTAATTATCTATCTGTACTTGGATATAATACAAATCATGATGATAATTACAAGAAATTCTGGCCTTGTGATGTTCATGTAGTCGGCAGAGACATTACTAGGTTTCATGCAATTATTTGGCCAATTCTTCTAAAAATGCTTGATTTACCTCTTCCAAAACAAATTCATTCAACTGGATTTATAACTCTAAAGGGAGATAAAATTAGTAAATCTAAGAGTAACGGATTTAATCCTCTAAATTTGGTGGATAGATATGGCGCAGATGCTCTTAGATATTATCTAGCAAAACTTGGCCCAATTTTTAGTGACAGTCCTTACACCGCCGAACAATTTGTAAATACTGTTAATAGTGATTTGTGTAATGATTTGGGCAACTTAGTTAGCAGAACTCTTGCAATGATTACTCAATACAATAATCAAATTGTACCTAAGCCAGAAGTTTGGGATAAAGAAGAAGAAAATATAGAAGAAATTTGCAATAATCTACTAAATAAATGTAGAGAACATATGCAAGAAGAAAGAATAGATTTGCTTGCAAATGAAATATTCTCTGTAATTAGAAGTGCCAATAAGTATATTGACATCACTGAGCCATGGAGACTAGCCAAAGACCCAGAGAAGAAAGGTAAACTTAACACCGTTCTATACACTCTTAGCGAAACTCTAAGAATTGTTACAACTCTTCTACAAAGTATTATGTTTGAAATCCCAAGCAAAATCTTTGATAAATTTGGAATTAAAGACAATTTAAGAACAATAGATAGCGTTGCTAAATTTAGCAAAGAAAATTATGGCAACACTGTCAACAAAGGAGATAATCTATTCCCTAGATTAGATGTTGAGAGCGAAATAAAATATTTGGATACTCCAAATACCCCTACTACCGAGCAAAAGACTGAACAAACAAAAACTGAAACTAGCAATACAGATAAAATTAACACTGTAGAATTTGTATCTATAGAAGAATTTGATAAAGTTAAATTGCTAACTGGCAAGATTATTAATAGCGAATACATCGAAGGTGCAGATAAATTACTAAAAAACACTGTAAAAATCGGCGATGAAATAAGAACTATTTGTAGCGGAATTAGAAAATACTACAAACCAGAAGAAATTATTGGCAAAACTGTAGTAGTTGTATCCAACCTACCTCCAAGAAAATTAAGAGGAATTGAGAGTGCTGGAATGTTGCTTTGTGCAGTAGACGAGAAAAACGATACTTTAAGCCTTATTACTTTGGATAGAGACTTGGGCGATGGTTTAGAGGTTTGCTAATGTTAATTGATACACATGCTCATTTAACTGATGAGAAATTTGAAGGATTGACAGACCAAATAATCGAAAAACTAGAAGAAAATAGAGTTGAGAAAGTATTTTGCATGGCTGTAGACAAGAAAAGCATTGAAGAAGTCTTCAGCCTTTCTCAAAAATACTCTAACATTTATGCTCTACTAGGAGTACACCCCGAAGATGTAGATGATTGGGACGACCATGCTAAGAATAGAATTATTGAATTGTCCAACAACCCAAAAGTCATTGGAATTGGCGAAATTGGTCTAGATTATCACTATTGCAAAGATAATAAAGACAAACAAAAAAGAGTATTCATAGAACAATTAAAATTGGCTCACGAACTTAAACTTCCTGTATGTATTCACAATAGAGATAGCATTGGAGATATGCTTCAAATACTCAAAGAAAATAAAGAATTATTAGAATTTGGTGGAGTTATTCACTGCTTTAGCGAAAGCGTAGAGGTATACAGAGAAATCAAAAAATTGGGACTTAAAATTGGCTTTGGTGGAACTTTGACATTCAAAAATTGTATCACAGCACCTCTTGTATGCAAAGAATGTGATATGACAGATTTCTTGATTGAAACTGATTGCCCATATCTTGCTCCCGAGCCATACAGAGGCAAATTAAATGAACCCAAATATACAATGTATGTAGCAGAGAAAATCGCTTTAATTAAGGGAATTTCTTGCGATAGCGTAATAAAGCAAGCAAAAATAAATGCATTACAACTTTACAAAAAGGCAAATGTATGAACACACAAATTTTGAAAGATAATGATTTTAAATTCAATAAAGCATATGGTCAAAATTTCATTTTTGACAAAAATTTCTTGAAATCTATAGTAGATTTGGTCGTAACGCCAGAAGATACTATAGTAGAAATAGGTGCTGGAGCAGGAACTCTAACCTCAATGATGGCTGAAGTTGCCAAAAGAGTTATAAGTTTTGAAATAGACAGAAATTTACAACCAATATTAAATGAAACGCTTAAAAATTACAAGAACTGCGAAGTAATATTTCAAGATATTATGAAAGTAGATATTGAAGAATTAGAACAAAAAATAGGTGGAGATTATATAATAGTAGCAAATTTGCCCTATTATATAACTACACCTATAATCTTTAAATTTCTAGAAAATGCAAAACATCTAAAGTCCATGTCTATAATGGTTCAATTAGAAGTTGCCGAGAGACTCACCGCCAAGCCAAATACCAAAGAATATGGAGCAATAACCCCTGCAATTGATTATAGAGCCAATGCCAAAATACTTAAGCGTGTAGGCAGACATATGTTTACACCTGTGCCAAATGTAGATAGTGCGATTGTTAAAATTGACTTTGTAGATAATAAATTTGAAATAGTTGATAGCCACATATTAGACGAGACTATCAAGGCTGTATTTGCAATGAGAAGAAAAACTATTGCAAATAACCTAAAGAGTTACTTCCATCTACAACAATCCCAAATAGAAGATATTTGTAGCAATTCTAATATTTCTCCTTCTGCTAGAGGCGAAACACTAAATACAAGAAACCTTGTAGACTTAAGTAATGAAATATGCAAATATTTGAAATAAAAAAGGCTACTAAGAGGTGAGTTAGTCCTCGTAGTAGCAATAAAAAGGAGTTATTTATAAAAAATAAACTAATAAATTATTATTAGCATCTTTAGTATAACAAACTAAATACTCCTCGTCAATCAAAATTTTAATTAAAAATTAAATTTTTTTTGTTAATATTTAATGCAAGATATAGTATTCGACAAATATAAACAAATAACAACTAAATCTACTTCTCTTGTATAAATTTTTTAACATACACTTAGTCAAGCATCATATATACTAATTAAGAATAATATTAGGTGGTATTATATGAGTGCTTATAAAAAGACATTATTTCTAACAAATAAAGAAAGTAGCAACAAAGGAATGGCAATTCTAACTCTACTTCGTCAAAACAAAGGAATATTCTGCACTATCAAAGCCTATAACTTTGGAAATTATTCCAATTTGGTATTAGGCATTAAATGTGAAGATAAAATAATAAAACAAAATATTAATCTAGATGGCAATATCTATAATTTTCTACTAAACCAAGAAATAAATTTAGAGAAAAATTTAGGTTGCGTTTTACTAGAAAATAGCAAAGATAATATTATCCCACTGCTTTGGGGTAGCGAAAAAGCAGATAATTATAAATCTCAAATAGTAGGAAGTCTAAAAAATAGTATTCAGAAATTGCAAGAGAACAATATCTCATATCAAGCAAAGAAAGCAACAATTCAACCTACAAACAATATAGATGATATTCCAAAGAACGAAGAACCTACTCCCACAATTGTAGATAAAGATAATGGTGTTATTATTGAAAACATAAATTCAACGCCTACAAATACATATAATAACGATATACTAGATAATCAGGTAACATTCTTAGACAAAGGATTAGGAGACGCCATTTGTCCAACACCGCATAATTCTAATTTGGAGACACAATGTGTTAATAACTTAAGTAATCCTAGTTCCGAACTTGCACAAGTAGTGACAATGAGTAATCTTTTTGAAAGTGATGACGAAGAAATAGAGAATTCTATAGACAAAGAATTAAGTGGCAGTAACCACAAATTCTATAGTATGATAGCCGAGCAATTAGACGAATTATTTGATAAGTATCCTAGAGAAAAAAATCTAGAAAATCTAGTTGAGAATAGCAAATGGGTCAAAATTAAATATGAAGACAATGATAAATATTATGTTGTTGGAATTATTTACATAAATAATGATATTAAATATATTTGCTATGGTGTACCCGGAAATTACTACACTGAACCACCTAGAGAATTAAAAGACTATAGTCAGTGGTTGCCTACAGATACCCTATCCCCCTACACCGAAGGATTTTGGGTAATGTATCAAGATGCAGACACTGGAGAGAATGTAATTATCAATTGATAATAATTTAATTAAAAATATAAAAAAACTTGAGTGAAAATTATCTACTCAAGTTTTTTATTTATTATTTAGTTCTCTCGTCGTCCTTATCCATCAAACCACAAAGTTTGGCATACTCTTGTCTTTTGTTATAAAGAGCAATATCAATTTCATTTCTAGCCTTTAGAAGAGCAATAATTTCTTCTGCCAACTGTTGTTCTTTATTCTTCAAATAATATTCTTTGGTTTCTTCCCATGCTTGATTATCCACAATATTTATCCCCCAACTTTTAATTCAATTGAATTATAACACACGCCAGCCCTCATAGTCAATATGCAAAATTAAAAAAGTATTAGATAATTACTAATTAAAAAAGCAACAGCATATATATTTTGCTATTGCTTAATATTGTATATTTTAATTCAAAAAACCTTGAATTATCATATCTTCGGCTTCTTTGTCTGTTAGTCCTAATGACATAAGTTTAATTATTTGGTCTCCAGCAATCTTGCCAATGGCTGCTTCGTGTACAAGTGTTGCTTCTACACATTCTGCTACAATTTCTGGAGTAGAAGTAATTTTGGATTTATCTAGTAATATTCCATCGCACTCAACATGACCAAAACACTCATTTTTGCCTGTTAATTTACTAAAGAACTCTTGTTTGCTTTCTCCCCTTGTAACACTTCTACTAATAACTTCACATGAACTATTTTTGCCCACTAATTCCACATCAAATTCGGTCTTGGCTAATTGGTTATCATTAGTCAAAATTTTCTCTTTAATAACCAATTTGGCATTATCTTGCAGACTTCCTTCTGTTCTTCTTATAGAACTAGAAACTCCACCAAGTTGTGTGGTTTCCATTAGCATATATGAATTATCTTCCATAAATACTTTTGTAACTGGATTAAGAATTTTGTCTCCCTTCTGTCCTACGCCAATATGTTTCTCTACATATCTAACTTTAGCATTCTTGCCTATATGGAAAGCATGAATTCCATTATGCTCGCTTGCATCGTCTCCAGCATTATGTATGCCACAACCAGCAACTATTAAAACATCACTATTCTCGCCTACATAGAAGTCGTTATAGACCAAATCTTTAATGCCACTCTCAGTAATTATTACTGGAATATGCACACTCTCATTAGTTGTATTTGGTTTAATTATAATATCTATTCCACTTACATCTTTCTTTGGCACAATTTCAATATTTGCCGAACTTTTACGCTCAACACCTTTGCCATTTTCTCTCAAATTAAATGCACCACTTGGAATTTGGTGTAAATCTGCAACTGCAAGAAGCAAGTCTTTCTCTATCTTATTCATAGCACTCTCCTTGAAGTTTATTACAAATTTTAGCAGTCTTAATGCTTGGCAAAATTTCTGCCTTGGTTCCTATCATTGTAATCTTGCTACTATCCATTACAATTATTCTATCTGCAATTCCCAAAATCTTCTCTTGATGAGAAATTATAATATTTGAAGAATTCTTCTCTTTGCTCTCTTGGAATGCAGATATAAGTCCATCAAAACTCCACAAATCTATACCTGCTTCTGGCTCGTCAAACATATTCAGTTTAGCACCTCTAGCAAAAGTTGTGGCTATTTCTATTCTTTTGAGTTCTCCACCCGAAAGACTATCGTCTAATGCTCTATCTATATAATTTCTAGCACACAAACCTACTTTAGACAAATAATTACATACCTCAGTAAGTTTGGAATTAGTCTTCTGAGCAGTTACAAGTAAGTCCCTTACTTTTAATCCTTTAAACCTAACTGGAGTTTGGAAAGAATACGCAATCCCTAATTTGGCTCTATCTGTAATTGTCATGTCTGTAATATTAATCCCGTCATAATAAATCTTGCCAGAAGTAACAGGAATAATTCCCATAATTATTTTCATAAGAGTACTTTTGCCACTTCCATTATGACCAGTTATAACTATAGTTTCACCATCTTCTATTTGAAGATTAATATTTTTTAGTATATATTTTTGTTTGCCATCTTCTTCTACTATATAGCAAACATTATCTAATTTTAACATTTGTTCTCCTTATATTTACTACATTAGTATATAATAATAATTGCAGATTATAAAGCATTTTTTAGAAAAATTTATAAATTAAATAAATTTTCACATAACAAAAAGTCTAAAAATTACCTTAATTCTTTATCAAGTGTATTTGTAAATAGTTAATTATTGTGTTAAAATATTGAGTAATAAACATAAAAAATTACATCAAAATAAATACATAAGAGATAACACATAAGGACAATTATGAAAATAATAGTTAAAACACACGAAAAATTAATCAAATTTTTAATACACAATGTACAAGGCTTGAGTTTTGGTCAAGCACAGAAATTGCTTAGAAAAGGCGACATTAAAGTAAATGGCAAAAGAACCAAAGATAATATAGATGTAAATATTGGAGACGAGATAGACATATATCTTCCAGTCAAGAATAAGCCTATACTCAATATAATCTACGAAGACGACAATATAATTATAATTAATAAGCCTGCCGGCATGGAATGTGCAACTAGAGATAAATCTAGCGAGAACACTTATTCGGTAGAAGAATTATTTGAAGATACTAAAATTTATATTGTTCATCGTCTAGATAGATTAACCGAAGGGTTATTAATACTTGCCAAAAACAAAGATATTGCCAAAGAATTAGAAGAAATATTTAGAACAAGACAAATATCCAAATATTATATGGCCGGAGTAAATGGCAACTGCACTTTGAATGGTATATATACCGCATTCTTATATAAAGATAGCAATAAATCACTTGTAACCGTTACAGACACACCCACACCTTATTCCAAAGAAATAATCACTGAATTTAATGTAATACATTGGTATTGTGATTATAGCCTAATTGATGTCAGATTACATACTGGCAGAACCCATCAAATAAGAGCGCATCTTAAATTCTTAGGATACCCGATAATCAATGATAGTAAGTATGGTCAAAATCAAACATCAACTTTTGATTACAATGGATATTTCTTGACATCATACAAATTAGAATTTAATATCACAGGCAAATTAAATTATCTAAATGACAAAGTATTCAAGATTTCTCCATCTTGGCTTAAATATCTAGAGAATTAAATTGCTATTACTTTAATAAAACTTAAATTAAATAAAAGTAGAAAGATAGAGTACAATATTTACAAAAAAATTTATAAAAAAAGCATAAAAAAAGATGTAAATTAATTTACATCTTTTTATTATTATTTCCACAAATCTTTATATCTTTTCTCGTAATATGTTATAACATAATTATTTGCTTTAAGAGCAGTCCTCTCATTCTCAATTACTTGAGAAGTCATATTGTTATACAAATTCTCATCAAGTTTCAATTTGTCATAGATATAGTTAAAGATTGTTTTATTGCTTTCTGGAGTTGTTGTATTGGTACATAGCAAATATAGCAAATTCTCATCGCTTATATTATCAATATTATTCTCATCTACAATATTTTCTGCTACACCTTCGTGGAATATAATATGATAGCCATATTCACTAATAATCATATCCATAGAACCAGCACCTTCGCCACCATTAGCAGTATCTAATGCTCTAACACCATCAGCAAAAGGTTTAACCATTTTATCGGTGATTGTTGTATCTAGATTAACTACATAGTCAAATTCACTATTCATAAATCCGCTATCATCATTGAAGATATATACAAGTTTATTAAAGTTAGTTGCTTTCTCTTTAAGATTAACACCATCTGCATAATCTCTAACAAAATTATAGATATCCGAAGCATATGCAGTGTAAGTATTTTCTTTGCCAACAACTTTTTGGAAGTTGTACTTTGCACCATATGCTAGATACATTTCTTCTGGCATTTCAAAAGTTGATGTTGTTCTACCAGCAATTCTTCTTAGTTGTGCTTGATAATCCGAATTTTGTTTCTTCTCTTCGTTCTCATCGGTATTATCACTAGTAATTCCATATAGAGTATTAAGAGTAGTAATCTCGGCTTTTTGCTCTTCTGTAAAGTTGATTAAGATATGTTTAACATTAATATATTTATTCTTAACACTTGCGCTATCTTTATTATCTAGATGATAGTAGATGTAATTAGAAGAAGCGCTTTCCATAGCAGTTTGATACAATTTCTCATTTGATTTATATGTTTGCAATTGAGATTTGTATTGTTCTCTATAATAATCTAGAACTGCTTGAACATTAACTGGAGTATTATCAAAGAATTTTTGTTCATATTTAGTTAAATACTTATTATTAAGCATTAAGTCATATAATCTTTCTTCTTCGTTAAGTAGAACATCGGCTTCATTTGTACTTCTACCTTCTGCCTTGGCTAAATCTTGCAAAGATTTGATGTATCTAGTCCATGCCTCGTTAGAAACTTTCTCGTCTACAACCACTCTATAGTCTTTGGTAAAATGTTCTGGCATATCTGCTGGAACTTCTACAGTTTCTTCGTCTTCATCAACTCTAGTTACTTGAGTTGTTGTAGTGCCATTAGCGTTAGTAATGATTTCATACTTAGTTGTTGGAGTATACTCTTCTTCTGCTTTTCTTAGAGGCTCTGCCTTGTCAGAAGTTTCGATATCTGCTTCCATATTCCATTCTTTCTTAACTTTGGTTTCATAAGTATTAATGGAATCTTGCATATAATCAAATACTTGCTTTCTTAATTCTAATTTCTCAGTATCAGTAATTTTATATTTATTATCGTTATTAATTTCTTTCTTCACTACGTCCATAAGAAGAGATCTATCAATCATACTCTTGATAGTTTTATTAACTGCTTCTTCCAAAGAATTACCATTTGATTGATAATATTGATATCCATAATTACTGAAAGCCTCTATCAAATCTTTCTTGGTAAATTCTTTGGTAATAGCGTCTTTATTACCAATTGTAACAACTACTTCGTTATAATATCTTGCCTTGTCTATTTGTAACCAACTACACCCTGTCAAACATAGTACACATAGTGTTAATGCACATAGAGTTGTTAGTATTTTCTTAATTAATTTTTTCACAATACAGCCCCTTAAATTATAATTGTACTAGAATATTTTACTATAATAATATCCAAATTGCAAATATTTTTATCATATAGACACAATAAATTGTAGATAACTTATCAAAAAATCAAGTATTTGCGACTTATCTATACCCACAAATTCAATAGTTGGCACAGATACAAAATTGAAATTAACATATTCTGAATATTCTTTGAGTGTAAGCTCAATTATTTCTCTAGAGATACTATCTTTATCTGCAAATACTATTGAACTTTTCTCTTTGATGATGACCTTGCTTGCACCCAAAATACCACACATATTTTTGATAAATCCAATTTTGGCAAGATTAAGCAAATCTAATGGAAGTTCGCCGTACACGGCCTCTGTATTTTTGATAAATTCAATATATTTATCTGTACTATTAATGCTAGAAATATCTTTATAAATCTTCATTCTAGCAATCGAGGACGAGATATAATCGTGAGAAAGATATGCAGAAATATTAGTTTCAACTCTTACATCAGACAGAGTTTGAACTTTCTCGTTATTAATCTCTTTGATACTATCGCTAAGCAATTGAACATACATATTGTATCCAATCTTCTCTATATGTCCGCTCTGTTCTAGCCCAAGCAGTGTTCCCGCCCCTCTTATTTCCAAATCTCGCATTGCAATCTTAAAGCCACTACCCATTCCGCTAAATTCTTTGATGGCTTGCAATCTTTTGTACGCATTCTCTGTAAGTAATTTTCGATTATCAAAAGTAAAATATGCATAACTATTTTTGTCTGACCTACCAATTCTACCCTTTAATTGATACAATTGAGATAATCCAAGCATATCCGAATTAATAACTATTAGCGTATTAGCATTAGGCAAATCCACACCATTTTCTATAAGCGTAGTTGCTACCAATACTTGTGTACTACCTGAGTACAATTTGTATATTTCTTGTTCTAATTCTACAGCAGTCATTTGTCCATGAGCAACTGCTACTCTAGCATTAGGCACAAGAGATGACACGAATGAAGCAAAATCATAAATGCTTTCTACCCTATTATAAATGATTAATACTTGTCCATTCCTTTCTAGTTCTAGATTAATTGCTTTGGTCATAAGTTCATTGCTATATTCTACTACTTGAACATCACTAGAAATACGCTCTACTGGCGGTGTCTCAATTACACTTATATCTCTTACGCCTATTAGCGATAGATTAAGAGTACGAGGAATAGGTGTTGCACTAAGAGTTAGAACATTTATTGATTTCTTCAAGTTCTTAATTTTCTCTTTGTCTGCCACACCAAATTTCTGTTCTTCATCTAGAATAAGTAATCCTAAATTTTTGTAAGTAATATCATTTGCAAGCAATTTATGTGTGCCTATAATCAGGTCAATTTTTCCATTATTTAAAGCCTCTTTAATTTTAGCGACTTCACTACTACTTTTTAGTCTATTAATAACTTCTATTTTTACTCCAAAATCACTCATTCTAGACTTGGCAGTTGCAAAATGTTGCTCGCTAAGAATTGTTGTAGGACAAAGAAATGCTACTTGTTTGCCCGCCATTATGGTCTTGAAAGCAATTCTAAGTGCCACTTCAGTCTTTCCAAATCCCACATCTCCGCACACAAGCCTATCCATAATTTTGCCATCTTCCATATCTTTCTTACAATCGTTAATTGCTTTCAATTGGTCAATAGTCTCTGTATGAGCAAAATTATTCTCAAATTGTTCTATTATCTCATCATCAGCAGGATATTTATAGCCTTTTAAATTCATTCTTTCTTTGTATAGATTAACTAGGTCGAAAGCAATCTTTTTTACAACCGACTTAACCCTTGCCTTGGTTTTAGCAAATTCTACACCGCCAATTTTATTAAGTGTTGGTGCTTTATCCGAACCTAAATATTTGCTTATTTGGTCTAGATTTTCAACTGGGAGATACAATTTATCACTATTTTTATATTCTATAACAACATAATCTCTAAGCGAATTAGTAAGTTTGAGTGTTTGAACTCCCAAACATTTACCTATTCCATGGATATTATGAACTACATAATCATCTTTGGCTGGCAATTCGCCATCAAAGAAGTCAATCTTTATATTATCTACTTTCTTCTTTTGACCAAAAAGAGAAGTGTACGAAATTACTACTAATTTCTCATCGGGAAGTATTATATCCAGAGGATATTTCTTTGTAAGCAAATTAACTGAATTTTTATTGCAAAGAGAGAATGTCTTTGATACAGTAAATGGAACTTGAATTTTATTCAAAATTTCAGTAAATTTAGGCAAATTTTCTTCACTGCCAATACTAATAATTACTGTATATTCTTGCTTGCTATAATTACTAACATCTAGACTTAAACTATCTAGATATTTCATGTAATTCATAGGTGGCAGAGTGCGGATTGAGAATACTTTTTTGGGACTAAAAAGTCTATTAGCATTGGTTATATAATGGAATGCCACACGGCTATGACTAGATAATTCTAGAATTTGCTTAATATCAAGTTTGCTTTGCTCTGCTAGAATATTTAGAGGATAGGACATATCTTTAATTGAATTATTATAACTATTAATAGTTTCTAATAATTTATCATAGATTGCCTTCGCTCCATCAAAAGCAATTACTCCATCTGGAACATAATCAAAGATAGATGAATAATTCTCTTTATTAAAAAGCATTAATCTATAATCAGTATTTTTCAGTTTAATTAGTTCTTCATAAGTTTCATCAAATTTGAATTTATTTTCAGCATAGACATTATCTATTCTTTCTTTGGTGCAAAATATATACGAATTACAAGTAATATCTACACTCTCCAAATCATTAGATGTAAGCATGGTTACAGGATTAAATACTTTGATACTGCCGATATTATCAAAATCAGCAAAAATTCTTACTGGCTTGAAATTAAGAGGATAAATATCTATAATATCCCCCCTAATAGAGTACTGATTAGGTTCAACTACCAAATCAACTCTAGAATAATTCATGTCAATCAATTCTTTATTTAATTTAGTAAGATTAATCTCATCGCCAACTTTTAGAAGGATTGATTTTAATTTATCTGCTTTGGGAAATTTAGCCGACATAACTTCGGGAGTTATTATTAAAGTATTGATATCTCCGTTTACTATTTTATTAAGAATTGATAGATTTTTCTCGTATGCTTCAAATTCGCTAGAATTAGGCGTAATAACATTTGTTATATACTCACAAGTTCTACCTAACATTTCTAATTTATTTGCAACTTCTAGGATTTTATCTTCATTTTCTACTACAAAAAAAAGGAAAGCACTATCTTCAAGAAGTGCCAATTTTTCGCCTAAGTTTAACCCGAATACACTTATATCTTCGCCTTCACTTACTGCATTATTAAGAAGTCTAAAATTCCCGCTTACAAATTTCTCAAACATCTTTAGATTATATTTACATCTATTCCTTCTACTTTCTTATTCTTGATAAAATATTCTATAATTCTATCTGTTTTGTCTAATTTATCTTCTAGAATTTTCATTCTATCATTTCCAATTCCGCCAAGCACATAGTTGGCAAGGTCTTGATTTTCGTGAGGTCTGCCAGCGCCTACTCTAAGTCTAGCAAAGTCCTGACCAATTTTCTGAACGATATCTCTAAGACCATTGTGAGTACCCGCACTACCTTTGGATCTAACTCTAATATTTCCAAAATCCAAATCAATATCGTCAACTATTACTAGTAGATTGCTATGGTCTAACTTGAGTGTATTTACACAAGCCTCTACACTTTTGCCACTAGCATTCATAAATGTTTCGGGCTTAATAAGCGTAACTTTTTCGCCATCTATCACGCCTTCGGCAACTTTGCCGAAGTATTTTGTTTTAGAAAAATTTAGCCCATGCGTCTTTGCAAAATGGTCTATTGTAATATACCCTAAATTGTGTATAGTTTTCTCGTAATTTTTGCCCGGATTACCTAATCCCACTATTACTATCATTATTTTCTCCTAAGTTGGAATGCCCAGCAATCACACTACTTGGCATTACATTATAATTATTAATAAAACAATTATTTTCTATAACTGAATTTTTGCCTATTAAACTATTTTTAATCTCGCTAAATGAGCCGATGAATACATCTTCACTAATTACACTATCTGTAACTACACTATGTGAAATAACCGAATTTTTGCAAATTTTGCTATTCTCAATAGTATTATTTTCTTTCAAGATTACATCTTTATCTATTACAACTTTGCCCTTAAGAGTATTATGTGGCATAATTTTAACACCGCTCTCAATATCTACAAAAGGTTCTATGTATGTATTATTAGGGCTAATAATTTCCACACCATTATTAATATGAAAATTATTTATTCTCTCACTCAAAACTTTGAATGCATAAGTAAATTGCGATTTATTCTCTACAATATAGAATTCGTCCATATTAGAACTAAATACACTATCTACATTCCAATTATTATTATTCTGTAGATATTCATTCTTTACTGCATATCCCTTATGCAATTTACATAGATTGATATCTTTAATCTCAGAGTATTCCATTATGCTCTCTAGTGTACTGTGATTTATAAGTGGAGTACTAGAGAATAAAATAATTGAATAATCGTATTTATAATCTATATGTTTTTTTGCAAATTCTAGCACATTCTCAGATTTATCATAATCAACACTCTCGCAATAAATATCGCCACAAGCAAATTTGACCCATTCAGTAAGCGTTAGCCCCAAAATTTTATTATTAAATGAATTCTTGGTGCCTTTGGTATTTAGTATTAAACACATAAAACTTTTACTTTTCTTCAGTCCGTCTAGTTTTATATTTAATTTAGTTTTAGTTTCCATTTAATCACCTTAATTTTTTAAAAAACTCACTCAAAATCTTTGAGCATTCTTCTTCTAGTACCCCACCAATAATTTCACATTTATGATTAAAATTATAAAGACCCGCAAATTGTATTGTTCCAAATCTATTATCAAACGCACCAAAGACAATTTTGCTAATCCTAGCACTTAAAATAGCACCCATACACATAAGACAAGGTTCTTTGGTGGTGTAAATTACAGCACCGTCAAGTCTATCATTGCCAATTTTTTCATTAGCACTATTTATACACAGTATTTCGGCATGGTCACAGGTATGTTTATTTTTTTCTTTTTGATTATGGTTTATTGCCAAAATTTCGCCATTTTGAACTATGACTGCACCAACTGGCACATCTCCACTCTGACTGCACTTCTCTGCTTCTTCTAGCGCTAAGCGCATATAATAACTATCATCTTCCATGAATTTTTCCTTACTTATGATACATTATATTATTTGTAATAGTGCAAGCCCTATAAATTTGTTCAAGCAACATTATTCTAAATAATTGATGTGGGAAAGTCATTGGTGAGAAACTCAAATTCAAATTTGCCTTACTTTTGATATCTTCGCTTATTCCATAACTACTGCCAATAACGAATGTAATTGTATCGTAATTAAGGCTAATGCTTTCAAGTTTTTTTGCAAATTTAACACTATCTAATTCACTGCCATTAATATCCATTACAATTACAAAGCCACTTAGATGATTACTAATCTTAATTCCTTCTTTGACTAAGCATTTGGATATATCTGCTGATGAATAATTTTTAGGCAATTTTTCTTCGGGTAATTCAATTAGATTAACACTATGAAATCTAGTTAATCTTTTCATATATTCTTTTTCGCAATCAAGCAAATATTTCTCTTTCAAATTGCCTACGGCTACAATATTAATTTTCATAATAGCCCCCAAATATAAGTAAATAGAGTAACAAGTGCGCCAAGTATAATTGATGTCCACAAGAATAATTTGTCGGTAGGCTTAGTTTTGTATCTATATTTCTCTTTTGGCAGTACTATATCTATTGGGTTATCCATCTTTTGGTAAGAAAGATTAAGCAAAGTATTATTCTCTAGTAAGTCTTTGATTTCATTTTCTTTATCTATTACTATATGGGTATCATTATCTAGATTTGGAGAGTAATATACTTTACTAATTGCTTTATGAACTTTTCGCAACATTGATTGTTTGTACAGAAGCCAAATAAACAAACATAGTAGGGCTACAACTACTATCATAAATATAGCAGTACCAATAAATACCCATACTCCACTACTGCTAGATAGTGCTTTCTGTAATTTATTTAGGATATCGCCAAATGCCCAACCTCTTGCTTCGGCAAATTCTAAATATACACTTATAAAGTTATTCATAAAGTGAATAATCATTGCTGGATAAATATTTTTGGAAACAACAGCCACAAATCCAAGAATTAGGCCTATTACAAAAGCATAAGCAACTTGTCCAACATTAAAATGTAGCAAGCCAAATAGAAGTGAAGATATAACTATCGCTTTTTTAAATCCCATGTGTTTGATACCTTGCAAGACAATTCCTCTATGCAAGAATTCTTCACAAAAAGCAGGAAGTACGGCAGTTATAAATATTTGTAGAAAGAAATTACCAATTGAATAATCTGCCGAAATAGCAGAATAACTAGGATATCTATATCCAGTAAATGTAAGAATTCCACTAAATAATGATGACACTGCGACATTAATAAAGAAGCAAAGCAATCCTAACATTACACTAATTAAAATTGTTTGAATATTAATTTTCTCAAAGTTGCAAGATTTGAATACTTGTTTTGGTTTAACCTCCAAGAATACACAAGTAAGAAATAATGGAAGCAAGAATAATGTGAGTATTTGTACGGCCAAAGTAAAACTTAAATCTCCTAATTTACCACTAATGCCACCACCTGCAGATATTATTCTTAAAATGCAAAAAACAGCCATAGATATATAATATATGGCGAATGTTTTAAATATTGATTTATGCTTTTCTTCTACTGTATAAAATTTCATATTTATGCTATAAACCCACTAATTGTATTAATTAACCAAATAATCCCAACTAACACAAAACTACTTAGAATAAATATTTTCTCTGGATAAGTTGAATTAGACCACAAATCTTTTAATTTCAATTTGTCTGGTTCATTTAAAATAACTGGTTTAATTGTTCTAACTTTCTTTTTTGCCTTAGGGTCATATCTAAAGAAATTTTTATTTCTAAGATATTTAAGTACCCAGAAAAGAATAGCAACTAGCACTACTCCAAGCAAGAAAAGTAGGAATGGGAATATTTGTGAAAATACATTATAATATACTGCATTCTTGCCAGATAAATAACCTACAATTTCAAAAGTACTGAATAGTAGTACAAATAAGTTATTTAAAAAATGCAGAATAATGGAATAAATAATAGAACCACCAACACAAACTAAGAAACTCAACATTATTCCAACTAATGCTTGATAAACAGTTTGTTGAAGAGAACCATGCATCAAAACAAACATGATAGTTGTAAGCGTAATTGTTGCAACACCATTAAGTTTAGTAGACAAACTCTTCTGTATAATTCCTCTGAAGATTAATTCTTCGGCAATTGCCGGAAGTAATGCATATATCAAAATTCCAAGCAAAAAATAACTTCCACTTGTCTTCATTTTCTCGTATAACGGAATGGTATTATCTGCCGTATATCCCAATCCACCGAACCAATACTCAATCAAATTCATAAATGGTGTGAATAGAAAGATACATATTACTGCTAGTACCATAGAAATAGAAATAGGAAGTAAACTGACTTTTTGTCCATCAGACAAAGCATCTTTGACACTTAACTTTTTGACACTAGTATAAATAAAGAAATACACAATAAACACAACGGGGTTAATTATATACTTAATAATTGTAACCGTATCACTACTCGCCACTGCATCAAATGACTGCTTAGTAGAAGATGCAATTATTGCAATAATTATTTCTAATACAATTGCAACTCCAACCATAGCAATTATAAGAAAGAAAAAACATTTGAAAGCATCTAGCAAAGTGTATTCATTTTTTTGATTTATATTTGTTTCGTTTTTCATAAATATTCCTACTTGCAAATAAGATTAAGTAACTAACACCTTACATTATAGATAGTACTAACTCTACACATCTACACTGCTTAGCACACTTATACATAGATATAATACTATATATTATAAATTTAATCAAGTTTTTAGGCAAAATTTATATTCCAAAAAAATAAAAAAGCGACATAAAATTATGCCACTTTTTCACTTTATTTTAGTTTGGTTTTTATAGAATTTGTTTTGCCATCTTTTATAAATTCTATAACCACTATATCATTTGCATTGCATTTATATAATTCATCTTTGAGGTCAAGAGTATTTACAATATTTCTATTATTGATTTTTGTAATAACGCAACCACTATTCAACCCAACATTTTTAAGAGGACTATTTGAAGAGACATCTAATACATAAAATCCATTTTCAAAATTTGTTTTTCCATGAAAATTTGCAATTTCATTATCAAAACCATAAACACCTAAGTGAGGAATTTCATAATTCACTTTAGTTACAAAGTTATTAAGTAAAGATTTGAAACTTTTGGACGGAATGGCAAATCCTATACCTTCACCCGAACTAATTTTAAGAGTATTAATTCCAATAACTTCTCCCTTAGAATTAATAAGTGGTCCACCACTGTTTCCGGGATTTAGACTGGCATCATGCTGAATTAAATTTTGCATATATCCTTCGCCATTTGTATTATTAACTTTTAAAGTTCTATTCAACGCACTAACTATTCCCTTTGTAAATGAATGCACCAAAGTAAGGCTAAGCGGAGTACCTACCGCAAGAACATCTTGTCCTACACTTAGTTCATCACTATCGCCAAGATTTAGATAAGGAATATTTTTTTTGCTTTTTAAAATTGCAAGGTCTAGAACAGTATCTTCATACACAATATCTGCAGTAGTTTGAGACTTATCAGATAAATAAAGTGTAATTTTATCGCAATCATTTACAACATGAGAATTTGTCAATATATATCCATTTTCTGACACACAGACACCACTTCCTACCGATGAAGTGGCACTTTTCTCTCCACTAATACCCACAATAGCAGGAGATACAACTTTGGCAACTTCATTTATAGACGACGGATTGTCTATTGCAATTTCCTTGCCAACTGCCATATTGTAATTAGAACAACCCACACACAAAATACTAGAAATTATCAAGCACACGCAACATAATCTTTTCATAAAAAACACCACCTATAATAATAGATGGCTATTTAATAACAAATATTGGACCTACGCCTTGAGGTTTTGCAATATCCATTTTTATATTTACTTGAGGCTCAATCCCCACACTTTTTAAGTAATTACAAATAGTATTGTAACAAACTTCGGGCGTATTATTTTCCTCACTAAGATGAGCAAATAACACTTGCTTAACATTATGCTGAGCAAGTTCAGCAACAACCTTAGCAGAACTTACATTACTTAGGTGTCCTTTCTTACTAAGTATTCTAGATTTTAGCACAGCAGGATACGACCCAGTAGTCAACATCTTCTCGTCATGGTTTGCCTCAAGTATAACCAATCTACTATCGAATAATTTTTCAACAACAGCATTAGTAGTATACCCCAAATCGGTAACAATACTTACTTTATTTGAATTTTCATAAATATTATACCCCACACAAAAAACATCATGACTAACCTCGAATGGGACAATATCAAAAGAGCCCAATCTGAATGGAGCATCAAATCTAACAAAAGAAGCAAGTCTAAGTTTAGTTTTTTTCATTATTCCATCTACAGAATTATAATGACAATAAATTGGTTTGTTTAATGTGTTTGAAAAAGTTTGTAACCCTTTAATATGGTCACTATGTTCATGAGACACAATCGCTCCTATTACATTATTAATATCTAAATGCAGAAGTTCCAATTTACTTGCAAATTCTTTGAATGTAATACCCATATCTACTACAAGTATTTCATTATCATTATATACAATTGTGCAATTTCCCTTGGAAGAACTAGCAAGAGAACAAACTTTCATCTTAGTTTCCTTTTAAATCCTTTTGAATAGCTTCAATATCGTATCCTAAATACTTAGCAATTGTAAGAGCAAATGCCATAGCAGTATAAGGACTTTGCGCAGTAATAATATTATCGCACACAACAGCACATTTGTCTACATACTTTCCATTTTTAACATTGGTAATTAATTCCTCTGAAGGATAACAAGTAAAAGTTTTATTATCCAAAATTTTAGTTTTAGCAAATACTATTGCCGGACTAGCACAAATTCCCGCAATCATTTTCCCTTCATCAAAGTAATGCTCAATTATCTTTAATACATTTTCGTCTTCAGATAGACTTATAGCATTTTGCATTCCACCACCAAAGATAATTCCGTCATAATCTAAATGACTATAATAATCAAAAACATCATCAACAAGAATAGGTATACCATGCGCACCAGTAATTGTAGAATTATTAAGACCAAGAGTTTCGACTTTTACTCCAAGCCTTCTAAGTATATCTATTGCGGTCACAACCTCAATTTCTTCAAATCCATCACTAATAATTAATGCAACTTTTTTCATAAAACCTCACTTAACTATAGACAAGTGTAACACAAAAAGCCAAATTTGTTTAACAAAAACCACATATTTTTCATAATTAAAATTAAATAAGGTGGTGACCAATGTTTACATTATCTTTGTGCATGATAGTAAGAGACGAAGAACAAACATTAGATAGAATTTTAAGTTGTGCCAAGAAATTTTGCGACGAGATAATAATTGTAGATACTGGGTCAACAGATAACACAATAGATATCTGCAGAAAATACACTTCAAATATTTACAATTTTGAATGGCAAGACGATTTTTCTCTTGCTCGTAATTTTTCTTTTTCCAAAGCCACCAAAGATTATATAATTTGGTTAGACGCCGACGACAATATAACGAAAGAAAACATAGAGAAATTAATCAACTTGAAAAGCAAAGAGAATACTGAGACAGACTTTTATATGCTGAAATATGTAATGGGTTTTGTTAATAACGCACCCACTTTTGAATTTTACAGAGAACGAATTATCAAAAATAATCACAATTACAAATGGCAAGGTTTTATTCACGAAGCAATTACACCACAAGGAAATATCAAGTACTTGGATATACAAATTGAACACCGCAAAGAAAAAATAAATCCCCCTATGCGAAATTTAAAAATATATAGAAAAGCATTAAAAAGAGGCTTAAAGTTTTCAGCAAGGGAACAATATTATTACGCTAGAGAATTATACTTTAATAATTATTTTAAGAAAACAATTATTGAATTAAAAAAATATTTACATATGCCAAACAAGTATGAGCCAAATATTATTGATGCTTATTTAATAATAGCAAAAAGTTATATAAAATTGAAAGACTTTTCATCTGCTCTAAATATTATTTTTGACTGTATAAAAACACACATTCCAACACCAGAAATTTGTTGTTTGCTAGCACAAATATATGAGGAATTTCAAAATATTAATTATGCAATTTTATGGTACAATATAGCAATGCTAACACCTAGTCCCAAATCAGGCTTTATCCAAAAAGATTATGAGGACTTTATACCACTAATAGAGCTATGTAGAATATACTATAAATTTAATTACACCAAATCCAAAGAATACTTTAATAAAGCAAAAACACTAAAGCCAGATGACGAACTAATCATTGCGAACAATAAATTTTTTGAAAAGTAGTATTGTCAACATGCATTATGTTATTGTCAGAATGTATATGTTTATTGCAATTAAAGCCAAATATAATTTGCAACACTAATAGTTGTTTGATTTTTCTCTTAAAATACCGCAACCACAATTTAGACAAAACATTCATTTAAACATTGTTTTAATTATTCTCACAATTTGCATGACATTTATACCCACCAATTCAATTTTATCTAATGTATTAAATACATTCAAAACAGTTTTAAATAGTTATAAATTATGATATAATTTTTGTATTGAAAAAATTAAAAATTAACATTAAACTTTTGCAAGAAACTAGCATAAGAAAATCACACAAGGACAGAACTAAATTATGGAACTAAATAGACAAACTTGGAGCAAGATGTCAATTGAAGAATTAGAACAATATTTATATACTTTATCTAGACCAAATAAAGTTGCATGGACACAAAATATAAATAGAACATCAATGCCACTTTTAGCAATAGAAAGTAGCAAACTAAGAGACATCGCAAAAGAAATTCACAAAGGCAATAGTTTAAGTTTTTTAGACAACTGTACTTATAGCAATTATGAACTGACAGCCATTTGCGGTTATCTATTAAATTACGAGAAAGACTTTGAAACAATTAAAAAATATTTATTCAAATATTTGCCACATATAGATTGTTGGGCTTCTTGCGATATTTTAAAGTTAGATAATAGAAAATGCAAAAAAGAACTATTTGAACTGGCACAAGATTTAACAAATAGTGACAAAACTTTTGTGCGAAGAGCGGGATTAAAAATTATGTTTTCTTATGCCGGAAATAAAGAATATACTGAAAGAATTTTGAACACACTCAATTCTTTTTATGACGAGAAAGAATATTATGTAAATATGATAGTCGCTTGGTTATTTTGCGAGATGTTTATCAAAGAGAGACATTCCACAATTGAATTTTTAAAAACACATAATCTCAATAACTTTGCCATAAACAAGGGTATTCAAAAATGTAGAGATAGTTATAGGGTCTCTAAAGAAGACAAAGAAATGTTATTGAAATACAAAAAATATCTTGACTAAACACAAATATTAAACTATACTAAGTAAGTCTTAAATAAAAGATTATTAAGACTTGCTTTTGTTTTAATACTAAAAAAAACCAAGTAGATTACCAAATAAAATCCACCACCCACAAAAGATACTACGCTCACAAATATTATGCCATTATACCTTGGCAACAACACTCTGCTTGACAACGAATTTTGGAAAAATCAAAAACCAAATATCATAAAGATTTATAGAGTAACAAAGCATATTGGTGTGACTTAGTAGTAAAAAACCACTGTCTATTCAAAACAAAAACAACATAATTTTGACAAACAAAAGAACAATTCAAAATCATCAAACATTTGGTTCGTGCTGGTGTGGTTCAGCGGCGCGACGCGTTAAAATAAGTTGCCGGTAGCAGGTTATTAACCAAAGCGGGAGATACTTTAGGTATCGACGGAAGAGCGAATTGCTCTACCTAAAAACATATTGTAATTACAACAATAATAATAATAGTATTCAAGTGATTTATTTGCTGGTGTGGCTCAGCGGTAGAGCACCACCTTGGTAAGATTTGAAATGCCTAAAATTACCGACTTAAAAACTTAATAAATTAGCCTATTTTTATAGATATGCTACTGTGGCTCAGCGGTAGAGCACTGCCTTGGTAAAACAAAAACAGCACTTTTTAACCACTCAATTTCACCGCAAAAATCAATCAAAAACAGCACTATGCTGGTGTGGCTCAGCGGTAGAGCACCACCTTGGTAAGGTGGGGGTCACGGGTCCGATTC
>CAKVID010000003.1 GCA_934754355.1 uncultured Clostridia bacterium
ATATAGTAGAGAGTGCGACAAGGCAAGGCACAACCGACACCCATACACCCAACACATATATAGTAGAGAGTGCGACAAGGCAAGGCACAACCGACACCCATACACCCAACACATATATAGTAGAGAGTGCGACACTCTAACACCTAATAAGGAACGAATGAAATGGATATTGACCAACTTAATGCTCAATATGAGCAACTCGTTAGGGATAAAGTAGCAAACTTGATTATTGCAAGACGAAATGCACACAACAACCCTACCGAACAACAAAGAATTAGTGCAAAATTACAAAAATTGTATGATATTCAATATGTAATGGCACAACAATATGCACAAAAACATAATGCGTAACATTGGTATTTACTTGGATTTTTCCAATTAAATATATTTTCCTTGAAATTGACTTGCTATTTACTTTGCGTAGCAAGTCTTTTTTATGCACACAATATCGCAACCTTCCCGTTGGTGTGTGCGTTAAGTTAGTATTTTTCTAACGAACTAATGCGACTTTGACAATGTGCTTAACATTGCCTAGCCTACCAATTATGGCGAAAAGAATAGTAATTGGGGTTACTTTTGACCAGCAAATGCGTCGCCTATGACTGAGAGTTAGGCTCAGTGTTCGAGATAGTGAAAATCCTTAGGGCGTATTCAGTTAAACGCAAACTCGGCTTGAGTAACAATTGATATGCGTGATGTTAATATTACGCAATTAGTCAATTGCTACCTATTCGATATAACTATACAATTTTGTTATCAAGCATAATATTTTTGTGGTTAGTCGACTAAAAAGAGTGCTAGTACCACTCTGGGTATACATTAGGTTTGCAACGCAAAACGAAGGTTATTGCAATTGCTTAGTTGGACTGCATATTAAATAGCGTGAATTTACAACTTAATACAACAACTAACAATGCTTATAAGCATTGATTTAATATAATAATACTTATCCGTCTACCACTTGAAGTGCCTAACAAATGTTAATTTAATTAGCATTGCACTAGGAGTAGACATAGAAAATGGCTTCAAAATAATTTAATATTGAGGATCTTATGGAAATAATTGAAAACGAAATTTTGAAAAAAATAAGAGAGCAAATGTTGGATAACATTGAAAATTATAACAATGCCGTTCGTGATAATGACTTGGCTAAGGCTAACAACCTTGACAACGAATTAAAGCAACTTGAAAGTGACTATATGTTGAGTGCATCTAAACTTGTTTATGATATGTGTTTGGCAAAAGAAAGTCCACTTGAAGCACTTAAAATGGCTATTGTTACACATTCATTCAATGTTCTAACACATAAAGATAATAAGGAAGACGGAACAAGAGAATTGAACGAAAATAAGTTGCGTCAGATTGACCTACTTAAACTTTGTAAATATTCACAAGAGATTAAGCACCCTAATAAAATTGATAGTGCTTGGCAATATGATGTCGAAGCATTTAACCAATTATTCACAATGCACATTGCACAAGAGTTGAATTTTTCAAAGGCTGACATTAAAGAAATTGCAAAAACTTACTTTATGCAAGAGTTGGCTAGAAAAATTGACTTAGGTGAAACACCTGATAGCACTACTCAACTTTGCAAAACATTACAAAAAATCATTGACAAAATCATATTTGTTGACGATGGCAAAGGCAAGAATACCTATAAATGTAACAACTACGATGTGAAATACATTAATGTCCTATTCGGGAAGAAAGGCAAAAGTGCATTGAGTGTAGTTTGTGCCAAACACGATTATATGAGAAGATTGGTATATGATGTATTGTATAGAATTTTGACTAATAGCAAATATTCCGTTGATTACAAAAAGATTAAAGAAAAATAAGAAATTTTTCTTGACTAACTTTAACTTGATTGATATAATTAATGCGTAAAATGAAAAGATTTTTGTTTGTTTTGTCATTTTACATATAGTATTAGCACCAAATGGTGCTAATACAAATTATTTTAGTCAAGTGCTTAATGTTGCACTCTTTGACCATATTAGGAGCGACACATTGAAAGACAATGAATTCGTTAAACAATTCGGTGAGGAATACCTATCTGTATTGAAAGAAGCAGAAAAATTCCATTTTAGAGTTAATGAGCAACAATTTGCGAAACTTTACTATTTGATTGATTTCTTTAAGAATTACATTAATGATAATGGTGGAGTTATTGACAGAATTGACTTAAACCCTAAGGAAGTTCACGGTGGTTTGACTGCAACTTTTGTAGTACTAGACATCACTGGCGAACAAATATCTAGTTTTACGAAGGCACTAGCAGATTGTTCTGCTATTAGTTTTGATGCTACGGCAGACAATCAAGTTTGCATTAGTTTAACTGTGCCAAATGTATTCGAAAAATTGAATTAAACTTAATATAATGATTTAAAAAAGTATTGTTAGTGTGGCAATACTTTTTTTGTTTCTTTTACACACTACTATACATTAGAAACACCACTATATTGTGTTTCAAATATAAATTTTAAGGAGAAAAATATGAAAGTAAAAATTGTAGCAGATGCATTTGCAGTAGAATCAAGTATTACCAAAGAAGAATATGACGCATTGGTAAAATTTAATCCTAAGGCATTGAGTATCAAAGATGACAAAGAAAACGACCTATTCACAATTGAATACAAAGAAGGTCACCCTTGCATTTCATCTTTTGGTATAACATTTGGTGGCGTAAGCAGAAGCAATACTGCAAAAGTTGTTGAAACTGAAACAAAATCAACTACAAAAACCACTACTCCTAAGGTTAAGAAGCCAGTATTGACCTTTACTGGTATGATTCCAGCAGGAATTAACGATGTTAAAGAATATGTTGCTGATATTATTGCACCAGCAATCGTTTTCCTAAAACAACTTGAAGAAACTGTACCAGTTGAAGCAAAGAAAGCATTGGCTGACAGACAATCTCTTGTTGATAGCATTAGCATCGACTAATTAATTATTCAAAAGCAATTCATTTTAAATTTACTATGTGTTGGTTCGATTGCAAATCCAACACTTTTTTTATTTTAAACACTTAGCCTTATATGGCTATTTTAAGTAATAAGGAGCAAAAAATAATATGATTAATGTTACTGTAAAATCAAATACTGTAAGAAGTACAATAAACACAAGTGTTGATAGTACACCAGCAGAAGTAATGGAAAAAGCAGGTGTGGGCACAGAAGGTATGAATAACCTTAACGGCACAATATTGACTGCAACAGACCTACATAGCACATTTGCACAATTAGGCATAGCAGATGGTTCATCTTGTAACCTAAATAGCGTTGTAAAGGCTGACGGTGCAAATAATTAAGTAAGAAAGCTGAAAGGAGACTTATTATGATTGAAAGTGAAATATTAAAATCTACATATAGTTCATTAGTACCTGAATATTTATTTGGTAATATTTTTGACGCCAAAATATTCCGAAGTTTATTGAGATATCTTTGTATCAAAATGAAATCTTGCGATTTGTCTACTGACGAAATGCTATATCATCACGAGTATTGGAATTTAAGCGACTATTTATTGCAAGATTTAGTAAAGCAAAGCAACGAATTATCTGTATGTCATTGCACATCAAAACATACTCGTGATGATATAGCTGCCTTAGATTGTGGATTTATCGAATTAAATACAAATAAGTCTCCAGTTAATCAGTTCATATCACAAAAAACAAATAAAAATGTACAAGTTTTTGTCAATGAGAAAATTAAGTCAGTTATTGTTTTTACAAATGGTGATGCTGACGATAAACTTTATTGGTCTATATTCTCTTGTATGTGCAAAATTTGGACTTGGATTTTTGATGCTAGTAACGAAGCAGATTCACAATTGTCAAAATTGTGTTATGAGGAAAATGAAGATAAAGTGATTGAATATATTAACAACTATTTAACACAATCAAAGTTGAAAGAACGCCTTTTGCTCAAACAACTAAAAGAATTCTCAAACGCCAGTATTAACGACAGAATTGAAAGCTGTAAACTTGACATTACCAATAAATATTCTGATCATGAAGATTATTATAAACGAGCAATGAACTGTATGTATAGAATTAAAGAATTAGAAAAAGAATTGCAGATGTTATTAAATTCAAAGAATGACGAAGATGAGTTTGTTAAAATATTTCAGCAACATAAAGAATTAACTATTGATCAAATTGACGCCCATGTTATCACCTATTTAGTTGTTTCCACAATTGAATATTATGATGTAGATGAATTCATTAATGTTCAGAGCAATAGAGGCATTACATTTTTAAGCAAAGCAACAAACGCAATTCGAAAACTATTAAATGAGTTAATTGTAAAAAATCGTGGTCACTTGATAGCTATAAGTAAATTTGAGTTTACAATAGGTTCAATTACCCCTATAAAAAACACAGCAAGTAGAAGATATCCAATTGGAGATTATATCCCTCACCCACATATTGGTGGTTATGCTTGTCTTGGTGGTAATTCAAGTCCATTACGCCAAGCAATCGCTGATAGTGATTATGATTTGGCTATCACTCAAACAATTGCTGCAACAAAGAATATGAATTTTGGCGATTCCACTGTAATGGATTATCTTGTGGGTTTATTAGATGATTATTATTACAAACCTAATAAAATAATATTAGCAGACAATACACCAATGTCGATAGTTGAGTTTTTAGCTTACTGTGATGAATTAGATAAAAAAGAGGAGAAAGACAGTAATGAGTAGAATTTATAAATTATCAGACGAAGATATTAAACAACTAACGATTGATTTTTATGATTTTGTAAAAACCAGTACATTTACCAACGGTTCGGTAGTTTTTAATCACAAATTACCTAAACTTGAAAATAAAGCAAACTTAATAATCTCTGAGACTGCATATGTTAAAATGATAAAACTGGTTAAAACTTTTGGAACTGAAGTTCAATGGCACGGAATTGCTAAAAAGAAAAATACTGGGGAATATGTAATTGAAGACATATTATTATTTCCACACGAAGTGACTAGCACAACAGTCATAAGTAATTTAGAAGAATATGAAAAGTGGCTTGACGGATTAACTGACGAACAATTTAACAATTTGCGTTTGCATGGACACAGCCATGTAAATATGGGCGTTACTCCCTCTAGTGTCGATATGAAGTATCGCTATGACACACTGTCAACTATGACACCCCAACAATCAAATCCATTTTACATTTATCTTATACTTAATAAAAGAGATGACTGCTCCGTAGAAATATACGACTTGGAAGATAATGTCGTATATAGCAATGAAGATGTCAACATAACTATTGAACTTTCTGATGGTACTGATGCTAATTTATTTGTTGAACTAGCAAAAATGCTTGCCACCGAACCAGTCAAAGTAATAAAACAAGCAACAGGCAACAACACAAAGCCTACCAATACAACAAACAATAAAAATGAAAAGAAATACAGTGAAGACTGGTATGTACAACAAATGAAAAAACAAAAAAAAGAACAAGAAAAAGATTACGATAGTCTTGACTATGATTATCCATATTATAGAGACAATGACTATTTGGATTGTTTCTATGAATAGGAGATAATATATGGATTTAGTTAAATCATTAGAATATTTTAACCCATTAAATGTTGAAAAAAGATGTCATATAATTGGATGTGGATCCGTTGGGTCAACTATCGCTGTATTACTTGCGAGATTAGGAATTACAAATATTTCTTTATATGACTTCGACACAGTATCTGCACACAACTTAGCCAATCAAATGTTTGTGCATAAAGACATTAAAAGACCCAAAGTTGAAGCTGTGAAAGATTTAATTTGTTCAATAAATCCCGACGCCGAAAGCCATATTTCAATATTCCCAGAAGGTTATACTCCAGATACTAAGTTATCGGGGTATGTTTTTTTATGTGTAGACAATATAGAATTGAGAAAAGCAATTGCAGAAAGTAATAAAATGAATCAATCAATTATTGCAATGTTTGATTTTAGAACTAGACTGGAAGACGCACAACATTATGCAGCAATATGGAGCAATGCTAAAATGGTAGATAATTTTATTAAGAGTATGGAGTTTACTCACGATGAAGCACACCAAGCTACTCCAGTTACAGCTTGCAATGTTGAAATGGGCGTTGCACCCACAGTTTGGACAATTTGTTCATACGGAATAGCAAACTTTATGAATTTTATAAGAGGCAAACAACTCATGAAAATGATTCTTGTTAATGCCTACAATTTTGAAATAGAAGCCTATTAATAATGCTATTTATTGATGTTCATCAATAGCTTTTACCTATGGTAGAAGTACCAACATGATGGAAGAAAGCATCGCACCTCCGAAGGAGGAGAGCAGCTAAACGACCGTTACTCTGGAAGTTACGCAATCAAATGTTAAAGAAATTCTGTTAAATCAAAATAATTCAATTACAAAACCCTAGACCCAATCTAAAATTTTAGGTTTCCATTGAGTTTCTGAACGGCAGAAGTTACTTACATGCATCAACAAATCCATCACCACAAATAACTGAGATTAATAATAGGCAAAAGGAGATATAATTATGTATTACATAACATTAAGGGTTGAACCAAAAGCGAAACAATTCACATTCGAAGAAATGATGTTTGGCGTTAGTGAAGAAAGTTTAATTCCCTTAAAAAACACATTTGATACAAGAACTAGAGAATGTAAAAGCATACCCTATGCTTTAAAAATTAACTATGAATTGATTGGCACTCTAAATTGTTTAGAGAGTTTTGTAAATAAATATAAGGACATGATTGAATTAGAAGATAAAAGTTCTTTATATCATTCATTTAAAATTCCAAAAAGAAGTGGTGGTCTTCGTCAGATTGATGCCCCTAACGAAGAATTAATGACCGCATTACAGGAATTAAAAAGAATATTTGAAACAAAATTATATGCATCATATCACACTAATGCTTATGCTTATATTAAGCATAGAAGTACTATTGATGCAGTTAAACGACATCAAAACAATTCGTCACGATGGTTTTTAAAACTAGATTTCCATGATTTCTTTGGAAGCACTACTTTTGAGTTTTTAAAACAACAATTAAAACAGCTTTATCCATTTAATATGGTATATGAAATAAATAGAGGCGAAGTTCTATTAGATAAAGCTTTGTCTCTTTGCTTTTTACATGGAGGCTTACCACAAGGAACCCCAATTAGTCCAACTCTAACCAACTTAATGATGATTCCAATTGATTACACAATAAGTAAAGCAATGCGTAAAAGCACTCCACATATTGTATATACTAGATATGCTGATGATTTGCTTTTATCTAGCGATATATCTTTTAAATGGACAGATAAACAGAATGAAATTATAGAGATTTTAAAATCTTTCAATGCCCCATTCCAACTAAATACCAAAAAAACAAGATATGGTTCTAGTGCTGGTAGAAATTGGAATTTAGGAGTGATGTTAAATAAAGATAACGAAATCACTGTAGGTCACGCAAAGAAAAAATTATTGAAAACAATGATACATCAATTTATGCAAGATTTTAAAGAGCAAAAATATTGGAATGTCGAAGATACGCAAACATTGCAAGGTCAAATGTCATATGTTTCAATGGTTGAAAAAGATAATATGGATAGAATAATCGAAAATTATTCTAACAAGTTTGGATTTTCTCTTATAGATTCCATAAAGAAAATTCTAAAAAATGAAATTTAATTATAAAAAATGTTAATAGGTATTCTTGATTTATTCAAGGTATTTGGTTATATCAAATATTCCAGTAGGCATCTTCTCTTTCACCTCAGGAGAGAGTAAGAATGAAAGCGAATACGCCTTTCATGCTTTCTTCATGAAAGCATTTATGCGTATTGCTTCATTTTTTTAGAGTATTAATATTTAGTTGTAATTCTTTGTATAAACAAAGGCTTTTGCTTATAGCAGAAGTACTAACATGATGGAAGGAAGACAGGGACGAGCCCGTCCCACGGATTTGAGCTGTCCATGAATTTATAAATGCCTATCTCAAAGATTACTTGAATTAATTCCATTTCAAGTAAGGCATAGGCATTTTTCTGTTTAAAAAGCTATCCTAAAACAATGCAGAAAGAATAAATAAACTCTACAACCCAGACATTCCTGAAGAAAATTATTAACTGTACATCACTGTACAGCGACTGAACACCTTACAAGAACTAAATATTAATTAAAAAATAAGGAGGTATTATAATTATCAATCATATGAAAAACAAATATAGATTTACTGGTATAGTGTATTTATTCGACACAATAGTCAGCAATAACTACATTGCTGAAACCTATGCTGTAACAGAAAAGAAAGCGATGAACAATATAACATTTAGATGCAAAAATGAAATGGGATATCTTCAACAAGCAAAAATAAAACTTGAAGGGCAATTGCAATTAATATAAATACTAAAACACCAACAAATTATTTATTACAAATGTAAAAATTAAAAAAATGTTTATTTGGTGTATTTAATATAAAAATAATAAAATTTAAAAATTAGGGAGAAATTTATGGATTTTTTAATGTATGAAAAAAAATATAAAAATTATAATGAAATGTTCACAAATAGGGATGAAGAATTTGAACACTATCATTGCGATTTATGCGAAACATCACATCGAACGAAATCAGAAGCGTTGGCTTGTTGTGCAAATAAGAAAAGTAAAATTATACAAGTATTAAAAGAAGCACACATTAATCCTGTCAAATTTTTTAACAAAATTAGTAAATTAGATTTTGCTTTTCAAAAGAAATATTTTGGTTCAACAAGCTTATTGGGTGCAAAATATTATCCATTTTATAATGTAATCTTAATTAACGCCTTTCAAAATCTTGAAAGTGGAGATACTGAAGATATTTATCATTTAGCAAAAATGTCAATTAAAAATATACTTAATTACTATGAAAAAGAGTTAAAAGAAATAGGTGGTGGAAATATACAAGTTAAAGGTGGTCTTATACGAATTGGATAATGTTACAGAAACAATGAAAATCTAGTAGACGAAAATACAATTAATACAAAGAGGTTATATGACATATAAATTAGCAAATGAAAATTTTATAATATCAGATATAGAAATTGAAGTCATAGAAAAAATTATAAACGCTAAACGATTCGATTTTTCATTCACAAAAAATAAAAACGAAATATCGTTCGGTAAACTAAATTATGAGACTGGTGTTTTAACAGAAGGCTTTTGTGCATTTAATGAATTAATTTCTAAAATTGGAAATCTTGCAGATTATAATTTACCAGACAATGACTTAGATGCATTACAAATCTTTTTAGACAGATTTAAAAAACAACAAAGAATGTCTTCTATAATTTATAATTCAATATGTTTTATGGAAGAATGTGATATGAATATACATGATATTTGCAATTATTTAGGAATGAATTGCAATGAATATTATAAATTTAGTAATTAAATAAATTGCAAATGGGTATTTTTAAGGAAACTTAAAGCAATGAACCATGTTCGTTGTATCATTACAATAATATACTTAGCCTTATTTTTAAACCCTGAGAATAAAAGCAGACTATTGGTAAAAGAGTGTTACTCTTTTAACCAAATGTCTCATTTATTCTCATGAGTTTAAGAATAATGCAAGTTGATATAGCATTTGCAATAATATTAGTGGCGAAATTCCTATTTTGACACCACAAAATAGTATGATTAATAGACATTGGCGATAATATGGTGTGCCGATGAATACTAGTTTCTATTTAATCTAAAAAAGACGCAAGGCAAACTGAGCAAGACTACTAGCCGAAAGCACTCGCTGCTTCGTTCAAGCTCGTTTCAAGGTGGAAGTCCTTGAGCTAATAAACCTTTATAGCAAAGGGATTTATGCTATCGGCTTTTATATCTTTTGACGACAAAAAGATAATTAATAGGCGTTTGAGGTTTTGAGTATTCCCCTGCCTAACCTCTCGGCATATGCACGAGGTAAAAATACTCACTATGCAAATGTAGTTTAAAGCAAAACATCAATTGAAGATGTGAGTAACAATTCTCACCATTTGCGACAACCACATTCCATAAGATCCTTCCAAATGTGGTTAATAACCTATAAACATTATAGGTTAGATAGAAATTATATTCTATCCCGTTTGTTGCTTACTCAATCAATGGAACTAACGAAAGAATAAGCAATGGAGGCAGAACCTAAGTTCCATAGACTGCCTTTTTATGAGCGATGAAATAACAGAGTGTGTACTTTGGCAAGCAAAGTAACATTGGGTGGAAGTCCCACATTGCTCAAAATACCTTTTGGTAACTCAGTGCATAACAGCCGTGGTAAGCTGTCCTGAGAAGGTACAACCATGTTAATATTATGATTGATAGATTATGATATTAGCAGTGTGATTATTGCGAAATATTCGCAGGAGTTCTAACAAGAACAACAATTGTATCTGTGCTTAAATAATATCTTAATAAAATTTACAATGGGTGGGGCACACAATAGACGCTTTCAGTGAAAGAATAATCCCAACACTGTATGCAGGTGATATTGCATATAAGCTAGGAAATATCAATAAGTGCTTTAGTCTTGAAGTTCTGAAAAGAATGTATAACACCTTGCGTAGTTAAAGTAGCCCAACGACTAATTGAGGATCTGCTATATTCTTCTGAATACTGGGTGAAATTTATTGGTATCAGACCAATCAGTGCATGTCAAAGGCAAGAAGTATTTGGGTCGCTCCCAAATGCTCAGACTTGCTTTCAATGTGATTGAATAATTAATTTATTATTTGGAGTAAGACGAAGGTCTACCAAAAGTTTTTATGGGAAAGTAGCATAAATTAGGTAATGCCGATAAAATAGTACGCAGGTTCAATCCCTGCCCTTCCCATCAAAATTTATATATATTGGAGGAAATATGGCACCAGCAAATTTAAACTATTATAGTTGGTTTTATTTTGAAGATATTCCTCATAAATCAGCAAAAGACTTGACGACAGAAGAAGGAATAAATAATAAAACAAAGAACAAACAATCAAACCAAGTTAAAGAAGTATCATTTGAAGAAATGATGTATGGATTAGGAGTTTGATATGGATAAAGAAATATGTGAAATGTTTTTTAATAATATTAAAAATGAAATTGCCGAATTTGAGCATCATATGAAAGCACAAGGTTGTGATTATGTATATAACCATTCTTACTTGATTTCGAAATGGAGAGAACTCGAATGGTTTTTCTTATCATATGTTGAAGAAAATACTGAAGGCTTTTATGACGATATAATAGCCCCCTTAAGTAAAGTAGATAATATTTGCGAATCTATTATTGATGACTATTCTCAATATTCGCATCCAGAATACTTCGATTTTTTTTGGTGCGAAGATTTATACGCAATTATCATTCATTTTATAAAAAAACAAACGAAAGGAGTAATCTTATGGTAACTAATGGAATGTCCTCACTAAGATATGTCATTAGTGATTTTATGGAGCACAACGAGTTTTTTACAAAATTAAAAGGATTAGATTGGTATAAAGCCGAAGATACCATTTGCGAATTAGTTGAAAACCTATTAAGAATTAAGCCAGATGACAATATATTTTCTCGATGTGAACAAGCAGCTAGCGACGACACACCTACTTTATTTGAAGAAGATGTTTATAAGCGTGTTGATAGATATTACCATAGAACTGACATATTAAATGCCATAGAAGCAGACCAAGAACAGAGAAACTGGGAAGGTGTTCCACGATTAGTTTATCAAATGCATGATATTGAAGCGTTGACTGATAAGTATGAAAATAGTATTACTGGCGAAGAGAACTTGCAAATTGCCAGAGAAACTTTACTAAATTATCAATGTCATAATGTATTTGAGGAGGTTGTTTAATGACAATAAGAGAAAGTTTGTATCTGGATTTTAAGCACGAATGCGACAATGTTAACTTTAACAACGAAGAAAAATGTGATGATAGTTACCAACTCATGATTGAACAATTACAAATCCAGTTTAAAAACAAAAAACATAATGATAAAAGTCTAACTCAAAAAGACATTACCTACATAAAAGATGTGTTGAATAACTTGGATTTATCACTAAAAGAAGCTTACTGCGAAATAGTTAACTTTCTTTGCAATAGAAAATGCATTAAAACATACGAACAACGACATAAGTATTTTCACCACAGAACCAACAAAGATTTAGGGATATACTTAATACGAGCAATAGAAGAAATAATCAAATATAGCAAAAGTGACCATATGTCAGTTGCTACTGATCTCGGAATGGTTAATAGCGAAGCACTAGACTTTTACGATGCGTTCAACGACGAAAACGGATGGACGGAGGAAATATAAGAATGAATCAAGAAATAAAAAAGCAAGAAGCAATTAAGAGAATGAAATCGCTAAATATAATAGATGATTGTATAAAAGCTTTCGAAACTAATAACGAAGTTTGGATGAGTGAAAACAATGGGATATTGTTTGAGTTAAATGACAATCCCAAAATACAATCTGCTATTACTAAGCTTGAACAAGAATACAATATACTCGTGTATCATTGCATAAAAACATGTACGGAATTTGGAGTTTTAATAACAATGTTTTATGTGTCAGACCAGCAAGAAGAATGGCTTTTAGATTGGGAAGACATGGAATATAATTATGCCTGCTGTTATGTTTTAAATATGGACGATGATACATGTTCAGAATTTGGAACTATTGAATATGAAAAAATTAATGGTGGTCTAAAAAGACTAGCTTAAAGGAGAAAAATGTTAGAAATTATTTTGGACTATGAGGATTTTATTGTTGTAAAAAACGGTAGTCACTATTATGCAATTTATTCGGAGGACGGTTATCATACCATAGAAAAACTACAACTGATAAAATCGGTTGGTGAAGATGTAGAAAATGTATTTGATGTAGATTTTGATTATGATTACTCGGGAGAAGAACTAGATGGAACAAACTACCTCTATTTCAAAAAATATGAAGAAGACAGTTGATATTTGGACTGATGGTGCTTGCAGTGGGAACCCTGGCAAGGGTGGATGGTGTTCAATTTTAATATATAATGGTACACAAAAGATTATTAGCGGCAATGAGCAGTTAACTACTAACAATAGAATGGAATTAATGGCTGTAATCCAAGCTTTAAATGCCCTTAGAGAACCTTGTATAGTTAACTTACACAGTGACTCTGCTTACATAATAAATGCAATTAATAATAACTGGCTGGAGAAATGGTCAAAGAATGGATGGATAAACTCAAAAAAACAAACAGTTGCAAATCAAGAATTATGGGAAGAATTGATTGCACATACAAAAATTCATAATATTAAATTTATAAAGGTCGCTGGACATTCTCAAATAGAATTGAACGAACTATGCGACAAATATGCTAGACAAGAAATCAAAAAAATAAATTAATCTATTGGATATTTTTAAGGAAACTTAAAGCAACAAACTATGTTTATTGTATCATGATAATAAAAGCAAAAATAGATGAGAAGCCGAGAGGGGTTCATGTGGCGACAGAACCCATCCCCCCTTCACATCCATTTTTTGAATGAATGACAGAGAGTAGTCATTCATATAAAGCAATAGGTTAATTTGGAGGCTAAATGAATAAAAAAAGAAAATTGAAAGTGGTTAATATTGTTAATCAACTAAACAGTTCATTAAATATAGTCGAACAAGTTAAAGACGAAGAAGATGAAGCAAGAGAAAATATACCCGAAAACCTAGAGAATTCAGAATTGTATGAAGAATCTGAGCGTTGGAGCGACTTACTTGAAGACACTTCGTCTTCCTTGCAAAATATAATTGATAATTTACAAGAAAAACTTTAAAAGGAGGAAGCATTAATGTGCCGTGGAGATATCTTTTTGGTGGATTTAGACAATCAACTCGGTTCGGAACAATCTGGTTTGCGACCTGCTGTAATCGTGCAAAATGAAGAAGGAAATACATATTCCCCCACAACGATTATTTGCCCAATTACATCCAGGAGCAAAACTCAAATTCCAACACATGTTCCCATTTCGCCTAAAGATTGTGATATAATTAAAGAATCAATTATTTTGTGCGAACAAATTAGAGTTATTGATAAGGCTAGACTTAAAAAAAAACTTGGTGAAATTCGCAATCAAAAAATCATAAATGATATAAATGAAAAATTAAAGATTTCTATAGGAGTAATTTAATATGGAAAAATATTATAGATTAACTAAGAAAATTCAAAATGATGATGGAACTTCGTCCATACAATGCACACTAAAAGACACAGAACAGTGTCTATCTATACATAATGATTGCTCAAAATGTCCTATATTTAATGCTATTTTAGAGCATCTTTGTGTCTACGAAGATATTTATACCGATGAAGATGAATTAACAAAATAGGAGTGGTTATGAACACACCAAAAGCAGTTGTAATAAATAATTTCCAAGATGGTCGTCAGCAAATCATTCCCGTATATTATGGTGAAGACAATTGTGATGAGAAAAGGTCTCTGGCTAACGAATTGGATTATGAAAAAAAATTACGAACTATATATGAGGAGCAAGTTAAAAAACTACAGGCAGAAAACGAACAATTAAAAAGACAACCTCGTAGAAGTCGTAGAACAAAAGAAGAAATTGATGCAGAAGAAAAAATTAATTATTCTGAATTCAAATGTAACGGAGTTAAACGAGCACAAGCAGCAGAGCCAATTCGTTCTTACGATGATTTTGTAGCAATACAAAATTATTTTTTATCTAAAAATAACATTCGAGATTGGATGCTATGGACAATTGGTGTAAGTCTTGGGCTTCGAGTATCAGACTTGTTTAATTTAAAAGTTGGTGAATTTTTAAACGAAGATAAGCAAACATTTCGTGAAAGAGTTAAGGTATATGAGATTAAGACAAGTAAATTAAATAATATTCTTATTACCGAAGCAGTCAAACAAGCCTTGACAAAATATTTCGATTCAATAAATTGGAACTTTTCTCTTTGTGATTACTTATTTCAAAATAGATATACAAAGGATAAAATTGAAAGTAAACATGGCTGGAAAATCATATCCAATGCTGGCAAAGCATTAAAGTTGCCTATTCATATTGGATCGCATACTATGAGAAAATCGTTTGCCAACATAGCCGCTTGTGTTGATAATTCTAGCATTGATATGAACTCTATAACAAAGGTTCAAGGCTTGTTAAACCATAGCGACCAAAGAGTTACAATGAGATATCTTTCAACTTATCAAAAAATGTATGATAAAGCAAGAATTGCCGTCAGCGATTTTGTTCTTGGCAAAACACAATGTAATGAACTAATTGTAGGCTTGCATAATCCAACAGAAGACATCATTTCCCGACTTGATTCTTTAGAAAAGAAGTTCTTTGACGAAAAACACTAAGGAGTAACTAATGATTACAAACGATATTTGTAAGTGCAAAACTCTCATTCCACCCCTACATTTAATTAATTTGCCCTTAAATTCAGCAAAATATGAAATTCACTCAAAAAATTTTATTATAATTGAACAAAATAAAATAAATTTAAAACCACTGACCTTTACAACATATTTATACAACTTTTTTGGTGGCAAACAACTTGGAAGTGCATTTTTCCAAATATGTAACCACTGCAATGCCTATTTTGCCTTTGATGATATCAAAGCACACTCTTTTAAAAAAGGCATAGTTTTTGAAAAAGACCCAAATAACCCAGTCTTGTTAACTATGCTTAATTGCTCTCAGGACGAGATGCGTGAACTTAGACGCAATCCATACATACTAAATATATTAAAATAACATTTTGACAACTGCGTACAATTAATATATAATAGTATGTAAGGAGTAATCAATATGAACTTAGAAAATTTTGTTGAATTTTACAAAACAAAATATAAAGCAAATACAACCAGCATAAATACAGTCACAAGGCTATGGAATCAAGTCAATGAACATTATTTAGAAATAAAAGAAAGAACAGCCCAAAACGACAAAGAAGTTTATGAATCAATATTTGCCGACAGGAATTTGTTAATTAGTATAATATCTCCGTCTACGGTCAATGCTATAACATTTTATCATCGTAAGCGTATTCTAAAAATGTTAATTGATTATATATCTATGCATACTGAAGGAGTCAATACAGATGTCCTTCAAAAGATGGTTCAGTCAATACAATTGTCAGAGGCGCAAAAAAACATTATTAGAAATCAGTCTATATATTTTAAAGATTTATCAAGTATTTTGTCTTATGTTGAATACTCTGTATCCACACTTTGCAATATTAATGGGACTAAATATAATCCACACGAAAATTACCTAGCAGAAAGATCCATGATAATATTATTGTGGTATAATTTAACGGACGATCAAATAACTAATTTAAAAAAGCATGATATTTCTAAAAGAGGAACCTCAGGTATTATTAATATAAATAACGAAAAGTCTATCACTATAAATTATAATGAATATCAAATACTTAATGATTATGCTTCAGCAACTTCACAAAAACAAATAAGTGGTAGCCAAATATCTCTTAAAAATACACCCTACTTATTCCGAGGAATTAAAAAAGACAGAATAGACATTACCTCATATATTCAAGAAATGTTCAAAAAGATAAGTAAACAATTTGAAGGCAATCTAGGAAGTTTAATTCACCTTTCGCCTGAATATATAAAATTAAATGGCTTTTATTTCTTTCTAAAAGAAAATATCGCTAAAGGAGAACCATTAGAGAAATTACTTAAAGAACACTTTAAAGATAGAATTGCCAGACAAACACACTGTAAACAATTTAAACTTTGGTTAAACGAGTTCTACCCTGAAATAGATACAACAAAATTATAATTTCATATTTTATTTAAAGCAGTATATAAAATACTGCTTTTTTCTTATAAAAAATAAAGGAGGTAAATGTTAAATGGCAAATATCGTTTATACAATAAATACAGATGAAGTCGTTGATAAAAAATCAGTTAATGAAATTATTGATAGACTTCACAAATATTACTTAGCACATTCTGATGCCTTGGATGTTGGTATTAATGCTGAAATTGAAGATATTAAGAAAACATACATACTATAATAGAATATTATTTTAAATAAAATAGTCATTTTATTCAAATATTTTTTTATAAAAAGAAGGATTTTTTATGAAATTTATACTATCAAAATGTTATCGTAGCGAATTACAACTAATAAAAGAACTCTATCCCAAAATAGACTTTGAAAGATTTAAGGTCAAAGCATGTAAGCACAGAGTCAAAACAATTTCAGGGTGCTACACGAATGAAAAATGCTATATGGAAATTAACACTTTAAAAGACCTTCTGGATTTTCAAAAACAATGCAATGGCGTAAATTTAATATTAGACGATAAACAAATAGTTATTTATGACGACTATATAGAATAACAAGGAGATGTATATGGAACTAGAAACAAAATATGGACAAATAAAAGTGTATGCCAAGACTATAGAGAATGAAGCTATGTCACAAATTATTCAAATGGCAAATAGTCCATTGGGAGAGAATGCCCATATAAGAATTATGCCAGATTGCCACGCTGGTGCTGGCTGCACTATAGGTACTACCATGATAATTACAGATAAAGTCTGTCCTAACTTAGTTGGAGTTGACATTGGATGTGGAGTTACTTTTATTAGAACCGACATAAATTTTAATGAAAGATGGAAAGAACTTGATGACATTATTAGAAAGTATGTACCATTTGGTGCTGAAACTCATGCTCACACTGTACCATGGGATTTTTCACAGTTAAGATGCTGGAATAACTTAAAGAAAGAAACTCAAGAACTTGCACAAACTTCACTAGGTTCATTGGGTGGTGGCAATCATTTTATTGAGGCATATGACTCTGGTTGCATAGCCGTCCATAGTGGCTCAAGAAATATTGGGTATAAAGTAGCTGAATATTATCAAAAGCTCGCTGAAAAATCATTAATTGCTAAGCAGTGTCAAATTAGAAAAGAGATGCTTCAATCAGTACCACCCACGGAAAGAGAACAATGGCTAAAAGAGCATCAGATTCAAATTGATAAAGAATTATGTTACCTTGAAGGTAACGATTTAGAGGATTATTTGCACGATGTTGAAATAATGCAAAAGCTTGCAAATGACAACCGCCACAGGATTTTAGAGACCATTGTGAAATATATGAATGGAATCACAAAAGACGAGATAAACACTATTCATAACTACATTGACACTAAAAACAATATTCTTAGAAAAGGTGCTGTATCGGCTCAGAAAAACGAATTATTGGTCATACCTTTGAATATGAGAGATGGAATATTAATATGCGTAGGAAAAGGAAATCCAGATTGGAACTACTCTGCCCCACACGGCGCAGGAAGATTATATTCACGATCAAAAGCAAAGCAATTATTTTCTGTTGAAGAATATTCTAAACAAATGGAAGGTATAAATACAACTTGCATAAATGAGAACACTTTGGACGAAGCACCATTCGTCTATAAAGACTTTAACGAAATAATGGAATGTATAGAACCTACAGTATCAATACTTGAAAGAATTAAACCAGTATATAACTTTAAAGCAAATTAAGGAGGAATTATGCCAGAAGAACTATTTGCAGAACAAACGCTACTTGATTTAACACCACACAAAAGAAAAAGAAACAATCATATACAACTAAACAAAATTATTATAAAATATAACCCCTTGATCTTGTCTCCAGATTATTGTTTGACACGAGTAAATACATATTTAACATATATTAAAGATTTTAATCTTGATATATTTTCTCTTAAAAAAACCAGAATGGAAAACTATTCTAATATAATCATGATATGTAAAACAAACAAAATTTTCAAAACTATAAAATTTATATTTCAAAAAGAACATCTTTTGGCAAACAATTCCAAATTTAGAGGCTTTTAATATGACAACAAATTACAATGATAATTATAAGATGCTTGTTGATAGAGCTTCTTTTTTATTTTATGCCAACAGCGGTTTTCTAAAACTACAAGATGCAATAAAATATGCTTTAAATGAAGTTGGGGGTATCTATGCTGTTTTATCCCCTAACACTATTAGAGATATAAGTCTCTGTTTTGATGTTGATATAAATGAAATTGAAAATGATTTAATCAACGACATAAATAATCAAATAAGGAGAGATAATGAAACAATTAACTACTGATTATAAACCAAATACTCGAGTTTATGTATACATAAGTTTAATTGATGGTACCCATTTTATCACAAATACTAGAATTACAAAATCAAATAGTAAATTATATCAAGAATATGGAGACTGGTATAAATATTGCATTAAAAATAAACCCGAATTGAATGCTTATATTGAGGACTGGCAAGATATATTTGATAATAATTATCTACAGTGTTTAAAAAGACAAATTAAAAATATAATGTACGATGAAAATAAATAACAAGGAGATATTATGGAAGATAAAAATTATACTGTTGAAGAATTAAAAGAAAAGCTATTAAACAAACAAGAATTAACATCAGATGAAGTTGAAGCACTTATTAATTGCTATTATGAAGGTGATTGCGCTAGCTTTAATCATGTTGACGAAATCGAGGGAGAAGATAGAAGATGGTCAAGACTTAATAAAGTCATCATTCAGGTTGTTCCTGAAAATAGATTTTTTTCATTAACTTATGACCACGGACTAACAGAATATCAAGACGATTGTTATAATGCACAAGTTGCAAAAGAAGTTAAACCAGTTGAAAAACAAATTATAATCAAAGAATGGAATGCAATTGATGAAAAATAATTTTAAGAAAAAATTTAAACAAATGAAAAAACAATTAATAAAACATGCAAAAGAATTCCAAGCCTTTGATTTTGGTTTTATGGAGACTATATTGTTTGATTGTATTAAAATTTATTATGAATTTTTTAAAGACCCATCTAATTTATATCAAGATACTACACATGAGATGAGCCATTGGGAAGAATCTACTAAAGCTTTGAAAAGATGTGTAGAAATCATAGATAAATTAGAGAATTTAACTTTTGCAGATTTTGAAGAACAAATTAAACTAAAAAATGAATTTTATAATTTAATTAGAGATAATGTTGATTATTGGTGGGATTAAATATGAATACACTAGAAAGAAAACAAATGATATTTAAACGATTAAAAGAACACTTAAATCAAATTGAACCACTATATGAAGTTGTTGGAATTTTTCTTCAAGGTTCGCAAAATTACGATTGTGATTTATATGACGATGATTATCATAGCGATATAGATACAAAGGCAATAGTCTTACCCTCTTTTGATGATTTTGTCAAAGGAGTTCCCCCAATATCTACTACATACATAATGGAAAATGGCGAACATATCGACATTAAAGATATTAGATTAATGTTTAATCTGATTGAAAAACAAAATCCTAGTTATGTCGAAATTCTTTTCACGGAATTTAGAATAATAAACAAAAAATATAGAGACATTGTTAAAAAATTAATAGAAAAAAACGAAGAAATGGCTAGAATAGATAAAAATAGATTTCTAAAATCAATACTTGGCTTTGCTAAAGAAAAACAAGCAGCAATGACACACCCATACCCTTCGTTGATTGATAAAATAAATAAGTATGGATATGATCCTAAACAATTGCATCATATAGTTCGATTAAATTTATTGGCACAATGTTACATTCAAGATTTGCCGTATGCGAAATGTTTAATTCCCAATGAAGCAGATTTAAGATATTTGTTAGACATAAAGTTAGGCAAATACACATTACAACAAGCCGAAGAAATTGCTGAAAAGAATATTCAATCATTACAAGAAATGATTAATCATTACATAACCAGTAATGTCAATCAACTTCCAAATAATCAGATATTGGACACGCTTCAAAATAGCCAATATGAAATAATTAAAAGATATTTTGTTGAACTCTTAATGCCCGTAGTTGCGACAAAGACAATAAAATTTAAACCTAAAAATATTTTTGTAACAAGCGATAACCATTTTTTTCACGCCAATGTAATTAAATTCGAAAATCGTCCATTTGACGATGTGAATGATATGAATAATAAGATGATAAAAATGTGGAACGACAAAGTAACAAATGAAGATTTGGTATATATTATTGGAGATTTTAGTTTCGGCAAAGCTGAAGAAACCAATAGTTTATTAAAGCAACTGCACGGGAAAAAAGTGTTAGTTTTGGGTAATCACGACCATTTTGTCAAAGCAAATAATTTTGATAAAAACGCTTTTTTAGAAATTTGCAACTATAAAGAAATCGAGTTTTCTGGCAAAACTTTTGTGATGTGCCACTTCCCGTTTGCATCAAATGATAATAAAAAATTCCAATTATATGGACATATTCACTCCAACAAAATAGATGGACTTCACCATTACGAATATAAGTTGCCACCTAATTCTTACAATGTTGGGGTAGATGTTAATAACTATCAACCTGTTAATCTTAATGATATACTAAAACTTATTCCACCAAAGCCTGCTCTTTGGAGCAATATGAATAATAGGAGCGACAATGAAAAAATATAATTACAAAAAACAAGGTGCTATCTGGATGTCAATTATTAGCACTATTTTTATAGCAGAATTAATATTGCTACTTACAGCAATATAAAGGAGAACGAATGAAACATAAATTTATATGTATGGTGACAATGTTTATATTGTCATTATTTTTTCTTTGTGGATGTAGCAATTCTACCAACACACAAGAAGATATCAAAAACACGCAAACAGTTGTAAATGGCATGGTTAATAAACAACCTACACCGACGGACATAAACTATAGTCTCGAAAGATATAATTTAATCCGTCGAGCATATTGGGTTAATGGGCAAAGAGAGAAAGCATTGAATTTACCATGTGTAATCGCAAGACCACTAGGTTATGTTGTTTTATTTTCTAATAGTGGTGCTGTAATTGGCAGATTTATTGTTGATGGTAAGGTTTCCAGCCTAAATAGTTTCTTGACACCTGATATGGTTCAAAACTATTCAAACGGTAACTGTCGAGAAGTTGAACTGCCCGATATTGACGGAAGTTACGGTACGAATGTTGAAGGAATTTTTTTCTTCACAACTGACGGGAAATACATAGAATGGACTGGAGATTTTTTATATAGTGATATCCCATTCACTGTGAATGATCCAATTTTAAAAACGAATTAGGAGAACTTATGAGAAAACTATTTACGATAATTGGAATTATATTTTTGTTAATTTTATTTGTAGGATTGCCAACATTTTTTACTATAACTCCTACTGGTAAAAAAGTTTGGAATAATTGGTTTCACTCCGTTCAAGAAGCAGATGATGAAACCAACTATACAACATTGAAAGAAGTTGAAGATACTTGTAGAGCAATGATAGCAAGTTATAACAACGATAAATTAATTTATGAGCAATACAAGGATAGTACCGATAGTTTAGAAAGACAAATGTCAAACAATGCAAAAACAAGAGCAAATCAAACAGCTAGTACCTACAATAATTATATTATTAAAAATAAATACATCTGGAAAAATAATATCCCAGCCGATATTTGTATGTATCTACAATACATAGGTGAAACGCAAGGATCAACAACAACCCATAATATATTAAATGAAGATAAAATTGTCTATGAGGAGATGAATGATGATATATCTAATTAATCATGAAAAAGTATCAGCGAAAGAATTTAAAAAAGAATTAGATGAAAGAATTAAAACATATATCCCCTATAGCGAGTACTATCCACATAAAGATGAAGTAAGGGAAGAATTATATAAGGAAGGCAAATTTGTGTTTTTTACTTACGATAAAAGATATAAGGATATGTTAATACCTATCAAACGAGATGAATTTATCGTTACCAACCAAAAAATACTTGATATTGCTGAAATAGTTGAAGCAAACGAATATGATTCTGAAGATGATGATGCTTTGTCAATTGCAAAAGCGCTATATGATGCTGGGTATAGGAAATCAAAGGAAACAATAATAGAAAAAGAGTTAAAACGAGTCATCAAAAAAATAAACGCTGCTAATTTGATGGAATGGAATAATAGATTTGAAATTCGCCTTATAGACTATAAAGGTTCAAATAGGTTAATGGCACATATAAAAATGGTTGATAATCTTTTAAACGAAACTGAAGACGAATATGTTGAGTTTTATAAATTAGGCAACAAATACTCCAGTTGGCATATATGGGAAAAATACAATGAATTTGTGATTAATAGAAAGGAGAAACATCCACTATGATTTGTTATACAATTAAAAACGACAAAAGCGAATATTTTAAAGTTGAGCCATATAGATTTGGTTTTTTCGGAACCCTAGACGATTGTACTTTATACAGCACAAAAGAAGAATGTGAAAGAAAGATTAATTTGTTGTGTGGAGATAATCCTCCAAAATATAAAATAGCTAAAATTAAAATTAAGGAAGTTTAATATGAATAAAACAAAACTTTTAATAGCCGTACTCGTTATATTATTCTCAACATTACTAATAACATTAGGTTCTATATTCGTGACGCAAAACTTCGGAATGGTTGCATTGATAATTTTTGGAGGCGTATCTTTCTTAGTCGGCACAGCGTTGCTCGGGATGACCTTTACCGATGAATGAAATCAACTATAAGTTATAAAGGAATAATTATGGAAATAAAAAAAGCTGCAATAAGGATAGGAAATAAAATTTTTACAGGATTTGACCATGGTGAATGTTTTAATCAAATACCACAAGAACTCCGCAATCAAAGTGTAGAGCAAGGTTTTGTAACTGATTCAAATGAATTTGTAGATAGAAAAGAAGCAATGATTATTGCGAGACAAGCAAATCAAATTGCTTATGATGACGGAGAAAAGAAAACACTTATAAGCGAAGACTTACATTTGAATTGGTTAAATAAGATGAATAAAGAACTTACAGAACTCAAACAAAAGGCAAGTGTTCCAAAATACCAAGTAGGTCAAGCCTTATTTAGAATAGATTTTAGTGCGATAGTTCCATTTGTTGTTAATGAAATTTATGTTCATATAAAAGTAGATAAAACTATATCAATTCAATACTTCGATTATGTCGGGTTGGTAATCGAAGAAAATGAACTGTTTGCAACTAGAGAAGAAGCCAAGCAGCAACTCGCTAAAATTGGAGAGTAGTTATGAGCGAAGAAGAACTAAAAGAATTATTAGAAGCACTTGGGCAAGATACTACATATATAAATCCTTTAGAGTATAAGAAATTTATTATTGATCATGTAGAAACATTAATTCAAAAGGTAAATGAAATGTGGAATTTAGTACTTAGGCACGAAAATATTTTGAATAACTTGGAACATAAGGATTAATTATGAAAGAAAAAGAAAGATATGAATGTAAATACAATGAAAAACTAATGAAGCATTATACATTTGATAATGAGAATAAAGAAGAGTTGGGTTATAAAGGTGTTGTAAGAGTTCTTAACCAACAAGACGCAAGAATAAAAGAACTTGAAAAAGAAAACCAGCAACTCAAAAAACAAATTTCAAAGATTGAAGAAACTCATAAACACATAATGTCTGGCGAATATATACCAGCAAATGTTGCCGAAAAATCTCTTAAACTAAGCGAGCAATCACAAAAGCAACTTGCTATTGAAGAGTTGGAAAAAATAAAACAATTATTAGTTGATTGTAGATGGTTTCAAGGGGAAAATGAATATGATTTTATAGATGATTTTGCTGTTAATTGGACTGATTTAATAGAGGTATTCGACAAGCGAATCAAATCACTAAAAGGAGAACACTGATGAACTTGGAAGACTTGGCACAAGCATTGAAAATAGATTTAACTGATGGCAAATATAAATTTCTTTTTGAGCAGTATAAAGATACTTACGGAAATATTAAAGCAAACAAACGAGCATTAGAAATTATGATACTTGATAGAATAACTGAACTTGTAGAAAAGATAGGCGGAGAGAATGAGTAAAGAAAGATTAGATATTGCTATTGGAATTTTAGACAATACAGAAAATGCGATAGAAAAAATTAAAAATCAGCATAAGTTTGAAAAAGATTTAAGTGAATTTCTAAATACAAACACATATTCAAAAGATAAGTATTGGGTTGTCGGTATGTTAAATCAAGTTTCTGAATATTGCAAAGATAAAATAGATACATTAATGGAAAACCAACAACTCAAACAATCAGTTGAATATACAAATAGACAGTTAGATTATTTCACAAACAAATTTAGAAGTCGTGAGTTTAAGCGAACTGGTGATTGGATGAAAGATATTGAATTATATATGAAACAACTTGCTATAAATGAATTAGAAAGATTATTAAATGAGTGTGAAAGTGAAATCTATTACACAAATAATAATGATTTTGAACATTTTAATGAGTTAATTAGCGAAGAAACGGTAGATGCAATTCCAGAAGAAAAACTTGAAGAATATATTGAAAAACGCATCAAAGAACTTAAAGGAGAAAAATAATGGCTGATTTATGGATAAGAAGTCAAGATAAAGAGGTTTTAACAAAAGTAAGAAATTTACGAATAGAAAAATCAGGAGAATATTATGCTATCTTTGATAATATTAATCGTTACTATTTAGCACGATATGAAACAAAAGAAAAAGCGATAAAAGTTTTAGATGGAATACAAGAGTTATTAAACCATCCTGGAGCATTAAGTGTTGCAAAGATTGTATATAACTTTCCAAAAGAATAAGGAAATTAAAAAGATGGGTGAAGAGAATGACCATAGCTGATATTAAAAATCTTATTATTAAATTAAATGTTGCTATTGATGCTGAACACGAAAAAGCATCGTCAGAAGGAATTATGTTGCTGTTGGATTTTACAGAAGAAGCACGAAAAGAATTAACATTACAAGTACTAGATGAACTTACAAATATAGAAAATAAGTTAAGAGGTGAAGAAAATGAGTAAAAAGTACTGCAAAATTTGTGGAAATGAAATGGTCTCAGGGCATTTTGGATATTATTGTAGTCATACTGAATTACATCCTGAACATCCTTGCGAAGCAAAATGTGAAAAAGAAATTATTACAATAAATAAAGAAGACTATGAATCAATGAGTGAAAGAGATGAAACTCTCATAAAGGAAAATATAGAACTCCAAAAGCAACTGGAAGAAAAAAAGAAAGAAATTGATGAGTTTAAAAGAATTGGCGAGAAAGGTCATCTTAATGATTTGCTTGAAGATAAAAGAAAAGAAAATAGGGTACTTATAAAAGCATCAGAACAACTTCTACAGCAACTTGAATCCCAGCCAGCAGAAATTGTGGAGAAGATTAACGGCGAAATTTACACTAGAATGGTTGTTGAATGCAAAGAAACTAAATACACCGACATAAATTTAATATTAGATAATATTTTGAAAGAATATCAAAAAAAATTAAGAGGAGGAAAATAATGAACATTGAAGAATTAAAGGCAAGATATATGCCTTCGAAAGAACTCATTAAAGAAGTTACAAAAGAAATAAAAGAATCAGAAAAATCAAAACCAAAGAAGCAGAGAATGACACTTACAAAGAATGATTATTTGACATTTGCTATTACAAGGCGATGGCAAAAGGTTACGAAAAAAGAGCTCCCTACTCTTTATAAGGATATTTCAGAATTTATTTTTGAAAAAATTTCAGAAAAATATAAAGTTACTGATATTGAAAGAGGCGATGGTTACTTTATTTTCAACTTTGGGGATAACAGTGTTGTCCATTTTAGGATAAAAAAATTGCCAGGGTGGAAATTTGGGATGTGGTTTTCCTATAACCCAAAATCAAAAGACAAGATACTTTGTGAATGGTTTTGCCAGCAAGATTTATGGATTGATAAATTTAAACCAAGTCGTTCAACTATAGGAGGAGAAATTGAAATAAATGTAGCTGATTTTATTGACCAACTTTTGAAGAATGAAAATAATTTTTGGTGGTATGGAGATGAAATTCTTGATAACCTAAACTATATGGTTAAATATCGCTGGCTTGCATCATACAGAGATTACACTGGCGCAGATTTCAATAAAAGATATGTCACTAAAAGATTTGCTAAAAGATATATGAAAAAAGCAAAGCGAGAAGAAATTAAAAGAATAAAAGTCGAAACAAAGTTAAGAAATAAATTAAGCCAAAAAGTTTTCTCTAACATAAAGAAAGAAATAAACAACCAATACAGCTATAAAATAATTGATAAGAACACTGATGGTTGGATTTGTTCCCCCAGGTATGATATTCAAGTTTTTGTCCCAGTTAATACAACAAAAAAACAATGTAACGAAATTGAAAACAATTGTTATGATTTAATCACTAAAACACAAGACAAAATAGTTGCAAAAAAAGCATACAAAAAGCATTGCATTTACGATGAAGTTTCCCCTTATGTTTCAATTCAGTTTGCAGGGAGTGAAAATAATGTGCAATAAAAAACGAAATAAAAACCCTTCCATTAAAAGTGAATTAAAGTATATTCTCTCAAATTTTGAAGACATGCTAGAAAATGAACTTAAGGAAGGAAATATATACTATGGCTGTTGCGACAAAATCCTTGATTTTTTAGATGATAGAATATCTTATTATACAAAAAAATTAAAATGTGATACCTGCCAAGAGGATACTGTGTTTTTAAAAGCTTTATCAACCATTGCTTCATATTGGGCTAATATAAAAATAAGCCCTGAAAATCTTACGCCAACAGAAAATGAAATGGAATACAGAATTAACGGAGTAATACATAGCATCTTGGTCTTAATAAAAGGAAATAGCGCTGCAAACGATTTTCACCAATACCAATTATTTTACGGAGGCAAAGAAATAGGAGAAGATAACTATCTCCCCTCTCAATATTTTAAAGTTTGGGGACAAAGGGAAGAACAATGGATGAGTTAGTATGGAATGTTTTAATTTCTGATGCAAATGAAATTAAACCATATAATGTATTTAATAATGCATCATTTTTGCGAAATCTTTATTGTGCAAAAGAACAAGCCAAAGATACAAATGTTGATTTTAATGGTTTCAAGAAAAAAGTTGAAAAAGCTGCATTATGCGTGTTCTGGTCAAGGGCAGAGTATGAATTACTAATTAAAGGAATGTTTAGTGAAATCGAAAAAAAGATTGATGTTTATGACCAATTAATGCTAAACATAGATCAACTAACACAATATATTATTGACAACATAGAGAAAATACCAAATGTCAAATAATTTTATTAAACATGCGATATTTATATTTAATTTTTTATGTGATATAAGTGTTGGTTTATTGCTTAATTTAGAAAGGCAAACTCTACAACAAAGCATTCATATTGAAAATTTATATTATTTTTTATTAACATTAATCTATTTACCGTATTTAATCATCTTTTTATATCAGTTTTGTCTCAATTATTATATAATTTTTGTGACAAGGCGTTTCAATATAATACCTAAACATAGGTATTTTTTTATTATAAGACAAAGGAGTTATTATGGAGGCTGCAGATACAATAAATTCTTATATAAGCCAAGCAACACCAATTTATTTACCTGATGAATATTTTAATCAAAGAACCATGTCAAGTTCTGGCTATATACACCAACCTACTAGGTTTGAAGATGCATTTGAGGAAGTTTATTCAAGAATTTGCGATTTAGAAAGAAAATTCTACAACTTGGAAAACGCCTTGTATTTTGATTATAAAGAACAGAATGTTAACTGGATAAAAGAAATTGTAAATAGTATAAAAAATCGTTTGGCAAAATTTAAAACACCAAAATATAAAAATCCAAATGAGTATCAGCAAGGCATTAATGACACAGTAGAACTAATGGAAGATGTCATAGACAATGCTATAAAAACACTATAAGGAGGTAATATGAAATTTATAGAGATAACTGGAGAAGGAGACTATAATATTGACGACTTTGTATCTTTGGGTATTTCCATACAGGATATTTACAAGGAAATGAAAGAAAACAAAGTTAATAAATTAACCAAAGAATATGTTGAGTTTGATTACTCAAACACCTTAGAGTTTACTTTGTTAGAATTTGGCGATGTCGACATTAACTTTTTGGAGTATATGCATAACAACTTAATAGATTATGATAGTTGTAGATATAAAGACATATTCGTAGTAGAGGAGGAATGATGGAGCAAGAACCATACAGAGATTTTAAAACTTGTATGCGTTGTGGGAAGGATATATACTTAGAAAATTATTTTTGTGAAGACTGTGCTAATAACATTATAAAAAAAATGTTTAACACTGACTTCATACACGAAGAATTAAGCAAGATTCTTCCCCCTGTACCACACATAATTGCAAAGATGATATCTTTCCCCTACAATAATAATGAAACAAAGGATGGTAAAAATGGGAACTAATTATTATGCCGTAAGGGTTGCGCCATGTGTTTTTAACCGAGTAATCCACCTCGGGAAACAAAGCCATGGATGGAGATTTTTATTTCAAGGTAATAACGAGATACATAGTTATAATGATTTTTTATTTTGGCTTGATAATAATGTCGATACTGGAGACTATGTTCTTATGGACGAGTATAATCAATCAATTCAAAAAAGCCAATTAATTGATATAATTCAAGCAAACCAAAACAACGAAAATGCAAATAACTTTAGATACTGCCAGAATGTAGATGGATATAGATTTGATTATACTGAATTTAGTTAAGGAGAAATTATGAAAAATATTGATGAATGGTTAAGGGATGTTACAAATAATAAAGTATTTAAAATAGAAAAAATAATAAGAATTTTTACCCCCTATGAAACGGATGGCAAGTTTATAGACCAAGAAAGGTATGAAGATTTAGGAACTTATAAAATCATAGAAGCAATAGAGCTTCCTACTCAAGAAGTCTTTCTTGGTGTAAAAAGTTGTTTTATGGATTGTAAAGTAATCAATCATGAATATGTCTATTCCGAAGTTGTAAATAGCAATATTGAATATTTCAATTTAAACGATATAAACATTGTCGATGTTACTAAAATATATCTGTCAGATGGGCATGACAAAGACGAAACTGATGACGAATGTGAGGATTTTGATGACTAATTTATCTAATGTGGCTAAACCTATAAGCGAATTAAAAGAATTTCTTAGACGAGGTAGAATTGCTATCGTAGGTATTAGTAACATCTCTGTAGAACAAAGTAACAGCGACTTAGCTAATACAACAATAGAATTACGCTGTCAAGGAAACCCTTGTACAATTCAAAAACTAATAAATTATCTTTTTATGGAAAGTGAATTAACAAATGAAAGTTCAGAAATGCCAAGAGTGCAAATATTATAAAAGATTAAGGTGGTCACATTCTTATAAGCCTAGCGGCTATCACGCTATTGGAATGTCTCATGCATATGGTTTTTGTGAATTACATAACAAAAGATGCTTGGACATTAAGAATTGTCATATTACTTTAATGGAGGAGTAAAATGGAATACAATAATTTATCAATTGATGAAATATCTGTGTTGGATTGCAATCAAGAGCCTCGTATGTATATCCACTGGTCAAAGGATTGGGAGTTAGGCACGCTTGAATTTACTTACGACAAGACAACAAACAAAGTTAAAATTTATAGCGAATGTATGTCAAAGGAATTTATTGAAGCAGTAATTAAAAAAATCATCAACGACGCAGAAATTATTTATTGAGGATGTACATATGACAGATAATGATATTGAATTAAAAAAATGGTTTAAGATTTTTGTGATAGAACATGATATCACACTACAAAAGTTATCAAAAATTCTTGGAATAAGCTCTGCATTTTTGTCTGCTTGCTATTCTGGAAAGAGACATTTAACACTGGATATAATTAATAAATTACACGAAAATTTTAATATTCCAGAACAAGATATTAAATTTTTGTCGCAGTATTTATCGTTTAAGCACCAAAATTTTAAATTTAACAATGCGGATTTAGTAAAGCTAAGCCGTATTATGAACAAATACAATATAAGTACAATTGACGAACTAGAATCGTTATTGAGAAAGGAGAATTTATGAAACAGTCTTATATTTACAAAATTGCAGGAGGCGATCCTGAAGATTTTTTCTTAATCACATCTGAAACTTATCTAGGCGATTATGTCGAAGAGTATATAAGAACTTCACTTGATAGAATAGATTTAATCAATAAACTAGAAGAAGAGAACATTGATTATTCAATTACATATCCCGAGAATTATTCAGAATTTTTAGAATAGGAGGCGTTAACGATAGACAATCAAATGACATTTGTTACTGTAGATGAGATAAAGCAACAACAAAACATAGTACAACAATTGAAAGATGAAATAAAATGTTTATATTATTTGCTAAATACTTTATGCTCAAATCCCTACTCTAACAAAGAACAATTAAAAATATTAAGTCCACCACCTAAAAATACAAGTTGGGAAACTTACATAAAAAAAAATAAAAACAAAATTTTGCGTTTAATTTAAACGAGGAGTTAAAAGGATATTACTTATTTAAGGAGACAATCCCATGTCAAATCCAATTAACAATATTGAAAATATGAATGATTTGTTACTGCAACAAACTCTATACATAGAAAGAGAAAAGTTAAATCAGAATAATCAAATTCTTTACACAGTGAAGGAAGTGGCAAATCTATTAAAAACGAACATAGATTATGTTCATTCGTTGCGAAAGGCTGGTTTATTACCATTTTTAAAACTTGGGCAATACAAGGTAAGGAAACAAGCTTTGCTAGACTTCCTGTGTAAATATGAGGGCTATGATTTAACAAATCCTTTCTGTGTAAAGGAGATATAATTATGGCAAAAATAAATGTGAGAGATAGAAACAAAAATTTCCCTGACAGAAAGGCTAATTGGGAATATTATTTTGAAACTGCTAAAATTAATGGCAAAAGACAGTTTACAAGATGCTCTGGATTTACAACAAAAAAAGCCGCTTTAGAGGCGGGCACGAAAGCAATGGCGGATTACTATAATGTTGGCAGATCTTTTAAAATGAGTGAAATATCAATGGCTGATTTTCTTGATTATTGGTTAAACAATTATGTTATTATAAATACCGCATCTTCAACATACACGAATTACAAGTATTTAATCAATCACTATATAAAGCCTCAAATAGGTTATTATAAATTGAAGTCAATTGATAGTGCACTTTTGCAAAATTCAATAAATGCTATTTATATAAACCAAGGATTGACAAAGAGCACATTATCTAACATTGTTAAGCTTTTAAAAGCAACATTAAAATATGCATGCTCGACTACTAAATTCATTCAGTATAACCCAGCTTTAGATATTAGTCTTCCTAAAATAGTAGAGGTAAAAGACAAAAAAAAGAAGATATTAGAACAAACCGATATTGAAAAAATACTTGAAAGATTTAAGTCCTCTCCACAACAATACTACGCAATTCTAATTTCTTATTATACTGGAATGAGAATTGCAGAAGTTTACGGATTAACATGGGACTGTATAGATTGGGATAAAAAAACAATAACTATAAATAAAATTGCAAAACGACTAAGATATGATTATGGCAATAAATTTACAATAAATGGGAAAATACAAAATCCATGGTATTTAGGAGACTGTAAAACTTTAAGTTCTTATCGTGTAATTAAAGTCGGTGATGCATTACTGTCTAAACTTTTAGAATATAAACATTGGCAAGATATTAACAAACAAAAATACGAACAGTATTATATTCAACATTATTTAATTGAAGAAAAAACACCTGCCAACAGAACTGTCTATCGAATTATTTCTACAGACTCAACCGTTGGTTATAATTTACCATATCCAAAAGCAGATTTAGTTATGGTAAAAGAGAACGGTGATTTTAAAGGCACAGATGTAATGAAATACACAGCTAAAGTCGCCAAATATGAACTGGGCATACAATTTAATTTTCATGAGTTAAGACATACTCACGCTACAAGACTAATTGAATCGGGGGCGCCTATAAAAGATGTTCAAGAAAGATTAGGACATTCGTGTATTGCAACCACTATGAATACTTATGTAGAAGACACAGATAAGATGAAAAATCAAACTGTCTCATTATTTGAAAGTAATTACAAATTAAGTGTATAAAATGACATCATTATTTATTTTACGATGACATTTTGATGACATTTTGCCTTGTTTAATCAGAAATAGTAGGAGAGTACAAAAATAAAACCCCTATATTTAGGGGTTTTATAGATAACAAATTTTAATTTTGTCTACATTATTCACCAACATAAGGTAGCAAAGCCATCTCTCTAGCACGCTTGATTGCAACAGTTAGAGTTCTTTGATGTTCTGCACAAGTACCAGTTTGGCGTCTTGGCAAAATTTTACCTTTCTCTGTGATGTATCTTCTAAGTTTAGCAACATCTTTGTAGTCGATTTCGTCTACATGGTCTATACAGAAAGAACATACTTTCTTTTTGCCAATTTTCTTATATTTCTTAGGTGCTGTTTTCTCTTCCATAACAGCAGTTTCAATAACTTCTTCGCTCATAATCTTCTCCTTTTATAAATTTTTGATTTGTAACTTTTTGACACACAAAAAGTTAATTTTATGTCCAAAACTCCAATAACTCTATCTTGAAATAATAATAATTAACAAAACTAAAATCACTTTTTATTTTTATTAAATTACAAATATTCCTAAATCAAATTGAATTACTTAATACTTATTTCAATAGATTGAATTTAATTCTATTACAAGATGTTTCAAAATTAATCCTAATAAAAAGAAAGAGTTTCAAGGGGTTTCACGGGAAATCTCAATCCCCCAATGGTTTTTGTAACTTTTTGACACACAAAAAGTTAATTAATTCTTTTTTTAGAAAGGAAGACCATCATCGTCAATAGGTTGAAGTTTAGCAACTTCTTCGCCACCAACTTTAGGTTGATCGTCACTTGCTTTGGTTGATAAGAATTCTACTTCTTCAGCAACTATTTCTGTTACATATCTCTTAGAACCGTCAGTTGCGTCATAAGATCTACTTTGGATATTACCAACAATACCAACCTTGCTACCTTTCTTTAGGAATTTATGGCAGTTCTCTCCCAAATTTCTCCAAACAACAATATTTAAGAAATCTGTTTCTCTCTCGCCATCACTATTAGCATATCTTCTAGATACAGCAATGCTAAATCTACATACTGCTACACCATTAGATGTAGTTGTAAGTTCTGGATCTCTTGCTAGATTTCCAACTAAAATACATTTATTCATATTTACTCCTATATTGTAATTATTTGTTTATACGCAAACACATTGATCTAAGTATATTCTCGTCAATTCTCATAAGCGACACAATTTCTTTAGCAACATCAGCAGTACTTTCAAATACATATAGAACATAGTAACCTTCGTTCTTATAGTTGATAGGGTATGCAAGTTTTCTTAGTCCCCAAGGATTAGCCTTATTAACTAATTCTACTTTGCCACCGTTCTTCTCCATAAGTTGAGAGTACTTGTCTACGATTGCATCTTTCTGTTCATCACTAAGACTAGCAGAAAAGATTGTAAGTAATTCATACTTATTCATAATTTACCTCCTATGGTCTAATTCGGCTTTGATTTCACTCTCAAAGCAGTAGTAAATTTTATTTACCGACCAAATTATACCAAATTAAATGTTAATTTGCAAGTACTTACATAAAATCTTTTTATTTTTCTCAAATTAAATATATTAAATTTATTAAATATAGAGGGGAATATTTACGTGCAAAATACTATGGATAACAATGTAAAAAAGATAAAAAAACTGCTAGGCGATAGTGACGAACTTATCTGCAAAGAGATAAATACCAAAAATAACAAATTTACTATCCTATATATTCTAGGTCTTACCGATACCGCCGCTCTTTCCAAATTCGTAATTACTCCACTTATGTCTTGCGAGGAGAAAATAACTTCATTATCTACTCTTTCCGAAAATACCCTAACACTTAGCGAGACAACTTTTGAAAACAAAGAGAAAGAGATTATCTCTAATTTACTTAAAGGGAAAGGCATACTTTTTGCAAACGATTTAGATGGTGCATTAGTACTAGCAATAGATAAATACAAAGAGCGTTCAATAGACGAGCCTCCTACTAGCACTGTCCTCAAAGGCCCTAGAAGTGGTTTTGTAGAGAACTTGAAAACCAACCTATCTGAGATACGAAAAATACTAGCCACCCCATCATTCAGAACTATTAACCTTAAGTGTGGCAAGCACACCGACACAATGATTTCTATTGTATATATAGATAAGATTGCTGACAAAAACATAGTAGATAATGTCAAAAAGAGAATAGAAACGATAAATATAGACGGCATCATTGACAGCAATTATGTTGCAGGTTTTCTAGAAGAGAGACCAAATAGTATGTTCAAGCAAATAGGCTCTAGCGAGAAACCCGATGTAATATGCGCCAAACTACTAGAGGGGAGAGTAGCAATAATTGTAGATGGGTCTCCAATGGTTCTAACCGTTCCGTTTATTTATGTAGAGGACTTGCAAAGTGGGGACGATTACTACTCTTCACACATACGAGCGGGATTTGTTAGATGGATAAGAATTTTCAGTATTTTCGTTTCCATATTGATACCGGGAATGTACATTGCAATTGTAATGCACCACTACAAAGCAATCCCACTAAAATTTCTAATAACAATAGTCAATACTACCAAAGGTCTACCTCTCACACCATTTGCAGAGATTTTATTTGTCCTCTTACTCTTTGAGATATTATACGAAGCAAGTCTAAGAATGCCCAAGTATTTGGGTCTAGCATTATCTATAGTTGGTGCATTAATACTAGGAGACACCGCTGTCAAAGCAGGACTTATATCTCCACCATCTGTAATGATAGTTGCCATATCCGGACTTACTATATATTGCGTACCAGATGAAGCACCGCAATTATACACTCTGCGATTACTCTTTACTTTGGCAGGAGCATTTGTAGGATTTTTTGGAATAACCGCACTTATTATTTTCATAATAACCTACTTATGCGATTTCGATAGTTACGGCAGTGCGTACTTTGCCCCTCTTGCGCCATTTATTGATACAGATATCAAAGACGCTTTCTTCAAGGCAGACATAACTAATGTTAAATACCGACCACGCTCAATTCAGAATAACAAGAAAAATTTAGTAAGACAAGGAGGCAAAAATGGAAAAAACAGCATCAACAAATCAAACTAGTCTAATACTCGTTATCTTCACTGTCGCGCTTAAATTATCTGTTCTTCCTGCTATTACTTGTGATTACGCTAGCAATAATGCTTATATTGTATCACTTATTGCACTTGCAATAGATTTCTTGCTAACACTATTTATAATTCTAATAATTCAGAAAGTCCCCGACAAAAATTTCTTTCAATTAATCAAGGCTACACTTTCTAAGCCTGTTGCAATTATTATTTATATTATTCTAACCCTATACTTTTTTATCAAACTTCTAGTTGCATTGTTAGAATTGCACGACTATTATATTGTCGCATTATTTGAACACTTAAATCCAATATTTTTCATTGTAACTCTAATGTTTTTGTTTCTATATATGTTCAATTCTAATTTCAGAACAATTGGCAGAATGATAGAAATACTCTTCTGGCCACTAGCATTAGGAATATTTTTCACTCTTATCTACCCTATTAGCGAAGTAGAAATTGTTAATCTATTCCCAATATTCCAAGAGGGTGCATACCCTATATTCCATGGGCTTTTCAGAACATCATTTGCTTACGGCGATTACATGATTCTCTTTGTAATGATGGGTGGAATAAAATACTCCAAGAAAGCCACTAAGAAAATTCTTCTATACACCTCTACAATACTCGGCTTTATATTTAATTTCTATATAATATTTGTAGGAACATTTGGAGACACTGCAGTCAATCAATCACTTGCCCTTAGTGAATTGCCCCTTCATAATCCATACCCCACAACCATAGGTAGATTGGAATGGCTAACTATTATAATGTGGACAGCCATACTTCTTATCCAAGCTGCACTACTGGGATTGTGTTGCACTACTTGTATCAAAGAGATGTTTGGACTTTCTGACAAAAAGATACCATCTGTTGTGCTTGTTATATTACTTACTGTCCTATACCTACCAACATACCTAAAATTAGAATTTGTAATAACTTTCGTTACAAGCGTACCATTCTCGATAGCGGCTATTGCAATCGAACTAGGTTGTGCTTTAATTTTACTAATATCCTTTGTAATATATCGCAATAGAAATCCAAATGAAATTAAACCGCCAAGCAAGAATAATAAGCAAAATATAATGGACTTTAAATCTAATAAAACCAAGACAAAATCGACTAATAACGGAGGCAAGAGATATGCTAGAAATTATAAAAAAAATCTCTCGCAATAAGATATTCTACTGCTTCCTTTTCCTAATTATTCTTATGTTTCCCCACACTATATATATGCAATCAGATAATAATACCAAATTAGTTGTAACAACCATTGGCATCGACAAAGATGAAGAAGGTTATAGCATATCTTCTCTGGCTGTTATTCCCAAAGTTAGCACAGATGTAAATGCAAATCTAGAAACCTTTGAGGGAAAGGGCAAAACAGTTAGTGAAGCCCTACAAAATATATCCCTTAATACTGGCAAACAAATAGGACTAGCACATTGCGATTGCATTATACTCTCTTACGATGTAATGCAAGAAAATATTGCTTTAGTTCTAGACTACTTCATAAGAACAGCGAATTTAACCACCAACGCCGCAATTCTGGCAACAGACAAAGAAGCAAGCAAATTAGTAGAAGTAAGCAAGAACAGTAATAATTTGCTAGATTTATCACTCAAAGACATTGTGTCTTACGAAGAGCATACAACATTGCTAGAAAATACCACCATAGAGAAATTCTACAGATCGTATTTCAGCAAAGCAAATACATTTTTCTTACCCATCATTAGTGTAGAAGAAGAAAGTTCGGGAGGCACAACATCTCAAAATTCGGGAGAGAGCGAAAGTTCAAATAGTAGTAGTGGAGGAGGAGGACAGAATGGCGGGAAAGTAAAAAATGATGAAGAGATAGCAATTCTAAGCAGGGGCAAATTTGTAAGAACACTAACAAAAGACGAGGCATTCATATATAATCTATTATCCAAGAGCAGTCAGTATCTAAATATTGAAATCGAAGATATTAACGACAAATACACTACAAAAAGTTTGGAAGTATTCCAACAAGTAGCCAAAGTAGGTCTGCCTCTATACAAATTCGATAACGGCACACCTTATGTTCAATACGAAATTTGGCTAAATGTAATGTTAGAAGAAATGCAAAGCAAAGATAATTTCGCTTTTGCAAATATAGATAGTTTGCAAAATTTCTTATCTGACACCGCTAAAAATGAGATACTAAAATCTATAGACAACAAAAGAAAAGCAACTGTAGAAACTATGCAAAAAGAAAAAAATGACATACTTAATTTGTATGCCAAGTTTAATGCTTACAAACACAAAAAATGGGTAGAATATTTATCTACCCTAGATAACCCCGAAGATTATCTAACCCAAGTAGACATTAGAATTAATGTCCACTTAAATTATGTAATTTAGTTTGGATATAAATTTTATAATCCCTCAGTTAATTCGTCATCAACTGCACCTTTAATGGTAAGAGATATACGCTTTTTGTCAATATCTACCCCTATAACCTTAACTTTGACAACATCGCCGACTTTCAAAGCCTCGCTTGGGTGTTTAATATAATCTTTGCTAATTTCAGAGATATGTACGAGTCCATCTTGGTGAACAGAGATATCTACAAATGCTCCAAAGTCACAAACATTTCTAACAACTCCGGTCATAACCATGCCAACTTTCAAATTCTCAATTCCAAGCAAAGCGGATTTAAGAACAGGCTTAGGCAAATCGTCACGACAGTCTCTACCCGGCTTGGCTAGTTCGTTTGCGATATCAATAAGTGTTGGAACTCCGACACTTATTTTTTGTGCAATTTTCTCTGCCCCTTCTTTCTCTACCATCTTAGGTAGTAATTGTAGGTTGTCGCCTCTAACATCTTTAATATTCAAATTGAAGTACTCTAGTAATTTGTATGTACTATCATAACTTTCTGGGTGCACACCAGTATTATCTAGTATATTATCCCCATCTGTAATTCTAAGGAAACCCGCACATTGTTCATAGGCTTTGTCGCCTAATTTGGATACTTTCTTTAGTTCACTTCTATCTTTGAATGGACCATTTACTTCTCTGTACTTCTCGATGTTTTTGGCAACACTAGAATTAAGTCCAGCAACGAAACTAAGTAGACTAGGACTAGCAGTATTGACATCTACACCTACCGAGTTTACACAGTTCTCTACAACGCCGTCCAAAACTTCAGTTAATCTATTCTGAGGCATATCATGTTGATATTGACCAACACCAATTGACTTAACATCTATCTTAATAAGTTCGGCAAGTGGGTCTTGCAAACGCCTTGCAATAGATACTGCACTTCTAAGCGCTACATCAAAATTAGGAAATTCACTTGCTCCTAATTTACTAGCAGAGTACACCGAAGCTCCCGCTTCATTAACTACTGCATAGGTTACTTTTCTTTTCAAATCTTTGATAAGATTTGCTACAAATATTTCACTTTCTTTGGTTGCAGTTCCATTACCGATAGAAATAACATCTACATCGTATTTATAAATTAATTGAGTAAGTTTGGCTGTTGCTTCTTCAATTTTATTTTGTGGAGGAGTTGGATATACAACGGCTGTATCCAATACCTTGCCATTAGCATCTATAATTGCTATCTTACAACCAGTTCTGTATGCAGGGTCTAATCCTAGAATAATTTTATTTTTAAGAGGTGGTTGCATAAGAAGTGGTTTCAAGTTTACTTCAAACATATGAATTGCTTGTTCGTTTGCTTTGTCAGTTAGTTCTGTTCTTACTTCTCTTTCTATACTTGGGAAGATAAGTCTATCGTAACTATCTAGACATACTTCTTTCAATAATTCTTCAAATGGACTATTCTTCTTTAGAACTTTGCCCTCAACCAAAGAATGTGCAATCTCTTCATTTAGAGTTAGACTTACTTTCAAATAATCTTCTTTCTCGCCACGATTGATTGCAAGTATTCTATGAGATGGCAATTTCTTAATCTCTGAATTATAGTCTTTGTACATCTCATATGTAAATGCGCCTTCTTTCTCTTCGTCAAGTTTACATTTAATAAAGCCTTTATTTACAAGCGCCTCTCTTAATTCTTTACGCAAATTTGCATTATCGGATATCATCTCTGCAATAATATCTTTAGCACCTTGCAAAGCCTCTGCCCCTGTCTTTACGGCTTTCTCTTCGTCAATATATAATTCGCATTCTTTCTCTAAATCAAATGGATTTTGAAGAAGAATTTTGTCTGCAAGGGGTTGCAATCCTTTGGCAATAGCAACTGATGCTCTTGTCTTTCTCTTAGGTTTGAATGGCCTATAAATATCCTCAACTTCGGTTAAAGTTAATGCTTCACTCAATGCTTTCTCAATTTCTTCTGTCATATTGCCTTGTTCGGTAATAAGATTAGAAACTTCTTCTTTCCTCTTGGTTAAATTCCTTAAGTATTTAAGTCTATCATCGAATGCTCTTAGAGTTTGGTCATCACAACTACCAGTAAGTTCTTTCCTATATCTTGCTATAAATGGGATTGTACAACCCTCATCAAGAAGAGAAATTATGTTATTTGTATGGTTAAGTGTTAGGCTAAATTCCATACTTAGTTCTTTTGAAATATCCATAAAAATTTTTCCTTCAATTAATCTTTGTAATAATTTGTAAGTACTGTAAATTTAAATATCAAATAAATTCGCTCAAAATTACTATACTAACATTTTTAATTATATCAAATAAATTGAAAATTTACAAACATTTTAGCGTGCATTTTATACTTTCGCAATTATGAATAATTGCCTTAAATAGAGGATTTTTGCAGGTTTTCTACATACTCTTACAAAACTTACTTTCACCAAAATCACCTATTGACAACAAAGTCATTCTTTGTTATTATATATACAATAAATATTATGGGGGAAAATTTATGGCAAAAACCAAATTTGTTCAATTCAATACAAAAAAATACGAAGATGATTGCCATGTCATCGGTTCTAATTTGTACATTATTCCTTTCACAAGAGGCACAAATAGAGACTGGAGAAAAGAGTATGCCGATTATATAATCGCCAAGGCTACTGGTAGCGATATGCCAACACCTACTCTTAAAAATATAACCAATACTTTCTGGGGAGTATTCTACAAACCTGAAGATATGGAATACGAGGAATTTTGCAATAAAATAGACGCTGGCGAGATTGCCATGATTGGTCATACGCCTATTATTCCTACAGGCAACGATTACACCAGAGTAGATAATAATGGCAATCTACTTGTCAAAACTTTAACTAGCAAATTGGAAGATTATACTAATTGCGGGAATATGCTAATTGATGGCAGAACAGGAGAAGTTCTTAGAATGCCTCAAGCATCTACAATTATCAATTCACTAACCGACCAATCCAACTATTACACTTGTGAAATTTATGATACTGAAGTTGACAAAGAAAGTGGCAACAAAGTTGTTACTGGCAAATCATACAATTTCTTAGATGCAGATGGCAAAATTGTAAATTCTGAGAGAAACTTTACTTTATCTCCAGACGGATACTCTATCACTCAATTTCCAAGAAAATATTACGATAGAGAGGGTAGCAAAGTTATTCATGATAGCACTATCTATCCAGACGGTTATGTGGTAGCAGAGGGTAGACATATCAATTTCTACGAAAGCCCTATAGCACTTATTAAAGAGAATAGATATCGCATAGATAATGGCTATATGGGTTTAGTAGATAATGAAGAGCAATTCTTAACTGCATTGTATTCTAGGAAAAATATGTTAGATAATATCGTTACTTCTTATGGCATTAAATTTGACGAAGGCAAAATAACCTACAAAATGTATCGTAGACTTATGGATTTATTAAATGACGAATTTGATAAATATGAAGAGTTTGAAGCAAAATTTGAAACCGATGCAGACCGCAAATTTGCCGAAACTCTAAGTAATACTCATGATCAAAATTAATAAGTGGTTGTATTATTAATTCGATGAGAATAAAACTAAAGTTGCCACAAAATAACACTTATGTGTGTAAGCAACAAATAGCAAAAATTGATTTTAAATGACACAAAAAAAAGAACTGTAATAAGTTCTTTTTTTTATTAAACTAAATTTATAAAAAGCATTTAATTTTAAGATTATATTCTAATACTTATTATTTTCATAGAACTTCTAATTATTCTAATCAATATAATCAATAACCAAACATCTATTTGGCTCTACACCCTCACTATGAGTTCCAATATGTTCTATATTAGATAGTGCAAAGTGTATTGCTTTTCTTTCGTAAGAATTCATAGGTTCCAATTTGATACTACGCTTAGTAGCAATAACTTTCTTTGCTACTTTCTCCGCTACTTGTTCAACTGTCTCTGCTCTTTTTCTACGATAATTCTCTACATCAATATATACTTTCTTGTGAAATTCTCTTACTTCATTTCTAACAATTGTATTAACTAAATACTGAATAGCCTCCAAAGTCTCTCCATGATAGCCTATCAAATTATTAATGCCATTTCCGTTGATTTTGAATATTACATCGCCATTTCTTATGCCTCTTGTAACACTCCCCTCAATTTCCATATGAGCAAGTAAACCTTCTAGGAATGGAATAACTAATTTAGTTACTTCTTCTACTCCCTCAGTTGCAACTTCAACAATTTGTTCTTCTTCAGTCTTAACTAATTTGATTTCTTTCTTTGTTGCATTATTTTTCTTATATTCTTCTCTTTCGCTTTCGTCTGCGAATGTGAATATCTCTACAATTGCTTTCTTAAGCATACTGCCTTCAGAAATTACTTTGTATTCAATATCTTCTCTATTTACTCCAAGCATTTGCAAACCTTTGTCTAATGCTTGGTCTACAGTTTTGGCGGTTACTTCTATATTTCTCATAATTACTTACTTCCTTTTCCTATCATAAATAGCAACAGTTTTCTCTTTCTCTTTGGTTATAGCGTCGTACTCTAGCATATCCACAAATGTAGTAACTAGCGGACTAGTAACAAGTGTAATTAATGCACCAGCCACAATGTACAAACCAAATGCAGCATTATAAAATAATGTAAATATACCCATAATAATTGGCATTACAATTGTAAGTGCTTTGTTAGAATTATTGGCTGCAAGTTTAGGGTCTAAACCTTTCTTCTTTGCCCTTGCAACAGATATCCAATTATTAACAGCATAACTTAGATAATTGATACCAGCAGCAAGTACTACAAGTATAAATAATCCATTATTCTTTCTCTCACTATCTCTCATAGGAGATATAACCAAATTGTATTCCGCTTCGCTTACTTGTTCGGTCTTTATTGTAGATTTCTTGATAAAATCGGAATATTTCATTACTGGATTTACAGTAGAGTCAGCCAACCAAATATTCTTAATCCATAAGAATGAATTGGCTACTTCGTCATATTTTGCTTTGGCTTTAGTATTTGCAATACTTGCCTTCTCTTCTAGTACTTGTGCTTTCTCTTCGTCACTTAAACCTGTAGTTAGTTCTGCAATTTTGCTTTCGTATACTGTCATCAAATCTTCTTCATTGCCTAGACTATCTACATCTATTGAATATTCGGCAAAGTACTCTTTCCTTACTTGCAAGTACTGGTCGCCAATCTTGTATGCAGATATCTTATTTAATGCACCAAAGAGTGTCCAGAATACAACCATTGTAAGAACTAGATAAGCAAGCATTCCAAAACAAGTTCCTGTAATATTATAATTGTGAGACTTATATAGAGCCATTGTTTTCTGATTAAGTGCATTCTTATCATTTGCATATTTGGCATTCAACTTGTCTAGTTCTGGTTTGATTTCTGCTTGTTTTCTAGCACTCTTCTTAGAGGTATATCTATTAACAAAATCAAGTGGAACCATTACAAGTTTGATAATAATTGTTACAAGTATTAATGCAAGTGCGTAATTCTTCACAGCACCTTCCATTCCAAATATTATACTTGACCAAAACCCTGTAGGTTTTACTAATGTAATTGCATTTAGTAAATCCATTTCAAATCTCCTTTAATATTAATGGGCACGAAATCGTATCCACACTTGCCACCCGGTCTACATCTAAATATTCTAGATATTCCCAGTCCAACGCCCCTAATTATTCCCCATTCTCTGATAGCAAGTATCATATATGTAGAACAAGTAGGATAGAACCTACAACTGTGTGGAAGTAATGGACTAATAATACCCTTGTACACATATACAAGTGCAATTAGTGTTACTTGCAGTGGATAAATTAGTGCCTTGAGGATAGTTGCAATCAAACTCACGATTTTAACTCCGTAAGATTAATTAGACTACTTAATTCCGCTCTAAGCATACCAAATGGCACTTGGTCTATACCCGCTTTGGCTATGATTACAACATTGTAATTATTAAGCATTGTAGGTACAATATCTCGCATAATAGCCCTTAGTCTTCTCTTGATTAAATTCCTAGTATGCGCTTTGCCAATTTTCTTGGATACCGAGAAACCAACTTTAAGTGGTCTATGCTTGGTTGGTAGATACACAATTGTTAGGTGTTCAGAATGTTTGGCTTTGCCGTTATTGTATAAATAGGCAAATTCTTTGCGTTTCTTCAGTCTATTAGTACTATTTAACATTCTTGCCCCCTATAGTTTTACTTATGTACTTTTTGGTCTACCATAAAAAAACTTTAAAAGTGCTTACAAATTACTTGTAAACACTATAAAAAAGTTCTATTTACGCACTAAGTTTCTTTCTACCACGATTTCTTCTATTCTTAATTACTCTCTTGCCACCTTTAGTAGCCATTCTTGCTCTAAAGCCATGAACTTTGCTTCTTTGTCTCTTTTTTGGTTGATAAGTTCTTTTCATAGTATTTCCCCTTTACTTATGTATTTTTGAAAGTCTATTTTATTAATACAAAATAGAATATTTCGCTAAAAATTATTTGCGTTTATTATATAAAACACTTCAGATTTGCAAGGTGCAACGAATAAATTTTATTAGAAAAATATATTCTCCACTAGTATTACACGCTTGCAATGTATCGCACTTGATACAAATTAGCCTTTTTAGTATAATAAATATTATATCAATTGTCAACAATAGTAATTAAAATTACCACAAAAAAAATTGCAGTTTTCAACTAAATTTAGTTAAATCTGCAATTTTTTAATTAGTATAGTATGCTTACCATTGTAAACTTTCGATATAAGTATACAAATCACTTTGATGAGCGATGAATTTGATTTGATAATCAGAATTACCCTCTCCATCAACTACATAAACTGTTCTTTCTTGGAAGTCTCTATCATTAGCAACTGGCATAACTAATTTTTGGAATGTAATAGTCTTAGTTGGGTCGGTTGCTTGAGAGTTCTTGTACTCTTTGCCATCAAACATAAGTTTCTGTTCGTCTATATATCCAAAGATTAAGCAAGTAGAATTCTTGGCAATAGAAGTCTCTACATTAGAAGTTTTGGCTACTACAATTCTATACTCAAATTTACCGGTGCCTTGGAATATAGAACTAAGAACATTGTCTTTGGTTGATTTCTCTAGATATTTGGCAATATTATCTATAATTGCTTTCTGTTCGTCACTATCTTCATCGGCGTAATTATTAACACTTGCGTCTTTCTTATATACAGTTATATAATCATAACCACTAGCAATTGGATTATACAATTTCTTAGGTATCAATGCTAGAACAACTGTAAGAATTGTTATTGCTAGAACCACACTTATAATCACAATTGACACAATCTTTTTTGCTTTATTTGAATTCATTTCAATTTCCTTTTTGTTAATTATCTTTAATAGATATTATTATATTTTTGTCTTTTAGTCAATCAAATTATTTGTCTTTGTCCGACTTCTTGGTTGTTTTTTCTTTGCTTTCTGCTCTGCGTTTGGTTACAGTTGCATTAGTCAATTTCTTGACAGCAGTTTTATTCTTGGCAGTTTTGGTAGTCTTCTTCTCGTCTACTTTCTCGTCTGCTTTATTTTCATCACTGCTATTTTTCTTCTCTTCCAATTTTTCTTGTGCTTTCTCTTTCAATTTCTCATTGCGTTCATTTAGATAAGCATCTTTCTCTTTATTAATCTTCTCGTACTCGCTAGCAAGTTTATCGTACTCATCTTTACCAAGCACTCCCGCTTCTTTCAAAGCCTCAGCCGCTTTCATCTTAAGTTCTTGTAATTTTGCTTGCTTAACAAGTTCGTTTTCTTTTCTTATTTCGTCTTCTTTCTCTTTGCGTTTTTGTTCTTTCTCGTGAAGTTTCTTCTCTATTTCATCACTACTCTTACCCGCAATTAAATCGTCAACTTCTTCGCCGTAGATAGTCTCTTCTTTAAGAAGTAAATCTGCCATACTCTCAAGTAGAGGTTTCTTCTTAAGCAACAAATCTTTGGCTCTCTTATAATTCTCGTCTAGAATTTTCTTGATTTCTTGGTCAATTATTTGAGCGGTATGCTCGCTGTATTGGTTCTGTACTTGATAGTCTCTTCCAATGAATACTTCGTTATTTTTGCCAAAACTCATAAAGCCTAGTTTATCGCTCATACCCCATTCTACAACCATCTTTCTTGCAAGTTCGGTTGCTCTCTGGATATCGCTAGAAGCACCAGCACTTATATCGCCTATCATTATTTCTTCGCCAATTCTTCCACCCATCATCATACAAATTCTATTATTTAATTTCTGAAGTGAATAATGGCTATCATCATCGCTTGGTCTAATATTAGTATAACCGCCCGCCATTCCTCTAGGGATTATAGATACTTCGTGTACTGTATCTCCACAATCCATAAATTTGGCAATAATTGCGTGACCACTCTCGTGATAAGCGGTTAATTTCTTGTCGTTCTCTGTTACAAGTCTACTCTTCTTCTGTGGACCCATTAGAACTTTGTTAATGCCTTCAGTTATATCTTCCATTGTAATTGTTAGTCTATTACTTCTTGCTGCAAGTATTGCTGCCTCGTTTAAGAAGTTCTCAATATCTGCGCCAGTGAAACCACTAGTAAGTCTAGCAATATCTTTGAAATTCACACCTTCTTCAATAGGTTTATTGGCAGCGTGAATTTTGATAATTCCTTCTCTACCTTTGACATCTGGAACATTAACATATATTTGTCTATCAAATCTGCCCGGTCTTAGTAATGCTGGGTCTAATACATCTGCTCTATTAGTAGCAGCAAGTATAATAATGCCTTGATTACTATCAAAACCGTCCATCTCTACTAGCAATTGATTTAGAGTTTGTTCTCTTTCATCATTTCCGCCACCTAAGCCCGCTCCTCTCTGTCTACCAACTGCATCAATTTCATCTATAAATACAATACAAGGCGCATTCTTCTTGGCTGTCTCGAATAAGTCTCTTACCCTGCTAGCACCAACACCTACATATAATTCTACGAAATCACTACCACTAATGCTGAAGAATGGAACATTGCTTTCTCCCGCAACGGCCTTAGCAAGAAGTGTTTTACCAGTACCCGGATTACCTACTAGAAGTATACCCTTAGGAATTCTAGCACCAAGTGCTCTAAATTTTGATGGATCTTTCAAGAATTCAACAATTTCTCTTGTCTCTTCTTTCTCTTCTTCTGCACCTGCAATATCACTAAATCTAACATTGCATTTATCTACCATTTTGGCTCTATTTCTTGTAAATGTTGTAGCACCACTGCCCTTGCCTGAGAATAACTTAAGCAATACAAAAATGGATACTCCAAGTATAACTATCATAATAACATAAGGCATTGCAACCGACCAGAAACTCTCTTGTGGAACAACCTCAGTTATATTAATTTTATTAAGACTTGCATATTCTACAATAGATACCATTGTACCATTGCCAATATCGTACTGTGTTTCTCCCGCCTTGGCTCTATCTACCATTTTATTGAAAGTATAGAAATACTCAAGTGTTTGGCTATTGGCTCTAGCGTAAGTGAAATAGTAATCGGCAAATTTAGGGAAACTCTTGCCTTCAAGTTTGGTATTCTGCACTCTAATGTAACATACACCACCTGAAGCATACATATCTGTAATGTAACCAGTCTCTACTGTATCCTCTATTGCATTGCCATCTTTATCTTTGGTCTCTTTGGTAAATTTACCTTCAAAGACTACTTGTTCTATTTGAGTAGAGTTAAGCATCTGTCCAGCATTTCCCTTGCTTGCAAAATAAAACATAAGTCCAAATACAAGTATGAATGCAAGAACTAGACCAAAACTTCTAAGTTTGCTACTTTTATTATTCAAATTGCCCTCCTAAAATCTTCAAGTAAATTATCTTTGGTTTTCTAGTCTTTATTTAATTTACTCAATATATCAAATATTCAAATCAAATTTTTTTGCAAATATATGATATCATACCCCCTAAATATTTACAACTCATTTTAAGCCAAATAATAAAAATTGTTTAAATTTGTGTAGTTTTTGATTATTCAATTTGTTTAAGACTTGGTTATTTTGGGTTAATTTGTCAGTAGTAACAATTGTACTTTTAAATAACTTTTAATTTGTTATAGTTGCCAGATTTTTCATTCTTTTGCATTTGTCATTATAAAGTCTATCTGTTACGAACGCCACACCTAGAGATATAAATTTGGCAAGTTTCATTACAATTCCTAGTTTGGTAGAATTAAGGTCAAATTCTTTGTACTTCTTACCCACAATGCCAAGGATACTTATATCTCCAATTCTCTTCATGGGAATTAACCTTCCCATTCCCGCAAAGCCTCCCGTAGTTAATTTCACTCTGCCTACATTATCATCAAGAGTTGCGTCAATTAACACTAGCGGATTGCTAGGGTGCATTGTCTCTATATAATTAACGGCCTCTGTTAAATTGGTGGCATTAATATTGTAATCAAGCCCACCATAAACATATGCGGGAATATTGTATTTCTTAGTTAACATTTCCGCCACAATTGGAGCCAGACTATCACACACAAATTTATCACTGCCCACACACAGAAAGACAGGCATTTCTTTACCCCTTAATTTCTCTAGTAGCGATATTGCAAAATTTTTCTCGTCATTAAGTGTCAAAGTGTATTCTTCCATAAATTCTCCAAACATATTTTACTTATCAATTAATTTTTTACACTTATCTCACTTTTTAAAACATATAAATTTTAAATAACATTTAATTAAAGTTGCAAGAAATTGTCAGAAATTAATATAATACGCAAATTTTGGCTTTAATTAGGCGTATTTCATATGTGTAGTGATTTTTATCTATTTTACTTCCAAATTGCAAAAATTAACTATATTACTTATTTTTTTGGGGATTGTTGGCAATAATAAAATTAGTAATTTATATTATACAAAAATTTTAGAAACATATCTTACATTAAATGACAAAAAAAATTATATATGATATTATTTAATATATGCAAAAACATGTTTAGTGTTTATTACTTGCAATTCAAGGAGAATAACATTATGTGGCCTTACATTATTGATGGCGTTTTGATATTAATACTTGTGATATCTACCATAGTAGGCATTGTCAAAGGTTTCTTTGATAGTTTGCTTAGTCTACTTGGTACTGGTTTATCTTTTTCGATAGCAGTTTTTACTGCCAAGTATGTATCTGGCTTCTTAAATAAAATTATTGGTATTGAGGAATTTGTACTAAATAAACTTGATGCTACTAATGAGGGAACTGTTGAATTTTTTGGCACAAGAACTAATGCCGATGTTGCCAAATTCTGTACTTGGATTGTTACAGTAATCGTAATGTTCTTAATTATAAAATTAGCAATATTTATTCTTGCCAAGATATTTGAGAGTGTTACCAAGAATAGTCCTACACTTAGTGGAATTAATAGAGTGTTCGGAATGCTATTTGGATTGCTTAAAGGTGCAGCATGGGTAGTAGTTTTATTAGCACTATGCAGTTCAGTTTCCAAAGTTCCAGTAATTGGCACTACTATTAATAATAAAATTGCAGAAACTAAAGTAACAAGTTTTGTGTACAAATATGTAGACGACTTTGTAGAGACACAATTAACTCAAGAGAAGATTGACGGAATTATAAATAAACTAACTGGTAACGACCAGGGTGGCTCAAGTGAAACGCCTAGCGATACTCCAAGTGGAACTCCTAGCGAGACACCAAGCGAAACCACAACAGAATAATACACTATACAATTTTTTAACTGGAAAAATAAAAATATCAAGGTGAAAAAATGGAAGCAGAAGATACAATGGAACTTCGTGATTTGCCAGTAGATACTAGAAATTATACAATTATAGATAATATCACTGGTAAACCTATAGACCAAAGCAATTATTCTTTGACTATTGACCCCGAAGTTATAAGCAAACTTAATACACTTAAGAAAGTAAACGAAGAGAAAATTAAACAAGCAACTCTAAGAGGATTGTACGAGGAAGCAACTCTTGTAGATACTTTTACACCAGAGGACAACTCTGTTTTTACGCCAGTTTATGATGACGAATACATAAGTAATCATGATTTCAATACTGTCGAAGAAACAGCTGCACCAATTGTAGAAGAGAAAACTATTGAAGAGAAAGCAGTAGAAGAGAAGCCTACATTCACTCCAACCGAAGTTTTGCAACAAGATAATGTTCTAGAGAGAGTTGTTGCTCGTGATCCTAGCACTGTTGTCAAAGAACCTGAAGAGGATACAGTTAGTGCAGAGAACACTGAGACCGATGGAACAAGCGAAGAAATCAGTAATAATAATACCGCTCCAGACAATAGTACATTTACTCCAGAAATGGCTGGACTCAAAGAAGCAAGCGAACAAATCGTTAAGATTGATGCAGACAAATTAGGACCTGCTATCAAACCTCCAAAGCACGATAAACCCTCTTATAAAATTAATCTAGATGTAATGGAAATAAGAGAAGCCAAAAGTTATGCTTGGCTTGGATATCTACTATTCTTCCTTCCACTACTAATTAATAGAAAAAATAGATTTGCAAGAATTCATGCCAACGAAGGCTTGGAATTAAATATGGTAGAAATTTTAGGCGGATTACTACTACTTCCATACTTCTTGCTAACAAATCTAGAAGGCACTTGGCATACAGTTACATTTATAATGGCACTAGCAGGAATTGTACTACTTGGAATGTGTGTACTTACAATTATTCCTATGATGATATGTGCAATGTGCGGACTTCAATTCCAGACCCCATGGCTATGGAAGAGAAGAATAATCAAAGTCAAAGATACAAGAGATTAAGAAATATAATACAACAAAAAGACCTCACACAATTTGGTGTGAGGTCTTTTTATATCTATTTTATAAGCAAATAATTTTTCTATATTGCTAGTATATTTTTCATTGTTTAGTCGCTCAATTATTTTTCATTATCAGTATTAATTTCTAGTATTAAACATTAAATCTAAATAACATTACATCGCCATCTTTGACAACATAGTCTTTGCCTTCAATTCTAACTAGTCCTTTCTCTTTGGCAAGTGTATAATTGCCAAGTGCTACTAATTCTTCATAACTAATTACTTCTGCTTTAATAAAGCCCTTTTCAAAGTCTGTATGAATTTTGCCTGCTGCTTCGGGTGCTTTGGTGCCATTAGTAATTGTCCATGCTCTTACTTCCTGTTCGCCCGCTGTTAAATAACTAATAAGTCCCAATGCTTTGTATCCAGCCACAACCAATTTGTCTAGACCAAAACTTGTAAGACCTAATTCTTCTTTGAATAATTCTTTCTCGTCATCATCTAGTTCGCATAGTTCTTCTTCCATCTTAGCACTTACAACTATTGTTTCTGCATTTTCTTTGTCTGCTAGTTCTTTAAGTTTAGCAACATTCTCAGCCTCTTTGCTATTAGTATTGCCAACTTCTGAAATATTAGCACAATATATAACCGGCTTGCTAGTAATAAGGAAGAATGATTTAATCAATTCTTTCTCGTCATCATTTGCATTGTACGAACGCACTGGTTTCTCATGCTCAAGCAAGTCTTTCAATTTGGTAAGCAAGTCACATTCGGCTTGTAATTTTTTGTCCCCATTTCTTAGTGACTTAATAGATTTCTCTAGTCTCTTAGTAACACTCTCTAGGTCGGCAAGTATTAATTCTAGATTAATTTCTTCTACATCTCTAATTGGGTCAATACTTCCCTCTACATGAATAATCTTTGCATTTTCAAAACATCTTACAACATGAATAATTGCATCTACTTCTCTTATATGGCTCAAAAACTTGTTGCCAAGTCCCTCGCCTTTTGATGCTCCTTTCACAAGTCCAGCAATATCTACAACTTCTAGTATGGCTGGTGTAATTTTCTTTGTATTATACATTTTGCCAAGCACATCAAGTCTGCTATCTGGCACACCAACTATTGCTACATTTGGTTCAATTGTACAGAATGGATAATTCTCGCTTGGTATTTTCTTTTTTGTAATAGCATTAAAAAGGGTACTTTTGCCTACATTAGGAAGTCCCACTATTCCTACTTTCATATTTTACTCCACTATTTATTTAATATTGCACTTTATTCTAACACAAAAAAATTATTTTAGATAGTGTTTTTTGCATATTCTTTGTCATAAATCGCCATATTTTGCTCATATCCTACAGTATATCAAATTTTAATCAACTAAAATATTAGGAGCAACACATGACATTTTGGGTTCTAATTTTACTTGGAGTTATTCAAGGTCTAACCGAATTTTTGCCGATTAGCAGTAGCGGACACTTAGTCCTACTCTACAACATCTTTGGAATAGATAGTGAAACTGTACTGCTTAGTATTATTCTCCATCTAGCCACACTTCTATCTGTAATAGTGTATTATAGACGAGATATTTGGCAACTAATAACTCACCCACTATGTTCTACTAATAAGAAAATTATTGTGACCACTCTATGCACTTGTGCTGTTGCTCTTATCTTCAAACCCCTTATAAATATTGGCTTTGGCGGGGATTTCTTATCATTATTTTTTGTACTAACTGGCATAATTCTATGGATAAGTGATTGGATAAATAACCCCAAAGATAAGACATATAACAAAGATAATTCTTGGGTGCTAAGTCAAATAGACGATATGTCTACTTGCATAACAAATCTGCCTTTGTCTTATACTCAAGCAGTAATTATAGGGCTATCTCAAGGAATAGCAACTATACCCGGAATTAGTAGAAGTGGCACAACAATTGCTACTTCCAAAATACTAGGACTTGATGGCATTAGTGCCAAGTACTCTTTCCTTATATCTATTCCAATAATTATAGCAAGCCTACTGCTAGAGATAATTGAGGGTGTGCATTTTAGTTCAATTAATTACTTTGGACTTATTGTATCTTTCGTTATCTGCTTTGCTATTGGCTTGCTTTGCATTAGACTAATGACCAGAATGCTAAAATCTAGCAAACTCAAATACTTCAGTATATATCTATTCTTACTAGCAATTTTCTTAATGTTAAATAGTCTCGTTCTACATATTTTCTAAAAAAAAGATTTTTCTTACATCTCTTTTGTTAGACAGTCCACCTCTCATTTGATATAATTACAGAAAAAAATGAAAGGAGAGAAAAATGGGAACTCTACAAATTATTCTTTTATGCGTTTGCTCTATGCTTGCCCTAATATTTATAATTATTAGAGCCAAATTTGGAGGTCTTGGAGCATTCTTGCTTAAAACACTTGCTTCTTTTGGCTTAGTTGCTAGTGCATTTATATCCATTGCTTATTCGCCTGTACTTGCAGATAATAGACTTATACTTAGTCTAATTGGAATAGGCTTGCTACTAGGCATGATTGGAGACATGGTGCTTGACCTTAAAGTTATCTATGATAACGATAGAATTTATCTAAATAGTGGAATGTTAAGTTTTGGCTTGGGTCATTTGGCTTACTTCTCTGCATTTAGTCTATTTGCAATCAGTCTTAATTGTGATTTATTAATGCCAATTCTAGTAAGTGCCGGTTGTGCAATAGTTCTTACAATTGCAATCGTGCTATCTTCCAAGAAAATGCAACTTAACTTTGGCAATTTCTTGTGGCAAACAGTTGCTTACACATTCATTCTAACATTTATGTCGGCATACACTCTAATACTATCTATTATTGGTGGTGCTAATTGGCTAGCATTTGTAGGCATGATATTATTCTTCTTGAGTGATATTGTATTGTCTTTGCAATATTTCGGTGGCAAATTAAATAATAAATGGTTGATAGTAATCAATCATACACTTTACTATGCCGCACAAATCATTATCCTTGCCGTTCTAATGATAATGTAAAAAAAACATACGACATATATAAACAAATGACATTCTTATTTATAAATTTATAAAAGTTTCTTCTATGAATTTATGTAAATTTTTATCTATGTATATGTGAATGATTGTAACTATAAACCATTACGAAATCAAATGTTGACTTTTGTGATATATAAAAACAAAATTTTTAATTTTAGTAAATAAATTTAATAAAAAAGTTGGAACAATTTTGCTCCAACTTTTTTTATCTGTTTTTTATTACTATTTTATTTGATACTATTTCAAATATTTTTATTTAATATCTTTTTATTTGATAATTAATTAATATTTATTGTATTCGTTTTTTATAGTAATTTATTTCTTAGGATAACCATTTATGATAAACTGCAACAACATAATATTATTCAAACTGGCTTTCGTGACGAGTAAAGAAATCGTACTTAGGTTCTATAAATTTAGGTCTATAGTGGTCTTTGTCTCTAACGAAATTATAAATTGGGTCGTTGATTGTATCCCAACTAAATATATCTTCACTCACATTCAAATCGCTTGCCAATTTCTCTATATTGCTAGGACTAACTGGGTGTAGAAGTATCATAGCAACTTTGCACATATGCAAAGTATCGGCAATTAATTGTGTCAATTTCTCGTTATCTTCTTCTGCACCTTTGATATTTGCTACCCAATATTTATTAATGCCACGAATAAAACTGTCTAGTTCGTACATAACCATATGGAATTTATTATCAAACATAAGTTTCTCGTACTTTAAGATTGTCATTGTACAAGTCTTAAGTATTTCTTCGCTTATTTCTCTTACTGGAACTACCCCATCAAATTTGGCTTGCCATGTATAGAATAATGTTCTAAGCACTCTATTATATACATTGCTTAGTAAATTGCCATCTTTGGTTACTGGGTCTATATCATCAATCTTGGCGTCTGGGTCAAAAGCCTTAGGTGTAAATGATGATGAAGTATTGCCAACACTTAGTCCCAAGAAATGCATTCTTAATTGTTCTACTGTGTAGTATTTAAGCAAATCATTAGGCTTAGGAGGTTTAACTGCACCCGAACTGCTTGCCTTATTACCTAAGAAAAGTGAATGTTTATTAACTATCAAGTGAGACATTTGCAAATCTCCCTTAGGAATATTAAGCGATGGAGTGCCGTCTTGAGTACATAGCCACATAGCGTGTTGTACAGGGCCATAGAAATACATATTGTCTTCGCCAAGTATTTGATAGATATAACTATCTTCGCTACACCAATAGTCTTTCCACTCATCTAGTCTGCCTAAACTATTAAGATATGTCTTTGTAAAACTAATTGGTGCCCATAGGCTCTCTGGCCAACAGTAGAAAGTAAGTCCTGTTAGTCCCTCTTTCTCTGGCACTGGCACACCCCATTCAATATTCCCGCTTAATCTAAATGGAGTAATTGTTTTGCCATTTCTATATCTTATACCCGCATTACTAAGCATTTCGCAAGCACATTCTCTATCTTCTAATTTATCAAAGACTAGCACGAAACTTGCTTTACTCTTCTCTTCTCTCATCTCAAAAGTAGGAAGCAAATATCTTACATCTTCAAATTTGTCCATTTGGTCTTTTTTGATATATATCTCTGGCTTCTTCAAAAATTCTCTAATCTCTTTGACAACGAATGGTCTAAGTTCAGTTTTTTCCATTTTATTAAGCCATTCTTCCAAGATATTTAGACATCTAGGCATATCAAAGTACCAATTTGTAATTTCTTTAAGAACAGGTCTTTTGCCACTAAGAGTACTAACTGGGTCGATTAATTCCTTTGGCATATATTGATGTCCCAAATCGCATTCATCAGCGTAGCCTTTCTCACTTGTACAATTCTCATAAGGACATTTGCCAATTACTTGTCTACCATTTAGAAAGGTCTTCTTCTCTTCATCATAGAATTGTAGAGTAGACATTTTCTTCAAATATCCATTATCATATAATTTATTAAAAATCTCTGCACTAGTAGAATTATGGAATGGCACAGCCTCTCCAATTGCACTGCCACCAAAGAAATTAAGAGATATCTCAAATTTCTTCAAATCTTCGGCTTGTCTATTATGAAATTCTGTAACCATATCTGTAATTGTGCCGTTGTAACCTTCTTCGCATTTCTTTCTATAAGTTTCAAGCGAAGGCGAGCCATAGCAATCTGTACCAGATACAAATATTACATTATCTTTGCCAATTCTATCTCTTAAAAATCTTGCCATAAAATCTGCATATAGAAACATACCTAGTACATGACCATAATGCAAATCTTTATTACCATAAGGCATACCGCCCGTTATAACTGCACGCTTAGGAGCGTGTGGTCTATTCTCTATCATTCGTCTTAATCTTTCATCGCCAAAATCTTTCATAACTTCCCCTTCTAGCATGTTATATCCAAAAGCCACTAATCCTAGAATATAATCTGCCAAGAATAATTAATAGTACAAAATTATTATATAGAAGTATAACCGAATAATCTACTTTTGTAAAGAAAATAAAAAAAATATCCCCAAAATATTGGGGATTATTTTATTATTTTTTTGCTCTATTAGTAGCATTAACAATTAGTCTTTCGCCTGTAGTATAGACCAAAATTGCAAGCACATTAATTAAATAACTAAATAAAATTAATCTAAAAAATCTCTCGCTAATATCTATAAGCAATCTGCCGTTTGCTGAATTAACAGCCATTACAACCAAACTTAGAGCAATTGTTGCTAGAGTTAAGCCATATAGTACAAAGCCCGATATGTACTTCTGACTATGCAAACATGTACATATGATATCATATATTACTACACCAACTAGCAATCCAGCAATAATATAATAACACACCTTCTCCCAAGTTGCCATGCTAGCATTGGCAAGAGATATCATAAAGAATACTTCAAATGCCACCATCACAGCAATAATAGAATAATACGTAACAGTCAGTAGTACTTTCTTCAAATTTGCTTCCATTACACTTTCCCTCCCTAATTTATTATTTAATTTAGTTTGGGTCAGAGTATCACTTTTTATGCATAACATTGCTTTCCAATTTATACCTAAAAAAGTAAGACCGATAAAGCCTTACTTTTTTATTTCTATGTAATTTTATACTTTTATATTTTTATGTGCTTTTCATATCGCCTACGAAGTTTTAACAAAGTAGCCCGTTAATACTCTTTGATTTAAACTAACAAATATTTCAATCTATGTAATCACGATTTATTGTGATATTTGCGTCTAGAAACTTAGGGGCGGTGTGAGCAAAGAGAGCAACACTGACGATGAATTCAATTAATTCTTTGTAGCCATTGCTCTTATATCTTCTACCGCCACCTTAATTCTTTGATTTTCGCTCATAAGTTGGCTGATTTTGTCTCTGGCATATATTACAGTTGTATGGTCTTTCTTGCCAAACACTTGTGCTACAGATAGTAGTGGCATATCAAGTAGAGTACACATTGTATACATACAAATTTGCCTTGGCTCTACTATTTCTTTATTCTTCTTCTTGCCTACCAAATCTTCTCTCTTGATAGAGAAATATTTGCACACGCAATCTAGAATTCTCTCGGCTGTTAGATTTTGTTTATCGCTAAAGTCGTGGTCTTTGAGTGCTTCTTTCACATCTTCCATAGTAGCAGTTTTCTTGCCTGTCAAACTAGCATAGAACCAGACTTTGGATAGTATTCCTTCCATCTCTCTAATATTAGTATCGAAATGTTCTGCCAAGTATTCCATAACTTCGTCTTCAACTACGAAATTCTCTTCTTGGGCTTTACGCATAAGAATAGCAAGTCTTGTCTCGTAATCGGGCGACTGAATATCTTGGATAAGTCCCATACTAAATCTACTACGCAATCTCTCTTGCAATGTTGCAATCTCTCTTGGTGGTCTATCCGAAGCAATTATAATTTGTTTGCCGTTCTCGTACAAATCATTGAATGTATGGAAGAATTCTTCTTGTGTACTCTCTGCCTTAGAGATAAATTGAATATCGTCAATAATTAACATGTCTAGATTTCTGTATTTCTCTTTGAAAGCATTTTTGCTATTGAAATTACCTTGCAAAGATTTAACATAGTCATTAGTAAATTTCTCGCAAGTGCAATACATTATCTTCATTTCTGGGTGATGTCTATTAACTTCATTGCCAATAGCGTGTAGCAAGTGAGTTTTGCCAAGTCCTACACCACCATATATAAATAATGGATTAATCCTAGTTGCTGGATTTTCGGCTACACCTTTGCAAGCGGCATACACATATTTATTGCTATTGCCTACTACAAAGTTATCAAAAACATACTTAGGGTTAAATGTATTCATGCCAGGAAATCTAGCCTGTTCGTTCTGAATTTGAACTTCTTGATTTTTATTGTATGCTTCTCTCTCATCAGGGTCAAGCACAACAAAATCTTTGATTTCATCACAAACAGCAGTAAGTGCTACATACAAATCTCCCTTGTGCAAAGTCATAAGTCTCTGCTTAGCGGTCTCACTAGTAGTGGATAGATAGAAAATATTATTTTTGAAGTCAATTGGTTCAAGCGATTTTATCCACAAATCGTAACTAATTGTACTTACCTCACTTTGTAATTTCACTAGTGCTTGCGACCAGATTTCTTGTTTGTCCATATTTCTCCTTCTATAGTATGCTTATCATATATTTTGTGTCGTTATCATATAACAAAATGCTTCCATTTTCGCATAATTTCTGCAATTTGCTACAATTTCTTGTAACCTCACTAATTATTGTAAATGACAAAATTTCAAAATGCAAGTTTTTATGTCATTTTTTTAAAGTATTTTGGGTGTGGTCACGCAATAAAGCCATTATTCGCAAGAAAAATATTTCTTATTTAGTGCAAAATTCTTAATTTCGCTTGCGTATTTCTCGTAACCAGATACTTTCAAACACCCTTTAGTATATATTTTACTTAGTTCTACTCCCGGTTGGTCGTAAGTATTAATTCCTAGCATTTCTCCCATGAATGCAGTCATCATTTCCATCATGAATATAAGTTTGCCCATGTTCTCTTCGTCTACTCTATCTATGCTTATTGTGTAATTTGGTCTATCTATAGTAGTTAGAGAATACGATGTTGCAGTGTATTCATAATCAAGCAGACTTTTAAGAGAAGTGCCTTGCAAGTGTGGTGCAATACTAACACCACTACCAATAGTTACATCTAAGTCAGAATGGTCTACTGTAATAAACATTATAACCTTATCTTTGATACCCTCAGAATATAATTGCAATTGGCTATGCTGGTCGGTTACACCCAAAGTCTTAATTGGTGTCTGACCCGCAAACACTTCTTCTCCCTTCTTATTGTATCTCTTACCCAAACTCTCTGCCCAAAGTTGTGCAAAGAAATCTGGGACAAGTGCTAGTCTGTCAGAATACGGCATTACTACCAAATTTGTAAGCCCACGACTTAAATATGTATAATTAATATAAGCACAAGTATATGCAATATTATTACTAGTTACATCTTGAGCATTTCTTCTAGCAATGCTAGCACCAAGAAGCAATTTGTATAAGTCAATACCCATAACACTTGCAGGAACTAGCCCGACATTACTTAGTACACTAAATCTTCCACCCGCACCCTTAGGGATATCAAATACCTGTATATCTTTGTCAACTGCCCATTTATACAAATCATTATCTTTGGTGGTGGTTACGCAGAAGTGTTTGGATATATCCATTTTCTTCTGGTTATATTTATCAATAATTATAGACATTTGTGCTAAAGTTTCGCTAGTGCCACCCGACTTGGTTATTACATTAAACATTGTCTTCTTCAAGTTCATTGTAGAAATTAAAGATAGAAAACTATCTGGGTCGATATTGTCACAAACATATATTTTAATGCCAATATCTCTGTGTAGACTGTCTACAAAGGTATTTTGTAACATCTTAATGCCAAGTGCCGAACCGCCAATTCCAAGCACTACAAAGTTATCATATTTCTTCCTTATATATTTGCCGTACTCAGTTATAGCCTTGATATCATTTCTATCTTGGTCGGGCAAATCCAACCAATCAAGCATATCACTTGTCTTTCTACCAAAGATATTTTTGATGTGTTTATTCCTAGTAACAGCACTCATGCTATTTAGATTTAGCCCACTCTTCAAATTGTCTTTAAGAACTCCCGAATATTCCATTCTCATAATCATTTACCTTCCTTTTTGAATACATCATCGAATAATTGAATTTTTGATTTCTTTAGTACTCCGCCAAAAAATCTCGGAGATTTCTTGGGTGCTAGCCTATACAAACTATCCATACATTTGGCGTCAAAGCAAAATACACATCTTCTCTTCTTTCTAATTATTGCCTTATAAATTTTATATGTCATTTTATCTAGATTTGTGGCAAGCATATTTATAAGTTTGCTATCGCTAGAATGCTTCTGATATCTAAATATATCCGACTTTGTAAAACCCGGACATATTAGAGATACATAATAATTCTTCTCGAGCATCAAACATTCTGTGAAACTCTTGACCGCCGACTTGCTTGCCGAATAAATAGAAATGCCGGGCAGAGGACATAATGCTGACGAACTAGCAATATTAATTATTGACGGAGTATCACTCCTCTCTATTATCTCACTTAGATATCCCACCGATAGAGTAACAGATAAGAAATTAGTTTTTATAGTATTCATTACCTCTTCGCCAAGAGTTACATCACTAGTCTCTATTTGATTGACATTCTTTTTGCCACCATCTTTCGTATGATTATTATATAAATTATGCCTATAACATATATTCTCAAAACTCTCAAATGGTGGCAGTACCCCAGCATTATTAATTAGAATATCTATATGTCTATCTTGCATTTTGGAAGCAAAGTCTCTCCAATTATCTTCACTTGAGACATCGAATAAATAGTATTCTAGATTGTCTTTTTTCTGTCCAAGTAATTCTTGCAAGTGGATAAATTTCTCTTCACATCTACCAATGCCAATAATCTTGCAGTTGTTATTATTAATTAGCCTTATTGCCAGTTCTCTGCCAATGCCACTAGACGCACCAGTGAGAATAATTGTTTTGCCATCAAGCCAGCATTTTTTCATTACACTACTCCTAATTCTTATTTTAGCAAATTTTTGCGTGTTTTCCAAATATTTCTTGACAAAACTAATCAAATTTATATAATAAAAAATAAGATTGCTTAATTGAAAGAGAGAAAATGTTTTATGAAGAAAATTTTACTAATAAGTGGAAGTGCTAGAAATGGCAACTGCAAAGTTGTTCTTGAGAATATCCAGAAGAATTTTTGGCTAGAATATAGCACTGACCTCGTGTATATTAGAGATTATAATATTAGAGAATGTATGGGTTGCAATAAATGTAGTAGTGATAGCATATGTGCCCACGATGATAGAATGGACGAACTACTAGACAAATTACACGATGCAGATATAGTCGTACTTGCCACACCAGATTATTTCTATAATGTATCAGGGCTAACCAAATTATTTATAGATAGAACTTGCCCTTGCTACAATGACGGTTCTCTTCATGGCAAGAAATTTATATATGTATATGTAGGCGAGGACGATAACACCGCTACAATTAAGAAATATTTAGATAATGCCATGTATGGTTTCACTATCTGCCACGAATTATCTGTGCTTGGGTCTTTCGCTTATAGTGCTGGCGACATCGGAGAATTTAAAGATATGACACAAGCCAAAGCCACAACCGATGAAATTGTAAGCATTATTAGGAAAAATATTGAGACTACTAAATAAAATTTAATAAAAATAGATAAAATATATTATGACGATTTATAGCATAATATATTTTTTATTCATATAAATTACTTGGAGAAAGCCCTGTTTCTTGGTAAAATAATAATAGATTATTATTGGTGCAATTATTTTTTACGGTTTAGTCTTATATATAGTAATCCAACAAAAAAAATTTTATAAGGAGATATTATGAAAAAGAAAATTTTTAGTTTTCTACTAGCACTAGCGTTATTTATTCCATGCTTATTTATATTTAGTGCTTGTGGCAAAAATGATGGTCCGCCACCCGAACCAGAAAAACCAAACCCTGCTAATTACACAATAACAGATATCCAGAATTTAATTCATAACAATCTATCTAATGGACTTGGCAATGTAGATATTGATACGGCATTATTTAATGTTGAATTTGCAAAGAAAAGTATTAATGGCAGAAATATCTTAGGCTTCAATACTAATACTAATACAATTAAATACTGCTACTTGAGCGAACTAAAATTAATTACATACAAATCGCCAGACAATAAATACTATTATGCAAATAAAGTAATTAATCTAGATAATGACGATCCCAACGGAAGTGTAACTTTCAATAGTAATGGTACTTCTATTGCAAGTGTAGAATTAGTTAAGAATAATGATGATATTGCTGAATTTTCTTATTTTGAATTGTATTTATGTAAGAATACTTCAAATAATACTTGGCACTTTGTTAGTTATGATGGGGCAACAAACTATACTTGTGGAAATGAACTTAAAAATACACAACTTAATTGGTTCTTTAAGACAAATGGAACTGATGCATTACAATTCAAAGATGACTTAGATACAGAAGTTGTACATACAGATACAGGTAACAATCTTGAATATTACAAAGTCTCACTTACAAACCCTACAAACAAGTACTTGGCAAAGCCTACAAATACTGGTTATAGACTAGCAGAAATAGGCTACACTAATAGCGGTGTTGAGATTAATAGTTCTCTAATAACATTCTTATCTGGATATCAAAGCACTGCACTAGATAACACAGATGAGTTCTCTCTATATGATATTAACCTTAATACATTTGAAGATAGTGAGTATATAGAGAAGAGTATTAGAGTAGGATGTGATGGATACATAAATAACCCTGATTACTATCTAGTAGATGAAAATGGCGAAAAATTACAAGACCAACAATTAACCGCATATGGCAATGTTAATTGTAAAGAATTTGAATGTTTGGAAGTTATGTATATTGTAGCGGACAACGGCAAATATTATGGAATAACCGAATATCAATATGATAGCACCGGCACTCCTAGTTTCTATGAGTCTAATTCAACTATTGTAATTGATAGTTACAAAGTAGAATTAACTAAACAAGAATATGAATCTTATCTAAGCGACATTAGCCTAGATTTATTAAATAATATTAATATCGACAGTTATATTATTGATGCACAGAAAGAAATAGATACTATCACCGCATTATTTGGTGCAAACGCATATAAATCATCTTTCAAAATTTCTGATGGTGCAACAGCAGATAATTTCACAGCAATTATTGAGAATACTTCTTATATAGATAATTTTGGAATTCCAAACTTATATATAACTAACGAACAAGTTGACTACATTTACAATACAGCACTAATAAATGAGAAAATATCTATATTTTTCTCAAATTCCAAATTAACCAGCATTACAGTTACTTGGGAATTACAAGACCAATTCAAACCAACCAACACCCCTAATGAAATAGATCCAAATAGTATAAATTTACTAAATGAGCAAGAAATTTTCAGAATTACATTTATGGATAATTTAGACAATCTAAAAAATCCAAATTTGGATACTTACGAAGATAAATCACTAACCGAAGAAGATGAAGTAGAAATTCATTTGCGTAATGTATTTGGTGGAACTATGACAATTTCTTCTACTGGTGAACTTGCTACTCCTATCAAACCGGGTTCTACTATAACTAGAAGTTCAATAGACGCATTAGTTGCAGATAGACTACCTGCGGGAATAACAATTGAGAATTGGTACATGGATGGTTCATTTAAAGTTCCAGCATTTGAGAATGGAATATTCACTGTTCCTAAATCTGGTGCAGATATTCACTTATTTGCCAAATACAACAATATGCCAACAATTACTCTAGAACTAGATGGCGGAGTAATGGAAAATGTAGGCAATACATTTGTACTAATTGGAGATAACTTCGAAGAATTAAGCGAACCTTATAAGAAAGGCTATGAATTTGTAGACTTCTATACAGATGCAGGATTGACAAATGTACTTAATTATAGCGAAGCAGAATTAACAAGCAATGTAACTCTATATGCTAAATACAAGAAACTTTATCTTGTTGAATTTGATACCAAAGGTGGCAAAGAAGTTGGCAATAAATTCGAAGAAGAAGGGGAAACCACAATATCACTTCCATCATGTGTAGAAAAATTAGGTTATGTATTCAAAGGCTGGAAGTTAGTAGGCGGAGATGATACAATTTATCATGAATATAATATTCCAAGCGCAGGACTTGCAACCAACCTTAAATTTGAAGCAGTATATGACGAAGGTGTAATTCTACATATCTACAATTTTGATTACAATAACAAAGCAACTTTATACAAAACAATTACTGTAAATAAGACTTGCCCAGAAGGTTATTCATTTAATAATTTGTATTCTTCGCTACTTAATTTCAATCCATATGGCTCTGTATTTGAAAATGTTTATTTAGACGCAGAATTAACCACTAAATTGACTGAGTGGCCAACAAGCGAATGTAATCTATATTTGATATAATATATTTTATATGATGTTTAAATTTGATTTATCCAAATTTCAAGTTGATTTATTCAACTCCGACACTATTGTCGGTCACATAGATTAAATATAGATATTGAATTATCAAAAATAAAAAATCAAATAAAAAAGAAAAAGTTAGTATTAATTTACTAACTTTTTTTATTTCAAATTATTTATTAACAAGTATAAAATACTAGAATTATTTATTGACAAATATCAAATACTTGCGTTTTCCGCTTATTAAATAAGCACAATTGCGTCATCTGGATTTAGTGTAATTTTGCCACTAACATAATTACCATCAAAGAAGTTCTGCATAGATTTAATAAGTGAAAATTCAAACGGCTCATTACTTCTATTAATAGCAACTATAACCTTATCATCATCTTTCACTCTTTCATAAATAAGTACATTATTCTCGGCATATTTAATATTCATATCGCCATCTATTAGCACTTTATTATTTCTAATATTTCCTAGTGTTTGATACCACTCAATTAATTCTTTGTTCTCATTTCCCCAAGGATAAGTGCGTCTACAATAAGGGTCTTTGCAACCCTCGATACCAGCCTCATCGCCGTAGAATACAGTAGGCAATCCCATAACAGTATACTGAATAATTGTAGCAAGTTTAAGTAACTTAATACCCCTCAATTTCTCTTCTTCTGTTAGGATATAATTATCATTACTAGATAATTCTTCATTGGTTGCACCCAAGAATGTTAATGCACGCATTGTATCGTGAGTATCTAGAATATTCATAAGATTATTTTGAATAGACTTAGGATATTGGTCTTTAATTAAATTTACAATACTTACAAAATTGGAAGTATCTCCATATTTAATAAAATCTAGTATCGCATTCTTCATAGGATAATTAGTAACACTATCTAGATTGCCACCCAAGAAATATTCTTTTCGTTCGTTATAGGAAATTTTGGAAGAAGCGTCTTCCCACACCTCGCCTATCATGAAAGCCTTAGGATTAACTCTTCTAGCCGCTGAACATATCTCGTGCAAGAAATTATTAGTAAGTTCATCTACAACATCTAGTCTAAATCCGCCAATGCCCATAGTCATGTACTTTTCTATAATTCCACCACGACCAGAAATATAATCAAAAAATCCTGAATTTTCTTCTGTCTGTGGCAAATCTTTGATACCCCACCAACAATCATAATCATCGGGGTATTTTTTGAAACAATACCAAGGATAATATTTGGAATTCTGTGATTGATAAGCACCAACTGTTCTATAAGTGCCATATTTATTGAAATATACACTATCACTACCAGTATGATTAAATACCCCATCAATTATAATAGATATTCCCATTCTCTTGGCTTTCTTCACTAGATTTTCAAATTCTTCTTGACCGCCAAACATACTATCTACTTTGGAATAATCGGCAACATTATATTTGTGATTACTATTGGCTTCCATTATAGGAGACAGATAGATGGTTCCTACATTTAGAGATTTTAAATACGATAATTTCTCTGCAATGCCCGCAAAGTTTCCGCCGTAGCACACATTATTAACTCTCTCGCCAATACTATTATATTCTAATTGAATTTCGCTTTCCCAATCTTTGCTAAAAGTTAATTTGCCTCTAGGTTTTACCTCTCCTACTTTATTAAACCTATCTACAAATATATGATATATTATTCCTTTCTTGAAGGCTTTGTCTACTCTACTCTCTTCTGAATATACCAGTTGCAAATAATTACTATCTGCGCAACTCTCCTTGATATTAAGATTATCGTCTCTAATAAGTCTATAACTTTCATCATTTGTATTAACTTGAAAGTGATACCAGTAGTAACCAACATTATCATATTTGCAAGTGTACTGCATATGAATATATCTCTCATCAGTAAATACTTTGGTCATCTCGTACTCTTTCTCTTCTTCGCCGTCTTTGTGCATTACAAAGTATGCATTCAATACTGGCAAAAATTTGGATACTTTAAGTGTATAAGTAACCTCTGTCTTACTAGCACAAGCACCGCTTGGCTTCTTATCATTAATTGGATTAAAAATAAAATTTTCCATACTTTCATTCCTTGACCATATATTTCTCTCGGTCATCATTTTACTGGTTTAATATCCCATATCCCTTTGGCATAATCTTCTATGCTTCTATCTGCTGCGAAAAATCCAGAACCTGAAATATTATATAAACTCATCTTTGTCCAAGTGCCTAAATCTTTGTATGTATTATCCATCTTGTGATACATATCCATATAACTATCAAAGTCAATCAAACACATATATGGGTCTGGTCTATTGCCCTCTACCAAGTATCTAGCAATATCTTCAAAACTCTCTCCGTCAAAGCCCACTTTAAGCATATCAATAACTTTGTGTACTCTAGGATTATTTAGATAAATATCATATGGCTTATATCCTACTTTCCATGCATTATCTACTTCGCTACTAGATAGACCAAATATAAAGATATTATCTCTACCTACGCATTCGCTCATCTCTACATTAGCACCATCAAAAGTACCTAGTGTCAAAGCCCCGTTTATCATAAATTTCATATTACCCGTTCCGCTTGCTTCTTTGCCAGCCAAACTAATCTGTTCGCTAACTTCAGTAGCAGGAATAATTTTCTCAGCCAAACTCACATTATAATTTTCTAAGAAAACTACTTTCAATTTGGCAGAAATTACAGGGTTTTTGTCAATTTCTTGAGATAATTTGCAAATAAGTTTAATTATTCTCTTAGCCATATAATATTTAGAAGCAGACTTACCACCAAAGAAGAATACTTGCGGAGTTACCTCTTTATTAGGATTTTCAAGCAATTCGCTATATAGATAAATAATCTTTAGCACATTAAGAAGTTGCCTCTTGTACTCGTGAATTCTCTTCACATGAACATCAAAACGCATATTAGGGTCGATTGTAATATTCCTAGTTCGTCTTAGATAATCTGCAAATTCTTTCTTGTTCTTTTGTTTGATTTTGCTTAGTTTATTTATAAAAGATTTATCTTCGGCAAATCGAGCAAGTTTACTCAAATCTTTGGCTTCGTACATATAATTGCTACCAATAGAACTATCTATAAGTGCAGTTAGATTTGGGTTGCTCTGGCATAGCCATCTTCTATGTGCAATACCATTAGTAACATTAGTAAATTTATTAGGATAAAGTATTGCAAAACTTTTGAACAAATCATTCCTTATTATATCGCTATGCAATTTACTAACACCATTTACATGAGCGCTAGCAATTACAGATAAATTAGCCATTCTAATTTGACCTTGACTAATAATTGACATCTTTTCAATTGTAGCCATATCAAATTTATCGCTCTCTTTATCAACTAACTCTTTAACAAATCGTCTATTGATTTCTTTCACAATCTGATATATTCTAGGAAGAATTGTCTTAAATAAATTCTCGTCCCATTTCTCTAGGGCTTCCATAAGAACGGTGTGGTTGGTGTAATTAATTGTCTTATTAACCATCTCCCAAGCCTTATCCCAATCCCAACCGTAATCGTCCATAAGTATTCTCATAAGTTCTGGAATACATAGTGCTGGGTGGGTATCGTTAATATGTATTACTGTCATATCGCTTAGGGTATTTAGGGTTTTGTATCTATGAATATGAGTTTGCACAATATTTTGTAGTGCTGATGAAACTAAGAAATATTGTTGTTTAAGTCTTAGTGTTTTGCCTTCATAATGGTCATCGGCTGGATACAAAACTTTGCTAATCATTTCTATTTCGCTTGCTTCGGCTACTGCTTTCACATAAGCACCTTGACTGAAACTATCTAGGTCGAATTTATTAATACTCTTGGCTTCCCAAAGTCTAAGCACTGCTACACCATCACTATCATAACCGCTAAGAACCATATCATATGGAATAGCCTGCACTTCGGTGTAATTCTCGTAACGAGGAACTATTTTGCCATCGACTACATCTTCGTGTACACTTCCGCCAAATCTAATAATTACACTCTTTCCTTCTCTCTTCTGCAACCAGAAATCGCCCGTTTGTCGCCAACTATCTGTTAATTCTATTTGTTCGCCGTCTACTATTTTCTGTTTGAATAAGCCATACTCATAGAGTATACTATGTCCCATGCTAGGAATTTTGAGAGTAGCCAGACTATCCATAAAGCATGCCGCTAGTCTACCTAGTCCGCCATTACCAAGTCCTGCATCGTTCTCTTCCTCGTATACATTCTCTATATCAATATTTTTTTCTTTCAAAATCTTAGCATATACTTTGTCTATTCCTAGATTAAAAAGGGTACTCTTCAAATTTCTGCCTAGCAAAAATTCCATGCATAGATAATTCACTCTTTTGCACTGTTCTTTGGCAGCTTTGCTATGGAATTTCTCACGCTTCTCCATTAGGATATCGTGAGAAATTATAGCAAGTGCTTTGTATAAATCTAGAGTATTCGCTTCTTGCAAAGTCAAATCAGAATACTTTGTAAGTGTTTCTTCTAGCAAATTCAACGCTTTCTGTTCTGTTAATTTAGTATTCAAGAATTTATCTCCTTTAGTCTACAAGAGATTTGTACAAATCAATATACTTCCTTGCAGAATTAGTCCAACTGAAGTCTTTGGACATAACTATCCTCATCTTCTTCTTCCATTCATTATCGTCACGATAATCACTTAATGCTCTATTAATTTGGCTAAGCAAATCGTTAGGATTGTAATTGGCAAAAGTATAACCATTACCGCCACCTACACAACCAAAGTCTGTGATAGTATCCTTTAGACCGCCAACTTCTCTTACAATTGGAATTGTGCCATATCTAGAAGCAATCATTTGACTAATGCCACATGGTTCAATCTTGCTTGGCATTAGATAAATATCTGCAGCAGCATACGCTTTCCTAGCATTCTCATTAGAATACTTATCTACTAACGCTCTTACTTTGGTTGGATATTTATTCTCTAGATATTTGAAGTAATCAATATATCTTTGCTCGCCCGTTCCGCAGATTACAAATTGTACATCTTTCTGAAGTACATCTTCTAGTATCTTGGTTAATAAATCTATACCCTTGTGAGATACAAGTCTAGTATTCATAGCAAGCATAGGAGTTTTGGCATCTACAGGAAGTCCCAATTCGTCTTGCAAAATTTTCTTATTATATACTTTGTCTTCCAAACTATTGATATCGTAATTTTTGTATATTACATTATCTGTCTTTGGATTATAGAAATCTTCGTCAATACCATTGATAATTCCAGATAATTTATACTCATTTCTAATGATAATATGATGAAGTCCTCTAGAACAATAAGGTTGTTTTAGGTTATCGCAATAACTATTACTTACTGTTGTGAATTTATCACTAAATTGTATAGCCGCTTTGGTTAAATTAATATCTCCGTTATATTCCAAATCGTTCTTAAATCTACTATCAATTCCAAATAAGTCTTTCAAATTCTCCATACCATAAATGCCTTGATATTCTACATTATGGATTGTATAGATATTTTTGATTTTGTAATATCTAAAGTCTGACCAATTACCCGTCTTGATATAAGTAGAAACTAATGCTGATTGCCAATCATTACAATGAATAATATCTGGGAAGAAATTAAGCATTGGCAAACCTTCTACAATCGCTTTGCAGAAGTAAGCAAATCTCTCGCCATCATCGTAGAAACCGTATTGGCTACTTCTCTTGAAGTATCTCTCGTTATCTACAAAGTAGTAAGTTACACCATCAAGAGTATATTTGAATAATCCGCAGTACTCTTGTCTCCAAGATAGATGAACAGTAAAGTTACCAATGTATTCTAATTTGTCTCCATACTCATTCTTAATCTTGCCATATAGAGGCATTATAACTCTTACATCTACTCCGCCTATTTTATTAATCGCTTTCGGCAAACTCCCCGCTACATCGGCAAGACCGCCAGTTGCAGCAAACGGCAAACACTCACTTGCGACATAAAGAACTTTTATTTCATTTCCCATTTTTTCTACCTTTTTCTTCTGTACACCAAAGATAGTATATATTACTTCCATATCGTCAGGCTTAGAAGCAACCTCAACAGCATCTTTCTCTGCAATTGCTTCTGTAGATGTAGTAATAGCCTTAGAGATATCTTTATTCAAATTAATATCTCCCATTTCTTTGCCGTCTACACTATCTGTTTTTTGTACAAAACTTTCGTCTTCTTTTTTCTTCTCTTTGTCCTCTTCAGACATATAGAAGTATTCTGTTTTTTCATTCTTAGGCTTTTCACTATTAACAATATATTCTAGGTCACTTTGATTTAGTGCTACATCTTTATTAAGCAGACTTACATTGCCGTCTTTAGTAGACACGCCAAATGCAGGGGCTAGTGGTGCTCCTTCTGGCTGTCTAGATATTTCGACATCGTCTTTTGGCACAGACGCAAATATACTATCGTAATCTTTGTCCTCGTCATTACTATCATGACTTTCATCATGATTATTTTCTAGATTGTTACCGTAATTTGTGTCGTTATTAATATCATTATTTGTGCCATCATTGTCATTATCTCTGCTATCGCTATCATCAGCACTAGAATTATCCTCGTTTGATGTGCCATCAATACTACCCACCAAATTCTCTACTTTCATATCTCTTTCGATATTTTCTATTAATTCATCGGCAACTTTCTCGGCTTTATAATCTCTCTTAATTTCATTGGCTGTTTGATTTTGAGTTAAGTGATTAATAATATCTAGGGCTTTGTCTAGAGTAGAAGCATTTTCTACATCTTTCACTTCTTTAGGCTCACTGCCAGATTTCAATTGATTAATCAAATTCTCTTGAAGTCTGGCCATTTCGTTATAGAATTCTTGCTTGGATATAGCGTCTCCATCTATAATTCTCTCGCCCTTATCTTCGTCAATATCCTCGTCTAGATAATTAACTTTCTTCTCTGGCAAATCATTAGTATTAATAACCATTGTATTATCTTCGTCATCGTCAGTACTGCTCTCTGTTGGAACATTGCTACTAACTATGTAATCATCTAAATCATTGTCCTCGCTAGACAAATCGTAGATATCATCGTTACTTTGTTCAAATACTTCGTCATCGCCCGCCTTGTCCATTTCACTCTCTACAATCTCATCATCGCTGAAAGTCTGTTTGTAACTAGACTTACTATCTTCATCATCAAGTGTATCATCAGTTGTATTATTATGGGTATTCTCTTCTACATCTTCTTCTGTAGTTTTCTCTATTTCTTCTTTTGGCTCTACAAAAGTTTCTCCGTGTGGCAATTCACTTACTGGAGTTACAAATTTATCTGTGTAATCATCGAAATTATCTGCATTAAGTGAAGCATACAAACTTTGGAAATCGGTGGTCGCTGGCTCTTTTTCTTCCACTACTTCTTCTGGTTCTTTCTCTTCTTCTTTATTTTCTTCGCCCATTACAACGCTTCTCTTCTCAACTTCGCCATTGAAGATATCTTCGTATGTTCTCTCTATATCTTTATCATCTTCTCTATGTTCTGGCTCTACTTCTTCTTCCATTTGAGTTTTATTATAAGCGTCAAGTTTCTCTTGTTTGCGTTTGTAATAATCGGCAATTTTCTCGTCTAATTCTCTATCTCTATTATTGTATTCATCAAGGTCTACATCAAATCTATTGCGTCTTTGATATCCATTTGTAGCCGTGTCTTGAGTGTTATCAATACTATTACTATCTTGAGTACTATCGTTACTCTCGTTAGTAGTATTGTCGCTATCTGCTTGCTCGGTAGTATTTGAATTCTCACTCTGTTGTTTAGCAAAATATTCTTGAAGTCCGCCTTCACTTATTTCGCCTTCACTAGGATTTGGATTTGTCTCTTCTTCGCCCAAGAACGAACCAGTAAATAATTTCTCGTATTCTTGTTGTTCTTTAGTTATTTCATCATTAATATTTTGGGCTTTCTTCTCTTTAAGCAAATCACTTAAATTTTTGGCTGTAACATTCTCGTTCATATATTCAGATACATCTGTGCCACCAGCAAGCAATGTCTCTTTCAATGCATTGTATAGTTCAACCATTTTAGGGTCATTCATATCAATGTTTGGTGCAATTTTCTTAGGCTTAACTATAGTCTTTTTATTGATTAATTGGAATTTATCTGCTATATCTTTAGCCTTGGCCTTCTTAATCTCAGATGAAGTTTCTTTATTGCCCTTGGTATCAATTGATTTTGCGTTAGTAGTCTTAGTATCTACTGTTTTATTTTCAATATCTTGACTTGCAATTTTGTCTGCGTCTTTTTTATCTAGTAGCAATTCTTTATCTTTCTTATTTGGCAAAGTTTTGGTAGAAGTTTTCTTAGTGGTTTTCTTGGTAGTTGTTTTCTTACCCTTAGTACTAGTAGTACTCTTAGTGCTTTTCTTAGTTGTCTTTTTGGTGGTCGATTTTGCTTTTGATGATTTACTCTTTGATTTCTCTGCAGTGCTACTCAAATATTTATTAATAGCATTTTTGCCCTCAAAAAGTGAAGTCTTTGCTGGCTTCAATTCTTTCCTTGGCTCATCAAAATCAGGCTCAGTTTGTATCTTAACTTGCCTTTTTGGTTTATTTAATTTTCCCTCTGCTTCGTCAATCTTCTTAGTTCGACTGACTATATCCATCAAATTATTAAATGTCTTATCCATGCTTAATCCAACCTTATTCCGTTTGATTTTTTAATTAAGAAAACACCACTTAGTGCAGGTATTTTGATTGTTAACTTATTTTTTCTACCCTTGAATTCTACATTCTCGCTTTTTACTACGCCATTGGTCATTCCAGTGCCACCAAATTCTATGTAGTCGGTACTAAATACTTCTTCGTATACTTTGCCATCTACTCCGAAACTATAATTCTCTTGGTTATTAGGCGAGAAATTAACTGCATAAATTAATTCGCCACCTTGCTTATCCATTCTCTTAAATACTAATACATTCTGATTATTATCGTCTGGCACTAACCAATCAAATCCTTTCCAAGAGAAATCTTCTTCATAGAGTTCACTAGTCTCTAGATAGAAATGATTAAGTGCTTTGACGAATTTGTGCATATTATTATGTGTCTCAAAATTTAGTAAGCAGAAATCTATTCCCGCTTGATAATCCCATTCTTTGAATTGTGCAAATTCTGTACCCATGAATGTTAGTTTCTTGCCGGGGTGTGCAAACATATAAGATAAATATGCTCGCATAGATTTGAATTTATCGTAATAGTCGCCATACATTTTATTAAGCAAACTGCACTTGCCATACACCACTTCATCGTGAGATATTGGAAGTATGAAATTCTCTGAAAATGCATAGAACATAGAAAATGTCAATTTATTATGTATTGATTTGCGGAAGTATGGGTCGGTAGAGATATATTCAAGTGTATCGTTCATCCAACCTATATTCCATTTGAAATTAAATCCTAGACCACCAAGATTTGTAGGCTTGGTAACCATTGGCCATGCCGTACTCTCCTCGGCAATCATTAGCACATTTGGAAATTCTTTGAATATGCTTGCATTTAATTTCTGCAAGAATGCAACCGCTTCAAGATTTCTATTATTGCCAAATTGATTAGGTATCCACTCTCCTGGTTTCTTATCATAATCAAGATATAACATACTCGCAACTGCATCTACTCTAATGCCGTCTATATGATATTTCTTGATAAAGAACATCGCCGATGATATTAGGAAGCACTGTACTTCTTTTCTGCCGTAATCAAATCGTCTTGTTCCCCACGATTTATGTTCCTTTCTATCCCAGCCTTGATTTTCGTATAGACATGTGCCATCATATTCAATTAGTCCAAAGTCATCTTTTGGGAAGTGTGCCGGTACCCAGTCAATAATTACAGATATTCCATTTTCATGACATTTATCTATAAAGTACATGAAGTCTTTTGGTTCGCCAAATCTACTAGTAGGAGAGAAATATCCCGTTACTTGATAACCCCACGAACCATCGAATGGATATTCTGTAATCGGCATTATTTCTATATGTGTATAACCCATATCTACAACATAAGGGATTAATTCATCGGCAAGCATTCGATATGTATAATAACTACAATCACTTTGCTTCTTCCAAGATGCGAAATTCACTTCGTAGATATTCATAGGGGATTCGTAATTATTCTTGCGTGCCCTATAATCCATATAACCTTGGTCGTGCCAATCGTAACCTTCTATATCATACACAATTGACGCCGTCTTGCCATTGGTTTCATTCATGAAAGCATATGGGTCGGCTTTTAGTCTAGCGTAATCATTTTTGTCATGTATTTCATATTTGTATTTATCAAATTGTTTGGCATTATCTACCCAAACTTCCCACACACCCGACTCAGATATTCTAGTCATTGGGTGAGAAGTATTGCTCCAACCATTGAAGTCTCCCATCAAGTTTATCTTGCTTGCATTGGGTGCCCAAGTACGGAATACATAACCATTCTTGTTTCCCCTTACTTCTGGGTGCGCTCCCAAATACTCATAAGCGCAATAATATGTTCCTTGATGAAATAGATATAATTGCTCGTTATTTTTATTTTCCATTTTTTCACTCATTCCCGTTTTATTTTGTTCTGCCATATGTAATAGCGTAATCATGGAATTTGCCACACATATTTCTATCTAGATTATTATTTAATTTCCATATCCAATTGCCACTAGCAACACCCGGTGTATTCATTCTAGCCTCTGCACCCAAATGCAATATATCTTGTGCTGTTAGAATAATTAAATTTGCACTGCTTCTGTATAGTGCCAAGAATAAATTTTCAACGACTACATCATTGCCTTGTTCAAGTGGCATATTTAGATACTTTTTAAATCTATTTATCTTGTCCCAATCTCCTTCGTTTAGAAGTCCCATAGTTGTGTTATTATCGTGCGTGCCTAGATATGCTACACAATTTTTCTCGTAGTTATGTGGCTGATAAATATTATCTCCCACACCATCAAAAGCAAATTGAATAACTTTAACTCCCGGTATTCCAAATTTATCTTTAAGACTGATTACATCATCTGTAACTATTCCCAAATCTTCGGCCACAATTTTAATCTTGCACTTACTTGTAATTAATTTAAGAAGAGTATTTCCCACACCCTTAATCCACTTGCCCGATTTGGCAGTCTTGCTACTGGCAGGCACTGCCCAATATCTACTAAATGCTACAAAGTGGTCTATTCTAAGAATATCAAAGAGTTCACTTTGCCTCTTTATTCTCTTTAGCCAGAAATCAAATTTATTCTTTGCCATGTAACTAAAATTATAAATAGGATTGCCCCACAACTGACCATCTTCATTGAAGTAATCTGGTGGAACTCCCGCCACTAATTTTGGTTTGCCATTTTCCAAGCACCAATTCTTAGGATTAACCCAGACATCGGCACTATCCAATTCTACATAAAATGGAATGTCTCCAAATATTTCTATTCCCTTATCATTTGCATACTTTTTAATTTTTTGCCACTGGATAGATAACAAATACTGAATTAGTATTATATTTTTTATTTCATTTGCGTGTTGTAATTTGAAAGCCTCAAGTTCGCTTTTTACTCTATTTTTAAGACCGTCACTCCACTCTGTCCAAGATTTGCCATTATTAACTTTCTTGGCAACAAGATAAGTAGCGTAATCATCTAGCCAATATTTATTGCTTTTCTCAAAGTCTTTGGTGTTGTATTCATTACAATATTTCTCGCAAATCATATTTAGTGCAGTATCCATCTTAGTATGGAAATCGTCTATGTCACTGCAATCAAATAATCCCAAAGCCTCCATTTCTTCATGACTTAGAAATTGTGAGACATCTAAGAAATATTTATTGATAGCGAAAGATGAATTGGTGCTATAAGGAGAATTTTCCGCAACACTCTCTGAGAAAGGTAATACTTGCCAAACCCCAAATCCACCATCATGTAGAAAATCTATAAAAGAATAAGCAGATGCAGAAAAAGTCCCCCAGCCGTAAGAACTAGGAAGTGAAGTAATATGTAATAATATTCCGCTTGACCTATTTAATTTTTCCATTTTCTTTTTCCATTTTTCAGTGTTTGAATTTTAAGCAATTAGCATTTATATTTGATTTTATAAAATTTGTATTTTTTAGCACCAAAATGTAATTAATTTATTTTGTGCAAATACCATCAAATTAAAATACAATTAAGCCTTGCTTTTTTATATTTTTTCTCGCATATATTTTATCATATATATTATATATATACAAACAAAATAAGCACTTTTTCGACAAATTTATGCTAGGCACTTAGTATCATATATTTTCTTTTTTTGTGTGTTTAAACCAAAAAAATTATAGAAAACTATTAACATAAGCAAAATTTGTGGTATAATTCTCGTATGGAAAATACAAAAAATATAGTTGCAATATCTACCGCAATTGGCAACGGCGGAATTTCAATAATTAGAATGAGTGGCAATGATGTACTAAATATTGCCAGTCGTGTTTTTTTTGCCAAAACCAAAGTACAGGATTTTGAACCTAGGAAATTATATTTAGGAACTTTCAAGTACGATAATATTTCTGATAAATGTATGTGTGTATATTTCAAAGCACCTTTTTCGTATACTGGCGAGGACCTAGTTGAATTTCAATGTCATGGCGGAATTACACTCACAAATAAGATATATGAAAGTCTAGTGGCACTTGGTTGCACTCCCGCTGGCAAAGGGGAATTTTCAAAACTTGCATTTCTTAATGGCAAATTATCTCTTGATGAAGCAGAAGGGGTAATAGATATGATTAATGCCGAGAGTGAAAGCGAACTCAAAGCAGGTTATGATTTAATGCAAGGCTCTCTTAAAAATAAAGTAGAGGAAATGCAAAATACTCTAACTGAATTACTTGCCAAAATTGAAGTTACTCTAGATTATCCCGAAGAAGACCTAGAGGAAGAAACTTATAATAATATCAAATCTGAATTGTTAGCAGTGAAAGTTAAAATAGAAAATTTGCTTTCTACAGCCGATTTTGGTAGGGCTATAAAAGATGGAACTAGAATACTAATTTACGGCAAAACTAATGCTGGCAAATCTAGTTTGCTTAATTCTCTACTTGCTTACAATAGAGCAATTGTAACCGATATACAAGGTACTACTAGAGATACTATTGAAGAGACTTTTGTAATAGATGGTTACAAGTTTATTTTGATAGATACTGCAGGCATTAGAGAAGCGGATAATTTGGTAGAAAAGATTGGTATTGAGCGTAGCAAAGATATGCTCAAGACTGCCGATATAGTTCTATTTGTTATAGACGGCTCTATGTCAATAACCAGTGACGATTTAGATATTGCTAGCACACTTAATGACAAAAACACTATACTTTGTGTCAATAAATGCGATAAAAAACAAGTAGCAGATATAAGCAAATTACACTTTAGCAATGTTATTAATATTTCTTGCGAACAGAATATAAATATAGACAAATTAAAAGAGAAATTACTGCAATTTGTAACTATCAAAAATGCAGGCAATAATTCTACTATAATTACTAATAGTAGACACATAACCGCCTTGAGAGAAAGCAAAGAAAATATACTAAAAGCACTAGACGGAATAGACAAATTTATAGACTTAAGTTTAATAGCAATAGACATCAAGAATGTTTGGTTAAATTTAGGGGATATAACAGGCAATAGCGACAATGAGAAAATAATAGACGATATCTTTTCTAAATTCTGCGTAGGCAAATAAGAAAACTATATAAAAATATTTCAATAAAAATATTACAAAAAGATATTACAAGGACAAAATTATGAATGATTATGATGTAGTAGTAGTAGGGGCTGGCCATGCGGGTTGCGAAAGCGCGCTTGCTACAGCACGAATGGGACTTAAAACTTTAATGCTCACACTTAATTTGGATAGTGTGGGTTTTCTTGCATGCAATCCAAGTATTGGCGGGACTGCCAAAGGCCACCTTGTATGCGAAATTGACGCACTTGGCGGAGAAATGGGAATAAATGCAGATAAGTCTACAATTCAAAGGCGTATGCTTAATAGTTCCAAAGGTTATGCTGTTCAATCACTAAGAGTACAAGCAGATAAAAATAAATATCATACTAATCTAAAAAAGACACTTGAAAATCAAGAGAACTTATTTCTTAGACAAGGCGAAGCAAGTAATATACTAGTAGAAGATAATAAAGTTATAGGCATTGAGACCAAACAAGGGGAGAAATTTAGCACTAAAGCCATAATAATTTGCTCTGGGGTATATCTAAAGAGCAGAATTATTATAGGAAAGTATAGCAAAAATGTAGGACCAAATGGTTTTGCTAATGCAAGTGACCTATCAGATAGCCTTACTAAACTTGGTTTCAAATTACGCAGATTTAAGACCGGTACACCAGTCAGAATTGATGGCAAGACAATAGATTACTCTCTTCTAGATATTCAGAAAGGGGAAGATAATATTCAAACATTTTCTACATTAACCGAGCAAAAACCACGAAATGTAGCCGATTGTTATCTAACATACACTAATGAAAACACACATAAATTAATACTAGACAATCTAGACAAAGCACCTATGTACAATGGAGATATCGAGGGGGTTGGCCCTAGATATTGCCCAAGTATCGAGAGCAAAGTAGTAAGATTTGCAGACAAGAATAGACATCAATTATTTATAGAACCCGAAGGAATGGATACCAATGAAGTATATTTGCAGGGTTTTAGCACAAGTATGCCAGTAGAATTACAGGCCGACATGGTTCATTCACTCAAAGGATTAGAAAATGCTTTTATAATGCGTGACGCATACGCTATAGAATATGATTGTATAGACGCAACAACTCTTTATCCAACTTTAGAGAGCAAAAATATTAGTGGACTATACTTTGCTGGCCAAATTAATGGTACTTCTGGTTATGAAGAAGCGGGAGCGCAAGGAATTGTGGCTGGTATTAATGCTGCACTAAAAATACAAAATAAAGAGCCATTAATTCTAAAAAGAAGTGAAAGTTATATAGGTGTACTTATAGACGATTTAGTAACAAAACCCACAAATGAACCATACAGAATGATGACCAGCAGAGCAGAGTATAGACTAACATTAAGACAAGACAATGCTGACATAAGACTTACAGAACTTGGCAGAAAGTGTGGACTAGTTGACAATAACAGATATGATATTTACAAAAACCACTTAGAGCAAATAAACGAATTGGATAGCGTTTTAGATAAGATTTACAAGCCAAAAGAAATATCAAACTTCCTAGAAGAGTGTGGCGAACAAGCCAACAAAACAAGCGGAATAACCCTTAAAGACGCTTTGCGAAGAGCAGGGGTTACAGCCGAGAAATTACAAGCATTTGCACCAGATATTTTGGGAAAATATGATATTAGAGCCTTGAAGGAGTGGGAAATTAATCTTAAATATGAAGGATATCTTAAAAAGCAAGAAATACAAATAAATCAAGCCAAAAAGTCAGAAGAAAAGAACATTCCTAGTGATATAGATTATAATACAATCAAAGGCTTAAGGCTAGAAGCCAGACAAAAATTATCCGATATTAGACCATTAACACTAGCACAAGCCTCTAGAATAAGCGGTGTAAGCCCTGCAGATATATCTGTATTAACCATCTACCTTAAAATGAAAGAAAGCGATAAATAACATATATATTACTAGACATAAAAATATGTAGATTAATATTAAGATATAAGTATTATAATTATTAATAATAGCAATAACAAATTAAATATAAACACTATATTGCAAATAATAAAATATACAAAAAAACACCTAAATTTAGGTGTTTTTTATTTATTGTATTCTTTTTATATAATATATAAATTAACACCTTGAGATATGTAATATATACAATTATTACCTTGAGTTATGTAATATATAAATGTACTGTTTGTACTACGCTCTATGTATATTGTTCTATTGTATTACCTATTTACAACATATTATATTGATATACTATAGTTGCTATATTATTTTGAGTGTATATCAAATATCAATCAAAATGTTTCACATGAAACAATTTACTTATTATTTATGGACTATTACAAACACATTAAAACCCGCTCAATACAGATTAATACAGTTTATTTATCATTAGAAAATTATTTATTTGAATATTATAATGCAACTGACTGGTATAAGATATCTGAAATTATATGTTTTTATATTTATCTAAGAATATTATATTTACATTTATTAGTAAATAACGGCACATTTTAAATTTTATGATTTTATAAAAAATAGACCATTCTTGAATTATAGGCTATTTATCGATAAAATTGAGTTAGGTCAATATAATTGTTTCATGTGAAACAATTATAAATAAACGAAATAACATTATTTACAAACATACTCGCGGGTTATTGTTTAAATTACTTCATATTGCCAGAACTCAGCAAAACTATCGGGAAGTAGCCATAATTTATTTAATATACAAATTGTTTCACATGAAACATTTGAATATTTAATATTGTGTATATAATAATTTGTATAATCTTTAATTTGTTCATATATAAGGTTGTTTTTATTAACTCCAACATAACGCACAGATATGTAAATCAAAAAGTTGTTAGTTTAAATCAAGGTGTTGTTACAGAATACTTTGCGTAGACTTCTTATAGTAGACTTCTTATATTAGATATATCAATATTAATTACTTTCCCAAATAATTAATCTAACAAGGACAATTATATAATCATTTAATTGTTTCACATGAAACAATTAGATATTAAAGCGTAGTTTTAAATATAAATTAATTTATTATAAAAAACCCGTATTAAAGGCAATACTATTCGTTACTAAATAATAATTTGATGTAAATTAAATAGTATATACACCAAACATCTATATTATGTAAAAAAAAATTACATAGTGTGTTTTATAAATTGTATAGTATTTTTTATAAATTAAATAGTGTGTAATAAATTAAATAGTGTGTTTATGTTAATTAAATAGAGTATTATAGAAATCGCAAAATACAGATAATTATTAATTAACACATCTTAACTAAAGATTGTTTCACATGAAACAAATTATATATATTGTTATATTTGATAATTAAATAAATTATCAGTATTACAATTGTTAAGTACATAATAACCTATATTTATATTAAAAACCTTATTCAATTTATATTTAATAAAGTAAATAAGCAATTTTAATAAATTATTATAAAAATATACTTTATTAACTTACAAATACATAAATGTCCAGAAAACATATTGTTTCACATGAAACATTAATAATTAATTAGTTCATTTTCATATATTCTTGATTTTAATACTAAATTTTAATTTTTAAATGCAAAGAGCATGAATTGTTTTATTTAATTTAAAAATATTGTTTCATGTGAAACATTTTATATAGGAAAATAGATATTAATATAAAATTGATATTGATATCAAGCCTATATATAATAAATTCATAAATATTGATTTAAAACATTTTTTATTGTTGGGTTAGAGAATTTAATAGAATAATTATATGATTTTTTATTAATATATTTATCCTTTTAATAATTCAGTTAAACATAATAATTATAACACTTTGCTAGTTAGTTATAATTTTATAAGTATTATTTAGTTAATTTGATATGTAAATATTGAGAAATGTTCTAAATATTCACAAAAATATATTAGATTTCATTTTTTAAAATAAAATTTATATGTTATAATTTGAATACAAATAATAAATAATTACAAGGAAATATATGAATTTTAAAGAAAATTTAATTAAAATATTTGCAAATAACAATATTTCGATTAATGATTTGCAAATAAATAATTTCGAGAAATTCTACAATTTACTAATTGAAACGAACAAAACACACAATCTAACTGCAATTACTGATAAGGAAGAAGTTATAACTAAACATTTCTTGGATAGCATACTTCCAAGTAATATTATTCCAGACGAAAGCAAAATAATAGATATCGGTTGTGGTGCAGGTTTTCCAAGCATTCCACTCAAAATAATGAATAGTAGTTTAAATATTTTTGCAATAGATAGCGTTGGCAAAAAAGTAGATTTTGTAGAAAATACAGTAAAACATCTAGAAATCTCGGAAAATTTTACTGCAATCCACACTCGAATTGAAGATTTAGCCAAAAATAAAGACTATAGAGAAACTTTTGATTTTGTTGTATCTCGAGCAGTTGCTCCACTTAGCGTAATACTAGAATACTCAGCACCATTTTTGAAAAATAACGGTTACATTCTTAGTTACAAAGGCACTAATTACGCCGAAGAATTGAAAAATAGTGCAAATGCACTTAAAATTCTTAATTGCAAAGTCGAAGAAATCTTGAAATTTAACATTCCAGAATTGAATACAACTAGATATATTCTTAAAATTAAAAAATTTGGCAATATATCCACTAAGTATCCACGAGGACAAAATAAGCCTAGAATTAGTCCACTTTAAGCAGTAAAAAATAGATAAATACAGGTAAAATATATAAAAAACAAAGAAAAATACTAAAAAACAGGGGGAATTATGGGAAAAATAGTAGCATTTTTAAATCAAAAGGGGGGAGTAGGCAAAACCACCACTTGCGTTAATATGGCAGGATATCTTGCACAAATGGGTAAAAAAGTATTACTTCTAGATATCGACCCACAAGGAAATGCAAGCAGTAATCTTGGCATTGAGAAAGATAGCAAGCCAAAAACTATATATGATGTAATAGTAGATGACAATACAATTGATGAAGTAATTCAAAAGACAAAATTGGAAAATCTAGATATTATTCCATCAGATGTAGATTTAGCCGGCGCGGAGATAGAATTAGTACAAATGAATAATAGAGAGAAAATTGTTCGTAATATTCTCCGCAAAATTCAAAATAATTACGATTATATATGTATAGACTGTCCTCCGTCACTAGGTTTAATTACAGTCAATGCACTTACCGCTTGCGATAGCGTTCTTATACCTATTCAATGCGAATACTTTGCACTTGAAGGACTTAGTCAATTAATGTACACCATCAAACTAGTCAAGAAACATCTAAATGAAAATATAGATGTAGAAGGCGTAGTACTAACCATGAAAGATAATAGAAGCAATCTTGGTCAATCGGTTGCTCAAGATATAACCAAATACTTTGGCAAAAAAGTATATAAGACTATCATTCCTAGAAATATAAGGCTTGCCGAGGCACCAAGTTTTGGCGAACCAATTTGTGTATACGACCCTAAATGTACAGGCGCACAAAGTTACAAATCATTAACACTAGAATTCTTGAAAAACAACGAAAAATAGGCAAAATTAAGTAGTAAATATATTCAAATTTAAGGAGAAAATTATGGCAAATAAAGGATTAGGAAGAGGACTTGGCTCACTACTAGGAATATTAGATGAAGAAGAAAAAGAAATAAAAACTGATGAGAAAATAGAAAAACCAACTAGCATTGCAGGCGAAACTGTTGTAACACTAGATATGGGAATGATTGATGTCAATCCCGACCAACCACGCAAAAACTTTGACCCCACAGCATTAGATGAACTAGCAACTTCTATCAAAATTCATGGTGTTATTCAACCAATTTTGGTAACACCAAGACACAATAGATATATGATAGTTGCGGGCGAAAGAAGATTTAGAGCAAGCAAAATTGCCGAAATGAAAACAATTAGGGCAATTATTAAAGATATGGACGATGCTCAAGTCAAAGAAATCGCACTTCTTGAAAATATCCAAAGACAAGACTTAAATCCTATCGAAACAGCAAGAGCACTAAAAGAATTAGGCGAAACTTATGGCTGGACACAAGAAGCGCTAGCAGATAGACTAGGCAAAAGTAGGTCTGTAATAGCCAATACACTTAGACTTCTTACTCTTTGTCCAGAAGTAATAGATTTGATAGAAAAAGGCAAACTTTCGGCCGGTCATGCTAGAAGTTTGGTTGTAGTAACCAATCCCGAAGTTCAATTGAAACTTGCAAACCAAGTAATGAATAACAAATTGACAGTTAGGGATATGGAAAATGCCGTAAAAGAAGTAGACAAAAGCAATAGAAAAGTTATAAAAACCAAACCTCAATTATCTATGGAAATGCGTGAATTTGTAGATATTCTAGAACACAAATTTTCTACCAAAATAGATATCAAAGGCAACGACCACAAAGGCAAAATCGTTATTAATTACTACAATCAAGACGACCTCAATAGAATTTATGATATAGTTTCAACTATACATAATTAAAAAATATAGAAAGTTTAAACAAAGTAGTCTGACATTACCCATTGATTTAAACTGACGACTAGTTCAATCTATGTAATAACAAATTATTGTGGGGTTTGCGTTTATTGATTTACAAATGAAATAAACAAAGCAACTCCTAATAGATTAACATATTAAATATTTAGAAAGTTATATACTACAAAAAATTACTATTGCTTGGGCAAAAAAACACTAAAAAACACGCTAAAACACCAATTTTTATATATTTTTGAATAAAATCAAGTGTAAATTTATAACAATCTAAATAAAGTTATATAAATATAACTATTCAAATATGATTACATAAATATATAAATATCATGAGAACATAATAAAAAGATAACATTATCAATAGTAATACAATGTATTGATATCATGATAATATTTTGTATTAAGATTAAATATTATTGAGTTTTAGATAATGTATTGTTATATTTTTATAACTATGCAAAAAAATAAAAAATTTTAATTATTATATAGCGCAATTACAATAGAATAAAAACTAAATTAAATTATAAATTAAAAATATTAAATATTAAATATAAAATAAATATAAAATAAATGTAAATTGAAAATAACAACTAAAATAAAAATTGAAAACTCAAAAAATATAGTTAAAAAAAAATAAAACACTTCAAAAAACAAAAATAATATGCAAATTAAGTCTATCACTCTTACTAACTTTAGAAATTATTCTAATCAAAGTATTGAACTCCAAAATGGTTTAAATGTAATAGTAGGCAAAAATGCTCAAGGTAAGACAAATTTACTTGAGGCAATTTTTCTGTGTGCAATTGGGCGTTCTCCACGTACAACCAAAGACAAAGACCTGGTTAAATGGGATAATACTATGGCAAAAATTAGCCTTAGTATGACTAAAAATCTAGGCAAGCATATTATAGATATGTATATATTTACCAATCAAAATAAAGCCATAAAAATAGATAAGATTGGCATTAAAAAAATAGGGCAGTTATTGGGTACTTTTAATGCAATATATTTCTCTCCTGATGAACTCAAACTTATTAAAGAAAGCCCGGAAGAAAGGCGTAGATTTATGGATATCGACCTTAGTCAATTTGATAAAAATTACTTCTATGCTCTATCTAATTACAATAAAATTTTAATTCAAAGAAATAAACTACTAAAAAGCCCAGACACAAATACTATCAAAGATACTCTACCTATCTGGAATGAACAACTATCCAGTTATGGTGCAGAGATTATTATGTCTAGATTGCAATTAATAGATAGTCTAAAAGTATGCGCCAAAAAAATTCATAAAATACTAACATCTGATGCCGAAGATTTGGAACTTACTTATGTAGGTTACACTGCCGAAAACAAAGAAGAACTCAAGAACATATTGCTAGAAAAATTAAACGAAAGTGTTGACAAAGATATTCATCTAGGCTTTACAACAGTTGGCCCGCATAGAGATGATATCAAGATATCCGCTAATAATATCGACCTTAGGTCTTTTGGCAGTCAAGGGCAACAACGAACAGCATCACTTACACTCAAACTTGCCGAACTTGAAACATTCAAAAATAGATTGGGAGAATATCCCGTACTTCTATTAGATGATGTTCTTAGCGAATTAGACGAAAATCGCCAAAATAAACTTTTGGAATTCATAGCACCTATTCAAACACTTCTTACTTGCACCGAATTTAATTTTAATATTCCTCATACTACAATAACTATTAGTAGTGGCAATGTTGTAAATATTGAAAAAAATAATTGATTAAATTATTGAAAATATATGAAAAATATAAACAAAACTTATTATGTAATTTATTATGAAATACAAATAATTATATAAATAAATTTAAACAAAACATATAATGAACTGTAATAAAAAGATAGAACGAGATGTAAATAAAAAATAGAACGAATTACAAACAAAATATAGAATGAATTACAAATAAAAAATAGAATGAATTTTAATAAATAAAAAAATTGTACTTAAAAACTCAAGTACAATTTTTTATTTATATTTATTCTTTTATTTTTTACTCTTTGCTTAAATATTATTTGCTTTTTATATTATCATAAAAATTCATTAAATATTTGCCAGTTTTAGCCAATATTTAATATAATATATGTTGTCGTTTTTATTCTATTTATGCCATTATTCTTACTGGCAATATTAGATACAAAAATTCGTCTGTATCATTGCTAGTAATAATACAAGGGGATACACTTGATGTGAAAGATAATTTCAAAAATTCATCAGTTGTAACTCTTAATGCTTCTGTAAAGTATCTTGCATTAAATGCTATAGACAAATCATTACCCTTAAGGGATATTGTAATATTTTCTTTAATATCTCCAATATCGCTCTTACTAGAAAGTTTCATAACCTTATCCATGATATCAAATCTTACTAGATTATTTCTATCTACTCTACTAAGTAGGCTTGCTCTATCTAATGCATCTAGCAATTGTTCTTTATTAAGCACCAATTCAGTTGTAAAACCATTTGGAATAATCTGAGTGTAATTAATAAAGTCGCCTTCAAGTAGTCTAGTTGTAATCTTGGTATTATCTATATCTACCATCAAGAAATTTCTGCCTACACATACTTTCAAAGGCTCGTCACTATCCTCTAGCAATTTAGAAATTTCATTCAATGACCTAGCAGGTACAATGCAACTAAATTCAGCATTGCCATCAATAATAGGTTTCTTTACAACTGCAAGTCTATAACCATCTAATGCAACTGCAGTAATAGTATCTTTGCTTATTTCAAGTTTAACACCCTTAAGTATTGGTCTTACATCTTCAACCGCTACTGCATAAATACTCTTGGCTATTAGTGACTTGAAGTCTTTCTGCTTAATATTAAAATATGTACTATCTTCTACTTGTTTAATTTGCGGAAATTCAACACTATTTAAACATTGAATTTTACCAACGCTATCTGTATATTTAATACTAAGTATATTTTTATCATCTACATTAAGTTCTATTTGCTCGTTATTCAATTTCTTAATATATTCGCAAAAAAACTTACCCGGAACAACCATCTCTCCTTCTAATTGAACCATGCCCTTGATAGTCTTTTCTATAGATAATTCCAAATCTGTAGCACTAAGAGTAATATAATCTTCTTCTGCTACTACCTTAATTCCTTCCAAAATTGGATTGGTTGTTTTGTTTGATGTGCCTTTGCTTACCTTTAGCACTGCATCACTTAAATCTGCACCATCACAAATAACTTTCATAATCCCACCTTATTTTTTTGTCTTATTAAAATCATTTTAACATAAAAATTTTTTATTGTATATTCAAATCAACTAGTTTTTGCAAAGAATTTACTTAAATTTTTTGCTTAATTATTTTGTTTCCATTTCGTCATCATTATCTTTAGTATCATCAAAATCTGCACTATCTTCGCCATCTTCAAACTCTTCATTATAGTATTTGTAATTATCCATAAATTCCGAAAGACTAACAAAATGTTCGTTTTCTTCTGCCTCTGGGTCTTTATCCAAGTATTCTTTCTTTGTCATTAAATCTCTATGAATTTTTGCCATCAATTTCTCTTTTTTCTTTAGTAGTGCAAATAATTTCATCTGAATTGCTTTGGGTAATCTTAGCCAATTTCTTCTATCTTTAAATTCTTCAGTAGTAATATTCGCTCTGGCTATAAATGGAACAATTTCTTCATTAAAGTAATCTACTAATGCACCCAATTCAGATATATAGTGAATATCTACAAGTCCATTACAAAAGTATTTCTTTCTGCCAAAAATTCTCTTAAATTTTCTTGTTATCATCTCTACAATTTTCTCGCCATTATTTACAGGCATAGAAAAATCAAAATTAAATTCAAAATTATCTTCTACATTGATTGTCTTTAATTCGTCTAAGAATAATTCATAGAAATCTTCTAACAAAAATTCATAGAAGTTGTAGTGAATTTTAGAGAAACTACTAGGCTTATCTAGTATGCCATCATTATCAAGTTCTACATTATTATCTTCAAGAATTTTGTGTAGAATTGGCATTATTTCTTGAGTTTGTCTTTCATTGATATATTCTTCAAATTGGTCGGTTGTGGTAGAATCAACAAAATTTCCAACTGATAGATTTTTATGCTCAGTTAAATTATGAGTAATATTTGTTTTGGTCTTGAAATATTTTTTGCTAATCTCGTATGGCATACTTAATGTCATACTATGATTTAATTCATGAACTAGAGTAGCAAGATATGTATTTATATCTATGCTTGCGTTTTCTTCTTTGAGAAAAATTTTACTAAATGGCTTATAAATACTATTATTTTTGTAATATCTCTGGTTCAATCCCTCAAAATTTCTAACAATAACATCTTTATACTCTTCCATGTTATCTGCAATAGTCTTGTAATACATCAAATTCTTTTGGCATAGTGACGCATATAATTTTCTTTGTCCCTCGATACTATCCGCAATTACACTTGGCACAAATTCGCCATGAGACCAAGCCTTAATCTTAGATTTTGTATCTAATTTAATTCTATCGTTTAAGACAAAATTATCTCTTTGGTAGTCATACTCTGCAAATATTTGAGAGACTATTGCTTGTCTGCTTTTGTTATCTGCTGGAGCATTTAATCTATTTCTTAGGTCGTAAATACTATCTTTTTCAAAATAATGAAATTGTGCATCGGTATTATCTGCTAGAAATATTAATCTATCAATAATAATCTCTAATTTGCTATTTTCATTTGCATTTACATCTTCTAGTAATTCGGTATTATCACTTGTGAAAGCCTCAATCGAACCCTCAAACCCTAAGTCACAATTCATAAATATTGCATTATTATCAGTATTGTAGATATCTAGCAAATCCAAATCGGGTTTATCAAGCACTTTCCTATCATCTTCGCTAAGAGCATAATATTTATCTACTTCTTTCAAGAATGCTTTGGAATAACCAACAATATTTTTTTCCAAATTATCAATATCTGTAAATACATCACAAGGGTATTTAGCCTCAATTTCCTTAACACTATCTACAAATGCTTTTCTAAAAAGTTTAAGTATTCTGTACTTTTCTTTCTCATCTTTGTCATCTAATTCTGAGCCGATGTAATCGTAAATATCTTGCCTGCAATTTTTAATTTTCATCTCGCTCACAACTGTAAATTCAAAATCTTCTGGACAGCAACCACCAATTGCGGCTAAATTAATCTCAGCAAAAGAAAGGGGTTTGCCGTAACTCCAAATAATACTATCTAGATAAAGATCACGCTTAATATCTAATTTTTTGTAGAAAGTATCTAAAATTTCATCTCTATATTTCAAGATATATTCATCATAATATCTTTCTACATATTCTCTAGTATCAAAACCAATAACTTCTGTGGTATTAATTTTTTTCTCAACTACATCTCTGTATTTTTCGCCATAATATTTAACGAAAGCCTCAATAATGTAATCTTTGATACCCTCATAGATATCTTCGTAATTTCCATTTTTAATCATAAAAAATCCCCATAATCCCTAATAATTATTATTAATTATAACATATAATTACTAGCATTTCAATAGGGAATACAATTTCGCCCTAAAAATAATATAACGATAGCAAAAAATATACCGAGAGAGTATCCCCCAGTTATATTTATTTTACATTTATTAGATTATATTTGTTTTTATATGTAATGTTGATAAGTGGACAACTATGCCAAACCACAATATATTGATTGCAAAATGACCAAATTTGGTTAGTGCCACCACAATATATAGTAGTGGGTTATGTTGATAACTTGTGTGAGTTATCCCTAAAACTATTCACAATGGGTGTAAGTTATTCACACAATTCGTCAAAATAGTACACGCCAAACCTTAAAATCTATCTCCAAAAGCCCTTATATACAATTATTAACTATAAAAATTAAAAAATACTATATTTGGTGCGATTTAAACATATAATATAGCGATATTTTTAGCATATGACTTAATTTATATGATTAAGTTTAAGGCAAAAACATATAGCCAAGTGCGGTTAATTACAAAACATAACCATATAAATTTTTTCGTGCGGTTGAGTAAAGGCTTTGGCAATATAACAAATATAATATGATTTTTTGATATTACATACTACGGGCGGTTGAGTACTCGACCCAAATTTTACTAAGGCTTCGGCTACGCCTGCAGAAATCGTAAAATTTGTCTCTGCGTCTTCCCGCCCTCTGTGATTATATTATTTTACTTAATATTAGATACCAATAAATTAATACCCACTATTTGAGATATATTTATTGTTAGAATTCATACCTTGTTTAATAAATATTTTATTTCTATTATCTAGTAGTAAAAAAAATAGAGAAAGACAAATCATACAATTAAAAAAGTAAATAAAGTCCAATTTAATAAAATAAAGTTTATATAGAAAAAGAAAATACGAGTACTGAGGGCGGGAAGACACAGAGAACTGTTTTAAGACCATTTTTTTGGAACAAAAAACCTGTGTCGAAAAATAGTTACCCTTGTACTCAACCGACCGTAGTATGTAATATAGTTCTTAGTTGTACACACACGAATGAAATAAATTATATTACGCATGAAATAAATTGTATTACGAATGTATTGTATTAGATATAAAGTTTGTTGAGTGTGAGAAACTTGTGTGAACTTTTTTTTGATTATATTTTTGTACTTTTGGTAATTTATTTGTCAAAAGATTTTTTTTGTGTTAATTTAAGTTTTGTATTCAACATATTATATATATTTAACATATATGTTAATTGTCTTTATATTAAATAAGGAGCAAAATATGAAAAGATTATTCAAAACTTTCAAATATTACGATTACTTTATATTGCTTATCATATTTGGGCTTATCCTTTGCCAAACTTACTATGAAATGGAATTTATAGGTTTCACTCAAGAAATGCTTGCCCTTGTACAAACTGGAACGGCTACAAAACAAGCACTTCTTGATGTTGGAGTTAAAATGATTATTGTAGCAATGGTTATTTTCATTGCTATTGTTATCAAAAATTTACTAAGTTCATTCTTCTCTAGTAGAATTAGCAAAGACTTAAGACGCCAAGTTTTTGATAAAGTCAATAGTTTCTCTAGTTCAGAAATAAATAAATTCAGTACTTCTAGTCTTATTACTCGTAGTACCAATGATGTAACCCAAGTACAAAGAACTCTTCTTATGACTGTTAGAATGTTATTCACAGCACCTTGTATGGCGTTCTTCGCTATTAGAAAGATTACTCTTAGTTCAATAGAACTTACATGGGTGTCTGTTGCATTTGTAGTAGTTACTCTACTTGTAATTATTACTCTTATGATATTCGTCTTGCCTAAATTCAATATTATGCAGAAACAAACAGACAAACTAAATCTAGTTACCAGAGAAAATTTAACAGGTATTAGAGTTGTTAGAGCATACAATGGCGAGAAAATTCAAGAGAATAAATTTGAGAAAGCAAATGATGACTTAACCAAGACTACACTTTTCTTAAATAAAATGATGTCTATCTTAAATCCGTTCATGAGTTTAATTATGTCTACTATGACACTTGCTTTGTACTGGGTAGGTGCTAGCCTTATTAATCTTGACAAAATTGATTACCCAACACTTGCTACATTCAGCCAATATAGTATGCATATTATTATGAGTTTCATGTTTATTACTCTTATGTTTGTAATGATACCTAGAGGTCTTGTATCTCTAAAGAGAATTAATGAAATTCTAGATACCGATGTATCTATCAAAGACGGAACTATAGATAGTAGTGAAGAAAGTGGAACTATTGAATTTAGAGATGTAAGTTTCGTGTATGATGACGCCAAAGAAGCAGTGCTAGAAAATATTTCTTTCAAAGTAGACAAAGGTCAAACTGTTGCATTCATTGGCAGTACAGGTAGTGGCAAAAGCACGCTTATAAATTTAATCCCTAGATTTTTTGATGTAAGCAGTGGAGAAATACTAGTAGATGGAATTAATGTTAAAGCATACAAATTAAAAAGTTTGCATAATAAAATAGGTTATGTTCCTCAAAAAGCCAATCTATTTAGCGGGGATATTAAATCTAATATGATGCTTGCCAATAAAGACATTACAGACGACCAAATTACTCAAGCATTAGATGTAGCACAATGCTCGTTTATAGAGAAGTTGGAAGATGGATATACCCAACCAGTTAGTCAGGGCGGTAAGAATTACTCGGGCGGTCAAAAACAGCGTTTGTCTATCGCTCGTGCTATTGCCAAAAACCCCGAAATATACATATTTGACGATAGTTTCTCAGCCCTAGATTTCAAAACAGACAAAACACTTAGAACTGCTCTAAAAAAATACACCAAAGACGCAACAACTCTAATCGTTGCCCAGAGAATTAATACTATCAAAGACGCAGATAAAATAATTGTCTTAGACGCAGGCAAAATTGTAGGCATTGGCACTCACGATGAATTATTAGAGAAAAATAAAGTCTACAAAGAAATTTATGTGTCACAAACAAAAAAGGAGGAAATGTAAAATGCCTAAGCCTCCAGTAAACAATAAACAAAAACCTAAGCACTTCAAATTAACTTTTGGCAAACTACTAAGAAATCTAAAAGATAGTGCTTGGCAAATAATTATAGGTCTAATTTGTGCAGGCGTAAGTACAGTGCTTGCAATAATTGGCCCAGACCAAATCAAGAAAATTGGCACACTTATTCTTCAAAAGCCAATTGAATTAAGTGAAGTAAGCAAATTAGGAATAAGTTTAATAATTATATATGGTTGTAGTTTCTTATTCTCAGTTTTGCAAGGTTTCTTAATCTCCAAAGTTACAGCCAAGATAGGCAAGAAATTTAGAAACGATTTAAGTCGTAAAATTAATAATTTGCCACTTAGTTATCTAGATAGCACACCTTATGGCGATGTGCTTAGTAGAGTTACCAACGATGTAGATAGTCTAACCGATACTCTCAATACTTCACTTTCTTATTCTGTTACTTCTATCGCTACAGTCATAGGCTCACTTATTATGATGTTTAAATATTCGTGGACATTAACTCTAGTGGCAATTGCTATACTTCCAATAAGTGTGGTCGTAATATCTTTGGTATTCAAATCTAGCCAAAAATACTTCAAACTTCAACAAGACCAATTAGGCGAGATTAATGGACATATAGAAGAAATATATTCCGGACATAATGTCATATCTATATATAATGGAGAAGAAGAAGCACTTAATAAATTTGATAACATCAATAATAGATTATTCTCTTCTTCATACAAAGGCAATGTCCTTAGCGGACTTATGCACCCAATTATGAATTTATTTGGAAATCTTGGTTATGCAATAATAATTATTTGGGGTGGAATAATGGCAATTCAAGATATTACATTCATTCCAGTTGTAATAGCATTCGTTACATATTATAGAATGTTTAATAACGAAGTAAGCCAAGTAGCCAATATATTTAGTACTCTGCAAACAACAGTTGCTTCTAGCGAGAGAATATTTGAATTTTTGGAGACAGAAGAGCAACCAGACGAGAGCAAAAAGACTACTAAACTCAAAAATGTAGAAGGCAATATTGAATTTAGAAATCTTAACTTTGGCTATACTCCAGATAAACAAATTTTGTATGATCTAAATGTCAAAATTAAGGCAGGACAGAAAGTAGCAATAGTAGGCTCGACTGGTGCGGGCAAAACAACTCTAGTTAATCTTCTTATGAGATTTTATGAGGCTAATTCTGGAGACATATTAATAGATGGTGTAAAGATTACAGATTTGAAGAGAGAAAATGTACGAAAACTATTTAGTATGGTTCTTCAAGATACTTGGTTATTTGAAGGCACTATTAGAGAAAATATTGCATATGGCACCAAGGCTACTCTAGAAGAAGTAGAGAATGTGTGTAAGACAGCGGGTATTCATCACTTAATAATGTCTCAACCTAATGGCTACGACCATGTATTAACAGAAGAAAGCACTTTCTCAGGTGGCGAGAAACAATTGCTTACAATTGCTAGAGCAATGCTACACAATGCACCAATGCTAATTTTGGACGAGGCTACTAGTAGCGTAGATACTAGAACAGAAGTACTTATTCAGAAAGCAATGGATAAATTGCTAGAGAAGAGGACATCATTCATTATTGCTCATAGACTATCTACAATTGTTAATGCAGACTTAATTTTAGTAATGAAAGATGGCAAAATTGTAGAGAGTGGCAAACACAAACAATTGCTAGAAATGAATGGCGTATATGCCTCTCTATACAAAGCACAGTTTTAATAAAATACACTAATTCCATTGACATTAAGGACAAAAATAGATAATATATTATTGAAAATTCAAAGAGGAGAAATACCATTATGGGATTTATTAAGAAAAATTTACTTAAAGTTATTGAATGGAAAGACGATAGCAAAGATACAGTAGTATATCGTTTCCCTGTTCAAGATAGATATGCTATTATGACTGGTTCTACTCTTGTAGTTAGAGAGAGCCAAGTAGCAATGTTTGTATATAAGGGTAAAGTAGCCGATGTATTTGAACCTGGCACATACAAATTAACTACCGAGAATATTCCATTCATATCCAAAATTCTTGCACTTCCTACTGCTTTTGAACTTCCTACTCAAGCCGAAGTGTACTATGTTAATACCAAACAATTTACTGGTCAGAAATGGGGAACTCAGAACCCTATCGCTATGCGTGACAAAGATTTTGGCATGGTTAGACTTAGAGGTTATGGCATTTACTCATTTAGAGTAATTGACGCCAAGAAATTCATGACCGAGATGTTTGGAACTAATAATATTTATACAACTGCCGATGTTGCAGAACAAATTAGACCAATGGTTATTCAATCTATTACAGATACAATTGCTGAGAGCAAGATATCTCTTCTAGACCTTGCTGCTAATTACAAAGAATTTGGTCAAAGCGTTCTAAAGACTAGCGAAGAAGAATTTGCTCAATACGGAATTAAGATTGAGAAATTAGTTGTAGAGAACTTGTCTATGCCAGAAGAAGTAGAGAAAGCAATGGACGAGAGAAGCAAACTTGGTATTATGGAAGACAAGATGGGTACTTATACCCAAATGCAAGCAGCATCTGCTATGCGTGACGCAGCCAAGAACCCTAATGGTAATAACCTAGCAGGACTAGGAATTGGACTTGGTGTTGCAGGCTCTATGGGTAGTGTATTCAATAACGCCATGAATATGGAGAATAAACCTAAGGCTAAGACCAAACAATGCATCAAATGTGGTGCAGAAATTAGTGAGAAAGCAAAACATTGTTCTGAATGTGGAGCATCTCAAATGCTTACTTGCCCAAAATGTGGCGAAGTAGTATCCTCTAAGGCTAAATTCTGTGCTAATTGCGGTGCAAAACTAGGCACAACCAAGAAGGTATGCCTAAATTGTGGCGAAGAACTAAAGGCTAACGCTAAGTTCTGCCCAAATTGTGGAGAGAAATGCACTAAATAATTATAAAAATATTATCAATTAAGACTGCTACTTAGTAGTTATTAACCTTGCAAAATTGACAGAGATTGATGTATAAGGTGCGAGCATCAAGAAGATTAATAATGAAATTACATAGCACGAGTTGACCCTTAAATATTGAATAGTTCTGTGGGTTAATTAGAACTAAATGAGGGTGGATAGAATATTATTCACTAAAGAAAGGTGGTACCACGAAAGAGTATACTTCGTCCTTTTGTAAATTTTAGGACGACAAGTATGCTCTTTTTTAATTGCAATTTTGCCCGACATTTTTCACAATAAACTTTTATGCTTTTACTTGAAATTTAACTTTTCAAATATTTATAAATTTTCTAAATATTTAAGTAACTAAAATTAAATAAAAAGATATAACTTACTCCGTGCGGTCGAGTACTCACCTGCCCGTAGCAAATAATATTGAGGCTTTTGATAAAATGTAGACAAAATTAAAATTTATTAAAAAATTATTTTTAGGAGAAAATTATGGTAGATACAAATTTATACAATGAATTGAAAGAAAGAGGCTTGTTGTATCAGTGTAGTGATGAACAAGCATTAAAGAGAAAATTAGAAAGTGGCGAGCCTATTGTAGTGTACGAGGGTAGTGACCCTACTGCCGATAGTCTGCATATTGGTCACTGTGTGCCTTACACTATTATGCGTAGATTTCAGCGTGCTGGCCACAAAGTTATACTATTGATGGGTGGTGCTACTGCTTGCATTGGCGACCCAAGTGGTAAGAGCGATATGCGTAAAATGCTTACTCACGAAGAAATCCAGAAAAATATTGCAAATATCAAGAAATCTCTAAGTATATTCTTGAATTTTGAAGGGGACAACCCTGCCGAAATAGTAGATAATTACGATTGGTTCAAAAATATTAATTATATTGAATTTATGCGTGATTTTGGAGTACATTTCAATGTAAATAAAATGCTTGCAAGCGAGATTTATGATAATAGACTAAAGACTGGCGGTCTTACACTTTTTGAAATGGGTTATATGCCTATGCAAGCGTACGACTTTATACATCTTAATCGTGACAAAGGTTGTACTATTCAATACGGTGGTGCAGACCAATGGGGTAATATTGTAGCGGGTGTTGAATTACAGAGAAAATTAAATTTCCAGAACGGCACTAATATTGAATTGATAGGTGCAACCAATCCACTTCTACTTACTCCAGATGGCAAGAAAATGGGTAAGACAGAGAAGGGGGCTATTTGGATAGATAGAGACAAAATCTCTGCTTATGATTTCTATCAAGGGGTATATCAAACTCCCGATGCTTGCGTAGAGATGATGTTTGCACTATTTACAGATATTCCAATGCCAGAAATTAGACAATTAATAGCCGAAGATATCGTAAAAGCCAAAGAGAAATTATCTTATGAAATGACCAAATTTGTAAGAGGCGAAGCAGATGCAATCGAGGCTGTAAATGCAACCAAAGCATTATTCAAGGGCGGAGACAATCTGAATAATGTTCCAACTCTTAATTTGAAAGTAGAAGATATGGATACAATGCCTATTGTAGATATTATAACTATTGGCAAATTATGTTCTTCTAAGTCTGAGAGTAGACGAATGATAGAGGGCGGCGGCATTACTCTAAATGATGAGAAAGTCATAGATATTAGAAAGACAATTAATGCAAACGACCTTAAAGATAATTACTGTATCCTAAGGAAAGGAAAGAAGAATTATTTGAAAGTTGTATTTGAAAAACAAGCATAAAGATTTGCAAATAATTACAAAATATAATAGAATGAAAATATGAAAAATGGAAAACTAAGAAATTACTTAAAAATATTACTGGTAGCAATACTTATACTTCCATGTGTAATTGCTTTCAAAGGTTGTAGTTGTAACAAAAATGATAGTGGCAATAAAACGAGTAGCAATGTTACACATACAGTTATATTTTATACAGGTAACCCAGATAAATTTAATATCCCTAAGCAAGAAATTCAAGACGGTGGCAAAGTAACTAGACCAGATACCAAAGGCTGGTATTATTACAATACAACCAATAATACTGTTCTTAGTTTTGATGCGTGGTATAGCGACCCTAGTCTAGATATTAGATATGTTTGGAAATTTGAAACCGACCAAGTATATAGCGATATCACTTTGTATGCTAAATGGAATGAGATAACTACAGAGGGCTAAAAAAATTATAGAAATATTAATTTTACTCTTGACGAATATATTTTTAATTGCTAGAATACAATTGAAGGTAATCAGTTATCTTCAAGTTAGCAAAGATTAGAAATCAAATAAATTAAGGAGGCAAAAACAATGATTTTAACTGTTAACACAAATAAACTTAATAGAGGTATATGTAAGTAATCATTGTTTTGCTTTTTTTGATATAGCAAATTAAAATTACTTGCAGTTTTGCGGGTAATTTTTTTTGGCGTCAATTAAGAAAAATAAAGAAAATACAATGCCTCAATAAACAAAAAAACTAAAAAAATGAGGTAAATTTATGAAAAAGAAAGGAAACAAAAGCATAATTGGTGTTTTGCAATTTGCATTCAAGATTATGACACCCCGAGAGAAAGCGTACTTTGTATTTCTAGCAGTGCTTTATGCATTCTCGGGTGTTCTTACACTAATTCCAGCACAAGTTTTGTCTATACTTGTCTCACTCATTGGTGGAGAACGGGCAGTATTCTTTGGCATAGTAATTCCAAGTGATATCGATCTAGTAGCACTTATAATTATATGTGCAGTCGTTGTATTCTTAATAGACGCACTTATAACTTCACTACACTTCTTCAAAAATAAATTCTCACTTAAATTATATATGCGAGTTAAACAAGAAGCATTTTCTTGGGCAACAACTCCCCGCAAAGATTTAAACCTTGGCATGACAATCGGAGACGCTACTTATAGAATAAACGATAGTATTGCCGATTTTGATTGGTGTATTAATTGTTTGTATGATACTATTCTTCCTTGCATTTTCTCTAGTATTGTATCTGCTGTATATATTTGTTTAATAGAAATATACGCAGTGCCAGTGTTAATTGTAGGATTACTACTTACTACTTGTGTATTCTTAGTTAGACAGAAAGTAGAAACCCCTGTAACCAAAAGCATGGAAAAATGCAATTCTAGAGTAACAAATTTCTTAGTTAATACTCTTCACAATCTAACACTTATTAATATATTCAAATCTCAAGAGTTAGAAAGTAGGAATTTGGAAGAGAAAGTCAACGACTATCAGAAAATTAGTAAGAAGAGATTTAGAATTTGGCAAATGTACTGGATAGTAATGGCACTTATTGATGTATTGGCTACATACATAATAATCTTAATTTGTTCTAGTAGAGTTGCATCTGGGCTTGTGAGTGCTAGTACAATCGTACTTGTTATTAGTTATGTATCCAAAGTATTCAGCCCAATTCAAGACTTTGGCTGGTTTATTAATACATCTACTCAATTAATGACCAAGATAGATAGACTAGAAGAATTAAGACCAACAGACAAGACCGCTATGGATACTACCAAAGATATTTATGATAAACCTATTGAAAAAATAACTATGAAGAATGTAACTGTATCTAATGGTGAAGATACGGTTATCGAGAATATTAATTATACAATTGAGAAAGGTCAACTTACAGTTATAACTGGCGAGAGTGGTGGAGGCAAGACAACATCACTTAGAGCCTTGACAGGTATCGCCGAGAGAATATCTGGAGATATAATTATTAATGATGAATATTATGTTAATAGTATGTATTCATTCATAGATAGAATGTCTATTGTAATGCAATCTCCATATATCCTTAATAGAAATGTTAGAGACAATGTATATTATCCCGATGTAGAGCCTACCGAAAGTACTAGAGAAGTAATAGAAAATCTACATATGGGCAAGATTATTGGCAAGAGATTTAATGAAGACTGTGAAGAAGACTTAGAACAGAAATTAAGTGGTGGCGAGAAAAAAAGAATATGTATTCTTCGTGGACTTATCCAAGACAAAGAAGTATACATATTCGATGAACCAACTAATGAATTAGACGCACAGAATACAAGAGCCGTTCTAAATGAAATTAATAAACTAAAAAAGAAAGCAATTGTAATGGTGGTTACTCACGATAAGCGTATGATAGACAAAGCCGACCAAGTGGTATATATCAATAATGCAGTACGCAGAGAAAATAATATTTAATTCTCACAATTGAAATAATTATATAGTAAATATTTCTGATGACTAGAATTAGTAGAGAGTAATGCATTTAAGTCATTACGGTCTATAAGTGTTACATTGCTAGTCTGAGATAGGTTTTTGGCAGACTTAGTAAAGTACGAATTAGTAATAACAATCCCTTTGTCTGCTAGATAATAAGTTTTGGCAGTGGCTATTTCTTGAATTGCCGAATTGCCAACTGAATGATTGTAGTACAATTTGCATTGTACTACAATTTTTTTGCCCTTGTAGTCTATTATCAAATCCGCACCATAATCTCTGCTTTTCTTGGTCCTGCTTACTTTAAGTCCAAGTGAAGAGAAGAATACATATAAGAATTCTTCTAGCCCATGCCCATCTAGACAATCTAATTTGTCTATACTAATATTTCTCAAATATTTCTGGTATTTTGCCTTCTCTACGCACTTAATTGCTAATTTGAATACAAGAAAAATGAGTGTAATTGGCAAAAATACCATACACAATATAAATTTATATTTCTTTCCCATAATATTTCCCCATAATATTATCCCCGATAGATTTCTTTGTTCCACCTAAATCTTCTTAACTTTAATTTATCAAAAAAAAAGACAATTGTCGAGTGATTTGTTCGCTTTGTACAAATTTTGCAATTGCCAGATAATATTTATAATTTTTCATGCCTAATTACTAGTGGGGGATACACTCCAATTTTACATTAATATTCTACCAAAAGTCAAAAATGAAGTCAAATTTAAGAAAGCCAAAATTTTACATAATCAAATTTATTTTTTTTGATTGACCGCACCTACATTTTTTAGATACCATTAACTTAGATTTTTTTATTTGGAGGAATTATGAGTAAATATATATTTGTAACAGGTGGTGTTGTATCTAGTCTTGGCAAAGGAATTACAGCCGCTAGTTTGGGAAGATTACTAAAAAGTAGAGGAATTAGAGTAACTGTTCAGAAATTAGACCCATATATTAATGTTGACCCGGGAACTATGAACCCAGCACAACATGGCGAAGTGTATGTAACTCGTGATGGTTGCGAGACTGACTTGGATATTGGTCACTACGAAAGATTTTTGGATATGGAATTTGACCACAATTGTAATTACACTAGTGGCAAGATTTATTCTAGCATTATTGCCAAAGAGAGGCGTGGCGAATATTTGGGAGCAACAATACAAGTAGTTCCTCATGTTACAACCGAGATAAAAAACGCTATGAAATCGGTTGCAAGCGAAGATATTGATGTAGTAATAATTGAAATTGGTGGCACTGTTGGAGATATAGAGGGACTTGCATTCCTAGAGGCTATTAGACAATTTGAGAGAGAACTTAAATACGGTAATTTCTTGCATATCCACTGCACACTTGTGCCTTACTTGGAGAGTGCAGGCGAAGTGAAAACCAAACCTACTCAACATAGTGTGAAAGAACTAACATCACTTGGACTTAATCCAGATATTATAGTTTGTAGAACGGGCAAAAATGTAGAATTATCCGACCATAATAAACGCAAAATCGCAATGTTCTGCAATCTAGATAGTCCAGAATGTGTAATACATAATTCAGATTGTAAATCTATCTACGAAGTGCCTCTTCTACTACATAGAGAAGGTCTAGATACTCTTGTTTGTGATAAACTTGGACTAATAGCGGGCAATCTAGATATCAAAGAATGGGAAGATATGGTTGACAATTCTACAATTGAAATGCCTACTACTCATATTGCAATTGTTGGCAAATATACCGAAGTTCCAGACTCATATATATCTGTAACTGAGGCTATTAAACACGCTAGTTGGAGTTTGCATTACAAACCAATTATAGATATCGTTAGTAGCGAAGAGATAGAAGAGAAAGGTGCAGAAGAAGTACTAAGAGGATACGATGGAGTAGTTGTGCCAGGTGGTTTTGGCTCTAGAGGAATAGAAGGCAAGATAATGACTGCTAAATATTGTAGAGAGCACAAAGTTCCTTATCTTGGCTTGTGCTTGGGAATGCAGATAGCAGTAATAGAATTTGCAAGAGATGTAATGGGTTATATAGATGCAAATAGCACTGAATTTAATATAGACACCACACACCCAGTAATTCATTTAATGGAAGAACAGAAAGGAATAGTAGACAAAGGGGCAACAATGAGACTTGGCAATTATAATTGTCACTTGCAACCAAATACCAAAGCACTATCAATGTATGGCAAAGAAGATATTGTAGAGAGGCACCGCCATAGATATGAATTTAATAACGAATATAGGGATATATTTGAGAGTAATGGACTAACAATTAGCGGAGTAAATTTGGAGCGAGACCTAGTAGAAGTAGTAGAGTATAAAGACCACCAATACTTCATAGCATCACAATTCCACCCAGAATTCTTATCCCGTCTAAATAGACCACACCCACTTTTTGTAGGCTTACTTCGTGCCTCAACCACAAATACCCACTAAACCCTAAAAAATTATAACACTATTAAAATCACTCAGCCATTGAGTACTCAACCGCCCGTAGTAAATAATATAGTTCTGCTTTTGTTCTTAACCGCACGGAGCAAATAACAATGTTTTATTCGTTGTTATTTTGGGAAAATGCAAATAATTCAATAGACAAAAAGATTTTTATCAAATAAAATATATATGCAAAGGCATTTTCTTTTGCAATATATTTTTTTTGAAGAGTTAAATATGAAGAAATTTTGTGTTACAATAATGCTTCTCATTGTAATGTGTCTGCCGTTGTTTGCTTGTTCTAATAGTGTTACTCATCATACAAGTGTAGATGAGGGCGATGTTGCCTTGCTTACAATTTTTACTTTTGATGGCAAAGGCGAGGGTAAATATGGCCTTAAAAATCTTGGGCACTCTTTCTTGAGTGTAGAGAATATTAGCGAAGATACTATCAAGGTTGGCAAGGTTGAAGTGCCAGCGGGAGATAGTATATCAATTGGCACTTGGTCAATCAAAGCACACTTTGGTGTATGGTACAATGTAGAGAGTGTATATATATCTACTTGCAATAAATACGATGGCAGAATTTCTATAACTGCTGGTATTAATATTCAAGATTTAGATACAATTAACGATTTTATTTTGTCTCACGATTACTGGACACCTACAAATAATTGTAGTAATTTTGCACTTAATCTATGGAATTCTGTGGCTGGAGACGATGAAGAATTAATAAGACCATTTATTTATTCTCCTAGTAAAATATCCAAAGAATTAGTTAATTTTGAGGGCTATGAGATTAATAAAGTAATTAATACTAGTATAGACAAGATGTTTTATTTTGACGATAACGATACTGCTAAATATTATTCTTTGGAGGTGTAAGTATGAAATTAAAGAAAACTCTAAAGATAATATTAATAGTACTTCTAATTTTAATAGACGCATATTTGCTGTATGGCACAATCGGTTATTACATTTTGGGAGTTAAGTCTCCTAAGATTGTTGGGGTAGAAAATACAACTTTTATGGGTATGTATATGATGTCTTTCACATATGGCGGGATATTCTTGGTGCTTACTTTTGTAATAATTCTGCTATCTTACAAATTCTTCCACAAAAAGAAATCTAAGAAAGATTAACATCAAAATAATTGTCAATAAATTGAAAGTATGGTAATATATAGTAGATTTAATATAAATAATAGGTGAATTATGGATAAATATAGTATTTTAAGAGATTTAATTCAATTCAATACAGTATTCGATGCACAGAACAAATCTATCATGGAGTATTGCGATAGTTATCTTACTAAGTTGGGTTTCAAGACCAATTATGTAATAGATGACGATACTCACAAATTATGCTTGGTAGCAGTAGCAGGTCAAGAGGCTGAACTTGGTTTCGTTTGTCATACAGATACAGTTCCACTTGGCAATAGTTGGAAAGATTACGATGCTATGGACTTGAATATTGACGGAGATAAATTAGTAGGCTTGGGTATTAGCGATATGAAGGGTGGTATGGCTGCCGTTCTTGCCGCTGTTGGCAATTTCGATTGGAAATTACCTAAGAAAGGTTTGAAATTATACTTTACTTTTGACGAAGAGAATAACTTTACAGGTATTAAGTCTATCGTTGCCAAAGAGAAGAATATTCCTCAGAATATAATTATACCTACTCCTACATCTTTGTATCCAGTTGTAGCAACCAAAGGACTTCTTAAACTTTGTGTAATGATATCTGGCAAAGAGGCACATAGTAGCAATCCAACCAAGGGTAATAATGCTATCGAGAAATGTGTATCATTCTTGGGCGAAGTATACGGATTTAATAATAGAATGAAAGACGAGAAGAATAACGCTTTTGAATTGCCTTATACAACATTCAACTTAGGCAAAATTCAAGGCGGTGTTGCACTAAATAGAGTACCGGGCGAGTGTAGTGCCTACCTAGAGTATAGAACAATTAGAGCCGACCACAATCGTCAAATTATAGAAAAAATCAAAGAACTAGCCGAAAAATATAACGGCTTTGTAACAATTATAGACGATGTAGCACCTATGTCTACATTTGCCGAGAACTTTATATCTAGACTAGAAGAATTGACAGGCAATAAGCGTTCGTCAGTAGCCGTAGTATCTGATGGTAACTATCTAACTGACCAAAGCGTAGTATTACTAGGACCTGGTCCAATTACATCTGGCGAGAAGAACGAATTTATAAGCAAATTCAGTTACGAAACATTAATTGAAATGTACACTAAATTACTTAAAGAGAGTTGCTTCTAATCGACAATAAACTTTAAGAAATAGCGTTAATTAATAATATTAATAAAAAAGAAACTTGATATCAAGTTTCTTTTTTTTGTCTCTAATCCCCAATAAAAGTATTTATCTAATAAAGTATGAGAGTGAGCAGTTAATATAGTCTATTCTTCTAGCGGGTGAGTTACCTGTTGCCTATTAGAAAGTCGATAGATACACCAAAAAATTTGGCAATGGCTATAATATTATTAGTCTTTGGCATTTTGCCATGCTTCCAGTGATAATATGTGTACTCGTCTAATTCCAATTCTTTCATTGTATGTGCTATAGATAATTTATTCTCTTTGATTAGTCCATCTATATTATGTATAAAATTATCTAGTGCTGTATTACAATCCAATGTGTACTCACTTCTAGTATTATCGCTTAACCCAAATAGATAATCTAGCGAACAATCGAAAATACCACACATTTTAATTGCTGTTCGAATATTTGGCAAGTAACCATAATTGAAATATCCATTGACAGCAGTAGACGATATCCCTAGCAATTTGGATAGTTGCAAATTATTCAAATTGTAGGCAAACATAAATTCTTTTAGACTATCTACAAATTCATTCATTTTTTTTCAATCCTTTTTTTCATAATACATAGTTCGACAATTTGTATCATTTATCGTCAAAATAACCCACACTTACTTCTAATTTATAACCAAAAATAGTATAAAAATGTTTGTTTAGAAGTTTCTTCGGGTGTATAATATTATTGTTATGGAGGTATTTTTATGGAAAAACTAACTAAAGACAAATTATCTTTATTGAATGCTGGATTGTATCCTACAAGCGAAGCAAAATCTTTCTTCGAGAACGAATTAAATGCCAAGTTGTATGAATTATTGCCAAAAGAAATTATTTTTGCCGAAGCAAATCTATTTGATGACATTAGAACCCAGAACTACTGGTATTGCGTAGAAGCAGTTGGTAATTTACTTTGCGAAAACCCTCAATACAAGAATACTCTAAGTAGATTTTTTGAGGGTGAGAGTTTGCTAGATATTATCAAACTCGTACTAATTCATTTTGTTTACCATATGTCTAGTAATAGCGAGGAATACAATGGAGTTAATTTTCTTAATATTCCAGAATGCATATTACACAAACAAATGGTAAAATAAAGGGCAATTACAATTGTAGATAGTTCAGAACACACATATAGGCATCACAATTCAAATGTTTTTTGTGGTGTTTTTTTGGTTTTAGTATCGCAATAATTAATGAATTTATTTGTATTTTGCGAATTATTGTGTTAAAATAATCATAGATATTTTTTAGGTAGTAATATTTATTTGATAATTACAATTAATATTTAATAGATATTTTGCCAAAATAAACTGTTGGAAGTTTCTTAGATAAAAAAGAGGATTACACAAAAAGTGAATAGTTTTGCTAAATTTTTTAGTTCAACATTTTTCAAATTATTTGGATTATTGCTTATTAATCTTGCAATAATTTTTTGTTGCTTGTGGTTTAATTTCTTGTGGATATATTTCACTGTGTGTGTCGTGTTTGCATTCTTCTCTATATTTTTCTTATCCAATCGTCACGAGAAGGATAGTTACAAAGTAACAGTATTTTTAACTTGCTTTATAATGCCACTATATGCTGTTGGTTATGCTATAGCCCTTAAAGATAAGAAAGGCAGTAATAAAATTAAGAAAGAATGGTCGGATATAATCTATCGTAATAGGAAAAGTGTATTCCAAAGCAACGAAACCATGTCTAATTTGAAGGCTATCAATGTTCAAGCATACAAGACTTGTAATTACATAGTAGATACTGTTGGTATGCCATGTTTTCAGAATGCTAGTATCAAATACTATAGTTTTGGCGAGGCTTACTTCAAAGACTTGATAGACGAGATGAATAAAGCAGAGAGATATATCTTGCTTGAGTGCTATAAGATTATTCCTGGCAAATTGTGGACACAAATTTTTGATACCCTTAGACTTAAAGCAAGAGAGGGCATAAGCGTAAGACTTGTGTACGATGAAGCCGTTTGTACCAAATTCATATCCAATGAAGATTTCGAGAAAATGAAAAATCACGGCATCGAGACAGTTCCATTTAATAAAGTTAAAGCATTTAATAGTTTTGTTAATTGTAGAAATTACAAAAGAATAACTGTAATTGATGGCAAGGTTAGTTTCTTTGGTGGATTTAATATTGCCGATGAATATATAGATAGTGCAGATAATCTAAATGCTACCAAAGATTGTGGTGTTAGAATTATGGGTGAAGCAGTGAAGAATATGATAGTTATGTTCTTCGAGGACTACCAATTTGCAACTAAGAAAGTAATTAATTTGCAAGAATACTTCGCAGATAATACACCTAATAAGACTAACGATTGGGTACTACCATATAGCACCAATCCAGTATCACTAGACCATACCAACAAAAATACTCTTCTTAGCCTTATTAATAATGCCAAAGAGAGTATCTCAATTGTAACTACATATATAGTATTAGATGACGAATTGAAGAATGCCTTGATAGTCAGCGCCAAATCGGGAGTAAAAGTACGACTAATATTCGCTGGCGAGAAGAGTAAAGAAGGCAAACAAGCCAAAATTTTGGCAAGAGCATACTTCTATGATTTAATCAAAGAAGGAGTAGAAGTATATGAGTATAGAGCGGGCAAGATGTCCACTAAACTTATAATGATAGATAATAATTCAGCACTAATTAGTACTAATAATCTAGATAGTATCAATACTTATAAACACTTTAATGCAGGTGTGTATGTGTATGGCGATAGCGTAATACTTATGTATAACGATATAAGAGAGATAGTAAACGCTAGTTCATTAATTACAATCAAAGATTTGCAGAAGAGAAAATTAGGCGAGAAAATAAGTGCAACATGGAATAAATTTATAGCACTATTTAGATAATAAAAAAACTCCCGTTGGAATAACCAATAGGAGTTTTTTTATTGTATTTAATTATTTTCTTTATGATATAAAAATGAACCATCATTTTTGCGTGAGCAAATATATCATTGCGATAGCAATATCATTTTTTTAAGTATATGAATTACTCATTGTATTATGAACCATATAATTCAAAAAAATATCATTGAACATTAAGGTTCAATTTCATTGTAAACAAAAGAGAAAAGCCATATTGACTTTTCTCTTTGTTTACATGGTACTCCTAAGGGGACTCGCATTAAGCGATAGCGTCAATTCTCGGGTGGTGGACTGAAAGTCAAGCGGGTTCCCGAGTACCTTCCCTGAGTATCAGGGGTTAAGATGCAAAGCATCTTGTGTTGCATAGCAACATTGAGTCCCCTTAGAAGTAAAAAAAATACACCCAAGATATTGAGTGCATAAAATGATTGGTACTCCTAAGGGGACTCGCATTAAGCGATAGCGTCAATTCTCGGGTGGTGGACTGAAGGTCAAGCGGGTTCCCGAGTACCTTCCCTGAGTATCAGGGGTTAAGATGCAAGGCATCTTGTGTTGCATAGCAACACTGAGTCCCCTTAGAAGTAAAAAAATACACTCAAGATATTGAGTGCATAAATTGATTGGTACTCCTAAGGGGACTCGAACCCCTGATTCCACCGTGAGAGGGTGGCGTCTTAACCGCTTGACCATAGGAGCATATTTGTGTTCGCAATTTGTAATTTGCGTAAGTAACAATTATATAAATTGAACTAGTCGTCGTTTCGGTAATACAAATGTAAACATTTGTGCTACTCTCAACTTCCTATATTATAATCTATGTAATATTGCTTTGTTCATTCCATTCACAAATCAATTTGCTACGCAAATCCCACGATAAATCGTGGTTACATAGATTGAAAAAGTCGTCAGTTTAAATCAAGGTGTCCTTGCGAATTACTTTGTTTGAACATTTTATATTATAATTTATGTGATGTTAAAATTTGAATAAATCAAATTTTAAGTTGACTTCATCAACTCCGACAATACTATCGGCCACATAAATTGAACTAGTCGTCGTTTCGGTAATACAAATGTAAACATTTGTGCTACTCTCAACTTCCTATAGTATAATATAATTTTTATTATTTTGCAAGTCTTTTTGAAAAAGATATAAATAAAGTCTTTAATCACTCACCATAATGTATAAAGAATTTATTTGCTAAAGTTGTCTTGAATGTGTTAAAATATATGTGTAGAGATACAAAAAAAATTATAGTGACTGTCAAGCGAGGATTGTTATTAGCATGTTTGGAGAACCTATCAAGATAGGAATTGTGGGTGCGGGTAATGTCGGTAGAGTGTTGGGCGTTATACTTTCTGTTAGTGGCTACTCGGTAGAAGTGGTTACAGGCACCAAAGCACATAACATTCAGATAGATAATTACTCGGCTTATGAGATTGCGGGAGACTTTGGTAATAAATCGTATCTTGTCAAAGTTATTCCCGAAGTGGATAATCTTCAAGACAATCTAGATATGATATTTGTTTGTACCAAGATTTTTGACGCTATTCCTGTCTTGCGTATATTACAGAAGAAAATTAAATCCAATGGTGCAATCGTTACTATCCAAAATAATTTCTGGATAGATAGAGTTGTTAATTATATAGACCCAGAGAATTTGGTGCTTATGTATCTAGATTTTTCTTGTGCAACTATTGGCAAACGCACCCAAGTAAGAAATTTTGACGGCATAAAACTAGGCATTCTTAGGAAAGAAGCGTATCAGAAAATGGAAGTTGTGCACGATATCTTATCTAATGTGTGCAAAGTCAAAGATACAAGCGATATAATTGGTCTTACTATTGGCAGAAGTATAATTAATACAACTATCTCTAGCCTTGGTGCTATATCTGGGCTTAAACTCAAAGACATTTTGTTAGATAGAAACGGCAGATACTTATTTATTAAGAGTATCGAAGAGAAAGTGAAACTATTTAAGAGTGTAGGTATCAAAATCACTCCGTACGATAATAAATTGGATTATTATATGTTTGTAGAGAATAGTTGGAAAGGCAAAATTTATAGACACAAGATAATCAAATTACTTATCAATAATAACGGCAATATTAGGTCAAGTGCACTTAGAGACTTCGAGAATAAACGCAAGTGCGAATTGATTGTAACCCTAGATAGTTTCTTGAAACATAGTGTACTCAAGAAAATTGATACACCATACACCCGAGAAATTTATTCAATGTTAAATGAAATATCCAAAGGCGAGAGAACAATATACGCAGACGCTTTTTATGAAAAACGATTAGTAGATATAGGAGTAAAAAAATGATAATAGAAGAAATTAAAAAAGCAAATGTACAAGCAATGAAAGATAAGGACCAGAAAGCAAGAGCCATCTATAGTGTAATTATGAATAAACACCTAATGGCAACCGTAGACGCTAGAACTTCTGGCAAAGAAGTAACAGATGCAGATATGGTTCACATTATCCAGAAGACAATCAAAGAATTAGAAGAAGAGAGAGACAACTACCAAAGAGTAGGCAATAGCGAAGAAGTAGAGGCTATTGAATACGAGAAGAAATTACTAGAGAAATATTTGCCAACCCTACTTAGTGCAGACGAAATCAAGAATATTATTCTTACTCTAGAAGATAAAACAGTGCCTTCAGTTATGCGTCACTTCAAGACCAATTACAATGGTCAATGCGATATGAAAGTTGTATCTGATGTCTTGAAAAGTATGAATTAATATTTTGAAATTCACAGATTAATAACATATAAAATTTTTGAAACACATAAATTATTAATTTATAAAAAACTTAAAAATTACAAATTAATAATATAAAGAAAACATAAAAAATTACAAACGATAAAACAAGCAAATTCTGAAAAGTTAAAATAATAAAATAGAAAAATATTGAAAAGAAATTAATAGAATAAAAGTCTAGAAAATTATACATTATTAAGATAAAAAACACGAATATTTGGATTGTAAGAAGTATCAAACAATCGCTTGTATTCGTGTTTTTTTGTGTTATTTATTATCTATTATATTTTTATTATCTTAATTAAATATTAATGTCAAAGTCACATAAATTTCAAATTGATATTATTTCAATTCTATAAACACATTATGTTAATTATATTTTAATAATTATATTTTAATAATTATATTTTATTTGTTATACAATTCAATCAAAGTAATTAATTAGTATCCATTCCATCGTCATCGGGGTGACGGTCGTCTAGAGGCTCTCTTGTGTCATTTAGCAAATCTGCCAAATTCTGCAATTTCTTGCCGTCTGGAATTTCGTCCTTGCCAAATAGGCTTTGTGCTTTGTTTGCTAATTTTCTAAGAAATGCGCTGTCTTCTAGTCCCATCATTTCGGCAATCTTATCTATGTATTTATCTTCGGCATATTTTTTCAAGATATCTTCTTCGTGAGTGTAATCTTGGTCGGAAGTGCCTTTGTTTTCAATATTCTCTGTTTGTGGCAAATCGTGGTTTTGTTCGTAATCTTCTTTTGCTTGTTTGTATCTTAGGTAATCTAAGGTGTCTTGCATTTTGTCTTCGTTATTCTCAGGCATATCCATATCTTCTTCTCCTTCATTTTGTAATAATTCATTCATTATGTGGTTAACAATCCCGTCAAATACTCCAGCATTATTCATGGCTTCGCCAATTATATTTAGCAAATCAATTTCATCTAGTACATCGGTTACTTGGTCCATGAAAATCTCGGTGTCTTCAATCGCTTTCTCCCAATCCTCTAGAGTGCAGTCTTTGAATATTTTGTTCTTATCCAAACAAGTATCGCCATATATTTCACATAGGAAAGTTAGGGCATATTCACAAATTTTGAAATCATCTGCACCATGCTCTGTTGTTCCATATATACTGTCTTGGAATTCGTATATTCCACTTTCTATACGGCGAAGTTTGTATTCGCCTGCGCTAACAACTTCAGTTCCACGATTAATATCTATCTCGGCTATGCATTCTCTAGCATCGTCTTTTAGTAGATTAATAATTTCTAAGATATTATTAGTCTCTTCTTTCTCATCACAAGCGGGATAATTAGTGTAACGCCCAGTAATGCTAGTGTAAGTCCATTCTAGTAAGTCTCTTAAAATTTCACTACTTTCAAGAGCAAAGTCTTCATCGTTTAGGTCTATAGTATAATCTATAGAGCCATCATTGCTTTTTATTTGGTATATACTTTGTATAGCGCCTTGCATAGAAGGAATTTGGATTTTAGTAAGTGATAGTCCTTCTATGGTCGAGGCTAGTCCAAAGGCAACTCCCAAATTTTTAAATTCATTATTCATTTTGTCTTCCCCATAATATTTTTAATGACAAATATATTGTAGCATATTAATTTTGTCATTTCAATACCCAAAACAAAAAAACACCCGCATAATTTATTGAAATAGTCGTCAGTTTAAATCAAGATTTCTTAGCGAATTACTTTGCCTAAACTTCCTATATTTTATTATTCAAGTGTTTTATTTATATTCAATTTTACTAATTATTCTTCGGTACTAATCGCATCGGGATTGTATGGAGGAAGTAAATTCATAACTTCGGCAATTGCATTAATTGCTCTGTCTAATTGTTCGTGAGTGTGAGTTGCTGTGTAACTAGTTCTAAGTAGGCATTGACCAACTGGAACGGCAGGGGATACACAAGGATTAACATATACGCCTCTCTCTTGAAGCATCTTGCAAGCAAGGAATGTTCTCTCATTGGTATAAGTGTATATAGGAATAATAGGAGTTGTAGCCTCAATTATCTTAACGCCCTTAGCCTTCAAACCCTCTCTCATGTAGTCACTAACTTCTCTTAATGCCCTTACTCTCTCTGGGTGTTCTCTAAGTATTTTTAGTGATGCTCTAGCACAAGCAACACTTGCTGGTGTGATGGAAGCAGAGAATATAAATGGACGACTATTGTGTCTTACATATTCTACTACATCTTTCTTTGCTGCCATGTATCCGCCTAAACTTGCTAGAGATTTACTAAATGTTCCCATATAGATATCTACATCGTCCTCTAGTCCAAAATGCTCGGCAGTGCCTCTACCATGCTCGCCTAGTACTCCTAATCCATGAGCATCATCAACCATTATTCTCGCACCATATTTCTTGGCAAGTTTAACAATCTCTGGAAGTTTGGCAATGTCTCCGCCCATACTAAATACACCATCGGTTACAATAAGTATACCTTTGTCTTCTGGAACAGATTGAAGTTGTCTTTCCAAATCTTCCATATCGCTATGCTCGTATCTTAGTAATTTGGCATAACTTAGTCTGCAAGCATCATATATACTTGCGTGGTTTTCTTTGTCTCCAATAATTACATCATTTCTACCGCATATAGCACTAATTATGCCTAGATTGCTTTGAAATCCAGTAGAGAATGTAACAACTGCTTCTTTGTGCAAAAATTCGGCAAGTTCTTTTTCTAATAATATGTGTTCATCAAGAGTACCATTTAGAAATCTGCTACCCGAACAACCAGTGCCGTATTTCTTAAGAGCCTCAATACCCGCATTAATTACATCGGGGTGGCTTGTTAATCCCAAATAGTTATTAGAACCAATCATAACAGTCTTTTGCCCGTTCATCATAACTTCGGTGTCTTGACCAGAAGTAAGGGCAGTAAAGTAAGGATATACATTATCTCTTTTTAGTCCTTCAACCATTTGCATAAATTCGTTGTGACATTTATCAAATAAATCCATATAATTCTCCAATTTTTTATGTTTACAAAATATATTGTATCATCTACCGCCCAAATCTCCAATTGATTTACAAGAAGTTTTCGCAAGTTATACATCTGCTATCCGTAAAAATATTAATGTCGCTGTACTCTTGCTCGTACATACATAGACAGAATACATAATTTACAAGAATTAACCTAATATTATCTATAATGTCATTTGAACCCCAAATTTTAGTGATTGCCTCGTAGTAATCACTATTTTTTTGCAAAAAATTGCCTACACTTTTCACATTTTCCCATAAATTGCTTTGCCTAATACTATCTACTCGATTGTCCTCATTAATAAGAGTATTGTTGTCAATAATCTCATTCAGTTCTTCATTCAAGTCCCTCGTTAAGAATTTCTTAACCTTGTCATTTGGATACAAAAATTCACTAATAATTTTTTTGCACGCTTCATTTTCTTTTATCATATCATTTTCTCCTTTATTGGTGTATGTCAATATTGTAACACACTCACTCCTCCGAGAACAAAGAAAATTGTGTGTAATTTGATGTAAAAAAGTAAGAGAATAGAGGGTGTTGTGTAGAAATTTGTAGAATTATGTCAAAACACTAAAATAAGGGAGAAAATTATGAATGAGTTTCAAGAAAGTCTGCAAGATTTAATGATTGAGAATGGACTTAATAACTCCAAACTTGCCAAAGATTTGGATATTAGCGAAGATACAATAAGTGGTTATTTTGTAAGTGGTTTTTATCCAAAAATAGATATTGCAATCAAATTAGCAGATTACTTTGATTGCTCACTAGATTTTCTCTTAGGACTTACAGATATTAAGAATAAAGAATATAAATTAGCAAATAAAAATATCTTAGATAATTTTAATAGAAACTTTGCCAAAATACTTAAGAATTCTAATATATCTAATGCACAAGCAATGAAGACTTTGAAGATGGGCGAGTACACTATGTATCGTTGGAGAAAGGGAACATTCCCAAAGACTGTAAATTTAATTTCCATCGCTAAATATCTAGAAGTCAGCATAGATTATTTGCTCGGGAACGATAAAGATGAGTGAAATTTGTCATAAGACTATTGCTTTATATAAATTCTGGTGTTATAGTGTAAATGCAGATAAAAGTTGAGGGGTGTTGCCCTTCAACTTTTTTCGTTTTTTATGGTGGTGGAACAACTACTAATTTAGTACGCTAGGGTTTTATATTTTCGGTGCTAAAAATTGCAGGATTATGTATTTTTTTTGGGCATACATATATACTTAATTAATATTATATTAATATATTATATAAAATTATGAATTTATGCTTGTAAAAAAGGCAAGTATTTGGTATAATCGTAATAGATTAAATTGTGGATAATGTCTATAAAATTTATTTGAAATCACTACAAGATTTTATTTCACTTTAAGGGAGATTTATATGGAAGAGCAGAATGAACACATCTTGGCCAAATCTGAGAAGTACGATGAAGGCGATATTCAAGTACTAGAAGGGCTAGAACCAGTTAGAAAAAGACCAGGTATGTATATAGGCAGTACAGATAGTCGTGGTCTTCATCATTTGATAACCGAGATTGTAGATAATAGTATTGACGAAGCACTTGCTGGATACTGTGACCACATCAAAGTTATTATTAATAAAGACGGCAGTTGTACTGTTATAGATAATGGTCGTGGTATTCCTTGCGGTATACACAAGACAGAAGGTAAGAGTGCAGTCGAAGTCGTTTTGACTAAATTACACGCTGGTGGTAAATTTGGTGGCGAAGGCTACAAGATTAGTGGCGGTCTTCATGGCGTAGGTTTGTCATGCGTTAATGCGCTATCTGAATGGCTAGAAGTAGTAGTAGAGCAGGGTGGCAAGATACACAAACAACTATATAAGCGTGGTATCCCACAAGAACCTCTGAAAGTTATAGGTGACACTGCTCAAACAGGTACAAGTGTTACTTTCATGCCAGACTACGAGATATTTGAAACCCTAGACTTTGATTACAATGAACTAAAGAGTAGATTTAGAGAGATAGCATTCTTAAATAAAGGCCTTACTATTAGCATTGAAGATAGAAGAGGCGAAGAGCCAGTAGGCGAGACTTTCAGATTTGATGGCGGTATTGTAGAATTTGTAGATTATCTAAATAAGAACAAAGAGACTTTGTTCCCAGAGCCTATTTATGTAGATGTTGTCAATAAGACAAATGAAGTAGAGATAGCATTCCAATTCAATAGTGGATACAATGAATTCATTAATTCTTACGCCAATAATATTAATACCGAAGAAGGCGGTACTCACTTAGAAGGTTTCAAGTCTTCACTTACCAAGATTATTAATGATTATGGCAAGGCAAATAGAATACTTAAAGATAGCGAGAAATTAACAGGCGAAGATGTAAGAGAGGGCATAACCGCTATTATATCTGTTAAATTAACCGAGCCACAATTTGAAGGACAAACCAAGACCAAACTTGGCAATTCTGAAATGAGAAAGATAGTATCTGATGCTATGCAAGAGAAATTTGGATCATTCCTAGAAGAGAACCCAACTCTTGCCAAAGAATTGGTACTTAAATCTATTACTGCCAAGCGTGCCAGAGACGCAGCCCGTAATGCTAGAGAGACTACTCGTAGGAAAGGTATACTAGAGAGTACTACTCTTCCGGGAAAATTGGCAGATTGTACCAATAAAGATAGAAAGAGTAGCGAGATATATTTAGTTGAGGGAGATAGTGCGGGTGGTACTGCTAAACAAGGAAGAGATAGAAAGTTCCAAGCAGTATTGCCACTTAGAGGTAAGATTATTAATGTAGAGAAAGCATCTCTTCACAAAGTACTAGAGAGCCAAGTTATCAAAGATATGATAACCGCTTTTGGCTGTGGAATATCTAACGAATTTAATGAAGAGAAATTAAGATATGACAAGATTATTATAATGACCGATGCCGATGTAGACGGTAGCCACATTAGAATATTACTACTTACATTCTTCTTCCGCTTTATGCAACCACTTATTGAGAATGGCCATGTATTTATTGCTCAACCACCACTATATAAGATTGTGTATGGCAAGCAGGTATATTATGCTTATTCAGATGAAGAATTGAATAATATCCAAGCCGACAAAGGCAAGCCAAACGAAGTACAGCGTTACAAAGGTTTGGGAGAAATGAATAGTGAACAATTGTGGGAGACAACAATGAACCCAGAGAATAGAATTTTGCTTAAAGCCACAATTGAAGATGCATTTGAAGCAGACGAGACATTTAGTAAACTTATGGGCGAAGATGTAGAATTAAGGCGTAAGTTTATAGAAGAAAATGCAACCCTAGTTAAAGACCTAGATGTGTAAAGGGTTAAAAGGAGACTACAATGGAGAGAGATGAAATAGAGAAAATTCTTGATAAGATTGACGCAAGCAAAATTCTTGATGTCAAGGTCAAAGAAGAATTAGAGAAATCTTTTATAGCATATGCAATGGCTGTTAATGTTAGTCGTGCTATACCCGATGTAAGAGATGGTCTTAAACCCGTTCATCGTAGAATTATCTACGCAATGGGTGCAAATTTAGGTTTGTATAATGATAAACCATTCAGAAAGAGTGCAACAATTGTCGGCGAAGTTATGGGTAAATTCCACCCACATGGCGACTCTGCAATTTATGATGCATTGGTGCGTCTTGCACAAGACTTTACAATTAATTGTCCACTAGTAGATGGACATGGTAACTTTGGTTCGGTCGATGGAGACCCTCCAGCCGCTTCCCGTTATACAGAGGCAAGACTAACCAAAATCGCTGGCGAAATGCTAAATGGTATTAACCAAGAGACTGTAGATTTCTACCCAAACTTTGATGGTAGAGAAATGCAACCAGTTGTTCTTCCTAGTAGATTTCCAAATCTGCTTGTAAATGGTAGTGATGGTATTGCTGTAGGTATGGCAACTAATATTGCCCCACACAATCTATGCGAAGTAATTAATGGTGTTATTGCATTAATAGATAATCCCGATATAACTATCCCAGACCTTATGAATTACATTCCAGCACCAGACTTCCCAACTAAGGGCATTGTAATTGGTGGCAAGGGCGTAAGACAAATGTACGAGACAGGTAAGGGTACATTTATTATTAGAGCCAAGACAGAAATTGAAGAAGAACACGATAGACAGAAAATTGTTATAACCGAAATCCCATACCAAGTAAATAAAGCCAAACTTATTATCCAAATAGCAGATATGGTTAAAACCAAAAGAATTGAGGGTATATCTGATATTAGAGAAGAAAGCGATAGAAATGGTATGAGAATTGTAATAGATATTAAGCGTGACGCCAATGCTCAGGTTGTGCTTAATAATCTATTCAAATTAACACAACTTCAAATATCTTTTGGTGCAATCAACTTAGCCCTAGTAGATGGCACACCAAAAATTCTTAATCTTAAAGAAATTCTAGTTAATTACTTAAATTTCCAGAAAGAAGTTATTACTCGTAGAACCAAATTTGAATTGGACAAAGCCGAAGCAAGAGCCCATATCCTTAAAGGTTTGGTTATTGCTCAAGCAAATATTGACGAAGTTATCCGTCAGATTAAATTATCTAACGATAAGAATGACGCAGTAGAGAGATTGACTAGATTATTTGAATTAGACGAGAAACAAGCCAATGCAATTCTAGATATGCGTTTGCAGAAGTTAACCGGTCTAGAAGTTGAGAAATTGAAAGCCGAACTAGAAGAAGTAGAAGGACTTATCAAAGAATACAAAGAAATCCTTGCTAGCGAACTAAGAATATTAGAAATTATCAAGGGCGACTTGATAGAAATCAAAACTAAATACGGTGTTCCTCGTAAGACCGAAATTAGTTATGATTACTCTAGTATAGATATTGGCGACCTTATCCCTAAAGAGACTGTTGTATTATCTCTAACTCATGGCGGATACATCAAGCGTATGCCAGTTAGTGATTACAAGAGTCAACATCGTGGTGGTGTAGGCGTAATTGCTCATAAGACCAAAGAAGAAGACTTCGTAGAGAATATTTATATCACATCTTCTCACGATGACTTATTATGCTTCTCTACAAAAGGTAGAGTGTATACTATCAAGGCTTACGAAGTGCCAGAAGCACAGAAACAAGCCAAAGGTAGAGCAATGGTTAATTTGTTACAAGTAGACAAAGACGAGAGAATTACAACTATTATCCCAATTAGCGAGGGTGTAGAAGGTAATCTTATTATGGCTACTCGTGGTGGATTAATCAAGAAAACCCCAGTAGAAGAATTTGCAAGCATTAGAAAAGGTGGCAAGATTGCTATCAAATTGAATGACGGCGATGAATTGATATCTGTATATCTAACAAATGGTAATAACGAAGTATTGATTGCTAGTTCAGAAGGCAAATGTATTAGATTTAATGAGAAATTTGTAAGAAGCATGGGTAGAGACACAATGGGTGTTAAGGCAATGCGTCTAAATGAGAACGAAAGCATAGTAGATATGACAGTAGTAACGCCGGGTGCAGATATGCTAACAATCTCTGAGAATGGCTACGGCAAGAGGTCTAGCGAAGAAGATTATAGACTTCAAGGCAGAAATGGTAAAGGTATCAAGGCGGGCATATTCAATGAAATTACAGGTAGACTTGTCAACCTTAAACAAGTATCCGATGATGACGATATTATGTTAATTGCCGATGATGGCGTTATCATTAGAATAGAAAGCACCGAGATTAATAGAATTGGTAGAAATACTAAAGGTGTAAGGATAATGAAATTGAAAGACAATGCAAAGATTGTTTGCGTTGCTGTAGTTAAATCCGATAAATCTCAAGAGAAATTAGCCGAAGACTTGCAAGAAGATGAGGGGATAGAAAGTACTGCTCCAGCCGAAATCTCAGAAGACTTCGAGGGCGAAGATAATTCAAACTCAGACGAAGAAGAAGATTTGAGCATCTAATTAAAATATTAACTAAATATTATATCGAAATAACAAAAAACACATATGAAATTCATATGTGTTTTTTATTTAATCTATTATTGCATTAATAAATCATCAATAGTACAACCAAAATATTTTGCTATCTCAAATAGTGTTTGCAAACTCGGTTCAACACCGTTTCTGTAACGACTGATGTTGTCTTTCTGATAATTCATATCTTTGCAAAATTGTCTGTTAGAAAGATTGGCTTTCTTTATGAAGTTTGTTAAATTTTCATAAAATTTGCACTCATTACATGAATATGGTCTAAAGTTATTTTCGTCAGTTAATTCAAATAGATAATCTATAGAAACTTGAAGATAATTTGCAATCTTAATCAAAGTTTTAAGGCTGGGATTTCTTTGTTTGTATTTATAGAAAGTATCTTTGGAGACCACACAATCTGTAAATAAACATTCAATAGTTTTGCCTCTCTCTTCTAAACAATTCTTAACTGCATTTATAAAGTCAATCACTCCGCACCTCATATAAACTAATGTTTATATAATTATTGCCTAATATGATGACAAAATGCTTGTCACTGCCTAATATGATGACATATAATAAATTAGGAGTGTTATGTATGATAAGAATTAGTAATAAAATGGAAAAATCAAATTTTGGCAAAGTTAGTTTTACTGGACATAGACCCAAAAGTCTGCCGTGGGGGTATGATGAAAATAAACAAAGTTGTGTTGCATTCAAAAAAGTTATGTATGAGATTATAGAGAAAGCAATAGTTAATAATTTTACTTATTTTATAACGGGTATGGCTTTAGGGGTTGATATGATATGTGCTGAAATTGTTTTGGGTTTAAAAAATAAATATAAAGATGTGCAATTAGAATGTGCAATCCCTTGTTTAAATCAAGAAAAGAGATGGTTAGCAGTTCAACAAAGAAGATATAATGATATTTTAAATAAAGCAGATTATATAACATATGTTAATAAAAATGAATATACAGAAGAGTGTATGAATGAGAGAAATAAATATATGGTTGATAATAGTGATGTAGTTATTGCTGTTTGGAATGGAAAACCGAGTGGGACAGGGAATACTGTTTTAATGGCAAAAAATAGCGGTAAAAAAATTAGAGTAGTAAATCCATATGAACCTAAATAAAAAACACCAGATTAACTGGTGTGTTTTTATTTATTTTTTGTTATCATCATGATAATCTTTGATGACTTGGATATTGTCGTTAGGGTTAGATGCGTGGGTAGATTTGGCTGTTTTTTGTTTCTTTGGTTTGGATATTTTGCTCTTGGCTTTCTTCGATTTGATATAATATGTAATACCAACAATGGCTAGTATTAATAGAACTGCCAATGCACAAGCAATTATTATCGCTTGGTTATCGCTTACACTCAAGTTGGTTGAAATCTCAAATGTATCACTATCTACATAAACACTGCTTCCATCTACTTTTTGTTTGGCTTCCAATTTAACGGTGACCTTAGTACCTAGAGATTTATCTAGTACAATTGTAATACTGCTCTTGCCAGTTGTTGGGTCGCCTGTAGATGTCTTGAATAATACACCATCTAGATACCACGAGTATTTGTAATCGGTGTAATTGCCAATTGGTGTGCGTGCAGTTGGTTGCACTGTAAGTATTACTTCATCATTTATGTTATAAGAATTTTTGTTGCTATTTATAATTAATTCATCTAATACTTGCTCTTGAATTATAACTGTTCTAGTAAGAGTGACAGCACTATTATTTGCTTTGTCTCTTAATTTGTAAGTAATATAATAAGTTCCACAAGTTGTTACATCTAATCCACCTAAGTCTACATCAACTAGAGGTGTTAGGTCATCGCCACTATCTGTGCCAGTGTATCCCGGGTCAGTCCAAGCCTTATTTTGTCTCCAATACATCTTGGCATAGCCTTTCAATTTAATCTCGGGCGGGATAGTGTCTACTACTTTGAATGGCAGAACAATTGTAGTAGTTATATTATTATAACTAAGCCTTAGGGATACATGAGATGTTCCCGCCACATTGGTTTGTGGGTCCAAATATGTAATTTGGCAGTTATTGATAACCAAACCATCAATTACTATATCCATATTAGTAGGGTTAGAGGTATTCACATTTAGATTGAACATTTGTTTACGCTCAATTTTGAAATCGCTCTTGATGTATATATTGTATATTGTAAATTCAAGTGATTTTGTCATGCCATAGAAATAACCACTCTCAGAAGATGGTGGATTGGCAATTTCTATTTTGAAATCTCCACAAGGCTTGCTTGTAAGAGAGGTAATGGCATTCTGTGTGTAATTGTATCTAGTGCCGTTGTAATAGAAATTGTAAGACAAATACAAATCGTCATCATATCTTATGTAATATTTGGCGCCCTCAATATCTTTAAGTAGTATTAGTCCGCTGGCGTCAAAGTCTACTTTCTGTATGCCGTATAATAATTTGCTATTATTAAGCGAAGCGACACTAACATTATCCAAATCTATCTGATTGTAACTAAGATTAATTTTCTTAATAGTTGTGCCAAAGTCCGTAAGACTATTAAATGTCGTATCGCCAAAAGTTATCTCAGTATCTACACTTGTAGTCAAGAAAGTCTCTAGTGCTAATAATTGGTCATTGTCTAGATTATTGCCAGCCATGTCGATAGCCACTAAAGTCTCCGGCAATTCAAATTTGGCTAGTTCTCGTATATCTTGTATTCCCGCATTAGATAAATCTAGATAACTTCTAGTAGCATAAGTCTTAGTAATGCCGGTAGCACTATCTACAGTTGTTTGCACTTTGTAATTATCGTTTAGGATAAAGTCGTTGCTATACAATTTGTCTGAATTAGATTTGCCAAGTAGACTAAGAAGTCTAGTTCTTAGTGCCGAATTGTATACAGTAACTTCGCTTACGCCCTTAATTGTATTTACATATGCGTAAGCGGGGGTTATGTTTCTATATATTTCATGACAAATAGGCATTCCAATAATTGCAGTGCCTAGCAGTAATCCTGCCGTAAGAGTTCTCAAATATTTCTTTCCCATCTTCTCACCTTTTTTTTAGTTTAACACAAATGCATATATTTTGTGTACTAAAAAAGCACAAAATTATACTTTTGTGCTTTTTGTAGATTAATCGTGATTTTGTAAATACATTACATTATTAAGAAAAACTTGCCTAGTTCTATTCTCAAAATTATTTATTCTTAGGGTAAATATATTCTTTGCCACCCATATAAGGTCTTAATGCTTCTGGAATAAATATAGAACCATCTGCTTGTAGATTATTTTCTAGATATGCAATCAATGCTCTTGGAGTTGCAAGCACTGTATTATTAAGAGTGTGAGGGTAGTAATTTATATCATCGCCTTTTACTCTAATGCCTAGTCTTCTGCTTTGTGCATCGCCTAGTGTCGAACAAGAACCTACTTCAAAATATTTTTGTTGTCTAGGGCTCCATGCTTCAATGTCGCAAGACTTAACTTTAAGGTCGGCTAGGTCTCCACTACAACATTCCAATTGTCTAACTGGAATATTTAGATTTCTGAAAATCTCAACAGTGAATTTCCACATCTTGTTGTACCAATCCATGCTATCCTTTGGATTACAGATAACAATCATCTCTTGCTTCTCAAATTGATGAACCCTGTATAGTCCTCTCTCTTCTAGACCATGGGCGCCACCTTCTTTTCTAAAGCAAGGGCTATAAGATGTCATTGTAATAGGCAAGTCTTTCTCGCTAATTAATTGCTCTTTGAATTTGCCTATCATGCTGTGTTCACTTGTTCCAACCAAGTATAAATCTTCGCCTTCAATCTTGTACATCATGGCTTCCATCTCAGCAAAACTCATAACGCCATTAACAACATCACTTCTTATCATGAATGGTGGAATGCAATATGTGAAACCATGGTCAATCATGTAATCTCTTCCATAGGCAATCATTGCTTCGTGTAGTCTAGCAGCATCTCCCATCAGATAATAGAAACCAGTTCCGCTAGTTCTACCAGCACTCTCTTTGTCTAGACCATTAATGCTATTTAGAATATCTGCATGATATGGCACTTCAAAGTCTGGAGTAGTAGGCTCGCCAAATCTCTCTACTTCTACATTCTGACTATCGTCTCTACCAATAGGCACAGAGTTATCTATAATATTAGGGATAGTCATCATAATATCTTTGATGTTTTTAGATACTTGTTCTTCTTCCTCTTCTATCTCTTGTATTCTATTATTAATCTTGACAACTTCTTCTTTCAAGCCTGCCATTTCGTCTAATTTTTTCTCTCTAGCAAGTTTGCCAATGTCTGCACTTATTACATTTTTCTTTGCACGCAAAGTATCTCCTTCGGCTTTAAGAAATCTATTTCTCTCGTCTAATTTGATTACTTCATCTACCTTTGGCAATTTCTCTTCTTGAAATTTATTTATTAAATTTTGTCTAACCAAGTCGGGCTCTTTTCTTATAATATTTATATCTATCATATTATCTCCTTTTGTATTTTATATGTGTATTATATGACATTAAGTATGTACTTTTTGTCATAAATATACTATATATTGTCAATATTACAATTTGCAAAAGTAATAAAAAATCTCTAAGGTACATATACCTTAGAGATGAATAATTTACTTATCCATGGTGCCACTCTAATTGAATTTGAAATATCCAAATTCCACTCATATAGTTCGCTTTGTATCACTACCGAACAAATAGTATGCTTTCGCACAGTCTCATTGGGTAGAAGATATACATGCATTCTTGTTACTCCTCTCAGATAATAGAATAACTCTCTGTTAGAAATTAAAATGTAATCATTCCCAAGTCGTAGACCAATACTAAATTATTTACAAATTAGTAATATCTAATACTAATCATTAGCATAAATCAAAAAAATACTTTTGTCAATAATTTATTTTCAAATTTTTGCAAAATGTCGTTATAAAAAATTAAATTCAGGTACACAATTAAATGTTGAAAAATAAAAAATATATAAGGGAGTATTTGTTAGATATGCAAGACTTTGACAAAAGTAGAACAAAACAAAATTTGGCACGAGCATTTGCTGGTGAGTGTCAAGATGGTGCAAGATATCAATTCTTAGCACAACAAGCCGAACAAGAGGGCTACAATTATATGCAAACAATTTTTAAGATGCACGCCAAAAATGAAATGGCGCATGCCAAGAAATTTTATAATTTGCTTACAGATAATTGTAGTTGTAAGCAACGCAATATAGAAATATGTGGAGGTTATCCATTTACTAAGGGCACACTGCTCGAGAGTATCAAAGACACAATGGGAGCAGAAACTTCTCAAACAGAGAATGTCTATCCCGACTTTGCCAAGGTAGCCAAAGACGAGGGGTATCCAGATATAGCCAAGTCATTCTTATTTGCAGCGTCAGTAGAGAATTGCCACAAATTAATGCTAGAGCAATTGTACACCAAATTGAAAGGTAAAAAATTATATAAGAGTGGCACTCCAATCAAATGGAAGTGTAGCAATTGCGGATTTGAGCATACTGCCAAGTCTGCTTGGGATACTTGCCCTAGTTGCGATATGCCTCAAGGCTATGTAGAAATCCCAATTGATATGCAGTCGGGCAAAGAAAATTAGTAATCGTTAAAATATATTTGACTATTAATAGTAAATAAATTAACAAAAATATTTTGATAAAAATTATAAATAGCAAATAAAAATATTGTGACTAAATTTATGTACGATAAATTATATCTTAAGGATATGGTTGATAAGAATTTTAAACAATAAAATAAATACTAGTAAAATCCGACTAGAAATTCTACAAAAATTAATTAAAAAATAATTATAAAAAACCAAATAAAAAAAGAAGCGAAAATATTGTTTCACTTCTTTTTTTCGTTATTATTTATCTAATACTAAATACTTAGTATCCATCTTAAGTACAACATTATTATCATTATAATAAAGTGGCGTAATTAAGGCGCTATTCGTTGTAATTCCATTTACTTGACCTAATAATTTTCCATTAATGTTGTAGATATTATAGTCAAATAGACCGCCTGAACTCTTAACAGTTATAACTAGTGTTGCATAATCTTCTCTAAGTAAGATTACATTGGAGAAGTCTCCGCCATTATATGTGTATCCGATAGGGTTCTTTGTGTATAATACATCGCTATGAGTTAGTCCCAATTCTTCTAGATAATAATCGATATAAGTGCCTGCGTCAGTTGTTCTAGTTTGACTAGTCATATAATATCTGCTGTCATTTAGATAATAGAAATCTGCATTGGCAATTTTCTTGATTACAACACCATCAAAATTACATACATATGTGCGTTCGCTATCGCGGACAATCAATGCGTTATTTGTAGCAAATACATTATTAAAATTCTCTAAGTGTGTAATTAATTTATAATTTTTGTCTATTAAATTGAAGTTGCTTGTTCCGTCGTTACTTGTAATGTATCTATCTTTATTTATCATGTAAATTGTATTAAAATCATAAGCAATTTTCTTTACTTGAAATCTCTCATTTAATAGTAAATTTTCTTGGTCAGTTAATTTTTTATTTTTTATCTTTTGTACCGAAACAAGGGCGGTTTTTGTATTAAAGTTATCATTAATATGGTTGATTAAATAATTAAAATTTACTTCAGCAATATTAGCATTTTTTAGGTTCAATTTGAATGTTGTTAATTTGTAATATTTATCTCCAAAAGTAGTGGTCTCGAAGTAATCGTATTTGTCCTCAGTTGCTTCTTCTCTTGCTTGGAATACAAAACTATTTCCAACTCTAGCAGATGCTACAATTTTGGATAAAGTATTGTTGTTAATTTGTGATTTTCCTTTTAGATTGAAATTAATATCGTACATCTCATACTCAAGGGCTTGTGTTGTGGTGTCGTACTTAATTTCTCTCATATTCATAAGCATAGGTGTGCCATCTGTCAAGAATATCAAATCTAAATTTTGGCTCTCAAGAGATACTCCAAGTTCGTTATTAAGTGTTTGTACTAATTCATGCTTGCCATTCTCTACTTTGTACAAATTTATGTAAGTTAGATTATCGGTAGTTTTAAGTTCCCAAACTTCGTAGTAATATTTGCCTTCTTCATAGTAATAACTATCATAATTTCCAGTGCTTGCAGGTGCTACACTTTTAATAGTTATAGTCTCATTGTGATATTTGTTATTTATCTTGGTTTTTACGGTGTTTTTTGTCTTTTTCAAGTTTATTGTTTTAGTCTTGATTTCGCTAGTTGTAACCTTTTTTTGTTGGTCGTAGTGCAAGAAACTTAAATCTTCGCCATTCTCGTCTACAATCTTAATCATATTGCCTAGTGAATTTTGATTAAGCCTGAAGTAACTCTTGTTGGTTTCTACAATATTATTTACAATGCTTACATCATCATATTCTGGGGCAACTACATTTTTATTCTTCACATAAGAATATAGTCCCATTTTATTTGTGCTAGTCTTTTTTACTATTTCTGTGCCACCGGCGTAATATCTATTAGAGTAGGTGTAAGAACTATCTCTGTCTATTACAATCATATTTTCGTGGTTATTGTAATCAAATTTGTCTGTTGCGTATATATCAAATCTCTTGATATTTGCAAGTATTACAGAAATTATTATTCCTATCAGTATTACTCCTACCGATACGGCACTAATTATTATCTTTTTCTTCTTCGTCATTACTCAAATTTACTCCTTTCAAATTATTCGTTATATGTATTTTATATTAAATCCAGCGTGCATGTCAATCGTTTATTTGAAGGCTGTGCTTATAAAAATACACTAAACTTTACTATTTTTATGCAAGTTATTCCAAATTTGTTGCAAGATACTTATGTACATAAATTAGAAGAGTAATATAAATATTTTTATATTATATAGCAAAATAATTTTTTATTTTCGACAATATGTGCTAAAATATTTGAAGAAAAATTACTATTAAATTAAAAATAAAGGTGATTAGAATGAAAAAGGTAAAAACAATTTTAGCAAGTTTAATGATAATTTTGGCAACAGCAGTGCTTACTGCTTGTTCTTGCTCGGGAGATAAGGGTGGCGATGATGGCCCGATTATTCCAGTAAGCACAATTACTATTAATAGTGATTTTGCCAAAGCAACTAGAGACGAGGAAACAGGATATCTAACTATTAGATGTAGTCGTAATGACGAGTTTGATATTACATATAACCTAGCGCCCGATAATACTACTCGTACCCAAGTCGATTGGGATTTTGAGGGTAATGATTCGGTTGTAGTAGTTAGAAAGAATTACTTCTCTTACTCTCAATCTGCCACTCATACAGTTGGCTTTAGGGCAAATAGAGTTGGTAATACTATTATCAAATTCAAGCCTAAGAATACAGACAAATGGACACAGGCTACCGTTATAGTTGGAGAAGCAGAAGCGGTTTGGCCATCTTTTGTTGCACCTACTAGCCTTAATTACAATCCTGTAACAGGCAAAGTTACTTGGAACCAAGTATCTCAGATGAAATTGCATACTGGAGAAATTGTAAATGTAACTATGTCAAATGGTGTTGTTAGTGGACTTACTGGATACATTGTTAGTTACAAAAATGTAACAACTGGCGAGACTTACACTACCGATTACAATCAACCAATTAATGCTTGTGAATATCAATTGCCTAGAGGTAATACTTACGAAGTTAAAGTAATGGCTAGAGGTGATGACTTCACAACCAAAGATAGTCAGTATAGCGATACTTTCAGATATCATCAATTAAGTGCTGTAAGTAGCCTTGCCAATAATAACGGCAAGATATCATATGAGACTCCAGAGTATAGCGAAATTAGTAGAGTGTACTACAATCCAAATGACCGTACTAAGTATATAACTCGTACATCAGATGGCGTAGGCAAGACCGAATTTATAGCAGGCGAGAATTTTGATAAATTAGATAATTACTCTGTGTATGTTATTACATATCCTAAGAATTTCTCTCAAGCCGAAGTTGAGGGCAAGAAATTTATCCTTGACCAAAGCACCAATACAAGATTTTACCCAAGCATTCAATCAGATACTATAGATATCGAGAATTTAATTGCTCCAACTATTGAGATTACTCCAGTTAGAGGAATAATAGAAGTTGGTGGTGTACAATTTGGAGAGGCGGGTTCTAATAATAACCCTTACCTAAAATCCATTCTTAAATGGGACTTTGCAAATAGAACTTATGATAACGACAAATTTCAAGTAAAATTTGCTTACACTATTTCTATTAATACAGAGGGTAATACTTGGACAAAACTTATCCCATCTACAGATGAATTCTTAATTGGAAATACTTTTGATTTGTCTCAATTAAATCCATCAAATAGTCAATACAAAATTACAGTATACGCATTTGGCAATCCAACCAATACAATTGCAAGTAGAGTAAGTGAATTACGCTTCAATGTACTTAGTCCAATGACCACAGAGACAAGTATTAATAATACAACACTTACAACTAGCGAAACTAATGCAAGCGTATTCGGTGCAGATTTGTACTTTATCAATCTTAATGATGGTTCCAAATCTGTATATAAATTTGTAGACGGAATTAATAACGGAATTTATGCAGAGAAATCATTAACACTAAATATTGCTTCACTTAATCTTCCAGCAGGTACATACAATATCTACGGTAGATATGTGGGCATTAATGATATGACACTTAATAATTACTCTGCTACTAGTGCAATTGCCAAGATTAATAATAACGAAGTAGTTGTAGCAGAAGCAGTTGCTAATGGCACAATATCAATGTCAAGAGAAGGATTACTTACATTTAGTAAAGCAAAGTTAAGTACGACTGAATACATTAACGATTACAAATTATCTTTCACATGGCAACAAGGTGCACAAATAGAGACTTATGATAGATTAATTACATCTGCAGATAATGAGAGCAGTATGTCAGTAGATATATTTGCAAATATCAAGAATTATTTGCTAGAATTCAAAGACGGAACTACATCAGATAATATTGACGAGGTATTCAAAGATTACACTTCTAATTCTTCAATATCATTCACAATTACAACACTTGGTGTAGACGATGGCAGTAGAATAGATAGTTCTCCATCTAATAAAGTTAACTTCATGCGTCAGAACCCAGTAAATGAAAGTACTATTCAATTGAACTTCAATACTTTGTCGTTCGTATCTACAAATACTAATACAGCATATATCGTATCAATCAATGGTAGTAAATACACAACACCTCTTACAAATGAAGGAGAAGTGACAGTAGATTTAAGCACAGCAACAGTAGATAAGACCACCAAGACTTTGCTAGAGTGTGTAAATGCTGGGGAGACTAATACAATTACAATTTGGGCGCTTGGTAGTGCTGCAAGAGCCAATAATAACGAATATGGCTATGTAGACGGCTATGCAGCAACCAAAGTTATTGGTAGTTCAATCACGCCTACCGAGGTAAGCATAGATTCTCTAGGTAATCTATCTTGGGAATTAACTGGGGAAACAGAGAGCCAAGCATTCGACCTTAAATTCTATATCAAAGATAATAGTGATTGGGTGCTTGCAAATAATATAGATAACCCATATAGAATAGAGACAAGTAGGGTAGAAAATACTTCTGGCGAAGAAGGGGCAGAAGCAACATTAGGCAAATACATATACAATGTAATTGATTTAATCAATACAATTGGCGAGAATAAGACTATAGCAATTACAATCACTCATAGAAATCCAAGTTTATTTGCTGGAACAGAGAGTTTAAAATATTATGTTGTTCAATTATCTTCAGTAGAGATGACTAAATGTATGAATGGTTCTGAACCTGCAGTTTCATTTGTCCCTCTTAAGAGTGCAAGCAATATTGAATATATTATCTCTGCTTTGAATTTGGCAGATAATTCTGTAATTAGAACATTGTCAGTAAATAATGTAGATAGTGCAGATGTTGTAATCAAGAGCCTAAGCGAATTAGAAATCCAAAATATAGGCAATTATAGTATCCAACTAAGTGCTTCCAAAGCATCTAGCGGAGTTAATTCAGAAAATAACGCATTTGTTCTTAGTAGTATGGTATCTACTATAGAAATAATAGTTGCCAACAAAGAAATTGTTGTAAATGCAGACAATGAGAATATTAAATGGCAAGCACTTCATAGTGGTGCAACATATACTGTGGAATACAAACTTCCAGGTAGTTCAACTTATGAATTTATCAAAGATGGCGAAAGCAATAAGGTATTTGGAAGTGAAGAACTAACATATAATGTATGGCAATTATTCAAGGCTGGAGAGAATAGGGTAATCGTTACTCCATATGTTGATTACGAACAAACTGGCGTTGTATTAACTGGTAGTACAAAAGAAAATATAATAGTTAAATTAAATACTATTTCTAGCCTAACTGTTGAGGCGGGTGTTCTTAAATATCAATTAACAGATAGCCTAGAAGAAGGTAAATACAGCCTAAATATCCTAGTAGATGATAAATCCCTAACTACTGGAGAATATGCAATTGATTACAAAAATCAATTGATTAGCATACTTGCAAGTGCATATGTTGGTAGTCACTCTTATTCAATTCAAGTAGTGAGTGCAAATGTAATATCTGGCGATTATAGTACACCTATTAATGCTACTAAATTAGCAAGTGTTAATGACTTAATCAAAGATGGTGAGTGGATACAATTCACTCATGTAGATGGTGCTAATATTTATTTGCTAAATTTTGAAAATGCAAACGGAGATAGCACACTAAAACGCATTAAATTTGACGGTGCTAAAATATACCTTGAGGTAACCGCAGAAGATGGTTCTTCCGATTGGCAAGAGGTTGTGGATAATAGTATTGCCAAATTTGAGAATGGCAAAATATATCTAAAATTTGATTATACTCTACTTGGCACAGATACAGTTGAAGCAACTGGTGGAATTTACTTCTACTCAATTACTCCACTTAATAATCTATCTGGCGAAAATGCTAGACTTAATGGCAATGTTTCTGCTAAATATAAGATTGCCAAACTAAGTAGTATGGTTACAATTACAGTTAATGGTGAGAGTTTTGAGTTGTCTGATTATCAATTAGGCGAAGACCCAATCTTAGTACCAGAGAGTATCAGTTATCAAATTGACTATTCTCTAGATATGTCAGAGAGATACACCAAAGGCACGACATGGCAAGATATTACTTGGACTTACGATAGTTCTAAGTTCAATGCTGGCGAAGAAGTTAATTACAAATTAACATTTGCAAATGATACAAACCAAGCAGAGGTTAACTTGCTATTCAGTCCAGTAGATGGTACTCTAAAGATTGCAAATGTCAGCGAAGCAGATGGTACAATTTCTTATAAAGTAGCAGATTTCTTAAGTGCTACAAATAATGGAAATGGGTCGTTTACTCTTACATTCAAAGCAACTGAGATTACAAGTAATATAACTACAACCTTAGCGGGCGAGCCAAATGTTGCTGTACTTGAATATCAAGAGAAGAAACTTGCAATCAAAGATACAATCATTTACTCTACAATTAATATTGTAGGTGCAGACGCAGAAACTGGCGAAAATAATAAATACGCAATTAATCTTAATTCTTTGGGACTTTCAAAGAAAGGTAATTATCAATTAACATTGCAATTTATCGGCAACGAAAATGAAGTAATTTCTTCCAAAGTTATTACAAGTGAATTAAGCAATAAATTAGATGAGGCTAAGTTATCTACAATTGATGGTTTGCTTTCTTGGAGTGCAGTAGATAATGCATCTAATTATTCAATTAGAATTACAACCCTAGTTACTGGCTCAGAAGAGGGCGAAGATATGGGTACTGGAATGTGGTTATTTGAGAATTACACTCCAGAAGAAATAGATAAACCAAATATCACAGAAGAAAAATTAATCGAATTAAATGGCGAATTTACAGGCTTTGAGACAGGCAGAATTTACGATATTCAAATAATGGCTAATAGTAGCAATAATTTGAGTTCTAATTGGAGTGAAATCTTCCAAGTTCAGAAACTTCAATCTCCTACTAATATAGCAATTACTTCTACTGGTAATACTCTAAAATATACAGATGGCGAAGGTAATGAGCAGACTGTAAATATTGGCGACCCAATGCTTACTTGGACTGACCCAAATAATGTAATTAGTAGGTCAGATTATCTAATGTACATTGGCGATGGCGAGGCAATTCGTATCCGCAATACAACTAGTGATAATGTTACTCTTACAGGTCAATTGCTTCCAAGCAATATAGCAAATGGTAATTATATTATTTCTATGAGAGTTGTAGGTAATACAACTACTGGAACTAATAAGATGGGCTTGCTAACATCAGACCAATCTACTCAGAACCCAGAAGCACATTATGTAGTAGAGACAACCGCAGTATCATTTGAGAATAATACATTCACATGGTATAGTGTTGTCGGTGCATATTCTTACAAATTAACATTCTATAGAGGTAGTTTCAATACTTCAGATAAATTCAGCACCGAGACCCCAGTTTATACTACATTTACTACAACTAATTCTTACAATTTCTCTTCATCAGAATTTGATGGAACAGGCTACTTTACAGTACTTATCAATGCAATCTGTGACCCAGCCAAAGCAATTGTAAGTTCGTATATCGGACTAGATAGCGAAGGAAATATTCCGGTTGTGACTTATTCTAACTGTGCTAGTTTGTATAAATCTTCTAATGTAACCAAATTAATGGTTAAAGATGGCTTACTATCTTGGTCACTAAAGATGTCAGATATTAGAGAATTCTTAAGTGTTCATTCATCAATTGAGAGCGATGTTCTTCTAGCATACTTTAGCATAACCGAAGAAGATAAGGTGGAAGCACAGAAATTACTACTAAATGCAGTTGTAGATTATATTTCTCAGAAGATAAATAATGGTAAACCTGGCGATGATACTGTAGATAAAATTCTATATAATTTGTACACATTCAATACTGTAGTTAATGGTGTTCAAAGTGTAATTACTCCATCAGTTGTAGATTCTATTAAATTAGGCACAGCAAATGATAAGGGCAAACAAATTCCAACATATACAGATGCAAACCCAAGTGATGCAGATGTGCTAATGTTTAAGTATGAATTACCTCAAGATGTAGTAGCAGATAGCACTTCTAAATTTGTAGTAAAAGTTGCCCCAGCAGGCAATAAGATTAATGGTAACGATACAGGTCTAATATCTTCGGTAGATGGTAAATATCTAGAGGATATTACAGTATACAAACCAAAAGCACCTACTTCGGTTAATATAAATAATACTTCCGAAGAGGGTACAACTGTTCGTAAACAAATATCTAATGGCAATTTGTATTGGTCACTTGTTACAACCGAAGATAGCACGCTAACCGCTTTTTATTATCACAAAGTTTACAAGATTACAGCAATCAATCAGAATTCCGAAGATAGTAGAATAAACAAAGAAGTAAATATTGACGAAACAATTGATGCCGAGACCGGCAACAACCCAAATCTACAAGATAATGTTAATTACTATAGATACCTAAAAGACGATAATTTGTTTGGTGGCGTAAATATGTCTACTAATACCAATTACAAATTGGAAATAAGCGTTGTAGGTACCAAAGATAGTACATTGCTAGAGAGTAATGAAAAGATATATCTTAATAGTAATGTATTTAAGTATTCAGATGTAATGAATATACTGGAAAATCACCAAAGCGAAGTAACTAATGGTCTATATAGTTACACCCCATGTGCTAATATGTCTAGTCAAACAGATGTATATGTATATGGACCATTCGTAGATGATAATAATGCTTACATCTATGCTCCAGATGCTTATGATAGAAGCACTTGGAAATGGAATGTACGAGTAAATGGAACTGACCATAATATAGACTTGAGGGCAGACGAAGGTAAGACTTACAAAGATGCCGTAGAAGAATGGAAGAAATTAATATCTTACAGTTGGAATACTGCCAAGAGTAGTAATTGGATTAATGGCAACTTGCGTACAGTTTATCACTTCAATGAACAAGTAACAGGTGAGGGCGAAAATGCTGCTACTAGTAGACCAACAACCCTAAACCTAACTAATACTAATAGACCAGAAAGCACCGAGAAATTTGGCGCAGGTAGTTATATTATTAGAAAGCAAGAAATAGGCAACGGCAGAGGAATTATCGATACAGACTTTAGCGATACTCTAATCAATGCCGATGATAGTATTCCAGCATTTGATTACGAACAAATTGCAACTAAATTGGATACAGCAACCAAATCAGTTGTAATTGATGGTATTAGTGGTCAAAGAGAGAATAGTATCTGGCTAGAGAATGGTAAATTCGTATGGAAGAAAGTAGATAGAGCAAATGCATATAGAGTTAAAGCAGAGAGAATTCTAGTTCAATCAGATGGTGTTAATGTAACCAAATCTGTTGATGGCGATTACTCCGAGACTATTATATCTGAGAGTATTACTTCTAACGAGTACTTCCAAATGCCAGAGAATAGCGAATTTAATAGACTTCCAACCAGCAGTAGTAGTTATGTATATAGAATTACAATCACTGCTACTCACTTAGAAAGTGATGGCACTACAATTTCTCCTAATTATTTTGATGGCGAAGATGTTACAACCGATGATTATGGTAGAACACCAATCCCTACTTCTCTACATATAAATGAAGAAGGAATAATCTCTTGGAATGGAGATACAAGTTATAGTTCTATTAGAGGTTACGAGATTAAGATTAATGAGAATATTGGCGGTACATTTGAATTAGCCGAAGTTAGCAATACAAGATATGATTTAAGCAAAGTTAATTTCGGAACATTTGAATTTAGCGTAAGGTCGCTTGGTTTGAATATTGATAACAATACTCAATACTTGAATAGTTGCTATACTCCATCAATTACAATAACCAAACTTGCTAATCCAGTTGTGAAAGTAATAAATGGTACATTTACATGGGGTACAGAGACTAGCGGAAGTACAGGCGAACAACCTACCAAGTCAAATTTCAGATTGAATGAAAATAGCGAAATACTTGACGAAGATATGGGTACTTACATCTTGCATAGCGAGATAAATACATTTGATAGCACCTATACATTAGAACAAGACCAAGCATTATTTGGTACAGGTACATACAATTTTGGAGTTAAATATCAAGGTACAACAGGTGATGTAGACGATAGCCATAGACAATTTACAATAGCCTCTGGCGAACAAACCCTTGTAGCCGAGAAATTAAGTTCTCCAGAACTTGAGAATGTAGATGTAATAGATAACCAAGTTGCCGAGAATAGAATTAGATGGAAAGCAGTTAATAATGCATCTGGTTATAGAGCATTGGTTATTACAACAGTATCAGATGGAGATAATACTATCAATAAGATATTCGATATTATCGAGACTACTAGAATGATAGAGGGTAATGCAGTAAGGTCAGCAAGTTTCTTAATTAAGAACGATAACCAAGTTGTTACAACAATGGATAGTTCTAGCGAATTAACCAAAGACTTCTTCGTTTACGACGAGACTAGAAATGATGTAGAATTAAGATTAACTAAGGTAATTGAGACTTTGCAATTATCTAGTGAATTTGGAATTTCACTAAATGTATATGTTCAACCAATTGGAACTCTAGATTCAACCGAACTAACAGAAGGTGATACTATCTATATTAGCGGTAGTTTCTCCAATAAGAAGAATGTAGAAATTCCAGCAAAACCAACAGGAATTTCATTTGAAAGTAGTACAGGTACACTTTCTTGGAAAGTTTCTGACGAAACCAAAGGTCATAATGCTAAGATTACAATGACTTACAAAGTAACTGAAGTAACTCCAGAAGAATTAGATAAATATTGGAAAGTTACATCAGATATTTACAAAGACAAATCTACCTCAGACAAAGTAACTAACGACAATGCAAGAGTTAATAGATTTGGCGAAATAACTAATAGAGAGATAGAATACTCATTGCAAGCAAACGGCAATTATATAGTAGAAGTTGCAGATACAGTATTCTTGAATGCAGTAGATAATAACAAACTTACTCCTACTAAATACCAAGTAACCAATACTGGTATAGAATATAGTTTCTCTGTAAGAGTATTAGTTGGCGAAGAAAATTATACAGGTATTTATATCTCTGACCAAGCCGACTTAACTAGCAAAACAGATATTATATCGTTTACAATATTCCAAGCAGGCGATGGCTCTAAATTGCTACCTTACAAAGTATCTACTAGCACAATGTTCAATAGCATTAGATACTATCCAAATTCTCACTTTGTATTAACCGATGATATCTCATTCAGAGACGATAACGGCAATATTGCAACATGGGAAATGATAGATACATTCACAGGCTCAATTGATGGTAAGGATCATCTAGTTGCTTACTTGCAACCACAAGAGAAAGCCATTACACAAGGTTCAGATATCAATATATATAAGGCATTATTTAGAGTAAATACAGGTTCAATATCCAATTTGAATTTGTCAATCAATAATTCTTATACTGGCTCTGTAGAGAATTCTACAGTAAGAGTTGCAGGACTTACAGTTATTAATAATGGTACTCTTAATAATGTTCACATCACAGCAATTAATGGTGGTTCAATTAATGTTCAAGTTCGCGGAACTCTATATAATACTAGAGTTGCTGGACTTGCTGTAGAGAATACAGGAACTATAGATAATTGTAGTGTAGAATTGAATATCACAAGTTTAGATAATAATAGTGCTTCTACTACTAAGAAATCTTCTTATGTAGCAGGTATTAGTAGTATCAATAGCGGTAAAATTATCAATTCTTACTATAATGGTACAATTAGAGGCAATTTCGTTGGCGGTATCGCTAATGAGAGTAATGGTACAATTACTAATTCTTACTCGTTAGGTATAGCCGAAGTAACCGATGCAGGTATTACAAGCGGTGTTAGTGGTAAGGGTATCCAGTATGCTGGAATAGTTGGAAGTATGTATGGCACATCAGTAGTAGATAGTTGTTATAGTAGAATGGTTGTCAAAGTTGATGTAATTACAAACAATGGTCTTACTTTGCCATTGGGCGGAATAGTTGCTCAATTTATAACTAGAACTGGTGTTGAAAATCATATTACAGTTAAGAACTGTTATGTTGAATTTAGTGCAATCAATATTGGCAATACAGCCAATTTGACAACTAGTGCTTATGTTATTGCTCCAGCCAATACTAGAGTTACTTTCAAAGATAATTACTATGTAGTAGTTACAATTAATGGTGCTAAGAACATTGTTCCAAGCAATAGTTCTTCGGTTGCTACATCTTGTGTAACTATAGATGAGTTGGCAAGCAAAATGTTAACACTAGTAGATAGTGCCGGACATAATATTTACATGAGGGCCACTGTACAAGATGGCGAACAAGAGAATAGTACTAAGATTAGCAAATATCCATTGTTAGTATCCAATATGGAGAAAGACATTGAATATATTACACAGTAAAATTGATATTGACTATATGTAAATGTCAGTTGTAAATGGAAATAGAATTTAAGTTTAGATGCAAATAAGAAGATATATTAATATTTGTCTAGTGCTTGGAGAGCGTATATTATTTCCCCAAGTACTAGATGAATAAATATATTTAATGGAGACATTTATGTGGATAGCAATAGCATTAATACTTTATTATTGTTTTAAGTAAAAGAAAGGAACAAAGATGAAATTTTATAGACTAGAGAAGACCAATTATTTCAAAGTTTGGAGTTTTGCAATACTAAAAAGTTTGGCGATATCCTTGCTACTATCTATAGCACTACTAGTAGTGTGTGGTTACAAATTCATGATTGTATCTTCAGGCTCTATGGAACCAACTTTGCCAGTTGGCAGTCTAATTGTTGTTACTCCTTGCGAATACGAAGATTTGCAACTTGGCGATATTGTAACTATGGACGCAGGAACATACTTAACCCACAGAGTGCATGGTAAGAAAATAGGTGGCGAGGTTATACCCGAAGACGACCCAAGATATAATTCTAGCGAGGCTAGATGGTACACCAAGGGTGATAATAGTGATACATTAGATGGTGCAATCACTGCCAAAGTTGTAGGTAGAGTAGACCATTGCTTCAAGTCTGTTGGAGTAGTTGTAAGATATGTTAAGGCTAATTATATGTTGCTTATCATATTTGGCGTAATTCTTGTTGTCTTTGTCGAAGTCCTTAATTATTTAAAGGGCAAATTAGAAGAAGACGATGTAGAGTGTTACGAGAATGATGACGAATAATATATAGAAATAATAGTCAAGAAAAAAACAGAGGAAAGTATGGATATAAGGAGAAAGACGAAAGTAAATAGTTTTATAGTAGTACTATGTTTGCTTGTAGTACTATGCTCTTGTCTTATAGTATCCACACTCGCTTGGCTAGAAGAGACATATGTATATCACGAAGACCGCAATAATCTTGGTGCAATCAATGTCGTTCTTCTGGCAAATGGTAACAAAATAGAAGGAAGTACCGATGAAAATGGAGTATGGACTTGTAATACACCATACGAAATTCCATCGGGCAATACTATCCGTTCACTCAACCTTAAATGTAGAAACGAAGGCAATATAGACGCCATAGTTAGAGTAACGATTAGTATATATTACATGGAAAATAACAATAAAAGAACAGCGCTGTTAGTTGCTGGTAGTCCAACCGCTTTGGGTACAATATCTTTGGATACAACCAATTGGGTTAGACAATTTCCTAGCGAGACCGTCGCTTGCGGTTATATGTATTACAATAGTAGATTATCTAGTTATAATACTAGGTCTTATGGAACAGATAATATAGAGACTGGCACTGATACTGATGGCGAAGCAAGTATAATTAATCAAATACTTGTAAGCAACGAGCAGAAAGACACCAAATTCTATGTAGATGTATCTATAGACGCAGTAGCATATAGCGGAAATATCTACAAGAAAATTGAGAATAACGAGACCACTCCAGCAGATATCCCAGTCAATGCATTCCCATTTGGCAACAAAGACGATTTGCCTAGCGCTTGGACTGCATGGAGATAATCTATTTGGTAATTAGAATTGTAAGTAATTTTAGTATAAGGAGGATAAATGGCTAGAAATTTTGGCGAAAATACCAATAAAAAGAAATTTCAGATAATAGGCATATTGTTTCTATGTCTTATGTTTATAGCAATTATGTCCTCTATAACTGTCGCATGGTTTATGGACGAAAGCGAGACAAGTAACGGCGAGCCTAATATAACCCTTATTGGCGACCTAGAATTAGATGTTACAACTAATTTCAAATTCAGCAATCTTGCACTTGCACCCGATACCATATATACTACCGACCAAGGTGGCAATGATATTGCTACATATCTTAAGACGAGTGCTAATCACGATATAGACGGTGCTTATGCCCGAGTTAGATATGAGACTACTAGGAAATTGGTAGGCACTACAACAGAAATAGACAATCTAGATATACTTAGTTTGTATTTTGTAGATAATCTAACTACATCTACCACTTACGATAACTCTTCCAAGAACAAATGGGTGTATAATGAGGAAGACCAATTTTATTATTATCTAGGTGGCATATACACTACTAATGTAATGTTTAATAGAGGTTATCGCACTAGCAATACTATGACTAACGAAGTAGCAAATGCTAATGTGACTATTACAATTACAGTAGATAGTATACAGCGTCAGTATGGTGCGTCAGATGCAGTATGGACTACTTCTCCACAAATATTCAAAGACATGGTGGCAGAAGAGAGTTCGCATAATGGTTTGTTGTTTGCACCAGTAATAAATGGCAAAGCAGTAGATGTTCAATTAGAGACAGGTCTAACTATATCTCAGTCATTAGCAAAATCGGGACTAAGTGATACATATACAAATAATAATACATGTGGTTGGTATACAGATGCGGATTGCACTATCCCAGCAGATATGAATGCAGAATTTAAAACAGGGACTAGACTGTACACCAAAACCGCCACTCTTGATCAACTGGATATAGGAATGGTTAATGGCAAGAAAACGCTAAAAAGTTTAAAAAATTCAAATTATTCTGGAGATAAGTGCAACTATATATACCGATGTAACTAGTGCAAATAATATACCAAGTGGTTGGAATAGCGAAATGCTTGGTGCCGGTGCAAATATTGAATGGCAATATGGTTATTCACTAAGTCAATTCAAGAGTGCTGTTGGTGTGTAATATACAATAGAAAAACAAAAAGTTAAAAATAAAACCCTATAAAAAAGAAAAACATAAATATTAACTGGATAAAATTTACAGGAGAAAATATGGCGAAATTAACCAAACAAGAATTAAATAAGAAAATTCAAACGCAAAATATGATTATTATTGCTTTTGCTATAATAATATTTATATTAGTGGCTGTATCTGGTACTGCCGCTTGGTATATTCGTACTCGTTCGGATAGCGCAGATATTATCCTTAGTAATCCAGTTAATATCTATATAACCGAATTTGAAGATATGAAAGATGGCGCGGGAAATATAATAGTAGACGCCAATGGCAATCCTAGGAAGAAGCACACGCTTACAACCGATATTCTAGATAAATACAATACTAGAGTATATCCGGGCGACAAAATTAAAATGCGTTTAGGCATGCAATTAGGTAGCCAAGAAGTTGAGGCAAGTAATGCATATGTTAGAGTTAAACTTCAGATAACATACGAGAGAATTTCTGATGGCGTGCCATCAGGATTACAACAATTAGCCGACCAAAGTTTGATAGAATACAAAGACGCTCCCGATGAGAGCATGTGGCAGAAAGTAGACTTCAATAAATTTGTTGAAGGTTCAGACCCAGATTATTGGTATGTACTTAAGAGTACTACTAGCGGAATATTGGAGGCTAGAGTAGCCAAAAATCTAGAGACATTTGAATTTCTAGACGGATATATAGCACTAAGTAAGACAGAAATAACTAACGAACATGCAAACTGCAAATTTCATATAAATTACATAGTAGAGGCAATCCAAGTACCGAATGTTCCAGACCCGCTTAGATATGAGGGCTATGGTCCATGGTGGAACTTTGCACTAGGCGACATTGAAGACACCGGTGCATAAAAACAAGATAAATCGCTATTGTGTATCGCATTGATGTACTACAATATTTATAATATTAGGTATAAAATAAGAAAAGGAGGAATATTTGAATATGGCAGATGATAATAAGCAAGAGAAAGATAAGATAATTAATGTAACCAAGCCTAAGACCGAGAGTATTCCTCGTAGTAATATTGACGCTAGTCGTGTTAGTTCTTATACAATGCGAGAGCAACAATCTCTAGAAAAATTAAAGAAAACAGTAGGCGGGCCTTCAAATAGTGGCGGGCGTTCGTCTAAGATTAAGACAATTGTGGCAATAATATTAGTACTGATACTAATTATATTGATAATAGTCTTTGCTATAGTCCTTAGTAGAACGGGGACTTCAGAAGAAGAAACTTATGATATTAGAGTTAGTATGAAGATAGAGAATACATCACTACTGACAATCATAACCGATACGGGTAAAGAAGCCTTAAGGCCTATCAATCCCGGCGATAAATTAGATATATCTGCATATGCTAGAAATAGTAATGACTATAGAGGCGATGCAAGTACTGGTGCGGGCAATCCGCCTAATATCTATCTTAGATTTAAAATTAAATTAATTCTTAATTACGAAGAAAGATACGATGTAATTATTCCTAAACTTACAGATAACTGGTACAAATATAATCCCGAAGTAGATAAAGATGTAGATACTTACGATGACCATTACTACTACTTCTGTGGAAGTATCCCTTACCAAAGAAGAATAGAGTTATTTTCTCAAATAACAATTGATGGCAATTCAATTACTTGCGAAGATGCCGACAAGGGTAGATACGGACAAATTCAAGTAATAGTAGAAAGTATAGAGGCGGATATCAATAATATTAATAATAAGATTTGGTCATCTGCACCTAAGACTTGGGTGTCTGCGCTAATTCGTGGCGATTATAATACAAACAATACAGGGGGCGGAGAATGAGCAAAATAAGTAAGTTTTGTAAGAAATTTTTATTTGCAATAATGTTGATTGTCCTATGCTTTACTCCTCTACTTACCAGTTGTGATTTTGATATCACGGCCGGTGGCAAATTAAGGACGCCAGAGATATCTATAAGCAATACCAATAAGACAATATATTGGAATAAGATATCTTATGCAAATAATTATGATATTTACATTAACGATACACTTTCTGACACTATAAATAATGATAGTGACGATAAACGCATAGTATATGATTTTTCTGGTATGCTTGGCGAGAGTGGAGAATACACACTATGTGTAAGGGCTACAACTAATAGTGCCAGTAGAGAGAATAGTGATAAGAGCAATATTGTAACATATACTTATACCAAGAAAACTATAATAACTCCAACCACTCCAGATGCCGAGATAGATACCACTCGCAAGATTGATTTTACAATAGTTGATGGCGTGCTTAGTCTTATACCATTTAGCGGAGAAGACCTTAGTTATGTTGTTTACTTGTATTCTAATTCGACTGGATTGCATTCATATAATCTTACTAGCACAATGACAAATTTGGTTGCAAATAACTATATGACCAAGTCAGAAATTTATGCTATACGATTAGGCTATACAACTCTTACTAGTGGTGCACCTAAGAATACAATTTCTAGCGATATTAAGTACTATAATAATTCATCAGTGAGTTACGAGGGGTATACAGATAAATTCTATGTCTTTGATGGAGAAATTCATGATTTCTATATTGAAAATCAACAAGAATTAAATAATCTAGTATACTATACATTTATTGGTAGAATAGAGACATTTAATATACGAATTTCCGATAGTTTCAAGACAGCAATTGCACAAACATACAAGAAAACATCTACAGTTGGCAATCTAGACTATGCGGTGAATAGTGCATTTAATAGTTTCTATGAGACCATATCCTACCAAGCAAATAATAATGGTGGCTTTGCTAGTATGAATGGCAGTGCCAATGAATATACAATCAAGGTTAGTTATGGTGGAGTAACAGAATGTAATATTTCTATTAATCCTACTCAAAAATCTTTGTATCCACAAGCAAGGTCTACGGGCTTTTATTCAACTACTAATTATACAAGTCTTAAAACCAAATATGGCGATAACTACGATAATTTTGTAAGCGATAAACAATTTCTATATGCCCAAGTTACAACTAGCGAAGAATTGTACTGGGCAGTAGAGAATAAAATAACTCCAGTATTTGCAACCAAGAATACTAGAGCGGATATTATATATACCAAAGCCAAAGAAGTATTGAGAGAGATAATCTCAGATGAGATGACCGATTATGAGAAAGCACTAGCAATCTTTGATTGGATATGTATTAATACTCAGTACGATTATACTGATTATAGTTCATATACTGGCAATATTTCCAATTATCCAACCAAATTACCATGCTTCTATCTAGAGGGTGTATTTATGACTGGCTACTCGGTTTGTGATGGGTTCTCCAAATCATTTAGTCTAATGTGTAATATGCTTGGTATAGATGCAATTAGAATTGTAGGTAATGCCAAAGTTGCAAATGGTAGCATGGGTGGGCATGCCTGGAATAAAGTCTTACTTGATAAAGACCCACTAGATAGTATTCCTGCTAAATATTATCTAGTAGATATTACTTGGACAGAAATCATATCTGGCGAAGCCGAAGAAACATTGTCGCATACTTACTTCTGTCTAAGTGACAAAGATGTGGCAGAAACTCACTTCCCACATTCTGGTAGGTCGTCCAAATTCGGTAAATATTCTGCACCAGATAATTTAGAGTATTATGAATATCAAACTTTTGATTACAAAGGCACACAAGAAAATTTGGTAATAGAGAACGAACAAGAATTGAGAGATATGTTTGATTATGTGCTAATTAGCGGTAGAGATACTATGGAAGTAGTTGTGACTTATGATTATATGGTAAGCGTGTATAATTCCAATAATTCAGCACCTTACAAGACAACTACACAAATAGTGTATGAATATTATGAAGTGCAAGATAACAAAGGTAATTATTTAGAGAAGTCCAAATATGACCCATCAACAGATACGCTATGGTATTATACCTACCAAGTTCAAGAAACAATATATGGTACTAATTATATTAAGTCAACAGATACTTTCTATAATTACAAATTAAGAACAGTATTCCAAGAATACGCAATGAAACCTTGTAAATTCCAAGAACAATATTTATTTATAACCGATGAAAATTCACTTAGAAATTATACTTCAAGCAAACAAGGTATGCTATTTATATTTACTCAAAATTTGCTTATAGATAATGGAAATGAATTTATAAATAATAGTGGTTCTGTAAGTATTAATCCAAACGGCGAGACTGCTCATATAGTTAATTATTTTGATAGTAATTCAATTACGGGCAAATATTATATCTATGTGCAAAATCCAATACTTAGTAATGCAAGCGGCACTAATTACACCGAACAAATTAATTCAATGTTTGGGGCATTTAGTACAGCGAATGTCAAATTTGCATTTGAATTTGTCAATAACACATCAGTTTCTGGCGAAAATGTATCATCAGTACTATTCTTAATGACTGTTACAAATAAGTGAACTATTAGTACACAAACTTAGTGCTGTTACTAATATAGAAGATATAAATAAAATCGCTGAGGGCGGGAAGACGCAGAGACAAATTTTACGATTTCTGCAGGCGAAGCCGAAGCCTTAGTAAAATTTGGGTCGAGTACTCAATCGCCCGTAGTATATAATCTTGAAAAATAGTATTACAATCATTATATTGCTAAAGACTGTACTTAACCGCCTGCAGCAAATAATATGTATATGTGAATATAAACAATCTTGTTTGTACACAAATAAAATAATTAAAATAAAAAAATTCCCTCAATCATGAAGGAATTTTTTTTGTCTTATTTCTCTCCACCATATAATTTCTCGGTTATATTTAGTAACCAAGACTTAGGGGTAATTCTAGTCATAAAATATAATAATTTGTATTTGCCACCAATTATATAGAAAGGTTTACATTTCTTCTTGGTAATAATTTTGAATATCTTACTAGAGCAAATTTCGGCAGGCATTCGTTTATCTTCTCGGCTGTCACTTTTGGTAGTTGCTTTCTCAAGCCTACTTCCATATCTTTCGTTTGTCTCGAATTCTTTAATTCTATTCTTAGTAAAATTCGTCTTGATATCTCCGGGACAAATAGCAGTGACTTCAATCCCAAGTGGTTTTAGCTCCATTCGGAGTGCAAAACTAAGAGTAAGAACTGCCGATTTGATAGACCCATATATTGCTCTGTATGGTACAGGGAATAATGCCATTGCAGAAGATATATTAATTATCTTGCTTCCTCGTGGCATATATTTAATTGCTTCTTGTGTGCAGTATAATGTGCCATAGTAATTTACTTCACACACACTCTTAATTTGTTCTACTGGTAGTAATTCGGTTATCCCGCTCATGCCAAAGCCTGCATTATTTATTAGTACATCTATTCTTCCATATTCTTGACCAATAGAATTGATGACTTCTTTGATTTTCTTCTCATCAGATACACTACAAGAGTAATGCTTCTCATTTCCTTCTCGGGTACTAATTGTTAGTACTGTATCTCCTGCTTTCTCATATAAATTCTTAAGGCCTAGTCCTATTCCGCTAGTGCCACCAGTTATTATTACTATTCTATTCATTTCTTTCACTTTTATTTTTATTTCGTGGTTTCTTTAATTGCGCTCTGCAGTTGCTACATGTCTTAGCGTTGCTATCGTTAATTGTTCCACAATATTCACATTCAATTGTGTAATTAACTGTATTATTTGTATCTGTCTTACTTAATACTTCATTACTAACTTGCTCGTTTAATTCTTCATCGGGATTTACAAAAATAGTTGCAATACTTGCAATGGCTATAAATAATAGTATTGCATATCCGCCAACTGCTAGTGCTATATATCCAAATCTAGTTCCGTGCATGTAACGATTATATTTTGATGCTTCTTCTTTTAAATTATCCAAAATATATGGGGTTGCTTTTTGTGCGTCTTTGTAGTTTATGTTATCAGTAGAATATTTAACGCTCTTTAATTTATTTAGACTGTATGTTGTACTTGTCAAATCGTTTTTGGCTATTTCAACAGTGCCTATGTATCTAGAGTAATCTAAGTTGCCACTATTTTCAAACATATCTTGCTTCTCAAATTTGTCTATAGTGTAAGTATCGTTAATTTCGCCATTATTTGTATCTAGTACTACATCTACTTTCAGTGAAGTATCATGGTCAATAACTAATCCCATGTATATAAATTCAATTTGTAGTGTTGCAGTACTGCCATACGGACTTGTATTAGTTGTAACATCTGCAGTCTTATAAACATAATCGCATTTAATTTTGGAATTGTTGCCGTTTGTAAGTAATGGTATTACTATAATTGAAAATATAATAATAAGTGCAATCGGTATACAAAATTTAAGTATATTTTTTAATTTCTTAGCCATTATTTTTTACCCTCTTTACTATTAATTCTTATTTAATAATGTAACACATTTTGGTAGGGTTTATCAAGTAAAATTATCTATTGTCATATGGTCTAGCAAATATAAGGCAATAAAATAGTACAATTTTTGTAAGTTAATGTAAGTAATAATTGTATAAAGTACTTATTTTGTTTGGAATTTTGGGGATATTATTATAAAATATTATGTAAGTGACACAATTATATTTCGAAGGAGACATATAAGTATAATGGGATTTTTGAGTAAAATATTCAAATCAGAAAATACTAGACAAGTAAATAAATTAGAGAAGATTGCAAAGAAAGTAGAAGATTTGCAAGATAAATATAGAGCATATAGCGATGAGGACTTGAAAAACACCACCCAAGTACTCAAAGATAGACTTAAAGCAGGCGAGAAGACAATAGATATTCTTCCCGATGCATATGCGTGTGTTAGAGAGGCTAGTAGCAGAGTTATTGGTAAGAGACATTATCATGTGCAGATACTTGGCGGTATTGCATTATTCCAAGGTAGAATTGCCGAGATGAAGACTGGTGAAGGTAAGACACTTGTAGAGACCTTGCCGGCATACTTGGTGGCACTAGAGGGCAAAGGTGTACATATCGTTACAGTCAATGAATATTTGTCTACTCGTGATAGCGAATGGATGGGCAAGATTTTCAAATTCTTGGGACTAACTGTTGGTATCTCTTCTCACGATATGACCCCAGAGCAGAAGAAAGCAGCATATGCTTGCGATATAACATATTCAACCAATAACGAACTTGGTTTCGATTACTTAAGAGATAATATGGTTATGCGTGCCGAGGATAGAGTGGCTAGAGGTTATCACTTTGCTATCATTGATGAGGTGGATAGTATCCTAATTGATGAGGCCAGAACTCCACTTATTATATCTGGCAAGGGAATGAAGAGTGGCGAGGAATACAAGAGAGCCAGTAGATTTGCCAAATCTTTGAAGCCAGCCGACTACGAAATTGACGAGAAAGAGAAAGCCATTAGATTAACCGAGAGCGGTATTGCTAAGGCTGAGAGATATTACGGACTTGAGAACTTAAGCGATATCAATAATATCGAACTTAATCACTATATCAATAACGCACTTAAAGCACAATATATAATGATGAAAGACAATAATTATATTGTCAAAGATGGCGAGATTGTAATCGTTGATGAATTTACAGGAAGATTGATGGACGGCAGAAAATACTCTAATGGACTTCATCAAGCAATTGAAGCCAAAGAGGGATTGGAAGTAAGAGACGAGAATAAAACTTTGGCTACTATTACATTCCAAAATTTCTTCCGTATTTACGATAAAATTAGCGGTATGACTGGTACTGCCAAGACAGAAGAAACTGAATTTAATAAAATATACAATCTAGATGTTGTTACAATTCCTACTAATAAACCAGTTAGAAGAATTGACTGGACAGATGTTATCTATCCAACCGAGAAAGCCAAAATTAATGCAATTATTGAAGAAGTCAAGAAAGTTCATGCCGAAGGTAGACCAGTTCTAGTTGGTACTATTACAATCGAGAAGAGTGAGGAAATATCCAAAGCACTTACTCAAGCCAAAATTAAACATAATGTTTTGAATGCTAAGAACCACCAGAAAGAAAGTATGATAATCGCCCAAGCGGGTAGATTAGGTCAAGTAACTATTGCAACCAATATGGCTGGTCGTGGTACAGATATTATGCTAGGTGGCAATCCAGAATATCTAGCCAAACAGAAGATGGCGGAATTAGGATATAACGATGAACAGATAGACTTCTGTACATCATATCTTCCATCAGATAATGCCGAACTAGAGAAAGCAAGAGAGAAGTATAAGAAATATTACAAAGAATTTGAGCAAGTAACCGAAGATGAGAAACAGAAGGTTATATCTCTTGGTGGACTTCATATCATAGGCACAGAGAGACACGAAAGCCGTAGAATAGATAACCAGTTGCGTGGTCGTGCTGGCCGTCAAGGAGACCCGGGTTCAAGTATCTTCTATGTTAGTATGGAAGACGAACTTATGCGTAGATTTGGCGGAGACAAATTGCAGGGTGTTGTTAGATTTTTCAAAATTTCTGATGATACAGCATTTACTCTTAAATTCCTAGCCCGTCAGATAGAGGCTGCCCAAAGAAGAATTGAAGGCTTCAATTTCTCTGCTCGTCATACAGTGCTTAAATTTGACGATGTTAATAACCAACAGAGGAAAGAAATTTATAAAGAAAGAAATAGAGTAATAGATGGTGCAGATGTTCATAGCGAAGTGCTAGATATGATAGCCGAATTTGCTAGAAATGCAGTGTATGATGCTATTGACGACAAAGAGTCTTTTGAAGAATGGAATGTAGAGAAGATTAATAGTTGCCTAAATAATAGAGTTCTTCCAGCCGACTTTAATTTTGTAACAGAAGACATGATAGAAGGCTTAGAAGCACAAGAACTAGCAAATATGGTAGCAGATAAAACACAAGAAGTATACGAGGACAAATGTAAGTCTTTGGGAGCAGTAGGTATAGATGCTCTAAGAATAGAGAGAGAAATATTGCTTCGAGTAGTAGATAGTTTGTGGAGAGACCATATCGACTTTATGGAAGTTTTGCGTGGCGAAATTGGACTAAGAGCATATGGTAATCACGACCCACTAATTGCCTACAAAGAAGAGAGTTCCAAGGCTTATGAGACCATGATAAATAGAGTTAGAGAAGAGACTGCAATGTTCTTGCTTAACTTCAAAGTTCAGATAGAGAGACAAGTGCCAGTTAATATTACTAGAAAGAAATTAACCCCAGAAGATATGGAGAAGATAAGAAAGATAGCCGAAGAGAATTTGAAGAAACAGAAAGAGGGTAATAAAGATAAGACGGAAAGTACTCCAAATAATCCACAAGCACAAGCAGACTTGGATAAATTAATGAAAGCCCCAACAAGTATAGATATGGTAACTAATCATAATGAAACAACCCAAGCCAAGACCAAAGGCAAGATTGTGGGAAGGAATGATTTGTGTCCATGTGGCAGTGGCAAGAAATACAAAAATTGCTGTGGCAAAGATGTGAAATAATAAAATAAAAATGTCATGATATTATCTTTATCATGACATTTTTTGCTAAAACAAAATACTAAAAGTCTTCCATGTTAATCCTCTGTACTAATATTGTTTATTAAAAATAACTTAATCATTAGTTATCTCAAATAAATCATTTGGAGTACATTCAAGTATTTCGCAAAGAAGTTCTAGGTTCTCAAATTTAATACCTTTAGTTTCATTATTAACCATTTTATTAAAATTTTGATAACTTAAATTCATTTGATTATAAAGCCAATATTTTGTTTTGCCCTTTTCTTTTAATATGTCTAGTACATTCAATCTTAACATAATTCACCTATACAATATAATGTAGACATTATAGACCAAAACAATACTTGACATATAGACTATTAAATTATATAATGTATACATTAGACAATGGAGATTTGGTTATGTTTGAAAAGAAAGATATGTTAATTAAATATACAAGGGTTAATTTTACTTTTGAAGAAGAATTATTTAACAAATACATGGAACTTAGGAAAGTTGTTAGTTTGCTAGAAAATATTAAATATGACGCCGAAGATGAGATGAAAGATAAAGAAGCATTTAAACAAGGGTTCCTGGCTGGTGTTAAAGTTATGTCATCGGTTCTTCTTGATATCTAAATTATTAGATAGAGTTATATTTATATGGTAATCTCATTAATAAAAGATGGACACGATTATTGTATCTATCTTTTTTTGTGAGTGGATACTTTTAGTCTGATTATTGTAATTATTATAAGAATATGATACACTTATAGTTATAAGTAATAAGATATAAATGCATATAGTTGTAATTGATTAGTTACAAATATTTAATTTTGGAGAATGATATGTCTGAGAACAAAGCGCAGAGCGTAATTGAATTTTATTTGTTATGCAATAAACTCAAGAAATTAATAAGAACTGGTTGGTTAGATTGGAATGTGAAGGCAGAAAGATTAGAAAGTGTTGCCGAGCATATATATGGTGTGCAGATGTTGGCACTTGCTATGAATTCGCAATATGATTATGATGTAGATATTAATAAAGTTATTAAAATGCTTGCTGTACATGAATTAGAAGAAATATGTATTGGAGATTTAACATTATTTCAAATATCTAGAGAAGAGAAAGAAATATTGGGTCATCAGGCGATAAACAAAGTGCTTAGAGGATTAATTGACAAAGATGAAATCCGTAATCTTATTATGGAATTTGACGAGCGTAAGACTAATGAAGCAAAGTTTGCTTATCAGTGTGACAAACTTGAATGCGATATGCAGAGCAAAGTATATGACACAGAGGGCGAAATTCCGCTTGACGCCGATAGCCAAATTAATAACTCGGCTTATCTAAATAGGTCCGTTCAAGAATTACTTGCACAAGGCAAATCTTTTAGTGATATGTGGTTGGAATTTGGAAGAAATAGATATCCTTATGACGATAATTTCAGAGAGGTATCTTTAACTATTGAGAATATGGATTTGCACACGCAATTAGATGATGATACTTTGTCCAAAGAGTAATTTTAAGTATTTGCAAAGTAATATTACAAAAAAAGTAAAAGATGGATAATATTTGTCTATCTTTTTTTAAGATTATATGGTATAATGCACTTGAGAATTTAAAAATAATCGGTTAAAGGAATAATTATGATACTAAATGACCAAAAAGAAAGAGTACAAAAAATTGTCGGCAATCTGAAAATTATTGCCGACTGTCTTTGACGAAGAAAATTTGTCCAAAGAATTAGAAATAAAGAAAGAGGAAAGTCTAAAGCCAGAAGTGTATAGCAACCCCGCTCTTAGTAGTAGTGTAAATAAGAGCATTAAGAAAATGACTTTTGAATTAGACAAATTATCTAGTTCTCGCAAACGCATTAGCGACTTGCAAGAATTTATAGATATGTGCGAAAGCGAAGGCGATGAGAGCATGCTAGAAGAAATTGATACAGGTATCAAAAATCTAGAAGAAGAGATAAATGAATTGTATCTAGAAACTTTGCTTTCGGGCGAATATGATAATAATAATGCTTATGTCAAAATCCATAGTGGAGCAGGCGGTACAGAGGCTTGCGACTGGGCGGGAATGTTGCAGAGAATGTATGAGATGTACGCCGAGAAGAATGGATTTAAGTGTGTAATGACAGACAAAATTGATGGCGATGGTGCAGGGGTCAAGAGTGTTACGCTCAAAATTAGCGGAGACAATGCATATGGATATTTAAAAGGCGAAATGGGTGTGCATAGACTTGTTAGAATTAGTCCATTTGATGCTAATAAACGCAGACACACAAGTTTTGCATCGGTTGAGGTAATGCCAGAGATTGACCAAAATGTCCAAGTAGAAATCCGCCAAGAAGATTTAAAAGTAGATGTTTATCGTTCGGGTGGTGCTGGTGGTCAGCATGTTAATACAACAGATAGTGCAGTTAGAATTACACATATTCCAACAGGAATAGTTGTTGCTTGCCAACAAGAGCGTTCACAATTAAAGAATAGAGAAATGGCAATGGAAATGCTAAAAAGTAAATTAATTGCATTGGAATTAGACAAGAAAATGCAAGAAAGTTTGGCTCTTAAAGGCGATGCCAAGAAGATAGAATGGGGAAGCCAAATTAGAAGTTATGTATTCTGCCCATATACAATGGTCAAAGACCATAGAACAAATTATGAGACTAGTGATGTTTATGGTGTAATGGACGGCAATATCCAAGACTTTATATTTGAATTTTTGAAAGTTATTAATTAGAAAAGAGAAAAATATGTATTCAGAAATATCTAGAGAAAAATTTAAGAAATTAGTAAAGACCTATAAAGAAAGAGATATATTGGTGCTAGGAATAGAAAGCAGTTGTGATGAGACTGCTATAGCAGTTGTTCGTAATGGTAGAGAAATACTTTCTAATATTGTAGCAACCCAAATAGACATTCATGCTAGGTTTGGAGGGGTTGTACCCGAAGTGGCTAGTAGAAATCATCTAATGGCAATAGATAGTTGCCTTGATGAGGCCTTGAAAGAAGCGGGTGTAACTCTGGGCGATATAGACGCAATTGCCGTTACTTATGGAGCAGGCTTAATTGGTGCGTTGATGGTTGGCGTTAATTATGCCAAAGCACTAGCCTATGCTACTAATTTGCCACTTATAGCGGTTAATCATATCAAAGGACACATAAGTGCCAATTATCTAACTCATAAGTCTCTTACCCCACCATTTGTAAGCCTAATTGTAAGCGGTGGACACACTGCATTGCTCAAGCAAAAGACTTATGATAAATTTGAGATGTTAGGCTCTACAACTGATGATGCAGTAGGCGAATGTTATGACAAAGTTGCCAAATGTTTGGGGCTAGGCTATCCGGGTGGAATTAAGATAGATAAATTATCTAGCGAGGGCAGTAATAATATTAAGATTATAACTCACCCAATCTTGCCGGGCACTTATGATTTTAGTTTTAGTGGTGTAAAGACAAGTGTAATTAATCTCGTACATAAATTAAAACAAAATGGAGAAGAAATCCCAGTTGCAGATATATGTACATCATTCCAAACTCAAGTAATAGACGAAATAGTATCTAAGAGTGTGAAAGCCGTACTCAAAGATAAAAGCAAAAAATTAGTAGTAGGTGGCGGGGTGTCTGCCAATTCTTATCTTCGTAGCAAATTAGAAGAAGAGAGCAAAAGCAAAGGCTTCCAACTATTCTTCCCCGAAGTGCAATTGTCTGGGGATAATGGAGCAATGATTGCAAGTGAGGGATACTTCCAAATAATCTCCAATAGAGGACTTGCGGATTTGGATTTGACCCCATCTCCTAATATCAATCTTAAGTGGGAACGAAGAAGAGAGAAAAATATTTAAAATAAAAAAAGATTGAGATTAAATTTATATCAATCTTTTTTTATTTACTTCTATTAATTTCTAATTACTTATTAATAAATAGTACACCTATACAATTAGGACCGCAATGGCTAGAAACTGTGCCACCAGCATATGTATTGTAGATATTTTTGAAGCCTCTCTCTTGTAATTTTTGGGTTAGTAATGCTTCGGCATCTGGCATTGGAGAAGAGTGGGTAATGAATACATAATCTAGTATTGGATTAGGATTTGCTACTAGTAAATCGTCTATATATTTCTCTACAACTTTGGTCATGCCACCCATGTATTTTTTGCCTAGTATCATTTTGCCTTTTTCTACGATTATTTGAGGCTTAATCTTAAGTAAATTAGCACCAAGTAGTGTAAGAGCAGAACATCTGCCACCTTTGTACAAATAATTAAGTTTCTCTAGTACAAAGCCTGCTTCTACTTTCTCAGTTGTTGCATTTAGGATATCATAAATTTCTTGAGCAGTGTGTCTATCATCGGCAAGTTCTCTTCCCTTGATTGCAAGAAGCGCTATTCCAGTCGACAAAGATTTGCTATCTACTACAAATACATTCTCCATGTCCTTGGCAGCGCTTACAGCATTGTTGTATGCACTACTCATAAGTGAACTAAGTGAGATATGAACTATAGCGTCATATTCTTTTAGTAAGTTCTCAAAGTGTGTCTTGAATTGGTCAGGACTAACAGCACTTGTCTTAGGTAGTTTCTTACTCTCGTCTACAAATTCAAAGATTTCTTTGCTAATTCCAATTCTATCTTCTACTAATTGGTCACCCATATTGATTGTAAATGGGGTGGTTTTTATATTATATTTATCCAAAAGTTCTTGGGATAAATCAATTGTACTTTCTGCAGATATTGCAATTTTCATATTTAATTCTCCTGATTACAATAAAATGAATTTGGTCTCTTTTTAAACCTAGTTATATTTTACTTTGTAAATAGATTTTTTACACCCTAATTAGCATATTTGCGTCTCTCTCATTCAATTTGCCTATTCTACTGCCAAAAAGCCATCTCTCTTGCCAAGAGAGTAGGTATTTTTACTTGTCAAAGAGTAGAAAATTGTGTTAATATATATGTAGAATTGTGAGGATTATTACTTTAGTAATAAAAGTACTTCCGTGCGGGTAGTTATTTGTATTGCTAAATAAATTAGAGGATTAAATATGAACGCTGATGATATCAAAACTAATTTTTCGCAAAATTTAATAAACTTGAGAAAAGCCAAAAATCTAACTCAATTGCAATTAGCCGAGAAACTTAATTATAGCGATAAGGCAGTATCCAAATGGGAAGTTGGCAGTGTTTTGCCCGATGTAGAGACAATGCAAAGTATTGCCGAATTTTTTGGTGTAACTGTTAATGATTTAATTTATGCTAGGAAGAAGCGTGTGCTTAGGGAATTTTATAAGACACATTTATTTACAACCTTGCTTGTGTCTGTTAGTATTTGGTTTGTAGCCACTATTATATTTTTCATACTAGATAGTGCTACTAGTCTTGGTCGTACTTGGCTTACATTTATTTATACTATCCCAGTTAATGCTATTGTGCTTATTGTATTCTCGGCAATTTGGTTCAAGAAATTCTATATTTATTTATCTTCATCTATTTGTTTGTGGTCAATAATCACAGCCATATATGTCACTCTTGCCAATAGTCAATTGTGGTTTATATTTATAGTAGGCTTGCTTGGTCAAGCAGTAATATTCTTTGCAATGCCTATCAAGAAGAGAAATAAACAAATATCCAAGATAGAATAGATATTTTAATTTACATAAATGTATAGTGGAAAAATGGAGAACTTATGAAAATTTTAGAAACTAAAGATTGGAAAAATAAAATAGCATTCGATAATGTTACATACAAAAATGTCAAAAGATATAGCCTAATGCTTAATACTTACGAAAGAGAAATAATGGAGAAACAAATTGAATTCTATCGTAAGCATTTCTCTTTGCAACAAGTAATGACACATTTCCGTAAATTGAAGACTAAGAAAGACAAAGAGATATTTATCAAAGCCGTTCTCAAGAGGCAAGATAATATATTTTATATTCCCAATGAGATAAGAAGTACGATGCTCAAAGTTATTCGTACTGAATTTGATGACGCTCTAGATTTCTTCACTATTCTTCTAAGTAAAGGGTGTAGTCAGAAACCTACTAATATCATCAAACAATTGTACAAAGATGTCTTGCAAGATTTCTATCCAAATATCATCAAATTAATTAATAAATATCGCAAGCATAGAGAAATTCCAACATCTAAGAAAATACTTAAACCCGAAGCAATTGAGAATACTGCAAGGGCGCTTATTGGCGAACTTCAGAATGACTATCAATTATCTGTTATCTATGGCAGAAGTTCTATTAGAAAGTCAGTGCCAATTTCTATAGTCGATGACTATGGCTATGGCGAATGGATAAGCAAAAATGTCAGTTATAATAACAATAGATTTTTCATTTATTCCAATAATAATAGACTAACCGATGTTGCACTAAGACATATGGTGTACTTCAATGTTTATCCGGGTTATGCGCATTTTTATAATACAGTTGTAGATGATGTCAAGAAAAATACTTGCTTCGATAATGGTGCGTCACTTTTAATTAACGGCTGGGCAATGTATGCAATGTGCCATAATAAAAATACTGCATTCTCTCAGAATTTCATGATAGAGGGTGCAAATATAGCATATTTCTTGTTGCTAAATAATTTGGAGAAAGGCTACGAGAGAGCATATAATTATTTGCTATCCAAATATCCTAGAAGCAAGGCTATTAATTATATGCTAGATTACTGCGGATATCCGGGACACTACTTAAGTTATGTTCTAGGCGCTCTTGCAATCGAGACATCAATTAGTAGAGGATTTGCTAGCACTCCAGTTGAGTTCTTGCAGAATTTAAGTACTATTGATTGCGGGGATTATTTGTGCTTGTATTCCCCTAAGAAACAGAAGAAAATTGCCAAACAAATAATAACCTCCAAGGTTGTTAGTAAATTTGCAAAAAATTAGAATTAAAGCCATAATTTCATGCTAGTTAGCCTGCTATTGACTTATATTCCCAAATATGCTAAAATATATGTGGTTCAATTGAAAGTAAATAGAAAATAGAATAATTGAACTGACAACAAATTTTTATAAAAATAGTTGTCATAGTTGCGTGTGCAACTAAATGGGGGATTAAAAATATTATGTCAACATATGGTAATAATTTCAAGGCTAGCATTAGTGAAATTACAAACGACGCACTAAATGCATTTGAGCCAGAATTTATAGAAATAATGGAAGAAGAGAAAATTCCTAGAGATATCTGGGAATATATCCAAGCCAAAGACTATAGAAATATGCAGAAGAAATTTTATGGAAAAGATGCAGAAACTCTACTTGCAGTAGTTAGATATATTAATGGTAGAGTGGAGAGTGGCTTGCGTGACCCACATAAAGGCGAGGCTGAGGTTGTGGCATTGCTAAAGTTAATTGATGACGCCCAAAATGTCAAAGAGAAAGATGATTTCATGATGTAATTTAATATAAAGAACTTCATAAAGATTGGTGTTATTAATTATGACAAATATTTCAGATAAATTTATATATAAATATGCCAAAAATCGTTTGTCTGAGATAGACGATAATTTTTTGAATATATTAAAGAGTGTACAATCAGGCTCGGTCCTTGAAGATTTTTATAGGAGTGTGTATTATTACAAAAAGACCACACTGCAAATGAAAAAACTAAGTATGGTGGATTTGATGGCTCTTGCTAGAATATTAGACAAAACTCTAAGCGGGTGCGATAATATTTATAGTATGAAATATATTACAACTAAGCCTTATTTGGTGGCTTGTTTAAATTTAATAATTGAGACTTACGAGAATAGTTTGGAAGAAATTACAGATATAGAAGAAGATGGCAATCTTCCAGATTGTCTTGATGGCAAATAATAATAAATATTAATTAAATTAACGCTTAATCAAAATAACATTTGTGTAATTGATGGGCTGATATATATCAAATAGAAATAAAGATATTTATTAATTTAAAATAAGATAATTGTTAAATAGAAATCGATGTATTGTAAAAAATAAAAAACTGCGAAGATATTATTCCTCGCAGTTTTTTTTTTGTGATTTTTTGCTTGCTATTATTAGAATTCAATTTTCTCTTCAATATAATTTTTCAAGTCGTCAATATTTAGTCTAATTTGTTCCATGCTATCTCTATCTCTAATAGTTACAGTGTTATTCTCCAAAGTATCAAAGTCAATAGTTACGCAATATGGCGTGCCAATTTCATCTTGTCTACGATAACGCTTGCCAATAGAACCGCTTTCATCGTATGCACAATTAAATCTCTTGCTAAGGCTCTTGTATACTTCTTTTGCCTTGTCAGATAATTTCTTGGATAGTGGAAGAATTGCAACTTTGTATGGAGCAAGGGCAGGGATTAAGTGAAGAACAATTCTTGTATCACCCTCTCCAATAGTTTCCTCATCATATGCATTGCATAGAATTGTCAAGAACATTCTATCTACACCAAGTGCGGGTTCTACTACATAAGGAATATATTTCTCATTAGTGATAGGGTCTAGATATTCCATATTCTCGCCACTGAATTTCTGGTGTTGATTTAGGTCATAATCTGTTCTATCTGCAATACCCCATAGTTCTCCCCAACCGAATGGGAATAAGAATTCAAAGTCGCAAGTAGCCTTGCTATAGAAACACAATTCTTCTTTGGAGTGGTCTCTTTCTCTTAGGTTCTCTTTCTTGATGCCTAAGTCTAGAAGCCATCTTCTCATCTCTCCCTTGTAGTAATTGAACCACCCTAGGTCTGTTCCCGGTTTGCAGAAGAACTCTAGTTCCATTTGTTCAAATTCTCTAGTTCTGAATATGAAATTTCCCGGAGTTATCTCGTTTCTGAAACTTCTACCCATTTGTGCTATTCCAAAAGGTATTTTTGGTCTCTCAGTTCTTACAACATTCTTGTAGTCTACAAACATTGCTTGGGCTGTCTCTGGACGCAAATATACTTCACTCTTGGCATCATCAGTTACACCCATATAAGTCTTGAACATAAGGTTGAAATTTCTAAGTCCAGTGAAATTGCTCTTGCCACAATTAGGACATTTAACTTTGTATTCGGCTATAAATTTCTCAAGTCTTTCGTTATTTAATTCGCCTACATTTATATCCATTTTGTTTTCGTTTACATAGTCTTCGATTAATTTGTCTGCACGATGTCTTGTTTTGCATTCTTTGCAATCAATTAGAGGGTCGCTAAATCCAGCCAAGTGACCGCTTGCTTGCCATACTTTAGGGTTCATTATTATTGCGGCATCAATGCCTACATTATATTCATTCTCGTGTACAAATCTCTGCCACCAAAGTTCCTTGATATTCTTTTTTAGTTCGCTTCCAATTGGGCCATAATCCCAACTATTAGCAAGACCGCCATATATCTCGCTTCCGGGAAATACGAAGCCTCTATTTTTACATAAATTTACAATTTTGTCCATTGTTATCTCTGTCATAATTTTATCTCCTTTTGATTATTCAAAGAAAAATCCCTTACACCAAAATAGCAAAAATAAATGTACATTCTGCATTCGTTGGTTATAAGGGACGATATTACTTAACCGCGGTTCCACCCTAATTGATTTGAATATTTTCAAATCCATCTTTTTGTTTTTGACAAGAACATTTAAACTTGGATATTCATTTGCAATATCTATCCATCGCAAATCGCCACTTTGCTTCAAATATAGCCATTGCTATACTTAGGATATTTACCCTAATCAAATTTTTTGTTATAGGGAATTTTCTTATGTGTAAATTTTAACACTGCCAGTATAAATTTGCAAGCGATTTTTGAAATTTTAAGAATTATTGTTTGAATTTTGTGTAGTGATATGTTAATATATTAGAAATGATATATTAATAAATATATTTTTATTTTGGCATTTTTGCCACAAAAATTAACTAAATTAGGAAATTGATATGAGTACTAAAACAAGCAAAACAAAATCTACTTCCAAGAAAAAGAAGTCTACTGCAGCCAAATCCAAAAAGACTGCAATTAAGAAAGATAAGGTTGTAGAAAAAGATATAATTTTAGGTGAAGATAATTCTATAGAAGATACTCTTCTTCATGATGAGACAGAAGATACAATAGATGTTGTAGATAATTCTGTGCAAGATATTGTAGACAAATCTTCCGAAGAAGATGACGCAAGTGTGAACGATAAATCTGAGAAGCATAAGAAAGAAGTCGTTATCAAAGCACCTAGAATTATCCCAAAAGAAGAAGAGAAGCCTAAGAAGAAAAAGAAAAAAGATAAAGATATTCACATAGAGAGATTTAATCCTCAAGTGAAAGTTGGACTTACTAATGACCAAGTCTTAGAGCGTAATAATCAAGGACTTACAAATATAGTAGTATCCAAGAATACCAAGACATATAAGTCAATAATACTTGGCAATATTTTCACATTCTTCAATCTGCTTTGTACATTGGTTGCTGTCGCACTTATCTCGGTTGGTGCAATAGGCGATTGCTTCTTCATGATTATCGTTATTGCTAATACTGGCATTGGTATTATCCAAGAGATTAAGGCGAAGAAGACAATAGAGAAGATAAGCCTAGTGTCGTCTCCGACTGCGGTTGTCATTAGGGATAAATTAGAGACCAAAATTCCTGTAAGCGAACTTGTGCTAGACGATATCGTTATGTTCCAAACTGGCAAACAAATTTGTGCAGATAGCATAGTGCTAGAGGGTAGTGTAGAAGTTAATGAAAGCCTACTTACTGGTGAGAGTGTTGCTGTTAAGAAGAATAAAGGCGATATGCTATATAGCGGAAGTTTCGTTGTTGGTGGCAAATGCTATGCAAAAGTAGAGAAAGTTGGTAATGATACATATACTGCCAAACTTGCTGCTCAAGCCAAACAATATAGGAAGCCTAAGAGCGAACTTATGGGAACTCTTAATACAATAATTACAATTATTGGTATTGTTATTATTCCATTGTCAATTCTAATGTTTTTCAATAACTATGAATTACTAAATAAAGATATTTCTCCTACAATCAAGCAAACAGCCGGCTCAATTATAGGAATGATACCCGCAGGAATGTTCTTGTTAACATCTATGGCTCTAGCCGTTGGTGTAATCAAACTTGCCAAGAAGAGAACTCTTGTTCAAGACTTGTATTCAATAGAAATGCTTGCAAGAACTGATGTCCTTTGTCTAGATAAGACAGGAACTATTACTGATGGTACAATGAAAGTAAGCAATGTTATCCAAATCAAGACCGATTTGAAACACACTTTAGACCATTTAATTGGCTCTATGCTTACAGCCCTTGATGATAATAACCAAACTAGTAGAGCGCTTATTACTCACTTTGGATATTCCAAAGATTTAACCGCTTCCCATGTGCTTCCATTCAATAGTGCAAGGAAGATGAGTGGTGTTACATTTACAAATGGCGAGACTTATGTATTTGGTGCACCCGAATATGTACTTAAGACCAAGAATGCTCAAGTAGATAATTTAGTTAAGACTTACGCAAGCAAAGGCTTCAGAGTACTTCTATTTGCTCAGTGTGACGGTAGTCTCAAAGACGATAAAATTCCACCTAAGAGAGAGCCTATTGCGATTGTTGTAATTGAGGATCATATAAGAGACGATGCTAGCGAGACTATACAGTGGTTCAAAGATAATGGTGTAGATATCAAGATTATCTCGGGAGATAACCCAATAACTGTTAGTGAAGTTAGTAGAAGAGTGGGTGTAGATAATGCCGACAAATATATAAGCCTAGAAGGCCTTAGTCAACAACAAGTAATTGATGCTGCCAGTAACTATACAATATTTGGTAGAGTTAGTCCCGAGCAAAAATGTATACTTGTCAAAGCACTTAAGGCCAAAGGTCACAAAGTTGCCATGACAGGCGATGGTGTCAATGATATCCTAGCACTCAAAGAAGCCGATTGTAGTGTGGCAATGGCAAGTGGTTCAGAAGCAACCAGACTAGTAAGTAACTTAGTCTTACTAGATAGCAATTTCTCCTCTATGCCTAGTGTTGTAGCAGAGGGTAGAAGGGTTATCAATAATATTCAGAAATCGTCTTCGCTATTCCTTATGAAGACAATATATACAATCTTATTATCAATATTCTGTCTTATCGTCAAGACCGATTATCCATTCTCTACTAGACAAGTATTACTGCTAGAGACATTGGTTATAGGTATTCCATCGTTCTTTTTGGCACTCCAGCCTAATAACGATAAGATTAAAGGTAAATTTATATCCAATCTATTATCCAAATCTTTGCCGGGCGCTTTGATATTATTCATTAATGTTATTGCTTGTTACTTATTTGATTTGGGACTTGGAACAGATGGACAATTCCAGACAATGGCGTCTCTATCTATTACATTCGTAGGATTATTAGTATTATTTAGATTGTGCAAGCCGTTCGATATTTTCAGAGGAATTATGTTTACTTGTATGATAGCATTATGTACAATAGTTCTGTCTGTTGGTACTTTCTACTCATTCTTCGAGTATGTTCCTCTAACACTACAGAATATACTATTCATAGTATGTATTGTCGAAGCATCATATCCAATTTACGATGTTATTGTCAAAGGCTTGGACAAAATGATTTATGCTAATGTAAAAAAAAGATAAAAGAGTGAAAAATGATAAAATACACAAATGTTAATGCAATAACGAAGAAGCAGTCAAGAGACTTGCACAAATTTATACTAGACACCGAGAGCAGATATAGAGGACAATTATTCACACTAGCAAATAAAATCCTTAGTAAGAAAGGAGTAAAGATTGTTTTGTTGTGTGGACCTAGTTGTGCAGGCAAGACAACTACTGCTAGACTTCTAAGGAATATATTACAATTGAAAGGAAGGGTTGTGGATATTATATCTATGGACGATTTCTTCAAATCGTTTGATGAACGCAAACCTCTTCCAAATGGCAAACCCGATTACGATAGTCCAGAAATTATTGACTACGATTTACTTAATAGTTGCTTTACCAAATATTTCAATGGCGAAGATGTTTTATTTCCCGAATATGATTTCAAGAATGGCAAGTCTATCCCTAATGTAAAACCATATAAGTACAAATTCAATTCTCTAGTAATATTTGAGGGAATTCATGTTCTTAATCCAAGATTGCTTAAGAATTTGGGTACATCTAATTACTTTAGAATATATGTTAGTCCTCTTCAATCATTCAAGACAGACAAAATGTCTATTAGTACTCGTAACCTAAGATTGCTTAGAAGGTCGATAAGAGATGTAGATAAGAGAGGCACGCCAATGCAGAAGACTGCTCAGATGTGGCCAGAAGTTGTAGCCGCCGAAGAAAAATATATTGAGCCTTATAGAACCAAGATAGATTACTTTGTAGATACAATGCATGAGTATGAATTGGGCGTATATAAGAGCGAAATAGAGAGATTTATCAAAGAGGGCAAAATTACAAGAGACGATGTGCCTTATAGCGAACTATTAGAATTTATAGAGCCTATATCCAAGAGTTTAATTCCAGACACTTCTCTTATGTGGGAATTTGTAACCAAAGAAGAAAAATAACTTGTTCAAAAGGAAGTTTCTTTGTACAAAGGCAAATTTTTATAATATAATACTATATATTGTATATAACCACTATTATGTACACAATATAATATACCAAGAATGCTTGACAAAATTCGACATTTTTGGTATATTTTTTGTATACACGAAATATGTGAGATGAATTTATTTTTTCAAACTGTAGCGCATGGTCTGTAAAGTTGTAAATGTAATTTACATAAGACGGAGTGTGCTATTTTTTTGAAAACCAAATATGCTTAATAATATGTCAAGATTGTATTTAAAGTTTAATTTAAGTCAATTTGACACAAAGTAATAATATATGTAATTTGCTTAAATAATATATTTGACATTGAGGTCAAGTTTATAAATATTTACAAGTTTTCTAAAGGACATTATCATGAAAAAAATTATCGTCCTATTTGCTCTAACTTTTATGCTCGCCGTTATAGGATTAATACAGCCAAAGTTTGTTTGGGCGGAGAGTTCTGCTCAAATTATTTTATCTAATGACATAATTGATGGGGATAATACCACCTACGATTTTTCTAGTGTGTCACAGACTATAATTGTGTCAGATGGCAATGTTACTTTGAGAAACTTAACTATAAAGAGTGTAGATAGTTTAAATATTAATTATCTAATAAGGGTAGAAAGCAACGCCACTCTTACTCTAGAAAATGTTAATTTTGTATTGCCAAATATAACTTGTACTAGTGTTATATATAATTCTGGCAAAGTAACAATTAATAATTGTACTTGGGATAATGTAGACCTAGTACATATAATAAATAATAGCGATACTCTAGAGTGCGTTAAATTATTAAATGTGCCAAGTGGAGAGACTTTGAATATCTCTCTTAAAACAAATTCTATTTATGTAGATAAGACTAGTGTTATTAATGGCAAAGTTGTAATTAGTCTATATGGATTGTCTTACGAAGATATTAATAATCCAGAATTTCCTTATTCTTACGAAGGCAAAGTATTAGTCAAAGGGGTAGGAACTCTTGCAAGCAAATATATCAAACACTTCAAGTTCTTAGGCGCACCCGATGAAGATACTCTAGAAACTAAAACTAGAAGTACATATTTTGAAGATTTCGTAGAGAATTATTATATTGATTATGCTGGCATATTGGGCGATGATATATCTACAATTAATGACGGCATAGAAGTATCTTATGGCGACGGACTAACTAATATTATCGATAGTGGAGATATTATTCTTACTAAATTCGATATGAAATTAAATGTGAGTAAGTCTGGCGATGAAACAGAAATGTTTGAAGGCTATGAATATTTCAGATGTACTAGCGGTTATGACTATCAAGAATATTTCTTTATCGGTGGCAAATATGCAACATCTAGATTATTTATCGAAGGTTTGCAAAGGTACGATTTGCAGAATTTCAAAGTTTGTGGCAAACAATTAATAAAATTAACAAGTAGTCTCAAAGTAAAAGATAATAGGAAAGTAAACACTTTTGCCTTGGATAGTTCCACATCACTTTTTACTGTCAAAGAAAATGAAATATATATCAATCTAGGCACAATACCTCTACTTGTTGTATCTGACCCAGTTAATGTAAATGTTTATGTGGGTAATAAAAAATTTGAGTATAATCAAATTAATCATTGCAATAGTCATTTAGAGAATAATTGTGTTCCTTATTATATTACAGAAGAAACGGGAAAGAAAGTATATTTAACAGATGATGAGTATTACATTACAAGAATAGAAGATAATGTAGAGAGTAGAGTAAATAATATTGTAAATGCTGGTTCATATAAGATTTATGCTACAAGCGCAGATGATGGCATTTTGTATACTGGCACTCCAATTGATATTGTAGTTACTCCAATCACCCTTGGAGTAGACTTTGGCAATACATCTTTTGTATATAGTGGCAATAGTTATAGCATAACCCCAGTTATAAGTAATGTGCTTGATGGGGATATTGTTGAATTGAAACTAAGTGGCAATGAATTCACTTTGCCGGGAAATTACTCAGTAGATGTTGAAATAAAAAAGTCATCTGTAAGTGCGGGCAATTATGTGCTTGCCGAAGAAGATAAGACTTGTAGTGTCTTTGTAGATAAGAAGACAATTATGTTAGACGAAATTGAGTTAGATGTAAATGCCGATGGCGTCAAAGAAGTTGTGTATGATGGCACTCCTAAGAGTGTACAAATGTTAAATACAATTGATGGAGTTACTTGTACTTCATATAGTTATACAACTGTTGGCGAGTATTCGTTCAATGTAACATTCAATGTTAATAGCAAATTGTATTATGGAATATCTAGTATTCCAGTTAAACTTGTAATTACACCTAAAGTTGTAGACTTTGGATATATAGAATTAGAAGATATATATCATGTATACAATAATAAAAGTGTTAATTACAAAGTCCCAGACGAAATCTTAAATAACTTGCCCGAAGATGCTTCCAAAGAAACAATAATATCGGGCGATGGTGCTAAATTAGCAAGCGATACCCCTTACTCAGTTAGAGTTCAATTCAAATTAAAATCTGGACTTAGACTAGAAAATTATTCAATCGTAAATAATGTTAAATATGTAAATATATATATTTCCAAAGCAACTTTAGATTTATCTGCTTTGCAGTTTATAGATAGAACTTATACCTTTGATGGCACCAAGAAGAGATTAACTTTTGTTAATCCTTACGAGGGTATTCTACTTTGTAATTTAGATAATGCAGAGGGATTGGGAGTAGGAGATTATACTGTTCAACTTGAACTTTCTTTAATAGACCAAGATAATTATAATCCTGTTCCAAATAAATTAATATCTACTCTTACAATCATTCCTATCACTCTAGATAGTTCCAATCTTCAAATGCTTAGTAAGACCTATACTTATAGTCAAGGGGTTTATTATTATTTAGAAGTAATTAATATTGGTAGTTTGCCAATTGTAGTTAATTACTCATATTATTTGGGCGAAGATTTAATTCCGCAAGACCCAGAAAATCCGGGTGTTACAAATGCGGGAGAATATAGGGTTATTGCATCATTTGCAGGCAAAGATGTTTATAGGGGCAATATTACTCCAATAACTCCTCTTGAAGCCTCACTTATAATAAAGAAGAAAGAATTAGATTATTCTCAGATAAAATTCAGTAGTGCGACATATACATACAATGGACAGAAACACATGTTGCCATCAGCCACTAGTCCATATGGAATTACTTTCAATTATTCATCAGACGGCGAGACTAATGTAGGTAATTATCAAATAACTGCCACTCCAGATATTAATGCCAATAACTATATCATTCTTAATTATAGAGAAATCAATGCAAATTTAATTATTGTCAAAGCCAAGTACGATATGTCAAATATCAAATTTGCAGATATTAATGCTACTTACGATGGACTATATAAGACTGCTTATATCAAAGGCAAATTGCCAGATGGTGTTGTATGTACTTATAGAGATAATAGTAGGAAAGATGCCGGAAATAATATAGCCTATGCTATCTTTACAATCCCAGATACAACTAATTACGAAGCAATCCCAGATATGACTTGTAGAATAATCATTGAGCCTAGAGTACTAGAAATTACATTGCCAGTAGATAGATTTACTTATACAGGCAATCTAATTACTCCTAATGCCCAAATTGTAAGTGGAATACTAGATAATGAAGAAGTTGTGGCTACATGTATCAATCCACAAATAAATGCAGGCACATACTATACAACTGTTGCCTTAGATAATTCAAATTATAAGCCTAATAAGAGTAGTTACAAATTTACAATAGATAGAGCCACTGTAGATACTTCTCAAATCCAATTTGAAGATGTGGAGGTGACCTACGATGGCAAATCTCATACACCTAGCCTTGTTGGTAACTTTCCAGAGGGAGTTATCCCCAATGTGGTAGCGGGTAATCTTATCAATGCTGGGGAATATATTGTGTATGTAGATTTTACAATAATCAATCATAATTACAAAGAACCAGATAGACTTACAGCCAAAGTAACTATCAATAAGAAACCTATCCTTATTGAATTTAGTGGCTTTACGGGGCTGATTGAAGATGGCACTAAGAAAGATATTGGTGTGGCATTCGTTGGAGTGCTAGAGAATAGTTTTAATGGATATAAGAAAGTATATTCAAATGAACCTATCAACGCAGGTAAATATACATTGACTATCAATCTAGACGACAATAGCAATTACGAAATAATAGGCAAGAATTCCAAAGAATTTGAAATTTTGACCACTTCCAAGATATTTATAGACAATAACTATCAATTGCAGATAGCGGGCGCTGGATTCTCGGCAAGTTCGGAATTAACTATTCAAGCATCTAATAAAGATAAGGTAGAGAGTAGCCTTAGAGAGGCAGGTGTTAGTGCTTCCAAATATAAAGCATTCAAAATTATGCTTTCGGGAGTGCAAAGTAATCAAGAAATTAATGTATCACTTAAAATATCTTCAATTAATCTAAAAAATACTGGCAATATCAAAGTATATAGATTAGATAATGGCAATTTGGAAGAAATTACTTGCTCAGTTGATGGCAATCAATTAAATTTCGCTTCCAGCGTGGGCGAAGAGATTGTAATAGTAGAAGAAGAGAGTTCAAATAGTAATAATATCCTTATATATATTGCTGTAGGCTTAGTAATTGTTGTGGCTAGTGGAATAGTTCTAATTGTTTGTAAGAAGAGGAAACAGAAAGAAGTTAGTCACTTTATAAATGATTAATCTCAGTACTAAATTATAATAAATTGTACTTATTATGATTGTAATAAATTGTACTTATTAATTACATAATAAAAAAGACCATACATAGCATTAGTTTGCTTTAAATATGGTCTTTTTTTTAATAAATTTACTAATAAAAGTTAATACTATTAAATATGTTTTTTTGTTGCTTTATATAATTACTAATAAAATTTACTACATTTACTTCGTTTTATATATTTTTTACTATTTAATAAATCAATAAAATTTACTAATTGCAAAATAATTTATTAAATTAAAATATTCTATTAATTTTAATTATCTTTTATCCCACCATCGTTATAGAAAATAATTCCAAGAGTATTAGGTCCACAGTGTGTAGAAATAGTAGAACCAGCAGGGCATTCAATAATTTTCTTGAATATCCCCATTTTGTCTAGAGTTTCGTGTGTAATGGCTAACATTTCAGGTGTTGCTGTGCTGTAAGTGATTATACATACAGATTTATCTGGATTATCAAATTGCTCTAGAGTATCTAGAATGTATTTGTCTAATATTTTCTGCATTTTGCCAATATATTTCTTGCCAACAATCATTTTGCCACTCTTTACCTGAATAGAAGGCTTAATAGATAGTAGATTTGCTCCTAGCAAAGATAATGCAGAACATCTGCCACCTTTGTGAAGGAAATTAAGTCTGTCTACAACGAAACTTATTTGTACATCTTCTTTACGGTTATTAATAAGTGCATATGCTTCCTTTATGTCTACTCCTTTGTCTCTAAGAGTTGTGGCATACATTACTTGCAAACCAATTCCGCTAGATAGAGACATACTATCTACAATGTATACATTATCAAATTTCTTAGAAGCATTAATAGCATTATTGTAAGTAGAACTTATTTGACTGCTTATGCAGAAGTGAATAAGTCCATCACAATCTTTCAATTGTTCTTCAAAGAATTCCTCATAGTCTATCTGGTTAAGTGCAGATGTCTTTGGCAATTCTTTGGTTTCATCATAATGTTTGAATAAGTCTGCAGGTGTTATCTCTTCTCCGTCTTTGTATTCTTTGTCCCCCATTGTAATTCTGAAGGGAATTACGCCTACTTTTAGTTTTTTATATAATTCTTGTGTTAAGTCAGCACTGCTTTCACAGGTTATTTTGTAATTCATAAATTTCTCGCTTATCGTTTAATTTTTGTGTAAGGATAATTGACTTTTTATATTATTTCCCTAGCACATTTCAATTATATCCATTTTATTACTCTCCGTCAAATATTTGATGGCATTACACTTGCAAAAATACTCAAAAAGAGGTAAACTAGGTGTAATATATTTTTATCAATTAATGGTAGAGGCTGTAGGTTTTGGAAGAGAAGAAACATTCTCATTATGGTCATAGGTCAAGACTAAGAGATAGAGTAAGCAAAGAAGGAATACAGAATTTTCAAGATTATCAAGTGTTGGAATATGCACTTTCTTTTGTAATTCCATACAAAGATACTAATCCTATTGCCCACGATTTAATAGGTAAATTTGGTTCAATAGTGGGTGTGTTAGAAGCCAGAGAAGAAGACTTGAAAGCAGTCAAAGGTATGGGAGAAGTTAGTGCGTATTTTCTAACTTCACTGGTTCAAATATTTGCTTTTTATCAGAAAGAGAAGAACGCCAAGAATGTAACACTTGGCAATGCACAAGAAACTGCCGAATTTGCTAGAAATTGCTTTGCGGGTAGTGTAATAGAAGAAGCATATCTAATTAGTCTTTTGCCAAATAACAAAGTACTCAAAGTAGAGAAAGTTGGAGAGGGTACAATTAGTAATGTCAAAGTGTCTATTAGGAAGATAACAGACGCTGTATCTAGAAATAGAGTAAATAAAGTAATTCTTACACATAACCACCCAAATTCAGACTCAACGCCTAGCGAAGATGACGACCAGTACACCAAGGCTCTAGTCACTGCACTTGCATTAAATGATTGCCTGCTTGTTGACCATATAATAATTGGTTCAATGGACGAAGAAGGTTTCTATAGTTATCAGCGTAGCGAGAAGATAGATAAATATATGGCACAAGTAGAGAAAATTATTAGAAATACTCCATTTGCACCCACTCTTAATTATAACCTAAATAATAAGGATAGAGGTGATGACGATGATAAAGAATGATAATGGTTTTGTATGTGTTAATTGCGGTAAGACCGTAGAAAAATTGGGAGTAACTAGTAGAAACCATTGTCCATATTGCTTGCATTCATTACATGTGGATATTATTCCGGGTGATAGAGCCAATACTTGTAGAGGAGTTCTGAAGCCAATTGCAGTAGAGAATAATCCGAAGAAAGGGTATGTAATAGTATTCAAATGTACAAAGTGTGGGGCAATAACCAGAAATAAATCGGCACCTGATGACGACTTTGACGCACTTCTATCCATCTCCAAATCCCACGCAGATATGTTTTGATAAAGTTCTAAATTTAATATATGTACAAAACAACAATGAGTGCATATTCCAAAGAAAAACGCATTTCAAAATAAAAAATCCCCTAATATCTAGGGGATTTCTTTATTTGCCAGAAGAGAATTAGATAGTATAAATACCGAATACAATCAAAGATACGAGAAAATTTATGGCGAACCTTTGCAGGAAATTAAGGGGCACCACTAGATAATAGCCTTGGAGAGTGTTCTTCAAATTTGCTAAATAAAGTAGACGACAATAAAGACGAACATTCTATAGAATACATACTGCGAGATAGCAATTGGGATATTAGAAAGCACGAAGGCATTGCTAATCCTAATTGTGTGTCTTTAATGATTAGTTGGGCTCTATCTAGTACGGTAGAAAATGCAATAGATAATCATAAATCAGATAAATATGTGCCAAGAACAGGTAAAATGTCGGAAGAATTACATAGTATTTTGCATTCTTTCCATTATGAAGATAATATTGGCAAATAATTGACAACTCAAATGTTTTTGGGGTATCCTAAAAATATAGGAGAGTTGCAATGGAAGTAGAGAAAGAAGTAAGGTATCTGGTAGATGATAATATTTGGAATAGTGTACTATTAGGAACTACAGAGTACAAACCAAAGTCACAAATGCTAGATATTACAATGGGTAAATATGGGCTAGATAGTTTTCAAAAAACAGGGCTTGTATTTAGAGTGCGCCAAAAGGGCGAAAAAATTTCTATGGAAATCAAAAAGAGAGTGGGGGAATCTGAGTGGCTAGAAGAGAGTATTCCGCTAGATAGTGTTGGTAGAGGTGTGTCGTATTTGAAATTGGCGGGGTTATCTCCATACTTGTATATTAGTAGAACTAGAGAAGTTAAAAAATTCAAAGGATTAAAAATTTTCTTTGATGACGTAGAAATGCTAGGTAAATTTATAGAAATAGAATATCAAGATAGTGACAATGCCAAAGCAGAATTGAATGAATTTTTGCAAACTTTTGGGATAGAAAATAATCCTCAAGATTTGTATGGAACAATTATTATACGTAAATATAATGAGGATGAAAATTTTAGAGATGCATTCAATTCCAAAATGAATGAAATTGTAAATAATATTAATTAAGTATGGACAAATAAAATATCTGTAAAAATGCTAATAAATTTATTTAATTATTAAGATTGCAAATATTTTTAAAAAAATTTATTTAATTAATCTTTGAGATTTAAAAAGTTCTTTTAATTTCTTTAATATTTACAAAATATAAAAATAGCAAGTATTTTATCTTGCTATTTTTTATTTATTTTATCTACAATTTTTATATAAATAATATATTGCATTCCACCTAGTGCTGTGCTGGTTGCATTTAGAATAATATCAGATAATTGCACCATTCTAGGTATTGGCAATATAAATTGCATTGTTTCTATCATAAGTCCAAAACCCGCACCTAGTGCAAAAAGAATTATTAGTTTTTGCCACCAGCTTTTGTTACCTAGTGCCATATAAGAAATAAATAATCCCATAGGTATAAGCATAAATAAATTGATTAAGATATCCCACTTTCTGGCTCGGCTAAAATCCCAATAAATATATTTGCTACACCAAGCTGATGTACTCTGGTAACTAATTGTGGTGTATTTAATATTTATATCTATTTTGCAAGTAACACCAATAATTAGTAAAACTACATAAATTGCAAAAGCACCAATTATTACTTTTTTCTTACTTTTTTCGTTTTTTATCAAAAGCACGATAAATGGAAATATTACAAAACACACAAAACATATTATAAGTATCGCAATTGTATTTAATGTCATAAATCTTTACCCAATTATATATTCTCTTTATATATTTTTCACTAAATATATATTCCATAGCCTAATATTTGTGTATATTGTATCAAAATCTTTATCATTAAGGCAAATAATTGTTTGGTTTTTGTCCTTACAAATTTTCTAATATTTTAATTATTGCATCCTTTATGTTGTCATTGGTTCTTGAAAGAAGACTAATTATTTCTCTATCCTTTTGATATGAGTCAATATTATAATAAAAAAATTCGGATAGTGAAGAATTGCAAGCCTCTACAATATCATTAATTACAGATATTGAAGGCTCGAAATTTTTGCGATATTCCAGCCTATTAATATATGCTTCATTTTTGCCAATTCTTAGACTTAATTCTCTAGCCGACAAACCCTCTCTAGTTCTTAATTTACTAATTCTGTTTACTACTTCATCTAATTCCATATAGATATTCCTTGCATTAAGTGTATTCCTTTGCTTATATCAAACAGAAATCCTACTATCTCATAAATAAACAAATAAAAAAGAACCAGCAAAATACGCCTATATTTTCGGGTTCAACTGGTTCTCACTTGGCTGGGATAGGATTTGTCTATATGAGCGAGGGCGAATATATTTCGTTTGGCGGAGGGCTTGCACTCCAAAGTCCAAACGAATACAGTTCACATTAAGCAACAATGTTGCGTCAATCTTCGGGTGGCAGTTAAAAACTGACGGGTTCCCGAATATACAACTGCTGATGGCAGTTGTGTGGGCTGAGAAGCCCACGGCCTACTGCCCCAACTAATAAAAAAGAGCCTGTTGGCTCAATTTTTATTGGCTGGGGTAGTAGGATTTGAACCTACGCATGTTGGAGTCAGAGTCCAATGCCTTACCGCTTGGCTATACCCCACTATAATCTAACACAAAGATATTGTATCAAAGTTCATTTCATTTTGCAACAAAAAAACATATTTTCTGATGATAGTATAAATATATTATTGTTTGTTTATCTTTAATATAAGTATTTTTATAGATTATAAATACTATTTTCTATGTTGTACAGATTAATCTCTAGTTGAGATATAATAGATATGGTTGAGACCCTTAAAGATAAAGGGGAATAATATTAAAAGTATACTCAAAAATAATATAAATATTTATTAAAACAAAAAATGTATTTATTAATAATATTACGCAAATAAATTAGTACAAAAGCATAATGATAAATAAAATACACTTGTTAATGAAGTGAACCCCGTAGGGGTCACTGAAAATAAAAAACCACCAGGGGGATTTTTCAAGTTTCTTCCTAGTGGTTTTTATTTTTGCAGTGTAAAATGGGTAACACTTCAACTTTGGTAGGAGTTTTCTAATTGAATTTATATTAGAAATTACTAAATTGGCTATTGTATAGATTGTAATAAAAACCTTTCTTATTTAGCAATTGCTGATGTGTTCCTTGCTCTATAATATTGCCTTTGTTCATAACAAGTATTACATCGCTATTAACAATTGTAGATAGTCTATGTGCTACTACAAAACTTGTCTTGCCTTCCATCATCTTATTGAATGCTTCTTGAATGGCTAGTTCTGTACGAGTATCTATATTTGATGTGGCCTCATCTAGAATTAGCATTGGAGGTTTGGCAAGCATTAATCTTGCAATACAAATTAATTGTTTCTGTCCTTGAGATAGATTGTCTCCATTCTCATTAATAATAGCATTATATCCATTTGGGATTGTTTGAATAAAGTGGTCAACTCCTGCTAATTTTGCTGCTCTTATTATTTCTTCATCGGTAGCATTCTCTTTGCCATAAGCAATATTATCTTTGATAGAAGCCGAGAATAACCATGTCTCTTGTAGAACCATTCCGTATTGTTTACGCAGACTACTTCTAGTAACTTCTGTAATGGGGTGTCCGCTTACAGTAATTTGACCATGGTCTACATCATAAAATCTCATAAGTAGATTAATAAGTGTACTTTTTCCACAACCCGTAGGGCCTACTATTGCAACTCTCTGTCCTTTGGTTATGTGTAAATTCAAATCTTGAATAAGTTTCTTATCTTGAGTATAAGAGAAGTCTACATGATTAAAGTCTACTTCTCCAGTGCATTTCTTGATGTCTGGCAAGTTCTCGTCACTTACTTCATTCTTCATATCTAGCACATTGAATACTCTTATTGCCGAAGCATATGCTGATTGCAAATCTGTAAAGACATCGGCTATGTCATTAAATGGACGAGTGTATTTATTGGCATAAGATAAGAATACAGATATACCGCCAATAGACATATTTCCTTTTAGTGCAGATAAACAACCAAGTATTGCAACTGATGCATATAGTAGTCCATTTATAAATCTTGTAGTAGGGGCGGATAGCGAAGAATAAAACATCGCTTTCTCATTTACATCTTTTAGTTTAGAATTGATTTCATCAAATTTGGCAATAGAGCGTTCTTCATATCTAAAGCCTTTAACGATTTTCTGATTACCAACATATTCAACCATTGTGCCGGATAAGTCTCCAACCATCTTGGCTTGTTTCTTAAATAACTTGTGTGAAAGTTTGGCAATAATTGTTGTAATAATTATAGATATTGGAGTAGCACAAATTATTACAATACTAATTGTTACATTTATTCTAACCATAAATATTAATGTTAGGACTATTGTGGCTAAGCAATCGAAGAAAGTTGTTAGTCCCATTACAAAGCCGTCGGTTATTAAATCCACATCGTTTATCATACGAGATTGCAAGTCGCCATGGCTACTGCTATCTAGTATTTTAAGAGGTACTTTGTTGAATTTCTGGAATATCTCGTTGTGCATTCTTTCTTCTATTTTGTATGCCATTCCATTAGCAATTCTAGATAGTAACCATTTGAATACTGCAAAGCCTACAACACATATAGATAGATATCCCATGAATTTCAAAACCATAGGAAAGTCTACTTCGTTTGGCCCAATTATGTAGTCTATGCCCTCGCCAATAAGTAGTGGTATAAATATCTCAAATATAGAGTTTATGCCAGCACATAGTATAGCTAGTGTCATAAGAACCCAGTGTTTTCGCAAATAACCTAGAGTTCTCAAAATTACAGAAGAGGTCTTTGGTTTCTTGATTCTGGCTACACTTTCAATTCTTTTGGAATTAGTATCTAGAATAACTGGAGCATCTGCTACACTCTCTGTTTTGTCATCGGTATTGATTACAACGGGAGAAGTAAGGGTAGCGGGAACTATGGTTGGCACTTCTACATTTTTGACTGGTTGTGCTTTCTCGGGGTTATTAAAAGAATGATTAGGAAGGGCGGATATTGCTTTCTGAATTTTCCTAAATTCATTTTGTTCGGTCTTTTTTCTTTCTTCTTTCTTTGTTCGTTTTCTCAAAATCTTTGCCCTCCTTTATTTAGTTTGTGACATGTATATTTCTTTGTATACAGGGCAGGTCTCTAGTAATTCACTATGCTTGCCTTCTCCTACAACTTCGCCATTGTCTAGTACTATTATTAAGTCGGCGTTTCTAATTGTATTGGCTCTCTGTGATACAAGTATTACGGTTGCGTTAATATTTTCTTTAATGCTTTTTCTCAAATTTGCATCGGTTGCAAAGTCTAGTGCTGAGGCACTATCGTCTAGTATTAATATTTCAGGATCTCCCACAAGTGCTCTTGCAATTGTTAGTCTTTGTCTCTGTCCGCCCGAGAAGTTTTTGCCACCCGCTTGTACTCGGTAGTCGTACTTTTCTGGTAGATTTCTTACAAAATCTTGGCTTTGGGATATCTTGATTGCTTTCTTCATTTCTGCAATTGTGGCATCATCTTTTCGCCAGCGTAAATTGTCTTTGAGTGTGCCTTTGAATAATACTGCTTTCTGTGGTACTATTCCAATTTTGGCTCTTAATTGATTTAGTGGATAATCTTTGACACTAATGCCATCTACATATACTTGACCTTCAGTAGTGTCATAAAATCTAGGAATAAGATATGTAATACTGCTCTTGCCACTACCAGTTCCTCCAATAATTCCAATTGTCTGACCGGGATATGCTACAAAACTTAAATTCTTGATGGCAAGTTTGGCAGAGTCTGAGTATGCAAAACTTACATTCTTGAATTCTACCTTTGGCACATTAGGATTAGTTTTTATATCTAGGTTATCGTGATTAGTCTCAACTATTGAAGGAGTAGTGTCGAATACTTCGTTAATTCTATCTGCACAGTTGAATGCTTTGATAAATGCAATAATTAAATTTGCAAGTGATACAAGGGCGGTGGATATTTGAGTTAGATAATTAACGAAAGCAATAATTTGGCCTTGTGTTAATCCGCCAATATTTACTTGCAATCCTCCAAACCACATAACTGCGATAATTGCAAAATTAATTATTGTAGAAGTGATAGGATTAAGTAGTGAAGATATAGATACAACTTTCACGGCAGATTTTCTTAGTCTTCTAGATGCTCCCACAAATCTTTTTTCTTCGGCGGATTGTTTATTGAATGCTCTTATAACCCTTGAACCTTGCAAATTTTCTCTGGTTATCTCGCTTACTTTGTCCAAATTTTTCTGAGTAGTATCGTATAGAGGCTCAGTCTTTTTAAGTATTATAAATACTGCAAGTAGAATTAATGGTGCTACAATCAAGAATAGTAGAGATAATTTCACATCAATTAGTATTGCCATTACTGTAGAGCCAATTATTAGAAAAGGTGTTCTCATAACAGTTCTTAGAAACATTCCAAGAGCAGTGTCTATTCTGGTTACATCGTGGGTCATTCTATTATTAAGAGTGGCAGTTCCAAATTTATCTAGTTCGGCATGAGATAGAGTATTAATATGTACATACATACTCTTCCTTATATTATAACTAACCCCCGAACATGCTCTGGCACTAAGTTTGGCACATATTATAGCACTTATTATTCCTACAAAGTTAAGTGCAACTACAATGGCTCCCCATGTGGATATGTATCTAATATCGTGGTTTTTGACACCAATGTCTATCATGTTTGCTACAAGTAGAGGGATAATTATATCTGTAATGGTTTCCAAAAATTTGAAAGCGGGAGCGGAGATCATCTCTTTCTTGTATGGTTTAAAAAAGCGAAATAATTTTTTCAAAGTATTCTCCTTAAAAAGTGCAAAAAGATTCTACAAAAACTATACAAAAAAATATTCTATCTAGTCTCGTAGTCAAAAGTATATTTTGTTATTTAAAATTATAATTTACTTCTAAATAATTATAAATTGATTATACCAAATAACTTTGAAATAGCCAAACAATAAAAAAACAAAGCAAAAATTATTTGCTTTGTTATAATTTACTTATTTAACTCTTTCCATGTATTCGCCAGTACGAGTATCAATTCTAATTCTCTCTCCGTTATTTACAAATAGAGGAACTTTGACAACTAGGCCGGTTTCACATTTAGCAGGCTTGTAAGCAGTACCAGAAGTATTGCCGGCAACAGCAGGTTCGCATTCAACAATATCTAATTCGATAAATGTTGGAGGGTCAATGCTGATTAATTTGCCATTAGCATATTTTACAGAACAAACGGTGTCGTCCTTGATGTATTTCATAACATCTTGAACTTGCGCTTTGTCAAAAGGTACTTGGTCATAAGTCTCCAAATCCATAAAGTAAACCAAGTCTCCATCTTCGTAAGAGTACTGCATTTCTTTGGTATCTACGAAAACTTCTCCAACAGTCTCACTTGGCAAAAAGTTTTTCTCAAGAACTTGACCAGTCTCAATATTTTTTAGTTTAGTTCTAAATAGAGCAGCAAGTCTTGGACGGCTAACTTTTTGATATTCTACTACATACCAAAGTTTGCCATCATATTCTATAGTTGAATTGATTTTTACATCTTGAATATTCATAATGTCTCCTAAAATAATTTATTAATCTAAAACTAAAGTATTGTAGCACAAATACTACTATTTTTGCAAGTATATTCTAGATATTTTATTTATTTACTCAAATTTTCGCTAGATATTTGATAATAAATTTTCTCTAATTCTTTAGCATTTAGAAGTTTTGGAACGGGATATAGAGGGTTTCCCTCGCTACTTGCGTGTTTGGCTAGAGTAGAAATGTCTTCTTGCTTGATAAAATCAAATCTCTTAGGAATGCCCATGTTTTCATTCATCTCTAGTATTTTATTAATTAATTTGCTACTAGCAATTTGAAGGCTATCATATGGTCTAGCAATATTACAGTATACAGCAATATCTTTAAGTTTATTATAAATAGTTTTGCCGTATTCGCTAAGTACATAAGGAAGTATTACAGCGTTGGCTAGTCCATGTGCAGTGCCGTACCAACCACCCAATGAATGTGCTACTGCGTGTACATATCCTACATAAGATATTGTGAAAGCAATTCCCGCTTGATAACTGGCCTTAAGCATATGTGCTCTTGCTCTTTCGTTATTGCCATCGGCGTATACTTTCTCCAAATTCTCAAATATTAATCGACAGGCTTCTAGTGCATAATGTCTGGTTTTCTTGGTTGTAGAATTGCCGATATATGCCTCAATTGCATGAGTTAATGCGTCCATGCCAGTGGTGGCAGTAAGCATTGGTGGAAGATTGAGTGTAAGACTTGCATCAAGAACGGCATATCTAGGAATTAGATTGAAGTCGTTTATAGGATATTTCATTTTATTCTCGGGGTCAGAAATTACGGCTGCAACAGTTGTTTCGCTTCCAGTACCCGCTGTAGTTGGAATAGCAATAAGTAGAGGAAGGGGCTTTCTTATCTTTAGCAATCCTTTCATTTTCCTTACAGGTTGTTTTGGCTTTACAACTCTAGCACCAATTACTTTGGCACAGTCCATTACACTTCCACCACCAAAAGCAATTATACCTTCGCAACCATTATCTTCATACATTTTAAGTCCATCTTCAATATTTTGAATAGTGGGGTTTGGAACGGTTTTATCAAAGACGAATACTTCTATGTTATTGTCTTTCAAATCTTTCTCTAGACTATCGGTTAATTGAACTTTCTTGATACCGCTATCTGTTACAAGTAGTACTTTGTGGATATTATTTGTACTTAGTACATCTTTTACCTTGAGTACACTATCTAATATCTCGGGTTCTCTATATGGCATTAATGGAATTAACCATTTGAATATTGTCTGATATGTTCGACAATACATTTTGGCAAATATATTCATATCTCTCTCCTCTGTATAATTTATATAAAGTATCTATATCGTTTATTTTATCATGTGTATTATATCACAAAAGATTATTATATACTAAATATTTTAATTACATAAAAAAAGATTTGTAAAATATTACAAATCTAAATCATAAGCATAATCATCTTGTGCATAACTAATTTGGGGATCTATTGCTCTTAAGTAATCTTCCCAACTCTCAATAGTTCCATCGGGAGCATTGCAAGCACACAATTTAATAAGATAAGGTCTCTTCTGTGCTACACAATTGGCTACGATATGTTCTATTGCCGAACACGCCCTGTTGGCTACCACCAAGTCGTAATCATGTACGCTAGTCTTACTACCAAAGTACTCATCATGAGGAGTGCAGTTAAGATTTGAAATAGACTTATTGGATATTGTAAATTTATCCATAGTGTCAATCTCTCCCATGTTATCGTGGGCAAGAAGTATAGAAGAATAAGGAATTTGTCCGCTCCCTACATCTAATATTCTTAGTTTGTCTGTGCCAACTAATTTTTCTATATAATAGGTGAAATCTTCTTGATTTTTCTTTATAGGTTCAAATAATTTGTCATTGAGCAATGAAAATGGCAAACATTTCTTGTGTGCTAGAGATAGCGCAAACCTTACATTGGCTAGGTCAATACACCCATGTTCATCTCGAGGAATGCCCGTCATCTCGTCTATATGCTGTTGTACAAATTGTTTAAATTCAATAGGAATATTTTTATTAAATAAATCTTTGAAATTAGTTACTTCTGTCTCTGTGTACAATTTGAATAAACTCTCAATATCATACTCCCCAATAGTCGAGTAGGGGTGTTTTCTTAGTTCATCTTTTAAAATTAGATAAGTTTTCGTTTTCATTTATATATTCCACCTTATATTAATGTAAAGACCAATATTTCTATTATGAATATTTTATCATTTGTATACACCAAAGTCAATATGGTCAATTTTCCGTCAGTGAATAAAAATTGTTTGAATATAATTATAGAAGTATAACTAAATAACCAAAAATAGTGACTTTTTGTAGAAATAATAACTTATCCACATATTCACACTTTAATTTTTATAAATTTTTATGAATATTTATTAAAAAGTGAATAATTTTGCATATTTATGAATAAAAAAGTGTAAAAAGTGATTAACTTATCCACTTATCCACATACAAATGTTCAAACTTATCGAACAGAAGTATGCCAAATAGGGCATTTGGGTGTGTAAAAACGGCTAAATGTGAGTAACTTAAGCAGTTATCCACAAACAATTTTCGAAAATATACACAAATATGAATAAATGAATAATAGTGAATAATCAAAAAAAATATGCAGAAATAAATCTGCATACATTATTATCTACTTACAATTTTAACTCCATTATCAATAGGAGATACCCCTGCTGGTAATTCTTCCACTCCCTCTATTACAACTCCTCTTTGGGCTAGATATATTTCGTGTCGTATCATTTTCTCTTCTATTAATTTATCGCCCAGATATTTTTGCAAATAACTCTTGGCTTCATATCCATCTTTGCTATAACTAATTCTGAAATATTCTCCTTTGAATAGAACTTTGCTTGCGTATTTGCCATCGGTGTCGGGGATTATTTTGTCCCCATCGCTTTTGATAGTGGCAACAGTCTCGCTTCTGGTCTTGTAAGTATATTCTAATTCGTGTGAATATAAGTCTACTCCTACACCATCTTTATTGGCATAAGTTCTAATATATATGGGATATTCGCTAGTGTTTGTAAATTTAAGGTCACTGGTATATTCGGCAACCATTGCGTCTAGAGCCAGCGGGACATATTTTACTGGTAATGTGTGGCGATGAACTTCGTTTATTTGTACTCCGCCAAGTAGTAGGGCATTGTATAGGGTTGTACTGGCCTGACATATTCCGCCACCTATTCCTTCGGTAAATTCGCCGTTATATATTATTGTCGCTGTCTTAAATCCGTTCTCGGTAGTGTGTTCTCCTACAATTTCATTAAAAGATACACTTTGACCGGGAGCAATTTCCATTCCATTGAATTTGGATAGAGCCAGTTTGACATTGTGTTTTCTGCCACCTGTACTATCGGCAACTTTGGTGGTAAATGATGAAATATTGTGAGTTAGGCTTTGGTTGTATTCTTTGGTAATGGCTGGTATTTCTTCTTTGTATTTTAGATTTACAGATATTTTGTTGGAAGTCAAGAATTGCGAATTTATATCTTGATATAGGGCATTTTTGTCTACACGCCTGCCAGTAGAACTCTCTGTAATCACGAATTTATTTGTATTATTGGGGGTAAATTCAATTGTGCTATTAATGGGCTCTATTTCTACTTCTTTTAGTATTCCCTCAATCTTCTCATCAAGACCTGTGAATATATAATTAAAAGCAATATTGATAGAACTTCCCGACCTATCGAATTGAGATAAGAAATCTACTCTCTCGTCATCTTCCCCAGTGTATGCATTTTTGTCTTGACTGGCGTCAATTATTGTGTGTATATCCGAATTAACTTCCAAGTCATTTTTGTTAAATTTCCAACTTTGATTGCTGTCGTTATCTATTATCTCTAATTCAAAGTCTTCGGCTTTGTCTTTGAAATTACTTAGCAGTACTGCTTGTGCTTCGTCTTTGTTCATGCCAGATAGATTTAGTCCATTAATTACAGTGCCATTTTGTAATATTTTATTTGTGTGGTTATCTAGTACTAGAAATTGCCCAATTATTATAGCCGTAATTCCAAGTGAACATAGTGTAAGAATTGCCAGTATTTTATTTGTTTTTTGTTTGGAAGAATTTTGTTTGGTTCTTGACTTCATATTTCCACCTCGCTTTATCTTAGTTTGGCAAGTCTTTTGTGTTTCTATACAATTTTTGAATATAAAAAATGCCAAATAATTATGTTAATCTTTATATATTCCATAATTATCTGGCACTAAAATTTATCTCAATTTGTACACATATTTTCCGTTTAAGTAAGAGCCTTCCTCTTCTTCTACAAGAACGCAAGTTCTCTCTATATCATTGTATATTAGGTCGTTGTAATTGATGTAACTAACAAGAGTGGAGTAAATAAGCATTAGGGTTTCTTGAATATTGATATCTAGATAGAATAGCCTCTCGGTGTAGGTAACAATATTCTTGATACACTGTTCTTCATTTAAGTTAAGTGCTGTTTCTGTTCTAACGCTATCAAAAGGGATATTCTCACATGCACACAAATCCTTGATAGTCTGCATTATATCTATTGCAAGTCTATTGCCTAGATATTTCTTGGTTTCTATCTCTCCCATATCTTGCGCTCTTTCTAATGCACCAATCTTGCCTAAGTATTCTTCTCTTCTTAGTTTATTTGTAAACATCTGCATTTGTTCTGTTTTGGCTTTTAGTTCATATAAGATTGCCGATTTCTGTTCTCCTGCAGTCAAATCTACTATCTGATAATCTTTCATTTTCTTGTACTTTAGAGCATTAAACCCACGCATGAAAGTCCTCTCTCTGAAAGTTATATTTGATGGTGCGTAGAATATAACGGGCGAGCAATTGTATGCTCCAATGAAAGGAAAATTTTTGTTAGGCTTAAGGTCCAAGTTCCAACATACGAAAGCAGATAGATTAATTCCGCTTGCAACACATAGAATAATAGCATCGTCGTTATACTTGGATTGAATATCTTTAATGGCGTCAATATTTCTCTTCATGGCATCTGCCCATTCTTCGCCTTCTACACTGCCTACTTCATTAAATCTAGGCTCTTCGATAATAGGAACTCCAAATGCTCTATTAATTATTTGTGCAGTTTTCTTGCAACGATAGAAATTAGAAGTATAGATGGCGGTTAGTTTAATATCCGATAATTGCTCGGCTACTAGTTCGGCATCTTGAATGCCTGTCTCGGTTATGTCGTCATTTTGACTTCTTGCTTTCTTGGGATTAACTTCTCTTTGTGCGTGATGGCAATAAATGATTTTCATTTTCTATTCTCCTTAGAATTTATCTTTGTAAATGTTTTGTGTATTTCAGTGGCTAAATTTATAAGGTCACTTTTTTCATTTTTGACTTTCAGTTCAATTACTTGATTAAATAGTGTATTTAGTATGCTAGAAATAAATCGGGGTTCTATGTTGTGGTCAATTAAATCTTTGGCAGTAATTTTAAGTTTGTCTATAGATGTAGGCAAATTTTTGCCCTCAACTAATAGTATATTATTATCAAGTCTAAGTTTGGCTTTCTTAGATAAATGCTTATAAATAATATTCTTATTGGCTGGTGTTAGCCCCAAATAATTAATACTAGCATTTAGAGTGTCTATATCATACTCAATATTCTCGTATATCAAATAAATCTTCTCAATTAGTCTAATTATTGCTGAACTTTCTTTAATTCCGTCAATGCCTAGTAGCATATTAACAATATAAGATAATTGCGGGTGCTTGGCATGCTTTCTTATATAACTTCTAATCACTATAAAGTAGAAGTCAGTTAGTCTATTGTCTGCATCTTCTAGATAGAAATTATTAATACTCTCTTTATCAATCTTCTGTTTGCGATGTAATGAGTGATTGAATATTATTGGTAGCAAATCTAGATATAATATATTATTCCAAAAAATTGTATTATTTATGCCATGCTTAATATCTGCAACTACGCAATATTTAATTTCTTTGAGTATTCTCTCTTTGGAGATATTAAGTAAATTAGTCTTATAAAAATTAAGTGCTTTAAGGGTATTCTTCTCAATCTTGAAATTAAAAGTGCTAGCAAATCTAATTGCTCTGAGTATTCTCAGCCCATCGTCTTTGAGAGTAAGCATTGGCTTATTTACAGTTCTGATTATTTTCTTTTCTAAGTCTTTTTGTCCGTTACACAAGTCTATAATTTCATCGTTATGAATATCATAGTATATAGAATTGATAGTGAAATCTCGCCTCAAACAATCTACTTCAATTTTGTCTACAAATTGTACTTTGCTAGGAGTATGAGAATTGTCTGCATAACTTTCTGTTCTAAATCTGGTGTACTCATATTCTTCTTTGCTATTGCGAATTTGTAGCGTTCCTAGATGTTTATTAATAACCTTGCAAGTGAAGCCTAGAGTATTTGCTATCTCTTCTACTTCTTCGCAAGGCATACTAGAAGTAATGTCTATATCACTAGGGGTATATCCAAGTAGGGTGTCACGAACAAAACCACCAACGATATATAGATGGTGATTTCTTTTCTCAAATTCTTTTGCTAATTTTTTTAGACTACTTGAAACTTTCATATCGAAATTATAACATATCTTTGTAACTACACAAAACAAAAGACCAAAAATTTATTGTTTTTTTGCAAAAGTACTCAAAATTTTCGGGTATTTTGTCAAATTTATTGTTAAAATAAATATTAGATGATATAATAAATTTGAATTTATTATAATGTTTTTGAGGGGGTGTTTATTAATGAAAAGAAATAAACTCAATCTTACAGCGGGAATACTTCTTGTTATCACTGCGGCATTAAGTATCTTATCAGAGATAGTTTATATAGTTAATTTTATAAGGCTAATAGAACTTTATAGAAGTGTTGGATATACAAATTTTACAATACTAATTTTATTCTATGCATATCTGTTTGCACTATATCTAGCCCAAGCAATTATTTATATGATATTTGGTGTCAAACTTATCAAGAAGAGCAATCTTCCTAATTCTTTCGCCGAAAGCAAGACTATTATAATTGTGTCGCTGGTTCTTACTTCTTGTAGTTTTGCATTCGATGTTCAGAGAATTCTTACAATGCTATATGTAGCATGTATAGTTCTACTTATCTGTTCCTTGTGTAATGGTGCTAGAATAGATAAAGACAATTTGGAATATCTAAGTAGGGAAGCAGGATTAGATACAAACACTCAGGTTAAATCTCAGCCAGTTCAAGAGACGGTTGCCCAAGAGATAATCCCCGAGAAATCTGATAACGAAATGATGGCGGAGAAGATAGTTGCTATTAAGAAACTAAAAGATGATGGGGTTATATCACAAGCAGAATTTGATAAAGTAATATCTTCATTTGTGCACAAAGAAGAAAGTAACTCAAGTAAATCTGCTAGAATTAAAACTTCTAGCGATAACACAACTCCAACTAAGAGAACTAGAAAGTCAAGTAAAGTAGAGACTACTAGTACAAGTAAAGAAGAAACTAATAATATCCAAAAAGTTGAAACCAAAAGAAAAAGACAGAAAAATAAGGAGTAAATTATGAAAGCAAAGAAACCTTTATTTTTAACATCAGGAATTTTAAAAATTGTAGTATGTGCAATATCCTTCTTGATATTCTTCCTTATATCTCTAATGATTGAGCCAATTATAGAGAGTATTTGTGGAACTCCCGAAGCATACCAAGAGATGTTAAATCAATTGGCAGAAGTTTCGCCCGCAGAATACGCCTATTGGCAAAGCAAGGACTTGGCAGAATTTCAAGCCTATCTTATGAATACTGTTAATGCATTATGCGGAGTTGCATTATTTACAAGTGTAACAGGCATTATGTTTGGAATATTTAATATAATTTTTGCCAAAAAATATAATACAATGCTAGCAGGCAAGACTGGCAAGAAAGTAACATTTATGGTATTTGAATTAATCTTGTATCCAGGACTAATTACAAATGTACTTTCTATTATTGCGTTGTGGCTAAAAGATGATAAGGTAGAAAATGTCACACCAGAGCCAGCAGTACAGAAGACGAATGAGAGCGAGGTACAAGAATGATTAAGGGAGCAATGGGCAAGAGATTTAATTATTTTATGAGTGCATTCTTTAGATTAATTTGTTTCTTGGGAACACTTATTGCATATATTGTTGTCAAAATTACAGTGAACCCACCAATCGAATGGCTAAATATTTTACTTATTTTGCTTAGTATTGGAGGCTTGGTGTCAGGCACATTCAATTTTATAATGTGTGGCATGACGGCTACTTCTTATACAGAGAAGAAATGGCTTCAAATTATCTGCTTGATTGTTACAATTATTACAGGTGGAATATTTGGCACAACATTTACAAGCGTTGCACTTGCAACCAAGATATCTCAAGAAGAGATTGATAACGAGAAGTTAATTCGTATCAAGAAATAATGATAATGGAAAATTATGCTTTAAATTAAATTACTGAAAGGAAATATATCAAAATGACAAAGAAAAGAAACAGCAATGCTTTACTAATTACAACATTTGTATTTACAATTATTAATCTTGTGCTAACAATATTTGTTGGCATGGCACTAGTATTCAATATACTTGGTGTTGCCGATTATTATAATTATTTGATGTCGGGAATAACTAGTGGATATGACATGTCTATGCATATGACTTCATTCTATATCAATTTATTCTTGACAATAGGTGTTAATCTTTACTCTGCGGTATTCTATTACAAGGGTATTAAATATAGAGTAAATAACAAACAATATGGCAGAATGCTTCTATATTATGCAGTAATGCAATTACTATTCTCTGCATACTTGCCGGGAATATTTGGACTAATTACAGCCATTGTTATGATTAATCATAAACCAGCCCCAATTGATGAGAAAGCAGTAACTCAGAGTTTCCTATCTGAATACAAACTTGTTGCTATGAGTGAGGCGGTTACTAGACTCAAAGAATTGCGTGCAAGCGGAGCAATATCCGAAGAAGAATATTATGCAAATCTTAATAAAATATTAGAAGGATAAATAACTAAGTAATGGAGAAATGTAAGAAGTGTGGCGGGGGACTGGCATTTTGCCCTAGTTCTCAGAGTTTAAAATGCGAGAAATGTAACACCGAATATGAAATAAAGAAAAATACTGTCTATGACAAACACGATTTTGAGATGGAGAAAGAGACCAAAGAAGAGTCTTTGGATTTATCTAAGATGAAGTCTCATTGCTCTTCTTGTGGTGCAGTATTTAGTGGCGAGACTTTCGCGATAAGTGATGTATGTAGTTATTGCGGGGCGCATTTGGTTATAGATTTTAATGATGGCGCTGCACCCGATTGTGTTATTCCATTTGCTTTTGATAGGAATACTGCCAAATCCAAATTTAGAACAGGACTAAGAAGCAAATGGTTCGTGCCAAGTAAATTCAAGAAAACACCACCAGAGAATACAATTGAGAGTATATATATTCCAGCATATTTGTGTGATGTAAGCACAAGTAACTACTATACTGGCAAACTCTATGATATTCATAGGAAGAGTGATGGAGATACATATAAAACCTATACAAATATTAGCGGAACACAGAATGTAGTAGAGAGTAACTTGATTGTAGAGTGTAGTAGCGAGATGACGCAGGCTACTTTGAATGCTATTAAACCATATAATATTGCTGGTGCATACAAATTCCAGCCAGACTTTATTCTAGGATATTCGGTTGAATACTTTAATAGGAATTTGCAAAAGTGCAAAGATAATTTTAAAGCAATGGCAGTTGCAAATGTAAGAAGAAGAATTCTAGAGAATTATTCTTATGACGGAGTAGATTATCTAAAGATTGATACTTCTTACTACGATTGTTGCTATTCCAAAATAATTTTGCCTACTTACAGAGTTAATTATAAATACAAAGGCAAAGATTATTCTACATTTATGAATGGTCAGACAGGCAGAGTGGGTGGCAATATTCCTAGGTCAGCATTCAAGATTACATTATTTGTGATTGGTGCAATACTAGGACTAGGTGCTATTGGATATCTTGTATATTTGCTAACATTATAATGATAGAATACTCTGCATTATGTGACATATATCTCATGACCAATAGTGTCTGACACCATTTAAGTAATTAAATTGTTGGCACAATAGCAAAATGAGTGTTTGTTCAAATCAATGAGCACTCGAAAAACTGCTTATTTAAAATTCCTATATTGACACTTAAATTTTATAGAAGGAAATAAACATATGGATAACATTATAAAAAACATAAGAAAATATAATATGCTAAAAGTTGGCGATAGAGTGGCTGTTGCTTGTTCGGGTGGCAAAGATAGTATGAGTTTGCTACATTTTCTTTGGTCGCACAGAGAAGAATTAGGCATAACCGTTGTTGCTGTAAATGTAGACCATAGTATTAGAGATAATAGTGCAAGCGATAGTCAATTTGTCGTTAATTATTGCGAGAGAAATAATATCAAAGTCTATACTTTCAAAGTAAATGCAACTAAATTTGCCGAAGATAAGAAACTAACACTAGAACAAGGTGCTAGAGAGTGTAGATATAGAGTATTCAAAAGTCTAGTTCAGAAGAATTTAGTAGACAAAATTGCTCTTGCTCATCACTTGCAAGACCAAGCCGAGACAATACTTCTCAATATATTCAGAGGTACAGGCTTGAGTGGTGCTAGTGGCATGGATTATATTAGAGACGATACATATATAAGACCAATGCTTGATACTAGTAAGACCGCAATTTCAGCATATATTACGGCAAATGAAATCCCTTATGTAGAAGATGAAACTAACGAAAGTAACGAATATAATCGTAATTATATCCGTAATCAAATAATGCCACTTATTCGTAATCGTTGGGCAAATGCAGATAGTGCAATAGTTAGTTTTGGTGCTAATTGTAGAGAAGACGATAATTATATAGAGAGTACTATTAGCAATGACGCTATTATTACAGAGAATAGTATTGCTAGAATTTATACTAGTTACTTTGTTAATCCTAGACCTTATGTGTTTAGGCTTATCCTTAGGGCTTTGAAATCTATTAATTTGAGTACTAATATTGAGAAGAAGCACTTGAAGATGATATATAATATGGCAATTGAGAGCGAGAACGGCACTAAGATTAGTTTGCCAAATGGACTATCTGTTATCAAAGAATATAATTTCATTACTTTCACTAATAGAAATATTAAGCCAAGTTCTAGAACATATCCATTTACTAGAGGCAAATTAGATATATCTAATTTTGGATTGATTGAGACTTTCTTGGTCAAGAAATTCAAAGTAGGCGAATTTACACACTTGATAGATAGTGCCAAACTTCCCAAAGATGCAGTATGGCGTTTTAGAAAAGATGGCGATGTATTCGAGAAATTTGGCGGTGGCACTAATTCCCTTAGCGATTATCTAATAGATAAGAAAATCCCAGTTAGACTTAGAAATTGCACCCCAGTTCTTGCAATTGGCAATGAAATCCTAATAATTGCTGGTGTAGAAATATCTGATAAAGTGAAAGTAGACAAATCTACTAAGACCGCTTACGGAATTAATGTTGTTAGATTTTAAATACTTAAATAATTTCCAAAAATATCCAAGCATTAACTTGGGTATTTTTTCTTGCGTAAATTATAACATGGTGCTATACTAACTTAGAACAAATGTTCTATCTAATTAAGTAGGGTAATATCTAGATATATTTTGTAATATAAAGAGAGATATTCCATATATATTTTGTTCGGTATTAGTAGTTATCAAAATAGATATTTTATTTAGTTATATATTATTGATAACAAGGGGTGGGGAATGGAAAGATTTATATTGCATAGCGACTTAAATAACTTTTATGCTAGTGTAGAGTGTTTGTACAACCCATCTATTAGAAATAAAGCGGTAGCGGTAGTTGGAGACGAAGAGAAGAGGCACGGAATTGTGCTTGCCAAGAATTATATTGCCAAGTCTTATGGGATAAAGACGGGAGATACAGTGTGGGAAGCGAGAACTAAGTGCGGGGAAGAATTGGTGTGTGTGCCAGCAAGATTTGACCTATATATGTATGTAAGTAAATTAGTCAAAGATATATATAGAGAATATTCAGATAGAGTAGAGAGTTTTGGAATAGACGAGGCATGGATAGATATTTCTCATCTTGCTAGTAACTTTGAAGAAGCGAAGAAAATAGCCGATAATATTAGAACTAGAGTAATTGCCGAAATTGGACTTACAGTAAGTATTGGGGTTAGTTTCAATAAGGTTTTTGCCAAACTTGGCAGTGATATGAAGAAGCCTAATGCTACAGTACTTATTACTCCAGATAATTTCAAACAATTAGTATGGAAATTGCCTGCTAGTGATTTGCTATATGTAGGCAAGGCAACAACCAAGAAATTTGAGAAAGCCGGCATTAGAACTATTGGAGATATTGCTAATACAAATGAGAAATATCTCAAATTAACACTTGGCAAGATGGGAGAAGTTCTGCATAGTTTTGCTTGCGGAGAAGATACTTCATCGGTTACATCAATCTTTGAACACGAGAAGATTAAATCTTTTGGCAATAGTACAACCTGTCCTATCAATCTTAGCAATAACGAACAAGTCAAGAGTGTAATATATCTGCTAGCCGAGAGTGTGGCAGAGAGAATGAAGAGGAAAGGCTATTATGCTGGTTGTGTATCGCTATGGGTCAAAGACACCGAACTTAAGTCTTTTGATAGGCAAGCAGTGTTATCTACATCTACTAATATCTCTGACGATATTGCCATAGAGGCATACAAATTATTTGTAGATAATTACGATTGGAAATTAGATGTTAGAGCATTGGGTGTTAGGGTAACTAATCTAAGCGAGGGTGTAATTCAGTGCGATATATTTGGCAAAAGTAGTAATTTAGAGAAGAAGCAGAAATTGGAATGTACTATTGAGAGTTTAAGGGAAAGATTTGGATATAATATTATTAGAAGGGGAAATATTCTAAGTCATGAGAATTTGTCTGTTCTCAATCCTCATAGCGAGACCCACATTATACACCCAGTAGGATTTTTCAAAGCAAAATAAAGGTGGAATTTATGAATAAGAAGTATGTAAGTGTAATTGTAGAAGTAGACGAATTAGGCAATAAGAAACCAATGGCTATTCTTTACGAAGATAAAATATATAATGTAGATAGAGTGTTAGATGTCAAATCGGCGGTATCTATGAAAGTTGGAGGAATTGGAGAGAGATATAGTATTAGAATTAATGGCCAAGAAACTTATGTTTTTTGTGAACGAGGCAGATGGTTTGTTGAAAGCAAAAGAGCATAAAAAAATATATTTGCCATATTATCGGAAGTTTTGTCTGAAAGCGACAAAGTCATTTTCAAGCAAAACTGATGTTTATTCATTCTATGTGACCACGATTTATGGTGGGATTTGCGTAGCAAATTGATTTGTGAATGGAATGAACAAAGCAATATTACATAGATTATAATATAGGAAGTTGAGAGTAGCACAAATGCTTGCATTTGTATTACCGAAACGACGACGAATTCAATCATGTGATGCCACAAGATATTGTGGATTTGCGTAGCAAATTGATTTGTGAATGAAATGAACAAAGCAATATTACATAGATTATATATTGTAACCCAACTAAAGTGATTGGTGCATTGTAATAAAAAAATAATACTGCGAATGAAGTCATTTAATCTATTAAAAACTTCTACTTATGCAGTATTATTTTTTGGTCAAAAAAAAGGATAGATGTTTAAATTGTCTTATATTATGGGATTGGGGAAGACAACTGGTGGAAAAACATCTATCATTGGTTATATAATATCACAAAAGATATTCTTTGTAAACAATTTTTTTGAAATTTTCAAAAAAGGTTATATATACTAAAATATGTATAATTATCACTAAAATCAATTTAAAAATCTAACTACGAATAAAAAACCTTACAAACATTGCCACAATGAACAAAAAATAGACAAAAACCAACTAAATTTTGCAAAAACAACCAAATAACACTTGCCATAATGTGTTAATTTTTTGTATAATATGGTTAAGGAAAATTATAAAAATGCGAAACTTCGCATTTAATATCTTTTTGCAGAGTGTAATCCCCGCAAATTTTAAGATTTGTATAATTTTGTGATGAATATATTTCGGGATTTTTTATAAACTAAAGAGTACACCGAAATTATTGTATTGTAAAATATTTAAAAATACAATTGGCCTAAAGGAGAATTTATGGCTGAAAAACAACTTAAAATCAAAGACATGATAATAGCGGTAATTTGTACATTACTTACTGTGCTTAGTATTGTATTCTATTTTTTGCCTGCTTTTTCTGTTGAGCATAGTGCATCACTTAGTTTTGAGATTAGTGAGAAATTGAATTATAGTGCTTGGGATATGACCAAAGCAGTATTTACATCAACAATTGATTGGGAAAGCCCAATTGTTGGACTGCTTTACATCAAGCAAGTATATGGAATGTCAGTAATGATTTCTGGTTTGCTTATGCCTATTGGCATCATATTTACAATTGCAACTACAGTATTTGCTTATATGTCTTGGTTCAAGGGTGAGAAATTCAAGAAATTCTGTTTCTTATTTAGTTTGTGTGGAATGGTTTTCACAACTATTACACTTATCTCTACTTGGTATTTAGCAATTCAATTGCGTAATAATGCAAATGGTGCGTTGGATTACTTCTCTTATAATATCAAAGGTTCTATCTCTTACGGTTCATTCGTTAGTTTGATTATATCGTTTGTAGTAGCAATTGTTGCTTGTGCATATAATTATTTCCTAGATAACTTTGACGAAGAAGAATATGAAGATGATGAAGACGAGGAAGAGGAAGAGGAAGAAGAGGAAATCGAACCAAAGAAAGCACCTGTAAAGAAAGTATCCAAAGAAGAAAATACTAAAGATACTACAGATGAGAATGTGGTCAAGAAAAGCACGACCACCAAACCTAAGACGACTACTTCCAAGAAAGTATCTTCTAATTAATAAATATTTGTGACCGAATGCCTTAAAAGTATTATCCAAAGTCAAAATTATTTGATGAATATAATATATTTAGTATTGAGGCAATCGGTCTTTTTTGTACAAAGGAGAAGTGTATGATTTGTAATAATTGTCCAAGAAAATGCAATGTGGATAGGACTAAATCTACTGGAGTGTGCGGAGTTGGAGAACTACCCCGAATTGCCAAGGCTAGCATTCATAGATGGGAAGAACCTGTTATCTCTGGTAAGAATGGAAGTGGAACAATATTCTTCTCGGGTTGTAATCTAAAGTGTATTTATTGCCAAAATTACAAAATTAGTAGCGAAAATTATGGCAAATATATTACATATGATAGACTTGCCGAGATTTTCAAGGAATTTGAAGAACAAGGTGCTATGAATATCAATCTTGTTAGTCCATCGCATTATACACATGCCATCAAGAAAGCACTAGATATATACAAGCCATCAATTCCAATCGTATATAATTCTAGCGGTTATGATAGTTTGGATAGTCTAGAAGAATTGAAAGACTATATAGATATCTATTTGGTAGATTTCAAGTATATGGATAGTGACTTGGCAAAAAGATTATCCAAGGCGCCAGATTATCCGGAAGTAGCCAAACTTGCAATTACTAAAATGCGTGAGTATCAGCCAAAAGAAGTATTTGACGATGAGGGAATGCTAAAAAAAGGCGTGATCATAAGGCATTTAGTATTGCCAAACCACACCAATGATAGTATTCAAATTTTAGATTGGATTAAAGAAAATATCAACGACCCATTTGTAAGTCTAATGTCTCAATATACACCTATGTACAAAGCAATCCTTTGTGACGATATCAATAGAACTTTGAAACCATTAGAATATAAAATAGTCAAAGAACATATGGTTAATATCGGCTTGCTTAATGGCTTCGCTCAAGAATTAGAGAGTGCCACTTCTTGCTATGTTCCCGAATTTGATGGCTCGGGAGTAGATAAGAAGAGTACTAGTAATTAGTAGGTTTATCGGGTAGATAATTCTCAAATATTACATTATCTGCATGAGATAGTGCAATTTTCTCCATATCTCTGCTAGTTATAACCCATGTAAGAATTGGAACATTTCTATTTCTTGTGTATTTATTAGGTAGATTATTTATATCATAAGATATAAAGTCGGGCTTAGCCCATTTAAAGAAAAATAATCTTTTGAGTACAGCCTTGTATATAAATGGTAAATGTATCTCATCAAAGAAACTAGATAACATGCCTCTTGGAATTTCAGGGGCATGTTTTTTGAACCACATTACTACGAATGGATTGAATGATTTAATGGCGATGTCGCCTTGATAGTTCTTGATAATATTGTATACTTTTTGCTCTAATTTTCCCTTTCTGCTAGTTGGCTTAATCTCTATCATTATTGGTGCTCTGCCATTAACCAAATCTAATACTTCTTGCAAAGTAGGAATATTAAATTTAGTATCTAGTAGGGTGTATTTGCTCAAGTCTTCATCTTTCAAATCTTTCACATCAATATCTACTTTGCACATTCTACGCAAATTGACATCATGGAAGCATACTACAGTACCGTCTTTATTAGTACGCACATCTAGTTCCATTGCAAAGCCATGTTGACAAGCATTCTCAAATGCACCTAGACTATTCTCTGGATAGATACTATCGTGTAATCCACGATGGGCAATTTTGTATTTGCAGAACCAGTAACTTCTATTAGTTTCGTTTTTCTTTCCCACTATATCTATCTCCTCTTAATTTTCATTACTTATACTATCATTTATGAATTTGATTAATTTATTGGTATTGTGAGCAAGATTAACCATAGGCACTTTTTCACAAATGACGCCATTATTTTTCTTGTATATCATCAAGAAATCATACTTGGGCTTGATAGCAAATATTAATTGATTACATTCTTCTCCCATGTAATCTACCATATCACTTAAATTTACAATTAACCAAATATCGCTTTTTAGCAAAGTATCCATAGGTGCCAAACTACCTATAGCATAAGATGGAGAAGAGTACGAGAATTTAATAGTATCTAGTAATTCTTCTTTGATATTATTTAATTTATATTCTACACCATCTTTTAGTGTTACAATGTCTTCTGCATTAGTTATAATCTCTTCAAATGTTAGCATAAGTAATATTACCTTTATTTTGAAATATAAATATACTTAAATATTGTAATAAAATTTGTACTTTTAATCAACAAAAAAAGCAATTAATATGCAATTAATTGCTTCTCTTTTTCGTTTTTTATTATAGTTCTCCAATGTCCCCACTATTTTCTTGGTAGTCAAAGGCTTCGTTGTAGATAGGTATCGCACTCTCAATAGTTAGAGGTTTGGCAGTACCAAGTAGAGGGTTGGTGTAATCCATATTGTCTATATCTTGAGTATAAGGCAAGAATGCTTGAAGTGCTTGGAACGATACTGTAAATGAAAGTTTAGCATTGGCAAACACATTGGTCAATGCGTCTCCAGGTAAAGCAAATGTACCATTTACGAAAGGAATAATATCGCTTGCAATCTTTTTCTGACCATTAGTACCAATAATTTCTCCAACTTCAATATCTGGAACTATCTCGTATAGATAGTACTTAAGTCTATTAGGGTCGCTAGATGAATAAGAACTTCTATTAACCGATTGGGTATAACCATCTCCGCTAGAAGTAATTCCAGTAGGCGTATTGCCCTCAGTATAATTCTCTGCTTTACCAGTAATCTTGCCACCATTATCTACAATTAGATACCACCAGCCACCGACTGAAGTACTAATCTCGTTAGAGTTGGTGTCATTACCAATACTAGGGTCAATATATAACCAACTAGCATTTAGTCCTAGACCTTCTACAACATCTGTCGTATTTGGGTCATCTGGAGTTTGAATATATCTTGAACTATCATTTATTAGATTTACGAAATATTTATTTAGTGATGAGTTAAGAGCATCGATACTGCTCTGTAAAGTACGAGTAACAGGGTTGCCATATTCATTAATGTAGAACTCTACATAGGTATTCATATAAGCATTTGTTCTGGCTTTGTAGAAAGCGTTACTTTCTGTCTTTTTGCCAGTGCCATCAAGTATCCATACACCATAGAAACCATTACCCGAACCACCAGTTACTTTGTTACTATTAGTACCTTGTGCATTAATAGTTCCGTCAAATGGTGCAGGCATCTTGGAGAATTTCTGGTCATCAGTTATAGCCTTAGTGCCTTCATATTCTGCTTGAGATACATATTTCCAAGAGTAGATAGATATTAGTTCTCCACTCTTAATTTTGTTCATATCCTCGCCAGCGGTTGTAGCCGATGTGTATTTGGTGTCGCTTACATAGTCTCTTCTTCCAGTATGTGTTTGAGTAGAACTATCATAAGAATAAGCATTATTAGTAGTGTGAATTGCACCTTCAAAACCTGTAACTTCTTCTGTGGTTGTATTGCTTGCTTCTCTATTGAATGTTTGTTGACTTTGTACTGGATAATTAGAAGCATAAGTTGTACCAGTAAAGTTATTGAAACCAACTGTTGGGTCAAATTCAATATTGATACCAAATCTAGCACGCAATACAGATGTCGTAGTAGAGGTAACTCTTCCTTGATTATTTACATAATATGCGTTACCAGCATCATCGGTGTATGCATTACCAATATTGCCAGTATTAGCACCAGTACTAATATCTGGGATAGGACTATCTTGAATTGTAGATGTAGCAGTTGTACTATAAACTCTAGCACTAGAATGTATTTCTACCTTCTGACCCGGTAGTAGTATAGTATTATCTATAGCACCAGCAGTACCAGTTGTTCTGCCCGCATATGCTGCAATATCTAGATTACCGTCTCCCGCTTTAAAGTCGTTATTTCTACCAGTTATTTCTACATAAACGGGTCCACCCATAAATAGTGATTGACCAGCAGTTGTAGAACCGGCGAAGTATGCAAGAGTTGCCCCAATTGAGATAACAGCAGTAATAGCAATACTAAGTACGGCTATAAATATAGTACCGAGTGTACGCCTTGTGGATTTCTTTTTTGAATTAGTTTTGTTTACTTTCTTTTCCATAAATTAAATACTCCATTCGTTACTTTTAGGGTATGTAACGAGGGGGTATTTATTCATAAAGTAAGTTTATTTGTTTTTACCATTTTTTACCAACAAAAAAGACACTATATTTAGTGTCTTTATCTTTGATTTATTGCCATTTACTTTAATTCAGCACCACAGTTTTCGCACTTGCCATCTTCTTTATTGCACTTGCAACCGCAGTATTTACAAGTAATAGTTGCACTTGTAGAATTTTTCTTATTCTCGCTAGTTATTTCTTCTTTCATTTTGCTTGTAATGTTTTTCATCATATCCTGATTAGAAGCATTAGTGCCAACAATTGATGCAATAACAATCATAATTATTCCAACCATAGGAAGCATTATTCCCGACATCATGGCTGGCATTAATTTGAAAGTATCGCCATCAAATCTAAATAACGGAATTACTGTTAATGTTATTCCTAACACTATCATTACTATTCCAATTATCTTAAATACTAATAATAATTTTTTATTCATATATATCTCTATTTTATATTTTCAAATAAACTAATATTATTTTGAAATATTAAATACCATTAAGGATTTTGTGTTAGTGCATCTTTATCTGAGAATGAATCAAAGTCTGATGAACCAAAGTCAATATCTACACCATCAACATTTACAATCAATGGGATTTCTTTGAATGTACAAGTATTAAATACTGTCTGAACAGATACATCGTTGTAGAAACAATCGTCAGCAGGTAGTTGGTTATTGGCGGCTTGGCTAATTGTGCCTGTAGCACCATCAATTACTGGAATATATGTTTGTACTGCTTGGAAGATTACTCCAACATAAATATATTTTCCAGCCGAAGCATTTGTTAATTGCCAAGGAATAGTGAATGTGTTATTCCATAGGAATACGGCATCACTTCCAACTGCCAATTTCTTCATTTTGTTGCTTAAGTTTCCAGATGCGTCTTTATTTTCACATAGATAGAAGTAACCTCTATCAGTGCTCGTATCGTCTTTATTTGTTAGTGTATTACCATCTAAGTAGTACTTAGGATTTGTGCTGGCTGTACCGCTATCTGTAAGGGTAAGCGAACCAGTTCTCTTGTAATAAACCCATCTATAACCAGTACTATCGCCCAAACTATTTTGGGTATCAATTAGTGAATTTAAGAAAGAATATAATGATGATGCACTTAATTTTTTATCATTCTCTGCTTGTGCTACATCTTCTATGTAATCTGGATTTTTTGTTCCGTCAGGGTATTCGGTAGTTATGTAATCATTAGGGTCAGGGTCTTTACCAATATTTGTATATACTGCAAATCTTGCTCTTACATAACATTCACTTCCGTTAGTAGCACTTCTGCCACCATCGTTATAACAACTAGCACTAACATCTACCGATTGTCCCGGATAGCCTAGCCCGTTAGTATTTTCTGTATTACTAAGTATAAAGTGTAGATTGCCTGTACCACTTGTGAATGCTCCTGTATTATCTCTAATTGAGATACCAACAGTACCACCCATTTTTATGTATTTACTTGCCCAATCACTATCGTAGAACCAAGCGAGAGTGGTAGTAAAAGTAAGCAGTATTGTTAGGAAAAAACTCATACCAATCAGTATGATTTTACCTATTTTCCTTTTCTTTTTAGTTTTCCCTTTCATTTCCCATTCTGCCTTGTATCAAATTAAAATAAGTTTTGGTAATTAAGTCATCTAGTTTTTGATGTAAAGTTTTATACTTTATTGTAACAAATTTTTCGGATAATTCAAAATAATTTAGTATATATATAATATATTTTTTGTATATGATACTTTTTTATTCAATAAATAATTTTGGCAATTAATTATTGTGTTTAGACCAATCAAGATTGTCTAATACATTTTTAACATTAAATATTGTGTTTGGAATTCTTTCTCCCTCGTCATTAACAATCTTATCTTGGATTGCTTGGAAGGTAAGAGTGAATGTAATTTCTACATTAGAATATTCATTTGTATATTCTTTGCCAGGGAATTTGAATGTTCCATTAATAAATGAAACGGCATTACCTACGCCACCAGTATTAATAGGGCTAAGAGTTATATATTCTTGACCTGTTACCTCGTCAATCTCTTTCTCTTTGCTACAGTAATAATAATATCCATCATCGAATTGTACCCAGCCATCAGTTGGGTTTTGTTCGGTTATATCTGTTCTAGTAGTAATAGAATATGCCAGGTCTCGCCTTATCAAATTTTCTATTTCTTTAGCCATTTTCTCACTACAACCATCTACTTCTACATCTAGAATTGCTCTAAGTAGAGCAGGGGTAGGATTAATAGTAGAAGATGTAACTTTGGCTATTGCTTGCATATCAATCCCAATGCCCGGAAGCAAGGTATCTCTGCCAGACTTAATATTCATTACAAGATTACCCGCTCCATAAGTCTCATTATAATCTTTGTCTACCATTGCAACTCTTACTGGCCCGCCCATTATAAGAGTAACATTACTAGTTTGTTGTCCCGCAAAATACGCAAGAGTAGCACTAGCACACAAACATAGTACTAGTACCACACTCAAAATAAATATTATAATTGTTCCTCTATTTATTTTTTGCTCTTGAGTCATTTAACTTCCCATTTTCCATTAATACTAATTATCTTCCCAAAATTAAAAAAACGACACTTTGGGAACTTTAGCATACTACTATTAGTAGTATAACCCAAAATGTCGAAATATGTAAAACAAATTTACTAAAAAAGTATAAATAGATTAATTTTTATTACTCGTCACTTTTCTTGTCTTCATTTTTGCTATTATCATCGCTTTCCAATTCTTCTATAATTTCATCGGTAGAATTATCATTATTGTCATCATTATCTCCACTAATGTCACTATAATTAATTGGCTTTAATCCTTGCTTTTTGCGATGGAGCATATCTGAGAATAGTATAATTATACCTTGGAAGATATATAGGTAATATGTAAGAATTCTCCATATTAGTATTCCCCAGAATAGTGTACCTTCGGTAAATAGTGAACCAAGTAGAGCATTGAAGGATAGTTCTGTTGCTCCTGTTCCACCAGGTAGAGGGAAGAAACATACCGCCATATCACATATGCAACATTTAGCCACAATTTCCCACCAGCCAACTACTGGCTCGGCGGTAAACGAGATGTATATAAAGTAAGCAATTATGGAATTGGAGATAATAGAACCAATTGACGAAATTAGCACTCCAAGTACAGTCCATGGGCTTTTGGCAAATGTTCTCATGCAATATTGGTATTGCTTTACAAATCTTAATACTTTGACAAGTGCTTTCTTGTAGTCTTTAATAATGTGCATTTTGTGTAGTAATTTTAGTACTCCTACAACTAAAGACGCACCCCACTTCTTGGTTATAGACATAAATAATACGAAAGAAAATAATAGAAGTGTTAGCCCTAATCCTACCCATGCACACACCATAACAAGTGTGCTAGTGTGGTAGTAAGGGGCATAGAATATAAGAATAAATGCGCCAAGTAGAACAAATGCAATTTGCCATGCCATATATTTGGCTAGAGGTACTGCTGTTGCAATGTCTCCCGAATAGCCATTCTTCTTCATATAATAAATTTCAAATGGCTGACCGCCCGAACCAAGAGGGGTTATATGGTCGTAATATCTACCAATTGTAGCCAATTTAAAAGAAAACCATGGTCGCCATTTTTTGGTCTTATTGTGTATTAGAATAGAAAATTTAAGAGTATTGAATATGCAAGTAATGAAATATAATCCAACCGCTATCCAAAGAAATCTCCACTTTGGCTTATTTGCAAAAAGTTCACTTAGTGGCTTGACCCCACCTTGTTCTTTGGCAAAATTATAGAATACTGCAACAATCAATATTACATTGAATATGAAAAATAAGATATTGAATATTTTTTTGCTTTTGGTTTTCTTTTTTGCCATTTTGTTCTGTGCTTTGTTTACAGTACTTTCAACAACTACATTTTCATTAATTTTTTTGGCTGCTGCAAAAAATATTCGACTATTATTCTCAATATTCGATTTGAATTTTTCTATTGAAGTCTTTCTAAAATGTGTAAGTTTATTTTTGGTGTTGACCCAGAAATTATTTTTACTTTCTTTTTTATCTTTCTTCATAAAATTATCTATTAATTAACTATGTATTCTTGTATCTTAAAAAGTGTTAAATTATAAATGAGTATACCATAAAGTACATAATCTACAAATTTCAATGTCAATTGTATCAAACTTTTTTACTTTTTCCAAGTGTTTTTGAATTTATTAGTAAATAGAATATGTATAAATATTTATTGAACGACAAAATTTATTAATTTATGTACACTAATTCTTAGTCGTTGCCACATAATTCAAAGTATTTAACCACGCCACACATAATAGCATAGGCTACTTTGTTTTGGTAGTTGGTACTATTTAATAATTTTTCTTCATTGGGATTAGATAGAAATCCACATTCTATTAGAACGGCAGTTGTTTTGCTTTCTTTTAGAATATAGAAATCTCCTTTGTTTGCACTGTCTCTTGCTCCATTTAATTGGTTTATTAATTGAGATTGAATATCTTCGGCAAATTTTTTGCCATTCTCGTCATCTTCTTGATAGAATGCTTGAGCACCACTTTCACTACTATTTTTGTAAGAATTACAATGAATAGATATGACCATATCTGCTTTGGCATTATCTATTATCTCAATTCTTTTTGCCATGTCACTTGCTTTGAAATTAGTAGCATTAGCATCATAAAGTCCATTGCCGTCAGCCCTTGTAAGTACAACTTTGATGCCAAGAGTTTCCAAATATACTTTCAAAGTCTTTGCTATTTTAAGATTTATATCGCTTTCTTTTACCCCCGTAACACCTGTACTTCCATCATCTCTGCCACCATGTCCAGCGTCAATCACAATTGTGTATTTTGGGCGTGGAATAGCCTTGCTTTCTACCACCGCTACAATTCCCACCGAACACAATATGCTAGCAGTAATAAGTGCAAGTGCGATTAATAAATTTTTAAGTTTAATAATTTTGAACATAGCATTTTTCCTCTATAATAGAATTTTAATATATTTATATGCACACCTTGTCCAACTATATGATTTGTACTTGAAAATTGGTGTATACAATTTTTCTTTAGCAGGGTATTGATTTCAAATATGTGGTATGGTATAATTGTCTACGGATTATTATGGGGGAAAATATTATGGAGAAAAGTATTGAACAAATTATAACCGAAAAAGTAAATAGAGAAAGAGAAGCCATAACAGGTCTTAAAGGATTGATTGAAGAAACCGAAGAAATGAAAGGATTTATTCCTTATCTAAGAGAAAGAAAAGAAAGTGGAATGATTGATAAATTAGGCTATTTTGATAATGCCACTCGTCTACAAATAGATGCTTGTCGTGCAATGGAAGAAAAAATTGATGCTAGCAAAGAACTAATTGAGAAAAATAAACATTTCTATAATGTAAATCTTGATGTCCTTCTAGACGCTATTGGTAAGAAATTGGATAGTAAGTATTCGTCTCGTTGGGGATATAGGAAAACTCCAGTTGTGAATATTGAGACATTTGAAAGAGAGGAAGAAGAAGATGACTTTACTTATACAGTTTATACTCAAACAGCGAAAGCAGGTTTCAAAACTAAACACCCACACAAATCTTTTATGTTGCCAGTAGTATGCTTGGGCGATACAGAGTATATAAGAAGCAAAAACTATATTATGGCTGAAGAACATATTAATTTGCTTGGCGATAGAAATAATATAGGATTAATTGGTATAGAAGATGGCGAATTTGCTAGTCCAGAATGGCAAGATTTATTCTGGAAAGTGTATAGAGACCATTTGCTAAATATAGCGTATCAAATGCAATCTCAAGTAGATAGTAGAGAGGATAGATTGGCTCTTGAAGAGCAACTAATCAAAGAATTCGGAGAATAATTAAATTCATTGCTTCATATAATTATAGACTAAAGAAAATTGCTTGTGCTAGAAAAATTGAAAAAGGTTATTAGAAAATGATGGTGATTACCTCGATGTTTATCTGAGACTTGTTGGAGACAGAAATTTTGACAGGTAATATAGTCGTTTACACTTCTAGTAATTGACGGTAGTTATTTATTGGTATGGTTGAGAATAATATCTTAGATATGTATCCAAATAAGAAATTCAAAAGTAACGGAAGATAATTTGGAATTGGTGATCACGATTTAATACATTAATTGTATAACTTCAGACAATTTGATTTGTCTGAATTTTTTTTGGCTTTAAATACTTTTTTATATTTGCATTTTGTGTTAAAATATTAATTGTAAATAATTAAAGGATTGATTAGATGTTTGATTTAGACAATTTAGAAGAGAAAGAAGCAAGAAACTTAAGTCCACAAGTATTAGCCTTTGTAGGCGATGGTGTATACTCCATGTATATTCGTCACAAGATTGTAATAACCGAGAAATTATCTGGCAAAGAATTGCATGCAAGAGTAATTAATTTTGTCAAGGCATCAGGACAGAGTAATTTTATTAGTAAATTACTTCCATTGTTATCTGAAGAAGAATTACATGTATTTAAGCGTGCTAGAAATCATAAAACATTATCTCAGAGTAAGAATGCGGATATTGTAGATTACAAGAGGGCGACGGGATTAGAAGCGCTACTTGGTTATTTGTATTTAAGTGGTAAGATAGATAGGCTGAATGAAATATTGAAAATGTGTATTGGAGAGAGTAATGAAAATTAAGGGTAGAAATGCAGTAAGAGAAGCATTAAATAGCGATGTTAATATATTGAAGATTATGGCAAGTAATTCTTCAAGGGATAAAGTACTACTAGATATTTTAGATTTGGCAAAAAGAAAAAATGTAAAAATTCAATATCTAGATAATAGACTACTAGACAAAGAGTGCGAGAATAATCAAGGAATAATTGCCGAGACTAGTGATTTTAAATATTCTAGTGTGGAAGATATTTTGCAAGTAGCAATTGATAAAAATAAAAATCACTTTATATTAATTCTAGATGGAATAGAAGACCCGCATAATTTTGGCTCAATAATTAGAGTAGCGGAATGTTTGGGTGTTGATGGAATTATTATCTCCAAAAATCGTGCTTGTCCTGTAACGGATACTGTAAGCAAAGTGAGTGCTGGAGCAATAGAGCATATCAAGATTGCCAAAGTTACTAATATCAATACTGAGATAGAGAGACTTAAAGAGAAGAATATTTGGGTGTATGCTTGCGAACTTGGTGGCGAAGATTTGGATAGTGCTAATCTATCTGGAAATATAGCAATTGTTATGGGGAGTGAAGGCAAGGGTGTTAGCGCTCTTACTAGAAAACTTTGTGATGGTGTTGTTACAATGCAGATGTATGGCAAGGTAAATTCTTTGAATGTTTCAGTTGCCACTGGTATTGTTTTATATGAGATTGTGAGGAAGAATAGAATTGACTGATGAAGAATTAATTTTGATAGAAAATGCCAAGAACGGTGACCAAACTGCCATAAATAAGATATTTCTTGACAAAAACATATTAATTACACAAATAGCGAAGAAGTATTTTATAATGGGCGGAGATTTAGATGATATAATCCAAGAAGGCAGATTTGGACTATACAAGGCTATTAATATTTTTGATAAAACCAAGTGTGATAATTTCTCTGCTTTTGCAAGTAAGATAATAGAGCGAGAAATTATATCGGCAATTAGGAGAGAGAACACTGGCAAAAATCAAGTGCTGGATAGTAGTGAATTTGTAGATAGTGATGATATCTTGCATAGCCAAAATTATCCCGAACAAGATTTGATTTTGGCAGAAAGATTTAGAGAAATCAAAGACAATATGTTTAGCAAATTAAGTGATTTTGAGAGACAAGTTTTTGATTATTATCTTCAAGAATATTCTTATCTAGATATTGCCAAAATTCTAGACAAGACACCCAAGACAATAGATAACGCACTAACTAGAATTAAATTAAAGTTGACAGCGATTAAGGAGGATTTATGAGTTATACAGCATTATATAGAAAGTATAGGTCACAGAGTTTTGATGAGATTGTAGGACAAAAACATATTATTACATCTCTTACAAATCAAATTAAAAATGGAACTGTTGGACACGCTTATCTTTTTACTGGTACAAGAGGAACAGGTAAGACTAGTATTGCCAAAATATTTGCCAAAGCGATTAATTGCGAGCATGGCAAAAATGGCAATCCTTGTAATAAGTGTGAGATATGCAAATCAATTACTGCTGGCACTAATGTAGATATCATGGAGATTGATGCTGCTAGTAATAATAGAGTTGATGAGATAAGAGAATTGCGTGAGAAAGTTAAATATCCTCCTGTATCTTGTAAATACAAAGTATATATTATTGACGAAGTTCATATGCTTACAGATAGTGCTTTCAATGCATTACTTAAGACGCTGGAAGAACCGCCAGCATATGTTGTGTTTATTTTGGCTACAACCGAAGTTCAGAAGTTGCCAGCAACTATTCTTAGTCGTTGCCTAAGATTTGATTTTAAATTGCTTACAGACGAAGAATTGGAAAATCATCTAAAATATGTATTTGATGATAGCAAGATAAAGTACGAAAAAGAAGCATTGAGTTTGCTTGCTAAACTTGGTGCTGGAAGTGTAAGAGATACTCTGTCTATTGCTGATATGTGTGTGGCATATTCTAATAGAAATGTTACATATCAATCTGTAATTGAAGCAGTAGGAATGACAGATAGACAAACTCTTAAAGAAATAACAAAATGTTTACTTGAGGGTAATCAGGGCGAATTGCTTTCTACAATTAATAAAGTATCAAGCCTTGGCAAAAATCTAACTCAATTGGCCAAAGATATGGTTACTTTCGTTAGAGATATTTTGGTTACAAAATCTTGTAAAGACTATAAAAATATTCTTAAATTGCCAGCCGACCAAATTAAAGATTTGGAAGAACTAGCAGGTCTTACAACTAATGAGAAATTAATAGAAATATTAAATAAATTAAGTTCGCTAGACAATGAATTTAGATATACAAATAACCCTAGAAATTTGCTTGAAATAACTTTGGTTTCCTTGTGTAATTTTGAGATGACAGAACTTAATGAATTGAAGATGTCTATCAAGAGTTTGGAGAGGAAAATTACAAAATAATAGAGGATAAATTATGGCAGATATTAATTCAATTTTTAAGTCTGATTTAGATGAAAATCAGAAACACGCTAGGCTTCTTTTTGGTAGACTTCTTATATCTCTTAGAAATAACGACTATATGAAAATTTATTCTCTTATGAGTGGTGTTACTGACCAAAAATTTGATGGTAATGTCTTGACGCTAATAGTTTCTGACAATAACTCATATTTAATGTTAAATAATAATGGAGACATTGAAGATATGAATGCTCTACTAGAAAGTATTGAGAGTGGGGTTAAAATCAAGTTGGAAAGTAACAGTGCCAAAGAATTTGATGAGTATAAATTTGAAGAATATTTGAAAGAAGAATTTGGCAAAATTTTAACAATTAAGTAATTAATTGATTTTATTAAAGAAGATATATTATTGTCATCAAAAAAAGTTTGACATTTTACATATTTATTAATAAACTAAAATAGAAAAATAACATATATAATTTGGAGGTAATTTTATGTACAAAGGTGGCATGGGATTTGGTGGTGGCATGAATATGCAATCACTTATGAAACAAGCACAGAAGATGCAAGCAGAAATGCAAGCGAAAATGGAAGAGGCAGAGAGTACTCTTGAGAATTCTACATTTACAGGAACAAGTGGTGGTGGAATGGTAGAAGTAACTTGTACTGGACATAAGAAAATAACTGCAGTATCAATTAAGCCAGAGATAGTTGACCCAGACGATATTGAAATGCTTGAAGATTTGATAATTGCGGCAACTAACGATGCTTTGGAACAAGCAGACAAATTGGAGAAATCTCTTAAGGGAGACAATCCGGGAATGATGGGTTTCTAATATGAATAATATAAGTAGTATGGAAAGGCTTGTGTACTTCTTTTCTTTGCTACCGGGTGTCGGCAAGAAAACGGCCGAAAGATATGCGTACAAAGTATTAGATATGGAATTAGAAGATGTAGAACAATTCGCCAAAAGTCTGGTTGATGCCAAGAAAAATATTAAGTTCTGCACCAAGTGTGGCAATTTTACTGAGAATGATATTTGCGATATTTGCAAGAATAGAAAGTCAGATGTAATATGCGTGGTCAAAGAACCCAAAGATATTGTTGCCATTGAGAAATCTAAGAACGCTAATTATTTGTATCATGTCTTGCATGGTACTATTAGTCCAATGGAAAATCGTGGGCCAAATGATATTCGTATCAAAGAATTGATGTCTAGACTAGATGGTATTAGCGAAGTAATCCTTGCAACCAATCCCGATGTTGAAGGCGAAGTTACAGCCAATTATATAGCCAAACTTATCAAGCCTTTTGGAATTAAAGTAACAAGACTTGCAACGGGAATACAAATGGGCAGTGACTTGCAGTATGCAGACGAAGTAACTTTAACTAAAGCCCTAGAAGATAGAAAACAAATGTAAAATCTAAAATATTATAATATAGGAAGTTTAAACAAAGTAGTCCGCAAGGACACCTTGAATTAAACTGACGACTAGTTTAATTTATGTGCCCACAATTCATTGTGGGATTTGCGTTTGGCAAATTAATTTGTGCATAAAATGAGCAAAGTGAACAACTCAATATTACATATATAATATCAATCTAAATAAAACATATATAAATATATGTACATATACAGATGTGTATACGGTTGTGAATACTATTTGTGATTACAACTGACTACGACAAAATAATTATAGATGATAGAGAATAGTAAATAAAAATTATAGAGTGTCAAAATAAAAATTATAGAATGGCAAAGAATAGTGAAATAATATAATGACAAAATAAAAACACAGATTAATCTGTGTTTTTTCAATTTTCTGTGTTTTTTCAACTTTCTTTTCTGCCAGTTAAATGTCCTGTTCCAAGAAGGTCGGGGAAGCCTTGTTGTCTTAGTGCTTCATAAGCGATAATAGCAACGGAATTGCTTAAGTTAAGACTGCGTGCCTCGGCTTTCATAGGAATTCTAATGCAGTGGTCATAGTGTTCTTTGAGTAAATCTTCACGCAAACCATAACTTTCTTTGCCAAATACAACAAAACAACCATCGGGATATTCTACATCGGCATAAGTTTTCTGTGATTTGGTGCTGGCAAAGTAAAATACTTTGCCTTTGTTTGCCTCATAAATTTCATTGAAACTATCTACTACACAGATATTGCTAAGAGGGAAATAATCAAGGCCGGCACGCTTGTACTTCTTGTCATCTAATTCAAAGCCAAGAGGTCTAACCATATATAATTTGCAACCAGTTCCTGCACAAGTACGCACAATGTTCCCAGCATTTTGAGGAATTTCTGGTTCAACCAATACAATATTTATCATAAGTAATTTGTCCTTGTAAAATTAATTTAATATATCCATTGTATACATAAATCAAACTTTTGGCAAATACAAAGCGAATAATCTTTCAAAAATAATTTGGAGTAACACGCTTGCCCATGTCTAATTATTTAATATATTCAAATTTATCCTAGTTTTGTTTGCGTGTCTTTTAAATACTCTAGTCGGTCGAGTACTCAACCGCACGGAGCATATTATATTGTTTTATGTGTGCCCAAATTTGCACTAGTAATTAGAATTAGTATATTTCTAATTTAGTAATAATTAGATAAGTATTCACTAATAGTACTCGG
>CAKVID010000004.1 GCA_934754355.1 uncultured Clostridia bacterium
CCGAGTACTATTAGTGAATACTTATCTAATTATTACTAAATTAGAAATATACTAATTCTAATTACTAGTGCAAATTTTGAATACTAAAGATTGCTTTACTATATTTATTTCTACAGGCGATTGAATACAATATAGCAATATTATTGACTGCGGTCGATTGGGCACGCATAAAACAATATAATATGCTCCGTGCGGTTGAGTACTCGACCCAAATTTTACTAAGGCTTCGGCTTCGCCTGCAGAAATCGTAAAATTTGTCTCTCTCGTCTTCATGCACTCAGTGATTATATTATTTTACTTGATATTATTAACTTTTAAAATATAGTTACCCTTGTACTCAACCGATCGTAGTATTTAATATTGCAAAATGATAGTACAAATTTTACATTGCAAAATTTGTAAGCCACCGCCCGTAACGCATAAACGACTATATGTGTACTCAACAACATAAAAATTGGTCATTTGACCAATTTTACATATTATCATGTGTGCATAAGTAGACTAACAAAAAACACCATTAAATTTTAAAGCAAATCAAGCAGAAATTACTTCAAATAATCGTCGTTGTTTTCCAGTTTGCTTAGGTGCTTCGCACATTTCTTTATTAAAAAAAACAACGAACTAGTCGTCGTTGTTTTCAATTTTATTTAGGTGCTTCGCACAATTCTTTATTAAAAAAACAACGAACTAGTCGTCGTTGTTCTCAAGTTTGTTTAGGTGCTTCGCACATTTCTTTGTTGAAACCACCGACTAGTCGTCGTTGTTTTCCAGTTTGCTTAGGTGCTTCGCACATTTCTTTGTTGAATCCACCGACTAATCGTCGTTGTTTTCAATAAAGAAATCAAAAGCCTTCATAATTTCGTCTAAATCTTCTTTTGGGTTCAATGCGTCTTCTAGGTCAAAGCCACTTTCTTCTTGTTTTTTTGGTTTCTGCCTCATCAAGTTCTTAGCAAATACGTTATTTTCATCGTCATCTTCGCTATTCAAATAATTCTCTGCCATATTACCATCGCCCTTAACTTTAATTTTATCCAATTTTCCGCTTAAATCTATTAATCTTGCATTCTCTTTCTCAGTCTCATTACTCATAGAATTAAGAACATTTTTGGCATTAATATCTTTATCTTTATTGCTAAATGCATAATCCATTTTATTAAGCAAATTTCTTATGTAATTATCTGAATTATTGTGCAAATCTTTACGAATTACATTGCCTCCAATTCTATTATTTTGCTCCAATACTTCGCTAATAGTTTTATTAAATTCGCTTATATCTTTCTTAAGCATACTAGGAACATCGCACATATTAACCTTCATTACCAAGTCTTCCCATTGCTTATAAAGTAGTCTAATTCTCTTAATCTCCAAATCGTATAATTTGCTAGCATTATTCTCTATTTGTTCGGCTTTCTCTACTGCAAAAATTAGTGCTTGAGATATTTGTTTGTCTTTGTCTTTATAATTATCTAAGCGTTCTTGCATTGTAGATAATTCATTTTTAAGTGCAAAAACTCTATCCCTTTGTTCGGATAGTTTTTCTTCATATTTTACACTTAATTTATTTATGAAAGTATCTACTTGGTCAGTATCGTAGCCTTTCTTATTAATATCAAATTTTGCCATCAATTTTCTCCTTGTCAAGATTAATATTCCTACAAATTACGATGCTTGCAACTATGCAGATAATAGCGATAATTAGTGCAAAATACCACTCTATTTGGGCAAATTTATATACAAGCAGAGGTATTATTATAGAGATGTTAATTATCATTACTTTAATATATATTTTAGTCCTAAGTATTACAAGTATAAACACACTAGCAAGCATAGGAACAAATGCAAATATATATCCAAAGTCTTGTATTTCCAATTTTAATAATTCAAGTATTATAATCAAAATTGCACCAAATATTAGATTAAATGCAAACCATAATGTTGAGGCACTTTTAAGTAGTTTGCCTTTGTATATTAGATTAGCGCCAACCAACGCAATCACTATTGAGAATAAGAAAGCACTATGGTCTATCACTCCCCAAATAAGATTGGTTAGCACTAATGCCACATACAAAAGTACTAGCATTATACCTATAATTTGTACAACTTTAATTTTTTTCAAATATTACACCTTTTGGCTTTATTTGGCTTCAATTTTCTCTTTGCCATTTCTCTTATTATTAACCAAAAGTAATATACATATGCCAATCACTCCCACAATTATTAGTATCAAACTAAGTAATTTGCTTACTGGATAATCACCAATAAATAGTGTCTGTGCTTGGTCTCTAAACGACTCTAGAATAAATCTAATAAGTCCATAGCCAAATAAATATGAGAATGTTACAATACCAGTAATTTTAACTTTTCTAAGAACAATTACTAGAATTACAAATAGACACAAATCCAATATACTCTCATAAAAATTAGTTGCATAGTGATATTCGCCATGAACATATAGTGCAATTGGGAACCATTGTAAACTCTTCTGTGTTACAGCCACACCATAACAACATTTACCAAATATACAACCAATTCTGCCAAAGGCTTGACCAATCGAAAGAACTGGAGCCACCACATCAGTAGTCTTAATTATATTTACTTTATGTATTAAGCACGAACAAACTAAACCCAAGAACCCACCGATAACTCCGCCATAAATAGCAAGCCCGCCGTCCCAAATTCTAATAATATCCATAAAATCAGTAAAGCCATCAAAGATAAGGAAATATATTCTAGCACCAATTATTGATAGTGGAAAAATCCACCAAATTAAAGTATATGGATATTCTCTATTAATGTCTCTCTCTGCACATAATTGCTGACAAAGTGCTAGAGCTACTAGAAATCCAAGACCTACCATTACACCATACCAACTAATATTAACACCAAGTAATGTTAATGCCAGTAGTACAAGCAAAGTTCCTAGTGCTATACCAACTGTTATTACAAATGTTTTGGTCTCCCAGGAGAACCCAAAAATTCTAATTGTTGATCTTTTGTATTCGTCTAATTTCTTTCCCATAATCGCCTCAAAATCGCATTATAAAATTATTAATATAAAGTATATATATATCAATATTATCTAAAAGAATAATAATTTCGTTTTTTGCCAGACAAAACTTAAATAATTTATCAAGCAAATACATTTATTACCCATAAATCTATAATATATTAACAACTAAAAAAACTTTTGTCAAACACACACAATTGGGTTATATGAATAAAAAAAGAAGAATTAAGAAATTTTCTTAATTCTTCAATAAATTATTGCAAATTATTACACTAATTATCTAGTATGTTCTTGATTAGATACTGCAGTTTCTTCCTGTTTCTTCTCTTCTTTCTTAGAAGGGTCTTCAACTTTAGTCGAATTCTCTCCAGATTGTTTTCCAGCACCATAAACATAATTCATAATATTTTCAATTTGTGTTTGTTTTTCTTCACTAGTTGCTATTTTGGCTTCAGTTGATTTTGCAGTTGGAGTACTCATTGGATTTACGCCAGCAGGTTTTACTTCAGCAGGTTTTGGATCTTTTATCTTCTCAAGTATCTTCTCTGCGTATGATGAACCTTTGAATTCTTCTGCTTGTTTTCTTGCTTCTCTATTTGTCTTTTCAGCATTTTCCAATATTTCTTTCAATTGCTCTTTATCTGCTTCGTTACCTTTAGCATTAACTACTTTTTCGTAATCTCTTACTTTAGCCATATCATAATATTTAATTTCATGTTCTTTATCTACAGCCTTAGAGTTACGCTTTTGAATATCTGCAAGCATATCTTCCATTGCCTTAGTCTTAGTACCTTGTACAGACATTATGATGTCTTCGACTTCTTTATCACCAGTTTTGAATTCATCGCTTAATTTACTTATGTCGCCATCAATACCTACGCCATATTCCATCAATGCGTCATCAAATTCTTCTTGTGCCTCTTCTTTCTCTTCTTCAGTTGTAGCAGATGCCAATTTGCTCTCTAATATTGCTTTTGCCTTTCTAACTTTCTCTAGATTACCTTGCATAGCCATTGTCTTGCCTTTCTTTTCCTCGTAATCATTAAGATTGTTCTTTGCTTGCATAAAGTCTTCAACTACACCTTTGTACTTAGCCTTGCTAACTCTAGCCTTTGCACGAAGTTTTCTTAATTTCTTAACTTTCTTTCTTGTAGCCTTAACTACTCTCTTTCTTTGTTTTGCTTTTACACAAGCCTTTGCAACTTCTCTAGTTTGATTGATTGCTTCTTTGGCATACTCTATTTGTCTATCCAATTCTTCAATCTTGCCTCTAGATTTTTCGCATTTTGCTTTGCGTTTCAAGAATTTCTTGTATAGTCTATCTTTCTTACCAAGACCAGTAACTCTTGCAATTATTTCGCCAATACCACCAACACCAAGTCCAATACCAGCACCTGCAGCAATTGTCTGTAAAGACTGACCAAAGTAAGCCATATTTGCTATAAATGGTGCTATTCCACCAGCAGCAAATACACCAACACCCGCACCTAGTATTGCACCGGCACCAATACCTATTGCAGTCCAAGCAAGTGGGTGACGCTTCAACCATTTTCTAAATCTTTGACCAACAGTCAACTTAGGTTCTGCTAGTCTATCCATCTTCTCTAAACATTTGGTTGCAAATTTAAGATTATCTTCCTTAGGAACATTTTTGATTACAGGGTCGACCTTGGCAGGAACAACCTTTTTGTTATTTTCTTCTTCTTTCTTCTTGTCTTTCTCTTCAGAAGATTTATTCTTTTGTTCTAGTTGGTCTAATCTATCCAATATCTTCTTATTAATTTCTTCTTGTTGTTTCTTAAATTCTTCCTGTTGCTTTCTAAGTTCTTCTTGTAGAGTTTTCCTAAATTCTTCTTGTTCTTTTCTGAATTCTTCTAGTTGTTTCTTCAAATCATCTTTGGTGTCAACAGGATTAGGTGTTGGGTTAAGTCTAAGACCCAAAACTGTATACAAATTAAGAATTTGTTGTTGCATTACTGTCATCATTTCTTGAGGTGTACTAGTAGATACTGGATAAGCATACAAATATGGTTGCAACATTTGTGCAGAATATCCGCTAGGGATAACACCGCCACCTTGAATTACACCACTTGCTAACCCATAAGCCCCGGTATATATATTGATACTATTTGCAGCCATTCTACTTAATAATTGAATATTTGCCTCATATGCTCTCTGCAATTCAGCAATTCTAACCTCATTAGCCTGTTCAATCTTAGTCAATTGTTGAGTAAGCATTTGAACATTTAGAGCAGAAGAAATAACTTGTTTGCCTTCTTGAGAACTAAAGTATTTCTTCAAATCTTCAATTGTCATGCCTTTATTCTTACTCTCTGTTAGTATTGCATTTAGAGTTTTCTCCATGCCTTTAACTTTGCCATTTAAGAAACCAAAGTTATCGTCAAGCATATCAGCAAGTGTATCATCATCAATATTTTGACTCAATCCAAGTCTTCTAAGAAGAAGTGAATAAATTCCAGATGACTCATCTCTTACAACCTCTTTAATTTTGTCGATAGTAGGTAGATGTGAAATACTACTTGCAATATCTGATAGACTTTTAACTTCTGCCTCGTTCTGAGTATTTATAAGTTTAGTCAATTCTTCAATACTGCTAGCCTTAGCAAGAGTACTATTATTTAAAATTGCAGTCATATTTTCTGTAAATTTATTACTATCAAAAATCTTGTCAATAGCCTCTTTTATAGACTTAGTATCTTCACTATGTAATTTTGATAAATCCCCTAGTGATTTCAAAACAGCACCACTAAGTATTCTAACAAGATAAGCGATAATATCTGAATTTTCATTTACATCTGTTCGTAAATTATTTAGTGATGCAACAAGAGTTTCTACCTTATTTTCAACTATTTTTTCAATTTGCTCAGCAGTTACAACTTTACTGAAACTATCTTTCATATTATCTAGTATTTCAGTTTGACCTGCTTTAACTCTATCGTGCAAATCACTTACATATGTATTGATAAGTTTAGAAAGATTTGTTCTCTCTTCCTCACTTAGATTACTTCCATTATTTATTAATTTTGATAGATCTTTCTGTAAATCAGCAACACCTTCAAGTAGCAAATTATTGCCTACTTCTAGATTGTCTGCTTTCTCTAAAATTTCACTAGTTGTTAAATTTAAGTCATCTACCTTATCAGATAAATCATCAACTTTTCCTTCCATTCTTGCAATTGCAGGCATTAATTTATCTGTAAGTTTTCTATTAGTAGCAATTAGGTCTGGAAGTTTACTTTCAGCAAAGTCTCTAAATAATTTCTTAACTTCTGCTTCTGTTTTGGTGCCTGCTTCTAGAGCAATCTTTCTCAATTCTGCAACAGCATCAGTTAAAGTTTTCTGTTGTTGAGACCTATTTGTTTCAAATTCGGCTTTAATTTCGTCAATTACTTGCTCTACAACTTGTTCGTTATCAAGAGAAATACTATCCAAAGAACTAATAATTCTATCTAATTGTTCTTGTGAAACTTTGCTAACATCTGCAAATTCTCTCTTAATATCTGCAAATTTATTCAAAATTACAGTTTTAGATGGCATTGTGTCAATTTTGTCTTCAATTTTCTTAAGTGCAGTACTAGTAGCAACACCCGAAAGTTTTGATTTAATATCATCAAAGAACTCGTTGTCTTTTTCTCTTACCAATGTTTCTGTTTGCTCAGCAACAAGTTGCATAGCAATTTCAACGATTTTTTTCTCATCTTCTACAGTCGCAAGTCCAGATAGTTGACTACTCAAATCTGCAATGCCCCCCAAGATATCTCCAGCATAAATATCCAAACTATTATTAACAGCAGAAATACTTTCGCTCATTTCATCTTGTTTATCTAGTCCTAGAAGAACTTTGGTTGTCAATTGATTATTAGAAGCAATTACTTGAGGTATTTGTTCATTTAGATAAGCAAGCAATTGTTCTTCTGTAGCACCTTTTGATTTCAAATCTTCTACGACTTTCAATAAATTAGCAATATTTTCTTTGTAGGTTTCGTTGTCTTGCTCTGCAATCAAAGTCATTTGTTCTTCAATAGTTTTCTGAACAACACCAACAAGAGCACTATCATCTACAAATACATTGATATTACTAATTGCATTTACAACCATTTGTAATTGTTCTGTTGTAATTTTTCCAGCAAATTTGCCAATTATCTGTTCGATTTCTTCAAGACTTGCTACTTTACCCACTTTTTCTTCAATTGCACTTAATTTATTTTCGATGATGGTTTGTTTCAAAGCATTCTCAATATCTAATTTATTTGCAAATACTTTGCCATTATCCACAGATGATTTCTTAACTTGTGCTTGAGGTACTTCAAAGAATTGCACAGGTGTCTGACCACCACTTTGTGCAAAATGAGAAACCACTTCTACAATTCCTTCTTTCTTTCCATTGTTTATAGTTGTATACTTTGCTCTAATCTTCAAATCATTACTAGGATCTACACCATTAGATGTAGTTCTAATAATATTTCTTAGATTTGGACAATTTTTCCTTTGTATAGTACTAACCGGAATATTTTGCCATTGTTGAGGGCAAGTGATTACTTGTAACATTGGGAAATCGTGAATATATTTAGTAAAACTCACGCTTGCGTAATCTTCGCCATTTGTTTTTACTTTTGGCAAAATAACCAAGCCTTGTATATCTTGTCTTTCCTCTTCACTTATTTCATTCAAAAAACACTGTTTCTGAATAATTGTACCATCTTCAAGTCTTCTTATGCATATTACTTCAATTTTTTCTTCGTTCTGAGCCATCTTTCTTCAAGACCCCTTTTCAAAAAATTTTTCTTTCCCATTTCTCATACAAACCCTTAAAGTGTCATAATATCTTTCATTATCTCAATCTGTTTCTTCTGATTATCTGATAAATTCTGATACATACTCTCAAATTGTTTGATAACCCCATCAACCATATCTATTATTTCAAATGTATGACTAGCGTTGATAGTCTGACTTATTATAATTGATATATTTCTAATAATGTCATTAGCAAGTTTCCTATAACTTACAATATTATCTGTAAATAATTTCTCTTGTTCGTTGTATTTATCCAATTTGTTTGCAACATAATTAATTTGATTTAATTGCTCGGCCTTATTCTCACTAGTAGCAAAGTCATTCAAATCATTAACTGCTCTAAATATTGCTGTAAGCATTGCATTTCTTAGATACAAATCCTTGAAATTCTTGGCATGCTCAACCATATTTTGAATACCAATAATCGCAGTATTTATAAGATCAATAACTTCTTTGTCTAATTTAACTGGTTGAGATTTGTCTAATTCAAGTCTTACCGCTAATTCTTGGAACTTATGTACAATAGATGAATATTTGTTCATATCTTGTTCGGTTGGAATTGCACCCTTCAGAGAAATTTCTAATTGATCTAATACTTTGTAATGGGCAGTCATTTTCTCTTGTAATTTAGTTAAAGCATCAATCTCAGTTTCTATTCTAGCCAAATATTCTTTGGTTACAAATTCTTTGGCTTCCAATTTGTTATTCAAAATATCTTCCTCTTCAGGATTTTCAGATAATTTAGTAGTAATAGATTTCTTCTCTTCATCAAGACTTGCAGTCATTTTCTTGCCATGAATTGTTAATTGTCTCTTTAATTCATTTGCTTCAGCCAACTTATTCTCTAATTTGTCTAGCAACAATCTATGAGGATTAAGTGATTTAAGAATTTTTCTTGCTTTCTCACTCTTCTCGCCATCTGTATCCGAACTATAACAAACATTATAGAATTTATCGTGCATTGCAAGTATTTGATTAAGAAGTTTATCGTAATCATTATCAAATATCTGAGTACAAGAAGTTGTAAGTTTGTCTAGTCTTCTCAATTTATCTTCTACAAACTTATTTCTATCTTGTTTGGTATCTATAGGCGTAAATTCTAGTTCCATAGAAGCAAGACTTACAAGAAGTATTCCTTCGTCAAGCAATCTTAATTGTTCTACTGCAGAAGCGACATATTCTCTATTTACATCTACTCCCGCCAAATCAATTTCTTCTTGAGTTATCTTGATAGTTGAAAGTTTGATAACGAATTGAACAAAGTCATTCTGAATTCTATCAATCAAATCTCTACTAGCAATCAATCCTTTCTCGCTTAAGAAATTATCTAACTTACCGATGAATTCAAGCATATCTGCTTGAGCCAAAGTCTTAGCAGAATGCCAAGCCTCGAAACTAGCAAAACTAGCATCATAACTTCTATCAACGATTGACGCAAGTTCGGTGATTTGTTCTTTCAAATCTACATCTCTACTAAATTTCCTTAATTCACTTCTTAATTGGTCAATTAAGTACTCACACGCAATACTTGTAACTACTACATTCGTTATTTGATTTAAGTCAGTTAGAGTGCCTATATTTAATTTTATTTTAGTTTCCATTCTTCCTCCAAGATATGATATCTTTATTTGGTTTTGCACAATATTTTTTGCACAAAAATACATACATTTTTCATTCAAGTTCACAAGAAAACAATTGTTAGATTAATAGGTGTACTTGTAATACTTAGTTATATTATACTAGAAATAGCAAAAAAGTCAATATAGTTAGGCAAAAATATGACAATTTTATTTACTATTATCTATTTATTTTGCATAAAAACTTGGCTTTTTATTTGACAAATGCCTCGAAAATTACATTCTTAGCATTTTTTATTTAATTCAAAATTATCTCCATCAGGGATATTTGGAACAGCATTATTTGTAAATTCTCCGTATTTTGCTAATCTATCAAGATTATTAGCATTGTCATACAAGTAGCCATACACTTCATTATAATACTTCACATCGTAGATACTCTCTAGATTTGTAAGTTGTGCAACTTCCTCTAGACTTAAACCTCTCTGAATGTATGAGTGAACATTTAATGAAGTATTGGATAGTTGTCTAAGGCACATTATACTTCTAGATAATTTCTTGCTAATTGTACTACGCTCCAAGCCTACAATATCTGCAACTACATATTGAGAATTGCCCGCAAAATACAATCTTGTAATTTCCAAATTTATGCCAGAAATGAATGAAAGAAGCCTATTTGTATCAATTTTTTCACTTCTTTCGTCTTCACTATATTCTTCAAAACTGCCATCAGAGACAGCCTTGTCTATTTTTACTTGAAAACCATCTTCTTCTTCGTTCAAACCTGCTTCCAAACTAACACTTTCTCTTGCAAAAAGTGGGTCTTTGGTTCTTTTACATCTTCTAAGCAACATTTTGGCTCTATTCATCATACAAAGGATCGCAAAATTTCCAAATGCGACATTTTTAGAAGGTTCATATTTATTAATAGCATCAATTAATCCATCTACTAATGAATTATAAAGTTCATCTCTTGGAACATTCATGTTCAAACACTTGCCAAGACAATGATTAACAAGTGCTTCGTTTGCCATGTAAATTTTATTGAATACTTCATCGTCAGTTTTGGCTAGTTCAAAGTCCTCAGCAGTAATTTTCAAATATTTCTTACCCATAATTATCCCCTCATATTTTGGATATTATATCACATATTTCCCCATAATTCAAGGGGGAATTTTATTTGAAGATTTGCATGAAAAAAAACGCAAAGCATAAATGTTTGCTTTGCGTTATTTTGTTTAAAATCCAAGGGATATTAGTAATGCTTGATTGACATTCTTCATACATCTATCATCAAGAATGCCTATTTTTTCTTTTAATCTTCTCTTGTCAAGTGTTCGGATTTGTTCTAGCAAAAGTACACTATCTTTAGTAAGCCCATATGCCCTACTAAGTTCTATATGTGTAGGAATTTTTGCTTTACTCATCTGACTAGTAATTGCCGCAACAATTACCGTAGGACTATACTTATTTCCAATGTCATTTTGAACTATCAAAACAGGTCTTACACCACCCTGCTCACTACCCAACACAGGACTTAAGTCAGCGTAATATAATTCTCCTCTTTTTATTTCATTCATTTAGCCATCTCTCATAATAAATTAAATCCACCACATCAACTGCCTGAAAATCTTTGTCTAATTGTGCGTAAATAGGACGCAAGCTCTCATATATAGAACTCAAGTCCTTACTCATAATATGCCAACACTTAAAGCATCTGTGACGATTTGATGTTTGATTATTTACACTTTTTAGTCTTATATTCTTATATTTATGAAATTTTTTCACAACTTATCTCCGCTTCGGTTATCCTATTCAAATTTAATTCTGATTTTTAGTAATTTATGCAATTGATTATTTAATATTAACAAAAATTTACACTTTCTATAATTCGACAAAAATATAATAAAATAGCCCTTTTATTGAAAATAAAAAAACTCTATTTGATTAGATAAATACAATTAACTAAAGCATATTATATATCACCTTTAAAGTAGTAATATATTGTATTATCCATCAAAAAGAGTGTAATTTTGAATATTTCTCTATTTATTTCTCTTCGTCAGTTATTTTATTTGTCTCTATCATGCAAATAGCAGTCGCCATCTCATCTGAATGAGATATGCTTATTTGAATATCTGTCACATTCATAGTCTTAAGCATTATTTGACCTTTGCTAGATATAACTTGCAAATATGGCTTGCCACTTTCTTCATGACGAACTTCTATGTCATTTAGATTAATTCCGCCACCTATTCCTATTCCCAAAGCCTTAAGGAATGCTTCTTTTGCAGAGAATATGCCAGCCAGACTTAGAGTTTGTCTATTATTCTTGGTCACATATTCTATCTCGTAAGGCGTAAAGTATTTCTCTAAGAAATGTTCATTCTGAACAAACTTCTCCATTCTAACCACATCTAAAACATCAATTCCTACAAGCATTATTCATTCTCCTCTTTTAGTCTATTTACTAAACTATTAATTTCATCAAATTCATATCCTCTAGAATATAGAAATCTACTTAATTTCTGACAATTCTCATAAGTAAATTCTCTATTCTTCATATATTTAAGTGCTACTTTCTCGATACTATCTATATTTGCTGTATCCAAATATTTATCTATAATTTCGTCACTCACGCCTTTGCTTTTGAGTTGCGATTTCAATTTTAATTTACCATATTTTGTAGAGTAAGTCAACACATACGCTCTTGCGTAATTCTCATCATCTAAGTAATTATATTCAATTAATTTATCCATTACATAATTAATTGTATTAGGATTATAATCTTTCTTCCTTAGATAATCTCTCAATTGTTTGGCAGTTTTCAAATTAGTTCCAATATATTTAATTGCCTTTGCCAAAGCCTTGCCTTTCTCATCTTCTAGTATTAAATTTCTAAGATATTCTTCATCAATATCTAGCCCTACTTTTAGATGTTCTCTTACTACTAATTCAAGAGAAATTCCCGAGTAGTATTTCTCATCGAGATAAAGATTAACTCTATCTTTATTATTTTTCTGAATTTCAAGTTTGGTTATTTCCATAATTCTCGAGTTATTTCCCCTTCAATTTCCTTGCTTTCCACTTCGTAAGTAATATCTACTTTATCACTATATTTAATGTCGATTATATTTCCATTATTTCTGCTAATAATATTTTTGGCTTTATCGCCATTTTTTATATCGCACACAATATTGCAAATAAACTTAGGTTTGTATTCTACAATTTCACTTGTGTCAATTACGCTATTAGCACTAGTTGTATATGCTCTAATTAGTCCACCCGCACCTAATTTCTTGCCACCAAAATATCTAACAACCACTATTAGCACATTTTCCAAATTTTTCTTCTTCAAGACTTCAAGCATTGGTCTACCTGCTGTACCCGAAGGTTCTCCGTTATCGCTACACTTCTCTACCCTTGGAGTAGATAAAATATATGCATAGCAAATATGCGTAGCATCGCTATACTTACTAGACACCTCAGATAAATGTTTTTTACATTCATCTTCATAACTTACTGGATAAGCAAGAGATATAAATTTAGACTTATTTACAATATAAATATTTTCACTTAGAGATTTTATCGTCTTCATACATTACATATTTTAGCAATTTTTGCTTAACTTTACAATTTATTTGGTCAGATTTATTATTTTTTATCTCAAAATAATTTTGCGTAATTACTAAAGTTTGCTAAAATTACTATTGAGATATTTATTTCTGTAGAGAATATATTTATTCAAATTAACTATAGACATGACATTTAGTAAATATCAAACTACAAAATTAGAATATCAAAGAACAATTAGGAGTAATATATGGAAATTTTGAAAGAAGTAACTGAAATGTGCAACGTCAATAATTGTCAGTCACATGGCCCCGCCGTTATTCCACAAGAAGGACATTGGGACAAAGTAACAAAAATCGAACAAATAAGTGGATTTACACATGGCTGTGGCGCTTGTGCTCCTCAACAAGGCACTTGTAAATTATCATTGAATGTCAAAGATGGTGTTATCCAAGAGGCATTGGTAGAGACTATTGGCTGTAGCGGTATGACGCAATCTGCTGCAATGGCTGCTGAGACTTTGCCTGGCAAAACACTACTAGAGGCTCTAAACACCGACTTAGTTTGCGATGCTATCAACGATGCTATGAAACATTTATTTTTGCAAATTGTTTATGGTAGAACTCAATCTGCATTCTCAGAAAATGGTTTGCCTGTTGGCTCTGCTCTAGATGATTTGGGCAAAAATAGAAGTAGCCTTGTTGGAACACACTATAGTACCAAAGAGAAAGGCACTAGATATTTGCAAACTGCAGAAGGTTATACAAATAGATTAGCACTTGACGAAAATGATGAGATTATTGGCTATGAATATATCAATCTAAATAATATGATGAGACTTATTAAACAAGGTAAAGATGTTAAAGATGCTTACAACGAAAGCATCAAAACTTATGGCAGATTTGAAGATGCTGTTAAATACATCGACCCTAGAAAGGAGTAATTTATGATAACATTTGAAGGATATGATAGAAGAATAGACAAAATTAATGGCGTTTTGAAAGAATATGGTATTGCTAGCCTAGAAGAATGCAAAGATATTTGTGATAAAGCCGGCATTGATGTAGAGAGTGTTGTAAGAGAAATACAACCAATCTGCTTTGATAACGCTGTATGGGCTTACACAATGGGTACTGCTATCGCACTTAAGAAAGGCGAAGTAAGTGCTGAAAGATGTGCTGAGAATATCGGTATTGGATTGCAAGCATTCTGCGTAAAAGGAAGTGTTGCAGATAGCCGTCAAGTAGGTATTGGACATGGCAAACTTGCAAGTATGCTTCTTAATGAGAACACCAAATGTTTTGCACTACTTGCTGGACACGAAAGTTTTGCTGCAGCAGAAGGTGCCCTTGGAATTGTAAGAAATGCCAATAAAGCAAGAAAAGAGCCACTTAGAGTTATTCTTAATGGCCTAGGCAAAGATGCTGCTTATTTAATTTCTAGAATTAATGGTTTTACATACATCAAGACTAGATATAATTTCCAAAATCAAGAATTAGAAATATTGGAGACCAAGAAATTCTCTAATTCATACAAATCAGAAATCAAAGTATATGGTTGCGAAGATGTAACAGAAGGTGTTGCAGTAATGAAACACGAAGGCGTAGATATCTCTATTACTGGTAACTCAACTAACCCAGTTAGATTTACTCACCCTACTGCTGGTATCTATAAGAAATGGTGTACTGAGAATGGCAAAAATTATTTCTCAGTTGCTTCAGGTGGCGGTACTGGTAGAACACTTCACCCAGACAATGTTGGTTCTGGCTCTGCTAGTTATGGATTGACTGATACATTAGGAAGAATGCACGCTGACGCACAATTTGCTGGTTCATCATCAGTTCCTGCCCATGTAGATATGATGGGTTACATTGGAATGGGAAATAACCCAATGGTTGGTGCAACAGTTTCCCTTGCAGTTAAATCTTACGAAGCACTTAAGTAATTTTTTTGGTATTACAACCGATTATTTATTAGGTTTAGAAGAGTGAAGAAGAAATTTGATTAATTTCTTCTTTTTTTGTAGTCAAAGCAATTGACAAATTATTTCCAAATATGATAGCATAATAAATAGATTAAATTATGCACTTGACTGGAGGCAACATTTAAATAATCTCTGGTCGGGTGCATTTTTTTGTCCAAATTTTTGTTTGATAATAAGGAGGTTAAATAATAACATAAATCTTTTAAAATTAAATATGGAGGAAAAATGATAGAACTAAAATCTATTTCAAAGCAATACAAAATTGCTCTGAAAGAAAAAGGACTTAAAGGCACGATTAAGAGTTTTTTCAAAAGAAAATACAAAACAATTGATGCACTTAAAGATGTGTCCTTTAGAATTGATGAAGGCGAAATTGTTGGATACATAGGCCCAAATGGTGCTGGCAAAAGCACAACTATCAAAATAATGTGTGGGATACTTGCTCCAACCTCTGGCGAATGCGTTATTGATGGATTTAATCCATATAAAGAACGCAAAGATTATGTAAAAAATATAGGAGCGGTCTTTGGACAGAGGTCAAATCTTTCGTGGGATTTGCCAATTATAGACTCTTATGAATTACTCAAAGAGATATACAAGGTTTCAGATACCGACTACCAAGAAAGACTACAACGAATAACAAAAATTTTAGGACTTGATGAACTACTTAATGTTCCGCCAAGACAAATGAGTTTGGGACAACGAATGAAATGTGAATTAGCAGGAGTGCTACTTCATAATCCCAAAATACTTTTCTTAGACGAGCCAACTATTGGCTTAGACTCCACTGCCAAATTAGCAGTTAGAGACATGGTAAGAAAAATTAATAAAGAAATGAAAGTTACCGTAATTCTGACTACCCACGATATGAATGATATAGAAGCACTTGCAAATAGAGTAATCCTAATTGGCAAAGGCAGACTATTATATGATGGTTCTTTCAAAGAAATTAAAGATAGGTTCAAAAACAACATAACAATTGATGTAGAATTATTTGAACCAAATAAAGACTTTCAAATAGATAAATACGAAGTAATATCTAATAATGACGGACTAATTAAATTAAAGCCAAAAGACGATACCAAATTCAATATCGTCAAATTTACCAAAGAAGTATACGATAAATACAATGTGAAAGATATAAATGTAAATAGTCTTAATTTAGAAGAAATAATATATCACTTATACAAGGAGTATAATGTATGAGGGTATACGGAAGGATATTTAAGACCAAACTTCTTGAACAATTACACTACAAAGGTTCATATATCTCGGGGGTTATTTGCCAAATTGCTTTTGGATTTATGCACATACTTCTATATATGGCATTCTTTGAAAATGGTGTTCCGCAAGATTTCTCACTACCCCAAATGGTTACATATGTATGGTTAGGACAAGCATTCTTTGCAATGTTTCACTATGGCGACTCTTGCAAAAAGCAAATTTCTTTTGAAATAGTTAACGGCAATGTATGTTATCAATTAATCAAACCCATTAACCTATATAATTTATGGTTAGGCGAAGTTTGGTTTACTGGCATTTCAATGGCAATTGTTAGATGTCTTCCACTTCTAATATTTGCGTCACTCCTACCACTAGGATTTGGATTATCTCTACCTGTTAGTTTTCTTGCTTTTGCACTATTTATTATATCCATTATATTTGGCAGTCTGCTTATTGCTGTAATCAAAATGTTTGCATATATTATAGTGTTATATACTCTAGACCCCAGAGGAGTATTTAATATTACATACTCACTATTTGGCTTCTTAGGCGGACTGGTAATTCCAATACCCCTATTCCCTGAATTTATGCAGAATATATTTAATTTCTTACCATTTAGATATGTAGGAGATTTACCTTATAAAATTTATATTGGTTACACTCCTATTTCAACTGCACTTTGGCAAATAGGCATTCAAATAATATGGATTATTGGTTTGTATACAATAGGCAAATTGATTTTAACTTCCAAAAGTAAGAAATTGGTTGTACAAGGAGGTTAAAGTAATGAAATTATATTTTAAATATTTTACCACTCAAATAAAAGCAAATATGACTTATAGAGCATCATCAATCTTTGCTTCCATTGGTCAATTACTTGGAACTATTACCACACTTATTGGAATATATTTACTATTTGGCAAGTTTGACCATTTGGGAGATTATTCTTTTGAGCATATTTTACTTACTTATGCAATCATAATATTTGTATTTAGTTTTGATGAAATGATATTCAGAGGCTTTGACGAATTTGATAGACTTATTTCAACAGGAGAAATGGATAGATTACTTCTTCGACCACGAAATATTGTTTTACAAGTATGTGGTTACAAAATTGAACCTATGAAATTAGGAAGAGTATTATTTGGATTAGGTCTAATTATCTTTGCTTGTTTCAATCTAAGCATTGAATGGACTATACTTAAGGCACTGATTGTACTAGAAATGGTTGTTAGCGGGATTATTACATTCTTTGGAGTGTATCTATTTACCGCCAGTATTACAATATTTACAATTAATCGTGCCGAATTTATCAATATCTTTACAGATGGCGGACGAGAATTGTGCTACTATCCACTAGACATTTTCAAAAAATTCATAAGTAAATTATTTACTTTTGTAATACCATTTGCATCGTTTAATTATATGCCTCTTAGATATCTATTAGGCTTTAGCGATGCTAATGCATGGAATTTAGTCTATCCCCTAATAAGTATTGTATTTTGCTTTATTGGATATATAACATTTAATATCTGTATGAAGAAATACAAGAGTTGCGGTTAATTTTAGAAATCTATTTGGATATATATTAGTTTTAAAACTAAAATAATAACATAAAAAACTAGAATAATAAACATAATAAACATAATAAACATAAATAATAAAAGTAATAAACATAAAAAATAGCCCTTATAAGCAAATGCTTATAGGAACTATTTTTTTGTGATTATTCTAATTATATACATGACTATCTTAGATTATTATATTGCAAATTTTACCCGGAATAAAGATAACTTTCTTAACATTCTCTACATTTTTCAAAATCTCAATATTAGATTTTGCCAAACTTAGTAATTCATCTTGACTAATATCTTTATTTACTTTAAGTACACCTTTCAATTTACCATTAACTTGAACAGGAACCTCTATTTCATCTAGTACAAGTTTACTCTCATCTACTTCTGGAAATTGTGCATCTGCTATATCTTCTCCAGTTACAATTTCATATAATTCACTTGTAATATGAGGAGCAAGAGGGTTTAGACAAATTAAGAATTGTTTATATTCTTCTTTGGTTATATATCCATCTTCTTTGATAGATTTCATAAATATCATACATGCACTAATTGCTGTATTTAATTTCAAATTTTCATAGTCTTCAGATACTTTCTTAATTAAAGTATGTAGAGCATATTCGTGTTCTTTGCTTACTTCATCGCCTTTAATTGCGTCTTGCAATTTCCATACTTTATCCAAGAAACCAACAATGCCATCAATTCCTTTGAAAGTCCATTTACAATTATCTTCATATCCAGCCAAGAAATGCAAGTGCATTCTAGCAACATCTGCGCCATACTTATCTATAATTTCAACAGGAGACACACCGTTTTTGCTAGATTTACTCATCTTTTTGCCTTCGTCATCTAGTATAAGTCCACTTCCCATTTTGCGAATGAATGGGTCTCTAGTTGGAACAGCACCAATTTCGTATAAGAAATTTTGCCAGAAGAAAGCATAAAGCACATGTCTTGTAATATGTTCAGTACCACCAGTATAACAATCTACACTACCCCAATATTTAAGTTTATCAAAGTCAGCCAATTTCTCGCTATTATGTGGGTCGCAATATCTTAACCAATACCACGAAGAGCCTGCCCAATTTGGCATAGTATCCGTCTCTCTTCTAGCATCTCCACCACACTTAGGACACTTGCAGTGAACAAAACTTTCTACTTTAGATAGTGGACTATCTCCTTTCTCATTTGGCAAATAGTCGGAAGTCTCTGGAAGTAACAATGGCAAATCTTTCTCTTCTAGAGGAACTATTCCACAGTTATCACAGAATACTACTGGGAATGGTTCTCCCCAATATCTTTGACGGTTAAATGGCCAATCTTGCATTTTGTAATTTACTTGAACATTGCCAAAATTATTCTTAACTATGTATTCAGTAATTTTTGCTTTGGCATCTAATACATTAAGACCAGTAAATTTGTCTGAGTTAATCATCTTAGGATTACTTTCCAAATATTCATGCTTCTCAAGTGCAGATTGACTAATATCTCCATCTATTACTTGAATAATTGGAAGCCCAAACATTTTGGCAAATTCATAATCTCTTTGGTCATGTGATGGCACTGCCATTACAGCACCAGTACCATATCCAGCAAGAACATAATCTGCTAGATACATAGGCACTCTTGCATTATTCACAGGATTAATTGCATACAATCCTTGCAATCTACAACCACTCTTATCTTTAACTTGACTAATTCTATCAAAGTCACTCTTAAAAGCAGTTTTCTCTTTGTATTCTTTTACTTCGTCCAAGTTAGTAATCTTTGAACTCAAATTATTTACTAAATTATGTTCTGGAGCAAGAACTACATAAGTAATTCCGTACACAGTCTCAATACAAGTAGTAAATATCTTGATTGTATCTAATTTATTATTGTCTTCGTCTACAACATCAAGTTTAAGTTCAACACCCTCACTCTTGCCTATCCAATTTCTCTGAGCATCTTTAAGATTTTCTGCCATTTCAATTCTATCTACATTCCCTAGCAATTTCTCAGAATACTCTTTCATCTTCAAGAACCAAACATCTCTATCTACTTGTACAACTTCACTTCCACATCTATCACATTTGCCACCTTGACTATCTTCATTAGAAAGCACAGTCTTACACTTGTTGCAGAAATTAACATGGCCTTTCTGTTTGTATGCTTTGCCATTCTTCAATAATTGCAAAAATATCCATTGTGTCCACTTGTAATAATCTGGGTCACTAGTACAAAATGACCTAGACCAATCAAACGAAAGTCCTAGTCTTTTGCATAGATTAATAGCATTATCGAAGCCTTTGGCTACAAATTCCTTAGGGTCAGTACCGTTCTTGATTGCAGCATTCTCTGCAGGAAGTCCGAAACTATCTCCACCTATTGGAAATAAAACATTGTATCCTTTAAGTCTCTTGTATCTAGCAAGTGCATCTGCAGGAACAGTTCCTTTCAAGTGTCCCATGTGTAAACTTCCGCTTACATTAAAAAATTCATATAATGCATAATATTTAGGCTTGGTTGGGTGAAAATCTACCGCTTTAAAAGTTGGCTCATCTAACCATCTTTCTTGCCATTTCTTTTCAATTTCTCTAAAATTATATTCTTTCATAAAAAAAGTCCTTGTTAATTAAATTTATCAAGGACATTTTATCATACCAACTATTTTTTTTCAAGTAAACACATTTAAGTTATATTATTTTTTGCAACCAATTAACATTAACATTCAAGTTTCTCAAATTTCTTAACGCCATTTGTAAGCAGTAGAGCAATTACTGTAATTGTAAATACTACATAAATTATAAGTGTAATTATTCCGCACAAAGATACACTTACCCCTGCAAAATTAAGTACAACCGGAATTAAAGCAAGTATCCACGAAATAATCATAGTTACAACCAGGCTCATACTCTGTTTGACTACTTGCACCTCACTCTCCCATTCTAATTTTGGAAGTAGTATATTTATATAAGTGCCTCCAAACGAGACGATTATATTAAGAAGCATTGGAAGTGTAATCAACATAATCCATTCGGCAATACCCGCATGAAGTACTATAAGTAAAGTAATACTTGTAATAAAATGAATTGGCAAGAAAATTACCATATTAATCAAACTTTTGGATATTAGTATTTTCTTTGCACTAACAGGAGTACTTCTAAGTATCCATAGATATCTACCCTCCATAGAAATAGTACAACAACTAATAAGCGTAGATGCACACATTAGCAAATATACACATGTAATTAATGCAAAGATATTTGCAATATCTCCTTCGTTTGCATCTATAAATAGACTAAATAATCCATCTTTGCCTTTAATAACAACAAACATAGTAATAGCAACCAACACAAGAGGTCCAATAAGTGTATTAATTATAAGAATTGGAGTTGTAAAATATTTCTTAATTTCTTTCTTAAGCAATCCATCAAATAGACTTGGCGAACCAAATTTTATTTTAGCATTTTTATCTTTGTAAGATAAATATGATTTGCCAAAAGTTACAGCATATCCCCAAAGCCCAAGTGCAAATACTCCAAAGACTATCAAACATAAATATAACAAATTTAATAAGTTATTGTCATGTACAATTCTAACACACATTCCAACCAAGAAATTTGTATTTAAGAAATCATCAATAGTAGTAATATCTTGCAAGCCCATAATTGTAGAGGCATAAATATATATTGCCATGTATGCGCCAAATAGAATAACTACAAACAATGCTTTGAAAAGTGTGGCATACTTCATTTTGTTGAAAAATCTTGTAATCAAGAAATTAATAATATAATTAATTCCTACACCCATAAGCGGAAGAAGAAGTAGAAGTAGCAATGACCAAAGAATTACTCCAATACTTACTTCAACATACACACAGTATAATATAATTGTAGGAAATATTATCATTGAACAAAGTATAAGACTGAATAAATACTTAGATAATGTCTTAGATAATACTATATCAATTTTTTTGATAGGCATAGAAAGTAATAGATCACTATCGTTAGTTTTGGATTTCTCCGATATACTCTGAAATACCAAAATTATTAGTAACATTACAACAATTTGATAACTATTAAATAGCGGAATTTGTCCTAAACCAATTTTACCCATTGTACGGAAAAGTTCAAAAATTTGTAAACCAAATACCGCACTAATTGCTAAATAGCCAAGTATACAAAGTGCTATTACAACACCAAATTTTTTCCTAGATTTCTTGCCTTGCAAAACGCCAAACATACATTTGACATTACTTCTTAATAATATTCCCAAATTACTCATTAGCAACTCCCAAGAAGACTTCTTCTAATGATTTATCTTTCTTGATATCCGCCATCTTACCACATTTTACAATTTTGCCGTCTTTGATAATTGCTACTTTATTACATAATTTCTCAGCCACTTCAAGCACATGAGTAGAGAAGAATATTGCACCACCATTTTTGCAAAAATCTTTCATAAGTTCTTTAACTTCAAAACTTGCCTTAGGGTCAAGACCCACAAATGGTTCGTCTAGAACAAGAAGTTTGGGACTATGAACAAGACTAGCAATTATTACTAATTTCTGTCTCATTCCATGTGAGTAATTGGCAATTGGAGTTGTTAAATCATTCTCAATGCCAAGCAAACTTGCATATTTATGTGTTAGCATACTTCTATCTTCTTTGCTTACTCTATAAATATCCGCAATAAGATTGATGTATTCAATGCCTGTTAGATTTTTATAAATATCCGGATTATCTGGAATATAAGCAAGCATTGATTTTACTTTCATTGGATTATCTTTGACTGATACGCCATCTAATAAAATATCTCCTTTAGTAATATCGCTTATGCCCACTACACTTTTGATAGTAGTAGTCTTACCTGCACCATTTGGACCAATGAATGCAAATAAATCTCCACTTTCAACAATTATATTTATATCGTCTGCGCCCACCTTGCCATTAGGATACACCTTGGTATAATTCTTAATTTCTAACATTATTATCTCCTCGCATCTTATATATTTCTTCTGCAAATTTCAAATAATCATCATATTTAGCAATTGCAATCCCTTTATCTTTGTCTCCAAGCAAAAGAAGAGTATCTCCCTCTTTGATATCAAATACATCTCTTGCTTCTTTGGGAATTACTATTTGACCTTTGGAAGTAACCTTCGTTGTCCACAGAAATTTATTCTTATCTTCTACCATCTTTTCTCCTTATCTAATTATTTATTTTATTGTTTTTTAATTATTACATTATTTAGTAATCAGTTTTAATTAATGTGTCTTTACATATTTAGTTGTCAAATTCATTCAAGGTGTCTTTACCCATATTGCAAGTAAGACCCGTCTTACTTTTCTTAATTATATTACTACCAGTAAGAAATAATGTCAATCAATTAAGTTGCTTTAGGATATTATTTATGTTACATTACTTATAATAGAATTATTATTTGCAAAGGTCCAATATGAAAACAAATATTTATAATAATGATAATCTGAAAGACGAAGAAGTAGATACAATCACAACTAGAGTTAAAGTATTCTTGCTTAATTCCAAAAACGAAATTTTGATAGCAACCACTAATGATGGTTGTATTCAATTGCCGGGCGGACATCAAGAAGACAATGAAGACTTAAATAGCACAATTATAAGAGAGATAAAAGAAGAAACCGGAATAACTATCGACCCTAAAGACATAAGAGAACCTTTCTTTGCAAAGAAGTACTATGTTAGAAATTACAAAGATACTCACATAAATAGACTTTCTCAAATATACTACTTCTTAATTAGAACCAATAAAACTTATGATAGTATCAATATTCATCTTACAGAACATGAGAAGAGTAACGGCTTTAGAATATTATCAATCCCTCTTGAAGATTTGGAAAATAGACTAATTGAAACCGAACAAAATAATAGTGTAGAAATTAATAGAGTAATTGCCAAAGAAACCAATATTGCATTACATATTTTACTTGAAAATTTGAAATAAATCATACAAAAAAGAACTCTAAATTGAGTTCTTTTTTTCTTTTTAAAAAATCGTTTTTTTGATATATATTTTAAATATTATGCTCTATTAGAACTACCAAATACATTATCCATTTTGTTTTTGACAACTTCTTTTATAAGTTCCATTCCAACACTATTATATTTTCTAATATCTACATTTTCTGGATTATCACTTAGGGATTTTCTAATACCTGCAGTGTAACTTATTCTCAAATCACTATCTGTATTGACTTTGCACACATTCATAGAACAAGCATGTCTTAGCATTTCTTCTGGTATTCCACAAGAACCTTGAAGTTTTGCACCATATTCTTCTGCCAAATGAACCATATCTTGCGGAATTGAACTAGCACCATGCAAAACAATTGGAAAATTTGGAAGTAATTTGCCTACTTCTTCCAAGATATCAAATCTTAATTTTGGTTCGCCTTTGAATTTAACAGTGCCATGACTAGTACCTATTGCAATAGCCAAACTATCTACTCCTGTTGCTTGCACAAATTCGTATGCTTCTCTAGGGTCAGTATATCTTGCATCATCTTCGTTAGCGCTTATTTCGTCTTCTACTCCCGCAAGTACACCTATCTCTGCTTCAACTGTTACATTTCTGGCATGTGCATACTCTACAACTTTCTTTGTTAGTGCAATATTTTCTTCTTTTGGTAGACTAGATGCATCTATCATAACATTTGTAAATCCGGCATCTATTGCATTTTTGCAATCTTCAAAAGTTTTGCCATGGTCAAGATTTAGACAAACTGGCACGGTCATTTTACTAGCATAAATTTTAGTAATTGAAGCCAATGCTTCAGCACCAGCATACTTAATTGCTCCAGTAGAACATTGTACGATTACTGGACTTTTCTTCTCCTCAGCACTATCTAGTATACTTTTAAGAGTCTCAATATTAACAAAATTGAAAGCACCTACACCATAGTGACCATCTAATGCATTTTTTAGTATTTGTTTTGAATTCTGTAATTCCATATATTTCTCTCCTTCATTACATAATTATTATAAATCATATTTACATTTGCTCAAAGAAAATTTTGTAGTTCTTTCTAACTTTTTACAAAAATTATTTATTCATTTCAAGTTTTTATTTGTGTTTTTTGTCTATTTAGTTTAAAATGATAATTGTTAGAATAAAATAGAATATAATATTCTTTATGTGGAGATTAATATGAAGATAGCATTCATCATTCCAGTATTAGATGAAATAAATTTAGAAAAGACATTCAATAAAATTAATGAGGCTTGCGATATCGACCATGATATTTATTTTGCAATCAATGGCAAATTAAATAGTTTTTTTACTCAAATAAGAACTACTTTTTTAAGTGAAAGCAGTGTTAAGGCATTTATGGTAGATAGACCAGTTAACGAACACAAATTAATTACTCTTGGCATGGAAATGACCGAAGACTATGATGCCACAATTATATACTCTGGCAAAGAAATCCCAAATGTAGATGTAATTAAAGCATTTATTGCTAGTTGGAAAGCAGGCAACAAGATTGTATATCTTAGGAAAGAATATTCTGGATTTAAGAAACTTGGTGTTAATTTGAAACGTTCTATATACAAAATGGGCATTAAAATGCTTGGAATATTCAAAGATAGATGTGCTGAGACAGATATTCAATTGCTTGACTGTGATGTTGTTAAGACTATTAATCAACTCCCACAGAAAAATAGACAATTAAGAGTTCTAGATAGTTTCGTTGGCTATCCTACAGATATTATTCAACTTGAAATAGATAGCAAAATGAAAGAAAATAAAAACTACGACGAGAAAATCAAACCATACAAAATATGTGGTCTTATTTCTTGCATTAGCCTAATACTAGCAATTGCATTTATCGCTGTTGGCATTATTGGAATTGGAATGAACTGGGAGATGCCTGCAGTAATTTATATCACATTATTTATTTTTGGAGTATTTGGATTTATAATGTCGTATATCTTTGCAATCAAGAAAGAATTACACTTTAGGGTCGGTCAAGTATTTGAATTAGGCGAACTTAAAGACTTATCTAATAAATTAGAAAAATATAATATTTCTAATAAAAATTAATTATTCACTTAGAAAATTAGTATTCTTAAACAATTAAATTAATATAAGTAAGTTAGTAATTATTAATTAACAATTAATAACTAAAAATTAAAAATTAATAACGATTAATAAATTAATATTATAAATATACTTATAAATATCATAATCAATATCATAAAAAATCGAGGAAAATTCCCCGATTTTTTTATTCAGTAGACAGAGCACAGGACTTGATAAAATTTGCATTTTTTTGCTGTAATAAATAATTGGAATAAACGGCTGAAATAACTTTGTTATAAGTGTCAATTGCATCGCTACCCTGTATTGGAAATCTATCACTTTTTCTTATTCCCGCATAATCCACTGCTGTGTAATATTTATATCTACAAGCAACATCAAATAAATCTTTCATTGAAATAATTGTCTCTTGTATGCCTCCACTTGTTTTTCTTACAAGTAACTCTTTGAATATTCCTAAAAATTTGTCTACATACAATTCATTATTTATAATATTTTCTACTGCTTTCTCGTCAGTTGCCGATAGCATACTTCTATCACTAAATTGTGTTCTGAAATAATTTCTAACACTAACTCTAGCAAATCTCTCTAGTGGAGAATAATAGTAAAGTATCGTATTTAGATATTTCTCAAAGTCATTTCTACTTTGAATATCTGTTGGTAATTCATTATTGATATCGTTGAAAACAACAAAAAAATTTTTGCACTTCAAAATTTCATCTTGAATAGTAGTATTAATACATTCTCTACTTTTGGTTTCTCTATCAAATACCGAGCCATATGTATCCAAATCAATTACTTTCCTATCAAACAACTTGAGATATTTAAGTTGTTCTTCATTTAAGTTTGTAAATTTTCTTAGTATCTTTGGCAATATTCTAGTTAGAATATTATCACAATCTCTAGCATGAGAACATTCATGGAATAAATTTGCCATTATAAACATTCCCGTACTACCGCTGAGATTATCTAAATTTATAAATATTTCATTATGCAAATAATTGTAACTTGCACGACAAGTCAAATCTATTTTATCATTAGGATTAGCCAAAATTCTCAAACTAGGTCTTGCGCTGGGGCGACTTTGGAATAAATAGTCTAGATATTTATCTATAATCTTAATTTTGTCTTCAATGCTTGCATTATCCCATATACTACTTACAAAGCAATTAGGGATATCATTTAAGTCGGGAATATAGCATTCGTACTCATTAAATTTCGTCCTTTTCTTAAGTACTAATCTGCCGTCTTTGGAATGAAGAATTTGATTTAGTATCCTCTCAGACAAAGTTTGATAATTACTGCGGTCGATTAAGGATAGTGTATCCACAAATTTTTGATATTTTCTCAAATCTTCTGGTAAATTCATATCCCACCACCCCTATATTTTTTTAAATATTATCACATAAATTTATTGATTTCAATATAAATTGATTAATTAGTAAAAATATTTTTCTGCATTGGAATAAATGCCATAATTTTAGACAATCATTACTTGAAAGTAATTGAGGAGTGACCATGTTTAATAGAATAGAAAGAGAGAAAAAATTAGCCAAACAATTAGTCAATAATTCTTGCAAAATTAAATCGGGAGAGAAGGTTTTAATAACCTATAGCGATACACCTTCAACATTTATAGAAATACTAATAGAAGAAATATCTAAGTGCGGTGGAATTCCTTTGCCATTTAGAATGGATAGAATTATAAAAAGACGAATGCTACTAAATTCTAATGCCAAGACTTTTGAATATCTAACCAAAATAATATCCCCTATAATGTCTGATGTCGATGCCGTTATTTTGATTGGAGGCTCATTCAACGACTTTGAATTAAGCGATATCCCATCAAACACTCTAAGAGACTTCCATAAATTGTATACCGAGCCTATACATTTCAAATTAAGATGTAGTAAGAAATGGGTTCTTCTTAGATACCCAACTCCATCTTTTGCTCAAAGTAGCGGACTTAGTAGCGAGAAATTCTACAATTTCTTCTTTGATGTATGTACCCTAGATTATCTCCAATTAAATAAAAAAATGCAACCATTGAAAGAATTACTTGAAAAAACAGATAAAGTGCATATTGTAACACCTTCTACTGATTTAACATTTTCTATCAAAGGAATGCCAGCAATTATTTGCAGTGGAGAATGTAATATCCCCGATGGTGAAGTTTACTCTGCACCCATCAAGGATAGCGTAAATGGACACATTACATTTAATATTCCCGCAGTAGATAATGGAGTAGAATTTAGAGACATTAATCTTACTATCAAAGACGGCAAAATAATAGATTTTAATTGTAATAATAACGAAAAATTTGGCGAAATACTAGATACCGATGAGGGTAGTAGATATTTTGGCGAATTTGCTTTCGGACTTAATCCATATTGTCAAGAGCCTCTCAAAGACATTTTGTTTGATGAGAAAATGTGCGGTTCTATTCACATGGCAATAGGCTCTAGTTACGACGATTGTTTCAATGGCAATACTAGTGCTATTCATCTAGATTTAATTCAAAAACAAACTTTGGAGTATGGAGGCGGTCAAATTTACTTTGACGACAATTTAATTTTTGAAAATGGCAAATTTATATGTCCTAATTTAGTTGATTTAAACAGCGAAAACTTGATATAATGTAAATATTAATGGAACATTATCCATTTGAATTGAAAGGAGACAAACATGAACAAAACTATTAGAATTGGTATCAATGGTTTTGGAAGAATTGGTAGACTAATTACTAGAATTGCTGAAGATTTCGACAATATCCAAGTAGTAGGTATCAATGACCCATTCCTAACACCAGATTATGCAAAATATTTGCTAGAAAGAGATAGTATGCACAAGAAATTTAATGGAACTGTAGAACTAGATGGAGATAATCTAGTTGTTAATGGTCACAAGATTAAATTTTTTGCAATTATGAACCCTGAAGAAATTGATTGGAAGAGCGTAGATGTAGATTATGTAGTAGAATGTACTGGCAAATTTACAACTATCGAAGGTGCAAGCAAACACTTAGTTGGAGGCGCAAAAAGAGTAATTATTTCCGCTCCATCTAAAGATGCCCCAATGTTTGTATACGGAGTAAACGAGAAGAGTTATAATAAAGATATGACTATCGTATCTAACGCTAGTTGTACTACTAACTGTCTAGCACCTCTAACTAAAGTTATTAAAGATAACTTCGGCGTAGTAGAAGGATTAATGACAACTGTTCACTCTACTACTGCTACTCAATTAACCGTTGATGGTCCTAGCAAGAAAGATTGGCGTGGTGGTCGTGCTGCTTCTGGCAATATTATTCCTAGTTCAACTGGTGCTGCTAAGGCTGTTGGCAAGGTTATTCCAGAACTTAATGGCAAATTAACAGGCATGAGTTTCAGAGTTCCTACTCTTAATGTATCTGTAGTAGACCTAACTGTAAGACTAGAGAAAGAAACCACTTACGACGAAATCAAAGAAGTAATGAAGAGAGCCAGCGAGAACGAAATGAAAGGTATTCTAGGTTATACTGATGAACCTCTAGTTTCTAGCGACTTTATGTCAGATAATAGAGCAAGTATATTTGATGCAGAAGCAGGCATAATGCTTTCTCCTACATTTGTTAAACTTGTAGCATGGTACGATAACGAATACGGTTATAGCACACAACTTCTAAGATTAGTTTCTTATATGGGAAACCAAGAATAAGTTAGACAACATTTATTGGGGTAACCCAAATAAATGCTCCTTGAATTATAGAATGAAATGGAAAATAAAAAGACCAGCGAAATTTATATATCTTCGCTGGTTTTTTTATTCTGTAATTCCAATTTTTGTTTCTTCTCCATATATATCCATGCTATAAGTCCATAAACATTCATAACAAAATACATTATAGATGTAACCTACTAAATTATTTTTCTTTAATTTTGTATGAAAGTACTCTTAGAGAATTAAGAATGGCTATAAGAGTAACACCCACATCGGCAAATACCGCTAGTAGCATACCTGTAATTCCCAATGCTCCAAGTAATAAGAATGTAAGTTTAGTTACTCCTGCAAATATAATATTCTCAAGCACAATCTTTCTTGTTCTTTTGGAAATCTTAACAAGGTCAGGAATTCTTGCTAAATTATCATCAGCAATTACAACATCACTACTCTCAATACTTGCTTGACTACCCATTATGCCCATACTGATACCCACATCGCTAAGAGTAAGTGCTGGAGCATCGTTGATACCATCTCCAACAAATGCCACTACACCATCTTTTTTCTCATTATCAATGATATTGTATTTATCGTCTGGCAAAAGTTCTGCTCTATATTCATCTATTCCAAGTTCACTACAAACTTTGTTTGCAATTGCTTTATTATCTCCGGTAAGCATTGTAGTCTTGATACCTAATTCTTTCAATTGATTAATGCACGACGCACTATCTTCCTTTATATCATCTAGTAGATAGATACTACCAATTATACTATCGTTTTTAGTAACATCTACTTGAGTAAATCCATTAGGATTAAGACTTCTTCCTACAAAATACTTATCTTTCTTGATAGTATACTCTATGCCTTTGCCAGCAATCTCTTTGTAATTATCTATTTTTAATTTTGATTTTTTATTGTAATATTCGCATATAGCAATTGCAATTGGGTGTAAAGAATTTTGTTCTCCAGCCACTACAATTTCTAATAGTTCCCTTTCTTTAATCTTATTGCATTCAATTTTATTTACTTTGAAATTACCAGTAGTAAGTGTACCTGTTTTATCTAACATAACTTTATTAATCTTTGCACAACTATCCAAGTAATTACTGCCTTTGATAAGTATTCCTTGTTTGCTACATCTACCAATTCCAGAGAAATAACTAAGCGGAACAGAAATTGCAAAAGCACATGGGCAAGAAACAACCAAGAATATAAGCCCTCTATATATAGCAGTACTAATATCCCCAAGCACTGCCCAAGTAATTCCCCATACAACAAATGATGCAATAATTACACCGAGAGTATAATAAGAAGAGAACTTAGAGATAAATGTTTCAGTCTTAGATTTGCGACTAGAAGCATTGCTTACTAAATTTAGAATTTTGCTAACAGTACTATCTGCATACTCGCAAGTAACTTCAATTTTTAGTACACCGTCTAATACTATTGAACCTGACGGAACACTCTCTCCTTCGCTTACATGAACTGGCATACTTTCTCCAGTTAAGTGTCTCTTATCTATATTGCAATTACCTTCAATAATTACGCCATCACAAGCAATCTTTTCACCGGGTTTTACTACCAAGATATCTTTGGTTTTCACTTCTTCGGGTTTAATTTTTTCTTCTTTATCCCCTACTAATTTTACAGCATACTCAGGTTGATTATTAACTAAAGCACTAATACTTTTTCTACTATAATTAACTGCTCTACTTTCTAACATTTTACCTAGTGTATACAAGGCTACAACCATCATGCCTTCCATACTCTCGCCTACAGCACACGCACCTATTATAGATATTGTAACCAAAGTATTCTCATCTAATTTAAGATGTATGGCCTGATGTACTGCTTTTATATATGTCTTATAGCCCATAAGTAGTAATGCACATATAAGCATAATCCAATGCATTACAATACCAAGTGGCACAAATATGACAATAAGTCCTAGTATTATGCCAATACCATACATAATTATGTCAATTATAGAAGTTACCCCGTCATGGTCATGTTCATGATTATTGCCACTCTCTGTATCGGACAATTTAACATCGGGGTTAACTTGCTTAGTTATTTTATATATATCTTTAATTATGCCTTTGGAATTATCGTCATCAATTTCCAAACACAATTTGGAAGTAGAGAAATTAATTGAAGCAGATTTAACACCATCTACTTTCTGCAAATACTTTTCTAAAGTCATAGCGCAATGTGCGCAATCCAATCCTTTTATATTAAATTCTTTCTTCATAAATTCAATTCCTCCAAATGACTAAGACCTAGTTCAAAAATATCTTGCACATGTCTATCTGCTAACGAATAGAAAATCTCTTTGCCCCTCTTCTCGCTCTTAATTAAATTACTCTCTCTTAAGAATTTTAATTGATGAGATATAGCGGACTTAGTCATCCGTAGAGTTACTGCAATATCGCATACACACATACTGCCTACTTTATCTAATGCACAAATAATCTTAAGTCTAGTCTCATCAGCAAAGGTCTTGAAAAAATTTGACATACTATCAAATATCTTAACGCTATCAATTGCATCAGTTGCTTCACTTACATGATGTTCGTGCAAACAAGTGCAATCACACAAATTTTTGTTTTCCATAAACTATCCTTTATATATATTTAACATTTATCATTAATTACTTAACAATTAATATATAAATAACCATTATTATAATTAGTAAAGACTGCACCAATTAATTTAATTAAATTATTACAAAAGAACACTAATCAAAAAAACAATTGAATGCTCACTCAACTATCATATTATCATTATAGTTGAATAATCGCTCAATTGTCAACTGTTTTTTGAATTTTTTTAAAATACTTCTTCTATTACTCCACCGCCCAAGCAGTTGATTTCATCATAGAAAACAACATATTGACCCGGTGTTACTGCTCTTTGCTTCTCTATAAAATTAACAACAACCTTACCACTTTCAATTGTAACCTTAACCCTTTGGTCTGGTTGACGATATCTGAATTTAGCAAAGCACTCAAATTCTTTGGTATCTGGTTCTTTTGGTATCCAATTAACTTTGTAAGTTACAAGCCCATTTGAGAATAACTCGCTTGGTTCGCCTTGAGATACTATTAGTTTATTTGCTTTAACATCTTTGTCTACAACAAACCATCTCTTGCCATTACCATCACTCTTGCCACCAATATTTAGCCCTTTTCTTTGCCCTAGAGTGTAATAAATTACACCCTCATGTTCGCCAACTTTATTACCCTTTAAATCTACAATATCTCCTCTATTACAAGGAATATATGATTTTAAGAATTGTCTAAAGCGTCTCTCTCCTATGAAACAAATTCCAGTACTATCTTTCTTCTCTGCAGTAGATAGTCCATACTTTTCAGCAATCTTTCTAACATCTGGTTTAATCATGTCGCCTAGTGGAAATAGTACATTTCTTAGTTGTTCTTGATTTAATTGATTAAGAAAATAAGTTTGGTCTTTATTTATATCTTTTGCTTTTTGAAGATAAGTATATCCGTCTTTCCTTTCTACCTTGGCATAATGTCCAGTTGCAATAAAGTCTGCACCCAAACTCTTGGCATACTCTAAGAATGGCCCAAATTTAATCTCCCTATTACATAGAACATCTGGATTGGGTGTTCTACCTTTCTCATATTCTTCCAAGAAGTATTTAAAAACCCTATCTAAATATTCTTTGGCAAAATTAACACTAAAATAAGGAATTCCAATTTTATTACAAACTCTCTTGACATCTTCGTAATCACTTACTGAAGTACAAACTCCGTTATCGTCATCTTCTTCCCAATTATGCATAAAAAGTCCTATGACATCGTAGCCTTGTTCTTTAAGCAAACAAGCCACAACCGAACTATCTACTCCGCCCGACATTCCAACCACAACTTTAGTCATTTTTTATCTCCTTTGTCTGCAAGCACTACTGGAATTTTGAAGTGTTTAAATATTAAATTAATAATATCACAAACCCACAAAAGTACATTAATAGCCATTGCAAAAAATATTATCTCGTACATTAATCTAAAAACAGTTACTGAAGAAAGAGTAGTGACAGCCAAATTAAGCACCAAAAATATTATACATAGGGCAGTACTAAATGTGGAATACAAACCCCTAATATTTCTCTTAACATAGTAATGATTAACGCCAAATAATCCTAGAAAGATAGTAAACAAAAGTAATTTGATTCTACTAACATCGTTTGGAATTTCTGTTGTAAAGTAAATTAGGTCAGTCATGTCATTTCGTCTATATTCGCTTACTTTCTTATTGCTAGCATTGTTCACTTGGTCACTTGTGATATTACAATATTTGCAAAGTTCGCCTTGAACCATTTTTGACCCGCAAATTGGACACCTCATAAATTTCTCCTAAATAAATTAATATACATAATTTTAATTATCTATATAATCGCTAAATTTATTACAATTAATAATTCTATTATTTACATATTTATTTTAACATAAAATATATAACTCTAACAATAAAATAACAAAAAAATGTGGCAAATTTGCAAATCTACCACATTTTAAAATAATAACCATCAATTTTTATTTATTGTCGTCATTACCAGAAATAATCTTCTTAATTTCTTTCAAATTACCCAAAGTTAATTCTTCATCTATTTCTCTGTATGCATTCTTAAAAGCCTTCTTAATCTCAGGACTTACATTAGGTTTATCAAGAGCAATATCTCTTACTTTTTTTGCAAATTCCAAAACTTCATCTTTAGTTGTAAAATCAACTTCGGTTATAATTCTCTCGATTATTTCAAATTTATAAACATTTGGATTTTTAGCCATAATTTACACCTACTCAATTAAATTTCGTGTTTTTTGATTGTTGTAAATATTCTACACCATCAAAATACTGTTGTCAATATTATTTTTTTGCAAAATTAATAATTTATTGATAACTAAGAATTAGTCTCCCAAACCATACTCATCTGCATGATTATAGCCATAGCCGTTCTGAGTTTCTATTTCAGTTTCCATTGCTGATTTAAGTGTTCTTGCCAATTTCTCAGACATATTACCAGGAATATTCCAAACAGCCTTGTAAATTCTATCGTTAGTTCTAATGAATTTCCACAATTCTTCTTCAGTCTTACAATTTGCAATCTCTTTCATTTCTTCTTCAGTCAAAAGATTACCCATTGTTCTTTCACTCGCTGACATTCCTCTATCAGTTGTAATTCCAACCATAGCACCAATATCTTCTAAGTTCTTGCATTCGTAAGTTACTACCGCTAATGCTGCTTCCAAACCTTCCCAATCCTTAATCTCACTCATATCAGTCAATGAATTATGAATTGCATCTAAGAATTCGTTTACTTTTTCTAGTCCTCTATTGTCTTGAATAATATTGCCATATTCATCTATTCTAAGATTATATTTATCCTCTGTTGTTCTTGATTTCAAATCTAATTCATCAGCAAATAATCTTTTAAGAGTTAATTCATCATTAAATGTTTTTGCATTATTTTCTTTATTTGCTAGTGGAGGAGTTACAATATAATTCATTACAGTATACAATGCTTTTACTTTATTTAATTCTACATCACTTAGCAATCTTCTATTATTATCAAATGATTTAGCCTCCAACACAGCTTTCAACCCTAAAGATAGGATTTTGAATGTAGCATATTGTCCGTCTGGGATATCTACTAATTTATCTGTAAATATGCTTGCCCCATGTTGTGGAGTTGGCTCTGGTGTTGGACGAGGTTGAGGTTGAGGCTCAGGCTGTGGATTAGGCTGTGGTTCTGGAGTTGGTTGTGGTTCTGGAGTTGGTTGTGGTTGAGGTTCAGGTGCAGGCTTATCATTGTCATGTTCGCCTTTGTCACTTGAATGCTCGTCTTTCTCTGGTTCATTTTCGTCTTTCGCTGGTTCTTGCGAATGTTCATTATCGCCTTGACTTTGACCATTACCATCATCATTTCCTACTTCTCTATCGCCATCATCGCCTTTTTGAGAATTGTCGCCACTGCCACTATTATCGTTATCCTTATTCTTATCTTCATCAGGTTCTTTTTCTTTACCTTTATCTTCATTAGATACGGTGATTGTTGGAGCATTTTCTTTGATAACTATATCGCAACCTTCAATCATCTTCATCAAGTTCTCAATTATCTTTCCAGTAGATTTCTCGCAATATGGTTTAAATTTCTTCAAAATATCAACAGTTTTATCTTTTGGATATTTCTCTATAAATTTCATTCTTTTTTCAGTTGCTTCAGTTTTCTCTTCTTCGGACTCTGCTTCACTTGTTTTGCCCTCAATCTTTTGGTCTATTAGATTTTCAAGATCTTCATTGCCTATAAGTTTAGTATAGAAATTATCTATCTCGTCTGTCCACAATCTCTCATCTTTATTTCTGAAGAAATCTAGAGAAGCAGTACCACATAATTTAGTCATGTACTCTTTGTAAGCGTCCATAGCCACTGTTTCTGCTTGGATATCTTCTTCTGTGATTCCATATGTATCAGGAGTCATGAAAGATTCATTTGCTTTTCGCAAAAATTCTCTTAAAGAATTCTTAGAAAGCCCTCTCTTAGTATCTACATTAGGATCTTTGTGAATAAGGGTTCTCATTCTAGCAATTACTTCGTACACTTTCTTTGCACTTGTAATTATTCCATCACGAGAATCAATTGCTTTTTGTCTATCTTCTTGTGTAAAGTCAGCAGATAAATCTCTTGTCCTTTCTTCCCAATTAGATAGTGCATCATCACTAAATAATGGCATTCCATCATTTTCAACCCAAGTTATTGGTTGACCAGCCCTATCTTTCAATTCTAATGGTTTACCAGATTTATCTACAAGTGTTTTATTTGCAACTGCAGATAAGAATGTTTGCAAATCTGCATAACTCTTATTCTGTGGGTCGCTTGCTTTAAGTTCTCTATATTTATCAACAAGTACTTTGGCTGGGAAGTTATCATCTGCAACATTCATGAAATTATCTGTAAATTCATACATTGTAGCAGTCTTTAAGATATCGCCAAAAGATGGGTTTCCTTCTGGTTGTGTTTCTAATAACTTAGCAAATAATCCGGTCTCATAACCCATTGAAGCAAATATTTGTCTACTTGAATATTCTTCTAGTTCTTGACTAATAATATTCTGCAATCCCACTGGCATACTATCTAATTGGTCTTTATTAAATGTAATATTGCCATCTTCTATTTGAATTGCATCAGGTGAAGCAAATAAATTGGCTATAGATAAATAAATATCTTTGGCAGATTTATCTTTATTTTCATCACTCTTTGAATATTCTTTGGCAATACCAAGAATTAGATTTCTAATATCAGATATAGTCTGTTGTTGTTGCTCTGTATAATTATTTAGTATAGCATCAGCATGACCATACTCATCATCTCTTTGATGTCCTATCTCGTCATTATAGGCTGTTACACTATCAATCAATTTATTCAACCATTTAGAATTAACTAAATTATTATTTTGAATAGCATCAAATGTCTGGTCATCAATGATATTTTCTGAATTATCTCCAAGTACTTCTTTATATAAATCCATTAATGCTATTTTTGAAGCATCGGCTACAAGTTGTCTATCTGAACTATGCAAGAATTTCTGCCAATCATCACCCTTAGTACTATACATAGCCTTGGCATCTTCAATAGTCTTCTGTACAGCCTGATTACCTTCGTGCCCATATCCAAACACTTTGCCGAACACTCTTGTAATGCCTTCGGTTGCTTCTTCTAGATATAATTTGAATATACCATCAGGAGTAATTACAGTACCCTTCCTATCAGCAATTGATTTATTCAAATACCCACTCAAGAAACTATCTATTTGTTCTGGAGGAATTCTAAAATATCCATTTTCTCCATTCTCTGGTGTATTTGGCAACGGCAAGCCATTTTTATTATTTCTATTAGCGGTACTATGCTCATTGTACTTCCATACCCACTTACCGTTTGCATCTTTTTCTCTATCTAAACTAATTCCAACAAATTCTAATGCTCTTACAACTTCCAAATCTCTTTGATGTGCAAGTCCTAGATTACTATCTAGTTGATTTCCATTCAAATCTTGTATTTGGCCATCGATATCTTTTGAGAAAGCGTCTACATCAAAATTCTCTAATCTTTCGGCTTTTGACATAAATACATCTGCTCTCTTGAAAGAAGTAATGTACGCGCGGATTGCTTCTTCATACTTATCTTTAAGTGATGTTGCCATTGGCCCTGTCAACACATCTTTATTCTTATTATAATCTTTCATAAGAAGAGTGAATTTACTTAATACTTTAGTAATTCTCCTCAAATCTTTAACTGAATATCTTTCCAAATTCTCTACATTTAAGAAACCTAATTCAGAATGAGTAGATCTTAATTTGTTGGCAAGCATAACATTAGGCAATGCGAAATTAATCACTTCTAATTGAAACTCTGATAGATTATCAATTCTAATACCATCAAAAGCACTAGTTCCTAGCGACCTTATACCTGCAATTGCTTTCTCAATATCTTTGAAGTATACTTGTTTTGCTTTGTTTCCAAACTCATTAAAAACTTTATTTTTTGCACGCACAAAGACATTATCAGATACAACTCCATCGTAGAAATTTTCATTCTTGCCTGCTTTTTTGTATTTGATTTTCCTTTTGTCATCAACAACCAGTTTTTTAGCCATAATTTTTATCCTCCCTTAAGGATCATCATTAGATTTTAGCCAAAACACTCTCGTATATATATCTATATTATAACATTTCTTGATATTCATTTCAAGAGTGTTTTGGATTAATTCATATTTTCCACTTTTCTTCTATTGAAATATTCTTCAAAGCATTTCTGACAAGAATTTACTCCTTCTTTGTAGAATACATCTCTATTTAATGCTTTCTGCATATCTGTAGGAGTTTTTAGTCTATTGATAGTTTCTACAACTGTAGAAATATTATCTCCAATTTTGAATATATTTCCGTTATTACTAATATTGATAGATGAGAATTTGGCAAATAAATTTATGCCTAATTCATCTGCATTAAGCATTTCGGCTACTGCTTCCAAATCTTTCACATCATCGCTTAATTCTTCATGTTCTAGCAATTCTTTGACAACATAAGCAAATGGTCCTAATTCGTGTTCTTTGTCTACAATAAATCTAAATAAATATTGTTGAACAAAGCCTTTGATGTTACACATAATTGTTTGATTATTTGGCAATGCAATTTCCAAATCTTTCTCATCACTATCTATAGATGGTAGTGTACCTATCAAACTTAATATATTGTATAATTTATCTATGTCGTCTTGTAGAGATACATATTTATCTCCTTTGATTGCTTTCTCAAAGCCATCAAATATTCCTTTGTAGATAACATCAATGTTTTTGATTTTCACTCTAGTCTTGGCTTTCTCTTCTACCTCGTCTTCTTCCTCTACAGTAGGCTTATCATCAAGAGTTTTAATATTCTGAGTATTTAATTCAAAGTACTCTGCCATCTCTATCTCATAACCATTCATGTAGTCTTTATTTCTAATCATAGCAAGCAAGATATTTCTTAATTCTTTCTTCCTAGTCTCATAGAATTCTTTAAATTCAGGACATACAATTCTATCGTCTTCTGAATATTTCTCAAATAATTCATTGATAGCATAGTATAGATATAATCTCTCGTAATGGTCAATCTCTTCTATAGAACTATAAATTTCTGGGTGAGGATTGAATATATCTTCACTCATTGTATTGAATCCTGTCTCCAAAGACTCAATAGTTTCTTTCTTCTCTTCAATCGTCTTCTTATCAAAAGTATTAGATTCCATAAGCATTCTATTGATGTAAAGCATTCTATTGAAGTGCAAAGAATTATCTTTGTCTAATTGGTCTATAAAATCAATAAATCTCTCGCAATTGGACATCATGATTACTCTTATAACTTGTGTCATAAGATTTCTAAAGTCTTCTGGAAAATCTCCAAATTTATTATTTATCTTACTCAAACTTAGCAAATTATCTTGATAGAAATCTTCTTTAAGAAGTTTTTTGTCTTTATCTAGTGCATATTTCCTACCAAGCGCTAGAAGGAATGCATATTCTTTAATTTTCTCTTTGTCAAGAACAAATCCTTTTCTTATATACCATATCTCATCATCATAATTGTAAATAGCCTCGTTACCTTCTCTCTTCTCTTTCTCTTTGCTTGCAAATTTTACAAGAGATACTGTTGGTTTCTTCTCTTCTTCGTCAACTAAAATAGTTGTCTTAATATTGATTTTTTCTCTTAGAGCGTCAACTATATTTTCCATAAATTTAACGCCCGAAGTTAGATAATAAGGTTTTAATTTAAGTAGTAATTTGTTGTAACCACCATTGAATTTGTACAAAGTTCCAAATAAGTTAGTCACATTTGATTCTAGTCCGAAATTTTCATTTCTAGTTGTAACAATTTCGTTCTGTTCAAAAGATAATACTCTATTAAATTTAATGCACATATCTGCATTTTCTTTCTGTTTAAAGTATGAACTTCTAGGATAAGTATTAAGTCCGCTATCTTTCTCGTCTTCATTCTGAATAATAACATTCTGACCTTTGGTTGAGAAACTCAAATAGTCTATAAGCCTGCTCTGAATAGCATCATTATCTATCTTAACACTTGGAATATCTCCGCTCTCAATCTTATGAATTAGAGATGTTATATAATCTTGTTTCATCTTGCTAGAATATTCTTCATAAGTTCTTCTTACGCTAGCATCAGAAGAAATAGTTTTAATAATGGTTGCAACCATAATGATTGCTTTTTTTGCGTTCTCTTTGATTTGTTCTGGAACATAAGTCTCCAAATCCCCTTTGAATTTATGTTCAATCAAATCTTTAAGCAAAGGGAAATTAACAGAAGAAAGTATGTCGTTATAATCGCTAATTACAATATCTAACATATTTTGTGGAACATACTTAGATAAGAATTTCCTAATATCTGCTTTGTAATCAAAAGTAGCAAGATTGCCATCTTGAGTACTAAGACCAGATTTTGCCATTGCATTCTTAACAAATCTAATATGCAAATCTGATACTATTTGTTCTGGAGTTTGTATTTGTGCTTTCTTTGTATCTAGATAAGTATATAGAATATTATTATTGGTTAGAAGCAAGAATTTGTATCTATCATAAGTAGCATAATCTTCAAGCATATTTCCATATGTAGTAATACCCTTATTTTCGTATCCTACAACGAATGGAATTACACAAGGTTCTACACCATCACTATAACTATCAAATGCTTGATAGTCTCTATTATAAGTAGGCATTTGTGGTTGCATACCCATCATGTTAGGCATTACATAACCACCACTCATAGGCATAGCCATCATGTTAGGCATCATTGCCACATTGCTTGCCATTACATTTTGAGGTATTGATGCATTTGCTACATTAGTTGTAGCACCTTTATTTGCATTATAGTTATCCGCACCCACGCTTCCAAATTCTCCTGCTGTACTCTTAACATTATCAGTAGCACCTCTGCCAAAATTACTAGCACTGCCACCATATGAACTATCTACACCAGAATTTCCACTTGCTTTATTTGGGTTATTGCCACCATTTGTACTTCCAGCACTACTATAATTATTACCACTAGACTTAGTAGAAGCATTGTCACTTCTATTAGCAGGCATTCCGTCTGAACCAAACATAATAGGAGCACCACTTGGGATAGTAACACCGCCACCACCACTTCCACTAGCGAATGTTGGTGCTTTTGGCATTGCATTAGGGTCAATTCCGCTACCGCCAAATCCTCCAAAACCACCTACGCCACCTGCATTACCAACAATACTGCCGTATGCATTGATATAAGCATTTACACTCTTAACTCTCTCTTCTTTCTGAGATTTCTTCAATGCTTCTCTTATCTTATTCTCTTCTAATATCTTCTGATGGCTCTCATCACTAATCTTAGTTGAGGTCTCTTCAATAATCTTATCTACATCGCTAAGTTTGTCTTCTCTCTTCTCGGCTTTCTCTCCAACTTTGTGACGAGTATAATAAGTAACTTTGCCTTTGTCAAAAGAGAATGCATATTCAGGAGCATTAGACAAAACATTCTTTAGTATTTCTACTTTCTCATCAATGCTTAGTTTTGTTTTGTTAACCATTGCTTTCTCTACAGCGCTCTTAATCTCTGCCTTAACCAATTCTTTCTGAGATTTAGCATTAAGAAGTAGAATTCTAAAGTTATTTTTGGATTTTAGCAAATCTTCTTTGGCGTTTCTATATTCAATGCTACCAATTTTCTGAGTTAAATCATCAATCTGTGCTTGATAATATGCTATTTGTTGAGTACTATCTTTGGCTTTGTCATAAGATAATTTCTCTATTAAATCTTCAAATTCTTTCTTCTTGGTTATATATTCATTTTGGTCATCTTGTTGAAGTAAGAATATTTTTTCTTTTCTCAAATAATCTACAGTGTAATTATCAATTATATCTTGTACAAAAGCCTTCATGTCTTGATATGATGAATGAAGTGAACTAATAATTCTAAATGCGTAATCTTCAACTCTCTCTACTCTTAGTTTATTGACTTTAATCTCATCTAAGTCAATATCTAATCCAAAGTCTCTAGATACATCTCCAATTCTGTAATCAGCTATGTTCAATTGCTCATTTGTTAAGATGTCGCCTTCATTCAAAAATTCTTGGAACATCTCGCCAATAACCAATCTCTTGGCTTGTTGCTTAATATGTATTCTATTTGTTGCATCGTCTTTGCTTTCTTTATTTGAATAGTATTCGGCTTCAAATAATTTATGAAAGTTCTTCCACTCTTCAGCATTACGACTATATCTTCTAATAGCGTCTTTGAAATAAGTCTTAGCATTTCTATTAGAATTCATAGAACCAAATAAATCATTCAATTCAGTTGCACTTCTGCTATTAATGCCTAAACTCTTCTCGGCTTCATTAATGTAAGAAATAAATACTTGCCCTGGAGTTATAAATTTTCTAGCCTCAATAGGTTTATTCAAGAAATTATCTAGGAATTTCTCGCAAGCCTTTCTAGATAAAGCAAATGCTTTCTCAGATTTACCTATAAAGTATTTAATACCATTACCATTATTATTATTTTTGATATAATAAGTTCCAGTTGGGTCTTTGTCTACACCAACACCTACATAATTAAGAGCAGCAACAATATCAAAGTCTTGTTCTTCTTTGTTTTTCTTAATCTCGTTCTCAATATTTCTCTCTGTTGGGACTTCTTCGTAGCCTTCTGTACATACACTATCAAAGATATCGGTTGCAGTCTTAAGATTAATAGTATCTACAACTCTCTGCTTATTAATAATTGGCAAATACTTAGCAAGCACAATATTATAAACAGCAATTTTTTCTATTTCATTATTAACCATCTCAAGAGGTGCTTTGGCATCTTCTAATGCTCTAACTTTCCTAAGAACCTTGTATCTATAGTTAAGAATTCTAACAATATTGCCAAGCATCTTAGCATTAATATCTTCAATATTATTAATTTGGTCTGGCAAATCTGCAAATTCACTCTCATCAATGTAATCAGGAGTGTCGTCACTCTCCCAAGAAGTCATGCTATCAGTATTATCTTCATTATTTTCTTCTGCACTTGATGTATCTTCTTTTGTATCCTCAACACTGTCACTGGCATCTGTACTATTAGAATTGCTTTCGCCTACATTCTCACTTGCATTATCTTCTTTCTGCTCATCTGCATTAGAGACATCTGTATTGCTCTCAGACTTATCTTCACTACTTGCCTCAATGTCTTCCTTATCCGCTTTCTCATCAGTAGTATTCAAATTCTCCATTGCCTTGCCAACAGCACCTAGAAGTTCGTCAATTACACCTATTTTTTCATTCTTCTCTTCATTTAATTTAGATAATTGAATATTAGCAAGATATGTATTAATAATACTAAGCAAAGTTAATTTATCTTTTGGCCACGAAAAAAGTGGGGCATTAAGTTTAAGGCCAACCAAAATTCCCTTCTTGTATTTAATAGTAGCCGGAGTATCTACTTTGGCATTTAAGTAGTTTTTAATATTTTTATTTCCATTTTTCACAAAAACTGCCACATTACACCTCAAAATATAAGAGTTTATCGCGTATATGTTTGCATACATTTACAGTAGTATTTTACCACATTATGTCTATTTTTACAATTTTTTTTATATATATTATATAAATATATTTATATATAATAAATTAATTATTACACAATAATTGCCGATATGTAATTGAGTAAACAATCAAATATCAATATACAATTCTTGCTGCCCTATAAAAAGTTAAGTTTATTTTTTGCATTACCCAAAATTAAAACTCTTTTAAAAATTTTTTGAGTGTTTTATTACACTATATTTTCAATGTTTTTGATGTACCATTGTTATACTAAATTTTCAATTTTCTTATAAACTGTTTTTTATTTTTGATTAAACTTTTTATTACTTTTTTATTAAACTTTTTATCCTACTTTCTATTCTGCTTTCTATTATAAAACTAATATAATTTTAATATAATTTTAATATAATTTTATATATTTTTTATTAAACTTCTATTACACTTTTTTGATGAATATTGGATATAATAGAGTATAAAAAAACACCTACATATAGGTGTTTTTTGTAATTATATAGACGCCTTCATTGATGTCAAATAGTTAGGGTTATTAAATAAGTCTTTGGTTACATTTAGTGCCTCAATTTGAACGGTCGTTCTATTCATTGGTCCAGTTATCAAGAAGCACTGACCACGCCTAGCAGTAACTATTGAATTCTGCTCTTCGGTATTAATACCACCAGCATTACGATAAAGTGTAATCAAGTCATTAATATCGGCTGGAGCAAGAGACATTATAATTGAATACTGACAAGCATTAATAACGGCTGTACTTTGTTGGGCTATTTCTTCAGAACCAACGAAGTCTTTGATATTCTGTGTAATGATTATCTGCATTCCATTATATTTTCTTATACGTTTAGCCATCTGCGCCATAAAGTCTAGCGCTATTGGGAATTTCTTATTGATAAATACGTGCGCCTCATCAACCGCAACAATAATTCTTCTGTGGTCTTCTTCCAATTCTTGGTCGGCAAAGTACTTCAAGTTAAAGTCTCTGTTCTTGATAATTTCACTATCCAAGTATTTGAATACTAGAAGCATCTGTGCATTAGCAATAATATCATTTCTATTAGAAATAAGCGAACGGAACGAGAAACAAATAAAGTTTTCATTAGTCTCAATAGATGTATATCCGTTCCAAAGATTTGAGTTTCTACCACCAGTACCAAATTTCTCTATAAACATTCTAACTGTCTGTAAATTCTTCAAGTGATACTCATTCTCTTCATGTTCAATTTTCTCATCAACCATTGCAAGCAAGTCGTCAAATATTGGGAAGTCTGAAGCCTTAAGTTCGGATACATTAGTACCTGTATCAATGCCCTTTGACCTATAAAGTTCGGCAGTCAAAGAGTTCAACATTTCAAACGCATCGGTATTAATTCCCGGAAGTATCAGTCTATAGAATTGTTCCATAAACTGCAAGTGTTCTGCAAAGTCATCAGATGCTTGACCTTCTTCCGATTCCAATGTTGCATATATGTGGAATGGATTGAATATACCATTGGTAGAGTTACCAACGTCAATAATCTTACCACCCAAATTGTGGCAAAGTATTTCGTACTCGTTCTCGGGGTCGAGAATGAATATACGAGTATTATCTGCCGCAAAGTTTGTAAGCAAAGTCTTGGTACAATAAGATTTACCAGAACCAGACTTACCTATAATCATCATGTTACTATTAACTCTTTCATTATTTCTAGCAAAGAAATTAGCAAATACAGGATATTGATTGTATCCTATATAAATACCTCTCTCATCGTGCAAAGTAGTAGATATAAATGGGAAACAAGCAGCAAGAGATGTTGTCTGTATTCCACGACCATAAGATTTGCTCAATTTATCTAGTCTAGAAATATTACTAGATATGAACGCATCTACTTGTCTAGCAAAATTCTCAGCGAATTTGTAACCATTCTGTCTAAGAATTGCTCTAACTTCTTTCTTAACTTCTTCTTTGGCAACAATATGAATTGTTGTATTGAATAATTGCTCATTTGCACCCTTGATACCTTTAAGTAATTCTTTAAGGGTCTCTACATGGTTCTGAGCATCAATCTTCTGAGATGACCTCAAGTCTTTGGCAAGTCTATTCTCCATCTCCATCAAAGATTTATCTAGGTCTTTCTCAGCTTTGTATCTATCTATTGGCTGAATATTAACAACTACCCTACTTTCATCTAGTGCAAATATAGGATAAGCCCATGCATTAGGAACTTCAATTGGATAATCTGTAATACTAAAAATTCTAAAGTTCTCGCCATCAATTTTGGTGGTACTTAGTCCAAATTTAACTTCATCTGGATATACCCAATTTGGTTTCTCTTTAATAGGTATTAATTCAATCTCTCTTTCATCAAAATTAGTACAGAATGTACTCTTCATAAATACATACAAATCATCGCCTGTAATTATATTGGTATATATCGGTGTAACCGAACTTTCTAGAGTAGATACTATACCATTAACAGTATTATTAAGAGCGTCTCTATCTGCATCATATACAACTAGATAGAAGTGGTCTTTAATAATCTTCTCTGTATGGTTCATATAGTTAATTGCTTGCAATCTTTCTTCAAATACTGGGCTTCGGCTATCCAATTCCTCAGCCGTATAAAGCCCCTTATCTGCCATATCTTGCAAAGTATTGTATCTATAGTCTTCGTAACTAGCCATGTTATCTAGTAGCATTGGCTTCTTAGTCTTGACTATAGACATTTGTTGACTAAGATTAAGTCTCTGGATTGCTTGCGAGAAACAATTGATAACCATATTCTGTCTTTCTTCAGCAAGCAAGCCAAAACTCATTGGGAATACTTCTATAACCATTCCATAATAATCGCCAAATTTAAGGAATTTATCAGTATTCAAATCATCAAACGGCATAATATTCTTGATATTAGTATTGCCTTTGTCTTTCTTGGAATATTTCTTGTGGTAGGCTAAATACCTAAAACTTAGCACCAAGGAATAGTATACTCTAATACCATCTTGCATCTCGAAGAATAGTATTGCCCAAAGTACACCTACTCCTAATGCTACCCACAAATTGTATAACCAATAGCTAAATAAATTGGAGGTTGCAATAAGTACTACAAATACACAACCAACAAGCATAAGCGCTACATCTAGCAATGTAAAATTCCTAAATATAGTGGTTTTTACTTTAGTCTTTCTTGGAATAAATCTCATTTTTCATTACCTTATTTTATATAAATTTCTTTCACTTCTGTCTAAATTTTATTTGCCACCAAATTGACCTTTAAGTTCTTCAAGTGCTTTGTAAATCTTAGCAAGAGTATCTTTGTCTGTAAGACCAATTTTCTTGAATTCTTCACTAATTTGAGCCATGATGTCGTCCATCTTAACACCTTTCTTAACTTCTTCTTGAAGTTTCTTCATGAAGTTACTATCCATTCTGAAGTCAACCTTCAATGCTGTATCTGGGTTCTGTACCTTAAATATACCATCAAATTCAAGTTTACTATTCAAACCAGTCATTTGCTGTTGAACACCAACCGCTCTTTGCTCAATGGTCCTCATTGTACCTTCATCTTCTTCTTTTTTAGCCTTTTCATATTGTTCGCCCAATTTCTCAAGAACTCCAGCCAATTTCTTCAATTGATCAGTATTTTCTTGATTAGCATGAATTAATTTTTCATTAACAGCCTGCATTGCCAAATCCAATTGCTTAGCATGCAACATATCCAAGGTCCCTTTATTTCTAGCATTGTATGCTTCTTCTGCAGCATCTTTCTTTGTTTTATCTAATGCAGCAAGCATTGCTTGTCCCTCTGGAGTAGCGTTACCATCTTTCACTGCAGATTGATAATCTTTTTGAAGATTTTGTAATGACTTAGGTGCTACATTATTAAATAATGCTTGAGCCCCAAATTTATTTTCATAAAGTTGTCTTAAGCCTTCTTTGGTTGTAGCCACTTTACGCTGTCTATTTTCTTTTGCCTTTTCTTTTTCTTTGGCTAAATCTTCATAGTATTGAACCCTTGCTTCATGACCTTTACTTGAAACTTGCTTGTTAACTTTATCAATTGCTTTTTTCTCTTCCTTTGTACTTCCTTCGCCAGTCATTTTGTTTTCAAGTTCATCTGCTTCATTCTTTGAAAGAATTGCATTTTTATTTGCAGCCTCTACCACTTCTTGTTGTTTTTTATACTCCTCAGAATTTTCTCCTGAAGTCTTTTTTATTTCATCTAATTTATCTTTCTGAACATCTGCAAATTTTTGATCTGTGATAGCCTTTTTTCTTAGATCATAATACGCATCTCCAGAATGCCCACCATGTCTGCCTGTACTTAGTTTTTTACCAATAGCCGTTGGAGTTATCACTGAGGCTTTGTTTCCAACCCATTTTGCACCGCTAGAAATCTTGTTTCCGACCCATTTTGCACCATCTCCAACTTTATTAAGACCTCTACTTGCTGCACCGCCTGAAAGTTTATCTGCAAGTCCTAAACCTGCCTTACCCGCTTTCACTGCCATACCAGCACCCATAGTTGCAACACCCATACCAACTGCTGCGGCTTTCTTGATACCTGCGGTTGCATCGTTTGATAGACCTTTACCATCAGACATTGCATTGCCACCACCAAAGTATCCACCTAGGTCGCCCGCTAATTTCTCTATCATCAAGCAACCTACTATTACCATTATGGATTTGATTAAACCTTCCATAAATGTTGGTGGGAATGGCCAACCAGATGAATTATTAAATAATTCTCCTCCTTCACTATAAAACGAGCCAAAATCTATCTTAATATTTAATAATATTTTAACTATTATAAAGAATAGATTTAGAGATATTACCGTACCATACGCAGATAACGCCTTGGACATAAATTTACTTCGCCATGAACCAAGACTATCTTTGACTGGCGACATACCTACAACCATTGGCATTACTATAAATAAGGCCACACATTGATACAATCTATCTATCAAACCAAAGCAAGTATAATACAAGCATTTAATTATTATACATGCACCAAAGATTAACACTAAATAATTAACTTCAAACGGATTATAATTCTTAACTACTTCACTTATATTGTAGAAAGACTTAGTACCTTTCATATACGCACTTTCTATTGCGGCTCTTTCACTATTACTTCCCGAGAATGCCTCACCTAGTGGTTTCAGTTCTTGCTTAAATATACTTGCAAAACCTCTTCGTATAGCAAGATTAATACCAAGCCCCATTAATCCACCACCATTTGAATCTTGAAATTCAAGTATTGTTTTCTCATCTGCTGCTTTAATAAATGAATCTTCATTTACAAGTGCCGTACTTGCAGCCGCTACCCAAAGAGTACCAGATATTTTACTACCTTCACCACCGCCAGTTGCTGTATCTATTAAATCTAGTACTTGGTTTCCAATAAATACACCTAGTATACATAGAATTGGGATAATCATCATATTACATAGAGATTTAAGAGATTTACCGATTATACCAGTTTTACTATTCTGTGCACCTTCGGTTGTATATTCTACTTTAATCATTTGGAAAATGGTTGTTATAATCAACAAGAACATGCCTACAATGGCTGTAGCATAAAATGCTTGCATTACCTCGCTAGAAGTAAGCATTTGTATTAACAAATCTCCCGACTTACCATTTATGCTCATTGTTATCTCATGGCCAGCAGCCGCAGTTGATGGCAATCCAGCCAATGCTCTAAATAATACTTCTACGAAATCTATTAACGCAAGTAAAAATTTGGAAATCTCGTAGAACAGAGTTGATCCGAAATATTGAAGAACGGTAACAATAACTCTTATTGCCGCTTGTACAACTGGAACAACCAAAGTATTAATCAAGAAAGTAAATAAGCCCCCGAAAACCTTGCCAAGCAAATCGCCCAAGCCGTCAAGCAAACCTAATAATGAACTTACTCCCATTTTTTCCATTCTCCCAAAAATAAATATTCTATATTTATCTTACCCTATTTCGACAAAAAAAACAAATAATTTGAGTAATATTATATATTTAATATATTAATATATTAATTTAAGACACAGCGCTTCGCTAGTACACTTCTATTTAAGCCAACCACAATTTCACCATTGTGCCAGCAATTTTTAATTGTTAAAGAGTGTAAGACAAATAACATATTGCAGTTGTCCAAATAGCATTAATACACCTGCATGAAAAAACACTTCGATTATGAAAGCATAACCGAAGTGCTAAAATCAAACAAAAATTAATTTTGCGCAAGTAATATTATTCTTGCTCCATATATCCAAAAAGTTCTGGAACCACTGCGTCCCATTTGATTGCAAAACATAGAGTAAGCATTACTAACATTATTACCACACCAATAGCAAGGTTGATAATTCTTTTCTTAATATCTCCCCTTTTTTCGGTGTTTTCTGACTTGGCATACTGCACACCCAAGATAACAATATATATAATAGCCATACCACCAAGCGCAGATAGACATGGTCCTACAATTGTCTTAAGAACACTATTAACTTTATTGGCTGTATCCACTACTCTTTGACTAACAGTTGCTAGCATCATACCCATATTTAGCAATCTATATCCCATATAATTCTCCCACTCTTAATATGCAATTAACATTGATATACACTCATTACGAGCATAACAAAAAAAGCAAATTACACATTTAGTATTTTACATTTATATTATATATTAGCACAAGCCTACACTTTTTTACAAGCAAATTACAATCACTAATGCAAAAAAAACACCAATCTATTACTTGAAAAATAAAAAAACTCGCAAGAATATACTTACGAGTTATATTTCAAAATTTGAAATTTATTATTCTGGGATAGTTACACCAGAGAAGTTTGTGAAGATTGATTCCCAATCCAATGCATAACATAGTGTTGCGCCAGCAATAATGATTACTGCACCAATACATGCACCAATTAGTCTTCCTTGTACTTCTTTTCTCTTATCTGCACTCTCAGCCTTAGCATATAGAATTCCTAGATATATAGCATAAATAACTGCTGCTACACCAATAACTGTAAATACTGGTCCAAGAATTTTCTTAACGATACCAGAGAAACCAGCGGCAGCACCAGAAATAGATGAATAATCTCCTTCAGCCAAGACAAATTTAGATGCTTTAAACAATAAAGTTTTCATAGTCTACTCTCCATTTTTTATTAATAACTACCCCAATTTTAGATGAAAAAAGCACATTAGTCAACTAAATTAATGTACTTTTTTGCAATTTATTAAATTATGTATACAAAATATTAAGTTATACTTTCACATAATTCTATTTGAACTAAGTCGTAATATTATTTGCAACTATCGCAAAGACCATCATTATTAGCATCAACAAATGTATGCCCAGTAATTGAGAAATTATGATAAATAGCAGTCCAATTCAATGCGAAACAAATTGTTGCACCAGCAATAATGATTACTGCACCAATACACGCACCAATTAGTCTTCCTTGAATTTCTTTCCTCTTATCTGCACTCTCAGCCTTAGCATATAGAACTCCTAGATATATAGCATAAATAACTGCTGCGACACCAATAATTGTAAAGATTGGGCCTAGAACTTTCTTAAGAACTGTATTTAAAGCACTGGCTGCTTGTTGTACACTCTTAACTTTATCTTCACCAACCTCTTGATCTGCTTTGATTACACGAGTAATAGGATCGCCAATACTTAGAATTTTGGCACACGCAAGTTGTAATTTTGTAAACATATTTACTCCTTCATTTTTCTTTTGCTTTTCAATTACTTCTAATTTAACACTCGGACAAATAAATTGTCAAACAAAATTAAGCAAGTAGGGTTATTTTTTTGACAGTCGTCTCAAAATCTTATATACTACTAATAGAATATTATAATTACATAAAGTATACTTTAGTATTGACTTTGCAAATATAACATGTAATTATTACTAGATTAATCAAAATATTTTTTTTGGGAAGAGTGAAAAAAATGGCAGATAAGAAAGAGAAAAACAAAGACCAAGAAAGTTCGGGCGGAAAGAAATTTAAGAAAGTTTTTTTGTCGTTTCTATTATGTATGGTAGGTGTAGTAGCGGTAGCATTTATATTTGCTAGTTACATCGCATTTGGCAAAATTGAGATTAATGATATTGCTAGCAACTTTGATAACACTATGTTCAAATCAATGTTCTTGCTAATATTCTTTGTGGCTTTGATTGCAATGCTTATTGCATTTAGCAACCATAAATTCAAGGGTGGAGAGACCAAAGCCAAAGTTGAGACTAAGGGCGGTATCAAGAAATATTACGATACCAATTGGATAACAGCCGAAGAATTAAAGAATAATCCGGATTTTAAATTCCACTACTACGAAGATTTGCATAGATCAGATAATATCGGTATCCCAATTAGAGCCGAACTTATTAATGGCAAATTAAATGTTAATATGTACAAGCCAATTCACACATTAGTTATTGGTACTACTGGTGCTGGTAAAACTACTCAGTTTATCAACCCTACTGTTCAAATACTAAGTGAGTCTCATGCCAAACCTTGTATTGTAGTAACCGACCCTAAGGGTGAAATTTATGACGCACACAGTGAGAAATTAAGAAAGAACGGTTATAGAGTTCTTACATTTGACCTTAAAGAACCATTCAAGAGTGCGTGTTGGAACCCAATGACTAGAGCATACGAATTAAATGAGCGAGCAATGAACCTTAATAAAGAAGTAGTTGTTCATCACAACGATGACCCTAGAGACTTTAGTTTAAAATGCGTAAGTCAAGTATACTATGGCGAATGGTACGAATTTGATGGATTTGCTTTTGCAGATATCCAAACACTTAATAGTCATCAAGCATCACTTAAGCAAATTCTTAAAGACAACGCCTTTGACGAACTTAAGGACCTAGCATCAGTCCTATGTCCTATTGAATCTCAGAATGATCCTATTTGGGATAGAGGTGCTAGAGACTTGGTACTAGGTACAATGCTTGCGATGCTTGAAGATAGCGAAAATCCAGAACTTGGAATGACCAAAGAGAAATTTAATTTCTATAACCTTTCACAAATACTTGCACTTAAAGATAACGATGCATACAATCCTTTCAAGACACTTACTGAATACTTCCAAGGAAGAGATATTCATAGCAAGGCTACACAACTAGCCAACCAAGTACTTACCAATGCTGACAAAACCAAGATGTCATACATGGGTATAGTTGCCAACCGTATGGGTCTATTTAGCGATATGGGTGTATGTTATTGTACATCACTTAATGAAATGGATTTGAAGACATTTACCGATCAACCTACTGCAATATTTATTAAAATACCCGATGAGAAGACAACTCGTCACCCAATTGCTACAATGTTTGTATCTCAATTGTATAAGATATTAGTAGATGTAGCCAATAAGCGTGGTGGTGCTTTGCCTAGAGATGTATACTTCTTGCTAGATGAATTTGGTAATATGCCTAAGATTGAGAACTTTGATACAATCATCACAGTTGCTAGATCTAGAAGAATTTACTTCACACTTATTCTTCAATCGTATGCCCAATTAACAATTAAGTACGGACAAGAAGTAAGTGCTACTGTCAAAGATAACTGTAATATTCACATATTCATAGCAAGTAACGATGATAATACCAAAGAAGAATTTAGTAAACGATGCGGTAATATATCTGTTGAGACCGAGACTACCTCAATTAGCAAGGGCGGAGAAGAAGGCGCTAAAGAAAGCAAATCTGTCAATGTTCAATTAGATACTCGTCCACTTATATACCCTGCCGAATTAGGTTCACTTAAACCTAATAGCGGAGAATGTATTGTATCTATATTACAAAGAAACCCTATAAGAGCGGTATTCACTCCTAGTTATTTATGTTCCGTATATGATATGACCCCTGCTCCACTTGATAATAGTTTGCCTAAACAATTAAATGAACAAGAAGCATATTATGATATCCACATCAGAAATCAGAAAGTACTAAGAAAATCTCAACCTGCAAATAATACAACCAAACCAGCAGGCGGTAGTAATCCTTTTGACTTTTAATAATAAAAGACCAATTGAAATAATTGGTCTTTTTTATTTGCATAATTAGATTTTTATTTGATTAGTTTTTCTATTCCAAAAATTAATTTTTTCCAAATGACGACCTTTTTTCAAACACCAATTTTTAATGATAAGATTTTTTAATTATTTATTTTTTTTATAAACTTTTTTAACTATGAATTTTTTTACTATTCACTTTTAATTGATTGTTTTTTAAGATTATTACAAACACAATTCAATATTCATTTTAATTAAAATACTTTAAATTCAAGCAATGAAAAAGACATCTCAAACGAGATGTCTTATTTATTAATCCATATATATTTATTTATATGGAATAATTAAATCTCTCTTGTTTCATTCACGCCCAATTTGAAGCCACAAGGAGATGTGCATTTGTATCCTGGGAATGTACATCTACTGCCATTTAGATAATTACGCATCTCTTCTGCACGAGGGTGTACTTTGATACGCAAAGCATTCTCGTATTTCTTGAGTGTAGCACTAGTTATTTGATTAATCTCTAATTGAGCAAAAGTACATTTTCTCTCGTACATTTTAAGTATAAAATTATCTAGTGTTCCCATCTCGGTAATTTTAAGAAGTGTACCTTGTGGATAATTACCAATTGATTTGATATCACTTAACCAAATAGCAACCAAATCGTCATTATCCCTAATGATTGGTGGCACATAGTACTCATTTTCTGTCAAAGACATCTGATAATTAATAGTTCTATGCCTCTGTGCTTGAGCAAGTTCGGCAAAAGATGCTAGATAAGTAGTACAGTATACATCACCAAAATATTCTTCACATTCCAAGCCATTTGCAAATAAACTCAAATGCCTATTTTTATCATTTACAGATAATTTCTCATCTATGAATTTAGTGCCTTTTAATTTCTCTACAAATTCTTGCATTACCCCTGCAAGTTTACTTTCAAAAGCATTCTTATTAGGTTTATTTATATAATCATTTAGGAATGCAACCAAGTAATTAAGTTGCCTATAAGTAGTTGTATACACCATGCTAGTAGGAGTAAATACAGATATTAAATATCTAGCATTTTCTTGAGCCAATTTCTCTATTCTATTAGGTGTAAAGAATTGAGGATAGTCACTAGCATATTTCTTAAGTATTCTATTTTTGAATATTTCCAACCATTTATTATATAGAGTTTGTTCACCTTGAGTCAAAGTCATTTTGGTGTATCTAGCAGATTTCTCACTAGTTGTATATTGATGTTCGTTATTAATAACCATTGCTAGAATTTTAGGGATATCATTTAGATACATAGTTATACTTTCGTGGTCGTACACACTATGATGCCCATTACTCTTAGTTAAGTTTATTCTCTTAATAGTCTTTGCACTATCTTCTTTCTGAAGTTCGGCAAAAGTAGATGACATATAACACACTCCAGCCATTCTACCACTAAACATATCATAATCATTTTTATCGGCAGTATAACCTGCGTGTGTAGATGCTATAACTTCTATATCCATACACTTCCTCCTTAGGATTAATATTTTATTTTGTGAAATTTTCAATATCGTCAATGACTAAAGAATATATCTCATCAGATATATCTTCGATTGTACGCATCTTATCGCCAGTATTACAAGTAATACTTTGCCAGCCGTATTTGTCTATCATATATTTTCCACAAGCATATGCGTGCTTCAAGTGGTCGGGATTTTGTTCATGAATATCTTTGGTTGTTTGATTTTTAAGAACTCCCCTCTCTTTTGCCAGTCTCATAGATAATTCTACTGGAACATCTAAGAAGATTACTTTATTAGGTCTAGGTAATTTAAGAGTATCAAATTCTAATTGGTCTAGCCAATCACAATAATCGTTAATTTCAGATAAGTTATCTAATTTGCCCGCTTGATGAAGCATATTGGATTCTACATATCTATCAAAGATTATTATCCCGCCATCATTATAGAATTTCTCCAAATCTTTCTTGTAAGTACACATTCTATCTACTGCAAAAAGCACACTTGCTTGATAAGCATCTAGAGACTTGTCACTACTGCCAAATTCCCCACCCAAGTACATTTTAACTGGGGCAGCACTTGGACTATCGTAATTAGGAAAACTAAGTCTTTTTACATTATAGCCGTTACTAATTAGTCTATTTGCTAGTCTCTCTGACTGTGTCTGTTTGCCACAACCATCTGTACCTTCTATTACAATTACATATCCCATATTATTTTATCCTTAATATTAGTTTTGACTTTCTACTTCTTTATCTTCTTCTTTATTAAAAGCCTCTATTTTCTTTTGTTTATTTTTCCACACTGCGTATTCAATTGCTTTCTGAATTTCTACAACTGGAATAATGGCTACTGCACAGCCGATTGCTATTGCAAATTCTACGCCACTTAACATTGTTGTACCAAAGAATAGTTGGAATGCAGGAATAAATGTAAGGGCAGTTAGTGCAACCCCTGCCAAAAATGCCCAATTTAGGACTTTATTCTTGAATGGATTAGAACTAAATAGTGAATGTCTCTGAGACCTACTATTGTAAGAATGGAACAATTGAATAAGAGCAAGCGTTAAGAATGCCATAGTCATTGCTACTTGATGATTAGCAATTCCGTCACTTAGCACATATCCGCCAATTATAAATGATAACATTGTAAGAATTGTTTGTACCACGCCTTGAATTAAAATATTTTTGCCCGTATGCCCCGCAAATAGTGATGAATTTGCCTTTCTTGGAGGCTGGTTCATAATATCTTTCTCCACTCTCTCGCAACCAAGTGCTAGTGCTGGAAGAGAATCGGTTACAAGATTTATCCAAAGTATCATTACTGCACTCAAGAATTCAACTCTCATAAATATTGTTGTTATAAATAAGCAAAGCACTTCGGCGATATTAGCAGAAAGCAAGTACTGCACTGCTTTCTTAATATTAGAATATACTTTCCTTCCTTCTTCTACTGCTGCAATAATTGTAGCAAAGTTATCGTCAGCAAGAACTATATCTGCCGCTCCCTTACTAACATCTGTGCCAGTAATACCCATGCCTATTCCAATATCTGCAGTCTTAATTGATGGGGCATCATTAACACCATCGCCTGTCATAGCCACGATTATATTAAATGTCTTATATGCATTAACAATTCTAACTTTATTCTCTGGACTAACTCTTGCATATACTTTGTAAGACTTCAAATCTCTCAAAAATTCTTCATCAGTAAGTTTATCTAGTTCTGCCCCAGTTATTGCCTTATCGCCTTTCCTAAATATTCCTATTTGAGTAGCAATAGCAACAGCAGTGTCTAGATGGTCACCAGTTATCATAATGGCTGTCATGCCCGCTCTTCTACAAGTAGCAACCGCTCCCTCTACTTCTTTCCTAGGAGGATCTATCATTCCAACCAATCCTACAAAGACCAAATCTTCTTCCAAGTGGTCATGGTCATTCAAATAATGTTTCTTGTATGCAAGGCCTAGCACTCTTAGTGCATTAGAACCCATCTCTTTATTTGCTTTCCTAAGAGCAACTTTATCTTCTTCAGTTATATCTCTTTCTTTATTTAATTCTAGTATCTTAGTACAACGATTAAGTAACATATCAAATGCACCCTTAGTATAAGATATCTTCTTACCCTCTGCATTAGTATGCACCGTTGTCATTAATTTTCTTTTGCTATCGAATGGAATTTCGTCAATTCTTTGGTCATAAGATTTCAATTCTTTCACATTAATTCCAATCTTTTTGGCATATGCTACAAGTGCTGTCTCGGTTGGGTCGCCTATTAATTCCTCATCTAATTTCTCTTCGGTATCATTACATAGCACCATGCCTTCAATTAACATATTTACGCTATCGTCTAATACTTTCTCTTCTTTGTAGAATAATCCCATAGATGGAGTATAGAATTGTTTAACTGTCATTTTATTAAGAGTAAGTGTTCCAGTCTTATCTGAACAAATTACTTCGCAACAACCAAGAGTTTCTACTGCTGGCAAATTCTTAACAATAGCCTTTCTCTCGCTCATTCTCTTCACGCCAATTGCAAGCACAATTGTTACAACTGCTGGCAAACCCTCTGGAATAGCCGCAACTGCAATTGCAACGGCAGTCATGAAACTATCTACTATACTATCCACAACAGTATGATGCAATCTAATAGAATTAATAATTCCCGCTATGAATATTACAACGGCAATGCCAAGAACTATAATAGATAATAATTTAGCAGTCTTAGCAAGTTGCTTCTGAAGTGGTGTATCATTCTTCTCTTGAGTATTAAGCATACCCGCAATCTTACCAACCTCTGTCTGCATTCCAGTAGCAATTACTATACCACTACCTCTGCCATATGTAACAACACCTGTACTGTAAGCCATATTTTTCCTATCGCCAAGAGGTGTTTCATTTTTTAGTTCAGCCATATAATCTTTCTCGGCTGGCACACTCTCGCCAGTAAGTGTTGCTTCTTGAATTTTAAGAGATTTACTACTAATAAGTCTCAAATCAGCCGGAACAACATCTCCCGCTTCTAATATTACAATATCTCCAATTACAATATCTTCACATTTGACTTTGGTTATCTCGCCATTCCTTAGAACTTTGGCATTGGGCTTATTCATCTTGGTCAGTTCTTTCATTGCCTGGTCAGCCTTAGATTCCTGAATAGTTCCTATTACAGCATTGACAATTACTATAAGTAGAATTATTCCAGCATCAATAAGTTCGGTGTAATTTCCCTCGATAATTGAAATTATAGCAGATATTGCCGCTGCTACAAGTAGAACAATTATCATAAGATCTTTCATCTGTGCTAAAAATCTAGAAAACCAAGACTTAGTCTTACCCTCATCAAGAGCATTCTTGCCATATCTGGCAATTCTTGCATCTGCTTCTTCTTGGGTTAAACCATTCGCACTTGAATTTAGTTTGTCGTATACTTCTTGGATTTCACAATTGTGATATTCTTTCATAACTATATTTGTTCCTATTATTTTTTTGTGAGATATTTACTTCCACATTCTTAGTTATTTTAACAAATTACTTATTATTTGTGAAATAATTTGCATTAAAAAAATTGTGAATATAAATATATCTTAAGTACTATATTCTATATGACAAATTCTAAAAAATTTGGTACAATATAATTATGAAAATATCTGGATTTCAAAAATTATCTTTAGTAGATTATGATGGACATATATCCGCTACAATATTTGTAAGCGGTTGTAATTTTTCATGTCCATTTTGCCATAATGCTGGATTAGTCAAGGGACAAGAACCACAGATAGATAATGAGGAAGTTTTGGCATATTTAACCAAACGCTTTGGACTACTAGATAGTGTATGCATAAGTGGTGGCGAACCTACTCTTTATCCCGATTTACCCGATTTTATATCTAAATTAAAAAGTATTGGATATCTAGTTAAATTAGATACTAATGGCACCAATCTTGAATTAGTTAAATATCTAGTAGAGAATAAACTAATAGACTACATTGCCATGGATATTAAGAATAGCCTAGATAAATATCCCCTAACTATTGGAAGAGATTATAATATATCTACAATTCAAGAAAGCATTAAATACATTATGTCATGCGGAATAGATTACGAATTTAGAACAACTCTTGTCAAGGGCTTGCACACTATGTCAGATATCAAGAGTATTGCTAAGACCATTAAGGGAGCGAAAAGATATTTCTTACAGAAATTTGGAGATAGTGGCAATTGTATTGAGAGTGGACTGGAAGCAATATCCAAAGATGAAGCACTTAAATTTAGAGATGAATTAATAAAATATATCCCAAATACCACTCTTCGCGGATATTAGAATTTAAAAAAAGTAAATACTAGAAACTTTAGTATTTACTTTCTTTTTTTATTTAATTGTATGCAAATAATTACAAGCACTTGTAGCAGATACAGCACCATCGCAAATGGCTGTAGTTACTTGTCTAACACTTTTCTTTCTAGTATCTCCCGCAACAAATAAGCCCTTGGTCTTAGTCTCACAATTCTCATCAGCCAAGAAATACCCTTGACTATCCAAATCTGCTAAATTTGCAAATTTATTGTTATCTGGGATTTGACCAATCGCTACAAAGAGAGGAGTATTGCAGATATCGAAAGTTGTCTTATCACTTCTCTCAAAAGTTATTTTCTCTAGAGTATCACTGCCCTCTAATGCTATTGTTTTAGCATTCCTAGTAATGATAATATTTTCTCTACTCTCTACTGCTTTAACTAATTCTTCATCACCAAAGAATTTATCAAACATTATAACCAAATTAACTTTGCTACAAATATCAGATAAAAGTAACGCATATTGAAGTGCAGTATTGCCATCGCCTATAAGAGTAACTTCTTTGCCAGCATAGAATGGACCATCGCAAATAGCACAATAGTATACACCTTTGCCTATATATTTCTCTTCATTTGCAATTCTTAATTTCCTATGCTTAACTCCGTTAGCAATTATAACAGCATGGGCTTCATAACTACCAAATTCGCCTTTCACATGGAATACATTATCTACTTTGTCAATAGCCTCAATATTATCGCATTCAAATTCTACACCAAGTGCATCAATCTGCTCGAAAGTCTGGTCGCTTAATTGCAGACCGGAGATTTCTTTGTGAGCGGGATAATTCTGAACTTTGGGAGACTGTGCAATTTGTCCGCCAATACTATTACCCTCAATAAGTAGAGTTTTCTTTCCGTTTCTTAAAGAATAGAGGCAGGCAGTCATGCCTGCCATGCCTCCACCAATTACAATTATATCGTACATTATCTTTCCTCTATGTAACGCCTAATTTCACTAGCATTGTCATAAACTTTGATACCATCACTAGTTGGAACAAGTAATGTAGGAGCTTTCTTAACTCCGCAACTTTCAGTAAATTCTTTATTTTCTTCTGCGTCTACAACAACATATTTTATCTTCGCCTTGTCAAGAAGCATTTTTGCCATCTTACAATTAGGACAAGTCTTAGTTGCAAATAGTGTTATGTCTTTGATTTCAACTTTCTCATCATGACAACAATCACAAGTCTCTTTTGCTTTCTCTTTCAAGTGACTATTTGCCAAATCATAAGTTTTTCTTTCTTTGAATTCTTCTGTCTTACCATCATTCCAGTTCTGTACTGGTCTATAGTATCCTGTAATTCTACTATATACTTCTGCTGGTGCACCACATTCTGGACACTCAAAGTGTTCGCCTGCAAGATATCCATGTGTTTTACATACTGAATATGTAGGAGATATTGTGTAATATGGAAGTCTATAATTCTCAGCAATCTTTCTAACCAAATTCATAGTTACTTGCCAATTTTCCAATTTCTCTCCCAAGAAAGCATGGAATACAGTTCCTGAAGTATAAAGAGTTTGAAGTTCGTCTTGAATATCCAATGCTTCAAAAATATCTGAAGTAAAGCCTACTGGCAAGTGTGAACTATTAGTGTAATATGGAACATTATCATTTTTGGAAGCAGTAATGATATCAGGATATCTCTCTCTATCATGTTTAGCAAGTCTAAATGAAGTACTCTCTGCTGGAGTTGCTTCCAAGTTATATAAGTCGCCATATTTCTCTTGATAATCACTAAGTCTATCTCTCATATGATTAAGAACTTTCTTAGTAAATTCTTGAGCGTCTTTATGAGTTAAATCTTGACCAACCCAAATAGCATTCAAACACGCTTCATTCATACCAACTAGACCAATTGTTGAGAAGTGATTATTGAATGTTCCCAAATATCTCTTGGTATAAGGATATAGTCCGTATTCCAAAAGTTTAGTAATTATTTCTCTCTTAGTCTTAAGTGATCTAGCAGAAATATCCATCATGTGATCTAGTCTCTCAAAGAATTCGTCTTCTGATTTAGATAAATAAGCAATTCTTGGCATATTGATAGTAACAACACCTACACTACCAGTACTCTCGCCCGAACCAAAGTAACCACCAGATTTCTTTCTAAGTTCTCTTAGGTCTAGTCTCAATCTACAACACATACTTCTAACATCACTAGGTTCCATATCTGAATTGATGTAATTTGAGAAATATGGAGTACCGTATTTAGTTGTCATTTCAAATAACAATTTATTATTCTCTGTATCTGACCAATCAAAATCACGAGTAATAGAATAAGTAGGAATAGGATATTGGAAACCTCTGCCGTTAGCATCGCCCTCAATCATAATCTCAATGAATGCTTTGTTGACCATTTCCATTTCTTTCTTACAATCTTTGTATTTGAAATTAACTTCTTTGCCACCAACTATAGCATTAAGTTCTGCTAGGTCATTAGGAACAACCCAGTCAAGAGTAATATTAGTAAACGGTGCTTGTGTACCCCAACGAGATGGAGTATTAACGCCATAAATAAAACTTTGAATACATTGTTTAACTTCTTTGTAACTCAAATTATCTATCTTAACAAATGGTGCTAGATAAGTATCAAAAGAAGAGAATGCTTGAGCACCCGCCCACTCATTTTGCATAATGCCTAAGAAATTAACCATTTGATTGCAAAGAGTAGATAAGTGACTAGCAGGCTTAGATGTAATCTTGCCAGGAACACCACCCAAACCTTCCATAATTAATTGTTTAAGTGACCAACCAGCACAATATCCAGTAAGCATACTCAAATCGTGAATATGGATATCTGCATTCTTGTGTGCTTGTTCAATTTCTTTGTCATATACTTCACTCAACCAATAATTAGCAGTAATTGCTCCAGAGTTAGATAGAATTAAACCACCAACAGAATATGTAACTGTAGAATTTTCTTTAACTCTCCAATCGGCAAGATTAAGATACTTATCTACAGTTTGTTTGTAGTCCATCATTGTATTTTGGATATTTCTTACTTTCTCGTGGTCTCTTCTATATAGAATATATGCTTTGGCTACATCTTCATAGCCATTGGTCATAAGTACTTTTTCTACAATGTCTTGAATTTCTTCAACACTAGGAATTTTGTCTTCAAATTTTTCCATTAAATTAAGTTCGGTTATCTTTGCCATCTTTTTGCAATCTTTAATTTCTCCGTCACCCAAAGATATCATTGCCTTAGCAATAGCATTTTCTATTTTGCCGATATCATAATCTGCTAATCGTCCATCTCTTTTTCTAACTTTAGTAATCATATAATCTCCTCTAAAATATAATTTATTAATTCAAGACACAAATACCAAAAATCGCATATATTGTGCTTACGATTTTACTATACCACTATATATTGTGGGTCGTCAAACAAAATTCGACAAAAAATAAAATAAATTTTCTTGCAAAAATATTCATATTTATAAATAAAAAATAGTCAATTTAAAAAATTGGCTATTTTACATTAATTTAATATTTGAACATTCAAAATAACAAAAATTACTTGGCAAAAAGTACCCCGTAAATGCCAGCATCGTTGCCAAATTTAGCAATTCCAATGTCTGTTTGAGGTGCATTTGGATATCCAAAACCTTTAATTTTGCATAAATGTGCAATCTTATCAATAATTACAGGCGCATAACTCAATCCGCCACCTATCAAAATTCGGTCTGGACGCAACAAATTACATATATCTAGTAAGTACTCGGAGAAGTCATCGGCATAATTTTGTACAATTTCAGTTGCAATTTTATCATTTTTGTTCAATGCTTCTTCAATACTGCTTGCTTTGATTATATCTTCGTCTAACAAAATAGTACTTTTACCCTTAATCATTTCTTTTGCTCTACTACTTAGAGCAATTGCCGATAGATATTTCTCAACACAACCATGCCTTCCGCAACCACAAAGAGCACCATTTCTCACAAAAGTCATATGACCAAATTCGCCCGCACCATTGCCTTCATAAATTTTGCCATTTATTACAATACTTCCCCCAATACCAGTGCCAACAGTGAGCATTACTAAATTATCTACACCCTTGCCATCGCCTAGATTAATCTCTGTTAGAGTTGCCATATCTACATCATTTTTAACTATAACATTACAATTAAATTTGTCTGCAATAATCTTCTGCAAATTGCAATTGGTTAGATTAATATTTGCACTAGCAAGAACTATTCCCTTAGATATTAGTCCAGGACAACCTATACCTATTCTTTCTAAAGTGTTACTAGATATATTATATGATTTAATAATATTTGTAATAATCTCTTGCAATTGAGATACTACATTAGAGGTATTTGTACTGGTACTATCTTTGAATATTAATTTGTTATCTTCAAATACTCCATACTTAATATTTGTACCGCCTATATCTATTCCAATTAAATACATATCTTCCTCACATTTTTTCATGCTACAAGCATTTGTCTATTTTGTAAATATCTACCAAAAGATAAAGTACTAGGCATATTTTCCCCCGCAGTTAGATTATAAGAACAATCTTCGTTTTCTAAACTGAAAGCGAAATCATCTGCACCAATACTTAGTACAATCTTGCCATTGGTATCATTTCTATATATTTTCATATTACTATCATAACTAGTAAGTCTATCAAGTGCTTCTTGATGTGGGTGCTTATATTTATTGCCAAGTCCACATTGAATAACAGCATACTCAGGGTCGATTGCTCTAATAAATTCACTAGTTGTTGCATTCTCACTTCCATGATGTCCAACTTTTAGTACATCTACATTGTTTATATCGCCATAAGTCTCTACATACTCCGTCAACATCTTAACCTCCGCATCTCCAGTAAACATTATCTTCTTATTCATAAATGTTAACATCATGATTGGAGAATAATTATTAGGGTCAGAGTATGCAATTAAATTTCTCTCGGCAATAGGTGTAAGAAAATCAAAAGTATAACTGTATTCATTGCCACCATATATAAGTTTATTAGTAAAATCACTATCTTTATTAAATATCTCTACAGGACACCTCTCTGCATATGCAGACACCATAAAATTAGCATATACTTTGGTAGTTACTACATATCCGCCATCTGTCTTTGTATTGAAGTCACTTGGCAAATCTTTGCTAATATTATTATCACTATAATTATTAGGCCTGAATATATATTTAATATCATAAGTATCAATAACCCAACTCATATTATCTACATGGTCACTATCTGCATGAGTAAGCAGTAAATAATCAAAAGTTGTAATATTTCTATCGGTTGCAAAAGTTTGAATAGCATTTTTTGCTTTGGAATGCTGTCCGCTATCAATTATCATATTCTTGCCATCGGGCAATTCAATAATAATACAATCCCCTTGCCCCACATCTAAGAAATTTACTCTTAAATCTTGTAGACTATTTACAGTTGTAACATATCCACCTGCTTCCGACTTAAAATGTGTCTCATCTTTGGGCTTAAGAAATCTATCTAACCAACCTTGAAAATATGCGAATACAAGAAAACTAATTAATACCAGTATTAGAAATAATACTAGAAAAAAATTCTTATATGCAAATTTCTTAATATTATTTTTTTGTTTCTTCGTCATCTTTGCCATACATTTATCTCCTATATATATTTTTATAAATTTTTCTAAGATTGTCAAACTAAATATTTGTCTTACTAAAATTTCACAAGACACAATGTAAAACATTTAATATCATAAAATTATTAATTTACAATAATTCATTTTGAAAATATCAAAAAAAATTATATACTTAATATGCATAAAGACTAAAACACTTTAAGATAAAATAACATATATATTACATATGAATTTGAGGTTTAATTATGAGAAGAGAAGTAATAATAGATGCCGACCCTGGCATAGATGATGCAATTGCAATAGCACTTGCCACTTACTCCAAAAATTTGGATATTAAATTGATTACAACTGTTTGCGGGAATGTAACAATAGATAAGATAACTAAGAATACACTTAATTTCTTACAAGCAATAGATGTTACAAATATTCCTGTTGCAATTGGTGCTGAGAAGCCTATTGCTAGAAAGAAAGATAATTCTATTCAAGCACATGGTAAATCTGGTCTTGGAGATTGGAAATTTCCTAAATGCACATTGAAACCAATTAAAGAAAATGCAGTAGAGAAAATGCACGAAGTATTATCTAATAGCGACAAAAAAATAATCATTATAGCACTTGGTCCTCTTACTAATATTGCAACTCTAATAAATACCTACCCGGACATCAAAGACAAAATTGATTACATTCTATTCAGCGGTGGTTTGTTACTGGATAATCAAAGTAGTAGATACTTCGGATTTAATATTCAACAAGACCCTGAGGCAGCACAAATAGTTTGGCAAAGCGGAATTAAGATTGTTGTTTGCCCTAGCGACCATGGTCATTATGGATACTTAACTCAAGCAGAAATTGAGAAGACTAAGAAAATGGGCAAGACCGGGGAAATGCTATACGAAATTTACAAGAGTTATAGAGATACTCATGTAACTGTTGGAATTGCAATTCATGATGCAGTTGCTGTAGCAGTGGTTTCTAATCCAGAACTTTTCAGAATGGAGAATATGTATACTCAGATTACTTATATCAAGAAAGTAAATAATTCTCTTCTAGATTTCGATGCTCACAAAACTCCTAATACATTAGTTGCAACTAGCATGAATGTAGACAAATTCAAGAAATTATATTTCAACACTCTTAAGAGAATGCCATAAAAAATAAAGACTAATAATATTTGATATTAATTTTAAACATTATTAAATTACAATATTGATAATAATATAATTATATAGATATTTATATTAATTACAATCAATTTTAATAGTTAACTATTTTAACAATTATTAATGTTTAATATTTATAAGTGTCTAACGAAAAAAGATGTCAATTAAGACATCTTTTTTTTTTGTAACTACACAATTATTTAATTGTACTATCTAATAAATGATTATTTGTCATTATCAAAGATTATCGAAATCACGAGTTTTCTCGTCTATCAATCCTTTCTTATCCAAATCAATAAATAATTCGTCTCTTGTCATTTCTGAGTGTAGACCAGTAACATCACACATTGCAATTTTTTCAGCAAGCAATAATGCTATTGTTTTATTTTTGTTGTTCAATTCAAGTTGGTCTTTGATAGACATATCCCTATTTGGATTAATTATATTATCATGCGATGTTTGACATTGCCCAATTCTATATTTAATATAATTTATAGCGTCATTATTATAGCCACTTATTTGACCAATAAACTTTTGCAATTCTTCCCCATCTTCAAATAATTCGTAGTCATGAAAGCCATACAAAGCAAATTGCATTATACACAAATCATATAGGACAGCCTCCAAACCAAATATAATGTTTGAATTTTGATTATATAAATTCTCAGAATTATATAATTTATTTGTAAGTTTAGTTAGTGCATACTTTTTTTGCTGAGCAAAATTCACATTGGCTTTAATTAGTTTATTTAGTAGTGTTTTATCTGTAAAATATAATTTTGGATTTTTCTTAATCTCTAAGAATGGCATATCCATATTATCCTGACAAATATCTTCTTTATCATCGGCTTTTATCAAATCAACAATATAAGTTATTAAATCATTTAAACTAATAGCATCACATTCGCTACTCTCATTCAAATGACTTTTTGTCTGACTTCTAGAATAAAAATGAAAATGCGGAGCAGGTGCTACACTTCTATAGTATTTATCTCTTATTCCATCTGTATTTATATTATCATGTGGTCGGCCTTTGCTATCAAATCTAAATAATGTAGCACAACCAAGTAATTCTTTTTTGTAGCCAGACCCAAGATTATATTTTACTTGTCTATTATCTATAATAGCACTACAGAATACATCTGGCATATCTATATTTTTCCATACCGTCTTTGTTATGCATTGTTACTGCAAAAACAACATCAGGATAAATATCGCTACATTTGAAAGATGTTTCTATACTTCTATTATATACACTATTACAACCTTTAATAGTAACTCTTTCTTTTCCTCTTTTATCTAACAATATATATTCTAGATACATATTGTCAGTTGGCAAAGCCACTCTTTCATACAAATTATCCGCTTTCCAAATTGTTCTATCCTTATATAGTTCAATAACGGATTGTTCCTTCTCGTCATAAGTAGACATATCCGGATAAATAGTCTGCAAATTCTGAGGAATATTATTGCTAGGAGATTTAACAATTCTATCATTTTTCTTTCTTTCGTTTCTAGCAATATGTTCATATAGCTCTCGAGGAATTCTTCTGTCCACCATCTCTTCTCCTGTAATTATTATATTTATTGTCGACCACTAATAAAATTAAGAGTATCTCAAATACTTTCGTTCACATTAATAATTTATAGTAATCATAAAATTATTACAATTTCAATTTAATATTATTATTTGCAAAAGTATCTATAACTAATTTGTGGAAATTATCTATTTCATCGCCCGTCATCGTTCTATCGTCTCTACCTATTACATAATGAAGAGTGTAACTAATAGTGCCATCGCCGTTATCAAAGATATCAAGCAAAGATACTTTGTAATTAAGTTCACTCTTAATAGATTTGGCGATATTCTCTATTTCGCTATAAAGCGTAACTTTGCTAACTAAGAAATTGAAGTCTAGTTCGCTTTGTGGATACTTAGATACATTTTCAAACATTTGAGTAGTCTTTGGTTGTTCAATTAACTTTGTAAAGTCTATCTCACAAGTACAAATTCCACATTTCTTATCAATAATAGCAGTCGTCTTTGGGTGAACCATTCCAATAAATCCAATACATTCTGTACCAGCATATATTAGATAATAATTAATTGGAGAAATATACTCACAATCACACTCAGCAATCTTAAATGTAATTGGAGTAGAGACAATTTCAGTAAGAGTATATTCTAGCATTTCTTTCAAATCAAGTAGTCTATCTACATTCTCTACTTTATCATAAAGAGTTACACACAATTTCTTGTGTTCAATACTATTCCCCTTATCATCAAGTCCAATTATTGCACTTCCTATCTCAAATACACCAAAGTTAGAAAAATCTTCTTTGTTATCAATTACTGCTTTCAATTGAGATGGAACAAGAGTACTTCTTAATTCATCATTGTACTTCTGCAAAGAATTAATAACTTTAAGATAACTAGGTGGATTAATTCCAAGTAATTTATTGGTATCATAATCATACCATAGATAAGTATGAATTTCACTTAGATTGTACTTAGTTGCAAGAGTGTATTTAATATCATACTCGTCAGCAATTTTTCTCTGCAAATCTACTGGAACAACCTCCATTAGACAACTCTTTGGCTCAATATTATCATAGCCAAAAATTCTAGCAACTTCTTCTACAATATCTGGTTTGCCTTGTATATCTTTGGTGGCTCTAAATGTAGGCACACTTATTTCCAATTCCCCAATATCATTCTTAGTCACACCAAATTCAAGTGCTTTAAGAGTACTAACAACGAAGTCTTCGTTCATCTGTACACCAACATAATTATTGATGTAATCAAGAGTAATATTTACTTTTTTTGGTGCATAGTGGTAATTGTAAACATCGGTTATATCACTTGTAATAGTAGCACCATTATCTATGCATTTAACTAGATACATATATCTTCTAAGCGCTATAATTGTCAATTCTGGGTCAAGAGATTTCTCATATCTAGCACTAGCCTCAGTTCTTAATCCCAAAGCAGTTGCAGTTCTTCTAACTTTGGCTGGGTGGAAACACGCACTTTCAATTAAAACACTGACTGTACTATCTTTAATTTCGCTATCTAGACCACCCATTACACCTGCAACGGCAGATATTTCGCCATTGCCAAGTATAACCATTGTATCTTTTGGCAATACCCTCTTCTCATTATCTAGTGTTGTAAATTCTGTATCTTTATCTACATTTTTAACTTCAATACTACTAACAATATCATTATTGAAAGCATGCATTGGTTGTCCCAATTCTAGCATTACATAATTTGTAATATCTGCAAGCATATTAATAGAACGCATGCCTGCATAATATAATCTAATTTGCATTGTCATTGGAGACACTTTTTTAGTAATATTTGCCATTGTTGCAGATGTGTATCTATAGCAACTATCGCTATTTACTCTAATATCCAATTTGCCTAGATTACTTGTATCATCATTACACAAATCCAATTTCTTAAGTGGTCTACCAGTTAGAGCAGATATCTCTCTTGCTATTCCATAATGTCCCCATAAGTCTGGCCTATTGGTTAAACTTTTGTTGTCTATCTCGAATACAATATCTTCAATTGGCAATATTTTCTTAATATCGACACCAAGTTTGGTGCCTTCTTCAAATTCAAAAAGTCCACTATGGTCATCTGAAATACCAATTTCTTTGGCACTACAACACATACCATTAGAAATAACTCCACCAAGTGTTGCAGAAGAAATTGTCATTCCACCAATATTTGCTCCAATTGTTGCAAGGGGAACTATCATGCCAACTCTAACATTAGGCGCACCGCACACAATATCTACAATTTCGTCACCTTTGTCTACTTTCAATATGTGCAATTTATTAGAATTAGGGTGGTTTTCAACACTAATAATTTTAGCGGTTACAACACCACTCAAATCTTTACCTTTCTCTTCTACGCCTTCAATTTCTGCCACTGCCAAAGTAAAAGTTTTCTTTATTAAATTCATTACATCTACTCCGTCTAAATCAACGAAGTCTTTAATCCAATTAAGTGAAATATACATAACTTGTAATTCTCCTTTACTTTATCCTAGACTGTTGTAATTCTTTCAATTTACAACCATTCATTACTCTAATAGTACTAATATTTTTATTCATCATTGCTAGTCTGCTTAGACCCAATCCAAATGCAAATCCCTGATACTTCTCTGTATCTATTCCGCCCATTTTTAGTACTTCTGGGTGTATCATTCCACAAGGGCATAATTCTATCCAGCCACCTTGTTTACATACCCTACAACCTTCGCCATCGCAATATGGACAAGAGCAATCCAATTCAAAACTAGGCTCAGTGAATGGGAAAAATCCTGGCCTTAATCTTACATTAATTTCTTTGCCAAATACTTCTGTAAGCATAGTTTTCATAAAGTAAATTAAATTAGCAATATTAATATTTTCGTCAATAACCATTCCCTCACATTGCCAGAAAGTAGTATCATGGCTAGCGTCCATGGTCTCATTTCTATAGCATCTTCCTGGGAATATTGCCTTAAGTGGTGCACCATATTTCTTCATAACTCTATTCTGGTTAGCCGAAGTATGAGTTCTAAGTAATTGTCCATTATTTAGCCAGAAAGTATCTTGTGTATCTCTTGCTGGGTGGTCTTTTGGCACATTAACAGCCTCAAAGTTATTATACTCAGTCTCCACCTCAACACCATCTTCTACAATAAATCCCATAGACCTAAATACTTCTACTACTTTTTTGGAAGCAATAGTTACTGGGTGAAGACTGCCAATAGGCTTGGAATAAGGAATTGTCAAGTCTACTTTTTTGGTATTTTTCAATTTAACTTCTAGTAACTTTTGTTGAATACTATCTTTAATCTCTTGTATTTTGCCCTCAATCTTTAATTTAAGATTATTAACTGCTTCGCCATATGCTTTCTTTTCGCTAACAGGCACATCTTTAATTAATTTCAAAGCCTCAGTTAATTCTCCACTCTTACCCAAGAAATCTACTCTTAAAGAATTTAATTTCTCATCAGTATCTACGCTTTCTGCACGACTTTTGAATTTATTTAATATTTCATCTAATTTACTCATATTTATCTCCTTTAAATTTATTTCAAAAAAGCCCTATGATGCAAAATAACATCATAGGGACGAAATATTCTCGTGGTACCACCCTAATTCAAAAAGATTACTCTTTTCCTCAAATCTAGTCTGACTAACGCTCAGAACAACTCTCGACTGGTCATTTCCTACCAGCAACTCCAATGTGCGAAATTCAAACACTTTTTATCTTTGAAATTGCTCTCAGCCGATGGCAATTTCTCTCTGTTAAATAAGAACTAAGCATTCTACTAAATACATTATCTTCGTTTTTAATAACCACATTTTAACACCTAATAGGGATATTGTCAAGCGGTTAAATATAATAATCAATAACTTGACACAATGCACTTTTATCAAAATTTTCATTGTGACCGGGATAAAAATTATTAATTCCATCACTTATAAAATCTTTTATTCTATTTAGGCTAATTTTCATTTGGTTTGCATCTCCGCCCACCAAATCCACTCTGCCTATACAATTTTTGAATACAGTATCCCCGGTAAACATATTGTCATCTATTACAAAAACGGAACTATCTAGCGAATGTCCGGGAGTTAAATAACATTTAATAGTAATACTTCCCACCTTTACCTCATATTCATCATCAAATAGATTAATAAATCTCTTTTCATCGAATTCAAATGGTTTTTTTAGCATAATGCTTAAATTTTTATTTTTGTCTTTTAATATTTTTTCTCCAAACTTATTGGTGTATACTGGACACTCAAATTTATTGACAATACTAGACAAAGTATATATATGATCAAAATGTGCATGAGTTAAAAATATTGCCTTCAATTTTGGTTTAGTCGAGAACATACTCAAATTCTTCATTAATTCATTTAGGTCTACACTAGCATCGATAAGAATTGCATCTTCGCCAGAAATTACCAAATAACTATTCTGCCCAAAATGTTTAACTTCTCCGCTAGACAACATTTTAATAATCTTCATAATTTTCCCCTCGTATTGTTTATATATATATACTTAATATTACTTTACTCATTTTTTTCTCAAATCATTTTGCTAAACGCAAAGCCCACAATAAATTGTGGTTACATAGATTGAAAAAGTCGTCAATTCAAATCAAGGTGTCCTGATGGACAACTTTGTTTGAACTTTCTATAGTATTAATTTACTATCAAATATTAACACAAAAAAGCAATACTTGCAAATTAATTAATCAACATTGCACCAAACAAATGAAGCAATCATATTATGAAGTAGACATTTAATGTCTATCCCAATATTAGGAGTAGAATTATGGGGTACAATTATATAAGAAATGGTTGTAATTGTTGTAGATATACTTGTCCATGTGCAAATCCTTTCGTAATTATTAATAGACGAGTATTTTCAACTGTTTTACTTAATGCAACTTTTAGCACTACAACAACCATATAAATAGATTTTTTAGGCGAGGATATCTCGCCTTTTTTGTAATAAATATAATTATCCCATCATATATTTAATTGTAGACAAATTTATTTAAGTAAAATTACAAAATTTTTTGTTGACATTTGTCGATATATTTTGTATAATGTCACTGCACAAACTTGAAAATTTGGAATATTAATTTATAAGGAGAAAACTTATGGCAAGCACAAAAAGATATTTTGGTTTAGATTGGATTATATGTCTAATTTTGGCCATAATTCCTGTAACTAGCATTGTTTGTGGTATTATCACAAGAGCACAAAGAGGAAATATTATTGGAGCAATCCTTAATTTCATTCTTTGCCCAATCTTCTATGTAATTGACCTAATTACAATGATCATTGCTAGAGACATTACAATCTTAGCATAATTAAGATTAGAACCTTTTTTAAAAAAAACTCGAACAAAATTGTCCGAGTTTTTTGTTTTTATTTACTTTCTTCTTTAATAGCACCAAATCTTCTATCTCTGCTTTGGTATTCAAATAAAGCCTTGTATAATTCATCACTATCAAAAGCAGGCCAGTGACACTTAGGGAAATAAAATTCAGCATATGCTAATTGCCAAAGCATAAAATTGCTAAGTCTTAATTCTCCACTTGTTCTTATCATCAAATCTACAGGCGGTTGACCGGCAGTAAATAGGTGGTCGGCAATAACATTTCTATCGACTATATCTATACCCTCAGCAATAATCTTGTTGACTGCTATTACCAATTCATCTTGACCGGAATAATTAACACCAATATTCAAAATATATTTTGTGTTATTCTTTGTTTTCTCCATAAGTTTAAGGGCTTTGTCTGCAACATCTTTAGGAAGTCCATTTGGGTCGCCCATTAGATTAAATCTTACTTCTGGATAATCTTTAATAAAACTACCATCTAAATATTTTCTAAAGATATTCATAAGGTGCTTAACTTCTTTCTCGGGTCTGTTCCAATTCTCAGTAGAGAAAGCATAAACACTAACAATAGGAATGCCGTACTCGTAGAAACATTCTTTGGTAATTTTTTTCAAATTTTTAAATCCAGCATCATGCCCCATCATACGGGTTTTGCCACGCATTTTTGCCCACCTGCCATTGCCATCAATAATTAGAGCCAAATGCCTAGGCAACTTTAATAAATCGTTTTTCATAAATAAACTCCGTTAATTTTATATGTTGTATTTTATTCATTAGTTAAATCTATATGGATTTACTTATTTAAAATATCAACATCTTTTTCTAAATAGTAGTCCTCTATAACTCCAATTATATTCCTAAGGACATTTTTATCTACATAAGAATCATTTTTTGCATTTACTATATTAGTATAGAATTGCAAAAGAACATTTCTTATACCTTCGCCATCTAATTGAAAGAAGAACTTTTTGTTTTCATCAGAATCTTCAAAGTGGACTTCAAAATAATCAGTCTTCCACCAAGGTGCAGGAACATATATACAACCTTTTGTTCCAGATATAACCAGTGTACCTTCTGACTTTACATTTTTACTAACAAATATAGTTGCAGTAGCATTGTTATAAACAAAATTTATACTGGTAAATTTATCTTTTTTCTTCTCTTTGTCAATATATTCAGTGACTATGGATTTCTTCTTATAATTAGTCCCTAATATCTGAAAGATTGGAAGCATTGCTATTGGTCCCCATTCACATAATGAATTCCAATCGGCATCATCTAATCTATTGTGTGTAAGACTAGTACAAGTTGCTTTGATATCTACCACCTCACCAATAATTCCAGTCTCTATAAGCAAAAGCAATCTATGATAAGCGATAGCATAAGCGGTCTTTATACTTGTCATAAAACTTAGATTTCTAGTTTCTGCAATATTACATAATTCATCAAATTCCTTAATTGTTTTGCAAGGCAAATCTCCACATAACACACTCTTGCCTGAAAGCAAAATATCTTTAGCCTGATTATACTGATTATCTAATTTTTCCATTAAATAAACAGCATCCACATTATCTAAAAATTTTGTTTTATCATCAAAATATGTAATATTTTCTTCTTCATTTATTATATTTGCTAAACTATCTTTAGAATGAGAATATACACCAGATTTAACCAAACCATTTACATAGTCAGTCTGTTTTATATATTTTGCAATAGTGGTGCTATCACCCCAATAGCCAAGCCTGACACTTTTATCTTCTTGACGCAATTGTGAACTAGATATTCCACTTGTTCTTTCCAAATATACAACTTCGCAATAATTTTTAAGGTAATCAAATTTACCAATCCAGTCAGAGCCTATTGCGAATACATCAACTTTGTAATTTTTAATATCGTCAATTTTCTGACCTTCGTACTCTTCAATAATTATTTTATCAGCAAGTCCTGTGTTTCTTACTGCTTCTACCCTCTCAAATAGTGATTGTCTAGTATTAATCTTACCTCTTTTCTTATCAAAATCATCAGCAGTAACACCAACAATAAGGTAATCACCCAACGCTTTTGCTCGTTCCAACAACCTAATATGTCCATAATGTAACATATCATAAGTTCCATAAGTAATAACTTTTTTCATCAATGTATTTCCTTATAAACTATTTTCTACACTCAATAAACAATCAACAAAGAATTTCATCGCTTTTATAGAGCCTGTAGTTACTCTTAAATAATCTCTAAGCAATTCATTGTTATAATCATGTACGAGCACTTTTTTATCTTCTTTTAATTTCTTTGCTACCATATGAGAATCATGCTTTGTTTTAAGCAATACATAATTTCCTCTGCAGTCAATACATTCATATCCTTGTTGTGCAAGGTTATTAATTAAATATTCTTTTCCTTCTTGTTGAGTTTTAATTAAATTATCAATTATATCTTGTCTTTCAATAATTTTTTCGCCAAAAAGCAAAGCGACTGAATTAACATCAAATGTCAAACGACCATGATTAAGCATATCAATCAAATGTTCATTTCCAATAATCACTCCCAATCTTAAACTAGCAAGTGAAAACATTTTGGAGAATGTTCTAATAACCAATACATTGTCATACTCATTTACTTTATTTACAAATGTTTTATCATAGAAATAGTAATATGCTTCATCAATAACAACTAAAGCATTATACTTTCTAGCCTTAGCAATAATTCTATCAACTTCTTCATCAGAATAAATATATCCGATAGGACTATTTGGATTTAACAACACAACTATACCAGTATTTTCATTGATTGCATCATAAACTTTTTGAACATCTAAAGAAAAATCTTTTTCAAAAGTAATTGCCTTATGTTTCAAGCCCAAAATTGAACAGTTAACCCAATACATTTCAAAAGTCGGAGTTACTGTTAATACTTCTTTATTTTTTGAACCAAATGTTTCTAGGATAGTTCGTATTGCTCTATCAGAACCATTAGTTGGTATAACCATATTTGAATTAACATTTATAAACTTAGCATATTTTTCAATAAATTTGTTTGGCTCTGGATAGATAGATAGAAACTCGGGTGTAATGTTTTTTACAACATCATCAACAAACTCTTTTGGTAATCCTTCTGGATTTTCGTTCATATCGTATCTATAAAACCCATACCTGTCTTGCATAGGGAAAACCCTATTTGTTTTTTTTACATCTTCATTTACATAAACCATAATAACTCCTATAAGTACCCATATAATAAACTCAATCTATGGTACACAATCATTTCATTAATTTAGTATATCAAAAAAAACATATATTGCCAACAAAAATTTAATTTTGTATAAAGTTTTTATTGACCTAACAGCACCCTAAATTTAAACAATAATTTAGTTATTAATTGACTAAAATAATACTTATATTGTATAATAATTACAATTATTTAGGAGTAAAACAGTGGAAGAAATAAAAGATACAAAACAAATTCAACAAATCGCACTAGAAATTTTAAAATATGTAGATAAATTTTGTAGGAAAAACAATATAAAGTATAGTATTTGTGGCGGAACGCTACTTGGAGCAATTAGACACAAAGGATTTATTCCTTGGGATGACGACATTGACATTATGATGCCAAGGGACGAATATGAAAGATTTTTAAAACTAATGGATGAAGAGTTCCAAGAAGGCAATAAATATAAATGTTTACATTATGGAAAAGACTTTCCTGATTATTATTATACTTTTGCCAAAGTTGTAGATCTAGATACTCACCTAATAGAGTCTACATTAATAAACAACAAAGATTTAGGAATTTATATTGATGTTTTTCCAGTAGATGGTATACCATATAAAAAGGCTGCGAAAATTGCAAGAAAAGCACATCACTATAATAGAATGATTGCACTTTCTAACATGACAAAAGTTGACAATACCGGAATAACAAAAGTAAAATATTTAATTAAAAAATTACTTCTTGCTCCCTATGCCAAATTATTCGGTAGAGATTATTGGTTAAAAAAACACGATCAATATGTAAAATCTTTTCCTTTAGAAAAATATGAATATGGAAATCTTTATTCTGGATCAATTGGAATTAAAGAAATGTTTCCAAAGAATTTCTTTGATGAAATAATTGAAGTTGATTTTGAAGGTAATAAACTATTAGCAATTAAAGAATATGTAAAATATTTGGAGCATACTTATGGAGACTATATGACCCCGCCTCCTCCAGAAAAAAGAATTACTCATCACAATTTTAAAGCTTATAAAAAATAAATTATTGTCACTATCTGATGTTACAGAGGAATTTTATATTGTATAGAAATTCAAAGACTTTCAAATTTTCTGCATCACAATCTGCAAAATACTCGAAAATCTTAATATGTTTTATCTGTACCTCCATGCTTTTAGTTGCCGCTACATTAATTGTTGCCTCGACAAATTTAAATTGGGAGTACAAATTAAAAATAATTACACTTTTTAGTGTAATTTCTTTATTATTGTCATTTTATTATCATCTTAAATTAAGTCATAAATTATTTGATTTGATTAATATATTTTTGATAATCCTTTATCTTTTTCATTTTGGACAATACATATTGTACTTATTTAATATATACTATAAATTCTTTTGGGAAGTACCAAATTATCTTAATGCTTTTGAAGCCAATTACAACATAATAATCAAAGCAGTTATATTATCAAATTGCTATTTTCTAGTATTTGCAATCTGCACAAATATTCCTCAATATTTCAAAAATATAAGATTTTTTAAAAATAACATTAAGACATTTGGCAATATTCAACGAAAAAACATATTAAAGTTTGCACTAATACTATTTATTATTTCAGTAATCCCTACTTTAATAGTAAGAGTAAAGGAAATAATTATTTCAGTTAGTGATGGCTATGCAAATTCCTTAAACGAAAATATTTGTTCTATATTGAAATTATTGGAATCTTTATTTATTCCATCATTATTTTTGATGTATTTTTCCACAAACAAAAAGTGGGTTAAATATACTATTCTATGTTCTTTCGTATTATACTCCTTGATTCTATTTATTATTGGTGGAAGAACAGAATGTGTCGCTCTTATTGTAACCACTCTAATATTGTTTCTAAGAAACAAAAAGATAAAATTAAAATTTATTATTTTAAGTATTATATCATTACTCGTACTTCTAGTTTTAATAGTAGCAACTGCAGAATATAGAAATGTTTCAAACAAAACACTATCTAGTTTTATCGATTGCACAATTAATATAATTAAAACCAATTCAATATTCGCTCAATTTATAGGAGAAATGGGTTGGACAGGAAGCACATTCTGTTATGTAATCAGTATTACAAATACAGAAGGATTTATTTGGGGCACTTCATATTTTAATTCTTTACTGAATATAATACCTTCTTCACTAGACATTCTAGGTATAGTAAATACATATGGTAGTCAAGCATTTTTATCAAGTTGGTTAACCCAAAAAGTAGGATTTACATTTGGCACCGGATTTAGTTTATTTGCAGAAGCATATTTAAATTTTGGTGGGCTTTTAGGTATAGCACCAATTGGATTTATTGGATACTTAATAGGGACATTCCTATCAATAGACTCTTTTAAGACAACTGCAAATAATATATTTGATTATATTAAATTTTATATTTTTTACAGTTTATTTACACTACCACGAAGGGAATTTGTATATTTGATTGATCAACTTTCAAATTTCATATTAATTATTCTATTGGCACTTAACCTATTTAATTACATATACAATAAAATAGAATTTAATAAAAAAATCAAGGATAATTAACCTTGATTTTTTTTAAATATTTTGAGTAATAATCTTTTAACAATCATTATTATCTCTCTAAATTCTTTGAATGATAAATATAACGGAAATAATAATAAATTACTAAGCACTATACATATTGCAAATTTTAATACCAAATATCCAAATCCACCATCTGGTATTAATCCACAAATCAAATAACAAATGAATGCCACAACTACCATTATAATCGTATTCAAAGCATATTTAATAAAATAAAATTTTGGACTTCTATTAAAATAATATTTGTATAATACTTTTGGCTCAACCCAAAATGGTGCCAATAACGTACTCAATATGGTACCTATAAAAATACCATTAATACCAATTAATAATCCCAACACAATAGAAATGATAAAATTTATAATCGCCTCTGCAACTGGTTTCCACCTATCTTGCCAATATAATCCCGCTGCATTTTTGTATGCTCCAACACCTTCACGCATTCTAGTACAATAGAAACTAATTATTATTAGTATAACCGTTGACCAATCAAGCATTAAAGATTCTTTTTTAGTCCAAAACAACATAAATGGTTGAAATAAACATATTAAACAAACAGTACAAAACGAACACAAATAAAAAAATATAATATTTATTTGTTTATATCTATTATAATTATATTCTGTAGATTGTGAGCAAATTAAATTACCTATGCTTGCAGTTAAAGCATTGATAAGCACCCCAAATATTGAACTGAGAGATGTAATAATTAGATTATAATTAGAATACACTCCTAATACTGCAACACCGAAGAGAGAAGAAATTAGGATATTATCAGTAGAAAATACAACGAGACCACCTATTTTATGCATACTCAAAGCAGAGACATTTTTTGTAATTTCTTTCTTTGTTAGACTATCTAGAGGTTCAGCCTTTCCTTCTATTTCTGGATACATCTTTTTTGCAATGATGTTTACAAGCAACCCCTCAATGAAAGTAAAAACTAATGTAATAGCAAAATAAGCATAATAATTTTTAAAAAGTATTAATGTTACTATCTGTAATATTGTCATTACCGCTATACAAATAGTTTTTATTTTATTTTCTACATCATTTCTTTGATAAGCAAAAAGTAATGAACGCTTATGTGCTGAATAATAACCTAATACCGTGTTGACTAAATACATTAAATAAAGTATGTAAATATTTATTTGAACAGTTGTTCCACCATTCATAAGATAAGGAATAAATGGAGTTATGACAAGTCCAACTCCCGCCACTATAGAAGATATTATCAAATAGAATTTCTTGTAGTAACTTTGTAATGATTTTATTTTTTCTACATCATTTTCTGCAATAGGTTTATACATACTATAAACAATAGCAGTACCTATTCCCAATTCAGCCAAATTCAAAAAATTAAATATATTAGAAAATAGTCCATTCAACCCTAGATACTCTTCACTGAGCAACTTGATGAATACTGTACGCAAAATAAATTGCAACACTAATTGTGTTACAAATTTAATCATATTGAAAGTTAAATTTTTCTTTATATTATCAGAACGTGACAATTAAAACCTCTTTTAATCTTAAGCATCAAATACATCATTTAGTTTGTTATCAATTTTATATGGGAATTCATACAAATGTTCCGTAAGTAATTTTTCAATAGTATTTACTTCCCCTTTAAAATCATCTTTTAATTTATATACTTGAGTATTATTAATCGACTTGTTAGGTTCAAAAATTTCTTTTGAACGAATATGATCTTCTTTGCTTAATCCGCAAAATTTTTCCAACATAGCAACAGTGTTATCATAATCGTAAATTAAATTTTCAAAATTAATAACTAAAACTTTTTTACTAATACAGTCCTTTAAATTATTATGCATAAAACGCCATTGTCTACAAAATGATTCAATACCTTTAGGAAATGGTCCTTTTTGCATACCAAATTTAATTGTTGACCAAATATATTTTGTACTAATATATATGTCTCTAGGATCTCTATCCACAATAATTAATCTAAAATCATCATCAAAAAATTTATCTACTATCAAGCATTGCTCAGGAAGTAATAAGTGATCATAAATTGTTATTTTATTAGATTTTGTAAGTTCAAAGTAGCCATTTATAAATTCTTTAGCATATACCATAAATTCTTTATGGTCTACCTTCAAATATCTTCTCGGTTTCTTATGATAACAATAAACTCTTCCCCACTTAGACACTTTGTATCCTTTTAATATTTTTGCGCCTAACTGCAAGCAACATTTAATTAATGAAAATTTAATTCCTTTTGCTTGCGATATAGATAAGTTTGACTTATCATATAGGGATTCAGAAACATTGTCTAGAAAGGTATCAACAAGTTTCATAAACTTATCTTGATATAATCGTTTATACGAGCCATACCACCCAAAGTCGTTATCATTTTGTCTTTTCATCTCGTCATAAAAACAATTTAGAGAATAATCTACTATCATGTAATTGCTATTATTCGAGAAAATTCTATTTTCCAAATCTATAATACAATCTTTTAGTAAAAAAGGATAATGTTCATATCTTTCTCCGATAGAAGATCCCACACCTTTATATTCTCGTAATAAATCTATTACCGCGGATGATCCCGTTCCATAGAATCCAGTTACTGCTATGTTCATTTACTTATAACCTCTTCAATAATTTTATCAAATGAATTAAGTATAAACTCCTTGGTCCATTTTTTATTAGCATCATTAAAATTAAGTTGCCATTCTTTTTTTAAGTCTTCATTATCTAAAACTTTTTTCATTCCTGCATAAATACCCTCATTTGAATTATCTACTACTATACCAATTGGGATATCCTCAACAATTTCTTTTGCCCCACTAACCAAAGTAGAAATAACTGGGACATTTAATATTGAAGCCTCTATGCAAGAGGTATTCAAACCTTCAGAAAATGATGAACACAAGTAATAATCAAAATATTTCATATATTTATATGGATTGGATTGAAACCCAACCATCACAATATCATCATTGAACTTATTATCATTAATAAATAATTTAATTTTTTCTCTTTCTGGACCGTCTCCTACTAACACAAAACTAAATTGATAGCCTTCCTCTTTTAATCTCTTTACCGCCTCTAAATTTCTTAGCAGTCCCTTTTCCGGGCTAAGTCTTCCCACAAATCCAAAAATAGGCTGTTTTAACTTATCAAAATTCATATCAATATTTTCTTTTGACATATTCAAAACTCTATCTATTGATATAATGTTGTTGCAATAAGTAATTTTTTCGGGGAAATTTGTGATTTTTTTGTAATCAATACTAGCATTTTTGGATACGCACACAATTTTATCATAGTTTTGATGAAATCTAATTGATTGAGTGTCATAGCCATGCATAAACACAATTTTTTTATTCATAATCTTTGGATTTGATAGAAATTGAGTAGGAAAACCCGCTTGATAAGCAACCAATATATCATAGTTTTCCTTTCCAATAATCTTATTTTTTAAAATTCCAAATGGAATAATTTTAGCCAGTTTACTTAAACCCTTAAAGTAATATCCAAAAACTTTCTTAACCTTAATTCGTCTATCAAATTCTTTAACTATTTCATTTTCAAATCTGAATAAAGATACTATTGTAATATCATATTTATCTTTATCTAAATTATTTGTTAAATTAATAAGAGCTCTAACAACACCATCACTTTTTTGTAAATGATTAGTTAAAAACAAAATTTTTTTCATAGATATTCTTCCATTAATTTTTAATTAGTTTACAATACATTTTCATAAGCCAAACATTTCTATGCTTGATTGAATAATGTGCAATTTTTTCTTTCAAATTTATAAATTTGCAATCTTTAATATATTGCATATACTTTTCTTTTGTTAAGTTTTCTTTTATTATTTTCTTTGCTTTCTTATAATCTTCTTGTTCTTGAATAACCGAACATGCCACATTAAATAGAGAATGCACAACCATTCTACAAATTTGTTCATAGAAATCAAACTTATTCAATGGCAAAATTTGTGTTAAGAAATCAATTTTATAATCAATATCCAACCAAGGAAATGCTTTTTTTCTTTTAGTTACAGACAATGAATTTAGTCTATAATTGTATAGTGGCTTATTAATAAAATACATATTTTGTGCTTTAAATAAGCAATCTACACACAAACACATATCTTCGCCAATTTTAATTCTATTATCCATTTCCATCATGCATTGCAAGATTAATTCTTTTTTTATTGCCTTTGACCATACACTAGGTAAGAATTGATCACCATTAGCACTTTTTATCAATTTAGGATAAATGCTTTCTAATCCCAATTTATCAAAATAACCATTAAAGATATTATCCTGGACATTAATCAAATTCCCGTCTTCATCTACATTATTGTAATTATAACAAACTATATCCGTCTTTGTTTTATCTATAATTTTAATTATTTCTTCGACTAGAGTATTGCTAATAGTATCATCAGCATCAACACAGATTATGTAATCTCCACTTGCTTCTTTAACACCCGCAAGTCTAGCTGAACTAACACCACCATTTTGTTTATGTATGACTTTTATAAATGATTCTGACGCAAATTCATCACATAGAAGCGGAGAAGAATCTTTTGATCCATCATCAACCAAAATTATTTCATAGTCCTCTTTATATGTCTGTTCAATCAAACTATTTACGCAGTCAGCCAAAAATTTTTCGGCATTATACACAGGGACAATGAAAGATAATTTAACTTTACTTTTGTTACTCACTTACATCTCCTTATATATCTCTTCCATTTGTTTTAAGACAACTTTGATATCAAAGTTTTTAATGAACTCTTTATTCCTTTTGCCCATTGCTTTTGCAAGAGTTTTATCCGAATAAATTTGTGTTATTGCGTCTGCGTATGCTTGATTATCTGTGGTCGTACATAGAATACCACCCTCATTATTACCTAGCAAATCTACATTTCCACGAATTCTACTAGCGACTACTGGCAATCCATAACACATTGCCTCCATCATAGATTTACTTAGCCCCTCTCTATATGATGGCATTATGTATAAGTCTGTAATTGTTAAAATGTCTGGAATATCTTTTCTAAATCCAAGCATTTTTACTCTATCCTCTAGACCATATTTTTTGATAGCCTCAATATATTTTTCTTGAAGTGGTCCTTGTCCACAAATAATATATTTAATATTTTTGTTTTCAATCGTACTCATTACTTCTATTAGTCTTAGAGTATTTTTATTTTCATTTAATTCTCCAATAGAAGTTACGACAAAATCGTCTTTCTCTAAGCCCAAAGACTTTTTGAATTCTGCTTTATCCAAATCATTATTCACTTTGTACTTAGTCAAATCTACACCGATACCATTAATTTTATATACTTTCTTTGCCTTAAATTTAAGTGCCGCTTCATAATCTTCTTGATTGATAGTAACCAATGCATCTGTACATTTAGCAAAGTGCTTTTCTATAGTTCTAAAAATTAAATTTTTTAATTTGCTATTACCTTTGAAAAAGTGAAAACCATGAGCAGTATATAGGCATGGGATTTTAAATTTTCTAGCAACCATTCTACCCATAACACCGCCAACTGGTTGTTGACAATAAATAAAATCAAATTTTTCCAATCTTTGAAGTTTTTTCAACTTCTTGTAACCTTTGAAATTTGCAATATTTATAGGACTTCTTTTAAAATCTATTTCATGCATCTTAAAATTATATTTATTTTCCAATTCATCAAACCAAAAACCAGTACGCGAACAAACACATTGAACTTCATTACCTAATTCTTGTAAATGACGAATATGCGGTATTAAAAATTGCCATATCATATTATCAGTTGTAGCCACTACCATTATTTTTTTATTTGTTATCATTTGCATTACCCCTTAAATTACGATCAAATTCAACCTTTGCATTTTTTTGTTTGGTTAATTCTTTTGCTTTCTCAAGCCCTTTCTCGTATTGCTCCTGCGTGATAACATTATCCTTTAATAATTGGTCGGGATAATAATATTCTCTTTTATTAGCATCATCTTTCGCACCTTCAGCAGAACCACCTTTCAAGACCGCAAAAAATGTTCCAAAGAACAATTTTATATCATTCCAAAATGTAACATGGTTAGCATATTCAATATCGCGTTTAAAAACGCTTTCCCAACTAAGTTCACTATTTCTGTCGTAAACTTGAGCAGGACCTGTCAAACCTGGTCTTACACAATATGCCTGTTTCAAAACATCGTCAGTATAAAAAACAAAATCTTTAACAAGCCTAGGTCTTGGACCAATAATTGACATATCTCCCTTTAGAATATTGAAAAGTTGTGGCAATTCATCTAAAGATGTCTTTCTTAAAACTTTACCCCACCATGTTATTCTATCTTTATCTGGTAGCAAGTTGCCGTCTTTATCTTTCTTATTAGTCATCGAACGAAATTTGTATAGTGCAAATATTTTGCCGTTCTTGCCCGGTCTATATTGTTTAAAGATTGGATTACCACCCAAGAATATTAAAGATAGCAAATAAGTAAGCAAAAATATTGGAGATAAAATAATTACCGCCAAAAAAGATATTATTACATCGAAAAATCTCTTAAAGAATTTTTCGTAAATTCCCGTCTTCCTTTCCATAACTCCCCTTGAAAGTAATATGTACAAAATAAATCATTGCCACAAACTCAAAACTCAAGCAATTATCTATTAGGATAAATATATACCACATATGTACATATTAAATATATATAAAATCTAAAATGAATTATATCATACAAAAAGTATATCGTCAATTGAATACTCTAGTTTTTTTATTTTCCAAAATATTCAAATATTCTACATGTTCTCTCATAAAAGTTTAGTTTAATACATAAAATATATTAGACAAAAAAATCCACTCTTCTCATCGCTATAATTTTTATTTGAAACAATAAATACTAAAACATGAAAATAGTGGATATTATTAAAATGTATTTTTGTAATAACAAAAAAAATAAATTGTAATTTAAAATTACAAACGCAATTTAAAAATACAAATATAATTTAAAAAGTATAAAAATAATAAAATTAAGGTTGAGAGACAAGTAATGAGAAACAAAATTAAAATGAAATTAATCAATAACTATGTAGATATTTACAAGATAATTTTTGCTTGCAAATTTCTGCTAGATAGAAACCAAAATGCCAGCGAAAACGAAGTTGCTCTTTCCACCTTAAATGACACTTTGAAATTAAAAAATTCTTACGAGCAAATATTTCAAAAATTAAAGATTGCAGACACTTCTTTTTTATTATTAAAAAGAGACTTGGACAAAGCCATTCAAGTAATCCCAGATATTAATTATAAACCCAAATCAATCATTAATATGCTTGAAATGAAAAAAGAAATAAGCAAAACTTTAAATGAAGTTTTGCTTAAGTATTTGTCAATATAAATTACTTTTCTGTCAATTTCTCTGCACTTTCTACCGTTTGCAATATTAATGAGTTAATTGTCATTGGCCCAACACCACCAGGTACTGGCGTGTATGCAGAGCATATATCTAATGAATTTTCCAAATCAATATCCCCTACATTACCCTCATTATATCCTGCATCTACAAGCACAACACCATCTTTTAGCCACTCTCTTTTTATGAATTTTGCCTTACCTACAGCACCAACAACTATATCTGCCGAGCGAATAATATCTGGCAGATTTTTTGTTTTGGAATGGCAAATTGTAACTGTACAATTTTCATTAAGTAGTAGCATTGCAACAGGCTTACCAAGTATTGCACTTCTACCAACCACTACAGCATGTTTCCCGCTCAAATCTATATTATATGCTTTCAAAATTCTAATTATTCCATAAGGGGTTGCCGACTTGTACGCATCACTTCCCATTACCATTTTCCCAAATGAAAGACAATTAACACCATCTACATCTTTGTCTACACTTATTGCATCAAAGCAAGACCTCTCATCTATATGCTTTGGAACAGGGTGTTGAAGAAGTATACCACACACTTTATTATCTTTATTCAAATCTTCAATACAATCCAGCAATTCTTGAGTAGTAATATTTTTATCTAGTCTAATAATCTTTGATGTAAGCCCCACTCTTTCGCACGCTTTTGCCTTCATCTTTACATAAGTAACACTAGCAGGGTCGTCTCCAACCAGGATTGTTGCAAGCACTGGAGCAAATCCCAATTTAGATACCAATAAATTTACTCTCTGCTTTAATTCTTCCTCACATTCTTTTGCAAGAACTTTTCCATTCATTTCAATCGCCATAATTCCTCCAAATGTTAATTAGTTTGTATATTCACTACATTATTATTTTAACATTTATCTAATACTTTTCACAAACAATTAATAGTAATTATAAATAAAAAAAGATATTTTGAAAAAAATAAAATATAATAAGAAAAAATTAGAGTGAAGTATGGAAAAGAAAGGAACAATTTTATCTTTAATATTTATTGGAGTAATACTACTTAGTGCTGTTGGCTATATTATTTTTGCAGGAATTACCGCCAACGATTATAACTATGTTCAATTAGAAATTAATCCCAGAGTAGAATTCTTATGCGATAAAAAATTCAAAGTTGTAAGTGTTCGACCTATTAATGATGATGCCGAAATTATACTCACAGGAGTAGAATACAAAGGCATGGATATTAGTGATGCTTGCGTAGATTTCATAGATGCTTGTGCAAGAGCAGGATATATTGATGTAGACAGTAAAGATAATGCAGTTAATATTACAGTTATAGATGGCATCACTCAAGCATTAGATGTGCATGTTACCCAAAGCATAAATAACTATTTAAGACAGAATGAAATATATTGCACCGTTATTGAAAACTACGAAGACAGACATATGTTTGACAAAAAGAAAGAGTATAATGTTTGTTGTGCAAATAAATTCAAATTAATGCAAACTCTACACGAAGCAATGCCCGAAAAATCTCTGGAAGATTTAGCAAAATTACATGAAGTAAAATTAATTGAAATGGTCAAAGATTACCATGAAAATAACACATTTCAGCCCACAGAAGAAGACATTGAATTAAAAACAAAATTAATTGATTTCAATAGAGAAAAATATCTAGCACACAAAGAAAAAATTACTGACGAAAGCCAGGCTGAATTTTCTAAAGAATATGATAAATTCCAAAAAATTGACGGCGCCAAGTATGCAATAGACTTCAATAAATCTTATACTACTTGGCAAAATAAACATATCTCTTGACAATAAATATATATCTTTTGTAAAATTGAATTAGTTTATGAATAATTATCTTAATTGTTTTAAGCAATAACACTTAAAGATATTTCTTAGATAAAAAACAAAAAACTTGCATTATTTTTTGCAAGTTTTTTTATTAGGTTTAGTAGCAGATTTAATTCTCAAATCTCTACCATTAATTTTCAATTTTAAACTTTGTTTTTTATGCATTAGCCTACTAAATATTCTCTCTCCATAAACATCTTGAATTTGCTCAAAAGTAAGGTTAGTAGAGATTATAGTTTTTTTATGGTTTAACATTCTTTCATTTAAAACTAAATACAAATATTCATTGGTAACATTTTTTATTTTGTTTTCACTTCCCAAATCATCTAAGAAGAGTATATCCGAATTAAGATATGGTTCCATGATTTCTTCTTTGTCTTCCAATTTGGAACAGTGATACCTAAGCATATCATGATTAAAATTAAAAGCAGTTGTATACTTAGTAAGTATCCCTTGTTGCAAAGCAAGAGTAGTCATGCATTCCATCAAATGAGTTTTGCCAACGCCCGTATCTCCTACAAAGATTATTGTATCTATAGCAGTATTATTAATATCCATTATAAATTTTCTCATCTTATCATAAATGCATTTCATTTCTTCTGGATTATCAAAGACAGAATAGTCATCGTTAAATTCAGCAAATGACGACATATCTACTCCACTAAGAGATATTAATTCTTTACTCATCTCTGCCTTCAAACATTTACAATCTTTGCCATTTACTCTACCCGTATCTTTGCATATCTCACAATTATAATGAGGTTTCAAATCTTCTTTATTAAAACCTTTTGCCTTAAGCAATTTAGATATAATCTCTCTATTAGAATTATATTCATCTCTTAATTGTGTAGCATCTTTGCCATCTACTTCTAGTTTGGCAATATCTACTATTAATTTCTTAGATGCAACGAATAATATTTTGATATCTTCATCTTTTAGTACTTCGTTTAATTTTTCATCTGCCACTGCTTCGGCGTGCATCTTCTTTTTTAAAATTGTTTTAAGCGCAGTATTTCTTATTTCCATTAAATAATTTTCATTCTCCTATATATTATCAAATTTCAATTTCAGTTATGTTATCAAATAAACCAACCAATTCTTCTTTGGTATACTCTCTCTTTGTTGCTTCTTTGCCCGATTTAGTATCGTTACTATTTGGCATACTTACTACTAATTTCTTTGCTTCTTCTACACTAGTAATATTTTGATTATGATATGTACTAAGCAAGTTATTCAAATATTGCATTGGCATATATTTGCCACTAGCCTTACTTGTTGCATATTCCAATAAATCTTCCGTTATCTTCCAATCATATATCCATGTCTTATAGAACATTCTATCTGATGAATTTACATTTCTTATTATGCCTAGTGCCTGCAATATTTTGGCAATTGCAGTATCATTTCTGACAATATCTTCTAAGTAATTATCTATAGCCTCGCTTGTAAGAATACCTAACTTATACATATTAAGCATTTGATTATTCAATCCATCAAGCGACCTAATACTAGATTTGAAAGCATAATTTGAAAGTTTCAAGATGGCCTCTTCATCAAATCCAAGTCTCAACCATTCTGCCACATATGTATCCATTACTATATCCAAATCTCCATAGTAAAGTCCCATATTTTTTACAACATTTTTGCTTAGTCTTAGCATATCCTCTCTAGCATCAAAGTAATCATTAATCTCTTTGACACTCTCTAATTTCAAACTATAACATTTCACAACTAAATCATTCAAAGATTTGAAGTATTTTACTTTGGATTTTTTAGCAATTGCAATTAAAATGTCGTTAGCAATTTCATAAGACTTAGTCCATTCTAGATAGAAATTAAATTCATCTTGAGTTGCTTGCCTTCTAATTCCCATCGCCTTAAGTAGTAGAGTAATGTCCCCAGAAATTCTTTCTTGGTCAAGAATTCTCGCATCTACATCTTCACTACTTTTTACTCCATCATAAGCCCAGTTCTTTGCAACTGTAGTTATATAATTTACAGATACATTTTTACCCTTCTGCTTTACGCAGTAATCTATAATCTTGAGTACCGCTTCTTTCTCTTGTCCCAAATTCTCTATTAAGTAATAAAAGTCCTCAAACTCTCTAGGCGTTAGCATTTTACTTCCAATTAATTCTTGGGCAGATATATTAAATGCCGAATACTTATCTACATTGTATTTCTTCATCTTCTGCAAAGCATTCTTTGTTGGCAAATATCTAATAATTAATTCACTCGCATCTATTACTTGCACTAGTCCTACTTCTTGCCAGTAATAAAAAATACTTATTACATCATTTCTAGATAATTTCAAATTTTTCTCAAACATTTCTATAGAGTTATCCTTACTACTAGAGCAAAGATAAAGTCCATACAAATATACTTTTACATAATCTCCATTTGCGTTTGGCAAAAAATCTGTAATAAAAATATTATCTATGCTAATGCTATTTCTAGACACAACTTCGCTTGAGTACTCACAAAATGCCATAATAATCTCCTATCACTTTCTATGTATTTTAGCACAACCTTTACTCAAAATTCAACAATTATGACAATTTTCAGAAAAAAAGTTAAAATTAAAAATTTATAAATTTATCTTTCTAATATTTTGAATATAATTAATAATATGTTAAAATCAGTGTGAACTAATGTAAAAATGAAAAATGGAGAATTAAAAAGACAATGAGAATTTTGCACACAGCCGATTGGCATATCGGCGCAAAAACTGACGATTTAGATAGATTTAATGAAATCAAAGAAGCACTTAGACAAGTAGTAGATATTAGCAAAAGATATAATGTAGATATGGTAATAATTGCTGGGGATATTTACGAAAATCTAGTTCCAGCAGCCGAAGACGAAGAATTATTCTACAAAACTGTTGTAGACCTAAGTAGGAATGGAGATTGTGCAGTTGTTGCTATTGCTGGTAATCATGATGACCCAAAGAGACTTAGCAATGCCAATATTTTTGCAGATAAATTTGGAATATACCTAGTTGGATATTATGATGAGATTAAAATAGATAAATCTAGAAAAGATGCCAATATATATGCTACTAATTGTGGCAAAGGCTTTATAGAATTTGAAACCAAAGCGGGCGAGAAATGCGTAACAGCACTCCTTCCATATCCTTCTTTCTATAGATACAAGACCATCAAGAAAAATAACGAACTTTTGCAAGACAAAATAACAAAATGGTTGGACGATGGCACAAGTCATTTTAGAGACGATACTATTAATATAACAATTGCACATGTTACAAGTTTTGGAATAGACATGGATCAAGATGAATATCTAAGTTATACAACCTTGCAATCTACTTATGGATATGTTGACCAGAAGATTTTTCACAACAGAGCACATTACACCGCACTTGGACATATTCACAAGACATTGACAGTAAATAAAGAACAAAATATATTCTATTCTGGTTCACTTATCAATCTATACTTTAGCGTTAATAACGAAGAACCTACTAATGTAATTATTGCAGATATAGACAAAGATGGTGTCAAAAATATTATCCGCCAGCCTCTAGATGTTAAATGTCTAAAGAAATTTACTGTTAATTCTGTACTAGAAGCACACAAAGTATTATCTCAAAATCCAGATAACCTAGTGAAGATAATTATTGAAAATGTAGATAATACAGACAAAGAAGTAGATAATTCTACTTATACTCCATATATCACTATGACCGATGTTAAGAATTTGAGAAAAAATCACCCAAATCTAGTAACTTTATCGGTTATAACCAACCAAGCAAGAGCAAGTAGTCTAGTAGATAGCAAGAAGAATTTAACCAATTCAGAAATATTTGAAAATTTTGTTAAAGCCAAAACTGGCTCATTACCAGAACCAAAAGTTAAAGAACTTTTCTTAAGTTTAATGTCGGAGGGTTTGTATGAAGCCGATTAATCTAAAAATTAAAGGCATAAATAGTTATGTCAGCGAACAAGAAATAGATTTCAATAAACTAGCCGAAAATAAAATATTCGGTATTTTTGGCGAGACTGGTAGCGGAAAAACAACAATACTAGATAGCATAATTCTAGCGCTTTATGGTGTAACAGATAGAGATAGTTTGCAAAATATTATTAATGTTAATACCAAAGACGCATTTGTAGAATTTACTTTTGAAATGGAAGAAAATGACGGCAGAGTTAATAGATACTTTGTAAGAAGAGATTTCAAACTAAGACCTAGCGGACTTAAAGCCGACGCTATTTTAAATGATTTGAAAGCAAATAAAACACTAGCAGAAATGCCCGACAATGTAAACCAAGCAATACTATCCATTATTGGCATTGGAAAGAAAGAATTTACTAAATGTATAGCCCTACCTCAAGGCGAGTTCGATAGATTTCTATCAGACACTCCAGCCATAAGAAAGAAAACTCTTGCTAAACTATTCGACCTAGAGCAATTTGGAGTAATCCTAAGCGAGAAATTAAAGAGCAGAAAAAACTCTGTTCAATTAGATAAATCTACCCTAGAAGAAAAAATTGCCGTATATAATGGCATTAATCAAGAGACTATAGATAAGATAGAGAAAATACTAAAAGATAGCGATAAACAAGAAAAAACACTTACCCTTCAAATAAATAGAGACAAAAAATTAGCAGAGAAAATTAAAGACGAACTAAGTGTAAAACAAGACTTGCTAGATCTGGAAGTTAATCTTAATATTAAGCAAAGCGAATTAGCAGATATTAATTATATAGAGAAACAAATTGAGTATACCGAGAAGTATGGCGACTTTACCATTCTTACCGGCAGATTTAATGCTTGCATTGATGAATTAGAGAACCTTAATACTAGCCTTGTAGACAATCAACAATTGCTAATTGCTACCGATGAACAACTCAAGAAATTAGAGATAATAAGAGACGATAACAAAGAGAAAATGGATAACACCATTACCCAACTAAATGATTGCAAAGTATTGGAAGAGAAGAAAACTTTGCATGAGAAGAAGATTGCCGAACTAAAAGAACAAAAAGAAAATATCTCTAATAAACTAGTAGAAACCGCTTCTAAAATTACTGCAACAAATGCAGAAATTAAGAAATGCAAAAATCAAATATTAGACTTAGAGAAAACATACAAACAATTAGAAAATACTGTCTTTGATAACCTAGACACCCTAGATAAATTAGATAGTTGTAGCACATTCAAGACCAAACAAGATTTCGCTTTGTTCCTAACAATTACTCGTAGCAAAATTAATCCCGAGAGTTTGTCAGAAGTAGAGAACTTCAATATTTACGATGAAGTAATGACCGCTACTCACGATATGGAAAATTACGAGATTGGAGTTAGGAAAGAAATAGCCGAAATTATGAAGGATATGAAAAATTTAGATGTAGATTTAGATAACCTTCAAGAAATGAAAGACGAAATAATTGAGAAAAATGAGAAACTAAATAAGCAATGTGACGCAACAGAAGACGCAATTGTTGTATGCAAAGAACAATTAGCATCGCTTAAATCTACAATTACTAGCCTAGAAGAGATAGAACAATCTCAAAATGAACAATTAAATAATATAAAGAGAGCAATTACTGAGGAAAATAGTCTAAATTATGCCTCTCCTACTGCCGACCTTACTTATTTAACTAGAACATTAGAAATGTACCAGAAAGAAAATAAGAGACTTGAGGATAGCATTAGCGATTTATCTGCCAAGAAACAGAAAGCCCTAATAGACATAGAAGTAACAACTACTAATATCGAGAACCACAAAGACAAATTAAATCAACTAAATTCTGCACTAAAGCCATATAGCAAAACAACATTCAAAGAAAGAGTTGACCAATCACTACTTCTTAATCCTAGCGAACTAGATGAACTAAAGTCCAAAGTTGAGAATTTCCACAAAGATTTGAATGTACTAGAAGCAAATACCAAAGCATTAAGAGATAAAACCAAAGATTATATATACACCAAAGACGATTACAACGATTTAATCAAGGCATTATCAGATAATGAAGAGAAATTGCAAGATTTGAAAGTATTTATAAATGTTAATAAAATAACACTAGATATTCAGAAACAAAACTTAGAAAGTGTACTTCTTCTACAAAAAGATTTGGACGAAGTAAATTCACAATACAACGCAATCGAACAACTAGAAGGATTGCTTGCTGGCGGTGCTTTAATAGACTTTGTATCAGAAGAATATATGGGACTTATTACAGACTTTGCTAATAGTTATGTATACAAGATTAGTAAAGGAAAATATTTACTTAATTATGATGGCGACTTCAATGTAATAGACAATTTTAACGGTGGCATTAAGCGTTCTGTTAAGACATTAAGCGGTGGAGAAAGATTTATAGTTTCATTAAGCCTTGCACTTGGAATATCTCAAAGTATTGCCGTTAACAATAACAAAAATTTCAATTTCTTCTTTATTGACGAAGGCTTTGGCAATTTGAGTGAGAATTACATTGAGAAAGTACTTCAAAGTTTTGATGCACTTATCAAACTTAACTTTACAGTTGGATTTATTACCCACGTTGAGAAAATGGAATATTACTTGAATAATAGAATAATAGTAACCAAAGACAATACAGAAGATGGCTCTAAGATAGAACAATTCTGTTAAATTAAAAAAACAAAAGCAGAGGGATATATACTTATTGCTTTTGTTTTTTTATTGCTACACACCACAAATACACTCACTTGCATATATCATTGATGTAATTCGTTTGCTATTATCTTTAATTTTGTTTAAAATAAAATAAAAAAAGGAAAGTATTATGCCCAAGAAAAAGACAAATTTCAAAACAACAATTATATACATATTATCTATTCTAATTCTACTTACAATGCTTGTAAGTTTTATACTAATCGGCATGGATATTCTATACAACAAAATTTTCGATATCGACACCTCTGTATATAACTTTGCAGCATCAATTAGGTCAAGGCCATTAACATTGCTTTTCAAAGTAATTACTAATTTATGCAATCCATTTGTAATCGGTGGCATATCTCTTGCTTTGCTATTCACTCTTAGGAATAAAAAACAATATACTTTTGCATTATTTCTAAATTTAGGATTAACAGCACTATTAAATCTATCTTTAAAGTACATATTTGCCCGAGAAAGACCAGATATGACCCAAAGCCTAATATATGAGAGCGGATATAGTTTTCCCAGCGGACACGCAATGTTTTCGGTGTCTTTCTATGGATATCTAATATTTTTACTTAAGAAATTGGATATCAAAAAATCTATTCGTATTCCAGTTAGCATTGCCATGATGTTTTTAGTTGCTTGCGTATGTTTTTCTAGAATATATCTTGGTGTCCATTATTTTTCAGATATTATCGGTGGAGTACTTATCTCTACTGTTTATTTAGTCATCTTTACATACTTAATCAATAGACATAATTTCGTATATAATGATCCCGCAACAGACTTTAAGAAACACACTTTCCTTGGCGGATTTAAGTATGCATTGCAAGGCATTGCGTCTAGTGTCAAAGATGAGAATAATCTACTTGTGCAATTCTCAGCAAGTATGATGGTTATTATGTTTGCCGTATTTTTGCGTTGTACTTTTGTAGAATGGGCAATATTAATTTCTATGTGCTTCTTGGTTGTATCATTTGAGATGATGAATACTGCCATTGAGAATATTTGCGATAGAATAACTTTAGAACATGATGAGAAAATCAAGAAAATAAAAGACATTGCCGCAGGTGCAGTACTAACCCTAGCAATATGCTCAGTAATAGTTGCAGGCATTATCTTTATTCCTAAAATCCCAACTCTTTTCCATTTCGCTTTTTAATACTGAATACGCACCAATACAAAACCTCTTTAATATTTAAAAAACATGTCTACAATAAATGAGATATAGAGAACTCAAACAAAGTCGCCCGTTAGAGCACCTTGATTTAACTGACGACTAGTACACAATAAATTACATCTATTAGTACTAGTGTAAATATAAATTGTAATCACAATCATTATAATTCTTTTTAGACTAAAATTAAATAGCCCCTAGATTACATTTTGAATTCACCAAATTTAAGAGAATTAATAGGACAATTAAATTATATAAAATTTTGAAAATTCAATCGTAAGAATTATTAGAAATCGTAGCCAAGCCTTTGCAAACTTATTTTCAATATATCCAACTTACATAATTCGCAAAACTTTATACCCAAAATCTATTGACAAAGATTAAAGATATTTGCTAAAATACTATTGTTTCAAATCAAATGAAACATTTGCTATTAAACATATGGCAACACAAATATTTTATTTATCAGCCCAATCAAGATAAATATTTAATTAAAATATAGGAAGTTTAAGCAAAGTAGTCCAATAGTACACATTGATTTGAACTGACGACCTTTTCAATTTGTGTGAGCGACAGTATTGTCGGAGTTGAATAAATTAACTTTAAATTCAATTTAAAATTTAAACAACACATAAAAAAATAATATTGATTGATATGCCAGATAACATAGAATAATAAAAAAACACATATCGGATATGGAGAAGTACTCAAGAGGCCGAAGAGGCGCCCCTGCTAAGGGTGTAGTGCGGGAAACTGCAGCGAGGGTTCAAATCCCTCCTTCTCCGCCATTAGAGAACTGTACGCACCCTCGTGAAAATGAGAAATGCGTGCAGTTTTTCTTTTTACATGAGTGTTTTGGTTCAATTATTCCTTTTGAAAAACCAATACTTGAAAATCCATACCACTAAGCCTTGTTAAAACAAAAAAGAGATACTCATGGAAATTTCTAAAAATAAAATCAAATATCTGACTTACACTGACATTTTATAATATTATTATATTCGTGAGGTGATAATATGCCACAATTAGATTATTTAGATAAAAAATTTATTGATTTTACACAAAACAATATTGAATTAATAGATTTTTGTCTTTCTATTGATAGTTCTTATAAAAATGCTTTTAATCCAGCATCCGAATACAGTTCAGCTTATTTGATAACTAGGAAATGGTCATTTGATAAAGATACTATAAAAGATATATGTAAAAAAATTGATAAAGAAAATTCAACACATTTAACAGTATCTGGACATAAAAAAGGAGATAAAAAAGGTGTAGATGCTGTCGTAAACAAGATACTCAATATTAATAATTTTGAAACAGAATTAAAAAATGTCAATGCTAACTTAGTCAAAGAAATTGCAAGTGCAGTTCCACAAATATCAAAATTTTCTTTTGCATCAAAATTCTGTACTTATGTTTCAAGATATAAAGATAATAATTTTGTTGCTTACTCTATTTATGACAAAGTTATAAGTGAAATTTTACCCTATTATGAATGGAAATTTTTACATTCACCAAAAATACATGCACGAAAAAAAAGAAATAAGAAAGTTGTAAGTACTATAGAAGATACCTTTGCAAAAAAAGGAAGCTTCGATTACGATGGCTACAATACTCTTATAGGAAAAATAATAGAAGCTATCAACAAAAAGAAAAAACTTAATGTTAATAGATCAACTTTTGATAAAATACTTTGGTATTACTACAAAGGTGATGAAGCATTAAGACAAGAGGCTCTTAATCAAATACCAACTACATTGCTACGTTGATCATGCCAAAGGCAAATACTTGATTATATAGATAATATCGGATGTCAATTGATCTGGGTGTGTACATAAATGCTAACTTTTCACCAAAAAATCCCTATTTATTAGGGATTTTTTCTTTGTCGAACGAGACAATGGTTGTTCATTAGATTATTTTATAGAATTGAAAGATTAATATTTGATTATATAAAAATTGTTTTGATTTAATAAACCTTTAACATTTAACACTGCAAATTTAATTAAAATATATCTTTAAATACTGAATTCCACATATATTGCCTTTCGTCAGATGTTAGGCGATAATTATATTGCGGAGCATAATAAATAATATATTTGTAAAACTTACCAAGATTATTTTCTAAATTAATAATAACAGGATATTTTTGTGCAATCTTTTGTTTACTATCTAAATAATTTTTCCACTGCATAAATTCATTAATGTTAGTTATTTTAATATTTTGGTTTTTCAAAGTTTGTAATATTACCAATAGAGCGTATTCCGAATTTCGACTATTACAAATAAACGACATATCATCATCAATTTTTGCAAAAGAAGTTATATCTAAATTAAATTCTTTAATCTCTTTATCACTTGCAGATTTTTTAGATGCAATAGCATCTTTTATTACATCTAAAAATGTAATTTTATTCTGAGACAATTCCTTTTTTATCTCATTAATTATATTTTTGTCTTTTTTGTTGTTATTTAACTTTTGAGCCAAATCAACAAGCCTATAAGAATTAGAGTTGAAATAAGTATCCAAAATTTTCATTGTTACATTTTTTGGAGAAGTATAAAAATATCCATTATTTCTTCCCTCTTCAGGTGTTAGCGTTCCAACAATTACACACTTAATACTACTATCTAACACTCCATTAAGAAATAAATTAGTAGAAGCATTAAAACTATTACAATATACAAAATTTGAATTATCGAAATTTGCGTTCTTTAAATTTATATTTTCCCCGTTTTTCAAAAACTGATTACATTTGCTTTTAAAAGCCATTTGTTGTCCTTAATCAAATATATTTATATCCTAAAATTACACTGGCCGTTTATAACTATTTTGTTTATATTAATAGAAAGCCCCGCAATAGTCAAACAAATTTAATTTATAAAAGCCATATATTTTTTATAAAGCAATTTAATATGTGTTATTTACTAAAATAAATTGACTAATTATAATAAAGATTTATATAATAACAAAAAGGTTTGTATAGATATCTATTTTCTAAAAATTTAAAAATTACTAAATATTATTTAAAATTGATTGATTACAAAAATAATAACTAACTTGCGTAATCTTTTGATGTAACTATAGATTATTTAATTTGATTGGATAATTAAAGATGGAGATAACAATGAAAGATATTTTAGATGAATTCAATTATTGCAATGTTTTTTCTTTAACTTCATCTTTGCCCATCAAAAGCATTCCCTCCTCAGACAAAGCAAAATTGATAGAACAGAATTTAATTAATGAAAAACAATATCTTTCAGAATATTATCAAAATTTTGCAAAAAAAGAAAAAATAGATATCGATTTTGAACTTTTGTTTAGTGATATTATTAAAGAATGTGAAACTTTTTATACTAAAATTAAAGATAAAAACTTTAAAAACCTATGTGGGCAAAAAAACAGCCCTTTTATTTGTGATTATGTTGGCAAAAATACAAAATACAGCAAACCTCTAAACTTGATTTGGCATTTTTATCACAATATTCAAAATGCATTAATGACAAATGACAATTTATTAAATGTTCCAGAAATAGACCTCTTTCAATCTAGCGCAATTTTCAAAGATAAAGATAATGCTTTGAAAAATAATTTCATTAAATACGAATATACTTTCTCTTCTCATTGTACAAAAGGTCCTTTACAGTTAGTACTATATTTCAAATTAAATAATGAAACTAAAAATTGGCTTCTTCAATTTAAAAATGACTATGACTTGTCCAATACTAATTTTGAAAATTTAGCAATTTATAATAATGATAAAATTAAATTTTCCTCTTGTACCCATGAAAAATTCAACAGTTTAGATTCAAATATATTTTGAAAAAATTGAACTATGAAGAATTATTATTTAGTTAGCCAGATAACCACAAATACTAAAAATGAACATATGTAATATAAAAAAACGACTCCATTCTTGTAGTATAAAATGGGGTTGTTTTTCTCTTTTTTTATTATTTTTTATTACCTACAACTATAATTCTGGGGTTTCTTTTTCATCAAATTTAAGTTCGCCTATTGATTGAATATCTATATTGTAGATATCTTTATAAATTGATGTAACATCAAGGGTCGTGATTTTATCTTGGTTAACTCCTAGTTTTTGCAAAACCAAATTAATACTACTTAAATCTTTACCTTCAAGTTCAGCATATGGTGGAATTAGTGGCCAAGAATCAATAGAAATTTCTACGCCATCTAACAAAAATACTTGTCTTAAATTTTCTTGGTAGTTTCTATGGACATATCCTAGTTCTTCTAACATTTGATTTGTTGTCTCAAAGTCTGACACAACAATTTCCATTTCTTTAGCGTTCATTTTACTATTATCTTGTATCTCTTTTATGGTTAAAGTTGTCTTTTCCCCATTTGTTCTTAGTCTTATCCATTTATTTCTATTTACTGGGGAAAAATCGTAAACATATCTCTTTTGCAAACGCTCATCTGTTATCTTTTTTGCACCCAAACATTCTAGACTTGCAACAAATTCATTTTTATCAATATCCAAAATTGTCAATTCGTTTTCTATGTTTATCATTATAAACTCCTTTAAAACCTCAAAAGTATTGTTTTATTTCCTTTATATAATAACAGAAAAACCCCGCAATTGCAATCAAGATATATTTATGTGTCCTATCTTTTAAAGTTACTATATATTCCTATTCCATAGTTTTTTGATATGTTAAGGTGTTGTAATTTTCCATGAATTTCTTAACATAATTGACGCCGTCGCCATCTATCCAATCATCTAGATTTAGATATGTATCAAACAACTTTCCCTCATTGTATGCTCTCATTATATTTCCAGGTCCATATTTATATGAACCAACTACGCATTGCATTTGTATTGTTTCATTATTTCTTAAATCTAATGCTTGATATATATCTTTGCCTGGACGGAAAAAGTTTTTAGTATTCATAATACATAGCAATATACACATTTCCACCGATTTCTCTGGGTTATCGCAATCTTCGTATGTATAAGACAAATCGCTTTCCATTGTATTATGTAGCCAATAATTAATTTGGTCAACTGTACTAGGTAGCAATTGGCACATTCCTCTTGCTCTCTGCGTAGTGCCATAACCATAAAGTGGAGAGCCATCAGCATTAGTTGCTCTACCCGAACTTTCCATAAGAGTAATTGAAGTTATCATCTCTTTATTAAACCATTCTGGATAAAATTCATTACCAGATGTAGACATTGGTGTTGCACCAGTCGACATCAAAATTTTGCTAATTTTACCAAGTGATTTATCTGCAAGTCTAAGTATTTGCTCGGTAGTTAATTTATATCCATACTCTTCTTCTGGTTGTGTAATTTCGCTTGCATAATCTTGTGTAGGCTCGGCAGGTTTAATCGTAATTACCTCAGCAGGAGTTGTTGTATCTACTACTGGCTTCTCTTTATCTTCAAGTGAAGCCAAGTTTGAACCTACCAAGAAACTTAAAACTGTAAGTGTCGCAAGAGTTCCTGCAGCCACTCTATTTACATTTCTAGCATTCTTAATATATGCTCTTCTATTATGCTCTATATCTTTATATTTATTACGAACTTCTTGTACTTCTTCGCCAAAGAAATAATCTGACAAATCTCTCTCTGTTTCCAATTTATTATCTTTTCTAGCATTTTTTAATTCATATTTATATTTCAAATATCTTATGTATTTTTTTAAATCTATCATTTTATCCTCTTAAATTCTTTTGTGACTTTAATATATTTTTTAACAAACGCAAAAAAATACTCACCCACACACAATTTTAATCTTACTAAATTTTAACATCATTTGCTAATTATTGTCAATAAAATAACACAAAAGCAAAATAGTCGTTCACTTCTTGCATAAATGCAATAACATACCAAAGTAGATTAATTATCATCTACAAAAATGCAAACCACCCATTCTATTCAAAGTTTATTTACTTGTAAATTACAGTAGTTTCAAATACTACAAATTTTGGAAAATGCATATTACCACAATAAAGAAAAAGTAATAGAATATATGGTCAAATTAGTAAATAGCGAAGAATAGAAAAAAGTCTCCAGTAATTCTGGAGGCTTTATTTACATTTCCATATTATCGTCTTTGTCTGTCCAAACTTTGCCATTTACATATTGAGTAAGTGCCATAGTGAAAGACTGTCTATTTAGGTCTATTCTAGTAATATTCTCATGAGTTAAAATGCCTATTCCACCAGTAGAACTTCTTAAATCGTTCTTCTTGAATAAGTAATCCATAACGGTTCCCAAAGTATTGTCTATTATTTCTCCAACATACTTATTAGGCACTGGAAAACTCGAACTTGTTCCTACACTCTCATATCCGCTATTATCTGTAATAACGGCAACATTTGTTATAAACCATTTATCAAAATGATTAACTATTCCCGACTCTACCGCCATATAATAGTCGGCGTCAATTCCGTTTTCTTTAGCATACTTAATCAAATTCTGCACTCTATTGTGCGCACCATAATAAGTGTCGTCATTAACTGGTTGGTCGGCAACCATAGATGGAACATTAACATAGTCTAGTTCATAATCTTCAAAGAAGCAATCTAGTGCTTGTCTTGCTCCTTCTATCTTTCCCGGATTTTTAGTTCCCAATAAAAATTTCATATTTATTCTCTCTCCTTTATTTCTTGACTGTGTAAAAAAAATCTACTTATAACCAACAATAACCACAGCCCAATTAATTGCTATATTTATTGTCATTCATAAGAAGATTTTATTAAATATTCCCAAATTACACAATCTGGAATGACGCGAGATTGTACATTTATTATACCCTAAACTATATCAATTGTCAATACTTTTATTTGAAATTTAATAATTGTCTATTTTTCACTTTGTTTAACTAAATGATTGTGATATAATAAGGGAAGTTTAAACAAAGTAGTCTGCAAGGACACCTTGATTTGAACTGACAAATTTTTCAATCTATGTAATCACGAGTTATCGTGGGATTTGCTTCTAGCAAATTGATTTGTGAATGAAATGAGCAAAGCAACATGACATAGATTATATTTTAGGAAGTTGAGAGTAGCACAAATGTTTACATTTGTATTACCGAAACGACGACGAATTCAATCATGTGATGCCACAAGATATTGTGGAGTTGCGTATAGCAACTTGGGTTGTGAACAAAGCGAACAACACAACATTACATAGATTATAATAAAGGAAGTTCAAACAAAGTAGTCCGCAAGGACACCTTGATTTGAACTGACGACTATTTCACGATTGTGTCAGCAATTCTAATTGCTGAAGTGCGTCAAGCACGATTTGCGATTAGCAAATGGCACAAAAGTATAATAAAGGAAGTTTAAGCAAAGTAGTCCGCAAGGACACCTTGATTTGAACTGACAAATTTTTCAATCTATGTAATCACGAGTTATCGTGGGATTTGCTTCTAGCAAATTGATTTGTGAATGAAATGAGCAAAGCAACATTACATGGATTATAATAAAGGAAGTTTTGTTTGAAGGCAACTAAGTTATTTTTAAGCAAAACTGACGAATTTTTCAATAAGGACACAATTAAATTATTTGTAATAAGAAGTCATTATTAACAAATAAAAAATTAAAAAATTGTGCATTTTTTTATGAAGATTGATACAAATGAAAGCAAAACTATAAATGTTGGATTATTTATTGACACCTTCTATCCAATGGTTGATGGTGTTATAACAGTGGTTAATAACTATGCCAAATTATTTGGCAAAAATAATATCAATGTAACTGTTTTTGCACCCAGAGTAAGCAAGACTTATGACTATAGCAAAATTCCATACAATCTAAAACTTTGCAAGATTGCTAGTATCAAATTTTTTGATTATGTTATGCCTACCCCAAATAGAGACAAGGATTTCAAGAAAGCAATTGATGATGCACATCTAGATATTATTCACTTGCATTCGCCATTCTATGTAGGCAAGATGGCTCTAAAGTATGCCAAGAAACATAATATCCCAACAGTAATTACTATGCATAGCCAATTCAAAAAAGATTTCTATAGAGCAACCAAAAGTAAATTACTAACAAGTATACTTCTTAAAAATATTATCAAGGTCTTTAATAGTTGCGACCAAGCATGGGCAGTTAATAATAAGATTGCCGAAGTATTCAAGTCTTACGGATACAACAAAGAACCAGAAGTTACTCTTAATGGCACAGATTTCCTACCTGTCAAAAATATTAAAGAGGCTTGTGCCGAAGTTAATCAAAAATACAATTTACAAGATGACGATAATGTTCTACTATTTGTTGGAAGAATAACCATACTTAAAAATATTCTATTTATTGCTGATAGTTTGAAAATACTAAAAGATGATGGATATAATTTCAAAATGCTATTTGTAGGCGATGGCAGTGATGAAGAATTACTTAGAAAAAGAATTAAAGAACATGGACTAGAAAATAATGTTATAATGTGTGGCAAAATTACAGATAGAGACCTACTTGCCAAAATTTATTGTCGAGCAAAATTATTTCTATTCCCATCTACATATGATGCTAGTTCACTTGTGCAAATAGAAGCCGCTAGCCAATCTACACCAACTATATTCTTGGAAGGTTCTGTTACAGCAGGACTTGTTACAAATGATGTTAATGGCTTTACAGTAGCAAATAATATAGATAGTTTTGCCAAAAAAATTGAAGAAATACTGAATAACGACAAGTATTACAACAAAGTAGCACTTGGTGCTAAAAATGACCTTTATAGAACATGGGATCAAATTGTTGAAGATATTGCAAATAAATATCGCAATATTCTAAAGAAATAATTTAAAAATTTAAGATATTATAGTAGCATAGCATTACTATTAATTGCAAAAACAGGAAAACAATATGTCAATTAAAAAATTAAAAGACTTCTTGGAGTCTAATTACACCATACTGCTTACATTAGAGATAGGCTTAATATCTTGGCTAGTTAAATCTAGCGTACTTTGCGTTATCTCTTTTGCAGTACTAGTATCTCTTATATTTATTATTTGTAATGACCCCAAAGGTGCATTCCCTTCACTATTTTTCATTTCATTCTTTATACAAGTAATAGATGATAACTATCCTCTAGCCATCTACCTTACTTGTATATTTATAGTCCTTGGTAGTATTATTTATTTTATAATCAAAACTATTAAATCTAAGAAATGTACCAAAGGCAGATTATTCTATCCAATGATAATAGCAGACATCGCATTTCTATTGGGTGGAATAATTGGTAACTTTAATATTATTAATATTGCTTGTGTACTATTTATGGCACTATGTATGTATTTATTCTATTGGATAACCATTAATACTTGTACCGACTTAAAACAATTTATGTACATAGTCCTTACTTGTGGCGGGTTCATTATTTGTATTCAATTTATTGTACTAAATCTTTATACTGGCAAATTTATAAGTTCAATTCAAAATCAATCTATTCTATATATAGGTGCACAGAATAAAAATGTAGCCGCCCTATTTATTACAATTGGAATGATTGCTTGCCTAACGCTTGCTCAGAAGAGAAAGTATGATTATCTATACTTCTTGTTAGCATCATTTATGGTGCTAGTGTGTGCATTAACATTATGTAGAACAATGATACTATTATCAATACTTTTCTACATCGGACTTTCAATTAATGTCCTTGCTAAATCTAATAACAAAATTATCTTTAGTTCTATAATAGGCGGTCTAGTGCTAGTATCTCTAGGAATAGGCATATCCACCGATTTAATATATAAATTAATAGATAGCGTAGTAGAAAAAATCAATTCTGGAATGAATGGAAGAAGCGAACTTTGGGCTTGGTGTTTAGAAAGATTTATAAAGCACCCACTACTTGGATATGGATTTATAAGCCCTACACCAGTTCCTACAATTACTGGAGATTTTGGAATAATTCTAGCACATAATACTCCACTACAATTACTTACATCAACAGGAGTAATTGGTACAATCTTAATTGGATATTTTTACTTTGCCAAATACAAACTATGTGCAGAGAATAAAGACAATAGATTTCTATTCTTAATCATAATAATGATAGAACTAAGCGGACTAACCGACCAAGCCGCTTGCATGGATCCATTTATTTGCTTAGTTATATTTGGAATTTTGGGGACAATGGAAATATTTAATAAACCCAATGCCGTAAGCGAAAATGAAAATATTAGATATGAAAATGCCGAAGATAAAGATGATAAAGATAACAAAGTTAGAAATGAGAGTGAAAAGTATGAAAATATTAAGGAAGAAAACACTCTAATTACTAAAAAAACTAAAAGAAAGACATCTCATAGAGGGACACAAAAACAACCAGAAAATTAACTAAAAAAATAAGACTCTCAAATAATATAGTAAATTTATACTACTAATTATTTGGGAGTTTTTTATTAGTTATATTTAATTTAGATAAATAAATTACATTTTTATAGTATCAGTTATAGTATCAGTTACAGTATCAGTAAGATAAATCAATTATCAATAAGGCAATTTTCTTTAAAAAATTATATTGACCTCAATATAACGGAGTAAATTTAAAAATACCAAAATTTAAAACACTTCAAATATTTGTGTTTCCAAGATTAAAATAAAGTATTCTCAATTGAAGAAAAATCGTCTAGAGAATTATCTACCGCATCTTCTTTAAATCTATAACCAAATTTATTCTTGGCAAAATTAGATGTAAATAGATGATTGCCAACCTTACAATACACATCATTCCTACGGGTTTTGCAATATGTAGTATATGCCCCACTATCGCAAGTTTGTAGAATTCTTGCCATTGTACTTAGTAGTAAATAATAATTACTATCCACGCCTATTGCACTTGCAAATTTTCTACATTCGCCATTTAATGACTGCAAACTTGCTTCATTCTCAAAAACATAATAATGAGTAGTAAATGGCTGAGTATTGAAATAGAAATTTATAATATGTTCGGCAAAAATATAATCTATTCCAAGTGTAGCAAATACTTTCTTGGCTCTAACTACATATGTAAGATATTCTTTGAAAGAGCCTTTCTGATATCCTCTTAAATATGCTTCGGGCTTACCCAAATCGTGAATTATTAGTATTAAATTAAGCAAACCTTTCAATTTATCTGGCAATTGTCCGCCAAAATTTTCTTGCAAAAATCTAAGAGTATTCTCAGTATGTTCTCGCAAAGTATATCCCTCATAGCCCGCACAAGTTCGCATATATTCTCTATCTATTTCAGGGCATTTGTCTATAATATATTTCATTGCATTCTCAGGTGACACTGCCAAATCTGTAAGCACATTTTTATCTTGAAAATACTCACTTTCAATAATTTCAATAATTGGTGCAAATAATTTCTCATTTTTGGATTTCATTGCACTTTCACTAATTTTTTTCTCGCACCAATCTTTGTTTGCTACTTCAAATATTTCGTTATCGCTTAAGCCAAAAATCACTTTTCTTATATTATTTCTCTCAAAAAATTCTTGAACATAAGCGGTAGAATATGTATAATTTCGCCCGTTAATATTTACACTTGAACTGCCACCAAGATATGCCTCCGTTACTTCTCTTAGGTGATTATTAATAAGCACTTTGCTATTTCTACAAGATAATATTTCTTTGCAAAGACTCAATTCACTATCTGTGTATTCTTTGTCTTTTGCAAAGTCTTCAAATTGGGCGCTATCAATTAAACCTTTGAAGTTGCCAAAGTGATTGTCTATATCTTTAATAATTGTTCTATAACTACTTGCCATGTAATCGTAGAGACTAATAACTTTCTCTGTTATATCAAAATTATTAAGTGTTGCTATCTCACTTGCTAATTTTTCTACATCATCTGTAGTTAAATCTAGATTATTAAATTTGCAATTGCGAACAGTATCTTCAACTAAGATTTTGGCATTTTGCAATTTATCTTTATTATCTAATACACAACTATTATTCACTAGCACCCCCTCATTATTTAATATTTTAACATTATTAAATTTGCTTGTCAATAATGGTTTTTTTAGTTTAAGATAGTAGTATTAATGAACTTTTTTAAGAGGATAAAATGTTACGATTTAGAAACACCTACAAAAATTGCAAAGTAATGACACTATACTTTGTTTTAATATGTATATCTATGCTTATTGCCTTTCTAAGCATTGAATGGGCAATATTATTAGACACACCTAATGTATTTGTGTATTTAATTATAGCCTTTAGTATTTTTTGTACAGTATTTTTCTACTTCTTACTTTGGCTAAAAAATAACGGTTATCAAATGAAATATTTTTTCTCGGGACGCAAATTCAAATTACTTGTAGCCGAGAAAATAAAAACACTAAATCCCAACGAGAAAGCCAATCTTAAAAATTTAATTAGCGAGTATAAAGATTGCTATAGACAATATGGAGTAATAGAATTATTTACTCTTAATACTACACCTTACGACAATTGGTGCCAGAAACAACAAGAATTTGTACATACTATCGCCACCTCAAACAGACACAAATTCGATTATATTATGTATAATATATTTGAAGGTTGCAAAGAAGGTGTAGGACTTAGCATACTTTTCCAAAATGTTCTATCTAACGGATTTACAAAAGAAGAATTATCTATCCTTATTTTCCATGACGATATTTTATCTACAAATTTCTGTGATTATTTAATTAGCAATATGGGATATATGGACAAATTAAATAAAGCCCAAAAAGACAATAAAAAACTAGAAACTATTTATCAGAAAATAAGAGACGAACAACCTAAATTATACTACTTTGAACCCGAAATTTATACTGTAATTGGTTATTTAACAGGCATGATGGATTTGGAGAAATTAAGATATATTAGAGACTTTGGCAATGCCAAATACACCAAAGACGGACACTCCAGAGGATATGTCTTCTATTACGAGGAATTAGAGATATATCTTCCACTATTCCAAGATTTCTGCTATGGGTTCTGGGAAGAGAATTCCTCTCTGTCTAGACACTTTAAAACAAAAGAAGAAGCAGAGAAAGAATTAGATAAATTGATAGATACCAAAAACAACTTAATTGACAAAAACAACAAAAAGTAATATAATAACATAGTTACTAAATAATAAAAATATAGCACTAAAATAATGCTGCATTGTGGAAACACATGAATTAAGTACGAATAAACAAGTAACAAGCGATAAACAATGTAGTAATAAACTAACATAGACATATAGTAATATATTAATAAATTACTAAATAATAAAAAATTGGTGCAATAAATCCAATTTGCACCAATACATATGCAGGTGTAGTTCAATGGCAGAATATTGGCTTCCCAAGCCAACTACGAGGGTTCGATTCCCTTCACCTGCTCCAAAGCAAAAAGAAAAGTGTATAAGACTTTTCTTTTTTTATAATAGAGTTCAACCTAAGTCATTTAGTTTTGACGAAGATGGCAATTCGTGATATACTAGAGTATATGTAGTTTGAGTTGTCAGAATAGCAACTTAAATTAAACTGACAACTTTATAAATCGAGGAAAAATGAACTTACCACAAAATTTCGTAGATAAAATGAACGCTCTACTTGGACAACATTCTCAAGCATTCTTTGATAGTCTTGATAATCCTTCAGAGAAAGGCATTACTCTAAACACATCACGAATGGATAAAGAGACATTTGAGCAAAACTTCAATGAAGAGATAGAGAAAATAGAACTTACATCTAATGGATATTATGTCAATTCTTTCAAGTTTGGCGAAAATTTATTTAATCATGCTGGCATAATTTATTCTCAAGAGCCAAGTGCTATGTATCCAGTGGAATTATTGGATATAAAGAGTGGCGACAAAGTATTAGATGTTTGTGCCTCGCCCGGTGGCAAGTCTATACAGATACTAGAAAAACTAAACGGAAGTGGACTTCTTGTATCTAACGAAATTGTATTCAAAAGAGCAAAAATATTAGAAGAGAATATCTCCAAAATGGGCTTTGACAATGTGATTATTACTTGCAATAGTCCCGAAGACCTTGAAAATACAAACTTTCTATTTGACAAAATTATAATTGACGCTCCATGTGGTGGAGAAGGAATGATAAGAAAATCTAATTTTGATATTGTCAATTATAATAGTGAAGCAATTGAGACAAATGCTATAAGGCAATTGAAAATATTAGAAAGCATTAAACACTTACTTAAAGATAATGGAACTCTTGTATACTCTACTTGCACTTACGACATTAGAGAGAATGAAGGAGTAATTGCTAAATTTTTGACCAACAACCCAGAATTTGAAATATTAAATAAAAAACAATTTCTAGCAGTATGTGAGAAAGGCATTAAAGTAGATAACTTTGACACCGATTTAGCACTTAGACGATATCCACATACTTGTCGTGGCGAAGGGCAATTTATGATAGCACTAACAAGAAAAGACAATGTGTCTACTTCAAATTTGCTAAAGCAAACATATCTTAAAGGCTACTCCCCTCTTAATTCCAAAGAATTAACTATTGTGAATAACACTCTTAAAAGTATTACAGACGCTCATTTTGATTTTATAAAGCGTGGAGATAATATCTTCACATTACCTACAGAGAAAATTGATTTGAGCAATCTAAATGCAATATATGTGGGTTGCTATGTAGGACAAATCCAGAAAGGAATACTAAAATTAACACACGAGTTCTACCACACATATGGCAAATTATTCAAAAACAAAATTGAATTAGATAGCAATCAGGCAAGCAAATACATTCATGGCGAAGAAATAGATACCGACTTGCCAAACGGAATTTATGCTGTTAATTATTTGCATACAACTCTTGGCGGTGGCAAAATTGCAAATGGCAAACTAAAAAATTATTACAAAAAAGAATTAAGGATATAAAAGGAAAAAATTATGAAAACACTATTACTAACACACAAAGCCGACCCAGATGGAATAAGCCCTGTTATATTTCTAAAATTAATTAGAGACAATCTAGATTATATACTACTTAATGCAAACGACATTATTCCCAAAGTCCAAGAAATATTAAAAAACAAAACTTACCAAAATTATGATGAAATATTTATAACCGACTTAACTCTAGACAAAGCGACTTGCGAGATGATTATGAATACTGGCAAGTCAGAAATATTCCATTTGTTTGACCATCACGCATTCAATCTAGTTGCCAACGATTACCCATTCGGAGTGGCTATAAGCACCAACTCTGATGGCGTTAATGAATGTGCAACATCACTACTATATAAATATCTAAAAGACAAATATCCCGAGACTTTTGATAACGAAGGCATAGAACATTATACAGAACTAATAAGACTAAGCGATACTTGGGATTGGGCGAAAACAAATAATATGGAGGCCAAGAAATTAAACGATTTACACGATATTCTTGGCAGAGAAAAATACACTCAATACTTTGTAGAATTTTTCAAAAACAATAAGACTTTCTACTTCACACAAAATCAAGAATATTTACTAGATATAGAACAAGACAGAATAAAAAGATACGTGGAAGAAACAGAGAAGACAATGTTCCATGCAACACTTTGCGGGAAGCGATGTGGCATTGTATTTGCCGAAAGCAATAGAAGTCTACTTGGAAATTACTTAGCACAAAAATATTCATATGCTCTTGATTACATTGTAATTATTAATATGCAACAAGGACTATCTTTCAGATGTTGCAAAGACGATATCAATGTTGCAGAAATAGCATCAATCTATGGCGGGGGCGGTCATGTGAAAGCATCAGGCGCTCCTATGGATAATTCTCTAAAAAGAGAAGTTATCAAAATGATTTTAAGAGACGATAATATGTTTGATTGATGAATGTTTGTTATTTTAATATATTTTGCATTTTGTCAAGAAATATATATTTATTGACAACTTGTACTACAATAGAGACAAATATTAATCATTGTTTTATCAATTATAAGGATTAAATAAAAAAATATGGAACTAAAAAAATACGATAAAGACAACTCATATAGTTATAGTTTTGGAGCATTTCCAACTTACGAATTACTTAAATATCACATTGAAGATGTAATAGAAGTAATCGTACATGAGAAGATATCTAGTAGCACAGAATTGGATAATATTTTGCATGAATGCAAGTCTCACAATATTCCAATTAGAACCAATGGTAAATTGATTGAGAAGTTATCTGGCAAAGGGAATATTTACATTATGGGAGTATTTAGAAAATACTCTTGCAGAGTAGATAATTCCCAAAATCAAGTACTACTAGTATCTCCAAGCGACATGGGAAATCTTGGCACAATTATTAGAGAGATGTTAGGCTTTGGATACAATAATCTAAGCATAATTAAGCCTTGTGCTGATGTCTTTGACCCCAAAGTTATAAGGGCCAGCATGGGAGCAATATTTAGCATGAATATTGAACTTTTTGATAGTATTGATAATTATCTAGAAATTAACAAAAACTACAAATATCCATTTATGCTAAAAGCAAAAACCCCACTGCATTCTCTACAAGAGAAGATAACTCCTCATACTCTTATATTTGGCAACGAGGCAACTGGGCTAGATGATAGTTATCTAAGTATCGGCACACCAATTATTATTAAACATTCAAGCAGTATTGATAGTCTAAATTTATCAATGTCAGCAGGCATAGCACTATACGAATTTAGCAAAGGCAATTTCTAAGGAAATACACTAAATAGATTAGAGTTATAATAAAAAAGTATGTAGCAAATATTGTTACATACTTTTTTTAAAAATTAAATTAATTATATCAGATTTTCCATTTCTTTAAGTGCCCAATTTATTTCATTAAATACTACATCGTATGCTTCGCTACTCTCCAAGTCCACGCCAGCATTTCTTAAAATATTAATTGAGTAATCACTAGTACCAGACTTCAAGAACTGCAAATATTTCTCTTTGGCATCATTATCGCCATTATAAATTCTAGACGCAAAGTTAATTGCGCTTGACATTCCTGTAGCATACTTATATACATAATACGCCCTATAGAAATGAGGAATTCTAAGCCAAGTGCTTCCATTATCTTCTTTGATAATATTTACACCCTTGCCGTAATATTTCTCATTTAGTTCTCTATATTTTTTATTCAAAATATCTTTGGAAATAGGTTCTCCGTTCTCAACCAAAGTATGAGCAAAATATTCAAATTCGCTATACATTGTTTGAATATAGATAGTTGCAATTATATTGCTAATATATTTCTCTAAGTGGCTTAATTTTTCTTTCTTAGTTTTAGCATTGTTATATAGATACTTAAATAACAATACTTCATTAACAGTACTTGCAATTTCTGCCAAAAATATTGTATGGTCGTGTGTTTGATATGGTTGATTTTTGGCGCTTAGATATCCATGCATTGCATGACCTAGTTCGTGGGCTAGTGTATAAATGCTACGACTATCGTCCACAGTATTTAGCAAAATATATGGGTGCGGAGTATACATATTACAGCAGAAACCACCCGTTGTTTTCTTCTCACAAGGATAGACATCTATCCATCTATTATCTCTAGCCAAACACAAACCTTCTTTGTATTCGTCTCCAAGAATACTCATAGCAGATATTACTTTCTCAAAACTTTCTTCATAAGAAATTTTCTCATTTAGATTAGTAATTTTAACCGACCTATCGTAGATATAAAATTTATCTAGTTTCAACGCTTTCTTCTTTAGTGCATAGAATTTATGCATAAGTTTAAGATTTCTATTTACATTATTTAATAAATTCTCATATACAAATTTGCTAATATTCTCGCCAAACAGTCCCTCTTCTAGAGTAGACGAGAAATTATAAGCGTCTGCTACAAACCAATCGCCTTCTACACTACCAATATAATTAGTAGCAATTGTATTACTAAGACCATTATATCCCTTCAAATAAGAGAGATAGGCATTCTTTCTTAGAGTTCTATCGCTACTCTCCATTAATTCGCTGTAATTATGTTGATTAACTTCCACCTTCTTACCTTTAGAATTAAGTGCATCTTCAAATTTTAAATCAAGAGTATCAATGTTATCATAAACATCAGAAAAACCTCCCAATGCCCTCATGGCTTTGCTCAGCATTGTTTCGCTCTTCTCATCAAGTATATGGTCTTTCTCTCGTATAAAATTCTTTATTGACATTGAATAATTTTTAAATCTATCGTCTTTTAGCAATTTATTCAAATATTTCTCGCCATAACCTATAAGTTCAGCATCTTCAAAAGATGTAGCAACCGCTATCTTCTTGCCAATATTAGATACTACACTACTAAGACCTATATATTTGTCATCTTCCAAATTTTCTGATAATTTCAATGAAATATATACTTCAATTTTATCTAAAATTTGACTAAGAGTTGTACATTTCTCAAAAAATTCTAGGCATACATTTTTTTTGCCAAGTTTGCCCTTGTAACTAGATAAAATTTGAGGATACTCCTTAATCTTCTCTATATCTTTATTTAATTCTTCTTCAGTTGCATAAATATCGTTTAAATTCCATTTATATTTCTCTGCTATCTGACTTCTTTTCTTCATCTTATCCCCTCTAAGTTATATTATTTCTCATTTTCTACAATCTTCCAAAGACACCTATTTTAGTCGTTTTATCATTTCAAAAATCACTAATTTTTAGTTACTTTATATATAATTTTATCTTTATAAATAGTCTTAGTCAAACTATTTTTGTTATATTTTTACTTTCGTGTATTGACAATAGACATAATTCGTAGTAAAATTGTAATAATAAAATTAGATGTATTTATAGGAGAAGGGTTATGACAAAGAAAAAAATAAATATAATTATAACTATAATGATTGTATTCATAGTACTTTTTCTTGCTGGCTCTTTCGCATATGAAAATTACCAAATTAGAAAGCAAGATGAGAAGTACGAAGAAGAATTGAAGAATTTGGACGAAAAACAAAAAGAAAATGAAAGTGGCAAGACCAACGAAGAAAGTAAATAATTAAAATTAAATAATAGTAAAAAAAGACCTTTGAAATTAATCTCAAGGGTCTTTTCTTATTTTACATTGAAATGTAATTGCTCTAGTAATTTAATTATTTAAAACTTTTTATTAATAAATGCATTGAATTATTATCAAATATTAAATACTATTTATTAACTAATTATTTTACAAGAGGGATAATAATTCCTAGCAATACAACAAGAAGTAATACAAAATATAATACTTTCCAAACTGTTTGCTTAGGTCTAACATACTTCCAAGCAAGGAATGCAACAATACAAATTGCAACAGCAGTAGCAAGTCCTTGTAGTGCTGATACAACTTTTAGATTGCAACCAACAAGTGCTAGTATTGAAGCAATTAGATATAGAATTGCCATAGCACCTATGCACCAGAAACTAATTTTATTTAGTCCCCAAGTTCTAATTCCACCACTACTACGCTTATTTGATTTAGTACTTTGAGTTTTGGTTGTACTAGAAGTAGTCTTAGTTGTTGTAGATTTCTTAGCAGTAGTATTACTTGCAGGTTTAGTAGTTTTAGTTGTTGTCTTTTTGGTCTCTGCCATAACTTTTTCTCCTTTGTCTATAATTTTTCGTACTTATTTTAGCACAAAATTTATTTTGTTAATAGTAATTTATAGTGTTTTTTATAAATTTTTTCAGGCGTAAAACCTAAATTTTAATAATTCAAATATTCCTTTCTATACTCCAAATTTACATAGATTATAATATAGGAAGTTTAAACAAAGTAGTCCGTAAGGACACCTTGATTTAAACTGACGACTTTTTCAATTTATGTAACCACGATTTATCGTGGGATTTGCGTAGCAAATTGATTTGTGAATGAAATGAACAAAGCAATATTACATAAATTAACATATTACATAATTGGTTTATTCGAATGAGAGTAATGTAATAATTCATGAATTAGTTGGTGGTCGCCATGAAGCAAATCTTCATATATCTTCTTAACCCCCATATTGTCTTCTGAACTTTTGAATTTCATATTGCCATCGGCAAGATAAATACTTTCGCTTCTTCTCTTGATTACCTGGTCTACATCAATTTTGCTATAATCCACTAATGGCTGACCTCCACCATTTACGCAACCGCCAGGACACGCCATAATTTCTACAAAGTGATATGTCTTCTCTCCACTCTTAATTGCTTCAAGTACTTTTGGTGCATTGGCAAGTCCATGAACAATTGCTAGATTTAAAGTTTTGCCATCTACATCAACATTTACTTCCTTAATACCATCACTATATCTTACATCAGATATTATGCCTTGTTTCTTGTCTGTTAATTTGTATACCGCATATCTAAGGGCTGCTTCTGTCACACCACCAGTTACGCCAAATATAAGTCCAGCACCAGTATATTCTCCAAATGGGTCATCAAACTTGCTTTCTTCCAAACTATTCCAATTAATACTCTTAAGTCTTATTAATTGTGCCAATTCTCTAGTTGTTAAACTCTTGTCTATAGTTCCTCTAGCAATTATTTCTCTTTTCTTGGCTGTACATGGCATAATAGATACAATCTTTACTTTCTTACCCTGATTTTCAAAGTAATATTTAACAAGACTACCCAACATTTCATTTGGAGATTTGCTAGTAGACATATTATTTACAAATTCAGGATATGTCTTCTCGCAATAATTAAACCATGCTGGACAGCAACTTGTAAATAGTGGGAAGTTTTTGCCACTTTCAATTCTTTCTATCAATTCTTGTGCTTCTTCTACTATTGTAAAGTCTGCACCCATATTTACATCAAATACATAATCAAAGCCTGCGTCTTTCAGTGCAGTAACCATTTTGCCTTCACAAAATGTACCTATTTCTTCTCCAAATTCTTCGCCAAGAGCAACTCTAACTGATGGTGCTACTTGAGCCACTTTAATTACATCTTTCTCATCTAATATTTTAAGTACTTCATTTACATCATTCTTCTGAGTTAAAGCTCCTGTTGGACATACAAGCACACATTGACCACAACCAACGCAAGAACTCTCTTGCATTGGTCTATCAAATGTTGTACCTATCTTTGTATCAAATCCACGATTAATTTTGGTTATAGCACTGCAACCTTGTCTTTTTTTGCATACCTCCACACACTTACCACAAAGAATACATTTACTATCATCTCTAACTATTGCATGATTGCTATCGTCTACTAAAATATGACTACATTCTCCCGCATATTTCTCTGTATCACAGCCAAATTTTTCGGCTAATTTTTGGAAATCGCATTTTAAATTTTTTGGACAATTTAAGCAATTCTTATTATGATTACTAAGTAGCAATTCCATAGCATTTTTTCTAGCATTTAATACCCTACCTGAATTAGTAGAAATAACCATACCATCTCTTACTTTGGTTGAGCAAGAAGTAACCAACTTAGGGCTCCCTTCTACTTCTACTACACATATTCTACAACTTGCAGGTTCGTTAATATCTTTTAGATAGCATAGAGTTGGAATATCTACTCCTTGTCTTTTGGCTACAGTAAGAATTGTATCATTACTATCTGCAGTACAACTTTTGCCATCAATAACTATTTTTACTTCCATACTTACTCCTTGACGATTGCACCAAATCTACAAGTATTATAGCATTTGCCACACCTAATACATTTCTCTTGGTCTATATCAAATTTTTTCTTTATTTCACCCGAAATTGCATTAACAGGACACTGTCTACTACAAGCACTACAACCTATACATTTATCTGTAATCTTGTAACTAGTTAGTGCCTTACAAACTCCCGCTCTGCACTTATGCTCTTGAATATGTTCTATGTATTCATCTCTAAAATATCTAAGTGTGCTAAGCACTGGATTTGGACTAGTTTGACCAAGTCCGCAAAGAGAATTACTCTTGACATACTCGCAAAGTTCTTCCAATTTATCCAAATCTTGCATTGTTGCTTTGCCGTCTGTTATTTTGGTTAGTATCTCCAAAATCCTCTTATTGCCAATTCTACAAGGTGTACATTTGCCACAACTCTCATCAACTGTGAATTGCAAGAAGAATTTGGCCAAATCCACCATACAACTATCTTCATCGACAACAATCATACCGCCACTACCCATCATAGAGCCTAATTGCGACAAACTCTTATAATCTATTGGGGTATCTAGATATTCTTTTGGGATACAACCACCGCTAGGTCCACCCATTTGAACAGCCTTGAATTCTTTGTCATTAGGAATTCCGCCACCTATATCGTATATAATTTCTCTAATTGTTGTTCCCATTGGAAGTTCAATCAAACCAGAATTTTTAATCTTACCCGTCAATGCAAAAACTTTAGTACCCTTGCTATCTTCTGTTCCAATAGAATTAAACCAATCTGCACCATTATTAATTATCTGTGCAACATTTGCCAAGGTCTCTACATTATTTATAACTGTAGGACAACCATACAAACCTTTCTCAGCAGGATAAGGAGGCTTAAGAGTTGGCTCGCCTCTATGCCCCTCTATACTATGCATAAGCGCTGTTTCTTCTCCACAAACAAATGCACCCGCTCCAAATTTAATCTCTAATCTGAAACTAAAATTTGTACCAAATATATTATCTCCAAGAAGACCCATTTCTGTTGCTTCATTAATAGCATTTTGAAGTCTCTCGCCAGCAAGAGGATATTCGGCACGAAGATAAACATATCCAATACTAGCACCAATTGCATATCCGGCAATTGCCATTGCCTCTACAATAGCATGAGGATTACTCTCTATAATACTTCTATCCATGAATGCACCGGGGTCACCCTCGTCAGCATTGCATATTACATATTTCTGCGGAGCCTCAACAACTCTTGTAAATTCCCACTTCTGACCAGTTAGAAATCCTGCACCGCCTCTACCTCTAAGTCCGCTATCTTTGATAATCTTAATAACATCTTCTTGCGACATAGAAGTAATAACTTTGTATAGTGCAGAATATCCGTCTAGAGCAATATAATCTCCTAGAATATTGTCTAAACTCATAAACTCAGCATTAGACCTTGCCAAATATTTCTGCTTCTTGCAGAATTTAAGGTCTGTCTTCTTATATACTTTCTCTCTATCATCTACGGGCAATAATCTTTCTACTAATTCTCCACGACTTAAATTATCTACTATTTCTTCTACATCACTCACATTAACCTTAATATACATTGCGTCTTGTGGATAGATAAGAACGACTGGACCATTAACACATAGACCAAAGCAACCAACACCATGTACAGCAATCTCTTTATCTAATCCCTTGCTTTTGATTACTTCTTTAAGTTTATCTTCTACTAGTTTACTTTTGCAACTACGGCAACCCGTTCCACCACACACCATGATATCGTATTTATAAGGAACACTAGCACCTTCAATATTTTTTCTAAAATTTACTTCGTCTAGATATTTCTTTTTTAGTTCTTCTAATTTCTGATAGTTCATACACACCTCTCTCAGTCAGCAAAGCCATCAATAATTCTATCGACATCTTCTACTTTAATTTTGCCATACACTTCGCCATTAATAGTAATTGCAGGAGCAAGACCGCAACAACCTAGACATCTACAAGAAGTAACTATCCACTTGCCATCTTTGGTCATCTCTCCCACTTTAACATTTAATTTACTTAAGATTTTATTCAGAATATCATTTGCACCCAATACAAAACACGCTGTGCCTAAGCACACATCAATATTGTATTTTGCTTTAGGCGTAAGCGTAAAGAAACTATAGAAAGATATTATTCCATATATTTCACTCTCTGCCATTTTTAAACTCTCTGCAATTCTACCGATTGCAAGTTCGGGAATGTATCCAAATATTACTTGAGTTTTCTGCAAAACCACCATAATACCCTCTTTTTTACCCTTAAATTCATCAAGAATTTCTTGAAATTCTTTAACTTGGTCATCTGTGCCAAGTCTTACACACTCACACATATTTTCTCCTTTATTTGTCTGCAATTACTTTTTACTCTGCAACATATCCTCTTCTTGAAATTATTGTATCAAAGTAACATTGTTTTCTCCTAATTATTTTGTATAAAAAAGCAACAAAAATATGTTTTAGTTGCTTTTTTTGAATTATTTAGTATGAAATTATTTGTAATCTATATAAAATATTTTCTTACATAATATTTATTTCAGTCTTACATAAATTTAATACTATTAATCGGCTTCTTTAATAACTGTACTATACATACTCCAATAAGGCAAATTAAGATATGCACTAAGCATTCCTCTAGGAACAATTATCTCTAATTTATTAGCATAAGCGACTGTTGTAAATGTGCTATAGAACAAACCTTCTTCGTTGGTATAAGTACTATTAGTAGAAGTATCTACATTACTAGTTACAACATTCTGGCTAGTTATCTCAAACCTTCCTAATTTTCCACAAGCAGAGAATGCATTTCTACCTATAAATGAGACCTTAGCAAGTGTAATACTAGAAATATTACTATTTACAAAGGCGAAATCTTCTACTCTATATACATTATTAAGAGTAAGTGATACATTTGCATTTCTATCAAAAGCATAACCGAAAGCATAACTACCAATAGTTTGTACTTTGCTTGGCATTACAAAATTTTTAAGACTACTACAACTCTCGAAAGCACTAATTCCAATACTTTCTACATTGTCTCCCATAAAGACTATTTTCTCTAACATATTACAATCTTTGAAAGCACAATCGCCAATACTTCTAAGTTCAGGATTAATATACACTTCTCTTAGAGTAAATGGATTGTAATTACTATTGTTTGGATTACTGCTTCCTCCAACCACATGAGCCCATACACTATAGTACTCGCCACCCTGGTCGTGAATAGTATCTCCATAACCCGTCTTAAATCTATCTCTCTCAATACTCTTAATAGCCTTAACAGAACTTGGAAGCATTATTTTATTGCAGTATCCATTGTATTTCTGCAAAGTGCCATTACTATCTATATCAAATTTGTCTTCACTTGTATCTATCCACTTGCCGTAGATATCTATGCTTTCTGTTAGATTTGTATAAGTCTTAGTGAAGAATGGCTCTCCTGTACAATCTTTGTTATCATACCAAATTAGTTGTTCGCCATAGTGATTTCTACTGCTATCAATTTTGTTATTATACATAAGAGGCAAAGTATAATCACTACCCGGCTTAATATACTGTTCGTAATATCCTTTAAGGTCGTCAGTTGTCATATCTTCATTTTCTTCATTCTCGGCAAAGTGTAATCTAACTGCTACACCCTCTTCCCAAGCGATATACAAATGAAAACTTCTCCACATCTTGCCACCAAAAGTAAATACATCACTCAAGTCTTCTTTCTTACTCCAATGGTCAATGTAATAACCTATCTCATTGCCATCTTTATCTTTCCCAAATTTCTTGATACCAGCAGGTTCTTCTACTCTTTCTAGAAATTTATAAGTCTTAGATACTAATTCTTGTTTATAAATAGAGCCACCATTTAAGTGATATGTGACTGTATACTTAAATAATGTTTTAATTGGAAAATACAGTGCAAGCAATGCAACTATTATAATAAGCATAGATATTCCAAATACTTTTAATTTATTATTTTTAGTATAAGTCTTAAAAACCGCTACTTCTTTAGGATTTTCGTTCATTTAATATTCCCTTTCTTATTTTTTAGATTTGACTGATACTTTAGTCTTAGTTTGTGCATTTTTTTCTCATTATTTTTCTTAACTACAATAATTGATGTCGTTACCCCACCAATTATTAGAAGTGCTATAACATAAATATACCAAATACTCACTTTGCTTACAACTATTTCGGTGTCACCAGTAATATTATTTATAGATTTACTATACTTAAGCACGCTAAATATACTTGTCTTGACACTAGGCTTAGGTGCTACCTTGCCATATTCTGCCACAACTACTTCCTTATTCCCATCAGGCAAAATATATGTAACATTACACTTCTCTAATTCCCACTTAGGATACAAATCTAATTTGCCATAACTACCTTTGGTCACTTTGGTTATTGGAATTGTAAAATTACTATTTTTGAACCATCCTTTGAATATATGACCTTCTTTAGCAGGAGTGCCAAGTTCAAATGTTGGTGTCTCGTAACTATAAGATGGTGGGTTATCTATATTAATAGCATCTGTATGATAATCTATTCCGTACTCTATTGCCTGCCACTTGGCATAAATATATTTATCTCCTCTAGCATATCTATCTGTATATATCTCTATCTCGTCTTCTAGAAATAATGGAGAAGAATACCAATCTATAAATTTGTAATAAGGTCTGGTTGGATAATAATATCTAACTTGTTTCTCTACTGAATAACTATCATAAATGATAAGATTTGTTATCTGCCTTTTCTCTTCTTCGGTTATATAATTATAGTACACTTTATATTCAATAGGTTGCCATTTAATCTTTATGACCACATCTTCGGTTGCTGTGTAATTATTGGGGTCTATTGTAACACCATTGCATACCCAAGAATGTGAGTAATATGTATTGATTGTAGTAGAGAATGTGGGGAATGTAACTTTGTCGCCCTCATTGTATGTAGTAGTCTCATTTGATACCCCTCGCAATGTCTCACTAGGCATGAAACTACTTATATGGGCTATATCTACATCAAATGTAATACTCACAACATTATCTTCGCCTTCCACGATTTGATTACTACCAAATAATATAAGCATTATAGATAATGTACATATAATTAATGCAATTACACTCTTACTCAAATTAGATTTCTTAACCATCTCTGACCCCTTATATATCAAGGTGTCCTTACGGACGACTTTGCTTGAACTTCCTATATTATATCAAATAGCCCAAATTTAGACAATTAATATAAGTTAAATTGACTAAAAGTCTATTTGTGATATAATAAATCTAAATGAAATCATAAGGACATACAAAATGAAGAAAAAACTACTACTACATAGTTGTTGTGCACCTTGTACTAGCGGTGTACTTTGGCAATTAGAGAATTACGATATTACCCTATACTTCTACAACCCTAATATTGATACTCTTGAAGAATATAATAGAAGGCTTACTGCACTAGAAGAATATATAAGTGCTTACAATTCTGAAACGGGAAACAATATAACCATTGTAGCACCACCATATAATCACGATGAATTTAGTCCCAAAATTATAGGCTTGGAGGAAGAAAAAGAAGGCGGAAGTAGATGCAATATATGTTTCTCAATTAGACTAGATAGTACAGCTAGTTATGCTAGTCTCCATGGCTTTGATTTATTCGCCACAACACTTACTGTCAGCCCACACAAGAATTATGAAGTTATAAATAAAATTGGAAGTAGCATTGCAGAGAAATACAAAGTAGAGTATCTACCTAGTAATTTCAAGAAAAACGATGGTTATCTTAAATCTATTAGAAATTCCCAAAAGTACGGAATATATCGTCAGAATTACTGCGGTTGCAATCCTAATTTGTAGAATTGATTGAGGTACTTATATAATTTTATTTAAGTTACTAATATAATCAATTGAGTTACTTAATAAATTAAAGTTAAGTTCAAAATATCCTACACATCAAATTTTGATTATCGCATCAAATATTGAATTACTAATTCTTACTTTATTACCTGCAAATTTAGTAACAGAAATAAAAAATATCTAACAATTATTTGTTAGATATTTTTCTAATGTTTTATGGAAAATAAATTATGCTCTTGCTTTGTAGATAGTAGCACAGCCATTAACCATAGGCACAATCATAAGCCATACAACTGCACTTGCGGCTGTCTTGCTAGAAGCTACGAATAAATCTGCAGAACCAAATTTGCTAGCAGTTACAAATCCGAATATCAAAGCAAGAATTCCTAGTAATGTCATTGCAGCACCCAAGATTGTATTGGTCATCTTAAATCTAAGACCAATCATAGAAAGTACAGCAAATACTAATACTGCAGCACTTACAAGGACTGTAATGAAATACAACCAACAGAATGCTGTAGTTACGAAACCAGTTTCGTCTCCGTTCTTCATAAGAACTAAGTTAGCAACTTCAGCAGACATTTCAGACTTAACTTCACTATTAAAGCAAGCAGTAATCAAATCACTACCTGTTGCAACAGTTGTAGTTGTTGTATTGCCAAGCACTGTTGTACTATTCTTAAATACAGGCATAAATAGTGTGCATACTGTAAGAACTGCTAGAGCAATTACAATTATTGCTACAACTAATTGTGTTGTATTTAATTTTTTAGATTTCTTTTTTGCCATTTTCCCCTCCATATTTATGTATATATATTTATATTAATCGAAAAAACTTTTAATGTCAAACATTAACCAATTGTTTTATCAAAATAAAAAAACACTTTCTTATACAAATTTACAAAAGTGTAGATTTGCAAAAGAAAGTATTAATATTTTACCATACATTATCTTTGTTATATTGAAGATAAATAATGTAATTAGTCATTGGATTATCACTAGCATTATCGTTTACAATTTGTGTAACATTGAAAGTAAAACGATATCTATAAGTCTCATCACTTGCCATTAGATATTCATACTTAATAGTTACATCTTCGCTACTGCCAGTTAGATCTTCTTTGTTACTAGCAAGTTCTTTGAGTTCAGGTTCTGCACCCACTATCAAACCAATTAAATATTTAAGGTTTCTAGCAAAGTTGTTCTCTAATTTGATAGAAGTATCTACATTTTCTTGGCAACTAGCAAATTTATAAGATACTTTCAGAGGCTTATACATTTTGGAAGTATTAGATAGAAGTAAAGCATTTAGGAAACTATACATCTCAGATTGTCTATCTTTGCTATTGTCTAGGTTCCCATCATATTTAAGTTCATCATCAAAGTAACTATCATACATAGCCAATTCGCCATTAGATTTCTTATCTTCAAAGAATTTCTCCAAACTTTTATCTACACTTAGCGTGAAAGTTATCTTATCAATATCAATCTCTGAATTAATCATTCCCAAATCTATCTCGCCATGATTAACACCATACTTAAATCCTAAATCTTCAACAAAGAATAGAAGTTTCAATCTAGGAACAGACACTGATGTTACTGTATCAGATTTGCTAGAGTTCTTAGCATAAGTAAATGTTAAAACTTCTTGAACTGGTGCTTTGTCTTCGCCTAAAATATTGAATTTCTTAATAGAATAACTATCTGCCAAATAGAATAATTTATCATACTGGTCTGGAGTTTGGGTATCTTTGATAATGTCAATTATTTCTTGACCTTCTTCATCTAAGATAGGATTGCCACTGCCGTCTGTTCTAACTTCTGTCTTAGGAAGTCCAGTATCTGGGTCAATAACTACATATTCGTATGGATTTCTAAGTCCAAGATTGTATACAAAGTATTTATTATCATCACTTGTTTTCTTCTGATTAACTACTACACTGCCTGTCATTAGTACTCCCGCAAAAGTTGGAGTATATTCAGCATTGTATACAAGATCCGTAGCACTTGTAGATAAATCTTCAAAAATTGTAATCATTCCCAGTCTAACAGTAGAAGTAATAGTTCCGTTATTGATAGTAATATTAGACATATCAATTATTTTCTCGTAAGTGCCGTATTTACTAATACCTGTAATCTCGGCAATATACACACTTGGACAATTAGTAAGAGTAATCTTAGCACGATTAATAACATTAGAGAATATTCCATATTCACTGCTTCCGCAAATACCACCAATCTCTAAATCATACGCACTCTTGATATCAATTGAACCATTATTCTCTACATAATCTACCACGCCTAGATTTCTACCAACAATTCCGCCTACTTGCATCTTTGGTTTAACCGATGTTACTACATCTGTATCAAAAGTAATATTGCCTGAGTTAGTACAATTCTTAATCTCTGCATCATAGAAATTTCTACCAACAATTCCGCCAATATAATTATTACTATTTGGGTCATATGTTGTACTAATTGTGCCAATATATTCACAAGTACTTACAAAGTCCTCATTATCTGCAACAATTCCACCTACACTTAGTGTGCCTGTGCTATAAGCCTTAATATCTACACTTGATTTGGCACCATACACCATTGCATTATCTGTCAAGTGAGATATAACGCTACCAATTCTAACTCTTGCGTTAGTCATCTCTTCGGTGTAATTAATCTGACCTATAGTCTCTACATTGCTAATATTAGGAGAATAATATCCATTCTCTAGCACCATTTCGCCAATGTCTGTTAAATTAGTCATACACATAGAGATATCTACTCTATTATCTCCACTAAGGCCATCTGTCTTAAGCCTATTAATATCTAATTTACCCTTGATAACTAGATTATCTACTGTTCCCACATTTACAAGTGGAGAAATAAAAGTAGAACTATTAAGATTATTAATCTCTATCTGTTGATATCCCATGAATAATCTTAAATCATAAATGCCTACACCATTATATATAAGCCCATACACATTGGCATCTATATGAGTTGCGTCTTCTCCCTCTCCGACTGTAAATCCAATTTCTTTCAATTTAAAATTCTTGATAACTTTATTATTGCCGTACAGAACAGAATTGCCAAGATTGATATTCAATTCTTCTCCATCGCAATCAATATTCTTAGTTAATTTGTAATAATTAACATCAGAAACATTATCGTTAATGGCTTTCAATTCGGCAAAAGAAGAAATCTCTTTGATATTATTAACACTAATAATTCTATTTGGTGATTCCAATTTATCAAAGATTGTCTCCCAATCGGAAACAACGCCATCACCATCTAAGTCAACTGATATTTCTTGATGATTACGAGAACAATTACAACCATTAAATGCTATACACGAAAGTGCAAGTGCCGAACACACTGCCAAATTTTTCCAAAATTTCATTTCTCACCTACTTATAAGTTAGTATTCGCCAAAGTAATACTCATTATCCTATATATAATTTATTTTAATAAATAACTATAGTTTAGTCAAACAAATATACGACAAAAAACTTCACTAGTAGAAGTAAATTCAGTCTCAAAATTCGACAATTATCTACCCAAATGTCTCAAAATTATTATAAATACTTCCAAAATCGACTTTACCATATATTTCTAGTTAAAAATATTTGACTAAAAACTATTTGCTTGTTAAAATAAAACTAACTTTATAATTACAATGGAGAGTACTAAGTATAGTAATTTTTCCATAAAATTCGGGGAGAGATTTTTTATGACAAAAAAAGCCAAATTAATCACCATTATTACAAGTGCCGTTGTTGCTCTTGCACTTATAATTCTTGCAATATGTTTGAGCGTAGCAAATAGTAATAGAGAGAAAACTAATACCTCAATAGTTTCTGTAGATGCAGGCTCACATATCCACTTTGTCCTTAATGGCAATGATAAAGTAACTAGAGTTGTTCCACTAGACGACAATGCTAAGGGAATTGCACTAAATAACCAGATGAATAATCTTAAATATGTAGATGCAGTTAAATTATTTGTAACTAAGAGCACTGAGGCTGGATACATTGATATTAATACTACTGGCTACACCGCAACAGTAACACTTGGCGGAGACAAGAAGAATTACTCCAAATTACAAAGTGAATTAGTTAGCGCTATTAATGGATACTTTGACCAAATGGGAATAATCGCTGGAGCAAATGTTACTATCAAAGATAACTTGGTTGATTTTGTTAAAGAATTGAAACCAACCGCTCAAAATACTGAAAGCAAAAGTAATAGCGGACTTATGACACAATACTTGACAATATTTAATCTTGTAGAAGATATTAGACCAAGCGACCGTGAGGCTTTCTATACTGCATATGACACATACGATGCTGAATATCAAACAACTATTACTGAGAGACCTAAGGAAATAGCAGAAATTAAAGAGTATATCAATACCCTTACAGAAGAAATCAATGCTTTAACTACTGAAATATCTAATCTTCCAGATGGAAGCGATAAAACAGCAAAACAAACTGAACTAAATGATAAAATAGCACTAAGAAATAATCGTTATGCTACAATCGATAGGCTTCAAAAAGATATTGATAGTGCCAACATAATTCTTAATACGAAAGTTGCAGATGCAAGAAAGACTTATGTTAATAATAAAGAAACTATCAATAATGAACTTACAAGTACTTACAATGCAAATATAACCGCTAATAAAGATATTATTGATAGCCATACTGAGAACTTCAATAATAATAAATCAGATATCCAAAGCAAAATAACCGATTACAGAAATTCAATTAATAAATAATAATTACAAAATAAAAATATAAATTAATAAATATGAATTAATAGAATTAATAAATATAAAACAAAAAAAGAACTCTGAAATGAAGTTAACCCGTAGGGGCACTTCATAAATAGAGTTCTTTTTTTGTCAATTATCAATTTAATTAAAAACACTAAAAATTTATTCTATTCAATAATTAAATATACTTAAGTACAATAGATAAGCATACTTAGTCTAATAATTAGAACACAATAAACTAATTAGTTAAATATCACTAATAATTAAAATTTATATATTTCTTTCATTTTCTCGAAAGCAAGCAAAATTTCTTTAGTTTTGATTTTATTCAATGGATTTTGTTCTTCTTCGATATAGTCTTTCAAAACTTTGTGGAAAATACTTCTTCTAATAACTTCGATAGGAAGTTTCTCTGCCAATTCCTTTTCACTCAATTTCAATTTCTTGTAATTAGGCAATTTATCTGTCTTGACAAGGAAATATATCATATCCGAAAGCCTATTAACTCCCGAGCCTTTGTAATCTCTATTATAATATCTTACTTCAAAGAATGGCTCTACTGCGTCCTTGCTATCTAGAACAATTCCTGTTTCATTATAAATAGCATTAGCAAGTGCTACTTTGTAGTCCTCATTATCCCCTACATAACCGCCTAACAATTGATAACCTTCTTCATCTTTGCCAATAAGCATATTATTCTTGCTTGACACAATGAAAGCCTTAACCCTTGTTACTACTTGGTCAATTTCGTTATCTTTCAAATCATCGTCATTATACTTTAATATTTCTACCATATTTTCTCCTATACAAAATTATATTTTCAAATTTTACATTTATATATGTTTACTATAATTTTAAGTGACTTCCTAATTTCTCTTGCACTCAAGAAATTTTAGGCAAAGCATGCAAAGTTCTTAGGTCATTGACCATATCTACTCTAAATTCTTGAAGTACATGTTCAACTTCGATTAGTGGAACTGAGAATATTTTATCGTTCTTAACTCCAACTGCTAGATTGGTCATATCTTGCATAAGTAATTGTACAGCAAGTACTCCCCATCTAACACCAAGCAATCTATCATAATAAGTTGGAACACCACTTCTCTGAATATATCCCAATTCAATTGCCCTTGCTTGCAAGCCAATTTGTTTCTCTATCTCACTTGCAATTAAATTCATATCTAATTTGCTTCCTTCAGATATTACAACTACAGGTGCTTTGACACCATGATTAAGCGAATTTCTAACATCGGCAATTATCTCTGGGATAGAGTAAGTTATCTCATTTACAGCCAGACTATCTGCTTCAACTGCAACTGCAGTATGAAGTGCTATATCTCCACAATCTCTGCCCATGCATTTAAAGACGGACGCTCTACTATTAGCATACATAGTCTGTTTGATATCTGTAATAGTATTAACTGCTTGTTGAACGGCTGTATCAAAGCCTAGAGACCTCTCTGTATAAAATAAGTCATTATCTATAGTTCCTGGAATTCCAATAACATTTACTCCCGCATGAACCAGGTCTCTACAACCTCTGAAAGAGCCATTCCCGCCAATTACAATTAGTCCTTCGATATCATTTGCTCTCAAATTAGCAATAGCCTTAGTAAATCCTCTCTCAGTCATAAATTCTGGACTTCTACTAGTGAAAATTATAGAGCCGGATATAGTCTCAATATTGGCAACTTCTAATTTAGTAAGAACTCTCATATCATTCTCAATTAATCCTTGATATCCTCTATTAATGCCAAGTACTGTTACATTATTAGAAGAACAAGTATCTACAATAGCCTTGATACAAGCATTCATGCCCGGACTATCTCCACCACTACAAAGAACTGCTATTCTTTTCATATATTACCCTTCTTTTTTAATTTAATTTTAGTTTACATCATAATAATCATTTTTTACAAATAATTTTACTGACTTTTATATAACTTTGATAAAGTCATCTTCAATGTATGCATGAAGTTCATTTATTAGAAAACCTTTTGGATTAACTTTGATATTTAGTTTGAATGCTTTCTGTTGTTTGCTACATTTCACAACTACTGGACTTTCTCCCGGATAGTGATTAAGTAGCGACAATATTTCTTTGGATAATTTTTCATCAGTTAAGTCGTACATAAGATATAGAGTTTGAATTACTTTCTTTTCTTCTTTTGGCTGTTCTACCGCTTTAATTTCTTTATCCATTGTAATTTCTTCTAGATTTTCTACTCTTACACATACACCTCTATCATTTATTGACAACTTTCCTTTAATCCTTACTATTTTATCTATTTCAAGTAATGGTTTCAATTTCTGATAAGTTCTGCCAAATAGCATACAATCAAAAGAGCCATACAAATCTTCAACTTTCAAAATAACCATTTCAGAACCGTCTTTCTTACTATACACTTTCTTAAGTTCTGTAATTATTCCTCCGCAAGTGACATCCATATTATCTGTAAGTCCATCATATTTCGCCTCTACATCATTATTATCTTCATCGTCCTCGTCTCTATCTTCTACTTGTAGCATTCCGCCATTGAAATTGAATTTCTTGAATTCACCAATATAATTGCCAAGTGGGTGTCCAGAAATATAAATTCCCACCACTTCCTTCTCTAATTTCAATTTGGTCTGGTCATCATACTCAGGGATATTTGGCATTGCAATAATATTAGTTTTGTCGTCTTTTAATAAATCCCCAAATAAACTAAATTGACCAGTTGCTTGTTTCTTTCTATCCGATACAACTTTCTCAATTATTTGTGGATATACTCTCATCATTTGGCTACGCTTAACACCAAAGCAATCGAAAGCACCACTAAGTATCATACTCTCTACACAACGCTTATTAAGTAGAGTAGTATCTAGTCTATTAACAAAGTCATTTAAGTCTTTGTAATCGCCATTTAATTTTCGCTCACTTACTATTTGGTCTACAACATTGACACCTACATTTTTTAGGGCTGCTAGACCAAATCTAATCTTATTATCTTTGACCATGAAGTATGTCTCACTTAAATTAATATTAGGTGGCAATACTTCAATTTTTTCTTCTTTGGCGTAAGTAATATAGTTCTTAATTTCATCTGAGTTAGTTATTCTATTATTTAAAACTGAAGTCAAAAATTCGGCTTCATAGTGGCATTTAAGATAAGCAGTTTGATAAGTAACATGGGCGTATGCAGCAGCGTGAGATTTATTGAAGGCGTATGAACCGAATTTCTCCATTTCGTCCCAAAGTTTATTGGCAACATCAGGGTCAAGACCTCTCTTAACAGCACCCTCAACTCCAGCCTTACCATTAGCAGGTTCGCAACCATTCAAGAAAACTTCTCTTTCTAATTGCAAATCTTTCAATTTCTTCTTACCCATCATCTTACGCACACTATCCGCTCTACCTAGTGTATAGCCTGCTAGTACTTGAACAATTTTCATAACTTGTTCTTGATACACAATACAGCCGTAAGTGACATCTAGTATAGGTTCGAGCAATGGGCTTACATAAGTTATCTGGTCGGGATAATGTTTGTTTTTGACAAATGTAGGAATACTATCCATAGGACCCGGTCTATATAGTGACACGCCCGCTATAATATCTTCAAGTCTAGTTGGCTGAAGTTCTTTCATAAACTTCTGAAATCCGCCAGATTCTAATTGGAAGACTGCCATTGTATTACCAGTAGAAATCATCTTATATACTTCGGCATCATCGTAATCCATTTCGTCAAAGTTGACTTCCACACCATAATTTTGTTTGATAAGTTCAATAGCACCCTTAATATCTGATAAGTTTCTAAGTCCCAAGAAGTCCATTTTTAGTAGTCCCAAATGTTCAAGTTCGCCACCTACATATTGGCTAGTAAGTATGTCTCCGTTCTTGGCAAGTGGGATATGTTTATCTAGAATATCTCCGCCAATTATAACTCCGCAAGCATGAATACCTGTTTGCCTTGGACTATCTTCCAATTTGTATGCAACATCTACAACTTTCTTAATATCCACATTATTATTGTACATTTCTACAAGTTCGGGAATACTCTCGTCTGGAGTACCTTCTTTGTGATTAATGCCGAATACTTTGGCAATAATATTAGGACGCTTAACTGTATTTGGAATGGCTTTGGTTACTTGGTCAAGTTCGCTATATGGAACTTTCAAAACTCTTCCTACATCTTTGATTGCGTTCTTGGCAGCCATTGTGCCAAATGTTATAATTTTACAAACTCTCTCTGTGCCGTATTTTTGTTTAACATATTCAAATACTTCACTTCTTCTACTATCTTCAAAGTCTACATCAAAGTCGGGTGCAGATACTCTTTCGGGATTAAGAAATCTCTCGAAGAATAGGCCATATTTAATAGGGTCTACATCTGTAATTCCTATAAGATAAGCAATAATACTACCTACACCACTTCCTCTTCCGGGTCCTACTGATATACCATTCTCTCTAGCAGCATTGATATAATCCCAAACTATTAGATAATATTCTACATATCCAAGTTTGGTTATAACGCCCAATTCGTACTCAATTCTTTCTCTTATCTCGGGAGTTTCTACTTTGTATTTCTTCTTAAGTCCGGCTTCTATCAAATCTCTAAAATAATCGTTTGGGTCTTGACCAGTAATAGGCACATATTTTGGATACATATAATGTCCATATACAAGTTCAAAATTACATTTATCTGCTATTTCAAGAGTTGTCTCCAAAGCATCTAAATCATTAGGGAACGCCTCGACCATTTCATCATAACTCTTCAAATAAAATTCGTCATTAGGGAATTTCATTCTATCGGGGTCATCAATTGTTTTGCTCATCTGTACACACATCAAAACATCTTGTACTTGGGCATCATCTCTATATATATAATGCACATCGTTAGTTGCCACAGTCTTGATATTATATTTCTTGGCATATTCTTTCAATTTCTGATTAACTTCAATTTGTTCTTCCAAATGATGATTTTGAAGTTCTAAATAATAATCTTCGCCAAAAACATCTTTGAACCACTTAACCAAATTCTCGGCTTCATCGTACTGCCTATTAAGAATTGCTTGTGGAATTTCTCCCGCCAAACACGCTGACAAACACACAATGCCTTCGCTATACTGCTTCAAAGTCTCTCTATCTATTCTTGGCTTGTAATAGAAACCTTTGTCAAAAGCAATTGAATTAAGTTTGCACAAATTATAATAACCAGTCTCATTCTTGGCAAGTAGCACTAAGTGATTTAATTTTGTCTTGCCTTGCTTAACATTCAAATCATCACAAGTATAGAATTCGCAACCAAATATAGCCTTGATATCATTCGCTTTGCACGCATCGAAAAAAGCCACAGCGCCATACATATTGCCATGGTCAGTAATCGCTAGTGCTGGCATTCCCATTTCTTTGGCAACTTTGACAACTTTATTTATTCTGGCTGCACCATCTAGCAAACTATATTCTGTGTGTAAATGCAAATGAACAAAATTTCCCATTCTTTCTCCTAAAGTGTTGTAATTCTAAATTTATTCTTAGTGATATTATCGCTTATTTCAATAATTTTTGAAAATCTATGATTTATGCCACTCTTAGTTAATTTCTCGGTGCATAATTCTCGTAATTCTTCCAGAGACGCTTCGGGATTAGCAAGTCTTAGAAGTGCTAATTCCATAAGGTTCTCACTCAAAGACTCTAGCCCCATATTCTCTTGAATATTCTTGATAGCATTCAATTGCTTAACCGATGCCGCAACTGTTTTATTAAGATTGGCATTCAAGCAATTATTCTGTCTATTAACATTATTTCTAAGTTCTCTTATTGCCGCCTCATTTTGCAAATCTAGCACTGCTTTATTAGCACCCACAAGTGCTAGAGTATCGCATATCAATTGATATTCTTTGATGTATACAATGGGCGAATTTTTCCTAATAGTAATCTTGGCTGGAATTTCAAAATATGCTAGTAATTTAACAAAGTCTTCGGCAATTTTCTCAAAATTAAATACAAATTCTAAGTGATATCCACTGCCTTTATTATTATTGTAATTCTTGATAACAATATTGCTTGTTGCACACGCAACAAATGCACCTTTGATATAACTACGCTTGCAACAATCGTCAACTACCACAAAATCTGATATGCCATTCTCAATTGTTAGCATTCCATTCTCGTCAATTGACATTATTCCCAAATCTTTGAGCAATTGGTCGGTTATATCATATGGAAGAGTGATTTTGTATCTAGACGACTTGGAAATATTAGTATTTTCAACCATTGTCATCTCACATTCTTTACCATAATATTGTTCTATAATTGCCTTGATTTTATCAAAGATTTCTGGAATTTCAGTAAATATTTCCACCTTTATTTGATGATTGTGAGAAATACTTAATTCTCCCGCACATTTGATAACAGCACTCAAAAAAGCAATAGAACAACAATCGCTCTCTATTTTACCTTTCAATACTTCTAATTTTGCTTCGTTTGAAAATGACATTATTTCTCCTATTTAATAAAGTTAGGTTTGTCCTTGATATTAACAATTTGACTTAGAGGAATATTATATTTCTCTACATAGTTCCATGCTCTATTATTTTTGCCCACACTATATTTATCATGAGCATCACTATTTATTATAAATTTCACACCAGTTGCCACCATCTTCTCTATATCTTCACGACTGAAATTAATTCTCTTGCCATTAAGTTCGATGTACACACCTCTCTTAACACATTCTTTGGCAACCGCTTCGCAATCTACATAACAATTAGCATATTGCATATGTGCAATAATATTAATTCTATGCTTTCTAATCGCTTGGATATATGCATTTGTGTTTCTCTCTATCTGCGATTTAGTTGGCTTCGTGCCCAGCAAATTAGGAAGTGTAAATTTGAAGAATTGCTTAATGCCTACTTTGGTCATTTTATGAAATCCAAGCACAACAACATCAAGACCTTCTAATTCTTCGTCACTAATATCTATTCCGCCATCACAAGATATCAAATTTGCTTCAATTCCAAGCAAAATTTTCACTTTGTATTTATCTCTAATTTTCTCTATGTCTACACGCATTTTATCCAAATCGCCATGCTTGATGTGATATTTAGATTTATAACAGTGTTCTGTAATTGCAATATATTTTAGCCCCAAATTCTCCGCTTGCATTACATTTTCTTCAATAGTGCTTGTCCCGTGTGTATATGTTGTATGTGTATGGAAATCTCCAATCAATTTCATTTTCTCTCCTAGTTTTTTATAGATATTTAATCTCTGTTTGCAAATCTATATTATAAGTTTTCTTAAATTCTGCTTTAATTTCTTCTATTAATTTCTTGATATCAGCACTTGTTGCATTGCCTTTGTTCATTATAAAATTAGCGTGTTTATCGGATACAATTGCATCATTTACACTCTTGCCTTTAATCCCCATATCATCTAGCATTTTGCTAATATTAAGACCATCAATTCTCTTGAACACACACCCCGCAGAGAAACCTTTGGGTTGATTTAAATTTCTTTTGTTCAGAGTATCTTTGCATATTTGATTAATAATATCGCTATCTAAATGTTGCAATTTAAGACCAACTCTTAAAATTATGTATTTATTACATTTAAAGACACTATCTCTATAACCAAATAAGCAATTATCTTGACTAAAATAAGTAATCTTACCCGTGTCAATATTATATGCCACTACATATTCTACAAGTCTAGACATCTCAAAGCCATAACAACTAGCATTCATGTACACAGCACCACCAATCGTTCCGGGTATTCCCACACTCTCTTCAAACCCACCAAGTGAATGTTCTAGAGTAAATTTGTATGCTATACTTAGTTGCACTGCCGAACCCATCTCTATAATGTCATCAATTTCTTCAATATGACAGAAGTCTCCACCAAGTTTGATTACAGCCCCGCTATAATTATCCACAAGGACATTACTTCCGCCACCCAAGATAAAGATAGATAGATTTAACTTGTGCAAATAATCTACAGTATCAATTAAATTCTCTATAGTGTTGATTTCTAGATAAATTATAGACTTAGCACTAATTCTAAAAGTATTAAGGCGAAGCAAATCTTTATTAAATTCGACAACCCCTCTTGCATTTACTTTCTGTAAGAAACTTTTACTTATTTTTTGTACTTTCATATTTTACCCCAAATATTAATTTTTTTCAAGTCTTTTCAAGTGCACGAAATATATTTTATAATATAATATCTACTTATGATATATATGCAAATTGAGTTAAAAATTTATTCAAAAATGCAAATAATTTTATTATTTTTTGAATAAAAAAAGTGGCAACAAAAAGTTCCCGCTTTTAAGTATTAGCAAATAGAATTGCTAGAAATTTATTTAATTTATAATCTTATCTTCTCTTTATCTTTCTTAATCTTATCAATAGAATATTGCAATTTATTTTCATCTTCTTTGGTTAATGTGATATAAAGGGATTTCTTTACTCCGCTTTTATTAACTATAGAAGGGATTGAGAAGTAGCAATCATGAAGTTTATTATACGCAGATATTGATAGAATAATATTTTCATTATTTAGTATTGCTTTCGTAATTTTCAATAGAGACATTCCTATTCCATAACTAGTATTTCCCTTTTTGGCAATAATATCATAAGCACTATCTGTTACTTCTCTACTAATCTCATTCATTTGATTTTCAGATAAGAAGTTTTCTGCTTTTTCCAAACCAATAATAACATTATTCCAAGGAATAAACTCACTATCCCCATGTTCTCCAATCACATATCCATGTATGCTCTTAGGATTAATTCCCAATTTCTCTGCCACTAAATATCTAAGTCTAGCACTATCAAGTGTAGTTCCACTACCCAATACTTTATGCGATGGAAGGCCAGACAATCTATAAGTAATATCCGTCATTATATCTAATGGATTAGTTGCAACCAAGTAAATTCCATTAAATCCACTAACCTTTATCTTTTCTATAATATCCTTGAAAACTACAGTATTTTTATCTATTAAATCAGTTCTGGTTTCTCCTACATTTTGATTTTTGCCTGCACAAATACATACAATTGTAGCATCAGAACAATCAGAATAATCCCCCGCATAACACTTAAAAGTCTGAGGGGCATAAGACATTGCATGGCTCAAATCTTGAGCCTCGCCCTCAGCCTTAGCCTTATTGATATCTATTAATACCAATTCATCAATACCTACACCATTAACAACCATTGCGTAAGCATAACTCATTCCCACATTTCCACAACCAACAATTACAATCTTCTTCATATAATCTCCTTAAATCTATCTCCTTGATAAATATTATCTCTATCCAATTTAGCATTTATGCTATTTAATATTATCTTCTTGTGCAACGCCCACTCTGGTGCTACAAAATCCTCTTTGGGTGGGTCCCCCGTAATTCTATGTACAATTATTTTTTTATCCAAATTTTTAATTATTTTAGCTACAGTATCTACATAATATTCAAGTGTGATTGGCGTGTACTGATAATTTCTCATCATTGCCTGCAACTTGGTATTTGCTAGAACATAAGTATTATGTATCTTAATACCTTTGGCTTTGCTTTCATTTATTACTTGAACAGTATGAAGAATACTCTCTTCACTTTCTCCTGGCAAGCCAACCATCAAATGCGCCACAGTATTAATATCAAATTCATTAAGTATCTTACAAGCCTTAATATAATCGTCCGTACTATAACATCTATTAATAACATTGCCTATATCATCATCGGCAGTTTGCAGACCTAATTCTACACATACATAATATTTGTCTTTGAACAAACTAAGCATTTTTGCTATCTGATAATTAATAAGGTCGGGTCTAGTCGCCACCTCCAATCCAACAATCTTATCGCTAACAGATAGCGCTGTTTCATATAATTTCTTCAAAGTATCAATATCTGCATATGTACCACTGAATGATTGAAAATATACAATGAAATTATCCGCACGCTCTCCTCTATAACTACTGAGGAATACTTCAATCTGATTTCTAATTGACATTAGCCTATCATCTAACACACCTTTAATATTCTCTCCCGCACCTTTTGAGCCACAGAATATACAACCACCATAGCCTTTGGTGCCATCTCTATTAGGACAAGAGAAACCTCCGTCCACACATATTTTGAGTGTACGCTTACCAAACTTATTTTTTAAATAACTATTCAAGTGATTATATCTATCTATCATATTCTAGGAAGTTGAGGGTAGCACAAATGCTTGCATTTGTATTGCCGAAACGACGACGAATTCAATCATGTGATGCCACAAGATATTGTGGAGCTGCGTATAGCAACTTGGGTTGTGAACAAAGCGAACAACACTACATCACATAAATTATATTCAGGCAAGTTGAGAGTAGCACAAATGCTTGCATTTGTATTACCGAAACGACGACGAATTCAATCTATGTAACCACGATTTATCGTGGGATTTGCGTAGCAAATTGATTTGTGAATTAAATGAACAAAGCAATATCACATAGATTGCAACATAAGTATTTTATCAAAAAAAATTAAATTTGCAAACTATCTATTATGATATGTCATAAATCTTTAACCTCACGAATAGATATATTTAAAACTATGTGCGAGATAATTTCAATACGTACATTTTTTTGAAAGTTATTAAATGAAGGATATGGTTTTATGAAATTTAAAAAATATTTATTACTTGCATTTCTTCCACTAATATTTTTAATTACTGCGTGCAAACAAGATGAAGTATTAAATGCAAGCAAAAATTTGACAACCTATACAATAGATGTAACACTAAACGATAATAAAACTCTAGATTGCAAACAAACAGTTAGATACAGAAATAATACTGGCACTAGCCTTAATAACATTATGTTCCATTTGTATCCTCAAAGTTTTAGGACAGGCGCCAAGTCTAGTGTTGTTAGTTCTCTTAATTACAAGAAGTGTTATTACAACGGAGCAAGCGAAGGTAACTTGACAATCACTCGCCAACTTGTAAATAGCGAAGATAGCAAAATAGAGATATGTGGCAACGATGAAGATATTGCAAATGTCTCATTACACAAAACCTTGCAACCAAATGACTATGTAGATATTTACTTTGAATACACCGTAACAATGCCTAATATTAATCATCGTTTTGGCTACGGAGACGATACTATTAATATAGCCAACTTTTACCCTATTGCTTGTATGTACGAGAATGGCAACTATGTAATTGATAGTTATCATTACAATGGCGACCCTTTCTATAGTGAGGTGGCAAATTACAATATTACCCTTACTGCTAATTCATCTTTAAAACTTGCAACATCGGGAAGTATAAATAATACAGTTAGCACAGACACAACGAATACATATTCAATGCAAGCACTTGCAGTCAGAGATTTCGCAATGGTACTTTCTGACAAATTCAATGTAGTTTCTGACAAAGTCGGCAATACTACTATCAATTACTATTATTACAATAACAAATATCCCAATGAAGCAATTAAAGCAAGTGTTGACAGCGTAAGTACTTTCAATCGCATATTTGGAACATATCCATATAGTACTCTAAGCGTTGTCGAGAGCGACTTTGTGCATGGCGGAATGGAGTATCCAAATTTAGTTCTTATATCTGATATGGTAGATGTTCAGAGTGATTACATCAATGTAATTGTTCATGAAATAGCACATCAATGGTGGTATGGACTTGTAGGCAATAATGAATTTAATTATGGCTGGTTGGACGAAGGACTAACAGAATATTCAACCGTTCTTTTCTACGAAGAAAATCCCGAATATAATGTTAACACCAAAGAATTAATTAAGAACACTACTAATAGTTTCGTAACTTTCGTTGATGTATACACAAAAGTATTTAAGAAAGTAGATACTACTATGAATAGAAAACTAGATGAGTACAATAACGAAAGCGAATATGTATATATTGCATATGTGAAAGGAATGCTTATTTTTGATAGTCTCAAAGATTTACTTGGTAAAGAGAAATTCTTGAAATGTTTGCAAACTTACTTTAATGAAAATAAATTCAAAATTGCCACATCAGATAATTTGATTGAGGCATTTAACAAGAGTAGTAAATGCAACCTAAGAGACATATTTGAATCATGGATTAACGGCAAAGTTAAAATAGTAGAAATTAAATAAAACCGAGAAAAGGCAAGGATACTATATCCTTGCCTTATATCATCTCGCTAGAAGATAAGAATAATATATCTTATCTTACTTTTATTATGTGCGCATATCAAAAATAATATACATAAAAAATTAAAAATTTTTTACTGCTATTTATTGCCAAAAAGTAAATAAAATATTACAATTAGTGTAATGAACAAGTCAAAAAAGTAAATATATTCAAATTATATACTTATGAGGAAATATTATGGTTGAATTAGAAGATAAGAAGAAAATGAAAGGTCTGAAGAACCTAAAAAAATACTTATGGTATTTCAAGAAGTATCGTTTACTTTGCATGATGTTTTGGCTAACCTTAGTACTTTCGGCAGTAATTAGTTTCTTTGCTCCCATGGTTCTAGGCGATGTAATATCCAATATGACTATAACTCAGGATTTCTCGCTTGCATGGAAATTTGCATTATTATTTTTCGGACTAGAATTACTATCTATAATACTAGGACTAATTCGCGTGCCGTTCTTCAAGAAATTAGAGAACTATGTTAAGCGTGATGTTAAATTAGATGTTATAAGAAATTCATTCAATATAAATATTGGCGAATATGAGAATTTAGGCAACGGACTTTTTGTAACTCGTTTAACTACCGACTTGAATTCTCTAGCCGATTCATTCAAATCAATTAGTGAGACAATTATCTCTTTCGTAAGCAAAGTTGGATTTATTATTTATGTTACAATTATTAATTACTGGATTGGATTATATTTAATACTATTTATAATCATTAGATATTTAATTTATCAAATTCGTATTCATTACTTTGCTAAATTAAAACCTAAGGTACTCAATAAAGGCGAAGAAATAAATTCGCTTATAGGCGAAAGTGTAAGAGGCATTAAGGATATTAAAACATTGGGGCTAAGCAGTAGCATACTTTCTCATGTAAATACTCTTCAAGACGAATACGCCAAGAAAGATAATAACGAATGGTATGTAGGCACTTTCTTATCTTCACTTGCCACACTTGTTAGTGCATTATGTAATTTACTATTTGTGGGAATATGCATTTGGTTAATTCGTGCTGGAAGTCTAGACCTTGCCGTCTTCTATACAATATATATTTACAAAAATAATGTTATGGATTTTGCCGTACAACTGGGCAATTTGCAAAATTACTTCAAAGAAATGGAAGTCAATGCTTTCAGAGTATTCGAACTTATGGATAATACTAAATATTTGCATGATAAATTTGGCACTGTATTCGTTGATAAATGTGAAGGCAAGATTGAATTTAAAGATGTTACTTTTGCTTATGTTAGAGGAGAAACTATACTAGACAATGTTAGTTTCACAATCAATCCTAATACTCATATTGCTTTCGTAGGAGAGAGTGGTTGCGGTAAATCTACCATTGTTGCACTTATATGCAAATTGTACGACCCATCAGCAGGAATTATATATTTTGATGGAGTAGATAGTCTAACTCTTGACCAATCATTTGGCAAGAATGTTAGCATGATAAACCAATTCCCTTATGTATTCAATCTAACCATTAGAGAGAATATGCAACTTGTCAACCCCGATGTAACAGATAGAGAAATCTATGAGGCTTTGAAATTAGCCAATGCTGATGAATTTGTGAAAGCACTACCCGACAAATTAGATAGTTTCTTGGGAGAAGGCGGAACAAGGCTTAGTGGCGGACAGAAACAAAGAATTTGTATTGCAAGAGCATTACTAAAAAATAGCAAGATAATTATATTTGACGAAGCAACAAGTGCTCTAGATAATATCAGTCAAGAGAAAGTTATGGAAAATGTAGAAGAACTAAAGAAGAACCACACCATAATAACTATTGCTCATAGACTATCTACTATTGAAGATTGCGATACAATCTACTTTGTAAAGAAAGGCAAGATTGTAGCATCTGGAACTCACAAAGAATTGATGGCAAAAAATCAGCAATATAGAAATTTGTATCACAAACAGAAGAAAGAACAAGACTTAATCCCAACAACCGAAGCAGAATAAATAAAAAACAAAAAACTGGTAAGTATTATACTTATCAGTTTTTTATTATTAAATAAATATTTATTAAATTTATTTATCTTCTTTCTTCTCTACAATTACTGTTCCGTCTGCATTAATTGTAATAGTATCGCCAGTAGATACATATTTTAGGAATTTATCTCCCAATCTATCTATAGCAATAATACTACTATTTTCCCAGTTTCTTGCAAGAATAATTCCAGATGCTGCAAGACTATCTATACTCTCGCTAAATAGCATTGCACTAGGATTAATTCCCATAGAACAGATAGTTTGTATAACCAAACCACCAGTTGTAGACCCAATTGTCTTAGGCAAACACAAAATTCTGCCTGTTAGTAATTTCTTGTATAGGTCGGGATTATTTTGGTCAGAACTAATAACTTTCTTTGCATTCTTTAATGCACTTTTTTGGAAAGTTGCAAGTGTATTCACACCCTGTCTACTAACGATTGCTTCGCCCTTCAATTCTCCGCCGGCTATTACTCTTCCGCTAAATTTTTTCATAACTTTCCTCCTGTGATGATTTGTAAGATGTCATCATTTTTATAAAATCTAGATGATGAATAAGTACGCAATTTATTAGACGATGTAATAATTGGTTTTTTGCCCGCAATTGGGTTATTGGTGTACATAAGTGGACATATGCTGCTTACTTTTACCCCTGTTTTACTAAGTTTAGCATAAATTTCGCTCTCTCTAAATTTATCTGCAATTTGAGGAGAAGTTGTAAGGATAGTTCTTACTGTTACTTTCTTTCTATTATTTTTCTCCAAACCTTCCAAGATATTTTTTGCCCAGTCATTCAATTGAGACATACTTAGGTGTGGGCAACCAATAAAGCATAGATATGGTTTAGCATTCAAATTCTTCCAAAGTACAGGATAGGATTTATAAATTTTATCCAATTCTCTATCTGTGATTGTATAAACTTTAGCGTCTTTCTTAATTAATTTCTTGCCAAGTTCTTTGGCTTCTGGAGTAAGTCCATCAATATGATATAGTCCAACCGAGCCATTAGAAGCAGTGGCTGCGCCAAAGTCTTTCAAATATCCTTTAACATCGTCAGTAAGTTCGTTGCCAAGGAATTTGTCTAGACCTTTGACATAAGGCACATCTTCCATTACTTTTAGTCCAATTGCGCTACCTAATATTTGTGCTTCTGGCAATTTTGATGTTTGAATATCTATTATCCAATCTGCCTTTCTACCCTCATCTGTAAGCAATCCAAATTCTGGAACTTTGCCAATAATTGCTGAGAACAAATCTAGCATACCGCTATTTCTATTGCATCTGGCACCAATTACTGAATTGGCATATACAACAGCCGAACTCTCTGCCCAGCCTAGTATATCTCCTTTCTTAGGCAAATTACCTACTTCTTCAAAGTATGAAGTACAAGTGAAACTTTTGCTATCTTTCAAGCCAATCTTCTTCAATTGTTCTTCATATCTTGCTTGTTCTTTGTACATAATCTTACTAAAGATTAATTTATTAAGTAATCCACATTTAACATTTGTGTAATCAATAGGTCTTGGGTCTACTGTAAATGGTTCTTTGGTCTTAATTCCAGCAGCAATAATTTCGTCCATTGTTCTAAATAATGGTTTAAGCAAGCCTATTCCAAAAGATGTAACAAAGTGGCTAGCATGAGTAATTGGTACTAATTTTGTAGCACCAAATACTTCGCCAAAATCCACAACCGTCTTCATAATCTTTGCATAAGTTTCTCCCTGCTTGCCAGCAAGGATATCTTTCTCTTCTTGAGTTAATCTCATAATATTCTCCTAAAATATTTATACTATATACTCTCTGCTACTTCCCATGCTCTCCAAACAACCGTTCTCAAATTGCCTACAGCATAAGCATCGCCAACTATATGCACATTCTTGGCACTAGCAAATGCAGGAGCAGGATTATAACCAATAGCAAGTATAATATCATCATAAGGCAATTTTCTAGAGCCTTCTTTATTCTCAATTACTACATGCTTATCTTCAATTGCACTAAGTTTGGTTTCCAAATGAACTGGAACTTTGTATGCTTTGAAGTAATCTCTTAAGTACGATGAATTGGCAAGGCACAATCCCCTAACAGCCATCAAATCATTCTTGGCCTCGATAATCACAGGCTTGTGACCTTTGCGATACAAATCGTATGCAATCTCACAACCAGTAAGTCCGCCACCTATAATTATTACATTTTTGCCAACTTCTCTACCATTTAGATAATCAACAGCATCAATGCATTTCTCGCCATTTGGCATTTTTAATTTTCTTGCTTTTGCACCAGTTGCAACAATAACTTCGTCACATTTAAGAGTACTTATGTCAGTTATTTCACTATTCAATTTTACTTTTATTTTTAATTTCTTTATTTGATTTACATACCATTCAATTAGGCGTTTATCATTTTCTTTGAAATCAAAATTACTAGCAGGAACAAATACACCACCAAGTCTGTCAGACTTCTCGTAAATAGTTACATTGTGACCTCTAAGTGTTAGAATTCTGGCACATTCCATGCCACCAATTCCGCCACCGATTACAGCAACAGTCTTTTTAACTTTGGCAGGTTTAATTACATATTTGCCACCATTCATAGTTACAGGATTTAATGCACATCTAGCCATATGTTTTGCTTCGTCTAGACTTTCGTCATTAGCCACACCCTTGTAATGAGCCATTGCAAAGCAACCATTATGACAACAAATACATGGTTGAATTTCATCTTCTTTGCCATTTATTAATTTGGTTACCCATGCACCATCTACCAAGAATTGTCTAGCAACACCCATTGCATCAATTTTCTTATTCTTAATAGCCTCTGCACCAATATCTGGGGTCATTCTACCCGCACACACTACTGGGATATCTACAAATTCTTTGATGTGAGATACATCTTCTAGATTGCAATTAGTAGGCATATATGCTGGTGGGTGAGCCCAATACCAAGCATCGTAAGTACCGTTATCGCAATTAAGCATATCATATCCTGCATCTTGCAAATATCTGGCTGCTTTCTCACTCTCAGCCATGTCTCTACCTACTTCTTTGTATTTTTCTCCTGGAACAGCACCTTCGCATAATCCTTTTGTTTTGCTTACAACCGAATATCTTAGAGATACCGGGAAGTCTTTGCCACAAAGTTCTTTAATAGCACCAACAATTTCTACTGGTAGACGATATCTATTCTGAAAACTTCCGCCGTACTCATCAGTTCTATTATTGGTGTATTTAAGTGTAAATTGGTCAAGCAAATATCCTTCGTGTACAGCATGAACTTCTACGCCATCTACGCCCGCTTCTTTTAGTAATCTAGAAATCTCGGCATAAGCATATATAATTTGCTTAATTTCTTTAGATGTAAGCGCTCTACACTTAACATTTTCTGCCCAACGAGAAGTAATCTCGCTAGGAGATGCACAGATATAACTAATATCTATTACAGGCTTAATAAGAGCCCCCAAAAATTTATTTTTCAAGAAAGGTACAAGAGGATTAGTTATAGCAAAAGACCTACCAAAACCAGCAGTAAGTTGTACAAATAGTTTTGCCCCGTACTTGTGAATTTCTTTCATGTATTCTTTTAATTCTCTAAACATTTTCTTATTCTGGTATAGCCAACGACCAAACATTGTATCTCTAAGGGGTGCAATACCAGGAATAATAAGACCAACATTATTTTTGGCTTTGTCTATAAAGAAATCTGCTGATTCTCTATCAAAATGATTTCTCTCCATCCAACCAAAAAGTGATGTACCACCCATAGGACACATGACAATTCTATTTTTGATTTCAACATTGCCAATCTTCCATGGGGTAAATAAAGGCGCATATTTTTTTTCCATATTATTCTCCTAAATTTAATATACACTTAAAGATTAAAATTATTTTGGCTTTTTGTCAAATAAATACACCAATTTATATATATTTTGGCTAATTTTAGTGTGTGATTTTTAATTTTTGATGGCACATTCAAAGAAAATATTTGCATTGATAAAAAAAATGGTATATACTTACATATATTAATATTCTAGAGGGAAGACATATGAAAAAATTAGACATAGCAAAATTGAATAAAACTTACACTAGTCTAGATGGTCAAAATGTGAAAGTCGCTGGCTGGACTAGAAGCGTAAGAGACTCCAAGAACTTTGGCTTTATAGACCTAAACGATGGCACAAGTTTCAAGGGTGCACAAATTGTTTTTGAAGCAGACAAAATCCCAAATTACGATAGTGTTGCCAAACTTAATGCCGGTTCATCAATTATTGTAGATGGCACAGTTGCTATTACCCCAAGTAACAAACAACCTTATGAGATTAAGGCTACAAATATAGAGATAATTTGCCCTACAGATAATACCTATCCCCTTCAGAAAAAAGGTCATAGCGTAGAATTTTTAAGAGAACAAGCATATCTTAGACCTAGAACAAATTTATTTAATGCAATATTTAGAATTAGAAGTGAAGCAGCATTTGCTTTGCACAAATATTTTAATGAGCAAGGCTTTGTATATGTACACGCACCTCTACTTACTTCATCAGATTGCGAGGGTGCTGGAGAATTATTCAAGGTAAGTACTCAAGAGATTTATGAAGGCAAGAAATTATACCCAGAAGACGAGTTGTTTGGCAAGAAAGTATTTCTATCTCCATCTTGTCAATTAGAGGGTGAAGCCTTTGCACTAGCAATGGGCAATATTTATACTTTTGGCCCATCATTTAGAGCAGAAAATAGTAATACTATCAAGCATGTCAATGAATTCTGGCACATAGAACCAGAGATGGCATTTGCCGAATTGCAAGACGATATGGATATTATGGAAGGCATGGTTAAGAGTGTAATTAATTATCTATTTGACAAATGTCCAGACGAACTTAAATTCTGCGATTCTTTCGTAGAGAAAGGCTTATTAGATAAATTGAAACATGTAGCAACTAGCGACTTTGCAAGAGTAACTTACACCGATGCAATTGCCGAACTAGAGAAACATAACGATTTATTTGAATACAAGGTATCTTGGGGTTCAGATATCCAAACCGAGCATGAGAAATTCTTGACAGAGAAAGTATACAAACGCCCAGTATTTGTGTATAACTACCCTAAAGAAATCAAAGCATTCTACATGAAAGTAAATGACGATAACAAAACAGTTAAAGCAACCGACTTGCTAGTACCAGGCATTGGCGAACTTTGTGGCGCAAGCGAGAGAGAAGAGAGATACGATGTATTGCTAAATAGAATACACGAATTAGGACTAAATGAAGAAGATTATTGGTGGTATCTAAACCTAAGAAAATTCGGTTCAGTTAAACATAGCGGATTTGGAATGGGCTTCGATAGATTTGTAATGTATGTAACAGGAGCATCAAATATAAGAGATGTATTGCCATTCCCAAGAACACCAAAGAACTGCAATTTCTAAGTAATAAAATAATTGTTTCAAATTAATTATATAGCAAAAAAATGAGCAAAAGTTTATTCTTTTGCTCATTTTTTTATTTACTAATAAACACAAACCATATTATTTATCTCTATTCAATAAAGTAAAAATCCGCCCTACTATTTCACACCCATGCAGTTGAGTATACTTAGTGACCATATAACTTACTCCGTGCGGTTGAGTACAAACTTTAGCAATATAATTATTGTACTACTATTTTGCAATATAATTCGCTCCGTGCGGTTGAGTACTCGATAACTATTTTTCGACACAGGTTTTTTGTTCCAAAAAAATGGTCTCAAAATAATTTTCTGCGTCTTCCCGCCCTCAGTACTAGCATGTTTGTTTTCTACATTAATTTATTTTATTAAATTTGACTTTATATACTTTTTTAGTTGAATTCTTGCTTTTCTTTTTCCACTTTTACAAATTAATTAATGTGAGTACTACTAAATAATAAAATTAAAATATATATTAAATAAGTTCTTAGTTCTAACAATAAATATCACTTAAATAAGGGGTATCAATTTATTAGTATCTAATATTAAGTAAAATAATATAACCACTGAGTGCGGGAAGACACAGAGACAAATTTTACGATTTCTGCAGGCGAAGCCGAAGCCTTAGTAAAATTTGGGTCGAGTACTCAACCGCACGGAGAAAATTATATTTATGTAGTTGTATCTTTTTTGTAATTATTTTGCGTGCGTAAAATTATCTTCTGCGAGTGTTATCTTGTTGCACTCCATCTACATATAGGTCTATACCAGATTGCTCTCTATCTACAACAATATTTCCATCAAAATCATACACATCGCCACACCATTCTATACCTTCGCAATCTACAAATCCTCTAATAGCAAATCTGCCATCTTTGGTGTGTCCCTCTACATATCTAATTGGCACAAAATGTTCATTGCAATAAGATTGCTCTTTGGTTATAAAATAATTTCTACCGCCAATATTCTCTACTGAGAATAAATCTTCTTGGGTGCACTCATCTTCATCAATCGGATTATCTATTACAATTTGCTTTTTAGGGTGTCTCTCTTCAATATATCTACTTAAGCATTTCTCTAATTCGTACATATTATATTTATTCTCAAAAGCACGCTTGTCTGGAGTTCTCTCGTACATCAATTTGTTTTTCTCATCAGTAAGAACAGTTACCGAATGCTTAGGATTATAATATCCCGTAGCCTCACTGCCAGCATTCGCAAGAAAATACGCCGGAGTATCTAGATTAATAGCCTTGTTCAAATCCCCACTTACAAAGTATCTGCTATTTCTTCTTCTCCTATTATTCTCTGCCTCTAGTATCACTCTACCCATAAATGCATTGTAAGCAATAAGAGTATCCAAATCATAGAAATTGTACGCACTTAAATCTTTGCTACAAGTAGATAATTTATCTGCAATTCTATATGCCTCGTTACAACCTCTAGAAAATTGTCTAACGATATCACTCCTCATCATTCTGCCTTCAATGACAAATCCCTTAGTGATACCATTGTACTGATTATTTTTCTCGGCTATTTGTCTTCTTAGATATTTTCTAAGAGTTGCAAGTTCCAATGTATTCATATTCTCCCCCTTAATATAAAAACACACTTGTACTAGTCAATAACTTTTATTATATATATTCTACCACATATCTTTCCCAATTGCAATAGGGATTATTACCACCAAAAAAGGTTAGGAATTATCTTCCTAACCTTTTTTACTTAAATAGTATGCATTGTGTATCGTTTGCAAATTACAAATGCTACACTTATCAGCAATTAGTCTCCCATAATAGGGGCAAAATCTACTACATTACTTGGTGCGCTTTCTTTGATGTGATTTTGAACTATAGTCAAGATAGATTCCCATTTATCGAAGTTTTCACTTGTTAAACGTATTTGTATTATTTCTTGTCCATAATAATCATTAATTACTTTAACCTCAATTGAATTATCCTTACTAGCATTTGCTAGATTAAATATTTTATCAAAGGTATCCTTATCAATATCATAGTCAAACTGAATTTTAGAATTACCTATCATTTCAGCATCACCATCTTCTTTATCAAAAAGATCTTGAATTGTTATGGAATAACTGCCATCAACTCCTACAACTCCAACCTGATCAAGTTTAAAATTTGGTTTTGTTTCTTTCATTTTAGATTCAATTGAATTTGCAATTTCAACTGCTGAAGTTTTCACTGTCTCTGTAACTCCTGGTTTTGTTTCTGCTTGCACAGAATCTTTATCACAACTAGTAAGTCCTGCTGCTCCTGTTAAGATTGTTGCCGCAACCAATCCTGTAATTGCTGCTCTTTTTGCTGTTTTCTTGAAGCCATCTTTTTTTGCTTCAAGATATTCCTTTAAATTATTCATACTATTAATTCCTCCCTAATTCCCATAGTATTACAATTATAATAACACCCGAGAGAGAGATTGTCAATAGTCAATTTTTTATAGTCTATTGTTTTTTCTTAACATACCAACCACTGTCATACACTAATGGAATATTTAAATTAAACCAATTTGCAACAGCATTAATAACTGTATTCCCTAATGAGATTCCCCATCTTTCACACTTAACTCCGCAGTAAATACATTCTCCACTTTTAGAGTCATAACTAAGGACATATCTTAATATTGTTGTAATAAGTGATGCTTTTAAGCCAGTTAAAAATAGGTCTCTAAATGAATTGATAACAAAGTCTTTACCTAAATTTTCTGATGTAATACGTATATCATGATTCATATAACTACTGTAGTACATCATATTATCTGTTTTATCACAGTCAACGCATTTTATTTTGTATGTGTATCCATACACATCAACATTTGTATAAGAATATGTATAAGAATGTCCAGAATAAGTTTTATTCCAACTTCCCACATTTACTTTATGGGAATAACATGTCATATCACCTTTCGGAAGTTCCCTTAATATGTAAACGTGATATTTATGTTTACCTGTCGCTTTAACACTCTGTAAGAACCCACAATTATGAGTACATGTCCAGCGACCTTCATTTGCGCAAGTTGGAACTTTAAGTTTCATTGTACAAGATTCTTCTCTAGAATAGCCACATCTAGTACACGTAGCAATATGACTACATGACGGCATTGGATAGGTAGTACCACTACCGCCATCATTCAAAATCTGCTGATTTGGATTTTGCAATGCTAATGTTGATATTCCATATTCATCCCTTAAAGAATATTGCTCAAAAGTATTATCTCTATTATTTGTTGGTCGTCTTTTTGTTATTTTCATAAGATATTCAAATGTGTGTTCTAATTTATCACCTACATTTCTTATTATCTGCCCTTTGCAGTGCATACATTTGAATTTTTCTTGATTGTATCCTCCACATGTACCAGCGATATCTTCTATAAGAGCAGAATTCGACTGATAATGAGTTCCGTACGAATCAGCACCTTGATTTTTGCAAAGCGTACATTCTGGTGTAATTCGATGTTGCTCTGAATCATAATAACTAAAAATTCTTTTTATATTACAATTCTCTAGACTACTCCTATTTGCTTGGCCTCCGCATATAGTACATTCATAATACTTATAATGCTGATTATTAGCAACAAATTGATATAGTGGTTTATTCACATCATAAGAATGTTGTGAGACTTCTGAAGTTGGTTTATTACATGATGTACAATATCCACTTCTTATATGTTTATTGTCATCTTTACGCTCCCACAGACCATATTTCCATGTATGACGACTTCCTCCAGTTTCTCCATAATAAGGATCAATAGCACCACAATAACTACATTGTGCTTCTTGATACTGAATACAAGCTAACCAGTTCAATTTATTTGTAAAGAACATTGCGTGTCTATTATGTGTCAATGAATAAGTAAATACCTCGTTCTCGGTTTCCCATTTAGCATCGTTATTTACTGTGAAATAGCGTGATACCACACTACCAAGATCTATATTTCTTAACATTCCCCTTGCGTCTAGTTTTAGTCCTGTTGGTACAAAATTATACAAACCACACACTTGGGCTTCATTTATTGGAAGATTTCTGAAACTTCGATAGTTTGTACATTTTCCATAAACTATATGTTGATTTAGTTTAACAGTTAGTGGCCAAATTTCCACATCTCCCGTAGGGACGAATTTAATATTCAATTGACTGCTACTAGGAGATACATAACTGCTGGCAATTGTATAAAGATTATAAGTTGAATTATAGAAATAAGCATTAGAAAATTTTCCATTGAACTCAGCATTGGTAAATGTTCCTTTGAACCATAGTCCATTTAACACATAGTCATCATTTCCAGGAGTATATGTTCCATCAGTTGGCACATATACAGTACTAGTCGTACCTGATGAACTAGTTACCATTGAAATTCCAGTTAAATTATATGAGAATGAATAAGTATCGCCGTCCATTACATAATATGTCTTAGCCTGACTACCAAAGTACCTAGAACTATTTATAAATGTAACTTTGTACTGCTTTGTTTCTGCAAAGATTGGACTTACTTTAATTGTGTTTTGTGAATACGACGCTAAATTTAAAGTTTTAACATTATTTGCAAGTATCGAACTATTAGTATATACCTTATAACCAGTCAAGGATACTTTGCTACCGCTTCCTCTATTAGTCCAAGTATTACCTGCATTGAATGTAACACTTGTTGGTGAGTAATATTCTTTACCATAATCAGAGTATACATTTGCAAAATATGATCTAGGACAGGATGCCAAATTTTCATATAATCTTGATGTAGAATATTTCTCGCTATATAGAGATGTTATCTGATTTGTAATTTCGCCTGTATACAAATCATGGTCGCTCTTAAGCATATCTAAGACATACTGATTTCCGCTACCATCTTCATATTCGGTAAATGTAACTGTAACAGTATTATTAGCAGTAATTGCTGGATACTCTACCAATACCCATTCATTGCCTTGGGTTAATTCTACATCGTAATTATTAGCAGTCTCAATCCCTTTGCTTCCTGCTCTTAGTACTACATACTCTGGCAAATTATCATAACTTTGAGTAGACTGTCCCAAACTCAATTTTCTAGGCGAATTAGCATCAATAGTTAAAGTAAATACATCTCCTCTACTATTCATTGCTTGCCAACGATTACCAATGTTAAGAGGTCTAGAAGTTGAACTATTTATACCAACATAGTTACCGGTATTATCTCCACCTCGACTATGGTGTAGTGTATCGCCTATACCTAATGGCATTAATTCTATCAAGCCACCTGGTACAGTATATGTTGCTGAAGAACTAAACTTGGTTCCTTGCAATTTATTTAATAAGAAATCTATATCGTCTGTGTTGCTTTCAATTCTATCATTGCTATTGTCATACTTAATTAGGTTGTACCAAGTAGTATTATCTTGATAAATCTTGATTTCACTTCTATCCATGCTAAGAACTATAGCACAGTCTCTGGTTAATTTGGTTGTATCGGTAATCTTGGTGTTGCTATCAAAGCCTATTAGATTGTAACTGTAACCACCAATTGTTCGTGTTACATTTTCTTCCATTAGACTATGAGTATAATTACTATCTACATACCAACCATCGAAAGTATAGATACTATCTCCCGAAGTTATTACATACCTTAGAAGCAAACTTCCTGTTTTTCCATCAAATATTTCTAATGTTTTTCCATTGTTAGATATCGTAACAGTACTATTAACTGGAATTGCAACTGTGGCAGTATCACTATTAAATGTTGGAACATATCCATTTATATTGCTCGTATAAGATATTCTTAGATTTCTTAGGTCTTCTGCTCTTGGCAAGGTAAGTTTAAATAGTACATTTACTGCATTAGATACTGTTAATACAATATCCACTGTATAACTAGCCTCTTCTATATCGAAACTTTCTTGAGCACCAGTTACTGAAGATGTAGATGTTGGATATGTTACAGTCTTACCTGCAATTGATACAGACTTTAATTTATACGAATACTCTTTGCTATTACTTGGAACGATTGTTCCGGCAAATCTATCAGAAATACTCAAATAAATTCCGCCCTTAATCATGTCGTACTGAATATATCCAGTTGCTTCATTATTTGATATGTTATTAATTGTAGTAATAGCGCCAGTTATATTTTGGGTTACTGCATTACCATCAATCTTCTCTGCTTCAATATATGCTAGGTCAGTAGACAAAGAAGTAGATGTTGAACCCGCATAAGTAATATTATATGACAAATCTACTGCATGAATATACTCATCAAATTTAACTACATATACTTTCTTATTACCATCATAACTAGTTGAACGAACAGTTATTGTATTTCCATTAATAATGCTAGTACCACTATTCATGTCTAAGTTATTATCAATTATATTATTTGTTGTAGTAATTGTGTCTACTTCAAATATCTTCAAATCTCTAATATAATAGTTATCTCTTGGATAGTATTTGTCCTTAGCATTGGTTTTATTTTCTTTCAATGCCACTGTGAAAGTATTAACTGCGCTTATATTATTAGTAGATTTATCGTACCAATAACTGTATATTTTAGCAGTTAGTACATTACTTGCAAGTGAGTATTCAATAGTATAACCACCATAAATAGTATACATTGCATTATCTGCACTACCGTTATATGTAACAAATTTATTATTTCTGTACGCTAGATTATATGTGCTTTGTGTTGGAGTAGCATCAAATAATACTTGTACATATCTCAATAAATCGTCTCCATATTCGCTAATTGTATAGTCGGAAGCCTCAGCATTTACCTTGATTGATGGATTACCAGTTTTCCAAGTTATACCAACCAAATTGTGATTAGTATTTTGATTTTCACTAAATTTGAAAGTAACCTTAGTTGAAGCACCCACAATAATAGAGCCATAAGTTTTATTTTTCTTATTAATTGCTAAATTACTCATCTCACTTGTAGTACCATTAACCAATGGATTTGATATAGAGTATTCTACATTACCATAGCCCGGCATAATACCATCGGTCTTAGTATAGCCAGTACCATCGTTTGTATCTACATTTACATCAATTGTTTTCTTGGCTTCAACCCATGCTACAAACGCATAGTCGTTTTCTTGATAATCATAAGTACTTTGATCATCTATCTTTGCTACCTTAGTGCTAGTAGGTCTTAATAACCAGCCTTGAGCATAACCATTATTATTTGTAATTTGGGCTACAATTCCACTTCTACCAAGCGGAGAACCATCGAATACAAAACTCAAATTACTCTCATTGTACTTCAAAATTTCGCCCTTGTACAATAAATAACTTTCATAAGTTTTACCATTTATTTTGTATCCATCATAAGTCTTATCTTTGATCTTCCATTCTCCACCTTCAGTATCTACTTTAGTAATACTAGATGATGTGTCTTTCATTCTAATAAACTCGACATTAAATGTTTTCCATTCGGCAGCAAGTCTTATTGGATAAGAACCCAAAGCACTCATATTGTCTGGACAATCGTTCCATGTCTTGCCATTATCTGTTGAATATTGCCACCTATAGTTAGTTAGATATTCATTTAATTTGTTAGTAAAGAATGGTGCTTGTGCAGTAGCAGTCACATAATTCTTACTATCCATCTCGCCATTAATAATGGATTTGAATGATATCTTCCAGTTCATTTCTGATTCGGAAGACTTTGTATCGAATATAAATTCCGCACCACCCTCTATATTCAAACTACTAACATTATATTTAATAGTATTTGAATATTTTAGTGGTTCTGGAATATTAGTAATAACAAATTGTGAAGTAGATAATGTTACATTTGCTGGATATGCAGTAGGAGCAAGAGTTATAGCACCATATGCATCTTCAATATCCATGTAACTATTGCTACTATCCAAACTACCAGCCCTGCTAAGTATTCTAGATATACCATTCTTAGTAGTTATGTTCATAGCAATTTTATCAAAGATTGTTTGATTTGCTTTATAGTTAATAGTATATAGCGTTGTATTATTAGTTCTATCTACTATCTTGAATACAGCATAAGTAAATCCGTTGCTATCTTTTGCTAATGTCTCGTACCAAATGCCCAAATGCATTCTAGCATTCTCATCATAACTAATTGGTGTAATATATTTGAATGATGGAATACTTCTAAATAATGAGAATTGTTCTCCTGCACTATATGTAGAGCCATCTCCAGAGGTAATAAGTAAATTACCCCATGCCGAAGTACTAACAATAACCTTAGCATTGAAGTGTGGATATACATTAGCATCGCTAGTTATTTCTATATTATTAGATATCAATTTGCCATTTTCAGTTGTAACACTTGTATGTTCAGCACTATTTAACCAATCAGATATTAATTTGCTTAAATTTGATTGTTGCAAATTATTATTAACAATTGTTCCTAGGTAAGAATTGTTATTTCCTACATACCACATAGAGAATGTGTAATCTACTGGATATCTATCTGCTGGTGCAAGAGTACTTAACGCTTCTTCATTTGCACCCAAAATAATATTAGATAATGCCAAATTATTAGTTGCTTCATAGCCACTATTTGATGTAATAATTTCTTGCTCAAATACTAATTTACCACCAAGTGTATAATATTCAGCAGTTTCACTAGAATAGCCGACATCTGTCATATGCTTGTATACAGTAAGGATTATTTCCATCTTAGGATACAAGATATACATATCTTTCTCGGCAAGGTTATTTTCATCATTTTTATAAGCATTCTCAATATCTTGTAGAGTGCTTACTTTAATATTTGTAATATTATTAATTCCACGCAAGTAGAATTCATAATTACCATTTGCATCTTTGGTTGCATTTGCATTGCTACTTAACCAAGTACTATTTACGGCATAGTCTTTGGAAAGTAGGCTTGTATCATACTTAATGCCAAATTGATCTACAAAATTCGTACTAGCCAAATACAATGGACATTCAACCTCTGAATTGCCATCAAATTTGATAAATCTTATCATTAATGCACTTTCGTAATTAGCATATAGATTAACTGCATTATATTCATTTCCAGTTTTATTTACTAATGCCCAAGTAGCATTATAAGCCGAACCGCCAACACTTAGTGCCCAATATTTGAATAGATAATGAAGTTCGCCATAGATATTGCTCATATCGTCTATTGGGTGTACAAATTTGGCCGAACCATTATCGTTATTTGTATCTAACTTAAATCTAGGTGCTGGGTGAAGACTATTAAGTGCACGCATAGATTGAATAGAATAATTGTAATGCAAATATTTATATGCACCAGTATCTTTATCTGTAATATTTGCGATATTTTCATCGTATGCAACATCGAAGGTTGCAATCAATGGATAAGTGCCATCACTTTCTGCATTGTAGAAGTTAATTGCGAATGTTTTGGCTACAACATCGCCTCTTAGATGGATTTCTGGCAATTTATGTACATCTACTGTACCGAATTCGGCAAACATATCTTTAATATTATTATTTGCGTTATTACTACCTAATTTCAATGTATTAGAAGTAATACCGTCGCTAATAGAACCGCCATCAATTGCTGACCATTTAGACATTACATATTCTACATGACTACCATCTGCACTATTTGGAGTTGTTGTGAATGTTAGGTTATTATTATCAAATCTAGCCTTTAGAAGCAAATTACTTTCTAAAGTATTATCAGTATAATCAATCTTAACATTATCACGACCATATACTAATGTATTACTAGCATTATCTCTCTGAACAGAGATTGTTGCTCTCTGTACATATAAACCATTGCTATCAATTAATACTTCGTTAGTATTTAAGTAATCCATAGTTCTAGTGCTAGCACTAATAATCATGGCTTTGGTCAAGTCAATATGTAATTGTACAGTTCCGTTATTTAGTGAGTAAATTGTATTACCCTCTAAATAACCATTACTTGATTGTTCACTCTTATATTTAGAGTAAGTCTGGAAGTTACTATTATCATCTAACCAGAAGTAATTTAGTAGAACTCCCAAATCAATTTGTGCTTGTCCCGGATTACCAGAAGCAAGTTTATTTTCAAAGTCTGTGTGGAAATTATTTTTCCATTCACTGAATTTGTTTGTTAAATCTGTACCAGCAGAGATATTTTCTGCTCCAATTTCCCAATAAATATAATATCTAGTATATTCTATTTGGGTTGTTGGATTTGCAAATTTAGTAGTCTTGATTTCGTGACCATCTACAGTTTTATTAAGTGCTTTAATCCATGTTGTATTATTAACTGGGTCACTATTCTCAAAGTCTAGGTACAATTCAACTTTCTCAATTTTATTTGCAACAAATACTACTTCAATTTCGTATATAGTATTGAATGATGCAGTTTTGTTGCTACCAGTATATTCTACTGGAGTGTAAGTAATACTCTTACCTGAACTATCTACACTGATACTTGTGTATCCTATATTGTTATTACCATCAACTTTCCAAACATTACTATCCCAAGCAAATTTAATGCTATCAAAGTGTTTGTGCATAATTTCATTAGGGACATACTCAAAATTCAATCTTGCACCATAAGGAACACTACTAAATGTAAGAACATTATAACCATTAGTTGTAGTGTAATTATAAGAAATAGTTATATTGTTACTCTCGTATGCTTTGTTATTTGAGTTTCCATAGATATTAGTACCTGCAAGCATACCTATAGCACCACTTGTAGCAAAGTCGTTATTTGATGAAGTTAAGAATTTACCATCATCAGCATTTATCTTATATTCAACATTAGTTGTATATGGAGTAATCTCGAATGAGAATGTATAGTTATTAACAATAATAGCCTCTAGAGTAAATGTATAAGTAATAAACATACCATCTACAGTATTACCATTAATAATCTTAGAAGTTGTAGTAGATTTATTCAAATTAAGAATATATCTATTGTTGCGGTCTAATAAAGAATATTCATTTACTAGATTGCTATTATCAGGAGTATAACCAACAAGTGCATTATCTGTAGTATTAACTTTGTCAATTATATATCCTTCAGTCTCTATTGTGAAAGTAATTTCTTTAGAACTCTTATACGCTGTAGTAATTGTATAAGTCTTAACATCTCTATTTCCAGTAGATGTATTATCTATAGTCTCTGTATTATCTATCAATAGATAATTACTGCTAATTGCAGATAATTGAGCATATTTCTGAATTAATTTATCTTCACTAGAGCCAAGAGTAATTGTTTGTTTAACAGTAAGTTTAGCAAAGAAATTAATAGCCAAGCCATTTGAAGATAAATCGTAAGTAATCTCATTGCCGTCAGCAGTATATGTAATAAGAATATATTTGCTAACCTCAATACCACCACTCATTGTCTTCTCAATAGTAACCTTAAATCTAACTATTGCATTATTCAAATCGTCTACTCTAAATACCTCTGTTCCAGTTACCCTACTTAGATATTTATCATTAGAGACATCTTCAGTTACTCTAGGATAGAAATACCAACCTACAAAATTAGGATTACCAGAATATGCACTTGTATCAAGAGTATATTCTTCGCTATAAGCACTACTAGACTTAACTGTGATTATAGAGTCTGGAGCGACATCAATATTTTTATACGAATAATAGTTAGAATTACTAGTATCTATTTGAGGCACATACAAATTAATAGAGAAACTTACATCTATATAAATTGTAAATGTCTTGTTAGTTTGGTCATTACCAGATATCTTAGAACTATCAAATAATATCTTATCTGTATCTTTGGATATATTTGTCTTAACAGCCAAGTTATTATTGTAATATAATTCTTTGACTTGAGAGATATCTTGACCAAGAGTATTGATTATATAATCTCTAATTGCAACATACTCACCATTAATTACTTTCTGGCAATTCTCTAAATCATCGCCTTGACCTGCAATTATTTGGTCTTTGGTTGATTTGAATATTACTGTATAAGCCTCATCAAATACTGGATACAAATATTGGTTATTAATAATATTTAATCCAACACTTCTAAGTATTGCATTAGTAAGAGGGGCAATAACCTTCCATTCTCTAAATCTATAACCCGGTTTATTATATAGTTCGCTATAGTTCCTAATAAATTCTTCTTTCTCGTAATCTTCAATATTGAAAGTCTCGCCGAATCTAACAGTAATTACGCTTGTTGGGTCAATAGAAACGCCTTTCCCAGCATCTTCTTGACTAGCACAGAAAGTCATATCAAATTCACAAGCATTCCAAATAGCATAAAGTGTTGTATTTGAATTATTCTGAACGCCAATAGCACTTAATTTATCATAAGCAATTACTTCGCCATCAGGAGTATATGACCAACCCGCGAATGTATAATATGAATTTAACCATGTAGCATTGCTAAGAGTTAAGTTTGTAGGATAAATTGTGGTTACATTGCCGTCACTATCCATTATACAATCTGTCATGCTAATGCTTGACAAACTAATCTTCTGGTTATCTAGAATCAACTCGTTATAAGTATAAGTACTTGAATATGTCTTGCCACCAATTGTTACAATTTCTCCAGATGCTTTGAATAGAGAATTATCATCAATAATCATTGGATATCCAAGACCATTCTTAATATTACTTTGTGTTTGACCATATTTAGCAAATATAGCAGATACTCTATCTCTATCAAAGTTAGTATTCAAAGTAATAGTATAGCCATTTTGCCATAGAGGACGCCATGTTTGAGCGCTAGCGACTGACATATATGCCATTGCTTTGCCGTCTACAAATTCAACTCTACTATCGCCAGACTGCCAACCTATCCATTTCTGGGTGTCATTTGTTAGAGTAAAGTCACTTGGACTAGGGAATGTAATTGCTTCGCCAAATCCATATTTATTGGAAGCACGAAGTATCTCATCATCATCTACAAACGATACAGTATACTTCTGTTCCCAAATTGCATAAAGAGTTTGAGCATTATTATTTCTAATAAATTCACTTAATTCTCTAGTAATAACTTGGTATGCTTTCTTGGAACAAATACCACTATCAAGAGTATAATAACTCAAGTATTTGTAACCACCATTATCATAGTTATCACTACTATTATATAAATTAAGAATATTAGTAAATGTATTAATCTTCTCTGTTGACCAACCATAGAATTTATAGTTATCAACATCTGAAGATTGCATGAAGTATGCAACATCAATATTTGAACCTGTCATTGCATTGAATTTGATGTATTTAGTATTAGAACCATCTACATCAATATCTACATATTTATAGTTGCTATCTTTGTCTATACGCAAATTAATGTATTCAATATCAAATGGAATACCATCTTCTATCTTAGTTGCAAATGTAGCAAGACTATTATCACTAGGATTTGTAACATAGAATTTAACATTTATACTAGTACTAACAACTGCGGTTAAAGTAATTAACCCATTTTCTTCGTCACCAGATGTATATGTATAAGTATCTCCATAAGAATAAGATTTGCTCATCTTACTTACGAAGCCTTCAAATTGGACACCATCAATTGGTGCAATTGTAGCACTTGGAATTACATACGAATTACCCTTAATCGTGGTCTCTTGAGAAGCCATCTTAATAGTTCCTGCTGTCAAACTATTGCTATCACACTTATTGTAATAATAACTTGTTCCAGAATGAACTACAATTGGGCTCTCTACAATTTTATTGAGTGTACTCTTATCTACAGGATAATCGCTAGGAATTGTAAATCCTGTATCTCCAGCACTAAATACTACATGCTTAATATCAGTATAAGTAGCCTTAATAACTAGAACATCCATTACTTCGTTATTGCTTGCTACCACCGTTATCTTACTTCCAAAATTACCCAAATCAAAACCAGTAGTAATATAATTATCGGTTTCAATAAATACATAAGGAAGAGTAAGGCTATTGCCATAAGTTACAGTAGTTCTCAAGTCAGTAATTTCTTGAGTAACTTTGTTTCCATCGTAATTAGTCTCAACAACATATTCCACATTGATTGTATTAGCCTCAAATATTGCTCTAATATATACTTGATTGAAGTAATCAGCAATATCAACAGCATCAATAGTTGTAAGGTCAATCCAATTACCGGCATTGTCTCTATACTGCCATTTAGTGAATGTGTAGTTATTAAGAGTTGGAACACCTAGTGTATTACCACTAAGAGTAGCACCAACCGGCAAGTCTGCCGAATAACCAAATTCATTGCCAGTATACGCAAGTTCTGAACTAGAATTAATCTCGCCAATTGAGTAATTAACTTTGTCTAATTGCCCCGAATATCTAGTTCCGTCAATTGTCTGATCAATCTTTAGAAGCATATCATAAGATAATTGTGCGTATTCTACATTGATTACAATTTTATTGTTAATTATGTTGCTATCATCAACACCAATAGATATTGAGCCACTTGTCTCAAATGAGCCAACTCTAACTGTTTTTATCTTATAACTAGCCTTCAAATCTTCGTGTACATCAATAGACAACCAGGAATTATAAAGAACTGCTATATTGTAAGTGGTTGTATGAGTACTCTCATTAACTGTAATATTTGCAGTGTCCTCTGAGTAATCTGCATATAGATTACTATAGAAAGACATAAGAGATAATAGTAATTGGTCACCCACACCATCTTCAGAAGTTAAGTTGACTACAACTTCTATGAAGTTCTGCGTATAAACTGATACAAATTTAATATCTTTGGTAACATTTCTTACTTGCCAATATTTAATTTGTCCACTATCGCCATCAACTACTTCTGATAATTCTAATCCACTATCTGCTAGATCTACTAGTTCATTGCTACTAGTTAGAATTTTCCAGCCTTGGAATATGAAACTATTGCTAACATTTGTAGCCGCTCTTACATAGAAAGGTCTATTCATTAAGTAAATTGAATTTCTATAAGTAACTATTCCGTTTGATATATCATTAGAATTAATAGTATTAGCAAGACCTCTTGTCTCTCCTTCATAATTAATATCGCCAGTATCATTTAATTGCTCACTATTTAGAGCATATTCACCAAAGACATTGTATATAGAAGATACATATTCATCAAATACTAGAGAAGTGTTACCCTCTGCGTCTTCATTTTCTACAACAACAGCACTTACGAAAGATACCTCATGACTAAGTATTTCGTATTTTAGATAGATATTATTAACTAGCGCATTACCAGTACCATAAGTCTTAACAGAATAACTATTTGTATAGTAATTGCCATCATCTAAGTCAAATACCATATAAGTTTTTTCATCATTATTTACTCTAATCTCGCCATTTGTTACATATTCGTAATTAGCAAATACAGTAAATAAATCTTGTAGACTATTAATTCTAGTCTTAGAATTATTATTTTTGTCCACAACAACTTCAACTACATTACTTTGTAGATAACTATCAAATATTGTAGCCCTAATTGTTTTCGCTGCGTCCAAATATTTCTTACGAGGAGAATACTCATCGTAAATAACATTGCCGTCACTATCAGTCTCGTATAGACCAATAGTATCATTTAGAGAAACATTAATAGTATCGCCTAACTTAGTATAATAATCATTGGCATTATTATCCCCATTCTCTACAGCCATTTCATAATTTTTCAAATCTTCAAGACTTGCGAAATAATAGAAATTCAATTCATAAGCAGTAGAATAATGTGGACTAATTATAAGTCTATATTCAGAAGTTACTTTGCTTGCCTCAATATCGCTACTACCAATAGTATGGCTACCACCAGCAAAGAAATTAGTGTCACCAGTTGATGCCCAATAATCTATATTATAACCAGCAACCTCTATATCACTAATATTGATCTTAGGAGTAACTACACTACCTAGCGAGATAATTTCTGAGTATAGTTCGTTATTCTTAACTTCGTTACCTTGATATTTAGCATCGCCATATACTCTATAAGACAATCTATATACAGGAGTTACAAATATAACTCTAATTGTATCGCTTGAAGTGACCATGTAAGGATTACTTACATCAAGTTCTGCCTCACTACTGCCAACTTCGTGTACAAATTTAATTGCACTCAAGTAATCAATTCCCTCATTAGATAGTATAGAATTGATTTTCTCTTCTAAGCAAACCCCATCAGAATTCTTGATATCAGATATCCAATTACCATTATTTTCTGTATCAGCAAGGATATCAAAATAATTAGTACTTGCATCATAAGACCAAGCGAAATTCATGTTGTCTGCATAATATTTGTTAATTTCAAATATATAATTTGCTAGTAAGTTAGTATTATCTCCACTATTATCATAAGCCTCGAAAGTGAATGTAATATTATAACTATTCTTTCTCCAGATTACATAAGCATTGATATTATTGCCATTAATTGCCGAACTATCAAATGTGTATGTAGTGTTAGGTTCTCCATCTGTTGAAGATGCGAAACCTTTGAATGTATACTTAGTACTATCGTAACTTGTGTATAACTTACTCAAATCGCTATAGTCAAAGTAATTACCAGCACTAAGCATATAATTTGCTAGATTGATAGAATTACTATCATTAATACCTAAGTGAATTGTAGGTGTGCTATAAGAACCAAATACGAAATTAGTACTATCTTCACTATCTACACCTTCTGTTATAAATTTAAGAGTGTAAATCTTTGCTTGAGCAGGATACAAGAATACTCTTCTATTTCCCTTCTCAACTTCAATTTCACTAGCGAATGTTACAAATTCATCTACACTATTCACAACATGATTATTTCCGCTAATTGTTGTCCAACCAACAAATGCATAACCATTAAGATAGAAATTCTCTGATGAAGCGATGTCTTTATTAAGAGTTGCAATCGCAGAAATGCTCTCATCAAATTCATGATAATCTTTCTTAAGTAGAGTGTTAGATTGATTATAATAATAAATTACATATTTTTGTTCCCAGATAGAAGTAAGTTTGGCTTTTGCAAAACCGGCAATACTTCTATCCTCATTGGCACTTTGACCAAATAAGAATTGTCTAGTTACAGGATTTGTATCATCTAGAGTTCTATACAAAGTAATCTTGTAACCAAGCAAAGTATATTCAAACCAATCAATACCCTCTATAGTTAATCCAAATCCCACACTATCGCCAGATATGCTAAATGAAGCAGTACTGCTACCCATTACACTAGCAATAGATAGTAAGTAATCATCTGAGAATGCCTTACCTGTATTGAATTCTCTATTTGTAATATATGAAGATACACTATTTCCATCTGCAGTGTTTGTATCTTGCAAACTACTATTATCTGTAGGATTAGTTAAAGTGTAATCTATTGTAATTGTTGAATAAGTAGAAACAAATGTTGGGGTTAATCTATAGATAATATTTACATTATCTATTGGTTCAACCAAAGTAAGTGTGCCACCAACTCTTATCTCATCAGTTGTTGTAATCCAATTATTTCTATTGTCTATTGAATACTCAATAGTGTATTTATCAAAGTATAGTGATTTTCCTGCATCATAAAGTGGTGTAACTTCACTGATTTTAACTTTCAAATCAGACAAATAGTAACCATCTGTGCTATTAGATTTTCTGACATAATGAGTAGTAGAACTAAATTCAGAAGCGTTACTCAAATCTCCATCTTGAAGACCTGTTGTAACATATTCAATTGTGTAAGTATATCTACCCAAATAAACCGCTTCAAATACAATAGTACTATTATTTGCATCATATATATAACCTAATTCTGCAAAAGTTATTTTGCTTGGAGCAGTAAATGTTTTGCCATTATACTTCCAACCACTAATGTACAAATTGTCTGCGTGAGTAGCATCAGTTAGAGTACTTGGGTCAAGTAAAGTAATATCTTGACCATTCTCGCCCTCTACAATCTTCTCTCCGCCAGTATAAGTATATTTGTAAGTAATCTTATTACCAGAATAATATCCATATAAGATATATGATTTGGTGATGGTTATCTTCTCGCCATCATCAAATGCTTTCTCACCATTCTCATATGTCCAATACTCTAGACTAAAGCCATCAATATTCCTTGCTTCTTCTACACCAATAGTAACAAGACTATTAGGCTCAAAGCCAGAAACATAAGTTACTCTGCCCTTGTAATTGTATTGGATTGTATAAGCGTTATCATCAAAATCTTCTACAAATGTTGTATCTTTGGAAATGATATATTTAGTAATAGCCGATTTAGTCTCGTCACCATTTAGATAGAACTTAACAAATTTACCCTTAGTATAAGTAATATCCTCTTTGGTAGGAAGAGTTATTTCGCTACCCATAAATACTACTGCCGACCTATTAACAATATCGAATTTATCTACATTGTTATAGATAGCACTTGTAGCACTCATTGCTACATTTTGAAGAGTGCCTCTATTCATAACAAATGTTACAGTATAAGACTTAGGAGTAGCAACAATTGTAATGTCTGCCTCGTAATAGCCCTCGCCATCTCTAGTTGCACTCATCTCAAGTTGACTAACATCAATCATTCGTCCTTGACTTAAAGTAATTACTTTGTCTCCGCTATATAGTACGAAATCATAATAATCACTACGATTATCAAGGCTATATGATAATTGACTAATACTTGTAACTTTGATTAAAGCATTTAGATTTGCTCTATCTAGTGTGTATGCCTCGTAATTTAGGCTATCAGTAACGCCTCCAATTGTAATTGTGCCATTATCTGTAAAGCCATCTTTAAGAGTATATAATCCATAATTTAGATTAATATTTACTTTAACTTTGTCTGCACTATAAGTTGTAACTATGTAATATCTATCTAATCCATTATTAGTAGCATTAAATAAATATGACATATCCGCTGTACCAATATATGCGTGAGTTTCATCAATTGTTATAAATCCAGCATCTGTAATATTACTGTCAAATTTATCAAAACCATATCCACTATCTGGCTTATCAGCAATAATTTCTATAGTTGTAAAGTGATTAACTGTAAATACTTTAGAATTTTCTTCACTAGTAATTACGCTATCTACACTATGCATATTATCTATGTAAATATATCCAGCAGTGGTACTAGTAAGGATATCTCCATCACTATTTTTCAATTGGAAATTCTCTCTAACTGTAACTCCACCAAAAGCAGTATTAACAGTTATATCTTTAGTAGCATAAGTGTATACAGGATATAATTTGATTACTCCCGATTTGATAAGATTGTCATCTACAATGATCTCACTGCCGAAAGCATAATATTTATCTTCGGCAACACTCTCGCCTAATTTATAAAGCGTAGTACTAAAGCCTACTAGAGTATATCCACCTATAGTTAAATTTAGATTATTGCTATTAAGCACAATTGTAGAATTGTATCTAACTTGTGCAATAGAAGGATTTGTTTTGTTGTAAGCATAGTTGCCTACAGATATAATTCTATTTCCACCAATTGTAATGATATTTGGAATATTAGCAAAGCCAATATTTGCACCATCTATTCCACCCAACAAATATGCTTTGTAAGGAGAAACAAGTGTTGTTTCTGGCAAATCTGCATTGCCTTCTTGTTCGCTATCTATTACATCTGCTACAGCATATACATAAGTATCAATTAATTCGTATTCCCAAATGATATACAAATTATATATTTGTGTGTACTTATTTCGAAGCATTGTAGCAATAGAATTAAGTTTGCTTGAATTTAGAAGTAAGTCTTCTGCCGAACTTAAATTATATCTAATTGTACTATTTGAAAGTACTGCATCACTTGCCCACATTGAAGCAGTGAAATGTTTTCTTGTAACATTAGGAGTAGGAAGTTTGAATGAACTATCTATTCCATCTGGATTAGAAATAGTCTTCTCTACTAATTTACCCGTCTTAGAAGCAGTGGCTACAAAGTAATCAATACCATTGATATCCCCTTCTACATCACTTGAATTAGCATTATAAACAATTTGGAAAATATCAATCAAATTGAATGTAACTACAACATCTTCTGTAACATTATAATTATCACTTCCAAAATTCTCTCTTAATAAATCATCTAGTGTCAAAGTTGTGCTTGCACCAGACTTAGGATATACAATATATCCTTCTAGTAAATAATTATTGAAATTATATGAGTAAGCCTGATGTCCTAAATTCATAAGGCTAACTACTTTGTCTAAATTACCATAAACAACTACATTTTCTAGAGTAATCTCTTCGCCATTTAAGTATTTATTAAGTATATCTGCATTAACCTTGTTATCTTTGGTTAGTGGCATTTCTAACATATTTCTATTAGTGATACCATTAGCCGAACTGAGTGATACTTGGAATTTAATTCTTCTATTTGATGCCCAAATTGCATATAGATTAATATTTTTATCCACTGCAGTAATTGATGTAATTGTGCTATCACTATCTTTATCTGTATTCCAACCATTAAATGTGAAATTAATTCTAGAAGTAGTGTAATTAGAATTTAATTCTAGACTTTCTCCACTTCTTATAAACTTGATGTATTTCTCAACACCTTCGTTATTTAATACTAAATTTCCACCATCTTGGTCGATATTATCATAGAAACTAACTTTGTAAATAGGAGAAATAACTGGAGTAAGAGTTACATCGCCTACTGGCATTGTAAATGCTGGAACTCTACCATTGCCGTCAACCAACAATTCTGTTACTTCGCCACTTACAGTGCTTAGAGTTTTACTTGCTCTAAATCCACTTACGAAGTAGTAATAGTCATTTTCAGATGAATTGATAATAATCCATTTACCATCTTCTAGATATACAGTTGAATAACCTTTGGCATAGATATATTTGATAACATCATTTACATCTATAGTTTCACTTGGAAGATGTTTGCTATCAGCAATAGCCATATTATAACCAAAAGTATCATTAGCATTAGCAAAAGATAATGTGTATTTATCTTGCCATACTGCATATAATGTCAAATTATCTTTAATTCCGTTTAATACATCTGCGTCTGCAGTTGTACTATCTTTAGTTTTTGACCAACCAACAATACCTCTGCTATCAGTCTCAAGTGTATTTAGAATATAATTAATATTAGAAATATTTGTATTAGTAATACTCTCATCTGCATTCTGCAAATAAGCATAACTACTATTTAACATTTCTCTATTTCCAATAATTGTTCCGAATGGAACATTTGCAAGTACAAGTCTATAGTCTGTACCACTACTTGTTACTATCAAAGTAACACTATATGTTACATAACTCCATGCACCAAGTAGAGTGTAAACATTATTACCCTCTGGTGCTGGAAGATAGTGAATACCACTACCATCTGCATTACCAACATATTTGTATCCAGTCTCGCCTTCTTTATTAAGAACGATTGTATCGCCTAACTTAATAATTCTAGCGGTTCCGTTATCATCATATGTCCAGTACTTGAATTCTACACCCTCAACTTCTACACCATCAACAAATATTTGTGGCTTCTCTTCTAATTTATATTCTTGACCTCTATATAGTGTTCTCTGAGGGGTATAATTAACTGCACTTTCATATTCTACTGGTTGATTGAAATTAACTATATATTTCTCAACCCAAACACCAGTAAATGTAAATGTTTGACCAGAAGAAATTGCAACTGGAATAGTGAATGTATCGCCAACTGCGTATTCATTGCCATCTTCGTCAACCCATTTATACAAATCTTTGGATAAATTTACCCAACTATAACTATCTCCACCTAAGAATGTGAAAGTATAGCCATTTGTAATATGTTTCTCTGTTTGATTTTCGCTTGGTTTATTATCACTAGTCAAGTAAGCAAAAGTTTTGCTATCATCTGAGCCCTTTTCTTTGATAAGCACGATAACTGCATCAATTGTGCCACCCTCTGGGGTCTTGAATGAAGGAACTAGTGTCACATTTCTCTCTGTTGGGAAGAATATTGCATTTAGTAAATATTTTACATTACCAAGGCTACCATTATCTGCACGAACTTGCCAACCTACGAAGCAACCTTCATATCCTGCTTTCTTAGCACCATATTTAATTGTAATATTGCCACCAACTACAACTTTGTCTAGACCAATTAAGTATGTTTCAACCCTGTCTTCAGTTGTGCCGTCTTCAAATGTCGCACCATCAATTACTTTGTAAGTGATTGTATATTCTTGAGTGTAATATGTATACAAAGTTATATTATCGCCACTAACAGGAATAGAAATGCCTGTGCCACTTATTTCTTCTTTCTTATAAGTATTTTCCCCAAATCTTAGACCATAGTATGTGTATCCCTCAGGAAGCATATCACTGCTTACTTCTGGATAAGATTTAAGAGTAATTGCATTAATATAGAATACTTCGCCGGCTTCGTTGTATTTCAAAATTCCAATTGTCTCAGTGCTATATAGTTCTTCTTGTGTAATACCGCCACTAACTTTGACAATATATACACTCTTGATGAATGTTAAATTAGCATACAATTTGATTGTATAATTATTGTCTGCATTCAAGTAATCTCTAACCGCAGACATAGACTGTCCGCCTACAAATTTAATACTATTTGATAAATACCAACCCTCAAATTTCATGTCTTTGCCTGTAAATAAGCCAGTTATAGCAATATCTCCAAGTTCCAAATTGATATCTTCGCCAAATATAAATGATTGTGTTTTAACCTTCTCTGTAGCATTACCATTGAATGTATAGTATTCAATATTGCAAGTCTGTGCAACATTGGCATATAGATTGATAGTGCCCTTACCACTATTATCCCAAGTGATAAATTTCTGAAGAGCATTCAAGTTGCTATAACCATATTTGCTACCAACACCAGCAAGTATTGATGAGCAATCGAAGAATAGTTTGTTACTTCCATCTAGAATATACCAACTCTTAATAATTTGACCACCAGTAACTGTTACAAAACTACTATCTTTAAGAGTTACTGGAATTGTACTGAATACAATTCTATCTGTCTTCTTATCTCCACCCTCTCCTTCTTCGGCATTATACACAATATCTACTTCATTTGCATTCCAACGAGTAGCAAGTGTCATGCCAGAAGTTGTAAAGCCAAGTATTCTAAAGTTAGTAGAATTAAATAATTTGCCCGCCTCGAATTTATCATCATAACCACCAGTTGAATATAATCCAACTAGAGTATAACCTTTGTAGATGCCATTTGAAGCACCTTCAATTAAATAATCTTTAAGTAGTTCTTGCAAACTTGCATACACTTTATCCATAACTTCTTGATAAAGCACATCTGTTATTTGACTATCTTTCTCTTGAGGGTCAAGAGTAATAGTGCTTACTATCAAACTAGCATTATTATATGGATTAGTAATACCGATTGTTATATCATAAGATTCTGCTTCAAAATGTCCATATATAATTAATTGATTATCAGCATCATGATAAATTACTTTATCTCCCGAAGTTATTTGAACTTCCCTAGTGCCATCATTTCCTACTACTTCATAATACCAATATTTGAATTTAAGTGTTTTGCCACTATAATCAATTGTTGGAATTACTGGCAATGAGATAACTGCGCCATAATCTACATCTTTTTTGTAACTATCATCAAAATCAACTACACTGCCATCAGGCATTTTAGCCTTGAATAGAACTGTAATAGTTTTCTTCTCGTAAACTGTATAGAAAGTCAAATTTCTATCAATTGTATTTGCTGGGATAACTGGATATACACCGTCTACAATAGCGTATTTTATCTCTCCGCCATCAGTAGAAGAGAAACCAGTTAATTTGTAACCAATTTTGCTATCGAATGGCTGACCAAGAGCATTCTCTGATGGGAATGTAAAGTCTTCATTAAATGCAATAGTTATAGTTATTTGAGTAGCGGTCTTATCGCCACTAGCCATAGTATCTTTGATTGTTACATTGTATTTCTTTGCTTCCCACTCAGCCACAAGTACAACTTTCCTGCCTTCTTGCAAAGCCATCTCTGTCTTCTCTGAAACTGCAACAGTTACACCATCGGCTTTGTAATTGTAATAATAGTATTTGCCGTCAATATTTAGGAAGTCGAATGTCGTTTTCTGAGTATCGCTTGTCTTGATTAATTTATCTCCAACAACACCATCGCTTATTTTTATTCTCCAACCTTTGAAAATATAATTTTCTTTGGCAATACTCTTAAGTCCACTACCAACATACAAATTAATCTTCAAATTGCCCGAACTTAATTCGGAATATTTATAACTAGTAACAGCATTACCTGCAAATGTACCACCATTAGCATCATATTCTACTTCAAAATTAGTAGTCCAACTTGCATAGTAAATAGCGTCTCCATCAATCAAGAAATTAGATGATGATGTATAGGCTTGACCATATCTATTAGTCTCTGCTTCGCTAAGTGCAATATTATCTCTAACTTTTCTTTTTAATGTGCTATATTCATTTGCTTTGTAATCCACCTTAGACCAACCATCGAATATATAACCCTCTCTAGTTGGGCTCTTAGGGTAGTATTTGTAAGTTCCGCCATAAACTGGAGCATAAGTCTCAAATACTGTACCTCCAGACGACAACTCGTCATTATCATTTAGGTAGAATTTGACAGTATAAGGAGTTTTTAGCCAATACACAATAAGTGTTGCACTTGCTCTTCCTATGGTGTATTTGAAGTCTGGGTTAATTTCTCCCGTTGCTGACCTCTCCAAATATCTAGTTGCAAGTGAACTTGTACCTGTTGTCCAGCCTGCGAAATAATTATATTTCTTAGTCCATTCGCTACCAGTAATTCTAGTGATATCTGCCATATTTGGCAACATGAACCACTCGCCTTCAATACCTGAATATTCAAAGTATTTCTGATTGCTACCTTGTGCATATGCAAATTTAATTATATACACTTTTGACCATTGAGCAAATAATGTTGCAACATCACTAATTGTATGAACATATACACTATTGCTATAACTAATTGTACCAGTCTGTCTATTCATGCCTAGAGTCTCTGTCCATGGTTCTTGTTGCCACAAAGCATACCACTTAGTATCTTCGCTCTTAGTATTAGTGCTATCTGTCCAACCTACAAGCCTATAATTTCTGTTGCTATCTCTGAATGCTTGACTAACTACATCTAGAGTTTCCAAATTAACTTTGGAATAATGTCCGCCATTCTCGTATCCAGAATAAGTAAATTCGCCGTCATTATAATATTTGCCATATTCATCAATTATTACGCCATTCTCGTCTAAGAAGACCTTAAATAGATGAATTGGTGCTATTTTGCCATTAGAACTATTAGAATTCTTATTGAAAGTAATTTCGTAAGATTTTCTTTGCCATTTGGAATAGATATCAAAAGAATACAATACATTATCGTCACTATCTCTATCGCCTGTATCTTTACCCAAAATCTCTATAGTTGTGCCATTTGCTAATTTATATTCGTAATATGGCTGACCATTTGCTTTGATTTTAAGATCTAGTTGCATAGCACTATCAATAGGCAAGGTGTAGTCTTCGTCCAAGAACCAACCCTTGAATTCATATTCGCCATATGCCATTCCAGCATTTACTTCATTTAGAGTAATATCCGAATAACCCTTATCTACAAATTCTACAAGGCTATCCATATATCTTACTCTGTCTTTGATAACGCTTTCTCTATCGTTATTTGTGTCACCAGTAATATTCTTGATAATATACTCGCCAGTACTATCTTTTAGAGGATTGTTGCTACTATCTAATTGATACTCAATACCAGTATGAAGATTGACATCATATTGATTTTTCTCAAAGTAAGCATAGAAATCAATATCGGAAGGAATATCAATAACATATTCTTGACCGGCATACTTTAGATAATCCTTGGCTGTAGGGTCGTCTTCTGATACAACCTTAGTTGTCCAACCAACGAAATGATATCCTGGTTTGTTATTAAAGTCTGGAAGAAGATTATTGAAAGAGTCTCTACCTGTAGGAAGGCTAGGTATCTTAGTTCCGTATTCATATATCTCTGGATATGTATTTCTTGGAGGGATATAGGTCTTGTACATATAAGTGCCAAGGTTCTCATCAAAGTACTGCACATGATATTTAACCCTATAACTATTAGCCTGATAATTGGCGTATAGATTAAGGACATCGGTTGTAAGTTCGGCGTCTTTATCAAGAATTGTACCGCCATTCAACTCAAAATCATCATATGTCCAATACTTGAAAGTATAACCACTCTTCTCCATATCTGGAAGGGAAGATAGCGTGGAGTACTTCTTGACCGCAAAAGACCTAATAGGTGTATAGTCTGTGTCGTACAAATATACCCTAGTCTTTGGGTAAAGGTACACATAAAGGATTGTTGACAAGAACGCCAACAACAAAAGAATGATAATTATAATCGTTCTTATAAAGAGATTTTTTCTCTCATTACTTTCTCTCTCTTCCATTTTTCCCTCGCTTCAATCAAAGATATTACTAGTAAATATTACACACATTCGCACGCGTATATAATAATACTCTCTAGTAGTATTTTATAGACAATTTGCAACCTTGTCAATTAAATAACTTGTGTTACGAAAAATAATATAATTTGTTGAATTTTGAATTTTTATGCATATTTATGTAAAAGCAGGCTATATTTAGCCATTTTTTATGTACACAAATAGTTTTTGCAATTTGACTATAATTATATATTATTTATATATTTCTGGTGCTAAAATAAAAAATTTAATTCATAAATTTTTATGAATTAAAAAATTTCCGATTTTTAGAATTGTCAATAAATATTTACTTTTTGACAATTGTTAATTTTATAGTATTTTTATGCACTCATTTTTGTTCCTATTTTACATGTAAATCTAAGGTATATTTTGGGTGCAAAATATCTTAAGTTTAATTACGAATTTAGAAGATAATATAGCCTAAAATTACGAAAAAAAACAACCCTTTAGATATGGCCTTATTCTTGGCTTTTTATCTTCTATTAGGTTGTTTTTTTTAGTCTAATTTTATTCACTAATTATTCAACATTATTCTTCTTTCTAAAATCCATTCTGCCTCTAGTTACATGGTCAAGAATGATTTTTCTAAGTCTCAAACTCTTAGGAGTAACTTCCAAAAGTTCATCATCATCTAGGAATTCTAGGCTCTCTTCCAAAGTCATAATCTTAGGTGCTTCTAGTCTTAGAGCATCATCACTAGCCGAAGAACGCATATTTGTTAATTGTTTCTTTTTGCATACATTTACTACAATATCTACACCCTTAGGGTTCATTCCTACTATCATGCCACCATACACTTGAGTGCCTGGAGTAATAAATAGTCTGCCCCTTTCTTGAGAATTGTATAATCCATATTGACATGCTTCGCCATTCTCATAAGCAATCAACGCACCAAAACTTCTTCTCTCAATATTTCCCTTGAATGCGTCATATTTCTCGAATACACTAGACATAATTCCTTCACCCTTAGTATCTGTTAAGAACTGAGATTTATATCCGAATAATCCTCTAGATGGAATTAAGAACTCTAGTCTTGTTCTATTTCCATGATTTGTCATTGTTACAAGTTCGCCCTTACGATTACCAATCTCGCTCATAACTGAGCCAACAGCATCATCTGGCACATCTGCTACAAATCTATCAATAGGTTCACATTTAACCCCATCAATTTCTTTGTACAATACTTTTGGCATAGAAACTTGGAATTCATATCCGTCTCTACGCATATTTTCTATCAAAATTGATATATGCATTTCTCCTCTACCAAGAACGGTAAAACTATCTGCACTATCGGTATCAAAGACTTTCAAACTCAAGTCTCTAACTGCTTCTTTGTATAATCTATCTCTTAGGTGTCTAGAAGTACAATATTTGCCTTCTTTGCCTGCAAATGGACTATTATTAACACTGAATGTCATTTGAACAGAAGGTTCGCTAATCTTAACAAATGGAATAGCCTCCACCATTGATTTATCACAAATTGTATCTCCAATAGTTACATCTGGGCTACCAGCCAAGCAAACGATATCTCCAGCACTTGCCTCAGTTAGAGGTACTCTCTTAAGACCTTCAAAAGCGAATATATTAACGACCTTGAAAGGTTTAGCCTTACACTCCCCATAGTAGTTGCATACTTCTACATTATCATTAACATGGATAACACCTCTCTCAATCTTACCAATTGAAAGTTTACCCAAATAATCATTATGCTCACTAGAACTTACAAGCATTTGGAATGGTGCATTTACATCTGCATTTGGAGCAGGAATGTAATCAACAATAGTCTTGAATATTGGTTGCATATCTGTACCCGGAACATCTGGGTCAAGGCTTGCTACTCCTTGTCTACAAGAAGCAAATATAAATGGACTTTCTAGTTGCTCTTCTGATGCATTCAAATCCAAGAATAATTCTAGTACTTCGTCTACAACTTCTTTTGGTCTTGCTTCTGGTTTATCAATTTTATTTACAACAACTATTACTTTGTGGTTAAGTTCCAATGCTTTCTGCAATACAAATCTTGTCTGAGGCATAGGACCTTCAAAAGCGTCTACTACTAGTAGAACACCATCAACCATCTTAAGAACTCTCTCAACTTCGCCACCAAAATCTGCGTGTCCCGGAGTATCAATAATATTAATCTTGGTGTCTCCGTACTTAACAGCAGTATTTTTGCTAAGGATTGTAATTCCTCTCTCTTTCTCTAGGGCATTGCTATCCATAACCCTATCTTCAATTACTTGATTATCTCTAAATACATGACCTTGCTTAAGTAGTTCATTAACTAGACTAGTTTTGCCATGGTCAACATGGGCGATAATCGCTACATTTCTAACATTTTGCATACTTTTCTCCTAAATCATTTAAGCCTTTATAGACTTAATTTTTCCAAAATTCATCAAAAAATTACTCCATATTTTAGCACAAGTATTATAACATTACAAGTACTTTAAAATAAAATATATAAAAAAAAGAAGAATTATATCTTAACACACAAAATTATCACTTTGCTATAAAAATATACAATTCTTCTATCAACTAATTATTTCTTGTCTTTCTTAGTTTTCTTATCTTTATCCTTATCTTTATCTTCAGTCTCGTTCTCTTCTTCGTCACTGCTATTAAGAGTATTCTTCTCTAATTTGTCTTTGTCCTTCTCACTAGCCGAGCCAACATCTACAACTTTGACAAATATTTCTTTAATTCTATTATCTTCTACTTTGGTTAGTGTGAAGTGAATTTCAACTAGAACGGATATATAGACACCATCTTCAATTCTTTCGTCTATAGTCTTATACACTATAACTTTGCCCTCTACTGGCAATTCTTCAGACAAGTCAAATAAGAAACCACCTACCGAATTATACTCGGTTTGAGGCAAGTGTTCAATTTCGAGCATTTCAAAGAAGTCTTTAAGATCCATATCCGGGTCTACAATATATTCATGGTCATTCTTCTTATCTACTAATTCTTTCTCTTCTTCGTCATGTTCGTCATATATTTCTCCGACCATTTCCTCAATAGCGTCTTCCATACACACAATACCACTAGTTCCACCATGTTCGTCTAGAACTATTGCCATGTGTTTTTTGCTAGATTGCATTGCTCTGATTACATCGTCAACCTTCATATTTTCATTGATAAATAGAGGCTCGGTCATTATCTTCTTAATTAATATTTTTTCTCCCGAAAGCATTGCTTTGAAGAAATCCTTCTGATTAAGCACACCTATTACTTTATCAATAGTTTCATCATATACAGGCAATCTGCTGTACATAGTTTCCATAAATACATCTTGTATGTTTTTGACACTATCTGTATAGTTAATGGCAGAAACATCTACTCTAGGTGTCATTATATCGTATGCTGTATGACTAGGTAATTCTAATACACCTTGCATAATATTTGCATTATCGTGGTCTATTACACCCTCTTCTTCCATAGTATCAATAATACTTTCTAATTCTCCCTCAGTTACAGTTGGCTCCTCTTCTGTAGCATTCTTTACTTTGCTTGTAGCAACAGTTTGTAACTTCTGGAATAAGAAAGATATTGGTGTTAAGATTTTCATAATTATATACATAATTCCACTAGTTCTAAGTGCAAATCTCTGTGGGTCAGTCTTGGCAAGTGTCTTAGGCAAAATCTCGCCAAATGTAAGAATGACAAGTGTCATAATTACAGTATTAAGAACATTTGCAAGAGTGGGATTAGATATAACTGTACTAAATATGTATGCACATATAGTAGTTGTTCCAATATTTACAAGGTTATTCCCTATAAGTATTGTCGACAGTGCTTTGTTATAATGCTCGGTTATATATATAGCCTTTCTAGCACCTCTAACTTTGTTGTCTGCCAAATTTTTAAGTCTAATTTGATTAACAGTTGTAAATGCAAGTTCGCTTGCAGAGAAATATGCTGAGCAACCAATTAAAACTATTGCAAGTATATATAGCCAGATATTTACTCCACCAAGGGTTATAGCACACAACTGTCCAGTCGGTCCTGGTTCCATTTTAAATTAATTTTCTCCTTAAATTATTTATAATATATTCGCCGTGTAAATAAAGCGTATGCTTATTATATCACACAAACTATATTTTGTAAAGTATTTGATATACTGACTGCAAATTCGTCAAAATCTTACACAGAAGTTAAAAAGTATCCTCAAATAGATTTGACAAGAGTACTTTAAAAATATTAATATATATTATATGAAGAAGAGAAAGAAAAAAGTATCCAAAAACAAAAAAAAGTTTTTTATAATACTTTCGTGCTATGTTGTAGTTTTCTTGATTACCTGCATTGTAACAGCCAGCACTCTTGCTTGGTTTAGCAGTTCAACATGGTCGACTAATACCGTATATCTGGGTGGCCCCGTATACATTTATTTTTCAGACTCTAGCGGAGTGAAAGAAACTAGCAAAGAAAATAATTTAACGCTTGAAACCCCTCCTGGTTGGGATTACTTATATCCTGGCATGAATGTTCATATTGGTGCTAGAGCGGTTGTTCAAGGAGCCAAATTTGAGAACATCAAAGAAAATGGGGACACAACTTATGTATACACTACTGGTGCAATTCTAAGAGCAAGGATATCTGTAACAGTAACCGACCCTTACGGCAGCACAACTTCTCCCGTTACTCAAGATATTTATCGCAATCTTTGGGCACAAATCAAAGATAAAGCATTAACTTTAAATGACGATAGAAATGAAGGTGTGTGGGTTATGGACGATGACTATGACTACAAGACACACACGATAATTTCTGACGAAAGTCCAGACACCGGCATAGATGAAGACCATTTCTTCTATTATGTTAGCAAAAATCAAAATTATGAAGATAGTGGCAAATATTCTCTTGTAACAGTAGGAGGAACGGAAAATAATATTTCTGTAGGCTTCTTAGATGACGCTGTACTTACACTATCGGGCAAACAACTAACTAACGACCATGCCGATTGTATCCTTACATTCAAGATTATATTCCATGCACTACAAGCATTCTTGCCTTACACCAATGCCGATTTGGGAACACCTTATCAAGGAGACACAACCAATCGTTCGCCACATGTAATATTTAGCGACTTGGGAACACCTAAACCTGCAACAATTGAGAATTCTAGAATATTCTTCAAAGAGAGTTTCCAAGCCATTTATGACGGCATTGATGGAGCAATTTATTAAGATTGAAATAGTCGCAAATTTAAATCAAGATGTAATGTCAGCCTACTCTGTTTGAACTTGCTATTAATACATTATGTGCCATTTGCTTTTCGACAATCCCCCAATTAAATGGTGGTTGCATAGACCAAATAAACATCAGTTGCTGGCAAATATCTCTTTGAACTGCTTGCCAACAACTTTCCAAAATAAATTGTGTAAGCACTTAATTTCGATAAAAATATTTATACTATAAAAAAACAAAAAAACCAATGAGGAGGACACACATGACCGATATAGAAATAGCCGAAAGCATTAAACCCAAGAAAATTAAAGATGTAGCCAAAACCATAGGACTTAAGCCAAAAGATATAATTCTTTATGGCGACATCAAAGCCAAAGTAAGAAAGAAACCCAACCCTAATAATAACAATAAATTAGTACTAGTTACAGCCATTAATCCTACAAGTGCAGGAATAGGCAAGACAACTGTATCTATAGGAATTGCAGACGCATTGCATTCTATGGGCGAAAGTGTATGTCTAGCACTTAGAGAACCATCACTTGGCCCCGTATTTGGAGTTAAAGGTGGTGCAACTGGTGGTGGATATTCCCAAGTAGTTCCAATGGCAGATATCAATCTACATTTCAATGGAGACTTCCATGCTATAACCAGTGCAAATAATTTGCTTTGTGCAATGATAGATAATCACATTTATCAAGGCAACGAATTAGACATAGACTGTTCCAAAATATTATTCCACAGATGTTTAGACCTAAATGACCGAGCATTAAGAAGTGTAACAGTAGCACAAACCAAGATTGAAAGTCCTAGACAAGACAGTTTCACTATCACAGCAGCCAGCGAAATTATGGCAATCATGTGCCTAGCCAAAGATATAAACGATTTGAAGAGACGACTAGGAAATATTATTGTTGCCCTTAATTCCAAAGGCAAACCTGTATATTGCAAAGATTTGAAAATTGCCGATGCAATGGCAATATTACTTAAAGACGCTTGCTTGCCTAATTTAGTTCAAACTCTAGAAGGCACACCTGCCCTAGTACACTTAGGACCATTTGCTAATATTGCACATGGGTGCAATAGTATAACTGCTACAAATCTAAGCATGACGCTTGCCAAATATACAATAACTGAGGCAGGCTTTGGTGCAGACCTTGGTGCAGAGAAATTCTTTGATTTAAAGTGCAGAGTGGCTGGGCTTAAACCTAATGCCGTTGTATTAGTTGCAACTGTACAAGCACTTAAATTGCATGGCGGAGCTGATAAGAAGAATTTGAAAGAAGAAAATCTTGACGCCCTAAAATTAGGAATTGGCAATCTAGTAAGACACATTAATATAATAAAAAATACTTATAAATTGCCTCTAGTAGTAACACTTAATAAATACATTACTGATAGCAAGAAAGAAGTAGACTTAGTACTAGAAACGCTTGAAAAATTATCCTGCAATTATGCTATTAATGACGCATGGGCATTAGGCAGTGCTGGTGCTATCGACCTTGCTCGCAAAGTTATGGAATTATGCGAAGAAGATAATAGTACATTTAGTTATAGTTATCAATTAGAAGATAGCGTTGAGAAGAAGATTGAGGACATATGTCACAGTGTTTATGGTGCAAGCGGTGTAAAATTCACGGACAAAGCACTAGATAGTATCAAAGTTATTAATAAATTGAAATTAGATAAACTCCCTATTATAATTGCTAAAACTCAATACTCTTTATCTGATAATCCTAAATTAATTGGTGCTCCAACTGATTTTGATATAACAATTAGAGATATAGAGATTAGAAGCGGTGCTGAATTCTTAGTTGCCCTTGCTGGAGATATGATGCTAATGCCAGGACTTAGCAAAGAGCCTGCTGGTGTTAATATGAAAATAACCAACTCTGGCAAAATTAGTGGATTATTCTAAAGAGAGGAAAATGTGGAAGAAATATACGATATAATTATTCTTGGCGGAGGCCCTGCAGGAATGAGTGCTGGCATTTATGCTAGTCAAACCAAACAAAGAACTCTGCTAATAGAGAACTCTAAATTTGGTGGACAAATAGCCACCACTAGCATGGTCACCAATTATCTAGGCTTTGAGAAAATTACAGGCAAAGACCTAAGCGATACTATGCACAACCATCTACTTTCAGTTAATTCTGTAGATATACTTAATGCCGAGATATTTTCAACCAAACTTGATGGAGATATCAAAGAAGTAGTAACTAGCAAAGGAGTGTACCAAAGTCATGCTGTAATAATTGCAATTGGCACACAATCTAGAAAATTAGGCGTAGACAACGAAAGCAAATATTTGAGACATGGACTAACCTACAATACTCTAATGGATAGAGACAAATTTGAAGGCAAGAATGTAGCAGTAATTGGCGGGGGAAATACCGCAATTGAAGACGCAATTTATATTAGCGAGAAAGCCAAAAAAGTATATCTAATTCATCGAAGACAGGAATTCAGAGCAGATATGAAACTTGTAGAAGATTTGAAGAGCAAAATAGCCGACGAAGGTAAGATTGAATTAGTGCTAGAATGCAAGCCAAAAGAAATAATTGGCAAAGAAGATGTAGAGAAATTAGTCTTAACACATATACCCGATGACCAAGATGTAGTACTTGATGTACAAGGAATATTTGTTTGCATTGGAAGAGGTGCAAATACAGATATAATTGATGAGAAAGTAGAAAGAGATAGTAGCGGTTATATTATAACCAATGACCGAATGGAAACCAATTTGCCGGGGGTATATGCAACGGGAGATATCCGCACTACCCCGCTTAGACAAATAGTAACAGCAGTAGCAGATGGTGCAATTGCTAGCACACAAGCATTAACATACAATAGAAAATTTAAATAAGGAGAAATTTATGAATATTTTAGTAACAGGTGGTCTAGGATTTATAGGCTCACACACAGTAGTTGAATTAATTAATGAAGGATACAATGTCGTAATTGTAGATAATCTATGCAATAGCAAAATAGAAGTACTAGATAAAATTGAGAAGATAACCAAAGTTAGACCAAAATTTTATCAAATAAATTTGCTTACAATTGAAGATTTGAGAAAAGTATTTGTAGAAAACGAAATAGATAGCGTTATCCACTTTGCCGGACTTAAAGCAGTAGGCGAGAGTATCAGTATGCCATTAGAGTATTATGACAATAATATTACAGGCACTCTTAATTTGCTTAAATGCATGAGAGAAAATAATGTAAAGAAAATAGTATTTAGTTCTAGTGCTTGCGTTTACGGATTTCCAAAGTCTAACCCTATTGACGAGAATTCTCCATGCAACCTTGCAACCAATCCTTATGGCAGAACCAAATGCTTTATAGAAGATATACTTAAAGATTTGTATACTTCAGATAATAGTTGGAGTATTACTATCCTTAGATACTTCAATCCAGTAGGTGCTCATTCTTCTGGTTTGCTTGGCGAAGACCCTAATGGAATTCCTAATAACTTGATGCCATTTATTTTGCGTGTTGCCGAAGGCAAAACAGACAAACTTCATATATTTGGCAATGATTACGATACTGCCGATGGCACTTGCATTAGAGATTTTATCCATGTAGTAGACTTGGCAAGAGGACATGTCAAGGCAATTGCACATATGGAAAATAATGAAACCCCTAGCATAGATATATATAATCTAGGCACGGGTAAAGGAACTTCTGTACTAGAATTAGTTAATGCATTCAATAATATTAATGGCAACTTGGTTGAATATGTATATGATGCTAGAAGACCGGGCGATGTACCAGTAAATTATGCAAAGACAGACAAAGCCAAAGCCGAATTGGGATTTGAATGCACACTAGATATTAACGATATGTGCAGAGATGCTTGGAACTTCAGTAAGCATAAAAAGTAATTAAGAAAATAAGATAAAAGAGAACTTTATGAGAAAAATTATACTAGCCACAAATAATAGTCACAAAGTAGCAGAAATCAAAAGAATATTCAAACTCTATCAATTCTTAACTCTTAAAGACATTGGGTTCGACAAAGATATCGTAGAAGACGGCTTAACATTTGAAGAGAATGCTATAATCAAAGCACAAGCCGTACACGAATACGCCAAAAGCAAAAATCTAGATTGTGCAGTCCTCTCTGACGACAGCGGACTATGCGTGAAAGCAATTAATTACGAGCCGGGAATTTATAGTAGCAGATATAGCGGTCAAGGAGATGAAGCCAATAGACAGAAAGTATTAGAGAAATTACTAGATATCCAAGACCGCACCGCTTATATGCAGTGTTATGCCGTACTAATTATGCCTGATGGACAAATGACTGTCTACGAAGGCAAAACATATGGTTCAATCACCAAGACCAAAATTGGCGATGAAAGTTTTGGCTACGATTGTATATTCTGGTCAACCAAATTAAATAAGACTTTTGGTCAAGCAACCGAAGAAGAGAAAGATAGCGTATCTCACAGAGCAATCGCTATGAAACCTATCAAAGAATACTTGGATAGCATTAATTATAGAGGACTAGACGACAGCGAATATTAATCACAAAAACTCCTATCAAATGAATATGTACTAATATCAATAAGTTGTAATTTCTAATTAAAAGATAACTACAACTAATAGATATCAATATTATTGATTAAGGAGTTTTTTTATATGATATACACAATCCGAGCAGGAGACACATTATCAAACATCGCCAGTAATTACAATTTAACCTATGAACAACTGGCCTCCATTAATGGAATAACCGACCCCAATAATATAAGTGTTGGGCAGAATTTATTTATCCCAAATGACATAGCAACAACCCACACAGTCAAGGCGGGCGAGACACTATATTCTATTAGCCGTATGCATGGCATTCCTCTACAAACTCTAATTAATGCCAACAAACAAATAACTAATCCTAATAGAATAAATATTGGAGATGTAATTAATCTACCCGACACTAGAAGAGTAGTAGAAGCAAATGGGTATGCCGTTGCAAATATAAATACTAGAGTACTAGATAGAACTCTACCCTACCTTACATACTTAAGTTTATTTAGTTATCAAGTCAAAGCCGATGGCACTCTTTACACACTATACGAAGACGCTCTAATCAATTCGGCTAGACAGTCGAGCGTTGCTCCTGTAATGGTTGTAACCAACATATCTTCCGATGGCTTTGATAGTGACCTAGCACATACAATACTTACTAACGACAATATTCAAAACACACTAGTAAATAACATTGTAAGCACACTTATTGCCAAAAACTATTATGGTGTTGACATAGACTTTGAATATTTATATCCTGAAGACAGAGTTAATTATTTGAATTTCTTGAGAAAATTAAAGACACAATTACAAGCAAACAATCTATATTTAAGCGTAGCGGTTGCACCTAAGTATAGAGATAATCAAAGCGGATTATTATATGAAGCACACGACTACAGAGGAATAGGAGAGATAGCAGATAGAGTAATAATAATGACTTATGAATGGGGTTATATCTATGGCGAGCCACGAGCAATAAGCCCACTAAGAGAAGTAGAAGCCGTTATCTCTTATGCAGTAACTAGAATACCATCTGAAAAAATTTTAATGGGTATGCCAAACTACGCATACAATTGGACACTTCCATTCACCCAAGGAAGCAGTGCCACAGTGCTTACAAATGTTCAAGCAGTAAATTTAGCATTTGAAAGGGGTGCTACAATTAATTTCGACACATCTGAATATGCACCATACTTTAATTATGTAGATGATGACGGCAAAAAACATGTTGTTTGGTTTGACGATGCTAGAAGTATAGACGCCAGACTAGACCTAGTAACTAAGTATAATTTAGCAGGTGTTAGTTATTGGACTATCAATAATTATAGTGCCATAAATTACTCAATTCTAAATAACAAATTCCAAATTAAGAAAGTTCTATAAAAAATTCCCTACTTTTTCAAATATTTTTTACATTTCCAATTGCATTTTGTTTTTTTTGTGCTATACTCATAAAAAAATTAGTATATAATTAATTATTTAGTAAGTCAGTTTTAATTTATCCAAATATTGCAAAAATCAAATATTAACTTTCTGTCATAAACTAAATAGTTGGAAACAATTGGGGGCTATAATATGGAAAAAAAGATATTCTTTGAAGACGCACGAAAAAATGTATTGGAGATGTTTTCCATAGAATTCCCCACACTATCCATTCAAAATATAGATATGTTCTTAGGTATGTTCTATAGGCTGGCTAATTACGAAGAAGAAGGTCAGAAGATTAAACCCACTATTCTTATTACCAGCAACATTAATTCAGTTATCAAAAATTGTCCAAAATCCAAGAAAATTGTTTTCTACGAAGACCCAGACAACACAAACTTTCGTGCTAGAATCAAAGCCCTTATGTGTTTCTGCAGAAGAAATTGGAATATCTATGTTAATTTCGGAGATGTAATTGAATACGGAATTATAAAGAGTCTAACTTCTCTCAAAGAGAAAACTCTAATACAGACATTGCACGAACCTAGTATACTAGACAGCATTGCCAAGAAAACTAGCCTAGTAATCATTGATGTTTATGGCGGTGGTGTATGTAGATTAGTAGGAGCAAAAGGATATAATTGTTCGGTGTGCTTCAATCTTAATAGCGAGAATGAGTACAACTGGGATAATGAAATAACCGAATTTGTAGAAGCGTGTGTATCTAAGATTAAGACCACCAAACGCAAACTTCAAGACATCAAAAATTTGCTAGGGAATATATTTTATAGTGTTCTTCAAGGAATACATGGAACAATCTGCATGGTTGTAGACAAAGAATTCAAAGACAAGGCTGGATACTTCCAAGACGGCACTTGGCTAAAAGAACCTATCGAACTAGTCAAATTATTCCTAAGAAGTTCTACATTCGATGAAAATATCCTTAGAAGTTACGCAGATGTCTTGCGTACAATGTTAGACTTTGATGGAATAACTATACTAGATAACGCGGGCAGAATAAGAGCATACAATGTATTTATAGAGTCCACTCCAGATGTTAGCAACAAAGTTGTTGGCGGAGCAAGAAGAAGAGCAGCCTACTCTATACTTCATAATAGAAACCAGAAAATTGTAGGTGTATACTTCCAGTCTCAAGATGGAGACAACTTCTTCAAAGAGAAAGGCGACTTGAAGAAGAAAAAGAAAATCAAGATTGTAGGCGGAGAGGTTGTAAACGAAGATAATAATATGCTACCTCTAGAAATTATTGCCAAACTAGAACAAGCAAAGAAGAAAGAAGAAGAGAGATTGCAAGAAGAGAAAGAGAAAGAATTAATCAAAGAACAGAAAGCAAAAGAGAAAGCAGAACAGACCAAAGCAAAGAGCGAAGCAGAGAACATGACTACTAATCAACCTACCCCCGACACTTCTTCACTAGATAACAATATTAATTCAAATAATGATAAACAACCATCAATAAATTCTGCCGAGCCACTTACACCAGATACAAACGATATAAGTAATAACAATCCCGACCAAGTAAGTAATAATTAAAAATATAGCAAGTTTAAACAAAGTAGTCCGAAAGAACACCTTGATTTAAACTGACAATTTTCTCAATCTATGCAACCTCAATATATCGTAGGCTTTGCATCTAGTAAATTAATTGTAAATATAATAAACAAATCAATATCATATATAATTTAATAGTTGAAATATAAAAGAAATAGTTATTTAACTAGCAAGAAGATTAAAAAAATCGAAATAAAAAAACACAGGTTTAAATATGAATTGACCCCCCATAAGGGGCACTTCAAAATACAACTTGTGTTTTTTATTTTATATAATAATTCTATCTATATAATCACTATCATCGACATTGTTATCATCGGCACTATCTAGATACTTGTCCAAATTTATTGGCGTTCTAGTTAGACACAGACCGTAGACTTTGTATGCACCTGCTGTCATTAATACTTTGGCACACTCATTCATACTACTGCCAGTCGTATAGATATCATCAAATATTAGAATTGTCTTGCCTTTCACTTTAGATTTATTTGTAACTTTGAAAGCACCAGCCAAATTCACTTTTCTATTCTCTCTACTCAGACCAGTTTGATGAGGTGTGTCCTTACATCTAATAAGAACATCTGTATACACTCTGCCATAATTTTCTTTGATATCTTTCAGCATAAGTTCACATTGATTGAAGCCTCTTTCTTTAAGTCTATTCTCATGAATAGGCATTGGAAAAATTGTATCGAATGGAATATCTAATTTACTAAAGTAATCGTATATTATTTTGGATAACGGGTTGGCTATATCTTTGTAGCCTTGTATTTTTAATTTCAGTATTGCGTTTCTAATTCTACCTTTGTATTCGGCAATAGAGAAAACTCGCTCAAATTTAATATCATTACCCTTACAATCAATACATGCCTCTCCACTTGAGATATTTATTCCACACTTGCTACAAACCTTGCCAGTTATAAATGGAATTTGGCTTTCACACTCCGGACAAATCCCATAATCATTATCTTCTCTGCCACACATAATACATTTAATATTTGATGGAAATAAAATATCAAGAAATTTCATACTTCTCTCCATCTGTCTCCAAGAAATGTTTAAGCATTGTATATCTAATCTTGGTATAGTTATTATGCACCATTCTGGCTATACATTGTTTAGTGCCTATTAGCACCACCATCTTCTTGGCTCTTGTAACTGCTGTATACAATAAATTTCTAGTAAGCAACATTGGTGGACCACTAAGTACAGGGATAATTACTACATCAAATTCGCTACCTTGACTTTTGTGAATAGTTATAGCATAACTAAGTGTTAATTCGCCTAGGTCACTCTTCATATATCTAGCAATTCTGCCGTCTTCAAATTCCACAATGACTTCGTGAGTATTAATGTCTATATCCATAATATTACCTATATCTCCATTAAATACTCCGCTACCCCTAACACCGTCTTTCTGCCACTCCCTCTCGTAATTATTAGTTATCTGCATTACTCTATCATATTTTCTATAGATATACTTATCATTTTCTACTTCCAATTTTTTAAGCGATGGTGGGTTGATTTTCTCTTGCAAACATTTATTAATATTATCTATTCCAATTACCCCCGCTTTCATAGGTGCTAATACCTGTACTTTGCTAGTATCCACATTTAGAAATTTAGGAATTCTCTCTGTGCACATATTAATAATACTATTTAATGCTTCCTCATTATCTTCTTTCTTATCAAAGAAGAAGTCTTTGGATTTATTATTAAGTTCGGGCATCTTCCCTTGATTGATAGCATGGGCATTTACAATAATTAAACTATCTTCGCTCTGTCTATAAATCTGTGTTAAACACATTGTAGCAAAGCACCCACTCTCTAGTATATCTGCAAGAACATTACCCGCACCAACTGACGCTAATTGGTCTTTGTCTCCTACAAGTATTAGTTTTGAGCCACGCTTAATAGATTTAACCAAGAAATACATAAGTTGGCTGTCCACCATGCTTACCTCATCTACAATTATTACATCGTAATTTAATTTCTGATTAGCATTATATGTAAATCTATCTTCGCCTCCGCTCATCTCTAATGCTCTATGAATAGTACTAGCGTCTTCTCCTGTACTTTCGCTTAGTCTCTTGGCTGCACGCCCAGTCGGAGCCATAAGTTTAACTTTCTTACCCATATCTTTGAATACTTGCAAAATACATTTAATAATAGTAGTCTTGCCCGTACCCGGCCCACCAGTAATAATAGATACACCATTATTAACAGCAATATTAACCGCCATCTTCTGATGTTCGTGCATAGTTATATGATTAATAGTCTCATACATCTTAATCTCATCACTAATATCTATTCTTTCATTCTCTGTATCCGAATTAAGAAGTATTAGACTATCTGCTAATACTTTCTCTATTTTGTAATATTGAGTAAGGGCTATTACTCTCTCGTTATTTATATCCAAAGGCTTAATGTAATTATCTAGTGTAAGTTTAACAATTAAATCGTCTATTCGCTCACTAAGGTTATTTATAGATAGCAATCCAAATACACCTTCTTTGAGTGCAGGAATTTGCATATAGGTATTGCCATTCTTATCGCTATTGTCTTTTAGCACATGCAATATTCCCGCTCTAATTCTGTAATCACTATCGGCAGGCACTCCCATTGCCATTGCAATTCTATCGGCAGTTAAGAAGCCTATACCGTCTACATCTTCCACCATTTTATATGGATTATTCTTAAGAATATCTTCCGTCCCCTCGCCATACTGATTGTATATCTTAATTGCAAGATTGGTACTAATATTATACGATTGCATTATCATTACGGCATTCTGCATTTGATGTACCTCGGCATATGCCATGCCTATCTCTTTGGCCTTCTTGGAACTAACATTTCTGCACTCGACTAGTCTCTCGGGATTGTAATGAATAATGTCTAGAGTGGCTTCGCCAAACTTATTAACAATATTCATAGCAGTAATAGGACCAACACCAGGAATAAGTCCACTACTTAAATATCTAGTAATTCCATCAAGAGTATTAGGCGGACTAAGTTTGACACTATCTACTGCAAATTGCTCGCCATATTTCTGGTTAAGCACGAATTTGCCATTAAGTTCTACCCATTCGCCCTCATTAATAACAGGAAATTTGCCAGTAGCAGTAATAAATTCTTTATTAACATCAATAAGAATGACGGTATAATTTGTATCGTCATTCCTATAAATTACTTCTTCAACCATTCCTTTAATTACTGTCAAATCTCTAAGTCTACTCATATCTATATATATTTATCTATTTCCCTCTCCAATAGTTCTTATGTAATTACTAATTATTCCAAATAAATCACTATCTTCTTTGTAATTCGCTTCTGTAAAGTAATTACATCTGCCCTCTATCATACATTTCTGTGCTACTTCTTTGGCTTTGTCATTACCACCCTCGTATACACATATAGACATTCCCCCGCTATTCTTCACAACCTTGAATGATGGGATATCTGTCTCGCTATCGCCTAGATATATAATATTGCTAAATGGCAATTGTTCACTCTCGTCCATCTTGGCATTAATAGCCTTAAGCGACGACAAATCATCTAAAATATTCTTCCTAACCCTGAATATATATTGCGTCTTGGAAGTATAATTAACAACTTGGGCTGGCCAAAATGCTTGACCGTCTTTGTACGCAAAAAAGTTGGCATATATTCTCTTGAAATATTTAGAAATTGAACTTCCCTCAATTATCTCTCTTATTCCGCTACTAATAACATAATGCTCTATCTCGTAACCATACTCTCTGCCAATTGCATTAATATTATCAAACCACTCAAGTACACCATCGTAATACTGAATGTTTTTGCCAAAGTTTCTAAGATATTCTTTGGTCACAACTTTATTCTCTCTGCGTGCTAATTCTACTACCCCGCATAGGCTAGACAAACACAAATCCATATCTTTCTCTTGGGCTACTACTTCGCATTCTCTGAAAAACTCTCCCACATTATCAAAGCCCAAATCTTGCATTAGTCCAAATTGTTGCATATATCCATGCGCCAAAGTGTAATCAAAGTCATAAAGAATTGCAATTCTTTTTTGCATTACTTCCTCCTACATTTTAATCTTGCTAAGAACTAATTCAAATACCTCATCAAATTTTAAATTAGTTGTATCTATTACAAATGCTCCCGCTGGCACACATAGTGGGGCAAAAGCCCTGCTCTCGTCTTGATTGTCTCTAGCAATCAAGTCTTCTTTCACTTGCTCATAAGTCACATCGCTTTTTGCTTTCAATTCAATATATCTTCTCTTTGCTCGCTCTTCTACATCAGCAGTCAAATAGAACTTGTATTCAGCATCAGGCAAAACATAACTGCCTATATCTCTGCCATCTAATATACAACTTGTGTCTCTTGCAATTTTTCTCTGCATATCTACAAGTTTAAGTCTAACGGCGGGTATCTTGGATACAGTACTAGCACCCATAGATATCTCATTAGTTCTAATAAGAGAAGTTATATCCTTATCATTTACAATTATCTTCTGTTCTCCATTCTCTCTTTTAACTACCAATTTTACTTTATCCAAATTGGCAAGCACTTCTTCTTCGTTAGATACATCTATTCCATGATTTAGCATATAATATGCCACACCTCTGTACATTGCACCTGTATCTAAATATGCAATTCCTAATTTTTCTGCTACCGCCTTGGCAATAGATGTTTTGCCACTTCCACTTGGTCCATCTAATGAAATATTAATAACTCTTTTCATAATTTCTCCATTTGTTCGTAAATTGGATTTTTGCTTAATTTACTATAATACAATTAAATATAACACAAAAAATACTTTTTAACAAATAAATTATCAAACATTTGTTCTTCTCCAAAAATATTTATTTTTGTTGACATTTTCCCCAATATTATTTACACTTAAAGAAAATGAAGAAATATGGAGATTATTATGCCAGATTTAGACAAAGCAGATATGAGAGATGTTCATGAAGAAGATGTGAATAGCACTATCGACACAACTAAGAGATATAATTATATAGAAAGTAATATTAAGACATTTACATATTATGCAGGCTTTAGAGCATTGCCACAGAAGATGAAAGAAATTCTTAAAGAAGACGACAATGCTTCCATCTTGCCTGAAATGAATAATATTACTAGCAAAGATGAGATAATCAAACTCGCTCTTGAATACTTAGGCAAGATAGATAGTAGATTGCTTGCCATGGCTCGTAATGTTCTTAGCAATAGTTCGATAGATAAGAATGGAATAGAATTAGCACCAGCAGATAGTCCACTTAGCAGTACAGGTAAGTGTTCTAGAGATACTGATGGCAGAATAAACATACAAGTATCCGCCAAGAGAGACGCTACTGGAATTATGGCTGTTGCACAGAATTTAATCGAAGCAGGCTTGTACGATGAATATTACAAACACGAAGCAAAGCAAGATGACAAGAGATTTGAGACCGCTAAAAATGCTTGTAAGAAATTTATTGGCCTTGCAATTATAGACGCAATAACAGACGACCCTCGTGCTGATGTATCGCCTAATCAAGAAGAAAATCTTAAGAAATCTATTATTCGTGAAGATATGTCACATATGGAAACAATGGAAGATGATATCGAAATATTTGCTGCTTTTATGGAAGCGCACGAAGAAGAATTTGGAGATTTGGATAACCTAGACGAAGAGAAATTATTGAAAGCAATAGATGAAGGTCTAGATTGTAACGAACATCCAGAATTAAATGATAAAATCGACCAAAGAATAAGAGAAATTAGCGAAAAAGATTTAACTCCACAATATGTTATTGGTGATGCATTAGAGACAATGGTTGCCGTTCAAGCAATGTCAGATTTGCAGAATGCTCCCGAGACCGACCCTATCAAAAATCTAGTAGAGGGTGCAGTTATGGGATATAATGTACAACAAATAACTGGGAAAACTCCCGAGGAATTAGCAAACGCTACTCCTAATATTATAGAAGCCTATGTTAATGGCGAACTAACTCTAGGACAACAACAAGCATTAGAGCAAAACGAAGTTGTAATGGAAATGATTAGACAAAATAATAATAATAATAATTAAAGTTATTTACTTTTTAGTTATTAAATTCATCGCAACAATAAATTATAACTTTGCTGAATACACAAATTAAAATGTCTTAAAACTAAGTTCGGCATATAAATCTAATTTCGAAAGACAAATAAAAAGCACCTACTATTGGCAAGTAAGATTATACTTACTTCAAGTAGGTGTTTTTTTATTTACTTATTAATTGGTCGTGGTCAAAAGACTGAATAATGCTACTTAGTTCTTGTAGCATTTGACCATCTCTAGACACATAATTTTTTGACTTGGCATTATCCATTCCATAGTCTACTACTTTGGCAAGTGCCCAACTAAGCATTAAGGATACACAATCAGCATTGGGAGATTGTACACCATCTTCGCTCTTTATCTCCCAATTTCTGTCTCTAGCCACATAATTAATAAAATGCTCATCTCTATCGCCCTCTAATTTATTAAGCAAATTGCTAGATAATACTCCAATAGAATTTTCCCCCTTAATAAGTCTAATACCCTCAATCATTGGCTCGTCATCGCCAAAATACAAATCATAATTAACACTATCTTTTTTGCTAATTGCATAGATAGTAGGAATACAGAAGTTCATATTATTTGGACTATAAGATACTTGTGTCATTGCAGATAATATTTCGTCAATGTCTGCATCATGGGCTTTATAACTTTTTAATTTATATTTGAAAAAGTCACAAATTTTATTAACTTCACTTGCACCCCAGCAATATGTATAGAATACAACTTGACTAATATTTTTCTTGCAAATATCTATTGGATACAATTCTCCACTAGGATTAGTAACTCTAGGAATTAAGACTGAATACACAATATTTTTAATATCCTCTGGCATAAGCATTCCGCTTTCTCCAAAGCCCATATAACTGCAACCAAGTATATCTATATTATCTTGAATTTTAGTTCCCGTCTCATTGCCTTTGAATAGTAAATCTAGCGACCTTTCTGCCATCAAACAAAATTTGAAAGCCCACTCCTTCTCTATTGTACCATTCCCCGATAGTGCTATCACAATTGGCTTTCTAAAATTGCCATACACCATATCTATATCTCTGTATCCTTTCTCATCAGACTTATCTCTAAGTATAAAATCCGAATTAAATCCAAACATTCCCATTAACCCCATAATATTTATTATACTATATAATACCACTATTAATAAGGATAGTCAATATGCCATTATTTCCTGCGCCATTATATTTAGAGCAATATTTTTCTTCCTTTCACCTAATTGTTTTTTTTACCTAAATTTCATACTATTTCAATCACTTTTATTGTTTTCTTTACTAGTTTTATTTCTATTTTCCTACAAAAAAGTGGTGCTAAAATTCACACCACTACAATTAAAATATAATCATTTTAATTTTTAAGTAAAATTCAATTAATATTCAAATTATCTTTTAAGTAAATTCAAATTATTCTTTGCGACTAGCACCACAACTAGAGCATTTAGTTTCGCCGTCTTTGAACATTGTTCCGCAATATTTACAAGTTTTCTTCTTCTCTTCTTCTGTAAGATTGCTAGTATCTGCTGACATCATTACGTGTTTTTTAATTTTTCTAATTGTTAATATTACTAGAACAATATCCACAATAATAAATGTTGCTAGAAGAACCGATGTGGTGATGATTGTTTTCCTGGCACTAATATATTCGCCGTCATTCTCGATAGGAATATTTTTGTACCCCATATTTATACTATCTGTATCTTTATTAACATTTTGGTTATTTACTGCAAAGTATAGAGTCTCACCAATCTCAAACTCATAAATTTCAGATTCTGAGTACACCGAATATGTGTAACCTTCAAGTACTCCACCGCTATAAGGAATTTCATATGTAAAGTACCATTTGCCACAACCTTCATTGTAGAAGATATCTTTAATAGTGCCTTCTTTCTTGTAATTTTCATTTTGTTCGGCTTTCTCTATCATGTGGATATAATAATCTCTGTCTGTTTTAATTTTATTAATATTACTACTGCCGCTAACTACAAGAAGTGTACTAATAATGGCAAAAACTAATACAATAAAAATGGCAGAAAACCAACCTTGAAATGCCGAGCCAGAAGATACTGGAACATAGTATGTGCGACCATGCCATACCCAGTGAATAGGAGTTGTGCGTCTATACGACAAACTGCTACCACTACTTCTACTACTCCAGTTACCTCCGCTACTGCCACCACCGCCATGACTACCAGAACTACCACCATGTGAACCACTTGGCATAATCTTCAACCTCCACTTATCTATAATTTCATTTTTAGTATACCATAAATATATTTGGTTGACAATATAAATAAATATATCAAAAATATATTATAAGCCTAACTTACTTAGAAATTACAAATATTTATTCGTTTTATGTTGATTTAACTTTATTAAATAATAAAATTGCTGAAATAGATGCCAAAATCGCGAATGGCGAATTAACATTTGCTTAAGTTATAAATTATATTATATTAATATCAAAACTCACAAAAAATCAAAGGCTTAAAAACAATAAAAGTTATAAATAATTAAAGATATAAATAATTAAAAGCACAAAAAAATTTAAAAACAAAAAACAGTTAAAAATTTATGATAAATTAAATAAACAAAAAAACATTGAGGAAAATTAAATCCCCAATGTTTTTTCTTAGGTTTCTTACCTGGCTTGGTTTTGTAACTTTTTGACATAGAAAAAGTTAATACCTAATTATTCACCAACATATGGAAATCCAACAAAGATATTTTATTATAATTTTATACAACCTACTCTCATTTAATAACACTGAATTTAAGCCAAGAATTGAGAATATAAAACATTTATAATCATTTACAAACATTTGTAAATATTGTATTATAATTCATATAGTGATGACATTTTGATGACATTTGTCAACAATTTACCAAGGAGGTCTCAATGAAATATTTTGTATCGTCTGACATACATGGGTTTTATGATGAATGGATGACTGCACTTAACAATGCCAAGTTTGATAAAAACAATCCTGAGCATAAAATTATTGTGTGTGGTGACTTATTCGATCGTGGTAGACAACCAAAAGAAATAATTAATTTTATTAATGACATGGGAGATAAAATTATACTAATTAAAGGTAACCACGAAGATTTAATGATGGAAGCTATCAAAAGAAATAAATTTTTAGGTCACGATATTAGCAATGGAACCGCATATACTTTAATAGATTTGAACCCCATGCTTTATATGGACGAAAATATTTCATTGCAATCTATAGCAAAACAATCTGGCTTGACAAACATAATAAAAAAATGCTATGATTACTATGAAACAGAACATTATGTTTTTGTTCATGGCTGGATTCCATTAAATTACGCTGATGAAAACATATATAACTCCACTCTTCAAAATGCTAAATATAAAAAGAATTGGAGAAAAGCAACAAAAAAAGAATGGGAAAGAGCAAGATGGACGAGTTGTGTAGCAGCATATAAACAACAATTGTTTGAACCAAATAAAATAATAGTGTGTGGACATTGGCATTGTAGCGCTTTGTGGCATCTTAAATACCCAAATAAATACTCCGAATTTGGCGATAGTGAAAATTTTGAACCATTTAAAGATAGTAATATTTATGCAATTGATGGTTGTACAGCACATACTCACAAAGTAAATGTAGTAATAATTGAAGATAAGGAGATAAAATGACAGCATTTCTTATTGTTTTGATAATATTCTTAATTGCTGGAATTGCAGATTCTAACAAAAAAAAGAATAAATTTTCTGAAATTAAAAGATTAAATACCTCTAATATACCTGTTCAGTATAAAATTGCTTGCGACATAATTGAGCCAATGGCAAAAATGTACAGAGAAAAGTTAGCAAAACTAAATATCGCTAAAAACATTGATTATTATTCTTGCTCTGACAGGACGCCATTTGGACTAGACAACTATGTTAGCGATAGTGAAGTTTTAAAATCACCTTACGATTTTGCCAGAGAAAGATTAGAGCTTTGCAAAGACAAATCATATAAAGTTAGTCAGCGCTTAGCACACAGTTACGGTGCTCACGAATTTTTATACAATTACTTCGTAGGTGCTGCATTGGGATTATGCACTTATGATGATAGCTATAGCGAAAATACCATATGCAAAGTATATGCCGATAATTTATGGGATTTTATTCCCAATGTTTGTAACCAACAATTTGTAGATGATTTTAAAGCAAAATTTAATTTACAACATATGGATAACACCTATCTGTTTAATGTTTTAGATACAGCGATTTTTTATAAGAATAGAATTTTATTTGCCAGTGAAGAGGGAAGTTATTACTCATATGACGATGCTAAAATAATTGAAAAGATAGCATCTGAATTTGGATTACCAACTAACTCGGAATTAAAAACAATGAGTTCCAACGAATACTGTTGGAATATACCACAACTAGCAATATTTTACTCTAAATACAAAATTCAGGAAATGGGATATTCTGGCGATACACATTTAAAATATATTAGAACAACCCCTACTGATGAAGAAAAAGAAATAATACTAGGGCATGGTGGCACAACATACGAAATTAATAATAAATTTTTAGATAAACAAGAAGCATTAAGAAAAAAATATCCCTATGTAAATAATATCAACAAAAAGAAATAAGTCCTCATTCGAGGGCTTTTTTCTTGTAAAAAGGAGAAAAATGAACGACAAAGAAAGATTTATACAAATATGTAATGAAAATATAAAAAGAGAAGGATTAGATAAGTTGCTCCAATGGCTAAACAAGAGCGACTTTTTTCTTGCACCAGCAAGCACAAAATACCACGGAAATTACGAAGGCGGTCTAGTACAGCATAGTCTAAATGTTTATGATAATATGTTAAAACTAATCGACATATTAAACAAAAGAGAAACTTTTAGTATGGAGACTTTAACAATCGTGACCCTATTCCATGATATATGTAAGGCAAACTTTTACAAGAAAGGTTATAGAAATGTCAAAGACGAAAATGGAGCTTGGATACAAAAAGAAATCTATGAAATAGACGAAAAAGTACCACTTGGTCATGGTGAAAAAAGTTGTATTTTATTGCAACAATTTATGAAATTAAACATTGATGAATTGCTAAGCATCAGATGGCATATGGGCGGGTTTGATAATGCAACTAAAGGCGGAGATTATAGTATGGCAAAAGCCCAAGAATATAGCCACTTAGTAACATTATTACAATGTGCCGATACATTGGCAACTATAATGGAAGATAAAATTTAACAACTTTTTAGCCATTTATTAATGCATTAAATTTTCATAACATTATTAAGATTGAATAAATAGAATTTCCCTATTATCCAGTCTTTTTTTAATAGATCTAGCACCTAAAAAATAAAAAACTAA
>CAKVID010000005.1 GCA_934754355.1 uncultured Clostridia bacterium
AAGGGTTCGGCTGTTCGCCGATTAAAGTGGTACGCGAGCTGGGTTCAGAACGTCGTGAGACAGTTCGGTCCCTATCCGTCGTGGGCGTTGGATATTTGAGTGGATCTGCTCTTAGTACGAAAGGACCAGAGTGGACGAACCTATTGTGCACCTGTTGTTACGCCAGTAGCATAGCAGGGTAGCGAAGTTCGGAATGGATAAATGCTGAAAGCATCTAAGCGTGAAACCAGCCACAAGATGAGATATCCCATAACTTTAAGTTAGTAATACCCCTTGCAGAACACAAGGTTGATAGGTCGCAGATGGAAGTACAGCAATGTATGTAGTTGAGCGATACTAATAGGTAGAGGGCTTGATCATATAAATAGATGATAATCGTAATTCAGTAAACAAATTCTTATAATTGTTAACATTATTTTATGAATATGTAGTTGTGAATGTACTTAAGTTATACAAGGCATTCAGCCATTACTGGTGATTTTAGCAAAGGAGTAACACCTGTTCTCATTCCGAACACAGAAGTAAAGACCTTTAGCGCCGAAGATACTTGCTTGGAAACGAGCCGGGAAAGTAGGTCATTGCCAGTTTTCCATTTAAGCATCTCATTTTATGAGGTGCTTTTTTTTGTGTTTTTAACTATTGCGTATTTAATTATTAGGCAGTGCCTACTTTAACACAATTATGTACATAATTGTGTTAGACTGCTTCCACGCAGTCTCCCGTCTCTACTCGCCAAGGAAAGTGCGAATGTAGTGATTGTATAAACATCGAGTAAATTTACACTATACCCATGTATTTTCGGCATTGAAAATAGACCTCGCAATTCATAGCAAATAGACAGAAGTAAAAAATAATTTTGAATACTGCTATGAATGATGGTCATTGCCAGTTTTCCATTTAAGCATCTTAATTTTTTAAGGTGCTTTTTTGTGTTTTTAACTATTGCGTTTTTAATCATTAGGCAATGCCTACTTTAGCACAATTATATACATAATTGTGTCAGACTGCTTCCACGCAGTCTCCCGTCTCTACTCGCCAGGGAAAGTGCGAATGTAGTGCTTGTATAAACATCGAGTAAATTCACACTATACCCATGTATTTTCGGCATCGAATATAGACTTCGCAATTCATAGCAAATAAACATAAATAAAATAATATTTTTAAATACTGCTATGAATGATGGTCATTGCCAGTTTTCCATTTAAGCATCTCATTTTATGAGGTGCTTTTTTTGTGTTTTTAACTATTGCGTATTCTGTTCTTTGTAAATAAAAATAGGCATTGAAATGCTTGAGTATATATGATATAATATATATAGTACAAATATGTGCAAATTTTTATTTTAGAGGGTATAAATTTAATGTCAAAATTTAATAATATATTAGACTTTATTAAAAATAAATTCAAATCTCAAGAAACTACAGTTGATAATCCTCAAGTAGTTGAATTTGATGATGTTGCACCTAGAAATAAGAGTGAAGTTCTAGATGGTATGCATGAGAAAAGTTTTGTTCTTTTCCCTATTGACCATCTTGAGAAATTAACTAATGAACTTCGTGATAATCCTAATTGTTCTTACCAAACTTGTTTTGGAGATAAATTAAAAGATGTTTCTAATTGTCCTAAATATATACCTGTAATGCTTAAAAGTTTCGGTAATGCAAAAAAATATGTTTATAATGAAATTCTTGCTTCAAGAATATGTAATGAAATGGGGGTCCCAACGGTTTATAATACTAGTTATACCGATGGAGATAAAGAATATTTACTTTCTGTAGACTTCTTGCCTCATGGCGAAAGAATTCTAGATATGGAAGATTTGGTCTATGAAGTCAAAGATTATGATTACTTTAATATTGAACATCTATTAAGTTGCACGCATAATGTTTCAGATGATCTATTCGATATATTTGAAGTATTACATATGAATAAGAGTAGGGGAAGAAATAGTGCTTGGAAGTATGATAAAACTAAATATTATGAAGACTTTATAATGCATTACTTAGTTAGAACTTATATAATCAAGGATATGGATTTCTTTCCTAAAAATTGTTGCAATATAGTTGATAAAGATAATAATATGAGATTTGGACCAATGTACGATTGTGAAATTGCTTTTTCCCTAGATGTTAGGGGTGGCCAGAATATTGCTAGCATTGCTTATATTAAGAAACATTATCCAGAAATCTTTGCTAAATTCTGTCAAAGGTATAATGCATTGATGGATAGAAAAACTTTGAATAAGTTATTTGCGGATATTGACAATAAAGAATATGTTAAAACTAGTAAAAAGTATTTACAAGATTGTTATAATAACTTTGATAATGTTTGTATATATGCTAATTATCATAATGAAAATGAAAAATATTGAGGTATTATATTATGAAAAAATATGATAAATTACATTTTGTCGAATATGACAATGAAGACTACAAGCCAACCGATAATAAATACAAAAACTATGAAAAATATATCGGCGGAACTATGTCCAAGAGATTTATTCGTCTAGACAGTTCTTATCTTAAAGATTTTTGGCATGCAAAATTAAAGAAAGATAATTCATATGTTACATACCTCGATGAGTTTATTGCTGAAAATATGCATGGCAAAGACGATATTCCTATAAAATATGTGTCTGTACTTCTAAAAAAGCAGAGATGTCTATGGGATTTTGAACACACCGCCAAAGACGCATTAGGTAGTCGTCTTGCAAATCTTATGGGAGTGCCTACAGTCTATAATGATTTCACAATGGACTCAGATGAATATTCTCCAGAATATTATGTTATATCTATAGACTTTGTAAAGCAGGGCCAAACAACAGATAATTTAGAAGAGACTGAAGATAAACGCACTGGTATTGATGATTACTCTTTATTCTCTGAATGGGAGAAATATTTGCAAAGAAAATTATCCTCAATCATGGCAATAGATGATATTCATGAAAAACACAAATCCCCAAAGTATATTAAGCGTAGTGCAGAAGAAAAACAACAAATAATTGATAAATTCATAAATGATTTTGTATCTCATTACATATTTAGAAATATGATAGTTGATGATATGGATTTCAAACCTAGAAATATTACTTATATTAGAGAAAATGAAGACGGTAAAACCAATTACATATTGGCTCCAGCCAATGATTTTGAATTTGTATGTTCTTTCCGTAGAGAAGGTTTGATGGTAGAGAATATCCAAAATAATTTGGAGTATTTATGTAAGAATTATCCTGATGTCACTGATACTTTTATGCAAAGACTAAAGCAAAGAATTGTAAAAAATGGAAACATTGATGAGACCAAAATCGAAAGCATTTTCAAAAAAGTAATGAAAGACGAAGACTATTACAAATACTTAAAAAGTAGATTGTTATTAAATCTAGAAACACTAATAAGCGAATACGACAGAATAACTGAAAAAAGCAACGATGGAATTAGTTTAGTAGACTAAAATATTCTATTATTTTATTGACTGATTAAATTTTATTTGCTAAACTTAAATGTATACAAAAATAGTATAAATAACCTCTTTTTTGTAGATTATTTATGTATAATACTGGAGTAAATTATGAAGAAAAAATTACTTTCACTTATCATAATGTGCATAATGGCTGTATCAGTACTCTTTGTAGGCTGTACACCTAAGGGTTTGAGAGATAATCCTGCTACCGATGCTAATGTGGTAAGTAATGGCGGAATGACTGTTGTCAAAGGCGATTATTTGTATTTCGTTAATGGTTTTGAAGATGAAACAAAACTTACCAAATACGATAATAAGTATGGCAAAGTTACACACGCTGGAATATATAGAACTAAATTAGTTAATGGACAAATCCAGAAAGATAAAGATGGATTTTTGAGTAGTGTAGACCAAGTTGTTTCCAAAGTTGTTGGCTTTGGCAATGGTGGTTTCTACATTATTGATGATTACATTTACTACGCTACACCTTATATGAATTTGGATAGAGACGGCAAACTTCAAAATAGTAGAGTAGAATTCCATAAGATTAGAATTGATGGAACAGAAGATAAGACTTTGTATGTAACAGATAAGAGTGAAGACAATCTTGACTGGACATTATATAAAGTTAACGGCAAAGTTTATATTGCAACATATGTAGATAGCAAGATAATTATTGTTAATACTGAAGACACCAAAGATATCAAAACTATCAAGAATAGCACATCTTATGCTTTCTTGCAAGAGACCGACTATAATACCAATATGACCAAAGATAGCGAATGTCAAAATTATATTTATTATACAAGAGCCATCTCTACAGATGATAAACTAAGTGCTAATTACAAAGGCAATATAATGTGTAAAGTTAATATTGCAACTGGAGAAAAGACAGAATATACTCCAAGCATGGATTATACTTATAGCATTATAGGTGTTACTCCTACTAGAATTTATTACACTAAGACTAATTCAAGAATTAGTGGACTAAGTCTTCTTCATCAGAAAGATTTAATCTCTACTAATTGGGAAAATGCTGAAGAAATCAAATTAGCAAATGCTGCATATTCAAATTATTATATTTGCAATTTTGGATTGAATTTAATAATTGCAGATGATAGTAATGGAACATACTTGCTTGAGAATGGCGAGACCAAAACAATATCCTCTACTCAAAAAACTGTTATTGGAATGAGTGGAAATAATGCTTATTATACAACAAGTGATAATTTATATACTTTTGATGTAAGAGGTGAAGTAATTAATGGAGAAATAGGTACAAGTCAAGTATCTAGTTCAGATATTACTCACAAGATTACCAATTCTAAATTCTGGGATTTTGACGGTCAAAGAGTATTTGTATATGCCGAATATACTTCAAGCGGTAGTGACAAGAATTACTATCTAAATTATATCGAAGACGAGAAAGAAAGATTTGTAGGTAAATTTGCAGAAGGTCATACTCCTGCTCAGCCAGACCAAGACGAAAATTATGGCAAAGACCCAGATATTAAATATATCCCTTGGATTGATTAAAATTTATTATAAAAATATAAAAAATAGAATTAAGATTAATTAGTCTTAATTCTTTTTTTTAATTCAAAATATTAAATAAAATTATGTAAAATTCTATAAAGTATCAAATGGAATATATTACTTCCGCCCTTCTTCGACAAAAACATGTTTTATATGTAAAAAACTGTCCATTTAAGCCATTTTCTGCGGTCATATTAATTTGCAAAATACGACTTAAAATGATATATTTTTAGTATTAAATAAATTGAATTTTGGAGAAATGTTTATGGAAAAGAAAATAACAAAAATAGTAGTGGTTGATGCCAACGATACATATGCACAAGGACTTAGAGATTATTTCTTGGAGAGTAGAGAAAATTTAAGGGTAGTTGCAAGTTTTGGCAATATAATAGACGCTGTAGAATATGTAAGTGATAATAATGTAGATATTATAATCACAGATATAGTTTTGCCAAATGCAGATGGATATGACTTAATAAACGAAATTAAGGCATTAGGATTGGAACATAACCCAAAAATTGTTGTTGTTACAGCATTGCAAGGAGAGGGTTTTATTCAGAAAGCATTTAGTATGGGGGTATCTTATTATATGTTAAAGCCAGTTAATTACGAACTTTTGGAAAGTAGATTATTAGATATTGCTAGAGACGAATTTCTAGAAAATAATGCTATTACACCAGTCGTAAGTAATGCACCAAAGCCCAAAAACAAACAATTAGACGAAAGAATTACCAATATATTTATTACTGTCGGCATTCCTGCACATATCAAAGGATACCAATTCTTGCGAGAAGCCATTAAAATGGCTATAGATAGTCCAGATATAATTAATTCTATCACAAAGAAATTGTATCCTTCTATTGCTAGCAAATTCGATACTTCAGCCAGCAAAGTAGAAAGAGCAATCAGACATGCTATAGAAGTGGCTTGGAATAGGGGGAAAATAGAGAATATTAATAATCTATTTGGCATAAGAGTGTATGGAAATAATGAGAAACCAACTAATGGCGAATTTATTGCACTTGTTGCAGATAAAATGCTTATAGAAGGGGCTTAAGTTTTTTTGCAAAAATTAAAAAAATATGTATAAAAATAGTTTACATTTTCATAATACTTAGATAAACTAGAGTAGTTTTAAAATATTACAATATTGCGGAGTAATTATGAGTAAACAAGTACAATATATTAAGTGTCCTAGATGTGAACTTAATTATATCTTGAAAAAAGATAAATTTTGTGATGTATGTAAGAGTGAAATGAAAGCGGGAATTCTTGAAGAAAACGATATGGACGAATTAGATGAAGGACTAGAACTTTGTCCTATTTGTAAGGTTAATTACATTCAAGAGGGTGAAACCATGTGTCCTTCTTGCTTAGAGGAGCAGACAGAAGGAACAGTTAATAAAGATGACGAACCAGATTGGAGAGGCTTTGTAGATAAGGCGGACGAAGAAGATGAAGAACTAGACTTGCTTCCAATCGAAGAAGATGATGAAATAGACGAAGAATTAGAAGGGGCTTTTGCCAAAGATTTGGAGAATGAATTTGACGATGATTTGGACGAAGACCAAGAAGATAATAGTAGTGATGACGAAGACGACTTCGATATCGTAGATGATGAAGACGACTTTGACGACGATGACGACGAAGACGACGATGAGGAAGAGGAAGAAGACGACGAAGACGACGAAGACGATGAAGACGATTAAAATTACTAAGTCTTTTCTAAATATGTTTGTTAAGTAGAAAATAAAAAGGCACACATTTTCATGTGTGCTTTTTTATTTTACTTTTTGTCTTTCAATTCGTTTCTAATTTCACTTAGCAATTGTATCATCATATCTTCTTTGCTAAATTCGGCTTTTGTCTCTGCAGGTTGTTCTTCTACTTTTGGTGCTTCTGCTTGAGCAGGAGTATTCTCAGTAGCAACTACTTCTTCGGTATTTTCTACAACTTCAGTATTTTCTACAACTTCAGGTTCGCCTTTCTTCTTTTTCTTCTTAGATTTTTCTTTTAATTTCTGAGTTTCATGCACAATTGATTCGCCAAGCTTATTTAATTGTGTTTTGGAATAATTGAATATCTTAAACATAATAAATAGAGTTAATGCAATGATTAAAAAGTCAATAATTGTTTGAATGAAATTACCATATCTAAGAGCACTCTCTGCAACAACTACATTGCCGGCAGTATCGTATTCGGCAGGCTTAATAATCCACTTCCAATCACTTACATCAGCACCACCAATAGCAAATGATATAAGTGGCATGATTACATCATTAACAAGGCTTGATACTATCTTGTTGAAAGCAGCACCAATAATGAATGCGATTGCCAAATCTACAATATTGCCTTTAGAAATAAATTTCTTAAATTCAGCCCAAAATTTTTTCATGTTTTCTCCTTTTGACATATTAGATTTTTTATCTAATAAAAACTCTTCTACATTATAGCAAATTGATTACAAAAATTAAATATATTTTGCCAAAATTTTTAATTTTTTATAAATTTTTATATGTATTTTATGCCAAAATAATAATTGATAAGACTTAACGCAATTAAACACAATTTTAATTATCATTTCAATGCTTTAATAAATGAAATATTCACAAATGCTTCTAATATTTTTTTATATATCTATTATGCATTTTTTAATTCAGCAAGTATTGACAAATTGTGCATATTATTGTATCATATTAGTAACTAAAATTATGCACTTCTTGTGCAAAGTAATTTTGTACAGAAGTGGATTGGGGGAAAAATGAAGAAGTTTATTGTTTATTTGATGGTAATAATACTAGCAGTATCTTTGGGCTTTGCAGTATTCTACTTGGTTAGAGATAATGAAGTTATTTCTATCTCCAGTGCGTCTATTTACAAAGATGCTGGCGACTCTTTCCAAATTGATGTTAATCATCAGAATAAGAAATCTTATACATCAATTACAGTTTCTACTAGCAATGCAAATGTAGTTTCTTATGACAAAACATCTAATACATTCAAAGCCGAGAATGGTGGCGTTGCTAGAATAAATTTCAGAACGACTAATGCTAAATTTAGAAATTTATGGTGTGATGTAATAGTAGGTGATGGAACTGTAGAGTCTCCATTCTACATATCTACTCCAGAACAATTAGCATCTATTGGTATGGGTGTTGAGAATGCTGGTACTGGTGTTTATTTTGGTTCTACTAAATATAACGAGAAGTATTCTAAGTATTCTTCAGATAAATGTTACAAATTAGTAGCAGATATTGATGTCAAAGATGTTAATGAAGGTTATTGGATTCCACTTAGAGAATTTAGTGGTAGATTTGATGGTAACGGCTTTACAATTTCTAATTTGAATATCGATAAAGATAATTACAAGACAACTTTTGAAAATAGCAAAGATTACGATCCAAATATCTTCTCTAGTGATTATGTAGGATTATTCCAGAAAGTGACTGCTTCTGGTCTAGTATATAATTTCAAACTTTCTAATGTATATGCTAGTGGTATGTATGGCACATTTGGTGTAATTACTGCCGAGAATAGAGGTGTAATAGAGAGAATTGAAGTAGAAGACGCTTATCTATCTGTAGAAACAGAAGTCTTTGGTGGACTTGTTGGTAATAATATTACAACCGAAGAAGGCGAGAACGATAATTATATTAGAAATATCGCTAGAATTGATAGATGTAGTATCAATATGATTGCTGGCAAGAAATTTGTATCTATTGGCGATGAAGAGAAAGAAGTTATCAAAGGTATGAATGGAGTTGTTGGCGGACTAGTTGGTAATAACAACGGTGGCACAGTAGTTTACTCTTATTCAACTGGCGAAGTTGCTTTTGGTAGCGATAGTAGCAATGCAATTATTTATGGTGGTATTATCGGTAATAATAGTTATATTGCTCTTAATAAATTTGGCGGAAGTTATATTTCCAAAATTCAAGGTGGCAATATCAAAGATTGTTATTCTAATTTGAAGACTAACTTTGATTGTGCTCCTGTTAATTCAAATAGTTTATTTGCTGGAGCAATTGCAAGCAATGTAGATTATTCAGATAGTAAGTATGATAATAAGACCAATGAAGATGTTGTTCATAATTATATTGTTGGTGTTTATTACAATCTAGACAATTTGAATATTGCACAAGAGAGTATCACTAAGAATTATACTGGTATTGCTTCTTTCAAATACAATTCAACAATAATCAATTTCACAGATGAGAAGAAAATTGTTTATGGACTAAAAGAAGAAGATATGAAGATTGGCGACAATTATATATCTCATTCTGCCAATGAAATTGAGTTTGATGAGAATGGTGTTTCTCTAGGACTAAAAGAAACTAATATTACTTGGTTATTTGGTTCTGTATGGGCAATAGATAATGACCATAACGAAGGAAAACCATATCTTAATTATCAATTAATATACATTCCAGACGACTTTATTACTGCTGGTACTCCAGTTGTAATTAATAATAGCAAATATATGTTTGAGAAAGCAGAAGTAGAGACCAAACCTACAATTACTTCAGGAACTAATGGTAATATCTCTATGCAAGTAGGCGAGACATATACTATCAAGGTTACTCCTGCAGGTCTTAAATATACATGGATTTCAAGTGATAGCACAATAGCATCAGTAGATGCTTATGGCAAAGTTACAGCACTTAAAGAAGGTAGAGTAACAATTACAGTTGCCAATAAGAGTGGTATTACAGATACTGTAACAGTTACAATTACTGCTGCTCCAGAGACTATTACTGGTCTTCCAAGTGAAATCAATTTGAAAGTTAATGAGACTTATACATTATCTCCTGTAGTTTCTCCAATTGGAACTGCGGTTACTTATAAGTCAGACGATATAAATATTGCTCATGTATCGAGTGCCGGACTTATAAAAGGTATTAGCGATGGTTCTACTTATGTATATGTATATGCAGGAGTAACATCTGCTAGAGTTAAAGTTAATGTATTCAAAGATACATCAGTTAAGATTGTAACTATCTCACTTGCAGATAATGGGACATCAGTTGCAATGAATGGAGTTGTAGCCAAAGTTTATAGTGGTAGTCCAATAACCGGTAAGGTTACAGCAATTGCTAACTATAATTCTACAAATGTAAATAGTCAAGTAACATATTCATATACTTCAGACAATCCAAATATCCTAACTATAGATAATAATGGTAATTATGTTATAAGTGGTAGCGGTGTAGTTAATATTTCAGTAGGCGTTAGTGGTAATGGTTATCTTGGTTCTGCAGGATTTAGAGTTTCAATTACAACTGCTCAAGGTCCAGCCCCAGTAGTAGATACATTGCAATTCAATGTAAATAGTTATAGTTTGTATGTTGGTCAATCATTTACACTTATTCCAGTTGGTACAAGTAGACCAGTTAATTATTCAACTATGAATTCTAGAGTAGCAACAGTAAATGCTAATGGCGTAGTTACAGGTGTTAGTGCAGGTTCTACAAGTATTGTAGGATATATTGTAAATGACAATAATTCTAGATCTTATGCAACTTGTTTAATATCTGTAATGAATAAAGTTCAGAAGACTATTACAATTAGTCCTAAGAGTAGTAGTCTAGAAGTTGGTAAAACAATAGACTTGTATGCAACTCTTAATGCAGAAAACGCAAACGATAGTATTACTTGGGCTTGTTATCCATCTACTTATGCTACTATGCAGAAGATAGATAATAATCATGTAAGGGTAACAGTTAAGAATGCTGGAAATATAAGTGTAACTGCTACTAGCGGAAATGTATCTGCTACAGCATCAATTCTAGCAACAGACCCTAATGCTTATAGCAAATATATTTATAATGCAGATCAATTAAATGCTGTCAGACATCATTTAGACAAAGATTTCGTAATAGCAGATAATATTGACTTAAGTGGTTGGAAGTGGGTTCCTATCGGAACTAGCAGCAAACCATTCACAGGTAATATTACAAGTAATGGTAATTATACAATTTACAATATAAATGTAGAAGATAATTATGAATATGCTGGCTTATTTGGATATGTAAGAAATGCTAATATTAGCAAAATTAATATTACAGATGCAAATATTGCAGGCGATTATGTTGGTGCAATTGCAGGCTTTAGTACTAGTTCAAATATTTCTAATTGCAGTGTCGCTAATTCTACATTAATAGGTAAAATATCTACTGGCGGTATAGTTGGTAGAGCAACAAATTCAGCAATTGATAATTGCAGAGTTAATGGCAGTATTGAGATATCTACTATCAGTGGTAAATCTGGTACTAAATACGCAGGTGGTATTGCTGGTATGTGTTCATCAACATCAATCACAAATGGTAAAGTAGTAATTAGTGGTAGTATCAGTCTAGGCAGTTCAACATCAGGCTATGCAGGTGGTATTGTTGGATACACTAATAGTTCAGTTGAAACCTCTTTGGTAGATGCTAATATCAGTGCTAATTCTTCTGATAACGACTATGCAGGCGGTATTGTTGGATATACTACTAGTACAATCAGAACTGGTGTTGTTAGAAATTCAGTAATTTCTGGACACTATGCTGGTGGTATAGGTGGTGCATTGAATAATACAAGTAGATATTCAATATACTTCTCAGATTTCAAGCATGGATATAGAAAATCAGACATTTCTTCTTCTAATTATTCTAGTAATGTATCCAAGATAGCAGTCAAAGATGGCGTTACTATCAAAGGCGAAGAGATTGGCGGTTTATTTGGATTAATTAATAGTGGTGTTGTAACAGATAGTTATACTAGAGCCAATTTAAAAGGTGCTAGTTCTAAGTCTATCAAGGGTGGCTTTGCTAGTTCAATACTTTCTAGCGGACTTACTAATGCTGGTGGTAGTGGTAATATTGGTATAGTAGAGAATTGTTATTCTGCTTGTACATTTGATGGCACAGGTAAAAATTTCTCAATTACACAATCTTATGTTCACAATCCTATCGGTTCAATGTCAATCAAAGCAAATGATAATAGACCACAAGGTTTCTGTTTCAATTATCTATTTGATAATGATTTAGATGGTAATGCAACTTACTTCTCTTCTGGTAATATATTTAGTGGAGATAATATTGGTGCTAAACAATCTAGCAAGAATATGAAGACATCTGGTACTTATACTAATAAAGGGTTCAATTCTTCAATCTGGAATTTGTCTAGTGGATATGCAACTCTTAGAATTGAAAGTAATTTCTAATTAAATAAAGAACAAAAAAAGATATTAGCCAAATGGTTAATATCTTTTTTTTGTTTAATCCCTAATAATTATAATTAATGCTTATTCAAGAATTAAGCGTTAGCCTTAAGTTCTTCTTCATATTTAGCAAGAACTAATTTGTTGATTTCTTCTCTTGTAGGAGTGTTGATTGGGTGAGCAACATCTTTGTATTCACCTTCAGGAGTTTTTCTGCTAGGCATACTTACGAATAAGCCTTGGTTTCCTTCTAATACTTTGATGTCGTGAACAACGAAACACTCATCAATAGTGATTGTTGCTACTGCTTTTAGTTTGCTCTCTCCATTTGGAATCAAACGAATACGAATGTCAGTAATTTTCAATTTAGTGTACCTTTTCCTTATAATATTAGCATTATTGCTATTTATATTTTACATAAAATTTATAAATGTTACAACTTTTTTTGAGTATATTTCATATAAAATATTATGAAAATGACGAGTAATTTTAAATTTAATAACATATTTTTTGTGGGAATTGGCGGAATTAGTATGTCTGGGCTTTGCAAAATTTCGCATAATCTAGGCGCTAAAGTAAGCGGAAGTGATATTTCTTACAATGAAGAAATTGCTAAATTGCGTGCTTTGAATATTAAGGTATTTAGTACTCATAGTAAGAGTAATATAAATAAAGATATAGACTTGGTTGTATATTCTGGTGCGATTAATAATCAAAATCCAGAGATTTTAGAAGCCAAAAGATTGGGTATTAAATGTATGGAACGCTCTCAGTTTCTAGGCATTATATCTAGATTATTCGATAGTACTATTGCTATTTCAGGTACTCATGGCAAGACTACTACAACCTCAATGATTGGAACAATTCTTGAGGGTGCTGGATATAAACCCACTATCCATTTGGGCGGAGAGAGTATTAATCTAGCAGATAATACAATTATTGGGGATAATAAATATTTTGTAGTAGAAGCGTGCGAATATAGAGAGAGTTTCAGATTTCTCAAACCCGAAATTCTGGTTGTAACAAATATTGAAGCCGACCACTTGGACTATTACAAAGATATCAAAGATATAACTCGTGCTTTTGTGCGATTAAATAAAAAATCCAAATTCTTAATTAGAAATGATACTGTTGAAGTTAAATCTAGTAAAGAGTATGTTATAGGCAAAGACTTTAGAATATCTAGAGAAGTCTTTGAAAATAATGGGTATACATTCGATGTGTACTTCCATGATAGTTATTTCTATACTTTCCGCTTGAATATGATAGGACATCATAATGTTATAAATGCACTATGTGCAATTGCTGTTTGTTATAAATTAGGTGTAGATAGAGAAGTAATAAAGGCAGGTCTAGATAAATATGCTGGTGTTAAGAGAAGATATGAGAGAATTGGACTAACAAATAATACTCCTATAATAATTGACTATGCTCATCACCCAACAGAGATTGCAAATAGTATTAAGGGCATTGAAGAAGTATATAGTAATATATTGTATATTTTTCAACCGCATACATATTCTAGAACAATAACACTCATTAGCGACTTTGTTAATGTCTTGCAAGAGAGAAATCTATTGTTATATAAAACATATCCAGCACGAGAAAAGGAAATTGTAGGCGGTAGAGCGATAGATTTATTTGATAATATAATGGATAGAAATTTATATAAAGGCAGTACAAAATTGCTAGAGTATGTAGAAGATATTGATGTGCTAAGAAGTAGAATAGATAACTTAATTTTATCTAATAATTTTGATTGTGTATTAATACTTGGGGCGGGCGATTTGGCGGAGAAAATGAGGAAATATTATAAATAAATTACTAAAAGTCTTGACTTTGAGTAGGTGTATGTTGTATAATCTACAAGGAATTAAAATTTGATTTAGATTTTAAAGCCTTGTAGATGAACACTCAAGTGTATTTTTTTACTTTGATTGAAATCTCAAAATAGCGAAGTTTAATCCTGGAAACTAGGGAAAGATAACTTCAATAAATCGGATTTTTTATAATATGAGAGGTGAATACTTATGAAACAAGACATACATCCAGATTATCACGAAGTGGAAGTTGTTTGTGTTTGTGGCTCTAAGTTCAAAACAAAGTCTACTATCAAAGGCGATACAATAAGAATTGATGTGTGTGATAAATGTCACCCATTCTATTCTGGTAAGCAAAAACTTGTAGACACTGCTGGAAGAGTAGAGAAATTTAAGAAGAAACACAATTTAGATTAATTAGTAAAAGTGAAGCAAGGCTTGTATCTTGCTCATTTTTTTTGTAAAATAGTAATAATTGTATTGAAAATTATAATAAATTATTTTTTTTATAATTCTTTTTTTGATATAATACTTGTATTACTTAAGTGACTTTCACTAGAGTATTAGATAAGTTTATTATTGGAGATACTTATGAAGAGAACAGACCTTATTAAGTTTGCAGAGACACAATTGAAAGATGCGGGCATTCCCGACTACGAAGAGAGTAGTAGAAGACTACTTAGTTTTGTTTTGAAGTGTAAAGATGGCGAACTTTTCTTGAAAGACAATATTAGCGAAGATGACGCTAATAATTATTTGAAATTAATCAAAGAAAGAAGTAGACATGTTCCACTAGATAAGATTATTGGCTTCAAGTATTTCTATGATATTAAAATTCCTTTTAATAAAAATGTCCTTACTCCAAGATACGAGACAGAATTCTTGGTAGATAGAGTAGTTATTGATATCAAGAATATGTATAGTAATGTTAGACTTAATTTGCCATTTAGTCCCATCACAGTATTAGACTTGTGTACAGGCAGTGGTTGTGTAGGTTTGGCTGTTGCTAATTCTACGGGTGCTAATGTAACACTTAGCGATATAGACAAATTGGCACTAAGCGTTGCTAGTAGCAATAATGACCTTAATAATAAGATAAGAGAAGAGAGAGGCTTGCCACCTATTAATCCTAATTTTGTATTATCCGATATGTTTGATAGTATCAAATGGAAGTTTGATATCATCGTGTGTAATCCACCTTATATATGTTCTCAAGACCTTAATAAATTAGAAATAGAAGTTAGAGACTTCGACCCCGCTATCGCACTTGATGGTGGCAAAGACGGCTTGAATTTCTATAGAACAATTGCCAAAGTTGGACATAAATACCTAAATGATGCGGGTAGAATTTATTTGGAAATTGGAATAAATCAGAGTGAAAAGATTGTTAAATTGCTAGAGAAGAATTTTGATAATATCGAGGTTATCAAAGATTTGGCTGGCATAGATAGATTTATAATTGCAAGAAAGAGAGATAAACATGCTAAATAAAATTAGATTTTTGAAAGAGAAATTCTTAGAGATAGAGAAAGAGATGCTTCGCCCAGAAGTAATTGCCGATAGTAAGAAGTATACCGAACTATGCAAAGAATATAGTGAACTTGAGCCTATTAGCCAGGCTTATGATGATTATGCGTCTGTTCTTAGTACTATCAAATCAGATGAAGAATTACTAGAAGTAGAGACAGATAACGAAATGCGTTCGATGTTGAATGCTGAACTTGAAGAGTGCAAGAAGAAGACAGAAGCATTAGACGAACATATCAAGATATTGCTTCTGCCAAAGGACGATAATGACGAACTAAATGTAATACTTGAGATTAGAGCGGGAGCAGGTGGCGAAGAAGCCAGCCTATTTGGCGGAGTACTACTTAGAATGTACTCAATGTATGCCGAAAGCAAACGATGGCGAGTTGAGATTTTATCCCAGAGTGAGACAGAACTTGGTGGAGTAAAGGAAGCAAACCTTAGAATTTCGGGCAAAGGTGCTTATAGTAAATTCAAGTACGAAAGTGGAGTTCATAGAGTACAGAGAGTGCCAGAAACCGAGAGTTCAGGAAGAATTCATACTAGTACAGCAACAGTTGCTGTTCTTCCAGAGCACCAAGAAGTCGATGTAGAAATTAACGAGAAAGATTTGGAAATAGATGTGTATAGATCGGGTGGTGCTGGCGGTCAGCATGTTAATACAACCGATAGTGCAGTTAGAATTACACACATTCCTACAGGCATAGTTGTTGCTTGTCAAGATGAGAGGTCACAACTTAAGAATAGAGAGAAAGCAATGTCTGTCTTAAAGAGCAAATTATATGACTACTATCAAATGCAAGTAGACGAAGAATATGCCAGAAATAGGAAAAATCAAGTAGGAACAGGGGATAGAAGTGAGAGAATTAGAACATATAACTATCCTCAGAGTAGACTAACCGATCATAGAATTAATTACACTTCATACAATCTAGAAGGCTTCTTAAATGGCGACCTTGATGATTTGATTTCTAATCTTTCTATTGCTGAACAAAAAGAGAAATTAGAAAGAATAACATTGTAATCAAACAATGTAAAAGAAGGATATTATGGAGAAAAAAACAATTTATACAGCCATTAAACCTACTGGAATTTTAACACTAGGCGGGTTTATTGGTGTGGCTCAATCACTAAAGAAAATGACAGAAGACTACAATGCATATATTTGTATTGCAGATTTGCATGCACTTACTATCAATCCCGAGCCAGAAATTTTGAGAGAAAATACTTACAAACTATTGGCATTATATTTATCTTTGGGAATAGACCCAGATAAATGTACATTATATCTTCAAAGCCAAGTAAAAGAGCATTCCGAACTTAATTGGGTTCTATCCAATTTCACAATGCTTGGCGAGGCTACTAGAATGACGCAATTCAAAGACCATCAAGCCAAATCCAAAGAAATAAATATGGGACTTCTTAATTATCCAATACTAATGGCAGGAGATATTCTTCTATACGATACAGATATTGTCCCTGTTGGTATTGACCAGAAACAACACGTAGAATTGTGTAGAAATATTGCAATTAGATTTAATCACAAGATGGGCGATACTTTCAAAATTCCCGATGTGTTAATTAGAAGTGAAGGCTATAAAATTTGTGGGCTTAGTGACCCTACTAAGAAGATGAGCAAATCAGAAAGGGGAGATACTGGCACAATCTTTATAGAAGATACAGAGGAAGAAATACTTAAGAAAGTCAAAAGAGCAGTAACGGATAGTGATAACCAGGTAAGATATGATGTAGAGAATAAACCGGGTGTTAGCAATTTGCTTACAATCTATGCTTGCCTTAAAAATATTAATGTAAAGGAAGCAGAGAAAATATTTGAAAATGCTAACTATGGCACATTAAAAACAGAAGTTGCAGGAGCAATAATAGACACTCTTAAGCCTCTTCAAGAGAAATATTATAGTTATCTGGCAAACAAAGAATATCTAGATGAAATATTTGCTAAGGGCAGAAAGAAAGCAGAATTGAAGGCTAGAGAAACTATGAAGAAAGTATATGCCAAATTAGGATTGGTCAAATCAAATGATTAATGTTATATAGCATTTACTTTGCAATTTAATATAAAAATGTCTAAAAAAGATGTGAAAATAAATATTTAAGTTCATTTTGTTGACTTAAATGTTTATTTTTTTATATAATTAAATTAAGAGTAAAACATTCTTTACTAAAATAAATTACTAGGTGAATGTGTATGAACATTTTCCAGAAGAAGAGACTAAATAAGATTACTATCTTGCTATTGCAATTGATTGCAGTAGGAAGTCTTTTTCTATTTTTCTTTAGTAAAGAAGCAATTTATATTTTCAAAGACTTTTTAGATAGAATACCTCTAGATACATCATTTGAAAGTTTGCTTTATAGAATATTGCTTCCATTCAAAATGATAGTTAATTCTCCATCAATTTGTGCAGTTATATTCTTAATCACACATATCGTGTGTATTACTTACAACAAAGGTATTTTATTTGCTTATAGTTTCGAGCCAGTGTGTTACGAGTCCAGTGATGTGTATTCTCCGGAATACAATGTTGTTAATTTTGTTGCAAGTAATAATCTTAAGTATCTACAAACAATGAGATTGCTATTTTAAGATAACCATAATAGTTATGGTGTGTTTTTTGCATGTAAATTACATTTTGTGAGTTAGTAATTATTGCATAAAATGCCATAACTTTTTTTGCATACAAAAATTTTAGTTTGCTTATGAGTTAGAATGCAAATTAAAATGTGTAACTTGAGTTATTTTAATTTAATTATTAGAAATTAATCTAATAATTGTAGCAATAAAAAGGTTTAAATATTATACAAGTACTTACTTGTTAAATTACATAATGATAAATATTTTGCTAAAAATATATTATATAAAAACCTTGAAAATTGGGTGAGTTGTTATATTTTCAAGGGTTCAAATTAAATAAAGTTTTCGAGCAATTTATGATTTTTTGGAGTTATTTTATAATACTAGGATTGGTCTTTGGGCTTATTCTTAGTTATTATTTATTTAAGAAATATAAGAAAAATACAACTGTTTTTTTGCAAGTTTTAACTATAATTCTTGCAGTTGTATTTTTCTTGCGTTTCATGTGGCAATCAGATAGTATTGCCGATTGTTTTGGGTTAATAAGTAATTTTACGGATAACAAAATATTTAATTTAGTTGCACTAATTATTAATTGGTTAATTTTTGGAGCGGGATTAATTATAGTTTTGTATCCTTTTTTTGCAATCAAGAACAAAGATGTCTTGGTTAGATTTTTTGCGTTCCCAGTATATTTTATAGGTGTTGCGTGCTTTTATATTGTGGCAAGGGGAATACTTGGCGGTAGTGCATTTGAATATTTTTCTATTCGATTAGTATTTATGTGTGTAGAATTTGGCTTGGCATTGGCTATAGGTTATATGATATTTGAGAACAATAATTATTTCAAAATAGATAAATCTTCTGCCAAAATGCTTTGGTGCTTGCCGTTTATCATTTTGGCAACTATGCCACCATATATGCTCAAAGGGTTATTTGGATATGTAAATTATGGCGGGAGTTTGAAGAATTTTAATCTTATGCATAGAGTTATTCTATACATTGGATTTATTCTTCCTGTATTTTTATATTTTGTACTTAAGAATAAAGACGAAGAGTTCAAAAGGGTGGCACTGTTATTTATAAGTCTTGGCACGCTTATGTCATTTAGCAATAATTATAAATTCCCAGATTTTGTAGATATTACGCATTGGCCATTCCATTTGTGTAATACAGCAATGTACATAGTTGTTCTTTGTCTAATATTTAAGTGGAATAAATTATTCTATTTTACTTATTTTATTAATGTTTTGGGGGCGTTGCTTGCAATGTTTATCCCTAATTATAGTGCAAATTCCAATCTATTTAGTTCGGGATTAGTTCTTTTCTATATCAATCACTATATTGCATTTTTCATGCCAATTTTGATGGTTGCACTAGGTGTATATGCTAGACCCAAACTTAAAGAGTTTATTTATTCAATGGTAGGTTTTGCTATATACTTTGCCTTAGTTCTTATTTTGAATGCATGGTTTAGTAATTATGGTAGTGTAGATTACTTCTTTGTAAATAGTGATTTTATTGCCGAGAAACTGGGCGATTGGGCAGAAAATCTAAGAAATTACAAGTGGCAATTCTACATCAAAAACTTGAGTTTTACATTCTATCCGATTTATCAGTTGTTATTCTTCCTTGTATATGTGGCACTTGGAGCGGGTGTTTGGTTTGTATACGAGGGGGCTTATACATTTGTAGATACTCTCAAAGATATAAACAGAAGGAAAGAACAAATCAGATTAGATAGATTAGCATTAGATATATCTTTAAATGGAAGAGGAGAATTTGAGCCTATGCACAAAGAAAATAAAAACAAACTAATCTTAAATAACTTTAGCAAACGATATGGCAAAAGTGATGTCTATGCTGTCAAAGATGCAAGTCTTGAAATTAATGGCGGAGAAATATTTGGCTTTCTTGGTCATAATGGTGCGGGCAAGAGTACTATTATTAAAAGTATTGTTGGTATTCAGCCAATCACAAGCGGAAGCATAGAGGTATGTGGGTATGATGTAGATAAACAATCGGTTATGGCAAAGAAAAATATTGGCTTTGTTCCCGACCACTATGCTCTGTATGAGAAATTAACTGGTAGAGAGTATATTAATTACATTGCCGATTTGTATGATGTAAGTACAGAAGATAGAGAGAAGGCAATTAATAAATATGTAGAGTTATTTGAATTAACATCATCTTTTGATAATCAAATTAAGACATATAGTCATGGCATGAAGCAAAAAATTGCTATTATGTCGGCACTTGTCCATAATCCTAGGGTCTGGATATTAGATGAACCATTAACAGGTCTAGACCCTAGTAGTATTTATCAAGTTAAAGTATGTATGAAAGAACACGCAAAGAAAGGTAATATTGTATTTTTTAGTAGCCACTTAATAGATATAGTAGAACAACTTTGCGATAGAATTGCCATCATTAAGAAAGGCAAAATACTTACAACTCAGTATGTCAAAGATATTGAGAAAGATTGCTCACTAGAAGAGTATTATTTGAAGGTTACTTCTACACGAGTTATGCCAAGTTCATTCAAAGAAGAGAAATTGAAGAAGGCGGAAAGTAAGTAAAAGAATATAAATAGAAATAAAAAAGGAGGGAAAATGAAGGGATTAAAGACGCTGAGTTTGATGCAATTGAAAGAAAAAATAGATTTCTCATTTTTGAAAAGTAGAAAGCAAACAATCTTTAAAGTTATACTAACTCTATTGAAGTTTGCGCTCATTACAGCAGTTATTTATTTTGGACTATATATTGTTGGATACCTTAGGCTTGTATCATTACTACCTGGAATTCCAGAAAATTTCTTTGCAGTAATATTTACTTTTATTATAATGCTTTCAATTATTGTGTGTACTTTTGGACTTGTTAAGACTTTGTACTTTTCTAGAGATAACTTTGTATTACTTACAATGCCAGTCAAAAGAACCCAAGTATTTTTATCTAAAATAATAGTATTTGGAATATATGAATATCTAAGAAATTTATACTTTGTTTTGCCTCTACTTTTGTCATTGGGAATAATTAATAAAATGCCATTTTACTTTTATTTGTGGTTGCCTATCGCAATCTTTATTATTACTTGTACTTGTGTATCAATTGGAGCATTACTATCTATTCCAATGTTATTTATAGAAAATTTTATCAAGTCATATAAGATTATTGAATATATAGTAGTGGCGCTAATGATTGCGGGAATTAGTATTCTTCTTATTCTGCTTATTAATGCTATTCCAGAGAATTTTGATTTGATAGGTACATGGGGTACGACATTCTGGGAAGTACAAAAATTCTTGACCAAATTCAATCAAATATTTATGCCATTCTATATTCTTACAATTGCAATTGCCGGTACTCGTTATGGGATATCTAATCACTTCTTTGGTAAAGAACAATTTATTAATTTGGGGATAGTTATGCTTGCAGTTGCTATTATATTTGCTCTTACATTCTTAATTGTAAGGCCTTTATATTTCCATATGGCAAGTACTCCATTTGAATTTAGAAAGAAGACTATTAATAAAACATTTAGAAATAAACAAACATCTGCACTAAAATCTAATATCAAAAAAGATATAATGATTACTTATCGTACACCCGAGAAATTCTATTCACTTATAACAATTCTAATAGGTTTGCCACTCGCTATATTTTTGCTAAATAAAATTTACTTAGCAATGGATACTAGGCTAACTGGAACGAATATGTCTATTGCTTTCAATATCCTTATGATACTTCTAATCGTGCTATCTACAAGTACTAATTTGGCACATATTATTAGCGAAGAGGGTGGGGCTAGTTATCTTATCAAAACGCACCCAAAATCATATATCAAATCTATTCTGTCTAAGTTAATTCTAAATTTTGTGTGCGTATCGGTGTCTTTGTTAATTACAGTTGTTATATTTACTAGTTTTCTCAAAATAGGCATTATTAAGACTGTCATTATCTATCTAACTCTACTTTGTATCTATACAGGGCATATGTTATATAGTGTAGAATTAGATGTAATGAACCCACAAACAGAGAGATATCAAACAGAAGGTATTAATCTTAATAACCCTAATGATATAAAGTCTGTTGTAGTGGCATTTATACTATCTACACTAATTGCATTTGTAACTTACTTTTTCATATCGGAGAATATGTATACAGTTTGGTACAAAGTATTTGCTATATCAATAATTTATATTGCTTATAGAATTTATCTCTTTGTAAATAAAGTTAATGTTTATTATAAGGAGAGAGTATAATGAAGAAATCAATACTTGTAGTAATAGCAATAATATATATTGCATCAATAGTAATTATCTCGCTATTTGGAATGAAAGCAGTTGTATACAATGAAATTATTCCTGTAACGAAGATAGAATGTTTGAATGAAACAGATAGTAATAATGAAGTATATTATTCGGGAGACTTGAAAGTAATTAAGGTTAAATACACTACACCCGGCAATGCTGAAACATTGAAGGGAACAATGGTGCAATTAATACATAGGGTTCTTCCAGATAATGCAACTAATAAGAAAGTTAAATATGTGTACACCGAGAATAATAGCGTTGAATTTGTCAAAGGCGAAGATGGTAGAGATTTAGGATTGGTACTCATCAAAGGACTAGTAGTTCTCAAAGTTAAAATAATGGCAACTGACGGAAGTAAATTGTATACCGAAGTTGTTATATGGGCTTACTAAAAAATAGGAGGTGTATTGAGATTATAAATTGAAGTAGATGCGTTTTTCAATGAGTATTGAATAAATAAAAAAATTGTATTGTGATATAATAAATAAAGAGGATAAATTTATGAAGAAGTATTTAAGAGTATTTGTGGCGGTTGTAATGATGCTGACTTCAATAATCATTCTATCGGCTTGTAAGCCAAAGATTGAGAAAGGCTACATAAAGACTGGCACATTGGAAACAACAATTATCAAAGGAGAAGAATTGGATACTAGCAAGGCCATTGCTGTATATACATATTCTGATAATACAGTAATTGAAGTTAGTGCCGAAGATTTGACTTTTGGAGCATTTGATAGTTCGGAAATTGGTACTAAGAAATTAACTGTTACTTATGAAAATTACACTTTTGAAGTAAGTATCAAAGTTGTTCCAACAGAGGCAGATGTTAATTCTATTACATCTCTTGAGAGCGAACTTATTAATGAATTTAATGAGAAGAGAAGTAGTCAAGAAGAGAAGACGGAAGAATTTTTGTATAAGAACGAACCTCTGTATGTAGGCGATGATAATGCTTTTGACTTTAGAATTTTCGCAACTGGTATTGATGGCAATGGTCAATTGCAAACGGGATTAACCAAAGTTAGAACTAATATAATTGTTAAATTAAAAACAGAAGCAGGCGAGCAATTAATACCTGATGAAGAACTATCTAATTATGTATCAATTGATACAGAGAATACATTGCTAGATTTTACAGAGAATGCTATTGGCAAAGAATTTAAGGTAGAAGTAAGTGCTGTAAATAGAAATGAATTGTATGAAAACAACCCTACATCTTTTAATGCTATACTTAAAGTTGTTGACGGATACAATGTGTATAATGCCAGAGACTTGTCAGTTTATGACAATACATACTCATCTTATGATAACATAAGGCCAACAAATGCAAAGGTAAATGCGGTAATACTGCAAAACGATATTTTGGTAACCAAAGATGATGTTAGAAGTGATATGTTTTGGACGACATCTCACCCTAACTATTCATCTGTAAAAGCATTAACAGACCAGACTATTGAGGGTACTCCAATAGATTATGCAATGACGGGTATTTATCATAGAAAGTTGCAAAGCGGAGAGACATTCAATTTGTTTGGTAATTACTTCAAAATTGACTTAAGTAAATTCCCAAAAATGGTTATTGAAAGTGATGATGGTGGTAATGATAAGAAAGGTGTGAATGTAGAGAAAGGTGAGTATATGACTTCACATTTCTCACTATTTTATAATGAGAATATTTCAGAAGTGACCGATGGCAATAAAGATAATTTGCTTCCATCACAATTAAATCATAAGAATGTATATTTCTATGGTAATGGAGAGAGAAATGCAACCCCTGAAAATTCTGGTTCGCTTATTGGGTGCAAAGTTACCAAAACTAATTATTTAGCAAAGAACAATATTTTCCGTAATTTCTATATAACCAATTTCTTTATTCAAGATGATTATATTGGAACTAATGAAGGTTACAATGTAATAGATAGTTGCAAGGCTTATAATTCTTATCAGACATTATTATATTCTTGGGGTTGCAAGAGTTTGAAGATTGTAAATAGTGAATATATTGGTGCTGGTGGTCCTGCATTTATTGTAGACCATGTATCGCCTAAGAGTGATAATGGTGGATATCCTAGTAATATAGATTGTATAAATACAAAGGTTGAATCTGTTGTATCCGGCAAAGAGCCTTGGTTTGTAACATATGGTGCTAGTGATATAGTTATGCAATTAATGACTGCTGACCAATTATTCTCAGGATTTAGTCCATCGACAGAAAACTCTTCGTTTGTGGCAAATGGCCTACCTCAAAATAATAAGACAATTATCAATAATACTTACAAAGACGATGCGGGCAATACAGTAGGCAGAATAAATTTGATGGTTGCTATGAAGAGTGGAAGTGCACAAGGATTGACTGCTGAGAAAATCAAAGGCTATGTAAGAATGTTTGATAGTATAGAAGATTACAATGCTTACTATGGAATAAATGGAGCAGAGAGAAGTAATACAACATATGGTTTAGACTTTACTAAGAGTGATGAAGATGGTTCTCTTCCTAGTAAAGCATATCTTAAAGATTTAAACTTTACAACTAACGAAAATGGCGAGCAAGTATTGACTGGTGGAAGTTTATATTTTGAGAGCAATAAGAGTGGCGGGTACATTAATGCTAATGTTGCAAATAACAAAGACGCGTCATTTGTAAAACCTGTTACTCTATATACAATCATTAATACAATTGCTAATGGTGGCACAGAAAATAAAGAAGAGACTGCAAGTTTCCAAACAAAAGATATTGAGCAAATGAAATTAATACTAAAAGAAAAATTAACAGCGCTAAAAGAAGCGGGTGCAATATCTAATGTTTATTTGTATTCTGTTAATTATGGATTAATTACAAATAGTGAGAGTGATAATACTGATGAGTTAAAATTAGATAAATTGCTTTCTTTAGTAGATACATTTGTTTCTCATGCAGATGGTAAGTATGTAAATATTTATATGTTTAATGGTATGGGTGCAATGATTGAGTTGTATCCAAGTAAATAAGGAAAATAAAAAAGTGTATAGAATTTATACACTTTTTTTGTTCAAATAGAAATCTACTCCGTTAATCATAATGTTATTGATAAATTTGTTTGTCGCTTTATAAAATACATATTTATTTTTTCTGGTGGCAGATACGGCTCCGCTTGTCTTTAAAATTTTCAATTGATGACTAATTGTTGTTTGGTTTATATTTAATATATTGGCTAAATCATTTACGCACATTTCGCCAAGTAATAGTGATATAAGAATTTTGAGCCTGGTACAATCGGAGAAAATACTATAGAAATTAGATAGATTATTTACAATGCTATCGCAAGGCATATTCTCTTTGATTGTAAATTCGGTTTCTTTGTTTAGATGTAATAATTCAGGCTTATTCATATTCTCTCCTTAAATAATTCTAAATTTTTTAATTATTTTTATTTGATAATTTATTGTATCTAAAATTATTAGCACTAATGATTTGGGTGCTTTGTATCATATATAAATATCTTAGCATTAAATATTAAATTTGCTAAAAGTTAACAAAATAATATTTTGTAGCATATTAACTAAAAAGATAATTTTATGGGGGAAAGTATGAATTTTAGTAATGATGTGTTATTAATTTTATTATTGTCTATATTATCTTCGCCAACAGATGAGAATGGAGAAGTGGAATATGCTAGCAATACTAATTTCTTATTACTTCTTTTATTGGTACTAAATAATAGCAGGGCGGTAGAGAATTTGTGTAATTACGGTACTTGTTATCCTAATAGTTGTAATAGATGTAGTGGTTCAAACAATTTCATTACTCTATAAAACTACTCTAAATTAATTCGCCTTTTTTAGTAAATTTGTTATAATAAATTGAGTATTCAAGTGTAAAAACATTTTACTTTTTTGCAAGTAAGTTATGTTTTTGGCACAACTTAAAAATATAAGTGTATTATAATAAATGAAGAAGGGAAAAGATGAATAGTAGAATAGATAGTAGTGAGATAGATAAATTATGCAAAATGTCGGCACTAGAATTTGGTGATGAAGACAAAATAACACTAATCTCAGAAGTTAATTCCATTAAGGGTATGCTAGATAAATTGGGCGAGGTGGAAGACGAACAGTCGTTCCTGAATACTCAGAAACTAGGTGACTTAAGGGAAGATGAAGTATGTGATGGTATGAGTGAGAGCGAGGTATTCTTAAATGCACCACGCTCAAGCAATGGATATTTCATTGTTCCTAAGGTGGTGGACTAATGATGAAATTAGAGAATTTGAATGTTTTGCAAATTGTATCAATGCTAAAAAATAAAGAGATTACTTGTAGAGAACTTACTGAATATTATCTAAGTAAGATAGATGAATTCAAGGGTAAAAATGCGGTGCTAGAAGTTTTTTATGATTGCCTAGATAGAGCAGATGATTGCGATAGGTTAATTGCTAAAGGCGGGGATTTGCCTAGTCTTGTTGGTGTGCCAATTTTAATAAAAGACAATATTCTCTACAAGGGCAAGATATCTAGTAATGGTTCTAAACTAATGGAACACTTCGTTGCTCCATTCAATGCAACAATTATAGATAGGCTACTAGATGCTGGTGTTGTGATACTTGGCAGAACAAATATGGACGAATTTGCAATGGGTGGTAGTTGTGAGAATTCGGCGTTTGGAACGTGTAGAAATGCTTATGACGATACAAGAGTATCGGGTGGAAGCAGTGGTGGCAGTGCGGTAGCGGTGGCACTAGATATGTGTGCTTTTGCATTGGGAAGTGATACCGGGGGCAGTATTAGACAACCCGCTTCATATAATGGTGTGTGTGGTCTAAAAGTTACGAATGGTAGAATAAGTAGATATGGTCTTTGTGCTTTTGCAGATACTCTAGATACTGTTGGATTATTTACAAAGAATGTGTCAGATAGTGCATATATTTTGAGTGTGGTTGCTGGTAAAGATAATAAAGATAATACCTCATCAAATGTAAAAGTAGATAATTATCTTGAGTGTATTAAAGATAATCTTAATGGCAAGAAAATAGCAGTTATTGACGAAGTACAAGCACTTATTGACAAAACGCCGTATAAATATATTTATGATAATATTCTCTCTCTATGCAAAAAATATGGAATGCAAGTAGTTCATAAGAGTATTCCAAGTTATGAGAAAGTATTGCCTGCATATTATACAATTGCACCTGCCGAAGCATCGTCTAATATGGGTAGATTTGACGGTATTAAATATACAAGTGTGTATGGACAAGCAGATAATATCAAAGATTTGTATACGCTTACTAGGTCGAATTTGCTTGGTAGAGAAGTGAAAAGAAGAATAATACTTGGGAACTTTGTTTTGTCTAGTGAACAGTATTCAGATTATTATATTAAAGCCAAAAATGTGGCAAATAAAATCAAAAAAGAATTTATGAAAATTTTCGAGACTTGCGATATTATCCTAATGCCTACAACCTTTGGAGAAGCCTTTGAGATAGGTTCTAAGATTAGCGACCCGGTAAGTATGTATATAGAAGATATGTTTACTGTTACTGCCAATATTGTTGGAGTGCCAGCAATGAGTGTCCCGGTAGGTACGGGAGATAATGGATTGCCTATTGGATTGCAAGTTGTATCATCTCACTTTAATGAGAAAGAAGTCTTTAATTTTGCTAATTGGATTATGGAGAAGAGGGGTGAATTATGAGAGAGTATGATGTAATAATAGGTCTTGAAATTCATGCCGAACTAAATACTAAGAGTAAAGCATTCTGTTCTTGTTCTACTGAGTTTGGTGGGCTTCCTAATACTCAAGTGTGTCCTGTTTGTTTAGGTTATCCGGGTGCTTTGCCTATTGTTAATAAGAAAGCGGTTGAGTATACAGTAATGGCGGGACTTACTCTAGGTAGTACTATAAATAATCTAGCAGTTTTTGAGAGGAAAAATTATTTCTATCCAGATTTATCCAAGTCTTATCAGATTAGCCAATTAGATAATCCAATATGTATTGGCGGTGGTATAACATTGGGTAGTGGTAAGTATATAAGATTTAATAGAATTCATATGGAAGAAGATGCTGGCAAACTTATTCATAGTGACCAAATGAATTGTACTTTGGTAGACTTCAATAGATGTGGTGTTCCACTAATAGAGATGGTTACAGAACCAGACTTTACAAGTTCAGAAGAAGTTATTGAATTCTTGGGAATTCTTAAACAAACTCTTATACATACTGGTGTTGCTAATTGCAAAATGGAAGAGGGTGGCTTTAGAATGGATGTCAATATTTCTGTGAAAGAGCATGAGACAGAAGAATTTGGAACAAGGGTTGAATTGAAAAATATTAATTCTTTCAAAACTATTGCGGGGGTTATAGACTATGAGAAGAATAGGCAAATATCTCTAATAGAAAATGGAGAGTTGGTCAAAAGAGAAACTAGAGGCTGGAATGAAGACTTGAAAGAGACCTATATTCTAAGAGAGAAAGAAAGCGAGAATGATTATAGATATTTTGCAGAACCATCAATATTGCCAATCGAAATTACAAATAAAGATATCTCTAGACTTACTAAGAGATTGCCTATATCTATTACAGATATTTTTGCTAAATATAGAAGATTAGGTCTTGAAGATAATCAAATAGAAATTCTTACAAACAAAGGATTAACAAATTATTTCGATACTATTAATAATGAAATTAATAATCCCAAAGAAGTTATTAATTGGATATTAACAGACATCTTGAAATTGCTTAAGGATTATGATGAAGATACCCTTTTTACAATGCTTCCAGCAGGAGAGTTGTCTCAGATTATTGACCTTGTATGTAGTGGAGAAATAACTAGAGTTAATGGCAAAATGTTAGTAGATGAAGTCATCAAGACTGGCAAAACTGTCAAGAAGTTACTAATTGAACTGGATATGCTGGGTGATGTAAATAAAATAGATATAGAAAACTTCGTAAATGAATTGCTAAGAAGCAATATTAGCCTCAAAGAAGATTATAAGCAGAATAAAGATAATGTAATGAACTTCTGTATAGGTCAAATTATGAAGATGACAAATGGCAAAGCAAAGCCAGAATATTTAAAACCTCTTGTAACAAATATTTTGGAGAAAGACTAAATTTATCACAATTATAATAAATATTGAATAGTATGAAGTGTATAGATTAAATATTACTATTCGTTATTTCCTTTCCCAAATTATATATATTTAATCTATGCCTTTCCCTTTGTGCTATCACATATTAAGCCTTAAATTTTTTATAAAAATATGTGTTAGTTGTAAATATATTAAGCCTTGTGTATAAATTTTATCACAAGGCTTTTTTATAGCGTAACCTTTATTTTTTTGCTTGTGGAATTACTGAAAACTTTGCATATGCCCCAAGTCAAATTGTAGATTTTGTACAAAAAAAATTTAATAAATAAAAAAAGACATTCTATTGTAATCAACACAGAATGACTTTTTTTAACCATTATTTCTTAACCATTAATTAATAAAAATTTTTTTAAATAACAAATAATAAAACAAATATTATAAATTAAATATAGTAAATCGCATAGGGTAATTAAATTAATCGAAAACTACAATTTTTAAGTTACAAAGATGAAATTAATTTTATTAGAATAAATATAATACAATTAACAAAATAAACTAAATAAATACTATAAAATAATTAATTAAAAAGATAAAATTGGTGCGTCTGGTTGGACTTGAACCAACGACCTCAAATTTCGGAAACTTGCGCTCTATCCAGTTGAACTACAGACGCCCGCCGTGAATATGATATAGATTTGTTTATTTCTCCTGATAATTATACTTGCCGATTTGGTTGGTGGAAAATTGCATTTGACCAGTAAGCAATGTGCGAAGTTTGTCTATGCCAAGGTCGTATTCTAGGTGGAAACCAAGGTCGGTCATTTGTGTGTGGAGTAGGTCAAACTGTTGTTGCTCAGAGTAGCCTAGTCCAAAGATTTCTTCGTTGTAAACATAGTCCACAAGTCCAATATCTTTTATTTCTTGTAATTGGTGCCAACATCTGCCTTTTTTGTAAACCCAGTCGGTCTTTTCAGTGTCAATAATCACTTCAAAGTCGTTTGCTAGCAGTTTGTTGCAAATATCTAGTGCTGTTTTGAAATCTGCCTTGTATTTGCCTTCGGGATATTCATCTCCTAGTAGTTGCAAATTCTCAAAAGTTTCAAACCCACGAAGTCTAACCATGCTGCGTTTGATTTCTTCTTCGCTTTTGCCGTCAGTCTTCACATCTTTGCCGAAATACACATCTCTTGTGTGTGCAGTCTTAAAAGTATTTACAAAGCCATTATCTAGCAAAATTTTCTCTGCTTCTTCTTTGCTTTCTCTTACTTTGAACCCCGCTTCAACTTCTATTGCCATAGTGTTACTCCTAATTCTTTTTTTTATTATTTGATTTTTTTCTCGTTTAATGTAATTTGTTAACATCTATAATCATGCCGTATTGCTCATCGTCAAAATAATTTTCGTCCAGTTGAAAACCTAATTTTTTGTATAAATTGTATGCTGGCAAATTATTTTTGTCTACTTCCAATGCTATTTTGCATGATGTATTATTAGGAGTATTTTTTATATAATTTAACATCGTATTAATAAGATGTGATGCAATTCCTTTTCGATGATAATTTTTCTTGACTGAAAGATTTATTATATAAACACAGCCTCCAAACTTTTTTGATTGTAAATTTGCAGTTATTATGCCAACTGCTTCTTTGCCATCAAAACAAACAGATGTTAAATTAGTATCATGCATTAAAATTTGCATAAACCCGTCATAAGTATAAGGTTCTCCACCAGAATTTTTTTCAACTTCATACATTTGATTGATAAATTCGTCATTTATGCTATTTTTATCTAAAACAACATATTTGTAATTTTCCATGTTCATTTCCTTAGTTTTTTATTTTAATGTAAATCCACCATCTACGACCAAGACTTGTCCAGTTATAAATGTAGATTTGTCACTTAGTAAAAATTCAACTGCATTTGCAACTTCATTTGGTTTGCCAACTCTTTTGATAATTGAATAGTCTGTTGTCCAACTTGGGTCATTGCCAAGACTTTCGGTTAGTGGGGTATCTATCAAACCCGGAGCAACTGCGTTTACTCGAACGCTCTCGCCATAGTGTCTAGCGAAAGATTTTGTCAAAGATATAATTCCGGCCTTAGTTGCCGAATAAATAACAGCAAATGGTTCGCCAATTATTCCATCAACAGATGTTAAATTTACAATGCTTCCGCTTTTCGATGTTTCTTTTATGAGTTTTCCAAATATTCTCAAACATCTAAATGTGCCTTTTAAATTGACATTGATTGTTTTGTCTATATTTTCGTCTGTAATATCTTCAATGCCACAAGGGGTAGGGATTATGCCAGCATTACACACAAGACAGTCTAGTTTTCCATAAGTTTTAATGATAAACTCTTTTAAAGCCAGCATATCTTGTTCTTTTGTAATGTCTGCATTCAAAACTGTTGGCTTCTCTTTCGTTCCAACTTCTTTCTTAATATAATCTTTTGAAATTTCTTCGCAATCTGCCATAACAACGGTGTAGCCACTATTTAGCAATTTTTTTGATACGGCAAGACCAATGCCTTTCTTTGCACCAGTTACAAGTGCAACTCTCTTTTCAACCATGTTTTACTCCTTGATTTCGTCTAAACGCTTTAATTAGTCAATATTTTTTATCTATGTTTTATTAGTTTAATTTGTAATCTTTATATTTTTAAATCCGTTTCTGCTCCAAAGCCATAGTGGAGTGTGTATATCTATTGGACAAAATTCTGTACCTTCAAGCAATTTGTTCCAGCGGTTATTTACTATTAGTTGAACATCGGATTTATTATATTCTTCGTCGGTTATTAGTCCTAATTTTTTGGTTGCTTGAATAACATGCGTATCTGGTGCTACAGTTAAATCTTTAAGATTTTTGAATTTTATATCGGTGTATTGATACAATACATATAACCAGTAATTACAAATTTTGTTTCCACTTAAATATGGAAAATCTTTTTTGTGTTCAGATTGAATGTAGTTTCTAATTTTGTTTACATCGTAATCGCAATTTTTAAATAAATTTCTTATATCTCCATCGAATTGTTCTTTAATTGTCTTGCAAAGTTTTATCCAAATTTCAGTTTGTTTATTTTGTTGTAATGCAATCTTATATTTTGTTAATGCTAATTTAACTTCATCTTCATTGTGCTTCAATACTTCACCTACATCTAAAACAAAACTTGTATTTTTATCTTTGTAAGTAGCCAAAGCACTTTCCCAAAGTTTATATGAATTTCTTTGGTAGTTTAAAGCCATTGGCAAAGTAAAGTAAGTGTAATTTTCTTTAGAAGATTTTTCAAAATGAGGATTACTATCTTCGGGCATAAATTCGCCACCAAGTTCTCCCGATTTCCACATTTTATATAATTTTCTTACATCTTCCAAAATATTTTCTTTTTGCATATTTTCCTTTCACAATTATATTGTTTCTTTAGTAAAGTTATAACGGACTATATTATTTTCTCATTAAACTTTATATTATTCTACCATAACCCTTAATTTCTCGGCAATAATTTTTGCCTTTGATAGAAATTGAGTGTTGGTCAAATCTTTATACAAATTCAATTCAGCAATAGGTTTTTTGTGAGTTTCTATCATTATTGTGTTTTTGTAGCCAATTTCTTTTAGATGGTGCATAATACTAGAATAGTCAATATTCCCGTCAAACGGCAATAAGTGTAAATCCCTAGTATAGTCGTCTCCAAATTCGTAATCGCCTAAATTATCGTGAAGATGAATGGCAAGCAATCTATCTCCGTATAGAGTAAGTAAGTCTATATTTTTGTTGTATAAATTATGATGTCCAGCATCGTAACAAAACCCAAAATTATTGGATTTAATATTATTTAATAAATATTGAAAGTGTGGATAACCATTACTATCTACATTTTCAAGTGCAATCATTACATTTCTGCTTTCGGCAAAATCTACTAATTTTTGAAATTCACTTAGCCCAAATGGGTTAGGGTTAATTACTGTTGAATTTGGATTGCCAATTGTTGCGTGTAATACGGCAATTTTTACGCCAAAATTGGAACATAATTCAATTTGATTCAAATATACATTCATTTGCGATTTATGTGCATAGCCTTTTGCCCACATATCGTTAGTATAAGTATTGTCTAAATGAACAAAAGATATGTCAAGACCTAATTTCTTGGCATATTCCAATTGCTTAACTTCTTTGTCTCGGATAAAAGCAATCATTATGCTCTCAAATCCGCTATTTTTAATGTTGTCGCAAATTTCAAAGAAATCCAAACCGCAATCATTATTAGTATTTATTCCAATCTTTTGCATATTATCTCCACTAAAAAAAGTTAGTTTAGTTAAATAATTTAATTAGGCAACAAATCCTCGGGAATTAGGTTTTTAGATTTCAAAAATTCGTCTGCTTGAGACATTCTAAGAGAACTTCTCTTTCCATGCACATGTATATAATTTTCTTCCCCGAAGATATTGGATAATAAAGTGGTTCTCATGTCTTTAGCAAAAGTATCGTCATCAATGATTACATAGTTTGTAGTCAGTTTTTTTCTGTTTAACAAGTTTTTAATAATATTTCTAGTCTTTGGGTACAATCCGCAATCATTTTCAATATAATTAATGATTTTATCCGATCTTTCTCCGTCTATGTAAGGTGTTTTTTGTAGTGGTTTGGATATGTGTAATTTATACACTTCTTTCAAGTAATGTTCGCACATCTGCATATCTTTGCGCTTGCGAGAAACAATTACGACCTCGGTGTCGTACTTTTGCTCTAGCGTATCTATTATTTTATTGAATGCATCTCTGCTCTCAGCATTGCAATTTTGTGGCCAAAAATCTTCTGATATATACATGGGAAATCCCGCAGGGGTACGCTCACGTATATCTTGCTGAGTATACAATGTTCCATCAATATCCAAAAATATATAAAATTTCTCTTTTTCCATATAATTAGTATAACATTTAATTTGCACTAAGGCAAGAGTGATTGATGACAATGTTTGTACTTTTTATGTCGTATCTTATAATGATACATTGTTAAACATTATTGAACCTTCACTTTTGCGTAAGCAAAAATATCATTGCGTATCAATATCATTCGCATTAGTAAATTTCATTTTACCGCAAGTAACAATTTCACTGCAAATAAAAACAGAAAGTCGAAAGGCTTTCTGTTTGTGTTTGCTTGGAGCTGATGGTGGGACTTGGCCTATCTATGACGAAGTCATATATCTCGGGTGGGCAGTGAAACTGGACGGGTTCCCGAGTACCATGTGGGTGAGAGTTCCACAACGAAAAAAATAGTATTTAAAAATGGAGCTGATGGTGGGACTCGAACCCACGACCTACGCATTACGAATGCATTGCTCTACCAACTGAGCCACATCAGCATATAAAAATTTAGTCAAAATAAACTTAAATTTTAAATATTGTATAATTTTTTTATCTTCAGACCTTAAAATTTTGTTATATATAAACAATGTTTTATATCTAAATTGGTTTCTGATATTTATAACAATATACTTATGATATGTTAATTAGAAAATATATTTGTAAAGCATATCAGTAATAATTAGGTGTAAAAAAATACACCCTTATATTTATTATACGATGTTAGTGTAGCATACATTTGCGTTTTTGAAAAGTTATGAAGTTAATAATTTAGAAATTTTTTCTAAATTATTAATTGTTCTTTTCATTTTCTTCTTAATACTACTTAATTATTTACTTTTCTTTAATTTAATAATTGCTAAAATTAGGGTAATCAAAAATGCGATTGTAATTGGTGCAATTATTAGAAGCATTAGCATATTTAATTTGCTAGTTGCTTTGTCTACAATTATTACAAAATCTCCTAAGGTTGAGGATTTAAAAACTAAGTAATTATCTTCGGCATGGGCTAGTTTTTGAACCAATTTACCTTGTTCGTTTATAACTATTGTACACGTGTTGGTAGTAATATTAATTGGCTTCTCAAATTTGATTGTAACTTCATCGTTAATATTAGAAGGTGTATTATTTATATATATCGTTGCATTGTAACTATTACTTACAATTTTGTTATTTGGTAGTACTTTTGCAATGCTATTAGGGGTAGAATTTAGGCTTTTAATAATTATTTTGGCTGTTGGGTCAAACCCATTTTTGGCATCTATTTCGCCTTGAACTTGGCAGGGGTTTTTATTTATTTGGGTATAATTTGTTGCCAAATATTTAGCCTTAATGGTTACCTCTATACTCTTACTATCTCCATAATAGTTATTGGTTTCTTCAATTACATAGCGGACTGTGTATTTGCCAGCAGTAGGAGTGCTTGGCATATCTGTAATCATTGAAACCTCACCCAAATTAGTAATAGGTTCGGGTAGGTATATTTTCTCTCCGCAAATACTTTCAACTTTGTTGCTAGATAAATTAATTTTGGCTTGTGCTTTCTTAATCTCAAATATTGTGCTTCCGTATATATCTTCGCAATCTTTGGCAGATATTTTCCAGTAAATTAATTTTTTAATTACATCTCTGCTTTGGAAGAACATTTCTTTGCTCCAAGCAATATTGTCTAGACTGCAATAAATTTCAATTTTCTCGTTGTTTTCACTAAGTATTTTTGTTTTGTCTATTCCAAAACTATGAATTTTGCCATCGTAATTATCTTGGTAGGTGGATATAGCATTGCTATCCACTCTTATTTTATATTTCTCTACTGTAATAGATAGAGTTATACTGTATTCTTTGCCATCAATATTGGCGCTTATTGTAATATTATTATCTTCCTTGGTTAATATATCTTTATTTGCTGTTAGGTTCTCTGTATTTAATATATAACCTGTGCAGTTGGGTCTAGAACAAATTGCAGTAATCTCAAGTCCATCACTTTCAAAATGTTCTCCCTCTCTGTAATTAAGTTTGTTAGGAAGTTTGTTCAAAGTTATTCCTATTACATGATGTCCAAGTGGAGCAATAGTTGTAATATCTGCAATATTATTACATTTCAAACAATGACGAGATTTCTTGCCAGATATTTCGCAGGTTGGATATTTGTCGATGGTATAATCGCTTGAATATGTATGTCCAGTAGGTGAAATTTCTATTTTGCTAGAGTAACTTTCACAATTTAAGCATTTGTGTGCTTTTAGTCCACTATCTATGCAAGTAGGGTCTAGCAAAATTTCCCAGTCTTCAGAATACTCATGACCTAATGGCGAAAGTATTATTTCTATACTAAATTCTTGATTGTATGCATAAGTGGTGTATTTATCTTTGCCAGACATTGTGCAAGTAGGCTTTAGTATACTTTCTTTGGTATAATTTTCTGTATTAATTATTGGCAATGTGGAATTTTCTGCATAAGAACATATTCCGCATTTTCTATATATTAAGCCCTCAAGAGTTGATGTTGGATTGTTCTCTATTTGCCAAATTCCAAATTCATGGTCGCATTCATCTGCATTAACAGTAAATGTGTGTCTGTTGCCTTCTTGTGTGAAAAGGTCTTTAATAATTGTGTAATTAATAAAACTCAATAAACTGAGCAATAAAGCCAAAAAAACAAAACCAAGTGTAGTATAAAGTATAGCCTTCTTGTGGGTCTTCATATATTCTCCTTAATATATTTGATGCCGTTTTGAGATGGTAAAATTATATAAATTTTCATGCATTTTTCAAAACGCCAAGACTTCAATTGTATCACAAAACATTTTTATTTGTGAAATAAATTTATATATAAAAATAAAATTTTTCAAAACTTGCGTGTCTATCTATTATAACTATTTGAATTCTGCAAATTTCACATAAATTGTTTATCCATAATATATTGGAAGTGTAAGGAGACTAAAATATTTATGGATTATTTTGCTTGTGATAAAAATTATTGGAGAAAATTATTCTGTCGTAGTTATTGTGGTCAAAGATATTCTAGCGGTGTAAGAGGGGCAACGGGAGCAACTGGTGCTACAGGTGCAACAGGAACAATCGGAGATATTGAAGTTAGATCTACTACTACTTTACAGCCGGGAGAAGATGCATATGTAGAAGTAAGTCATGATGAAGATAAGGCATACTTGGATTTTTTTATTCCTAAGGGAGATTATGGTGTGCCTGAGACTATTCTTGCGGGCAATGTAGAGAAAGTATCATATCTAGATGACCCTGAAGTATTAGATAGATATGAGGGGCAAATTCATTATCTGGATTTCAAAATTCCCAAAGGAGATACTGGAAGTGTGGGCGAGAAAGGAGATAAGGGGGAACGAGGAGAAATAGGCCCTACTGGACCTAAGGGAGACAAAGGAGATAGGGGAGAAGCTGGTCCTCGTGGGCTTCCGGGAGAAATTGGAATAAGTGAAGTAATAGTTATAGGAGAAACAGAGACAGTTGAGCATGATAGTCCAGCCGAAGTTCAAGACGATTTCGAGCGAAATATTCATCACTTAACATTTTATATCCCTCAAGGCAAACCCGGTGAGCGTGGAGAGAAGGGCGAGCAAGGAGACAAAGGAGCAACTGGAGATGTAGGACCAAAGGGGGATAGAGGGGAGCCCGGACCACAAGGAGAAATGGGACCCGCTGGCAAAAATGGAGCAGCAGGACCACCGGGAGCAACACCAAATATTAATATTACAGTTTTCAATTCGTCTAGCCAAGAAATTAATAATAATAAGCCAGTAAAACTGAATGAAACACTAACCAAAAATGTTATGACATCAGACGAGTTCTCTGTGAACATTCCATCTACGGGCTTGTATTTAGTTAGTTTCTCAATAAATAATGGTAGTAGTGCGACTAGTGGAGATAATATTGGAGTTGCGGTCAATTTAAAAATAATAGATAGTTCTAGAAGACCACTAACTGTTAGTACAAATACTAGTTGTACATTTGTCCAACAACTAAGCCGAGGAGATATTGTTACTCTAATGCCTACAATTTCTGGCTCAAAAACATTGCTCTCATCGGGTGCGCCAAGTGCAATGCTAACACTAGTACTTCTTGCATATTAATATAAAGCCAAATAATTAGAAAGTAGGAGAAAATTATGCCAATAATGAATAAAGTTAGTTTGTCTTCCAAGATTACAAATACACAAGGCGAACAAGTAGATGTTGGAGTGGATAGTAATATTCTTGCTGTAAATAATGCAACTAGGGATATTTTAATAATAAACTCAGCGAATAAATCGTGGGTTCTTCCCGAAGAAGAATTGTTAATAAAAGTAAGTATTACAAATAATATGAATACTAATATTGAAGATTTCAATCTTCAAGCAGTTTTTAGTGACGATATATCTTTTGTGGCAAAGTCGGTGTATGTTAATTCTACTAATTATCCAGATATTAATATGTCTGATGGCGGAAAATTTCCGATTACAATAGGCATGGGTGCAGATTGTGAAATAACTTACAAAATAATTATTGGTAAGTATATTCAAGATGCAGAGGCAACAATTTCTTCAATACTCAAATTCAATGTGGAGGGGCAAGAGATTTCTATTAATTCTTCCAATTTAACTTTAGAAGTATTAATTAACGAACTAACTGCACTAAAATCTGCTAATACATCAGTTGTGGTTTCTGGTAGTGAACTTATTTATACTGTGCTTGTTACGAATTCGGGACAATATACGAATACAGATATTCGCTTTGTAGATAATTTGCCAAGCGAAGTGGAATTTGTAGACGGAAGCGTAGAGATAGATGGCACTAGTCAGCCAACATATAGCGTAATCGAAGGCTTTGCACTCAAAGATTTGGCAACTAATGAGACTACGCAAGTACAATTCAAGGTAAGAGTGAAGTGAAAAATAAATATCCCCAGTTTTACTGGGGATATTTATTGTATGTTAAAATTAACATAAAGGCAGGGGTTTGTCTGCGGGTATTGTTGAGGGTGTGATGTATCAAAGGAAAGTAGGTGATAGGGTTAATAGATAAATGACTAGAATGGATAATATGATGTTTAGAAATTTATAGTGCGTAATATTATTTGACAATTTTGGCCAAAATAATTAAAATTATTTTGTGGATTAGTGTGCAAAAATATTATCCTCTCTAATGGGACAATATACACACAATAAATTATAAATGTAAATAACAGAAAAATGGAGTTGTTATGAAAAAATTTGGATTCAAAAAGAAACTAGGAATACTTGCTCTTAGCCTTGGCATTTGCACAGGTGTTTTTGGTGCAAATTTATGTCGTGCAGATAGGGTTTCGCCCGTTCAAGCCATATCATATACCGATACTACTAGTTATGTGAGCGTTGGGGAATTGTGGAATGCTGAGGACCAAGTATTTAACAAAGATAATTTAAGTATCCTTAAGAAATATATATCAGGCAAGGCAGATGCAACTATTGCAGATATAAATGAAATGGCAACAAACACTTCTGCAAGCGATATTATGCGTGCCAAAACTCTAGATGCTGGAACACAAGGAGATATAACATATACAGCCAAAACTGCCGAGCAGGATATCATCGTCCGCTTGGGTGGTCTGGATTGGGAGGTTATGTATCTTTCAAAAGATAAATCTGGCAACTCCATTTTGACATTATGGCTTAGCAATAACAAACAAGATGCTTGGGCTGGCAGAGCGTCTGACGAAGGTGAGTATTATGGCTTTATTGATGGTGCACTATATAGCAGATGGTCGTGCTTTAGTTATGGTTCAGATGCATATCCAGCGAACATGTATGGTATTAGTTATGTAAATGCTGTTACACTCAATAATGGTGGTATGTATTCTGCTGGCTCGAAAGTAACTACAGGGGTAGAAAAAAGTGTCGACAATGTTTTTGCATATTTTACAATGGAACAATTTGGTATGACCGAATATATTGTCACTCCTAGGAGTGTTAGTTGGCAAGAAAATCAAAGTGCAAAAACTATAATAAATGCATACTATAATTATCCAAATGATGCTTGGTCAAAAGATACACCTGATACTGGATTTTATAGTGCCGAATACAACTACGCAAAAAAAGATTATAGTGATGCATGGGCAGATAGTTATATATGGTTGCCAAGCATGTGTGAAACGGGCTCTAATGACTCACAACTTGGACTTTGGAAGACATCCATTAACCAAAGAATGTTTGCTAATGGTGTTTCTAGTGGGGGTAGTGTGGGAAAATCTTCGACCTCCGCTAGTAATAACGCTTGGCTGCGTTCAGGCAATGACAATGGTTCGAGTATGCGTAGGCTGTATGAGAATGGGCGTGATTCCTATTCCAGTAGTGGGACTGTCTGCCATGCTATTCGTCCCTCGCTCCACTTAAATTTAAGCTCTGTCGAACTTAGTTTGACACACGACACAATTTCCAAAGGCGAGATGAGTGTAAGTCCGGCGAGTAGTGTATATGACGGGACTATCAAATCACCAACAGTCGCCGTAACATTAAACGGGGAATCGTTGGCAGAAAATTCTGACTATACCCTAGAATATTCACTTAATGGCAAAGTTGTCGAAGAGATAATAGATGCTGGAGAATATACAATCTCAGCCAAAGGCTGTGGAAACTTCATTGGCCGACTAAGTGCCAAATATACAGTTACCCAAAGAGACTTAAGCAATGCCACTTTGACAGGAATTGAAAACAAAACATATTCTGGCTCGGCACAAACACAGAATTTGACTTTGAGTGATTTGGGCGGGACGCTGGTGGAGAATACTGATTACACAGTATCTTATTCCAATAATACAAATGCTGGCACAGCGACTATAACTATCACTGGCAAAGGCAATTATACTGGAACTATAACTCCAACTTTTGAAATAACACCGCTTGAATTGGCTGATTCATCTGATTTCTACCTTTCTTATTTGGATCAAATTACGTATCGAGCGTGGGAGGGTGGTGGTGCATTTACGCCTAAAGTTAGGCTTTATTACATAAGTCAGGAGCAAACTGAGGGCAAAGATTACACTGTGGCATATTCAAATAATACAAATGCTGGAATGGGAAGTGTAATTGTAACGGGTATGGGGAATTTTACTGGCACTTTAACAGGTCCCTTAGAAATATTTCCTCGACCTCTTGGTAAGAGTTCAGAGTCTTTTTTCAGTGTAGACGATGATAAATACAATGGTGACGCACTCACCCCAAATATAACGTTACGTGAGGCTGGGGAAACTCTAATTCTTAATCAGGATTACACTGCAACATATTCAAATAATATAAATGCTGGAACGGGGAGTGTAACTGTAACTGGAATAAACAATTATGAAAATAGACTATCCAAGAATTTTACTATATATAAACGTGGTATGGGCGATGCCAGTATATCTACAATTGCTGACCAAGAATATACCGGCTCGTATATTACTCCAACTCCAACTATTACATACAACGGAAAAACTCTCACAAAAGAAAAAGATTATACTCTAAAGTATTCAAATAACTTTGATATAACAACAAGGGCTTTGGTTACAATTACTGGAACTGGAAACTTTTCGGGCAGTACGACTAAGAACTTTAAAATAGTTCAGTCAGATATATCCAAAGGAACTCTTACATTAGATAATACTACATTTGCTTATACTGGAAATAATATTGTTGTTAATGAAAATCTAGTCAAGAATGGAACATCACTTATTAGAAATACCGATTATACTTATACTATCAAGTCGGGCAGTGCAACTGGCACTACTGTAACCGATATCAAAAATGTCGGAATATATTATGTTGTTTTGGATGGAATAAATAATTATACAGGAACTATATCTGCATCTTTTGAGATAACTAGTGTTGATTTGAGTACTTCTGGCACCATTGTATTGTCTGAAATTGAATGTGAATATGCGGATAATATAATCATTCCTAACTTCAACGTTAAACTAAATAATAATATAATACTCGGTAGTACAGATTATACTTATGAAATTCAAGTAAATGGCAAAGAAGCATCTCCTATAGATGTTGGAAATTATACAATTGTTGTTACTGGCAAAAATGGTTATGTAGGGAGCGTTAGTACTCAATATACAATAACGCCAAGGAATATAACTGGTTCAGTAGTTGTATTGGAAAGTGATAATTTTGATTATACAGGGCTTGAGATTAGGCCTGAGGTATCTCGAGTCATTATAAATAATGATATGGTATATTTCCCTAATACAAATAGTATTGTTTACTCGGATAATATTGGTGCGGGCACTGCGAATGTCGATGTAAAAGGCGAAGGAAATTTTACAGGAACTGCTAGCATAACATTTAGTATAAATAAAGTTGAACTAGACCCAAAATTGATTATAAGTGTTGACGGTTGTGCTTTCGTTAACGGTGTGCCTACTGTGAATTATTCTGGTAGTGCAATCGTTCCGAAAATTACTGTCAAAGATAAGAATGGAAAAATAGTTGATAGTGAAAATTATGAAGTTTTATATGGTAGAGTTAATGAATTCACAGAGGATTTTACTAGTGCAGGAACAATTATTATAGCCGCTATTCCTAAATACAATAGCACTACCCGCTCCACCAATTATAGCGGAATGGCTAGTGGAACAGTAGATATTTGCCCTATTGATATGACTGACGCTGAAATTGAAATTATCGGGACTTATGAATATAACAATGTAGAGATTATTCCTACTTTCAAAGTGTACAAAGATAGTTCTAAGCAACAAGAAATTTCTTCGACATTATATACAACCACCTTTAGCAACAATATAAATGCCGGAAACGCTGCAAGTGTAGCAATTACATTCTCTGGTAATTATGTGGGCAGTGCTACAAGACTATTTACTATCAATAGACGAAATATTAGCAACTGGACTTTTGATTATACAATTCCTGAATTTGTATATGACGGAAATCAAAAGAGTATTACTTGGGAAGTTTCTGATACAAACAAAGCAGATTTAACAAAACAATATACTTATAGATATCTAAATAATATTAATGCTGGTACTGCAACTATTGAATTTGAAGGTGTAAATAATTATATTGGAACTATCTCCAAGACTTTTAAAATTTCCCCAAAATCTATTGAGAATATGACTATATCTACTATTCCAAATCAAGATTATACGGGTTCAGAAATTAGACCTTCAATTGAAGTTAAAATAGATAGTACACATATCCTTGATGCTAGCAACTATACAGTTGATTATTCTAATAACATTATGACGGGACAAGCGGGAGTTGTTGTCTCGGGCAAAGGAAATTATATCGGTTCAATATCTTCAACTTTTGAAATTATGGCGGTTGAAATTGGCACTGCTCAAATCAAAGATATTCCTGATATAACTTACACATTGAGTGAAATTTCTCCAAAGCCCGAACTTACTCTAAATGGTGCTAAGTTATTTGAAAATACCGATTACACACTATCTTATTCAAATAATACAAATGTAGGCACGGCTACCATTACAATTAGTGGCATGGGTGCATTTGTAGGAACTACTACCAAGACATTCAAAATTATCCCTGCTAGTGTAGAAAATATTAGCCTTAGAGGAATTCAAGACGCATATACATACACCGGTGCAGAAATTAATACTCTTCACATTAATAATTTGTACTTTAATGGAAGGTTAATTTCTTATAGCGGAGACACGCAAGCAGTGACTGTATCTTATGCAAATAATATAAATGTAGGCATTGCAACTCTTACAATTACTCCATATTCCGGTGCTACAAATTCTAATTTTACTGGCACCAAAACTATTGAGTTTACAATCTCCAAAGCCGATTTAGCCTATGATATGATATCTCTATCTACTATATATTATACCTATACAGGTTCGAGTATTACACCAAAGCCAACTGTTGTCTTTGACAATACAACCTTGGAAGAAGATGTCGATTATACTCTAAGTTATTCTACCGATACAACAAATGTCGGAACCAAAGTTGTAACTATTACTGCCAAAGATACAAGCAATTTTTCGGGCAGCGTAAGTGTTAATTATTACATTAAACCTAAGTCAATATCTGGTGTTACTATCGCTGATATTGACAGTATTATCTACACAAGAGAAGAATTACAACCTAGTCTAGTTGTAACAGATGGGTCTTTGAGTCTTGTATATAATATAGATTATACTATAGAGTATAGTAACAATATAAATGTAGGAACTGCAAATGTTGTTGTTCGTGGCAAAGGCAATTATCTAACCACAACCACCAAGTCGGCCACATTCGAGATAACTCCAGCCACAATAGATAGCATGACATTAACAAATTCTACCAAAGTCTTCGACCGCAAAACATCTAGTATTAGTGCTAATTCTGTAAAAGCAGGAACTATTCAACTGACCGCTAACGAATATGCACTCAAATTCTATCGTAATGACACAGAAACTAGAGATTTGACAAATGCTGGAACTATTGTAGTTAAAGTGCATAGTACTAGTGATAACTTTAAGATTGAGACTGAAGTAAATAGTCAATTTACTATTATTCCAGCCACAATTTCAACCGTTACATTATTCATAACTGAGACCACTTATTCTAAGTTTGAACAAAAGCCTACGGTTAGCAAGATTATGTCTAATAACAATCTAACTTTGAATGCGAGTGAATATAGTATTGATTATTTGAGAGGTAATATTTCAACTTCTGATTTTGTTAATGCTGGCAAAATTACTGTTAGAATTTTGTCAAATAATAGTAATTTCCAAATTGTAGATATTGTTGAGAGCGAGTATGATATACTTCCAAAATCCATAACAGATAGTGACATTGTTACAAAATACTACTTTGTTGAATACAAAAATGGCGAGTATGTCTTCCTTGATCTTAATGGCAATGGAACAAGGGTGTACATGGAAGACGACCAAAAATATATTGCATATCTAGTTCACCCAGAAATTAAATTTGATGGCATTGAGATAGCAAAAGGTACAGATTATGACTTTACTATCAAGAATGAAATTACAGATAATGACATTGAAACATCAACGTCTTTTGTAAATGTTGGTGCATATCTAATTAATATTAACGCCAAAGGCAACTACACGGGAACCATTCAAGAGAGATTCAAGGTAAATGCTAGGGAATTTACGCCAGATAATGTTACTGTTGAATTTAGAAATGGCAAGGATTTTGAATATAGTGGCAGTTTGATTAAATTAGATTTGGCAAATGTTCTTAAATTAACATATATTCAAGATGGAATAACAAGTGAAATAGTGCTTGAAGGCTCTGAGACTGCAAGTAGTGAGTCGGCTAGTTACAAATTATACGATGCATATGACGAAGGCAAAGATTATCTTGAATACACAGATGATCAAGGGAATGCTATTGAAATTAAATTTGATGAAGGCAATTTTGGTTATATCAATAATATAAATGCTGGCAAAGCAATGGTATTTTTGAAAGGTGTTAGAAACTTTAGCGGGGTTATTGGTATTGAATTCAATATTACTCCTCGAAACATAAATGATGATGGCTTTGTCTTTGAGTTGAGTGACACAACTTCACTTGTGTACACTGGCAAAGAACACAAACCTACTCTTAAAACACATACATTCAGTACAACTAATCTAGTAGAAAATGTCGATTATTCATTGACATATCTAAATAATATAAATGCCGGCACTGCCAAGGCTATTATAACTGGCAGAAATAATTTTGTAGGCACCAAAGAGATTGATTTTGTCATAGCTCCAAAAGCCTTGACAAGTGATATGTTGCTTACAATTTCAAATGCATATTATAATGGCAGTGAACAAAAACCTAATATCAATTTGGTTTATAATTCAATGTCTCTTGTTGAAGATAGCGATTATACTATTTCGTATAATACAGGCGCAGATTTTGTAAATGCTAATACTATTACTATTACAATTACCGCCAAGTCTTCAAACTACTCGGGCAGTTTTGATAGTACTTATACAATTCTTCCAAGAAATCTTAGAAGCATTATCTTGAGTTCTAGCAAGAGTATATATAATAGAGAATTGCATACAATTAGTTTTGTTGTAAGGGATATGGACAATCTAATAGTTGAACAAAACGCAAGTAATCTAAGTGTCAAATACTATAGCGGTGAGACCGAAGTAACAGAGATTATTAATGCTGGCACTTATGTTATTCAAGTAAGCGGACTTAATAATTATACTGGTACTTTGAGTGCTAATTATATAGTTTCTAATGCTAGTGTTGGAATTGAAATGCTAACAAATATAACTGACCAAATATATACGATGAAACCTATTACTCCAAGTGTTTCAATGAACTATTTGTCTCAACCTATGCAAAAAGATACTGAGTACACTTATACTTTTGCAAATAACACAAATGTAGGGGTGGCAGAAATTAGGGTTGAAGGTGTAGGAAATTTTGCAGGCTCATTTACTGGATACTTTAATATTGTTCCAAAAGATTTGAACGATTTAAGTTATGATGAAAGCGTCAAGTTATCGACCAAATATACTGGACTTACAGTTCTTCCGGGTTCTGAACAATTTGAGAGACTTATAACTTTTGATGATTACAAACTTGTACTCAACAAAGATTTTGTAATTTATACAACTAATAATAGCGTTAACACAGGTTTGTATAATTTGCAAATCAAAGGTATAGGTAATTATACAGGTACGCTATCAAAGAGTTTTGAAATACTTGCCATGGAGATTGATAGTGACAATATTTCTATATCTGGCGTAGTATCCAAAACCTATACAGGACTTGCAATTACACAAAATTTTGCACTTACTAATCTGCTTTCTAATTCACAATTATATTTTAATAGTGACTTTACTGTAAGTTATAGTGAGAACATCAATGTAGCATGGCTTGACGGTACTGAAGATAGCAAAGCACAAATTACAATCACAGCCAAAGGTAATTATACCGGACAACGAACAATTTACTTTACTATTCTAGCCAAAGACTTGGGAAGTAGTGACATAATTATTGCAAGTATTGACCCTGTTGTTTATACTGGTTCTGCTCAAACACCAAAGCCAGAAGTTAAGTTTGTTGAGACCATCTTGGATGAAGGAATTATTGAGTATTCTTATCTAAACAATACTGAATATGGTAGAGCAAGTGTAATAATTTCCGCCAAACCAAACACAAATTTCAAAGGTTCTGTTACTAGATATTTTGAAATTGGCTTGACCCAAATGGACGATGTAATAATTTCCAAATTAGATGATGTAGTTTATAATGGAACTGAACAAAAATTAGAACCAGTAATTACATCAAAAGGTGTAACGCTTGTCAAAGATCAAGACTATACTTTGTCTTATCCTAATGATACAATTAATGCTGGAACTATTACGATAACTATTAGAGGCAAAGGAAACTTTGCAGGCGTAATAACCACCACATATAATATTACTCCTATTGAGATTAAAAAACTAAACGATGTTGTTATTTCTGAAATTCTAGACATAACATTTACGGGTAGAGAAGTATCTCCACAACTAGAAATAAAATTTAATTCTATAGAATTGATTTTGTCGAGAGATTATACTTTGTCTTATTCCAACAATATAAATGCAACAACTGAAGCGATTGTGAATATTGTATTTACTGGCAATTACTCTGGGAATATTGTCAAAAACTTTACAATTGTTGCCAAAACATTAACGGCTGATATGATTTCAGGACTTACAACGCAGACTTATACGGGTAATCCAATAAATCCTAATTTTGAGATTATCTATAATTTGACCAACTTTTTATCTGACAATGATTTTATACTAAATTATAGAAGTAATATAGATGTGGGTACTGCATATATTGATATTACTGGCAAAAATAACTTTGTAGGTTCTATTACTGCCGAATTTGAAATAGTGGCAAGAACACTTACTATTGCGGATATTGATGTCAAGGTATTAGATGAATGTGTTTATTCTGGTGTTGCATTTACTCCAAAATTTGAAGTAAGTGTTGGAGCAAATAAACTTACACTTAATGATTATTCTTACTCATATGGTGCGAACATTAATGCGGGTGATGGTGAAATTTATTTAACTTTCAAAGGTAATTATGCTGGAAATGTAACTGTTACATTTACAATTTCACAGGCCAGTGTTAATGCTATGACAGTTAATGTATCAAATAATACAATCTATGATGGAGCCTCACACACTCCAAATATTTCTTTGAAATTCAAAGATAATGATATTAGTGCAAACGATTATGATATTTCTTATTTTAGAAATGATACAGAGACATTAGATTTTGTAAACGCTGGTGAAATTACTATTAGAATAACAGGCAAAAATAATTTCCAAAATTCTCGAGATTTGAAATATATCATTTCTCCAAGGTCTCTTGTTGATGTCTCGATTGGAATTACAAGTAGTGATTTAATTTATACTGGTAGTTCTATTGAGCCACAAATTACTGTTGCTTTTGGAGCCATTGTACTAGAAAGCGATGATTATTCTATTCAATATTCAAATAATATAAATGCTTCTAATCAAGCAAAAATTATTATCACTGCCAACAATAACACAAACTTCTCTGGTTCCAAAGAACAATCATTTACAATTCAGCCAAAGACATTAAATGTTGCTTTTGTTCAAGATATTGAATCATTGGAGTACTCTTCTAAAGAACAAACTCCAAATATTACAATTGCATATAATGGAATAGACCTTATCAAAGATACTGATTTTACAGTTAGTTATCTAAATAACACAAATGTTGGAGTGTCTACTGCACAAATTACAGGTATTGGCAATTTTGCCGGAACAATTTCCAAACAATTTAATATTACTACTTGTTCAATTGCTAATGCCAAGGTTGAAAATTTGCAAAACTCCTATACATTTACTTTGCAAGAGATTAAACCTGCTATCGTTGTAAAAGTAAATAATACAGTTTTAACATTGGGTGAAGATTACATTTTGGATTACGAAGAAGATAGTACTAATGTTGGAACTAAATCTATTACAATTACTGGAATTAATAATTATAGTAACACCAAGGTTGTAAGTTACTCAATTAATGCAAAAAACTTAAATGATAGCGAAATTAAAATAAGCGGAGTTGAGGACAAAAAATATGCTTTAGGCTCTGAAATAACTCAAGATTTCATGCTTAAGCACAATGACAATATTATTTTGATGTCTGATTCGTATAGTGTAACTTATACAAATAATATTAATGCCGGCTCTGCAACTATTACTATTGTTGGCAAAGACAATTACATAGGAACTAAGATTGTTACATTTAATATTTTGAAATTAACTCCTGAAGTTGTGGTAGCTTGTAATGAGACCAAACTTTATGAAAATAATGCAGTAATACTTGACATTACCGCATCTTCAACTGCTGGCAGAATTGTTACTGACCGTAACAAATATCTAGCAGGAGAATATACATACAATTGGACATTCCTTCCAAATGATTCAGTGAATTTTGAACCTGTAACAGGACAAATTACTTTATCCGCTATTGCATTAGAGATTGTTGATATTGAATTTGCAGGTAACTACAAAAAAGAGTATCAAGCATATGATAATTTGAATATTTCAAATTTAATTGTAAATCTAAAATATAATAGTGGCAAAATAGAACAAATATCTCAAGAAAAATACTCTATAAATATTAAAGATGGCGACATTTTGAATATGGATAGTAGAGTTATTATTACATATAATGAAAATATTAATATTTCAAAAGAACTACCAATATATATAATAGCCAGAAAAATTAGCATTTCAGAATATGAACCAAAGTTGTTTGTTGCAAACGGTGAAAAGCAGTACTTGTCATCGATTAAGTTTAATGGCGAAATTGCTTCGATTCCTGTGACTTACAAATTAATATATCAAAATATTACAAACAATACTACAAACGAATTTGCTTTGGAAAAAGGCAAGTACAGAATATTTGTTGAGATATTGGATTACAATTACTCATTGCAAGATGGTGTAATTGAATTAGAAGTAAAATCAAAAATAATTAATTCTTCAGATAATAATTTGGTTGTCGAAGCTCCAAATGGATTTGGAATAGACGAAAGCTTTGGCTATGATGTAATTGTAGATAAAAATCTCGCACTTCAGGCGCTTGGCATTACTTCGTTTGGAAATTCAAATAGTTTTGTTGCAATGTATCAATTTGAATTGGAACAAAACAAAAATATTTATGTCACATTCAGCCCTAACATGTCGGATTTATCCAAATTACAAGTATTTAAACTTGTTAATGGAAAGTTGCAACAAGTTAATTTTAGCAAATTGCAAGATGGCAAAATTACTATAAATTGCAATAGTGCAGATAAGTTGTGTTTGTTTGAAAATAATAATGCTGGTGTTGTGACAGATAAAAACAATTCGGGAACAGATTGGGTTCTAATAATTGTTATTGCGGTGTTGTTTGTTGCGACTATTGCGGTTGTCTTTATTGTAATTAATAAAAGGCAAGGTGGGCATTCTATTAAAGAAACAAAATCAGAAAAAGTGGACAATCAAAATACGAATGTTCAGCCAAAACAAACAATTCAAGAAGTCGATCATATCAATACCAATGGCGTTAGGTTCGTTAATAGCAAAGAAGAAAACAAACAGAATAGTATTAACAATTCAAAAAATTACCCAGTTCATTCGTCGAATGTAATTAATTCGGAAGACGCAAAGTTATCAAAATCAGAATTAATTAAAAAATATGTAATATTTGAAAATGGGAAAGTAGTAGGCGTGAAAAATGGCGCTCCTGCTGAAATAATAAATGCGGTTAGACAAATACTTGATGGAAAAAAATAAATAATTCATAATTTATAAAACTGCAGGTTTCTTGATTGGACTCGATTGGCAACGGCTAAAATTTTCTTTAATAGGGGAAAGGAGAAAAATGTATAAAACAGAACTAATAGGCTACACACCCGTAGCAAAGAAAATGGCAAAGAAAATTGAAGACAAGTGTAACGAAATGGAAAAAGACGGCTATGTTTTAATTTCCACAACAATAACACTTGGCGCAAAGGCTATTTTGATTTTTAAAAAATAATAAAAAACATAAATTTGTAAATTATGGTTATATAAAGGTGAAAATATGAAAACAAAACATAAAATTTTTAGCTTAATAATGGCAGTATTGCTAATTATTCCAGCAATGTTTTTCTTAACTGCTTGTGGAGATAATGGAAATAACGGTCCGGGTGGAAATCTAAATTTGCATGATAGCTCCAAATGGTTTACAGAAACTGAGTTGTCAGCGGTTGGACTATCTAATTTAACAGTGCCAACTGGTCTTAATGGAACAATTTCTTCAAGTGATTCTTGGTTTAATGACGGTTACTCATTTTCGCAACCTTGCGATAATGCCGACCTATTGGAACAAAATGCAGAAATTTATTTAAACTATTTCAAAACCAACTATGATGGATATTTTGGACATATTTCTGGTAATCACGGTGCAATATATGGCGAAAACGAAACATGGTATGTCTTGGAACAAAGCAACAATTTGAGTGATTATTTTGGTAATAATCCAAGTAAACTTTATAAATTTTATTATGTTACAAACCACGATACAGACAAACAAGGATATTTTGTTCAAAATTCGGTTTACACACTTGAAATTAGATATGAATTTAACACATCAACGAACCAATATTTGTTTAAACTATTTATAGAAAAAGCAGATGCTTCACATAATGGAATATATTCATACTACTATAAAATGAAGTAAATTTATTAAAATACAATTTAAATATTTATAAAATGAGAGCATGACTAACCCTAGAGTTAAATATTGCTCTCATTTTTTGACTAAAATACTTATTTAATATTTAAAAATTATTAGATTATACTATGGGAGAGCGAAGTGAACGGCAATTCTTGGGTGGCAGTTGAAAACTGACGAGTACCCGAGTACAAAGGTGTTTGCCGAGTTCAAGTAAACAAAGTTTGCTAAGCAGATAAAACTTGCTAAATCCCGCTCAAGCAAATAAAAAAACAGCGGGTTTAACGCTGTTTTGGATTGACGTTAGAGTATATAATTTCAGTTGATACAATTAACAATCAATTTGTTTAATTTTAATAAGTGTTGATTGAAAGTTTAAAGATTATTTAGTTGGTAAATCTGAAGGTTCATTATTTTTAATAAATGTTTGGGTTAATTGATTAATGCCAGATATCTGTTTATTTTTTATAACGCTATTTGAATTTTTTAGAGTTTCACTAACGTTGTTTAAAGTATCCAGTGTTTTATTATAACAAATTTGTTCTGCGTCTAATGGTTTGACAATTTCATAATCATTTAAAAATTTGTGTAAGATTCTAGAAAGAATAGCGTTGGGAAGTTTCTTGGAACGAATTAAACTATTAATAAAATTGCAATAATTAGTGTATTCGTCCTCGATGTCGCCATTAAGATTGTTATTTAAGTTTACTTTTTCAATCATCTTACTATAATAATCTATTCTTAAATTTCTTAATGATTGTAAATTCTTACTAAGTACAATAGGCGTAAAACTGCCACTCAATATGAAATTTTCAACAACACTAATGTTTGTGTGTCTAATTATTTTGGAATTATCACTGCTCATAAATACTCTCCTAAATTTATGGTTTGAGTATAACATAGTCGAAACTTTTTGTAAATATCCAATTCGTAATTTAAGCGAAAGCGAATATATTTCGGAGCGAGAGTGCTGGCACTAAAAAGAAGCGACGAATACAGGTTCGAATAATTGCTGAAAGCAATTGTGTGCAACGCACACGCCCAATCTCAGCAAATAAAAAAGTCCCATAAAAGGGACTATTTTTTGGCGTTAGAGTTCCGGGATTTGCATTGAGAGAACGAAGTGAACGGCAATACTCGGGTGGCAGTTGTAAACTGACGAGTACCCGAGTACAAAGAGGTTACTCGGGTTCTGGCAAACAAAGTTTGTTAAGCAAGTAAAACTTGCAAAATCCCGCTCTAGCAAATAAAAAACAGCGGGTTCAACGCTGTTTTGATTGGCGCAGAGATCGGGATTTGAACCCGAGGTACATTTCTGTACACAGCCGTTCCAAGACTGCACGATCGACCACTCTGACATCTCTGCATATTAAATTTTAATTTGGTAATATCGAATATAATTATTTTGTATTGGGTGGTCGACACTGAGCGTCGTCCTAAGCCCATCATGAAAGCAGGGCATTGGCTAATGTCCACTGGACATTACCTCCACTCTGACATCTCTGCATATTAAATTTTGATTTGGTAATATAAAATTTATATTAGATATAACACCGTTTTATTGTATTCTATAATTAAGTTGTTGTCAAGTGTTTGTTTTTATTTTGTAAGTTTTTGAATATGTGTTAGAATTTAAGTAAGTGGAGGTTGCTATGCAAAGAGAAATAAAAACAGCGGGCGATTTACTTGATGATAATGGCGAATTAATTGAGTGTGGGTATGCTACTAGTTTGATTAAAACTTATGATAGAAAGAAAATTAAAGCAAGATCATTAAGGATAAAAGAGTGGGATTATTATCTAATATATAATGACGATTATGGTGTGGCTTTCACTATTGATGATAATTCTTATATGGGCTTGTATTCGGTGTCTTTTTTGGATTTCAAGAAGTGTACACAGATCACCAAATCTCCTATGAAATTTATGACTAAAGGCAAGACAAATATGCCTGCTACTAGCAAGATTGGAGATGTAGAAGTCAAGAACAAAAAATATACTTTTTCATTCAAAAACGATGGCAACAAAAGAGTAATTTATGTAAAACTTCCTAATTTTGATAAAAAGCAAACTTTTGAAGGAACATTTGAACTTTGGGACGAGCCAAGAGATAGTATGGTTATTGCAACCCCATTCAAAGAAGATAAAAAAGCATTCTATTACAATCAGAAAATTGTAGGCATGAAAGCCAAAGGAATGGTTACTATTGGTAATAAAAAGTACCCTTTCTCTGAAAGCAATACTCGTGGAATACTAGATTGGGGTAGAGGTGTGTGGACATACAAAAATACTTGGTATTGGGGTGCTGGTTGTGGAATTGTTGATGGCCACGAAGTAGGCTTCAATATTGGCTATGGTTTCGGAGATGTAAGTAATGCTAGTGAAAATATGGTCTTTTATGATGGCGTTGCACATAAATTAGATAAAGTGCAGTTCTGTATTCCCAAGGACAAAAACGGCAAAGATGATTATATGTCTCCATGGAAATTCACATCTAACGATGGAAGATTTGAAATGAAATTCAAGCCAATACTTGATAGATATGCAAATAGCGATATTGTAGTAATTTCTAGCAAGCAACACCAAGTATTCGGAGAATTTAGCGGAGAAATAATTTTGGATACTGGAGACAAACTAGAACTCAAAAATTTCTTAGCATTTGCCGAAAAAGTAATAAATAAATGGTAAAAATATATAAATAATTAAAATTAAGTTTGATTTATTATATTTTTTTGTTAGTATATTTAAAAAACAACACATCTTCATAGACTTTATATTTTAAGCAGGTATATATTTTGATAGCATCTAAAGACTTTACAGCAAACAATAAAAAAACAATCTCAAAAATATTATTAGAGTTTTTGGGTAATTTATTTTTTGCTTATTGTGTAATTGTGTCACTTGCACTTATTCTCTTCTCTAGTGTTACAATTGAATGTGATGTAGAGGGGCTAAGTATGTATCCTACTTTTAATGATAACTATGGTTCAAATAAAAATGATGTAGTATTTGTAAATCTTTATGATAAAAATATTACTTACGGAGATATTGTTGTTGTCAAGACAGACAAAAATAAAATTATTAAAAGAGTAATCGCTCTTGCGGGAGATAAAATAGATATTGTAAAAGTGGATAACGAGTACTTAATAGAATTAAACGGCGAAGTACTACATGAAAATTACATCTGCTATAATATTAATCCTTCTACTCCTGCTATATCTCAAAATGGCATTGATGCTACCTATAGAAAATTTAGTGACCTAAGAGCCAAACAACCCGAAAATTTCGAGGGTGTAGATGAAGAAGGTACAGGTACTGGCAAATATATCGTGCCAGATAATTCAATATTTATACTAGGGGATAATAGGGCAGTTAGCCAAGATAGTTCTTATTATGGTGCTTTCACATTAGAACAAACAGAAGGTAAGGTTGAATTTATTAAGAAGTATAATGAGAGTGAATTTCATTTCTATTATTACTACATTGTAGAGGGTAAATTTTTTAGGACTATTATTAATTTGTTATAATGATAAAATTACGGTCAAAGACTTATAAATCTAATAAAATTATAGATACTAAAGATAAAGGAGAAATATTTTGAAGAATAAAATTTATTATATTTTAGTGATTTTAATATGTGCAATGTGTTTGCATACTTTCTCCCCTTTGCAAGTAGTTGATGCCGAAGAATATAATCCAGTTGTTACACTAAAAACGGCTGAAGAAGGAGAAGAACCTCCCGTAGAACCTCCCGTAGAACCAAGTCTAGAAGAGAAAGTGTATACAGATTTTAAAGAGGGCGGATATGAACTAAATAATTCGTCAGATATCCAAGACAAAAATTTGTATAGTGCTCTTATGCAAATTGCGAGACAAACCATTAAAGAAAAATATCCAGATTACAATACTCAAAACGAAACTACTTTATGGACAACAATGCTAAAAAGTGTAGAGACCATAACTATTAAGGATATGGATATTGAAAATCTATCTGGCATAGAGAAGATGAGATTTGATAATTTGAAGAGTTTGAATATTATTAATAACAAAATTGTCAGTCTTCCAGATAATTTCTTCGATAGAATGGGAAATTTGGAAACATTGAATTTGGCTTGTAACAAAATAACTAAAGTAACTTTCCCAAGTAATTCTAAGATTGCTAATATTAATCTAAGCAGTAATGCTTTGACAAGTGCTAATTTCTCTCAATTAACTAGTGCTAATCTAAATATTAATGTAGCAAATAACTTAATTACTTCAATTAAAAATATAGGCTTGCCAACCCGTTACGATAGTATTAAAGTAAATATTATTAATAATAATATAACTGATTTAACAGATGAATATTTCAATGACCCTAAAGTACAATTATTTGTTGGGCTTCAAGGAGTTGTTAGTGCAAATGAAAATGTAACTATTGATACTTCTACAGACCTATACTTTTACAAAACTAACTTAAATAATGTATATGTCAAAATTTATAAAGTAGGCACGCTTTCAGATGAATTAGTTAGGACAATTTCTGATAGTGATGTAGAGAATAATGTTTTGACACTTAAATTTGGAGTAGGAAAGTATTATGCTGAGTATTTAGATGATAGTGGCGCATTGTATGTAAGTGGAGATAGTGATAAAAATTTATATAAATCTTATAAATTTAGTGTAATCCCAACTGCGTGTACAATCAAATATGAATTCAAAGGCAAAATATACGATACTTTTGATAATAAAGTTACCGGTAAGGTAAAAGTATTATTGTCTTGCGAAGATGGCGGAAAGATTTATTATAAAGTAGGCAATTCCGATTGGATTGAAGGCAATGAAATTAATTGTGATAAAGGTGGAAGTTATAGTATTATAACTAAAGTTGTAATTGATGGGGTAGAAAGCAAAGAAAAATCTACTCTTGTTAAAACTTCTTTGAATGTAATCATTCCAGATATTGTAATGCTTATACTTATACTACTATTCACTCTTGCTATATTTGTTATTATTGTGCCTCTAGTTAGTAGAAAGTGGTTTAGAAAATAATTAAATAAAAAACGGAAAAGTATATTTACTCTTCCGTTTTTTTTGTTATCTATCTTAAATTCTTAGGTTTAATAAATGCCCAAATACAAAGTGCTACTTGGATTGGAACTCCGATTATAAATATTAACCACATATTGTATTGTAGAAATTGTAAGTATATTGCACCAAGTATAGACCAATCAAAGATTGAGAATAGTACAAATTTGTATATGTATCTTCCCCAGTATTCGTTAAATGGCAGTAGCACCAAACAAGAGAATGGGATTGCCCATACATATATTGTCCATAAATTCAAATTAAATATAATCTTGCCATATACATATATTACAATTGCAATTAGCCAAACCAAAGAGAAAAATATTAGTGTTACTGCTAGTTTATTAAGTACTTGTTTCTTATCTTTGGCAATAGAAGTTCCCTTAGCATTATCTTCTATAAGTGAAGAAAGTGGGACATCAAATACTTTGGACATCTGCTCAAGTGTCTCAAGTGATGGTGTTACTTCTCCTCTCTCCCATCTAGATACAGCATTATCCGAATAATTCAATTTCTCGGCTAATTCTGTTTGTGTAAGTTTATTTTTCTTTCTTAAATCAATAATGTTCTTTGCAACAATATCTTTAATGTCTTGCATAATATTCACCCAATGTAGTTTAATTCATTTCAAGGGTAGTATACATCAAAAGTAATTATTGCACAAGCAAAAATAGTGACAAGTACACAAAATAAAAAGACCTTAGGTTTAAAAACCTCAAGGTCTTTTTTAAACTAATATACTATTATTTTTTTGTTTTACAATTATCGTCTTTGCATTCATTATCTTTGCAATCGCAATCATCACCGCAAGTACAATTATCCTCCGATGATTTTGGTTCTTTGCTTGTATCGCTCTCATCTTTGTGTTCTGGTGCAAAGTCTTCAGCACTCTCTGCTTTTGCCAAAACTCTTCTCTTTTCGTCTTCTTTCTTATCTTCCATATATGCATTATATTCTTTGTTTGCTTTCTTGAAAGATACTACAAATTTGCCTTTGTTTTTAATTAAATTAACGGCAACAATAATACTTGCTATACCTACTAGAGTATATACAAGTCTACTAAATACATTTGATTGTGAACCAAACAATCCTGCTACAAAGTCATATTGAAGTATTCCAATACAGAACCAGTTAAGTGAGCCGATAATTACAAGTAAAAATGAAATAAATGCTAACATAATTTCCCTCCGCATTATTTAATTATATCTTAGTTTGTGTGATAATAATTAATTTATGCATTGCTATATTATCTATTTTTGTTCAAATCAATTTGACGCAATAAAGCCAAAATATACACTAATTCCCGCTCTGGTGGAATTTTATTCTATGCATTCCCGATGTTCAAATTCAAGAGGGGAATATAATTTTGAAATCGTCTTGTAAAATAAACAAATTTTTAATATATTATAAATATACAAGAGGCATACTTCTAATTAGATTTAAAAGTTAATTCTTGTAATTAGATTTAAAAGTTAATTAATGGAGAATGATAAAAATGAAAAATAATTTTTTAAAAAATATTCAATTAAAAATAAATAATATATCTAGAAACAAAACAATCCCAATTTTCTTTGCTACAGATGATAACTATATCCCTTATTTGGAAGTGGCGCTTAGATCACTTGTTGAGAATGCTTCCAAAGCGTATACTTACAATATTCATATTCTTAATACTGGACTAAAAGAAGAGAATAAAGACGCAATACTAAAATTAGCAAATAAGAATTTCAATATTTTATTTGAAGATATATCTTATTGTATTGAGCCAATTAAAGCAATGCTTAAAGATGTTTATCACTTCAGCGTAGTTATGTACTATAGATTATTTATTGAGAAATTATTTCCTCAGTATGACAAAGTTATTTACCTAGATTGCGATATAGTGGTTCTAGGGGATATAAGCAAATTATATAATATTAATCTTGGTGGCAATCTAATTGGGGCTTGTCAAGAGCAAGTAATTAATAGTAATGAGACATTTAGAAAGTATGCAAATTTAGGTATAGGTGTGCCTTGCGAGAAATATTTTAATTCTGGTATCCTTTTGATGAATTTGAAGAAATTTAGACAAGAGAAATTGTGCGAACAATTTGTATATCTTATCAATACTTACAACTTTGATGTAGTAGATCCAGACCAAGCATATCTAAATGTTTTGTGTTACAACAAAGTTAAATATCTTCCAAATGGTTGGAATAAAGAAGCATTACCAATCAAGCTTGAGGGTAAATTAAATATAGTTCATTATGCTCTTTATAAGAAACCTTGGCAGTATGACGATATTATTAATGTAGAATATTTCTGGCATTATGCCAAAAAATGTACATTGTACAATAAAATTGTAGAGAATAAAGCAAGTTTTGACGATAATAAGAAAAAAGCAAAAGAACAAGCAAATATAGAAATAGTTGAACACTCGCTTAAAATTATTGATGCAGATAATAATATGAAGAAAGTATTATTTGATGAAGAAAATTTCTTTGAGAGAGTGCTACTACAATTAGATGCAATTCACTTTGAACTTCCAAATAAAGTGAATGCTTGAAAAAATTCCTATAGTCAGATAAATTCACTTGTAAATTGAGGTAGAATAATGGAGAAATCGGAGAAAAGATTACAAATACTTGATAAAATTAAGGACTATGAAGCAAAAATGCTTTGGGATCAAGATGTAGAAGATGACCCCGAGACTATTGTGCTTAAACCTAACAAAGTAGATTATCTAAATAAGAAGTTGTCTAGCAAAATTCTAACTAAGATTGCAAATATTGCAGCGACCAATTACTTTGAGAAATTAATTAAAAACAAACAAATGATTATAGAAGATATTGTAGGCATAGAAAATTATCTAAGTGTTGATGGTGGCGCAATTCTTACTTGTAATCACTTTAATCCTTGCGACAACTATGCTGTTTGGAGAGCAATTAGGCCCTACATGGGAAGAAAAAGACTATATAAGGTAGTAAGAGAGGGTAATTATACTAATTTCCCGGGAGTTATTGGGTTTTTCTTTAGGCATTGTAATACTTTGCCTCTTAGTTCTAATACAGAAACTATGAAGAAATTTATGAATGCAATGGATACGCTTCTAAAAAGAGGCGAGAAGATATTGATATTCCCTGAACAAGCAATGTGGTGGAATTATAGAAAGCCTCGTCCATGCAAAAACGGTGCTTACAAATTAGCAGTTGCAAGCAATGCGCCAATTATTCCTGTATTTATAACTATGAGAGATAGTGATATCTATGATAGTGAGGGCTTTAAGGTGCAGAAATATACTATTCACTTCTTGCCTCCTCTATACGCCAAAGAAAATCTTAGCAAGAAAGAAAATGTAGAATATCTAAGACAAGAAAATTATAAAATGTGTGTAGAAGTTTATGAAAATTTCTACAAAAAGAAATTGGAATACTAAGATAAAATACTGGAGTTAATATGATTTTATATTTGTGTATAATATTTATTTGCATGGGTATAATTATGCTTTTTAATGGACTATTTAATATTGATGCTTTCGGTGGCAGCGTTTGGATAATTGTACTTGCAGTTTTTACGGCAGTAATTATAGAGATTATTATAGATTTGATTGTGGCATTTATTGTTCATTCCATTAAAGATAAATATTTCAAAGAAGATAGTAAATTCTATACTATATCCAAAAAAGAACGCCAATTTTACGAAAAAATTGGCATTAAGAAATGGAAAGATAAAATATTAGAATTAGGTTCTATTGGTGGATTTTCCAAAAGCAAATTAGAAAACGCTAATGATATAGAATATATAAATAAATTCTTGATGGAGAGTTACAAAGGGATAATTGTACATATTGCCAATATAATTTTCGGATTTGTCCTTATGTTAATTCCGCCATTTAAGTGGTCGTTATGTGTATCTTTGCCTGTAGCGATAGTAAATACTTGCCTAGCAATTCCACCAATTATGGTGCTTAGATATAATATTCCCAAACTTCAAATAGTTCGCAAAAGAATAGAGAGAACGAGTAATAATTAAATACCTTTGTATGTTTCTAGTATTAATTTATCGTAGAATACTTTTTCGATAAAGTCTTCTGCTTTGAATGTTGTAGTACTGAAAACAATAAAGTCTCTTATATGTTTGGCTAAAATTACTGGTGTAGGGCTGTCAAAATGCTCACAAATTTCCTTGACATAGTCAAAAAAGTGGTCAATCTCAAAGTCTTCATCACATTCAAATTTGTATGTTTTTCTTACTTTATCGTCAATTACAATCTTTGCAAATATTTTAACCATATTTCCCTCATCAAAATTCACTTGAATTATTGTAACATATTATAGTGATTTTGGCATACAAAAGAATAATAAAATTTATAAATTTTTGCAATTTGATAAAGTTGGGTTGTATCCAAAAGTTTGAATTATTCCCAATAATATTTAATTTGCATAATTTTATTTATAAAGAATATAATAAATATTATTTGCAAAAAAACCTTGACAAATATGTTATATTATTGTATAAAATAAAGTACATTTTTTGAAAGTACAAATAAATAAGGATTATTGTAAAATTCGAAAGAGATTAATTTCTTTTCGGATTTTAATTTTTTAGATAAAGGAGATAGAAAAATGGCTGATGTATATTTAACAAAAGAAGCATACAAAGAATTAGAAGATAAACTTGCACACCTTAAAAGTGCTGGTAGAGTAGAAGTTGCCAAGAAAATTGCATTTGCTAGGTCATTTGGTGATATTAGTGAGAATAGTGAATATGATGCTGCTAGAGAAGAAGAAGCAATCTTGGAGCAAGAAATTACTCAAATAGAAGAGACTTTGCGTAATGCTCAAATAATTTCTAAGAGTGCAAATGACACATCTAAAGTAGGCGTAGGTGCTAATGTAGATTTGTACGATATGGATTTTGATGAGACAATCACTCTTAAGATTATGGGAAGTATTGAAAGTGACCCTCTTAGTGGCAAAATTAGTAACGAAAGCCCTCTTGGTAAAGCCTTAATTGGTAAATCTAAAGGGGAAGAAGTTGATGTTACTACCCCTGCAGGTGTTCAAAGATATAAAGTACTTGCAATAAAATATTAATTTTAATTAATTTCTATTGACATATCTAGGATTTAGTGTTAAACTAATTTCGTTATTTCTTACATTTGAAGGAGAATATTGTATTGATAATTCACTGCAAAGAACGCTTGAAAAATAATTTAATAGAAATAATTGATAAGAATACGATAAATAACAAGGCTGACATTTAAGAGGTTTCGATAAATGTCAGCCTTTTTGTTTGTCTTATTCAAATTTGAAAATTTAGGAGGATTATTATGGGATTAGAGTATGAGCGATTAAAGTACAAAGTACTCAAAGAGATGTTTGATAATTACAAGGCGGAATTGCTAGCAAATAGGGAAATTGCTCTAGATATGCCTATTGAGACTGATAATGGCTTTAATGTAGAGAGGGAAACATTAATAGATGATATTGATGAGAAATTAGAAATTCTAAAAAGACATATTGATGACCCGTATTTTGCCAAGTTGATATTCAAAGATAATGACGATGGCGAAGAATTTAATGGTTATATTGGTAGACTTAGTGTTGGAGAATTATCTTCAAAAGACGATAGCAAAGTTGTTGATTGGCGTGCACCTATATCTGATTTGTACTATAATGGAAGACTGGGCGATACTAGTTATAATGCACTAGGCAAGGAGTATAATGTCAATCTGAAATTAAAAAGACAAATAGAAATCAAAGATAACGAAGTTAAGTCTATTTATGATTTTGAAGATGCTGTAAGCAGTGATGAATTTCTTAAACCGTTCCTAAAAAAAGATGCAGATAATAGATTAAAAAGCATTGTCGCCACTATTCAAGCCGAGCAAAATAATATAATAAGATTGCCATTATTCCAAAATTGTATTGTTCAAGGTGTGGCAGGTTCGGGCAAAACTACCGTTGCACTTCATAGAATTTCTTATCTTATGTATAATTACAAAAATAAAATACGACCAGAAGAATTCTTGATAATTTCTCCTAACGATATTTTCATGAGCTATATTTCAAGCATTTTGGTTGACTTAGATGCAGATAAATCCAATAGTTATTCTCTAAATAAAGTTATACTTAATTTAATTGGAAATTATATAGTTTTAAATAAACACGAGCAATATGAAAAATTGAATAAACAGGGTATTTCGACTATTTATTTAACCTTCAAAAACAGCAAAGAATTCAAAAGTATTCTAGATAAATATATAGAATATCTCAAAGAAAAAATATTTAAGAAACCTCTAATCGTAAATGGAATAGAAATATTAGACAAAGATACTGTATTTAAATATTTTGGTGGCAGAGAAAATACTCTTATGGAATTGGCTGAACATGGAAGCAAGAAATTAGGACTTGCACTATATTACGAAGAAAATTTAAGAAATCAGGCAATAAGAAATATTAATTTTTCTAATCTAGATATAACGAAGAAAGAAAATACAAGAAGAATAATAAGTTCTGGCAATTATGGATTTGTCAAAAAATCATTCAAGATTGAGAAAGACCCTATCAAAATGTACATGGACTTTATAAATAATCTAGATAAATTCACCGACTTTGATGAATTAGATATCCTTAAAAAATACACTCTCCAAAATATCAAAGCCAAAAAATTAGCCTTTGATGATTTAGCCTCTATTCTATATTTAATATCCAAAATTGATGTATTGCCATACTATAATAATCTAAAGTGTGTAATGATTGATGAAGCACAAGACCTATCTATTCTTATGTATTATGCTCTCAAAAATATTTTCCCTAAAGCCACATTTGCTATCTTTGGAGATTTGCAACAAGGTATATATTCATATCAGTCAATTGCAAGTTGGGAAGATATCAAAGATATAATAGGAGATACGCAAATTCTATATCTTAATAAGTGCTATCGTACATCAATTGAAATTATGGAAGAAGCAAATAAAGTTCTAGCTAAATTAAATCAAGCACCTGCAAGCAATGTTGTAAGAAATGCTGGAGTGGTGGAGCATTACAAAGAAAATGATATAAATACTATTTCATCTCTAATAAATAAATTTGAGAAAGAATATTCAACAATTGCTATAATTTGCAAAGATGAGAAAGAATTAAATGAAGCAAGTAAGAAACTAGCAGATTTGAATTTAAGCGTACTAGATGAGAGTAATCTGAGTTATGGCAGTAATTCAAAAATGTTACTTACAGTTCAAACTGCCAAAGGATTAGAATTTGATAGTGTAATAATTTATAACAGGGATAATTATAGCGATGATATGTTAGACCTAAGACTTTTATATGTTGCCGAGACAAGAACTCTTCACAAATTAATAATTTGTGGAGACAAGAATGCAAAATAAGACACATTCTAACAAAAGAAATTTGCTTTCGGTATTATATATATTAGAGTAATATAATTATTGTTTGTTACAATTTAAGTGGAATTATATATTCCACTTTTTTATTTTTCAAGGATTTTTATATGAAAGCAAATACTCTTCAAATACGAAATAAAATTATAATAACTACACTTGTGTGTCTGCTCACATTTACTGTAATCTTTGGAGTATCCAAAGCACAGGTTTACGGCAGTAGTCTTATTCCATTTGGGATAGGGATTGTATTTGCGTTGCTGTTCTCTGGAGTGAATGGATATCTGCTAGCAGGTGTTTACTTTGCGTCTTACAATTTGGCGGGACTGAATGTAATCTGTATATTGGAAGCCTTGAATGTAAGTGTAATTTTATCTGTGCTCTATTATTTGAAGAAATCGAAAAATTTAAAACTTAGTAAATGGCTAATGTTTGTAGCAGGAATATTCTCTCAAGTTGCATTTATAATTGGGCATTTGGGTTCGGCTAACGATAATCTAGCATTGCTTATAATGATAATTCTATCACTTTTATTTCTGTATTCGTGCTTAATTTTTGTTGATGCTATTTCCTCCAAATTAGGCTTTGCTTATGTGGGGATTGATGAGAAAATTTGCGGTGCAGTAATACTAATACTTTTCATGTATGGAATGTCGGCAACCCATATTTCTATAATTAATTTGGGTCTTGTATTTGCATCACTTCTAATACTAATTAGTACATATCTTTTGCCAGCCAATCTAAATATAATAATGTCGGCAATTCTAGGTGTTGCTTATTCATTGCAAATGCAATCGGCGGTTAGTATTTCTATATTCGTAGTAATGTCGCTACTCTCTATTGGCTTCAAGAGTTCTTTCAAATATTTAAGTGCTATTGCAATCAATTTAATATATGTCGGCTTTGTTCTAGTTTTTAATATTGGACTGTCTTATGGAGAGATGTTATCAGTACTAATTGGAAGTGTAATATTCTGTTTTGTACCTCTATCTGTTATTGATAAGACCAAGAAGATATTTGACAATAAATATAATATTACTGTCAGAAATGTGCTATCTAGTACCAAAAAACAAATAATCAAAAGAGTACAAGAATTAAGCCTGGTATTTGGAGAGATGGATAAAGTGTATAGGGATATGGTCAGAGGAATTTTGCCAGATGATAAAGCCAAAGTAATGCTTAAAGAAGAATTATTGAGTTCACTTTGTAGTAAGTGCAAGAATTACGATGCATGCTTTCGTGTGGCGGGAAATTTCATGGAAAATTCTATAGATACAATAATAAATATAGCATATGAAAGGGGACGGGTTTTACTTATAGATTTGCCACAACATTTGTCTAGTAATTGTATATCTATTAATGAACTTATAAATATAATTAATGGAATGGTTGATAGTTACAAAAATTACACAACTTCTATTAGTAATCTAGACACAAGTAGGTTGCTTATTGCTAATCAGTTAGGCGGTGTTAGTAAATTATTAGATACACTATCTAGAGAAGTAGATATCAATATTAATTTTGATAATAAATTTGATGAGCGAATAAGAGAAGAACTTGGTTTTAAAAATATTGTTTGTTATGATGTGGCAGTGTACGAGAAGGACATTCAAACTAAGAATGTTAATCTTATTATTAAGACTGATACAATTGAAAATAAAACTATAGAAAAAATTGTAAGCAAAATAATTAATGTTAAGTTGAAAGTATCTGAAGTCGCTCTCTCTGATTATCCTAATGCAAGTGTAGTAAGGCTTGTCCCTAAGCCTAATTATGATATTGCTTATGGGTGTTCTACAATTACAAAAACGGGCAAGGTTTATTCGGGGGATAGTAAAGCATTAGTCAAAATTGATGATGGCAAATATATGGTTACAATTTGTGATGGCATGGGAAGTGGAGAGGGTGCATATAATATAAGCTCGCTAACTATTTCCTTGATTGAAAAATTTTATATGGCTGGTTTTGATAATGATACAATTCTAAATTCAGTTAATAAATTGCTAAGCATAACAGAAGAAGAGAAATTCTCAACAATTGATTTGTGTATAATTGATGGCAAGAAAAATATTTATGATTTTATTAAACTTGGTGCAACATCTGGTTATTTAAAAAGAGACAAAGGCGAATGTGAAATAATTGATAGTAGTGGTTTGCCAGTAGGTGTGCTTGAAGAAATAAGACCACACATTACTCGCAAAATAATTTCTCCTTTTGATATGCTTGTATTTGTGTCTGATGGTGTTACAGATAGTTTTGAGGGCAAGATGGAATTGAGTGAATATATAAGAAATAGTGATATAATTAATCCATTAACCCTTAGCAAAACAATTTTAAATGAAGCACTTAAAATAAATGGCGGAATTGCAAATGATGATATGACGGTTATTTGTGTTAGGGTTTTTGAAGATTAAGTGCAAATTTTAGATAAAAATTTTTTGAGCAAAAATTATTGCAATATTAAAATTTATATGTTATTATGAAATTATAAATTGCAATTTATAAAATATGCATTTGAGAATATGTATAATTAATTTGATAATGCAAAGAAGGATAAAATGAAAAACATTAAACTTATGCAAGAATTTAATATGGTTTCCGCTGTCTGGTATTTTTCTAGACAAGTTTTTTGCGTAAGTGGTATAAATTATTATAATTAATTAATATTTTAAAGTAGAATTTTTTTAGAAGTTAATAAATAAAAATTTCTTAAAAATAATCTAGTAACCTAATTAAATACATAATTAACGCTAACGCAAATTTCTAATTTAAGAGTTTGCGTTAGTTTTTTTATATTAAATTGCAAAAATTTAAGGAGAATTGGTATGAAAGTTATAGAAGTTAAAAATTTAACTAAGGAATTTGTGCAGAAGAAACAAAAAATAAAACCTAATGGCAAAAAATCAATATTCAAAGAAAAAGTTATAAAGAAAGCGGTAGATGATATATCTTTCTCGGTAGAAGAGGGAGAGGCAATTGCTTTCATTGGTCCAAATGGTGCTGGCAAATCTACAACTATCAAAATGCTTACAGGCATTCTTTATCCTACAAGTGGAGATATTAAAGTTTTAGGCTTGAAACCTAGCAAAGATAGAATTAAGTTATCATATAAAATTGGCTCTGTTTTTGGACAAAAAGAACAATTATGGGTACATTTATCTGCTTATGAAAATTTCAAATTCTTTGGTTCTATTTATGATATCAAGAAAGATAAATTAAATGAAAGAATTAAAGAATTGAGTGCTATATTTGGCATAGAAGACTTTATGTATCAGCCTGTCAAAAGTCTAAGTTTGGGGCAGAGAATGAAGTGTGAAATGGTGGCCTCTCTTCTACATAGTCCACAAATGTTATTCTTTGATGAGCCAACAATTGGTCTTGACCCAATTGCCAAAGAAACCCTTAGGAAATTGATTAAGAAGATTAATAAAGAATTGGGAACAACTATATTTTTCACATCTCATGATGTAGGAGATATAGAAGAAGTTTGCAAAAGAGTTATTATTATAAATGATGGCAAAATTGTTCTTGATGATAGCGTTAGAAATCTAAAATATCACTATCTAAATAAAAAGATAGTTGAAGTTAATTTAAAAAGAAATGTAAAGTTAGAGGAGAAAGATGGTATCAAAGTGCTTAAAGCCAAAGATACTTTGTATAAGATAGAAGTAGACATGAATAAGACTACAATGGACGAATTGATGGGTCTATTCAAAGCGGACGATTTGCAAGATATTACAATATCTTCCACCCCGCTAGAAGACATAATCAAAGATATTTATAGGAGGAAAGATGAATAAGTATTTTTTAATTGCAAGAACAAGTTTCAAAGAAGAAAGCAAAACTTTGGCTAATACTATTACTGCAGTATTTTCATTTGTGGTAATAATTTATATCTTTAATGAATTGTGGTCTTACATTTATGGTTCGGGAGTGGGAACTTTAATTAATGGATACAGTTTGAAAATGATGCTTTGGTATATGATTATGGCAGAAATTTTGATGTATTCTGTTAATGCTAGAGGGACAACTAGAAATTTTGCCCAAGACATTAAGTCTGGTAGAATTGCTTATCAATTAAATAAACCATACAATTATTACTTTTATCAAATATTTTCTAGCTTTGGCAAAAATATTTGGAATGTAATATTTATTCTTCCATTTGCTATATTACTTGGGTTTGTTCTGCTTGGAGAGATAGAGAATTTTAGTGTGGCATACATCTTACCTATTGTGGTATCTTTGTTGTTAGGTGTGCTACTTACTGGAATAATTTATGGTACAGTTGGACTATTATCATTCTGGATAGAAGAGGCTACTCCATTTACTTGGATTATCCAAAAATTTCAAATGTTATTTGGTCTATTTTTCCCGCCAGAATTTTTTCCAACATGGTTGCAACCAATTATTACATATAGTCCAGTATATGCAATGATGAGTGGCCCTTGTAAATTACTTGCTAATTTTTCCTGGGAATTATTCTTGAATGTATCTATATCGCAACTATCATATATAACTATATTTATTTTGGTGGGGTTATTATTGTACAAATTTGGAACAAAGAAGGTGAATGTTAATGGCGGTTAGAAATAATATAAAATTAATTTTTGATTATTTCATTCTGAATTTAAAGAAAGAATGGAAATATAAGACATCGTTTTTTATGCAAATAATAATGATGATATTTAATGATTTGTTTTTCATAATTCAATGGAAAATAATCTTTGATTTAGTAGGCTCAATTGGTGGCTACGAATTTAATGAAGTAATACTTCTTTGGGGAATTGCTGCTGGAGGTTTTGGAGTGTCTCATGCGTTCTTTGGTGGCGCATGGAATATCAAAGATATGGTGTATGATGGCAAACTTGATGTTTTCTTAACTCAGCCCAAAAATACATTGATTAATGTATGTGCTTCCTCTTCAGATATTTCTGCAATCGGGGATATACTTTATTCATATGTTGCATTAATTATAATTGGCGCTCCATGGTATTGGTATCTTCTTATGCCAATTGTTTCTATCCTTTCGGGACTAGTGTATGTATCTGTTTATGTTGCATATGCGTCATTATGCTTCTATATCAAGCGTGGCGATGCTGTTGCAAAATCGGTAGAGGGTACTCTTACTAAAGTTGGTAATTATCCTCCTGCAATATTTAATTTTGCAACAAGACTTATTTTATTTACAATCTTCCCAGCATTCTTTTATACATTTATTCCTGCTCAGTATGTTTTCCTTACACCTAATATTTGGTGGATATTAATACTAGTAGCAGTAACTCTTGCTTGGGTATGTATTGCATTCTTTTCTTTCAAAATTGGTTTAAAAAAATACAATTCCGGCAACTTGATGAGTGGAAGATTGTAGTGTGATTGTTGTAGATAAATTTAAATAAATTTGTGTGTTCATTATGTGTTTCTAATATGGGTGATTTCTATTTTAGAAATACAATTAAAATCAATCAATCATTGAATAAGCCAAAATCTTTATGTCTAAAATTTAATATTATGAATGAAATTTTAAAGTTATTAATATTTTCTTTCTCGTCTGTATTATTTCTGTTCTTAATATCTAAATTGATGGGCAAGAAACAAATTGCACAATTGGAGTTTATAGATTATGTCATGGGTATTTCTATAGGCTCAATTGCTGCTGAAATGGCTACAGATATTAATGATACTCCATTCTATTATTATCTAATTGGAATGACTGTGTTTTTCTTATTTGATATGCTTGTATCTTTTCTTGGAAGGAAAGGTCCTGCAATGAAACACTTTTTCAAGGGTTGTCCAGAGACAATTATATATTACGGAAAAATTCAATACAAAGCATTGAAGAAGAGTAAGTTGGATATAAATGAAGTTTTGTCTATGTGTAGAGAGAAGGGGTATTTTGATATAAATGATGTGGCATTTGCTGTGTTTGAAACGAGTGGAAATTTGAGCGTTATGCCCAAAGGTAATAAAAGGATAGTAGAGATATCTGATATTTCCAAAGATATATCCGAGGCTTCTCTCCCATATTATTTAATAGTAGATGGGCATATCTCTTATAGTACTCTCACAGAATTAAATAAGGATATTGATTGGCTATATAACAAAGCAAATTTGAATAAGAAATCGGTCAAGAAGGTTCTCTTTGCGGAGTATTTTGTTGATACAGATACAATTGATATTCAATATAAAAAATAATAGTTATAGACATAATAAGTTGAAATATTGTCAATAACTATTATTTTTTTGTCGCATACCTATTGTAATTTGATGATACAAATATTAACCATTGGAACACTGAAGTATGAATGAGATATTGTGCTTTGGATATTGCAACCATTAATGAAAATGCTTTTCTTCTGAGTATTTATTAATTCGTAAGCTGTAGCAATGTCATTCACAACAAATATGCCTTGGCCAAAGATATTGTTAGCACACTCATTATACGTCCAAGTATTTGCACCTGCCAAAGTTTTATCGCTATCTACTTCTCTAAATGCTATTGAAACAAAGTCGGTTGTTGGATTAAATTCAGCACCGCTTTTTTTAACATATGCATTGGTTACAAATGATACATAATAAATTCCAGTTTTGTTGAATTGGAAAGTATTGTCATTACTATCTAGAGTAAGTATTCCACCACTATCTATTTCTAGTCTAAGAAGTGGCAATCTTTCTCCAGTCTTTATTTCAATTCCATCTACGGGGAAAGTGGTGGGGTTATCATTATAAGATATTATATTTGCACCAAGTACATTAGTATCTCTAGTCTCTCCTTGCTCACCCGTTACTCCTCTTGGTATTTCAAAGTCTAAATAATGCACACCCTCTAGATATCTATCGTAAACTTTTGCGTCTTCTTCTGGCTCAACTGTAAATACATCTCCCGTTCTTAGTGTTTCTGTGCTGCCAGTTGCTCCAGTTGCCCCAGTTGCTCCAGTTGCCCCAGTTGCTCCAGTTGCCCCAGTTGCTCCAGTCGCACCAGTAATTCCAATAGGTGCAAATTTACTTAGATATTTCTCATTTATATTACAATTATTTTGGCAAGGACAGTTGTTATCTACTATTTCCATAATTACTCCTAGATGTTAAATGTTTACTTTAATTCATTATATTTAGAATGTGTGTAATTGTGTGATTTGAAGTTGGTTATGTATACACAAATTATTGCACTACACATATTATGAATTAGGCGATAGCCTACAAAACTTAGGAGACAATATGGCAAAGATAACTAATATTTCTCAGGTAACATCTAAGTATGAATTGCCTGACCAATCAATTAAAGGAAGTGATGTTAAGAGTAATGAATCTAGTACAGAGAACATGACAACATCATTTATAAAGTTAAGAACTTCTGCCAAGGATTATGGCGAACCAAATGAAGAGATTGAACAAACTATAACCCTTACTAATAATAGTGAATATACAATCACTAGTATTAATATCAAAGATACTATAGGTGCTGGTGCTACATTCAAGGCGGGCTCTGTAACTATCAATGAAGAAAGTAAACCCAATGAAGATATCGTAACGGGTATTAACTTAGAAGATATAACTGCAAGCGGGGTTACTATTATCAAATACTTGCTAGTTGTAGATGCTTCTCCTACAGTAGAAAGAGTAGATTCGTACTCAACTATAACTTATAGCGTTAATGAAACAACAGACTTGGAAGAAAATTCTAATACAACAACTTTAAATTTGAGTAAAAACATGATAGTAATTACTAAAACTTCAGATAAATCTGTTGTAATAAAAGGTCAAAAGATTAAATTCCAAAATGTAATTACTAATACTGGTAATCTAAAAAACACAGATGTAGAATTCAAAGACCCCATTCCAGAGGGCACTACATTTGTTAATGGTAGTGTGATGGTAAATGGTGTTGTTCAGGGTGGTTCAAACCCATCAGTTGGATTTAAAATTGACGACTTAGAGCCTAATGCAACAGTGACTGTAACATTTGAGGTAACGGTGGATTAACAAAATGAATAAACAATTAAAATTTCAATCTATTATCACTTGCAATTGCAAAGGTGTTATAACGCAATTTGTAAGTAATGAATTGATTATAAACCTAGTATCCAAAGTTAATATGAAGAATTTGTATACTTATGATAAGTATCTTTCTTTGGTTGCAAATAAATGTAATTGTAATTGCGGACGCTTTAGTTTATTATCTTATTTGATTGCAACTCTATTTGGTTGTGGTTGATGGATAGTAATTTTAATTGTGACAAAAAGAAGAAAGCAATAATTGCTTTCTTCTATACATACTCTATAAATTTCTAGTAGGCGAGAATAATCTAGATAGTTTATGCTTTTTGCCATTTAATAAATCTTCTATAATTTCAACACCACAGAATGTGTTAATAATTCCATTAGCGCCACAACTAAGGAAGTAATAAATATTTTTGTTCTGACTTTCTCCAATTATTCCTAGATTATTATCTGTACTTGCAAAAAGCCCTGCAAATGAATATTCAATCTCCATTTCGTCTTCTATATTTTTAAATATCTTCTTCAAGTTTTTAATAAGGCTATTATATTTCTTTTTGCACAAATTTACATCAATTTCATCTCCGTTAAATGGTGTGTCTTCTCCACCAAATATTATTCTATTATCTGGCAGAATTCTTAAGTAATGGTAATTGTCTAATGTGTCTTGAATAAGTGTGCGTTTGTAATTTGCTAGTTTGTTAATAGGTTTGGTTACAATTGAGTAAGATACTTGGTTTATAATATTTTTCTTTTCCTCTTTGGTTATAAATCTAATATCAAACCCGCTTGCTATAATGACTTTATTGCAAGTAATTGTGTTGCCATATTTAGTAGTACAAATTATTTTATTTTTGTTATGCTCAATACTTATTATTTCAGTATTTTCATAAATACTATCCTTATTATCCGAATTTTCAATTATTTCTTTGGCGAAAAGATATGGGTTAAATTCTGCACCACCTTCATTATCTAGAATGCCTGCCTTGATATCGAAATCAAATTGATTATTATTCTCATCAATATATTCGCAGTCAAAATTACTATTTATTCTAAATGTGAATTCATCTTTAATTTTGTTAATATCACAAATTCTATTTGAATATAGTAGTGCTGGTCTTCTAGCAAAATTACAATTATTTCCAAATTTGTGTACTAATTCTTCTATTTTATCTATAGAATTTTTGCCCATTTTGTATACATCTACTATGTCTTCTTTTGACATATATTTCTCTAAATCTTTGGCAAAATCATCTAATTGAAATTCGAGTAGTGCGGTTGCAATAGTAGTTGAATTATTAGCAATTCTGCCACTGTCTACTAGTACAACATTGTAATTCTGGGCTAGATAGTAATTCAGAATTGAGCCTTGTATTCCGCCACCTATTATTAATACTTCACATTTGATATCTTCTTCCAAATAAGGGAATTGAGATATTTTTTTTATTTTATTTTCTTTCAAAATTTTAGGGTCATTAAAATAACTTTTGCCAATAACTGTTTCCATACTAGAATTTTAGACAATATGTAAGTTATTTATTCTATTAATTGTTATTGCTTTAGGTATTTTTAAATAAACTTTATGAGATATTTATTGCAAATAGTTTTATCTTTCCAGTAATTATAATGTTTTATGTAATAGCGAAAGTTGTAGACTTATTCATAGCGTCATTATTTAACTTCTTTTTTTAAATTATTCATGTTACTTTCAGTGCGAAGTTGCGAGACAAATAATCCAAGCAAAATTACATAGTAAATGAAAGTGTAGGGAAGAGTTACACCAAATAATGAAGATATAAAGTATCCTAGTACTCCAAATCCTATTATAAAAGTTGTGTCGGAGACATTTCTAAAGTTTCGTACAAATTTAACTATAATAGTAATGATAGCAGTTAAATAGAATATTCCCGATGGGATTCCCATAGTAGAAGAGAACTGCAAAAGTTCATTATGTGGACGACTATCCTGCAAACCTCTTGCGGGATTATATATAGGCTGACAATTAATGCCAATACCAAATAATGCAAAAGTTATAGACTTTCCCATTATCTCAAAGCATTCTTTCCAAAGTCCCCATCTATTTGTGCCAGCCTTATTTATGTCTCCTACAGTACTTATACCTAGCATAGAGAGTATTACAGAATATAAATCTCTGAAGAAATCAACAAAGTTAGTAAAAATATTTTCACTACTATCAAAAGTAAATATTAAATTTAAAGTGCCCAAAGCGTTGAAAATAATGTATGTAGCAACAATTAAGAAAATTTTAAATCCCTTGTCTTTATTCCTAATTAAAGTGAAAATAATTAGTAGTACAAATGATACAAATATTGCTAATTGGCTACCAAACGAATTATTAATAACCATTACAAAATTACCCAAAGCAAAGGCAATTATAGAAGATATTTGTAAGTAATTATTCTTAGCAAAAATAAATATACCCGCCATTATAGGAAGTGCAATAGAATAGAAATATCCTTGATGGTTAGAGTTGCGCCATGGTGTGGACATTATAAGTCCAAAGTTATTAATGCTATACTTTAATATGTAGCAATCAAGTATGGCGAATATAGATATAAATATAGTAATTCCAATTATTGTTTTTAGTATTAAATCTATTTGTTTCTCTGTCTTTATATTGTATGCCCCTATGAAAATTATGGCGTATACAAAGTACATATATAGTCCTTCGCCACGATGACCAATGTCCTTGAGTGCAACAGATGTATTTAGGGCAAAGAATGTAGATATAATAGCCCAAATAATAAAAAGTGTAAGGGATATAAGAATTATTTTGGTGTATTTATCTGCAGTCTTTAGCGTTCTAATGTTGATTATAAATGTTCTTCTATAAATAGGAATAATGACCAAACTAATAATTATTAGAAGCGCAAGCAGATAAAATATAAATATATAATAAGTATTAGTGCCAAAAACAAAACCTATTGCATATAGAATAGGCAAAAAGAAAAATATCAATATTACAATAAAATTAAGTGTATGGTTTTCACTTAATTTTTTCAATTTATCTTTCATACTAACAAGATAACAAAAGTAATTCAAAAAGTCAATTAAGTGATGATTTTTTGTGATTATTATTGTATTATACTTCAATTTGGGGGAGTTAATGCTCGTCTAATAATATAAGTCCTCTCGACAAATTATTAAAAATGTAAATTAAAAATGTTTGACAGAAATATTTGTTCTATATAAAATGGAAATATATTATGAAAATAGGGGGAGGGAAAATGAAAAAGAAATTAATAAGCACTCTATGTGCATCAGCAATGCTACTTACAGGAGGTCTAACACTTACAGCGTGCAAAGATACTAGTGAACAGAAAGTAATGAATGTATCACTAAATCCAGAAGTTGAGTTTGTACTAGATAAAGACAATAAAGTTCTATCTGTCAATGCTCTTAATAGTGAGGGGAATATTATTCTTAGCACAGATGCTGAATTTGTAGGTAAAGACGCAAACGAAGCAGTTAAATTATTCGTATCTATCTCAAAAGAGAATGGATATTTGGTTTCTGGTAGTTACACTTCAGAAAAGAATAATATTGAAGTATCTATCTCTGGTAGCACCAAAGAAATAGACAAATTATACAAAAATATTGAGAGTAGTGTTAAATCCAAATTAGAAGAACTAGACATAGAAGGGACTATCTCCAAAGCAGAGAATTTAACCAAAGAATATTTAGAGAAGATGGTAGCAGAATGTTCTCCATATCTAGAAAAAGCCAAAATCGAGGCTATGAAATATGAGGAGTTGATTAAAGAAATCAAAAATTCTAGAAACGAGACCAAAGAACTATATTCTCAAGAATTGAAAGAAATGTATTATCAAGCCAAAGCCGACGCTCTAAGACTTGCTCAATTAGAGAAAGTTAAAGAACAAGTAAATGTTGTAACAAAAGGTATCTTATCTGGTCTTGAGACTACATATAAGTCAGCAATTGATACAATCGAAACTACAAGAAGAGAGGTTTTCTTGAAAGAAGATAGCGTTTATCAATTGGCAGTTAAGAATTTCAATGAGGCTAAAGCGAATTATCTAAAGAAGAGAAAAGAAATCTCTGAAATGGAAAGCAACAAGATTACAGACGAAATCAAAGCAAGTCTTACTTCATTAGATGCTCTAGTAGCAAGTGCAGAAACAAACTTAAATAATGCTTACACTTCTGCTATGAATGCATTGGATACTGCAAAAACAACTATTACAACAGCATATAATGCAATAGTTGAAGCAGTTAATAATGCTGGCTCTTCTATGGACATTATTAGCAATAACTTGACTGAAGCGATTATCGACTTCACAACCAAATTTGAGACAGATTATGCAACATATAAGACAAATGCTAAAAATAGAATAAATGATTTCAAAAATAGAATTAGTAATACTAATAACTAATCAAATTAGATAAAAATTCAAGCATACTCCCAATACGTGAGGTGTATGCTTTTTTATAGCACAAGCACCAGTCAGTAATCATTGACAACAATTCTTACTGCTTGTATAATTAAATAATCTTAATTATTTATTGGGCATAGAGTAATTAGTACTAATGGCACTACGATAGGTTATGGTGGCGGAATAAATAATATTAAATTATTAGAGATTGAGAAGAAATGATATAAAAACTATTGAATTTTTTGTTATTTTTGATATAATTAATCTTGCATAAGGAGAAAGTAGAATGAAGAGTATTTATACATATTACAAAGAAAGACTTGTTGAAATAAGTGGCAAAAATAGAAGTCTTTATTCCAAGAAAATTAGTAGAAAAAATAGTTTCGATATAGGTAAACTTTTTGATGGAGACTACGATGCAATAGGTGAACTTGTTAATTTTCTGTGGAAAGGCAATAAATATTCTTTTAATATAATTAGCAAGGAAAATAGCGAAAGAATAGCAAAAAACTTAGGTCTAGAGCAGAAATACTTGAAAGAGAAAGCAAACTTGGATAGTTTGGAAGGCAAAGAGAAAGCAAACGCTTCTTTGAAATTAGAAAGGAAAAGAAGAGAAGAAATCAAAAGAGCAATTATATCTCAAGTTAATTCTGTTAAGAGTTTAAAAAGAGAAATTGACGAATTTGAGAAAGAAACAGGTAGATACGAACTTTATGTCGGCTATCCATTTGTTCAAGGATTTTTGGGTAGAGAAATTGAAGTTAAGGCACCGCTTGTACTATTCCCAGTTACTATAGATATTGTAAATGAAAGCACCGTTAATATAGAACTTAGAAGTAATGAAAATATCCAACTAAATAAAGTCTTAATTCTTGCTTACGCTCAGAAATATAGACTTAAAGACTTTGAAGATTTGGATATGGAATTCAAAGGCTCAATAGGTAGTAAATTCAAAGATATCTCTGAATTAATTGAATACTTAAGAAAATTCAATATTAGAATTTCTTATAATTATCGTAAAGGTTTATTCGATTACGAGAAAACCAAAGATACTCAATTGGGGCAAGGACTTGAGATTAAACATTGTTGTGTACTAGGTAAATATCCTCTTGCTAATAGCATTTATAATGATTACACACTACTTGAGAAGAAAAGACTAACTAATGATGCTATTGATGAATTATTATATGCTAAGAATATCAAAAGCAGTGGAGAAGAGAACCCAAATACTTATACAATAGGTAGCCTAGATTACGCACAACAGAATGCAATAGATTGTATAAATAAAAATGGTAACATGGTTATCTATGGACCTCCGGGAACAGGTAAATCTCAAACAATAGTTAATATTATAACTGACGCAATTGCTAAACACAAAAGAGTGCTAGTTGTATCTCAGAAAAGAGCAGCATTAGATGTTGTATTCAATAGACTTGGTAATCTGAACTCTAAGGTTATGTTTTTAACCGATGCCGAGAAAATGAAGAGTTCTTTTTACGAAAGAGTTAAGACTACACATGACGAAGTTATCAAACAAAATTACTTTGTATCAAAACAAAAATATGACGAGACATTTGAGAAATTAAAGAAAGAAGAGAATTTATTGAAAGAAATTAGTGAAGTTTTATTCTCTCCATCAGAATTTGGATTGTCTCTAGGTCAAATGTACGCTAGTTCTACAATTATTGGCAAGAAGAGTTTTGAGTATATAATATATCAAAATATGCTCAAAAATAATAAACTTATGGAATTAGACTATCGTAGATTAGATGAAAGTCTAAGACTAATAATCGAGAAAAATAAAGCAGAATTATATTATAAATTTGTAGAAGCCAAGAAGATTAATCCGTTTGTAGGTAATATCAAAGAAGATTTGGAATTCCATGTAGTTAATGAGACCAAATTGAGATTAACTAAAATTTTGCAGAATAGAGTTGCTCCATTTGATATGTCTAAGTATCCTAATTCTAGACAATTGGTTGCATATTTTATAGATAAGAAATTAAAGTTTGACAATATCAATTCTTTGGTTAACTTCGTAGGTAAAACAAATTATCCAGATGTCTATAGCAAATTACATAGAAGTTATATTCTACTTCCAGTATTGCCATTTGCTTTGCACAATAAAAATAAAGTAGAAGCAAATATCAAAAATGAATTCTTAAAGACTATGGACGAGATTAAAGAATATACTCAAGAATACGAATTCTTGCAAGATATTCTTACTCCAAATGGTTATAGTATGATGATAGATAATATTCTAAATGGCAATACTTTATATCCTAAATATTTGCTAAAAGCACTAGATAATTATGTAGAGTATAGAGACCTTACTATCAATCTTAATAGTCTAACTGATGACGAGAAAACAATTCTTAAATTTGCATACAAGACATCAGATACTAAAGTTAAATATCTAGAAACTATTAGTAAATTAAAAAATATTAGAATTTATCACGAGATTACAATTCTTGAAGATAAATTCAAATTAGAATTATCTCACATACTAGATTACGATAATATCAAGAATAGAATTCTATCTCTTAAATTAGATTTGAATAAGATTTCCAAAGAATTCTGTATGGCAGAATTTACATACGATTATCAGAAATATTATGCTAAGAATACTGAGAGCAAGAATTATTTGTATCAAATAAATAAAACTCAAAATCAATGGGCAATTAGAAAATTTATGGAAGTTTACGGAGAATATCTATATAGATTATTCCCATGTTGGTTGCTTTCTCCCGAAAGTGTTTGTACTATCCTTCCATTAGTCAAGAATTTATTTGATATCATCTTATTTGATGAGGCATCACAAGTATTTATAGAGAATACTCTTCCAGTAATATATAGAGGCAAAAATATTGTTGTAGCAGGAGACTCCAAACAATTACGACCAACAGCAATATTTATGAAGAGATATTTGGGTGGAGATATTGATGAGAATTTGGATTATTCTACACAAGCCGCCCTAGAAGTAGAGAGTTTATTAGATTTGGCAATGACTAGATACAAGAGCGCTAATCTTACATATCACTATAGAAGTAAAAATGAAGAGTTAATTAATTTCTCAAATCAGAGTTTCTATGAGGGTAAATTGCAAATATCTCCAAATATTACTCATAACAAAAATAACAAACCTATCGAGCGTATCAAGGTTAATGGCAAATGGATTAATAGAAGCAATATAGCCGAAGCCAATGCCGTTGTAGAAGTATTAAAGAAAATATTTGCAACTAGGAAGAATAACCAATCAATTGGAATAATAACATTCAATGCCGAACAAGAATCAACCATCGAAGATGCAATTGATAAAGAATGTAATATCAATCCTAAATTCAAAGAGTATATTCTAATGGAAGAAAATAGGAAAGAAAATGGTGAAGATATAAGTATGTTTGTCAAGAACCTAGAGAATGTTCAAGGCGATGAGAGAGATATAATTATATTTAGTATTGGATATGCTCAGAATGAATTTGGAAGAGTAGTTGCCAACTTTGGACCATTATCTTTGGAAGGTGGCGAGAATAGACTAAATGTAGCCATTACTCGTGCCAAAGAGAAAATTTATGTTGTTACAAGCATAGAACCAGAAGAATTAAATGTAGATAGCACCAAAAATCAAGGACCAAAAATTTTCAAAAATTACTTAAGATATGTAAGAGCAGTGTCATCGGGTAATGCTTTGGAAACCAAGATAATATTAGACCAAATGAATACTCAACCAGAACTTTCTGTCAAAGCAGATACACTTGGTTTGATTGAGAAAGATTTGAAATCCGAACTAGAGAATTTGGGTTATAAGGTGGAAACTAATCTAGGCAATACTAATTACAAGATAAGCGTAGCCATCTATGATAAACAATTAGATAGATATTTGCTTGGTTTGGAGTGCGATTATAATGCATATCTTTCTTCTCCATCTATACTAGAAAGAGATGTATTTAGACCAGCATTCCTTAAATCTCGTGGCTGGAATATTATGCGTATTTGGAGTAGAGATTATTATTTGCACAAAGCCAAAGTTATTAGTAGTATTGTCAAAGAAATAGAGAAAGCCAAAGTTAATTATCAGAAGAAATCAAACAAAACTAAGAAATAAAAAAATAAACACTATGATATTTTTAGTCATAGTGTTTTTTTTCATGCAGTATATATTCTGTGGCATTATTTAATGTCAATTGTGCCTGTAGTATTGAATGCAAAAAAGGTTACAGCAAATGGCGAACTCGCTGTAACTTTTAGAGTATAAGACTGGCATAATATTCAATTTTTAATTAATTATCTATTATTAATTGTATCAATTGGTCTCTTCTTAGAAATTTTAAGAGATGAGATTAAACTTGCTAGGAATGTAGTTCTCCAATTAACAACTTCTAACATGTTTTTTCTCCTAAAAAATAATAGAATATATTATAATCTTTGGTTAAGTAATTCTCAAAGACTAATTTATTTCAAAGACTAATTTATTTTAGTAATATCATTTATAGAATAATTAATAATATTCCAATAAGCATTAAGTGTAGTGGATAGTATAAGTAGAAAAACCACTTCATGAAGTTATTTACTTTTGGATTGCTTCCACGCTGGCCATTGTACAAATATATAATAGGCAAGGCAAGTATTACTCCTAATTGAATAATTCCGTATACTTTGTCAATGCAAATAAAGTATATTAGTGCATAAAGTATTGCATAAAAGCCGCACCATAATATTTGCTTGGTAGGATTTCCTCTGTTTGCACCAATACAAAGTATAAATAGAGATGCAATACAACTCCAATCACTAGGAAAAGAAACAAGACAAAGAAGAATAATAATTATTGGCTTGAATTTATTAGAAATCTTCTCGCTATCATTAACTATTAGCATTAGAAGTCCAATAAATAATGCCCACATTACACTTGTCTGGTTAAGAATATGCCCCATAAAGCCATTGCCAGTAGCAAATGGAATAAGTGCAAGCCACCCAAATTCTCTAAATGCCAAAGATTGAAGCATATATGGAATATGTGAAATCATTGCAAAAATTAGTAGCCTTGTAGCATATTTCTTTATATTTTTGGTGTAGTGGAATCCCTCTGCTACGCAAAAGCACATAATAGGGCAGGTTATTCTGCCAATAAGGTGCATAATTATAGCAACAGCGCTAGTTGAATATCCCGTATAAATTGCCCATGCAATATGGTCAATTGTCATTGCTATTATCGCTATTAATTTAATAGCATTAGAATTTAATTTTTTAGTCATAGAGATGTTTGTTTTTCCTATTAAATTATTTTTTTAAATTTCATATATTGTAACACAACTTGAATATATTTCAAAAAATATAACTATACTTTTTATTTGTGCTAATCATTTTTTTATTGTACTTAATTCATCAAGTATAATAATAAAAATATTTGTAAAAATAAGGCTTTTTAATTAGAAAATCGCTATAAATATGTTAAAATATAATTGTAATAAATAGATAAAATAGATAGAACCTTTCAATGTAATTATTAGAATTTAGACATAATCCAAGAGGATAAAATGAGAGATAATCTAACAATAGATGAATTAGAAAAGATATTAAATAAGTGCTATTGCTCCAAAACTGCTTATCCCGATGTTCAGAAAGACTGGAGTGAAGAGAATAAAACACTTGGACAATGTGCAGTGACAGCCCTTGTAGTACAACATTTTTTTGGCGGAGATATATATAAACACAATAAATATTCTCATTATTTTAATATCCTGAATGGACAAATTATAGATTTGACGAAAAGCCAGTTTAATTTCGAATTAGATTATTCAGATAGTGTTATTAAACAACCCAATTTGCACAAAGCACAAACAGAAGAAAGATATAAAATGCTATTAGCCAAAGTCCAGAATTGTATGGCAAATTTTAATAACGAACAGATATTGGAAGAAATAAAAAATTGTACTAAATGCGGAGATTTGCCAAAACTTAGTTGTAATAGTTTGCAAGATAAAAATAGTCGAGTAATAATACTTGGCGAGTCTCCAGCCAAAGATGGCTGGATAGTATCTGGTAGAGCATTTTATACCAAAGACGGCAAATTGCAGGCAACGGGCAAAGTATTAGATAAATTATTGAATTTGAGCGGAGTTAGTATAGATAATATTAATTTTACTGAAGTATGTAAATGCATAATTGCAGATAGAAAAAAATTAAGAATTTGTAGCGAGAATTGTAGACCAATTTTGCTTAAACAATTGGAGAGTATAAATAGCGATATAATTTTGCCAATGGGACAGTATCCAACAGAGACAATACTTGGTTTTCGAGTAAATAAACTCAAAGAAGTTGTTGGCAAGGTATTTGAAATACAAATAGGGGGTAAGAAGAAAATTGTTATTCCAATTTATCATACATCTCCCGCTAATCCACTGTGCTACATTGGAAACGAAGAAATCTTTAAGACAACATTAAATAACGCACTCCATAATTTTTAGCAAAATAATAACTAAAAATTGAATTTTTTGAATACGATAATTTTATTGTGGAAATACTTAGAGTAAATTTTAAGGAGAGAAATTTATGAACAAAGTAAATCCATTTTATGAAAAGAATGCTATTCCAGTAGATAAATTTGTAAGCGTTTCAGATTATAGTCCCAAGCCTTATGACAAAAATACAACTAATCCTTACACCAAAACGAGAATTATACTTTTAAACGGCACAGAGTTTGAGCAAACATGGTTTTTGCACCAATTCTCAAGAAATTGTAATAATAATGATTTAAGGCGAGACATTGCACTAATTAGAAGACACGAACAACATCAACAGAAGATAATTTCTAGTCTAAAACCTATTGACGAGAGCGATTTGGAAACTGCTATTGGTTACGAACAATTAGCCATAGACTTGACGGCTATTCTTGCTAGACATGTCAAAGATGATTATGTCAAGAATGCACTTAATTTTGCATTGCTTGAAGACTTTGACCACCTGTATAGATTTGCCAATTTGCTTGAAAGTGAACAAGGCATAGATGCTAATACTTTAACAGGTGGATACACCGAGATTACTCCCGGAAGACCAACAATTGCAGAACCAAGACACCCTTATGACGAAATTAATAGACATATATCAAAAGAACTTGCCGACCCATTTACTAAACTTGTAGTGAATACAATAACTGCAGGTGAGCAACAAACAATGAATTATTATATGAATATTGCTGGCTTCCATAATTCAGAAATTGGCAGAAAATTGTATAGCGAAATTGCCATGATAGAAGAACAGCATGTAACCGAGTACGGAAGTTTGCTAGATACCACTTGTACTTGGCTAGAAAATTGGCTAGTGCATGAATATACAGAATGTTATCTATACTATTCTTGTTATGAGGACGAGACAGATAGTTATATCAAAGACATCTTCTATACTAGATATTTAGAAGAATGCGGACATTTGCAATATGTGGCAAATTTATTAATGAAATATGAGGGAAAACCATGGCAAGCAGTATATACATGCGGAGGAGACTTCCCAGAACTTATTAAATTTGAAGGCAATATTGAATATATTAGAGGAGTGCTTGGCAAAACAATTAATTATACTAGACATGACGAAGATTATGAATTATTAGACGATTTGTCGGACAAATCTAATTACTTTAAGTACCAGAAAATGAACATAAAGAAGCCGGAAAACTTACCTAGCCATGTTGTAATACAGAAGCATATCGAGGACTTTGGGCATGATTATAGATATGAGATCAAGAAGCACCCAGTTCCAAGTCTGCAAGATAGGAAAGAAGATAATATTAACGTAGGAAGAAAGAAATAACAAAATGCCACGAAAAAGGAGATAAATATGAAATTAATATTTAATTTCAATTCATTCCTTTTAGGAGTAATTGCCTGATTAATCGGTTCTCGTGTAGAATTGCTATTGGTTGGTCAATTAGGCCATATAATGGGAATTATGCTGAGTCTGATTATTCCAGCAATTACTTTAAAGAAAAAATAATTTTCTTAGTCCACCAATTTTTTGGTGGGCTTCTTTTTATATCATTTTTTCGAGGTAGATATTTAAATAGTTTGCAATAATTATTTGAAAGTGATAAATTTTATATAAGGTATTTAAGGAGAATTTAGCATGAATAAAATATGTCAAAGTTGTGGAATGCCGATTGTAAATAATAATCAATTAGGTAGCAATAAAGATGGAAGTTTAAATGAAGACTATTGTAAATATTGTTATCAAAATGGCGAGTTTATAGATGATGTTACAATGCAAGAATATATAGAAATGTGTTCGCAATTTGGAGCACAAGCAGGCATGACTAATGAACAAATGAAAGAATATTGTTCCAATCTTTTCCCAACACTTAAGCGTTGGAAGTGATGAAAATTTACTTTTTTAAGAAAAGATTATTGGAGGTAGAGATGGAAACAATTAAAGCAGGGTGTTTTTTGGTAAATATCGTAGATAAAACCATTGCTCTAGTTTATAGAGAGAAACAAAAAGATTTTTCTTTTCCAAAAGGACATTTGGAGAAAGGAGAAACTTTGGAACAATGTGCAGTAAGAGAAACAGCAGAAGAAACTAAAAGAGTAGCAAAAATAGTCAAAGAATTTGAGCCTTGTATTGAAAGGTATACAACGCCTAAAGGCGAGAAATGTGTGTGTTATATGTATGTAGCAATAGACGCAGGTAAGAGCGATAATACAAGCGAGGATACCCATGCAACCCATTGGATAGCATATGATGAAGTTGAAGAGCAACTTTCTTATCCAAATTTGAAAAACACATGGAATAACATAAAAAATAAAATAAAAACTTTATTTTAAATCAAATACGGGTAAATTTTTAGATTTGGTTATTGAAAATTTATCTATTGAATAAATAAAAAACAAATTCATAAACAGGAAAAGTTGTCAGCATACTAACGCTGACAACTTTTTTGAAATGTAGTTTTTTGTTTATGCAAAAAATTCAGATTGTGATATACTCCTATTAGAGGGATTAATTATGAAAGTTGTAACTGTTTGTGGAAGTATGAAATTTGCAAAAGAAATGCAAAGAATTGCAGGCGTATTGGCGGTAGAGAGGGGCTTATGTGTTTTGCAATGTGTCTACGATTTGGATTTTGCAAATTTAACAAGTGAAGATTTGAATTTGCTGAAAAGTGAACATTTGAAAAGAATAGAAATTTCAGATGCTATTTATGTAGTAAATATAGATGGATACATTGGAAATTCTACAAAACTTGAAATTGAATACGCAACTAAACTAGGTAAAGAAGTTATTTATCACGAATTTAACTTAAGGAGCGAACTAAATAACTATAGACCATTTAATGAAGATGAGAAAGATAATGTTAAAAAAGTTTTGGACTTTTTAACAAACAACACAAATTGTTACGATAGGTCTAATTTAGTAGGTCATGTAACTGCTGGCGGGCTTGTTGTTGATGGCAAAGGCAATGTGTTGTTAAATCATCATAAAAAGACAGGAATGTGGTTTCAATTTGGTGGGCACAGTGATGGCGAAAGTAATTGCATAAATGTTGCACGCAGAGAAATAAGCGAAGAGGCTGGAATTTGGGATTGTGAACTTGTTTCAAAAAATATTTTTGATGTTGATGTTCAGCAAATTGCATATAGTGCAAAGAAAAATGAACCCGAACATTTCCATTATGATATAAATTTTTTATTCTTAGTTAGGGATAAGAACTTTGAAATTTCTAACGAGTCCACCGAAATTAAATGGGCTACTATTGAAGAAGCAAAAAATCTCATAGACAAAGAAGACAAAGCAATGCAAAGAATGCTCAAAAAATATGAATTGTATTGTAAACAAGATTAATTAAAAGGTCAGATATATGAAACATATTGCAATCTTGAAACAACCATTTTTTAATATGGTTTTAAATGGAGAAAAGACAATAGAAAGTAGATGGAGCATGCATAAAGTTGCACCATATAACAAAGTTTCTGTTGGAGATGAGATACTATTAAAAGAAACTGGCAAAGACGTAACAGCAACTGCAAAAGTGAAAGGTGTTAGATACTTCGAACTTACACCACAGATTGTTGAAGACATAAGAATAAAATATGGCAAAGAAATTGGAACCGATAAGTTTGAAGATTGGCAAACGACTCTTCAAAAGAGATATTGTACCTTAATTTGGCTTGATGAAGTTAAAGAAATTGAACCAATAAAAGTTCAACGAAGCAATGGCGCTGTGTGGATAGCCTTAAAGTAATTGAATAGTAAGGAATATATTGATTTTGCTATGCTAATTTACGCTACATATATTAAATAGTTTTAGGGGCAATAGACAGAATTAGAACGGGAGTTTAAAAAATAAACCTCCTGTCTTTTTTATGCAATTTTATTTTCGATGTGTAGTAGTTTACGCTCGCATTTTGTATTTTTAGACTAAAATTAAGCAAAATTTTTTTCAAAAGAAAACCCATTGAAAGTGTCTTGGCCGAGCTATGCGAACGCCGAGGTTTTGCATGCAAATGGCCGGAAGATAAGAGAATTTGCTTTTTGCAGGCTCTTATTTTACTAGGATTTCATGGGTTTTTGATAATGGAACTGGCGACGGGGAGATGCGTTAGAAAAACAGCATAGTACACTGTTTTTAGCCAAAGCCGGAAGCAACTTTGTTGCGGTCTGAACCCGATAGTGCGAGTCCCAGCCCCTTATCAATGTGGTGCTCTACCGCTGAGCCACACCAGCAGATGCTGTTTTTTGATTGAATTTTGCGGTGAAATTGAGTGGTTAAAAAGTGCTGTTTTTGTTTTACCAACACACGAACCTTTGCTTCAAACTTGTGCCCAAAACCCAAAAACACCCATAAATACTAGCACTTTCACTAGTATTTTTTATTTAGGTACACAATTTCCCAAACCTTATGTACCTAAATGTATTAAACCCATATTTTTAAGCATTTTTATTCTTTTTTAAACGCTTTAAAAATGCATAGAACTTTGTGGACTTTTGTAGTAAAGTGTTATATCATTAATATCTAATCACTACTTCCATATTTATTTTCATACTGATTTTGATAGGTGGCTTTAAAAAATATTAAAACTTATTATTTAACTTTGACCTATGTTTTTAATTAAAATGTCTTGACATTTGTCTTGACATTTTGATATCATTTCTAATGAAAGGAGGTCCTTGTGTTTTATGAAAAGAAAATATGAACATCTGCATGACAACATAATTAGTTATGGCATTAGAGATTTAAGCCGTGGCAAATTAACAGAAGCTGTAAGTAATTCGCTTGGTCAGCCTGTCGTGATAATGAAAAACAATAAACCTTTGAGCGTAATAATTGATTACAATGAGTATTTAAAGTTGGTAAAGGAGAAAAATGATGAAAAAAAATAAAAAATTAAGAGTGTTTGAAGCGTTCGCCGGAATCGGTGCTCAAGCTTCGGCATTAAAAAGATTAAACATTAATTATGAAATAGTGGGTATTAGTGATTGGTTCATTGATGCTATAAATTGTTATGATCAAATTCAAAATGATGGCAAACCGGAAATTGATCCACCAACTTTAGATGAACAAATTAAATATTTAAACAACTTTACATTTAGTAAAGATTCAGTTAATCCCGTAAAAGATATTTCAAGAATGCCCGAAGAAGAAATTACAAAGTTATATAAAGCTAATATAAGGACAAAAAACTTCGGATCAATTGTTGATATTGGAAATGGAAAAATTGATATGCCAGATTGTGATTTACTGATTTATAGTTTCCCCTGCCAAGACTTATCAACTGGAGGAAAAACAAAAGGGATGAAGAAAGGATCTGGGACAAGATCAGGATTGTTGTGGGAAATTGAAAAAATATTAATTAAGCTTAATGAAGAAAATAGATTACCTGAATATTTATTAATGGAAAACGTTAAAGCAATACTAGCTGAATCTAACAGAGAAGATCTTAATGAATGGTTATCATTTCTTAATTCAATTGGATATGAAAATTCAGACCCAATGATTTTAGATGCAACAAAATTTGGTATACCACAAGATAGAAAGAGATGTTTTATTGTGAGTCATATAGGCAAAAAAATAAATATCACAGCTAAAGATTTGGAAACAAACGAACCCTTAAATTGTAAAGATTTTATTAAAGAGGATTATACAAACCCAATATACGAACAAGAAGCTAATGCGGCACAATTATATCCTACTAGGTCTAGAAAAGACATGTGGGAAATTAATAAAAGAGAACCTATTCAAGAAGACACAATAATTCATACTATTACATGTAATATGGATAGAAGTAATACAGCCGCAATGTTGTATTATGATGGACCAAAAGGAGAATCTTTTAGATTATTAACAATACGCGAAGCCTTTTTGTTGATGGGTTTCAAAGAAGATGAATATGAAAGAGCTACAAAAACCGGGTTAAGTTATCGCAAAATGAATAAACTTATTGGAAATTCCATTGTAGTAAATGTCTTAGTTGAAATATTTAGATTTTTATTCTCAAAAAAATACAAACTTGAGAAGGATAAAAAAGATGAGTAAAATTGTATTACCTATTGACACAAAGTCATTGTATTTAAATATATTTAATGATAATTTAGCTGGGCATACAGCAACAGTAGCAACCCCACTAAAACAAGGCAATTCTTATAATGAAGAACTAGGACAGTTACTCACAATAAAAGATAAAGAAATCTATTTTCAGAACAAACCAGAATTGATTAACGAAATGTTAAAAAATTCAAAATCTAAAATTGCTATAAGAAATGTATTTGTATTTGATAAAATTGCAGTTAATGGAATTGAGATAAACATATCAAAGCAATTTTGTATTTTTGTAAAAGAAGAAATTGATCCAGATAAAGCTCAATTTGGAAGATTAAAGGTACATTATCCAATTAATTTCAAATATGAAGATGTTGATTTTTCAATTAATAATAAAGAAATTATGAAACAAGTATCAAATACTTTAAACGATTATGCTTTCATAGTTAAAAACTTCGAATATGATACAAATTTAAAAATTTTAAATTTTAATGCAATTATTGTAGGTGAAAACAAAATACCTTATTCTAAAGTTTTTATAAATGAAAAAGGAACCGGGAATAAATTTAATTTAGTATTTAATGAATTAACAGAAGATTATGATATGGAAATAATACCTTTAAGGAGAACATTTGGAGAAGCTGTAAATACATCAAATTTTTATGAATATGTTTGTAAAAATCGTGCAAAAGCCATTGAAACTATTTCTAAAGAATTAACAAAAATAGGCGCAAATGAAATTGAAAAAATAGCATTATTATATCCATATTCATTATATGATATAAGATATAAATTAAATGGTTTAACTAAATATGCTATAATATCTAACACCGCAACGAAGTTAAAATATTTTAATTTATCAATAAAAAGAAATGTGTTTTGCCACAAATTTAGCAAAAATTGTGATATATTCTTAATAACAGATATTCTTAATGATTGTAAAATTAAAAAATATAAAACAGAAGAATTGGATGTTTTAAACAAAACAATTAATTCAATTAAATTTACAGATGAAGGAGAATAAAATGAGCACAATAATGGAATTAACTCCACCAGCAAAAGCATTAATAAATGGTATTAGAGCTATTGGATATAGTTTTTCTACTGCGGTTGCTGATATTATTGATAATAGTATATCTGCAAAAGCTACCAATATAGATATCTACTCAGATCCTCTAGATGAACAGCCTTACTTTTCGATTTTAGATAATGGTATAGGCATGAATAGACAAGAGTTAATAAATGCAATGACCTTTGGTTCAAATAGAACTCATAAAAAAGATTCTCCTAATGATCTTGGACGTTTTGGTTTGGGGTTAAAATCGGCATCATTGTCTCAATGCAGAAAATTTATTGTAATAACAAAGCAAAGTAATAATATCTATGCCATGTCATACGACCTAGATCTAATAGAAAAAAATAATAAGTGGGATTTGATTGAATTATCAATTGCTGAAATTGAAAATGAACAATGCTATAATGAACTTCTTAAATATGAAAATGGAACTCTCGTTATTTGGAAAAACTTTGACAAATTAGAAAGTAATTCTAATAATTTTGAAGATTCATTTAGAAACTTGGTTTCAGATGCAAAAAAACATGTTGAATTAGTATTTCATAGATTTTATAATAAAGTTTCCATCTATTTCAACAGTAAAAGAATAGAAAAAAGAGATCCATTTTTATCCTCATCTCTAAAATCTCAAACTGGAAGAGAAAGCCTAATTGATATAAATGGTATCAAAATAGTGGTTATACCACATACACTTCCAAACGCAAATGCTTTATCTAACGAAGAAAGATCTCTTCTCGGTAATCCCAAAAGTATATATGATGAACAAGGCTTTTACATTTACAGAAATGAGCGTTTAATAATATGGGGAAGTTGGCTCCATATGGGTTATAAGAGCGAATTAAATAAGCTTGCAAGAGTTCAAGTCGATATTCCCTCTTCTTTGGATTACATATGGATGCTTGATGTGAAAAAATCATCAGCAAAAATACCAGATCTTATTAAAGAGCAAATTAGATCTGCAATTGAAGACTCTACAGACAGAAGTCGAAAAACAAATAGATATAAAGGGACAAAAGAACTACGAGAAATTTCTCCAGTTTGGAACAGAATTCAACTACGAGATAATGCTGTTAAATACGAAATAAATCGAAATAACCCACTATTCAATACTTTATATGAACAAATTGGTGAACGTGAAAAAGTTTTATTAGAAGATCTTATATCGCAGATAGAATGTTATCTCCCACAAGGAAGGATAATGAATGATAAATATGATTCATTCAATATTATAAACAATAATGAAGAAATAGAAGAGAATAGATTAATAAATCAAATTGTTTATATATTATCTTTTATGCCAAAGGAAATACAGTGTCAACAATTAAAAATCATGTTAAATATGGAAGCATATAAAAAAGCGTCCGACCAGGTTGATGAAATACTTAGGAGGTTAAAATCAAATGATTAAATCAGAAGATATTGACAGATTTTATGAAATGTTAAAAGTCTGGGCAAGTGGTAAATCATATAGTCATACCGAGCTTTTAAATCTAACATCAACATTTATACAATCATTTTTTAAAGGAGAAAAAATTTCTCAAAATATTATTGATAATATTGTTGAACGATATGAAGAAAATATGTCTATTAAGTCATATATGCCAGATGTTTTAGTTGATTTTGAAAATGATCCAGAATGGTTTTACAAAATGAAATCTGATGAAAATCAAAAACATGAGTTCTTTCAACGATATAAAAGTTTTTTAAGGCATAACGATTTTGCGGAAGATAGTATTGATAAAATTGAATGTAATAGTGAAAAAATATTGTCTTTTTGTGCCAATCCTTATAATTCTACAGATATAAAGGCAAGAAAGAAAAAGGGGTTAGTTGTTGGAGATGTTCAATCTGGTAAAACTGCCAATTACTTAGGATTAATTAATATGGCTAGTGATTATGGTTATAGTGTAATTGTAGTATTAGCCGGGATGACGGAATCTCTTAGAAAACAAACTCAAACTAGGATAGATGAAGGATATATTGGAGCAAAAAGTAGCACTATCGGCAGTGAAGCAATTGAATATATTGGTGTTGGAGAACTTAATGTAAGAAAAAATCATTATGCTATTCCCTTAACCAACACTAATTATGATTTTTCTACAAAGGTCAAATCATCTATTAATTCAACTCGTGGAGATTATAACAAGCCTCAAATTTTAGTCGTTAAAAAGAACAAAAAAACACTTGAAAATGTAAAGGAGTGGATTAAACCAGGACACAACAATATACAAGGTAAAAGCATTTTAATAATTGATGATGAGGCCGATAATGCATCAGTTAATACTAAAAAAAGTATAGAGGATCCATCAATAATAAATGGATTAATTAGGGATATTTTTAATAATTTTACAATTGCATCTTATGTCGGCTATACAGCTACTCCTTATGCAAATATTTTTATTACTCCTGATGATGACTCAAATAATCTTGACTTATTTCCAAGTGACTTTATAATTCAACTTAACTCGCCCGATAATTATTTTGGAGGAAATAAAGTATTTGGAGTTAAAAAAGACAAATTTATAAGAATAATTGATGAAAATGAACCCAATTTTTTGGATGTGTACCACAAAAAAGACGATCCTTATTGTGGATTATCAGCATCTTTAAAAGAAGCAATCCAAGTTTTTTTAATTAATAATGTATTGAGATCTCTAAAGGGAGGTACGCAAATAAAAAAACATAGGACTATGATGATAAATATATCAAGATTTAATGATATGCAAAATAATATAAAATTCTATGTTAATGAATATGTAGAGAAACTTAAAAAAATAATTGATCAAACAAGCCATATGTCATTAGATAAATTCATAAGAAATGAAGAAATGTTGGCATTATATAATCTATATAAAAATGATAATTATTATGCAGAATTCAGAGATGTCTATGATTGGAGTAAACTCCAAGAACTATTATATAGTGAAATACAACAATTTAATGTAGTTATAATTAATAATAAAATCAAAGAAAAAGAAAGGTTCAATTATAATGATTATGAAGAAACAGGTGCAAGAGTAATAACCATCGGTGGTTTTGTACTATCAAGAGGCTTGACATTAGAAGGCTTAATGGTTAGTTATTTTAGTAGAAGTGGATGTGCTTATGATACAATGTTACAAATGTGTAGATGGTTTGGATATCGTCCAGGTTATGAAAATTTGTGTAGAATATACATGTCACAAATTAGTTTATTGAATTTCAATACTGTTATTGATGCTACAGAAGATTTAAAATCTCAATTTAGAGAAATGAACGCAACAGGAAAAGCTCCAAAAGATTTTGGATTAATGATAAAAGAATCTCCTGACTTGCTTGAAACGACAATGTTAGTAACCAGCAGAAATAAATATGGTAGTTCTCAAGAAATTATAAAAACATTAAATTATTCTGCAAAACCAATTGATACATCAAAACTATATAAGGATATAACTCTAAATAACAACAATGAATCTACTATAAAGAATTTTGTTGACAATTTAAAAGACGAAGGCGTTCTCTTACAAAAAATAAACAATAGATTTATATATAAGGATATCGATAAAAAACATATCGCATGGTTGCTCAAGCGTTTAAACCTGCCATTAGAAAACAGAAAATTTGATAGAGACTCCTTATGTGATTATATTGAGAAAACAACTGATTTTTTAAAATGGGATGTCGTATTTGCAACCGGCTCAAGTAAAGATCTAAAATTCAAAATTGACACATTTGAAATTCCCGCAACAAAGCGTAGTTTTGAAGTGAGAGAAAAAGAAAATTACATAAGAATTTCAGGTTCTAATAACAGGTTGATAGACCCAGGAATTTTTAATAGTGGACTTACAGATAGACAAATAAAAGAAGTAAAAGAAAATAGCTCTAGACAAACACCGATTGCAGAAGATTGGCTGAAAGTCCCAGGAAGAAATCCTTTGTTTATAATATATCCAGTTCAACTCGTCAACGAAAATGATGAAAAAAATGATGAAAAAAACAAAATAGTAAAAAAATATAACGATAAAATTATATTTGGTTTTGGTCTTGGCTTCCCTAGCAGAACAAGTGAAGTTAAAATTAAATTTAGGGCAAACAAAAGAAAAATTGAGGAATTAACTAAATCTTTTGAGGAGGATGAAGATGACGATTACGAGGATTGATTTTGAAGAAAAATTTAAGAATCTTCAAGAAGATTTTTTTGGCAAACAAAAGAAAATTTTGGTGAATTCTTGTTTAAAAGTTTATTACGGAATTACAACAGAAAATAATCTTAGAATTTCTTTTATGTCTACAATAGAGCCTTTAAAATTAGAATCAACTAAAGAATTAAGAGTATCTTTAGGACAAGAAAGCGAGATTGTATATTGGACATGTTTTGATTTACTAAATCCAACAGGTAACAAAGTCTTTTATGCTTTTTGTAATGATTTAGTTGATTCAATAACAGAGCAATACGATGAATCTGAAGCTCTTTTACAATTGAAAAATAGATATCATTCTTGGAAATCAATGTTTAAAAACAGACGAAAAATGTCACCACAATCAAATCAAGGTTTATTTGGTGAATTGTATTTTATGGAAAAATATTTATTTAAGAAATATAATACAGAAGATGTCATTGACTCATGGGCTGGCCCTGATGGTTATAGTAAAGATTTTTCAATTAATAACTCATGGTATGAAGTAAAAACAACATTGTCAACATCAAATGTAGTAAAAATAACATCTCTAGAACAACTTTCTTCTACCACTCCTGGAAATTTAGTTGTGGTCAAAGTTGATAGAATGTCTGAAATATATGAAGATGGTTGTTCAAATATATATGATCTATTTAAAAGTATTATGTCCAAATTAACAAGCAATCAAGCAAAAGAAAAGTTTATAGAAAAATTGTTAAACTATGGATTTGATATTAATGAAAACGCAAATATTGAAAAATATAAATTTTATGATTTAAAAATATATAATGTTTACGATGGTTTCCCTAGATTGTTAGAATCTGATATTAAATATCAACAAATAGGTAAAATATCGTATGAATTAATACTAAATACACTTGATAAATTCATTAAGGAGGTTTAATTATGGATTTAAATGAGTTTAGAGAATATTATATCAATGAAATTAAAGCCTCCGCATTAAATTCTAATACACACCCTGTTCGTGCCTTTAATGACGACGTTATAGATATGATGATAAACGATTATAATGTTGTATCTGAGTTAGATGATTGCTATTTTCAATGGCTTAATGGAAATAAAGCGTATAAAAGCATGAAACTGGATGCTGCCTTTTTGGAATTGCCAACTAACACTCTTAACTGTTTAATCGCTGATTTCAATGAATATGAAATTGAAAACATAAATAATGAATTCATAAATAAAAATTGTCAATACATGTTAAACTACTTTGAAAATGTATTAAAAGGATTTTTTAATGGTTCTGAAGAATCGGCTCCATATACAGAATTAGCTGTAAACATAAGAAGGAATATTTCTTACATTAATAAGATTCATTTATTTATAGCTTCTACTAACAAAATTAGTGGAAGGGTTAAAACCATTGATTTACCAAATTTTAATTATGGTGGAAAGTCTTTTATTGTTGAATTAGATATAATTGATATTACAAGAATTTATAATACTAGAGCTGAAGGTTTTGAAAAAGAACCTATAGAAATAAATGTTTCTGACTTCGGGGGAAAAGGAATACAATGTATAAAAGCAGAAATTGAAGATGAAAATTACGAAGCATATTTAGCTGTCGTTCCTGGCAAATTTCTGGCAGATATTTATGATAAGTATGGTGCTAGACTATTAGAATCAAATGTTAGGTCCTTCTTAAATGTGAAAGGCGGCGTGAATAAGGGTATAAGAGGAACCATTTTAAATGAAAGAAATAAATTTTTTACATATAATAATGGTATTTCAACAACAGCTAAAGCCGTTGAGTGTAGAGTTATTCCAGGTCTCGGTAATTGCATTGTAAAATTTCACGACTTACAAATCATAAACGGAGGTCAAACTACTGCATCTTTAGCTTCTGCACGAATTAAAGATGGTGCAGCTTTGGATCATATTTATGTTCAAATGAAATTAACAATTATAAAAAATAATGATGCTGAATTTGTTAGAAATATTTCAAAGTATTCCAATAGTCAAAATAAAGTTACTTCTGCTGATTTAAATTCTAACCACCCATTTTATACCAGGATGGAAGAATTTTCTCGAAAGATTTATGCCCCTCCTGCTCTTGGCAAAACTTATCAAGAAATATGGTTCTTTGAACGAGCAAGAGGTCAATATGAACAACCGATGATGAAAATGACAAAAGCAAAACGAGAAGAATATCAACGCATAAGGACTAAAGATAAGAAATTTACTAAAACAGATTTGGCAAAATATTTAAATAGTGCGGATATGAAGCCATATTATGTGTCTTGGGGGTCAGAAGTAAATGCAACAAGATTCCAAGAAGATATGGAAAAACTATGGGAGAAAGACAATAGTTATTATAATGAAGTTTTTTATAAAGATTT
>CAKVID010000006.1 GCA_934754355.1 uncultured Clostridia bacterium
ATAAATTCTGCAATACTTTTATATGTGGATTTAAACCCTAACATATTGAAAAAGACGCCTTAAAATAGCGTCTTTTTCCTTTTTAAAATTGGTGTGACTATGCAGATTTGAACTGCAGACCTATCGCTTAGGAGGCGATCGCTCTATCCAGCTGAGCTATAGCCACATATGATGGTTTTTATTGATTTCGGTGCAATTTGGGTGCAATTCGTGGTTGTGTTGGGTTTGTAAGATTGTGAAATGTCCGTGTTTTAGGGATATGTAGCACTTTAATTTTAGTACAAGTCGGTCCTTAGGAGAGCCCCGTAATATCCGTTTTCTACGAGAACATAATTGATAGTGTTATTGGATTGAAATAGTGATAGTGTTTTGGGTTGAAGTGGTGTGTGATATTTTTAAGTGAAATTAACTTCTTGCAACGCAAATATAGTAGCACATAATTGTTATTTGGTCAAGTGGAATACTTTGGAATGTGGGAGTTTTTGTGTATAAGGGGGTATAATTAAAAAGTGAGATGAGTGGGTGGAAAGTGTGTTTGTATTAATTTTTATTGTATTAAGATTTGGTGAGTGAGATTATAAAAAGCGCTTTACAGATGTGACAATAGTTAGTTCATATATAGAAATTTTATATGTGAATATTTTGAATAGAATAAGCAAAGTTAATGCAGATATACATATAAAAAACTGGAGAAGAGAAAAATGGATAACTTATCTAAAATATTAGGGGGTATTTTGTTTGTAGCAGGAGATTTAGTGCTTTTTATGATATTGCTGAAAAAGTAGAAATAGATATAGGGTTATATCAATAAATATATTATTGCTATAATTATAATTGAGATATTTAATTTGAAAGAATTTACATAAAGCATGCGGGTAAATGATGGTGGCAGAAGCACATAAAAAATATAATTAAAAATTATAAAAAACACATTAAAAACTATTTTAATTTTAATAATTTAATGTATAATATTTAGGTTATGAGAAAAAGAAATATTATTTTAATTGTTTTATTAATAGTTGTAATTATGGGGCTAGGAGTAGGTGTAACTTTTTTGCTAAGAAAAGATGAAAAATTACAGCAATTAAAAATTGATAATAAGTCTTCATGGAAGATTGAACAATCAATGGAAACTTTGGGCAGTGTCGATAGAAAAATCCCTAGTGAATTAAAAAACGAGGGGTTATGCGAAATGTATCCTAAGTATAATGGCGAGTTAAGTGGTCTTAGTGATGAAGAAAAAACAAATCTTTATGCTGAAGACAAATTGCTAAGAACTGGCACTGATACATACAACTCAATGGATAGTGGCGGAAATCTATATTTAGATGGAGTTAGTATTAATAGAAAATTGTATAAGCACACTGCTAGTGCTGGAATGTATTTGGGCGATGTGGCAGATAATGAAAAAGGTGTAATACAAAAAGTTACCATTTGCCAAAATGAAGATAGAAATTATATAACTGGTGTATATGCTCCGGCTGGCGAAGTTATTAAGATTGAGATAGCCCAAGAAGATTTGGCTAAGACTGGTGGTCTTACAATTTCGGTGGGTCAAAGTAGTCATAGAAATGTTAGCAATACAATTAAAGAAAGCAGGACTACTTTTGCTAGAATGCCAAATATTGTAAATTTATTTGAAATGAATGAGGTTACTACATATGTAGGGAATTATCTTGGCGGACCTATATATGTAAGAGCCAAAAACTTGAACAAAGAATATACTGTAAAAATTAGTGGTGCTGTAAAGTATCCAGTATACATTCATGGATATACAACCAAAGAAGAAGTATTGAATTATGATAATTACTCGGCACCTTATTTTGATTTTGAATTACAAGATTTGGGTGTTAGGCATAGTGGACCTAGGCAATATGTAAATAAAGATTTTAATAATCTATATAAATGCGGAGAATTGTGGAAAAAAATTTGTATGACTTCTAGGCAAGTGCCTAGTTGGTCCAATAAATATGTGTCAGTTGGATTTGTGTATGATCCATATGTAGCAGCGGGTGCAGCCTGTGCATTCACTGGGAATAATATTTGGGTTAATGCGCCCTTGATTGGAGTTGATGGCGCTCTTAATTACCAGACAATGACATCTAGTGGTTTCTGGGGAGTGATACATGAATTTAATCATCATTTCCAAAGTTATGGAATTGCTGAATATTTGGAAGTGACTAACAATGCTACAAGTCTACTTAGTTATGTCTCTTATACAAATATTTCGGCAAATAGAACTGAAGAAGATAATTCTTTGACGGGTTGGAATAGGTATACCAATCCTATTAGAAGTCTAAGAGAAACAATATCTAATGGAAAAATTGGTCAAACAACACTTAATATTTATGCTGACATTATTCATTCTTTTGGTGTAGAAAAATTTATATTGGCAACACAAATAAAGGCAAACGACCATACCGTTGATGGGTGGTTTGAAGCATTGTGTGAAGCAACGCATTATGATATGTCATACTACTTTGAAGAATTGCTTGGACATACAATTTCAAGTGAATTAAAGGCTAAGTATAACGGGGTATATCCTATGTATGTTCCTGTAGCGACACTATACCAAAGTGGAAGAAATTTTGTATTTGATGGCGCTCAGAATTTCATCAAAACTGTAAGACCATATGTGATAACTCGTGGAGAAAAATATACATTTGATTTTGAAAAATATACGGCTATACCAGATGGTTTTGATTTTGAAATTGTAAATATTGCTACTCCGCAAAGCGGGACCTTAACTAAAGTATCTGACAAAAAGTATGACTATATTGCCGATTATTCGGTAAATAGTGACAATTTTACAGTTGAAATTAAATTAATTAATGATACAGTAAAGACTAAAAATATTACTTTCACAATTGATTTGGCTTTCAAATATCCATTACCAACTAGTACAAAATATACTTATGATAGTAATAAATATACTAGTGTAGATGATGCTGTTAAAGAGGATTTTGAAGGGTATACAAATAAAAATATTTCTTATTCAAGAACTACATTTCTTAATGGTATTGGAGCAAAACAAATTGGTGTAGTAGAAGGAATGTTATACATACCTAATACTGCTAAATATACAATTTGTTTAAGAGCAGGAAGAGGCAAGCATGCACTATATCTATCTTATGATGGAATTAATTATGATAAAGTACTTTCATTTGAAGGAGATAAAGGTGGCTTTGAAATAGGTAACGGACATACAATTAATTTGGATTTGCAAAAGGGTAGTCATTTGTGGTATAAGCAAGTTACTATTAGTAATGGGCATTCAGATGCATTTACAGAATTGGGGTGGAGTGTAGATGAAAATACTCCAGTTAAAATACTTGGTAATTATTTGTATAATAGCAAATCTGAAGGTTATGTAGAGTATAACTTTGAAAGTGAAGAATTATTTGAGAAAAAATATTTATACTCAGATATGACGGTATATATTAGTAACAATGAAGGTAGCAATGTTGTGTATGCTAATACCCCATCATGGGATAATACAACTAGTGTGGGAAATATTATTGACGGCAATGAAGAAACTGTGTACCATACACAAAGAAACAATTTTGTGTCAAAAGATAATCCGGTTGAAATAGTTGTTGATTTGAAGACTGAAAAAATCTATAATAATCTGCTAATTATTAATAGAAAGAGCGGAACTATTCATATGCCAGTTGAATTTAATTTGTATAGCAGTAGCGATAATGAAAATTGGCAATTGTTAGGCCGTTATGCTGGTCTTGATTATTCGGGATATACACTTAGTGTATCGTTTGAAGAAAGAGCATTTAGATATTACAAAATTATTATTACTGATACAGACGCTCACATAAATAGCACATACAATAAATATGTAAGCATTGCTGAATTGCAGATGAGATTTGTTGTAGGTAAAGCAAGACAATATTCATTGGATTTACTTGATTTCTATGGCTTCCAAGTAGATAATAAATTACTAGGTTCTTTTGGATATGTTATTAAAGGCAGTGGATATATTAATTATTCTTATACGGGTAAAGACTTCCTTCTATACACCAAAGGTGATAATGATTGTAAATTAAAAATTACAATTGATGGAAAGTCCCATGAAACCACAATTAGTGGCGATGGCTCAAAGAAAATTAATTTGATTGCAAGTAATTTGAGTAATCGAGAACATGATATTAAAATAGAAGTATTAAGAGGGGTACTGGTTGTAGATAGTTTTGCAATCGCAAGTGATTAAAATAAAAAACACTTTGCTATTTAATCTATAAATGATTATTTCAAAGTGTTTTTTTATTTTTTTATAAAATGTATATAATGCTAAATAATTATTTTGCTTGTTTTTTCTTTTCTATTACTTCAAACATCATTTGTTCCATTTTTTTCATGCATTCTTCTTGTTTGAAAGTTTTGGAAGAATTAATATATTTATCCTCATATATTCTCTTTTCTTCGGGATTATCTAGCCAGTAATCTATTACTCTAGCCAAGTCGGCATAGTCTCTGCATTTGAATATGCATTTGTCGTCTACTGCAAATTCTTTGGTTGCTGAAAGTTTGCTATCTGATACTATTGTTAATTTCCCACACGCTACTGCCTCTAAACAAGCAATACCTTCCAATTCAATTTCAGCAGGGTGTACATACAAGTCGGAATAATTAAGAACATCTATAATTTCATTTCTGCCAAACAAACCAAAATGTGTATTGACTTTAAGTTTGTTGCTTAATTTTCTATAATATTTTTCTTTAGGGCCTTTGCCGGCAAGAATTAATTGTATGTTATCTTTGTGATGAGATAAATTAATAGCTTTGATTAGAGTATCTTGAGATTTTTCTCTTGCATATCTTCCGGTAGAAAGAATTACAATTTTGTCTTTCAAATTATCTGGTTTTGGAGTGTCTCTGCGTTCTACATAACTATGAACCCCATTAGATATTACATAGCCTGGCGTTACTTTCTTGATACTGGTCTCGAAAATATCTCTAATAAATTGTGTTGGATAATGTATTCCGTCTACATATTGGAATTGATTTTTCCAAATATATTTATATACCAAATTGTTTGCATATTTTATTTTGTTTAATTTGAAATATGATGTAAAATTCTCAGCTTGCATATGGAAACCTGCTGTTATTGGCAAATTTAATTCTCTGGCTATTCTGCAAGTACTTATTCCTAGGCTAAGCGGAACCATTATATGTACGATATCTGCACCAGTTAGTGCTTGTTTTATAATATCTTTATCTGGTTTAGCAAGTGTTACACCAACTTTGCTTACATATTTATTAAGAACCTTGCCAAAATTTAGATTGGGAACTACATAGCAATTATCCAATCCTTTCTTATCTTGGTCTCCACACAAAATTCTTACAGTGTGTCCTTGTTTCTTTAGAAATCTTATTAAATTCATAGCGGCAACGGTAGTTCCGTTGTTTTCTTCGCCTAGTACATCACAAACTATTGTTATTATCATAATTTATTTTATCCTAAGATGTAATTTTTTATTTTATTTCCATTACATAATTAAATATATCTTTATGATTTTAGTTTAGCATATTTTGTCGAATTACAAAATAAAAATTAGGCATAAATATAATTTATATTTTACAAATTACTGATTTATGTCTAATTTTTATTTATTAGTATTTAATTTTTTAAAGATTTTTATTCTACTGTTACGCTTTTTGCTAAATTTCTTGGTTTATCTGGATTGATGCCTTTGGTTGTTGATGTATAATATGCAAGCCATTGAAAGAATTTGATAGATGTCATAGGCATGATGTCTTCGCCCAAGTCATCTAAGTGAATATTTAAGTAGATATCATGTAATTTGTCTTGACTTATGTCTAGATTTGATACAACTACAATTTTGGCACCCCTAGCATATGCTTCGTGTGCTGCGTTTAGTGTTTTGTCTAGCAAATGTTTTTCGGTGGCTACTACAAATAAAATTGTATCGCTATCTACAAGTGCAAGAAATCCGTGTTTTAATTCTCCAGAAGGGTAAGCAGATGAATTGATATAAGTTATTTCTTTCAATTTCAAACTTGCTTCTTCGGCTGTGATATAATCGGTGTCTCTGCCAATAAAGAATACATTGCTTGCAGAAGTAAGTTTAGTGGATAATTCTTTGATTTGGTCAAAGTAATTATCTGATGTCAATAAAAATTTGGATAGATTTTCTAGTGCCTTGTAATCTTTATTAAATTTAATTGTGGCTAGATAATTGGCAAATAAATATAATACAGAGATTTGAGCGGTATAGGCTTTGGTTGATGCTACGGCAAGTTCAGGTCCTGCACAAACAGGGAATATATAATCACTATTTTTGGCAAGTGTGCTATATAGTACATTAGTTAAAGCGATTGTGTGAGTATTATTTGCTTTAACAATTTCTAATGCTCCCAAAGTATCTGCAGTCTCTCCGCTTTGGCTTACAAATATGGCTAAAGTATCTTTATCTATTATTGGATTGGAGTATCTAAATTCGCTAGCGATGTATGCAGAAGATTTAATTCTTGCATATTTTTCTAACATTCTGGCACCCATCAATGCTGCGTGATAGGCTGTTCCACAACCAATTAAAATTATATTATTTATGCTTTCTAATTCATTGGTGTTTAATTTCTCGAATACTTTGCTATCTTGGTAAGTTGAAATTAATCTATTGATTACATCTTTTTCCTGAGATATCTCTTTTTGCATAAAATGACTATAATTTCCAAGTCCAGCATCTTCTACTTCAAAATTCATCTTGGTGGAAGTTTTGTCAATAGGTATAAGATTATTGTCAAAAAACTCTATTGTATTTTCAGTAATGCGGGCATACTCTTTATTATTTAAGGTATAGTACTCAGTACATTTGCCTACAAAACATATGGGGTCGCTTGCTATATAATTGCCGTTACTTCCATATGCTACATATAGAGGGCTTTCATTTCTGGCTACACAAATCTCGTGGGGATTGTGTGTAGATATTACTGCTAAAGCGTAACTTCCTATTAGTTTATCACAAGCAAATTTAAGTGCTTCCAAACTATTATGTTTATTTGAAACTTGAAGTAAGTGAGCGATAGTTTCGGTGTCTGTTTCGCTCTTAAAATTAATATTGTGATTTTGAATTAAATCGTTTTTTAAGGGTAAGTAATTCTCTATAATTCCATTGTGAACAATTGCCCAATTTCCGTCTTGGCTTAAATGAGGGTGGGCGTTAATTGAATTTGCTTTGCCATGAGTTGCCCATCTAGTATGTGCTATACCGCATGAATTAGTAACGGGAAAACCTAATATGTTTTCAAGATTGCTAACAGCGCCTGCGCTTTTGATAACTTCAATACTATTATTATTAATGCAGGCTATTCCTGCTGAGTCGTAACCTCTATATTCTACTCCTTTGATCAATTGTAATAATTCTGTTTTTGAATTTTCTTTGCCTATATATCCTGCTATTCCACACATATTTTATTCTCCATCAATGTCATATACTATTTGTTCTATTTCTTTGGCGTGTTTGGTTGCGATATCCAAATCTTTGCATTCAACCATAATTCTTATTTTTGGTTCTGTGCCAGAGACTCTAACCATAATTCTTGCGTCGTCGCCTAGTTCTTTCTCAGTTTGGTCTACTTTATCCATAAGTTTGGCGCTGTTGATAATTTTGACTTTATCTGATACTATACAGTCTATATTGCATTGAGGGTATAAATTTGCGTGTGCAAGTATGCTTATTTTTTGTTTGGTTCTTACCATCATTTCAGCAATCTTGATGCCAGATAGAATGCCGTCTCCGGTGCTTGCAAATTCTCTGAAAATAATGTGTCCAGATTTTTCTCCACCAAGACTTAAGCCTTCTTCTTCCATTTTGGCAATTACATATTTGTCTCCAATGTCTGTGCGGATTAATTTGATGCCTTCTTTCTCCAAATCTTTTTCTAATCCCATATTAGTGTGTCTTGTGCCAACAACGGTGTTTTTGGCAAGTGCATTTTGGCTTTTTAAATATTTGGCAAGCATAAAAATAATTACATCGCCGTCAATAATATTACCGTTTTCGTCACAAGCGATAATTCTATCTGCATCGCCATCGAATGCAAAACCAACATCTGCTTTGTATTTTCTGACTGCTTTCGCCATAACTTCTGGGTGCATAGAACCGCAATTGTCATTTATGAATGCACCCTCGTTGCGACAATTGGTTGCAATAACTTTGGCTCCCAATGCTCGGAATACGGCAGGAGCAATTTTGTGAGCAGCGCCATTGCTACCATCTAATAAGATTGTAAGCGAAGACAAATCTTCTTTGCAACAACTGATTAAATGTTCTTCGTATAATTTAACCAAAGAGAAGTCTTGACTATAATTACCAATATTAGGATAGTCGTTGTGTGTTTCATGAATAAATTTTCTCTCTAATGCTTCTTCTTTTTTATCGCTTAATTTAATTCCGTTAGTGTCAAATATTTTAATTCCGTTATATTCCGCTGGATTGTGTGAAGCACTTACGACTGCTCCGAAATCTACGCTGGTTTTCTCTGTGATATATGCAATACCTGGCGTTGTGCAAACACCTATATCTATTACATCTGCTCCTGCGGTCATTGCTCCTGTGGAAAATGCTGAGGTTAGAAAGGTTCTAGTTGTACGAGTGTCACCTCCAATTAATATTGTTGCTTTGTCTTTGTTTGTAGCAACAGCATTGCCACATTTGAATGCTAAATCGTATGTAAGATAGTTATTAACAACTCCTCTTATTCCGTCTGTTCCAAAAAAAACTCCCATTTTTATTTTATCTCCGTTTTATATTTTTTTGCATACTCAGTTTTAACTGTTTCTCTAACTCTTCCTATAACAAAATCAAATGGATTTGTGTCTATGGTGATAGTTGTGCCTGCGCAAATGTAACTGTCATCGGCAATATTTACAGGGGCAACTACATTTACATTGCTTCCGATAAAACAATTGTTGCCAACTTTTGACCTTGATTTGCTTTTGCCGTTGTAATTAACAAATATTGCACCGCAACCAATGTTACAATCTTTGCCAATGTCTGCATCTCCTATGTATGCTAGATGTGAAGCCTTGCTTCCATCTCCAATATTTGAATTCTTAATTTCTACAAAGTTGCCAATTTTGCAATTGCTTCCAATAGTGCTATTTGGCCTAAGTCTAGAGAATGGACCAATGCTAGTTTTTTCTGCGATTGTACTGGCTTCTATGTAACTATGGTCAATTGTGCAATCATTAGATACTCTGCAATCAACTATGTAATTATTAGGCATAAGTACAACATTGTCTCCAATTACTGTATTACCCTTAATAATGTTATTTGGGTGAATAATTACATTTTTTCCAAATTGAACTGTATCATCTATGAATACAGTGTTTTCGCCAATTATTGTTGGCTGATTTTCTTCTTTCATATTTATAAACTCCTTTTTAGTTGCAATAATTATTATATATTTAACCATTATAAAAAGCAAATATAATGTATGAAAATTTCAAAATATTGTACCTGTTTTTAATAGTTTTTTAGTGATTTTGTATCTGTTTTACGAAATAAAGCCGTTTTTTATAAATTCATAATTTTAAAAAGTGATACCTCTTTTGTAAATATTTTATGGTATTATTTTCCAAAATGTGTGTGTTTTGAAAAAATATTACATAATAACTTAATTTATTTGTTGTGTGGTTATTCTCTTTATAATATTCTGGATTTTTCTTATATTGTGACTGCTATTTGCAATAAAAAGAATATAAAATAAATTCGATTAAAGTTACACCATAAGATTAATTGGGTCTTGTCTTTGATTAACGATGTGTAACTCATGTCTTAAATTTAATAAATTAAAATTGTATTTTAGATTGATTGATTAAAAATTTAAGAGTGGTATTTGTAGATATTAATTGCTTGTGATAATAAAAAAGACAAGATTAGAAATTAAAACTGTGTCTTAAAATCTATCTTGTCGTATTTACATATTTTTTTGATTGTCAAGCAATTCTTGTAATTGTTCTATTGGTAGTGGTTGGTCTCTGAATTTATCTGGAACAGTATTTACAAGCCAACTTGGGTCAAACTTTGAAATAGGTATAGCATACTCAACTTGATTAGTTGTATCTGTATCGTAGTTGTGAGGTTCATAATAACCTATCCCTCTGTGGAAAAGTAATTTTGTTCTGGGGATATCAAATGAACAGAAGTAAAATTCATTATCATAATCTCTATATAAAACTCTTATGTCAAGTAATCCCGATAAATCTTTGAAAAAGTGTAAGTAGTGGGACTTACTGTAGCGATGGTTATTGAATGGTGTTCTATGAAATTTACTTCCGATATCTTCGCTTTGACCGCTAGTGATTTTATTCAATTCTTCTAAACTTAGATATCTATAAACTAACATTTTATTTGCCTACATATTGAAGTCTTCAGGTAGAGAAATTCCAAGTTCTTCGTTGGGATAAGGGGATATTGCTCGAATATCTATATCTCTTTCGTCAATTGCAGACATTATACTACCATATAAATCTACAACTGCATCTAGCATTCCATGTGCCAAAGAATAATACTTTAAATCTTGATTGCCTCTGCATTGCTCACGATGTTTGAATGCTGAAAATTTGTAATCAAACAATGTGTCAAGTGATTTTTTATCGGCAAATTCTTGTAGAGAATTTCCTTCGCTGACTTTTTTATTTCTTATCTCTAATCTGTCTTTTAATAATTTGGGTGCAACATGTTTTATAAAAAATTCGTATAAAGAATATTTGTCTTTAACAATATCTTCAGCGTTGAAATATTGATTTTCTAAATTTTGAGATACAAATTCCTCAATAATTCTCTCTGGAAGATTGTTGTACTCATCAATTTGCTGTTCGTTATTGCCTAGAGGCAAATCAATAAAATCTCTATCTTTATTAGCAAGAGTAATTTTTCCAGAATATATGGCGTCATCTCCTACATATTGTGGCATTCCGGCATACACAAAATTGAAGGCTTCTTTGTAGTCTTTAATTCCGCAAGTTTTCATTTTTTTATTGAATTCAGTGTCGTAAGATTTCTTATCTATCGGCAAGTATCCATCGGCAATTGCAATTGCCATAATTAATGCGTTTTCGTTTTGAATATCTAAATCAGACTTTTTCATATTTCCCACCCCAAATATTATTTATTATAAATTGTAACATATGAAATTTAAAAATTCAATAGGCTTTGACAAAATACATTATTTTACTTTTTGAATTATGATTATAATGCGTCTAATTTATTATTGTGATTAATTATCTTATTAAAATGAATTATTCTATTGACAGTTTGTCTAAATATGTAGTAAAATGTAGGTAATTTATTCGTGGGGTGGTAGTTATGAATTCTAAATTTCAATCTAATTTGAGAAAATTGGCTCAAAATTATTCTCAAAAACAAATCGCTATTAAAACGGGTTTTTCTCAATCTAGTATTAATAATTATTTATCTGGTAGTAGTGACCCGTCAATTCAATTTGTAATTGCCCTTAAAGATGCTTTTGGAATAAGTGTAGATGACTTCTTGTTTTCAGATTTTCAAGTAGAAGATCAAGTGTCTTATGAGCAGTTCTTGGGTAATTATATTATATATTATTACAATAATAGTTCATACAAAGGTGAGGTTCATACCAATATTACAAATACCCTTAATTATGGTGTGCTTAGTGTGTATAGGAAAGATGGCTTTGATGGGGATATTAAAGTCTCGGCAACTTTTTTTAAAGATAAGATAAGTGCAGTAAAATTATTGAAATTGCTTAATTCAAGTGAAAATAGTGCTGATGATTTTTTCAAAAATGCAGAGAATGTGTACGATGGAGAAATTTCTTGCACTGATCAAAGTTTATTTTTTATACTTTCTAACAAAGATAATTTTGATAAGTGTTTTATAATACTTAATAATCCTCCAACCAAACAAAAGTACATTGGTGGAGTTGGCACGGTTAATTCTATTGCTAGAGGAAGAGAACATAATCCTTGTGTGCAATTCATTATTCTTTCCAAGAAGATAATTGATGTACCAGATGGAGAATTATATAATATCTTGAAATTTGAAGATTATACTGTAAGTCTGGATTATGCAATTAAAGATACTATAGATTTATTCAAAAGATTGTATGCAGAAAAAAATGAGTTGTCTATAGAATTGAGTGAAACACAGAAACTAGCAATTGTAAGAAATAAATTAGAATATTATTTTAATGATATTTTGAGTGCAAATACTTTCAGATTTGCCAAAGTTTCTAATAAAGAAGATGATGGAATTTATAAACTAATTAAGGAGGGAATTGATGTCTGACTTAATTGATGAGAGATTTAATCTAATACTTGATAAAGCAAAACAAAATTATTTGCCTACAGATATAATTAGTAAAGCCTATCAGAAAGCAAGAACTCTTCACAAAGAACAATTAAGAAAAGATGGAACTCCATATATTAGTCACCCTGTAGAAGTTGCGTTAATTCTAGCAAAATTAGATTTTGATGAGAATGTAATTTGCGGAGCATTGCTTCATGATACAATTGAAGATTGTGGATACACTCCTGAACAGATGAAAAAAGATTTCAATAGTGCAATTTTTGAATTGGTAGATTGTGTAAGTGCAATTGACAATACAAAGTATGTTTTTGACAAAAACAATATATATGAAGACGAAAACTTTGTAAAATCATCTGCCGAAGAACAAACATTTATTAAATTAATAAGTCTAGGCAAAAAGAACCCTTGTGGATTTGCAATAAAATTTGCAGATAGATTACACAATTTAAGAACGATAAATTGTTTCGATTATTCTAAGCAATTAGAGAAAGTGAGAGAGACGGAGAAATGGGTTATTCCAATTGCTAAGGCATTAAAATCGGAGTACTTCTATAGGGCTATTAAAAATGAATGCTTTAAGATTGTAAATAAATATAGTGGCAGGCAGTATTTTGAAGCGTATGAGAGTTATCATAATGCAAACAAAAAGACTATTGAGAAATTAAATATTGACTTGAAAGAAATATTTGCAGGAACGCCAATTACTACAATTAAAATTAAGAATGTTAGAGAGTATAAAGTCTTTGAAGATTTGAAGAGGATTAATAAATTTATAGATATATCCCAAGCCTCTCAAGGACAAATTATAAGAGTTACAAATTATAATATATATTTACTTTACAAAGATGTAAGTCATACAACTGCTATTATGGAAGTTTTGGATAGTTTGTCTAGAACAAAGATGAAAGTTATTGATGCCAAGATTGGTGGATTTACAGATAAGGTGTATTTGCAATTTCAAGATAACTTCTATAATAAATTCAATATTTACATAATGAGCGAGAGTGAATATCAGATAACCAAAGTTGGAACTCTTGATGGGCAAAATCTAGATAGAATTGATGAAGATAATATTAACAATCTTGAAGAAGAATTAATCAAAATAAAAACTAGGTCTAATGAAGTTAAGTATATTGCAAAGAATAGTACCGTTTTGGATTTTGCATTTAAAATTCACAAAGATATCGGGTTTGCTTTCAAATACGCAATAATTAATGATGGTAAAACTAAATTTCCACCTTACACCAAAATTAATAATAATGATAAAGTGGAAATAATTGTAGATAAAGATATCAATGGTAATTTGATTGTTAATGCTAAATTAAGATGGCTTGCATATGTTAATACCGAACTTGCCAAGAAAATACTTATCAAATATTTTGAAGAAAAGTTAGTTCGATGAGGAAAGGAGAAAATTATGAATTTAGTAGAAAAAGTAAAAACTTTAGCAAAAGATAATAAAGTATATCTTTATTTTGATATGGACGGCACTTGTGTAGAATACAAAAGTGGGGAAATAGATTTGATTAAAGGGAATGCAAAAGATTTCTTCCTAACCAAAAGGCCATTATTTTCAATTCTTAAAATTATGGAAGATTTGGCAAATACAGAGAATGTAATTGTAGGGATATTATCTAATTGCTATTTTGATGAGCAGAAACAAGACAAAATTACTTGGCTACAAAAATATGCACCATTTATTAAAAGAGAAAATATTAACATAATAGTGCTTAATAATGAGATTTACACTCAAGACACTAAGGATTATTTGAAGCCAAATTTACTTAAAAAATTACATAACGATACAACATATGTATATTTGATAGAAGATAACCATCAAATTTTGAAAGCAACAAGAAAAAGTGGACTAAATGGCGAACATATAAGCACACTTATTAGTTGATGATATTAAAAATCAATTCATATTGTTGTTTAATGTGTTATACTAAAAAAAATATTATGACTGCATTAACAAACAAAAAAATTCCTTAAATTTTATTAAGGAATTTTTTTAATATTAATCGTCTAAGTTTATATTTTCAAATAAAGCACTACTATCTAGGATATATCCTTGATTTGAAATGGTGTAAAAAGACGAGTTTAAAAATATGTTTATTTTTAGAATATGATGTTAAGACTTTATTATTGTTCAAGCAAAGACATAAGCGCATTTTTTTCATCTTGGTCTATTTTTATATTATTTGCTATAAAATCTTGAATAGCACAGCCGACAGCTAAATCTTTATTAAAGTATTGTTTATACACATTTATATCATAAAAATCGTCTTGAGATTTTCTTTGCTTTGTAAAAAATTCTAGTATTTTTCTTAAGACATAGAAATCTAGGTCGGGGTTATCCGTAAATAGCATTTCATATATGAGCGAATTTATTTTTGTATAATTCCATTTCTTAATAAAATATTGCATTGTTTGATTTTCATAATCATCAACTGCGACTAGGCTTTGGCTACTATTGTCTATAAAACATTTTTTGCCATTCATATCATAAAACATATCGTCATTTTCATTGATTTTGTAGTTGCCAAAGTCAATGAGATAAATTCCACCATCATATACTATATTAGATTTTGTTAAATCTAATAGTCTTATACCTGCTTGACTTATTAGTTCAACATCATTTGCAAGAATGGATAATTCTTCAATAAAATGAGACATGGGGTCGTTTAATACATTTTTTGCATTGGATATGTATTTCATTGTAAACCCAACAAGTTTATCGTCTTGAAATAATTTTTGTTTAGGCATAAGAATTCTAGAAGTTTTCAGTGAAGCAAGATAATCTAATTCATCTGCTGTTTTATGTGTAAATCTGTAATTATCTCTAAAGATTTTATATGTTAGATTGTCATCGTGATAAACAAGCACTTCTGAACCGTCAGAACTTAATAAATTTAAAGTATCGATATCAATTTTTTGACCGTCATCTGTAACAAGATTGCCTTGTGTTAACACATCTTTATTTTCTTCGTTTTGCGTCTTGTGCCATTCATTAAATTTTAAAACTTCATTTTTAATGTCATCGGTTAACATTTATAATTTCCTTATATTTATTTGTGCGTACTTAGCGGGAGAGTAATCTAAATATCTCGTGTGGAAGCACGAGTACAAAGCGGAACGCGGGTTCGTGAGTGAAACTCACATGAGATGAAATCTCATAAACTCCCGCAATAAGAAGTATAGTGATTATAGCACGAATTTTTTACACTTGCAATATTTATTCTAAAATAAACAAGTGAGACTAATTTTTAATGATATTGGCGTTGCCAATGATATTGACCGAGGGCAATGAAATTACTCACTTCGTTTGTAATGATATAAAATTGAACCTTTACTTTTGTACTAGCAAAAATATCGTTGCGTAGCAATATCATTCGCATTAGCGAATATCTCTGAAACGTAAGGATCAATTTCATTGTAAACAAAAAGAAAAGCCAATAAGACTTTCCTTCTTGTTTACTTGGTGGACGTGGCGGGAGTTGTCTATTTAGATACTCTGGGAGTAATCTAAATATCTCGTGTGGAAGCACGAGTACAAAGCGGAACGCGGGTTCGTGAGTAAAACTCACATGAGATGAAATCTCATAAACTCCCGCAATAAGAAGAGTGTTGAATTAAAAACACAAGGTTAGAAAAACACTTGTGATTGAAATTAAGAATGGTGGACGTGGCGGGAGTTGAACCCGCGTCCATATATCCTGCAAACAACTTTCTACATAATTAGTTGCATTTTATTTAGAGTGGTGGAGAATATATACTTGCAACAAAACTCTATTCTCACCGCACAAAAATTTAGTTACAAAGTTGCCTTTGTGCCAACAAATTTTGCACCGCTATTTAATTTGATGCTTGCTTTTGACCAGTAGCGAAATCAAGGCAAACACGCTCTACTGCTAAACTTACGCAGCTAAAGCAAGTTCAGATTTACTATCTGCAGTTAAATTTAATTTTGAACCTATAACGCAGTTCAACCGTTATGCTTTTTTGTTCACACTAGAGTATATGTCGAAACCAATACACGCCCATAAAATTATCTGTACTTTTTTAGTTCTCGCTCGGTTTCTCTCTTGATATCTTTCTCTGCCAATGTCTTCTTTTTGTCGTATAAATGTTTGCCTTTGGCAAGAGCAATTTCAATTTTTATTAGGTTGTCTTTAAGATATATCTTAAGAGGAACACAGGTAAAGCCTTTTTCTTGGGTTTTACTAATTAATTTGGCAATTTCGCTAGAGTTAAGAAGCAATTTTCTACTTCTTTTCTCATCTAATTTGTCTATAGTTGCATCTTTGTAATTAGAGATATGCATATTCTTTATAAATGCTTCATTGTGGCTAAATGTGATGAAACTATCTTTGAGATTAGTATGTCCAAGTCTTATAGACTTAACTTCACTTCCTGCAAGTACAATTCCTGCTTCAAAAGTAGATATGATGAAATAATCAAAATAGGCTTTCTTGTTGGTAGCAATAATTTTCATTTTTATCTCCTTTATTTTGCAGTAATTAGATTTTAACACACTTGATGATTTTTTTCAATGAGATTGATGATTTTTTATTAAAATTAATAAAGATTTGTGTAAAAATAATTAACTTTTTTTGAAATAGGTATTGAAAAATAATGCAAAATAGTATAAACTAATATTGCTTTTGACGCATATTTTGCAAAAAAATGTGAATTTTATTCCAAAAAGTATTCAAATGTTTTGCAAAATATTGTATAATATATATAATCTAAAATATAGATGAAATTCAATTTTAGATTGTACATGCTAAAATTTTGATATTATAGTCAGACTACATGGTGGGTAGTTTGCAAAATTAAAATTAGTTTGAAAGTGAGGGGTATTTTATGGGAGCAGTTATTGGTATTATTTTGGATATTTTGGCAATTCTAGCAATAATAGTATTTGGATCTTTTATTGTTGTTCTTATTGCTGATTTAATTCTATGTATGTTTGATAATCACGAGGGAATTATTTTCAATAGAAAGAAGAAATCTTCTACAGAAGAAAGTATTGAAGAAACTAGTACAACTGTTAAGAAAGATGATATTGTAGTATATTCTAACCAATCCAATCCAAATGGAACTATTGAGACAAAAACAAAGACTGAGAAAGTTGACGGCGAAGTTGTAAGTGAAATAGACTTTGATAAAGCAGTTGAAGAACAACAAGCATTGAATAGAAAGAGAAATATGGAGAATGCTCCTATTGTTAATGAAGAAGAGCAAAAACCAGTTCAAAGACCAACTCCAAAGCCAGAACCAAAACCAAAGAAAGAAGACGATGGATTTTGGGATATTGACGAAGACCAAGACTTCAAAGATTTGCTTGATGAAGTAATCAAAGAGGCTAAGGGTAGTGACAAAAAACAAAAAGAAGTTGTTGTTGAAGAGAAGAAAGAAAGCGAAGAAGACAAATTAGCAAAAGAACAACAAAAGAAAGAACTAGAAGAACTAAAACAACTAAAAGAGCAACAACAAAAAGAACTTGAAGAATTCAAACAAATGAAAGAAGACTTTGCAAGAGAGAAAGAAGAACAACTTGCTCTTTACAAAGACAATCTAGACAAACTAAAAGCAGAAGAACTAGATAAATTAAAACAAGAAATTGTTGCTGAACAAGAGAAATTACAACAAGAAAGAGAAAAACTAGAAAATAAACAAGAAGAATTAGAAGAAAAGAAAAATTCTGAAACTGTAGGCACTGAAAGAGAAGAGATTGTTAAAGAAACAATTATAAGAGACGAAGAAGAAATCAACAAATTGAAATTCAAAAACTTAGTTAGAATGAATAATCGTCTAAGCAGAATTATTAGAGATACAGAGAAATTACAAGACCAAAAGCAAAAAGAATTGGTTAAGAAAGAATTAGAAAAGAAAAAATTACTAGCCGAAGAACAAGAAGAGAAACTTAGAGAACAAGAAAGAAGAATTGAAATTCAGAGACAAAACCAAGAAAGACTTGCAAAACAAGCCGAAGCACTAAGAAGAAGAAATGAAATCAATAGAAAATTACAAGAAGTTAGCAAGAAGGCTGGTAAGTATAAATTAGATAATACTAAGGTTAAAGTAGTCAAAGAAACAGATCACAATAATCATCATGTAGTTGAAGAAGTTGTTACAACTGTTGAAGAGACTATTCCGGGAACGGATACAGTAATTAAGACGGTAGAGAAAGAACCTATCAAAGCTGCCCCAACTCCAATTTTTGAGAAAGCATATTATGAGCAAAAATTAGTTGAACTAGATAATGAATTGAAAGAAGCAGAGAAAGAACTTAGAGTTAATAAATCTGAATATATTCCACTAACTAGAATTCATAAAGCATATGCTAGAGACAGTGAAAAATTGCGTAAGAAAGAAATCCAAGTAGCAAAACAGAAAGTTGCTTTGTATGGTGTTAATTCCAAAAATGTTGACCCAGCAAAGAAAGCAAAACTAGATGAAAATTTGGCATCACTTTCTGAACTAAAAGATAGTGTAGAGCATTGTGAAGAAGTTATCAGAAAGAATAAAGATAGATATCCTGTTCTAGAGAAAAACAATAAACTTCTAAATAAACAAGTTGATAGAATTAATGATGATATCAAGACTTGTGAGAAAGCAATCTCTTATTACAATAAGAAACAAAAATAATTAATTTGATTATATAGATTGATTATAAAAAAAGCCAAGTTTAGTTTACTTGGCTTTTTTTGTGCATAGAAAAATCTAATTATTGTGTCATTAATTTATTTGGTTCAAAAAATATATTTAAAAATTATTTAGCGAGTATAAAAAATAAAAAAACTGTGCAACTATTTTCGATGGTGCAGTCGCAAATATTCTGTAGCAATTCGCTCCTTCAAAGCACCCTTATGGCACATACCTTAAATCTTTTTAATGCTGCTTCATTCCTGACCTGACATGGTTCAAAGCAAGATATTGCATAAGACCTTGATATCATCACTTCAATACTATAGAAGTACTTACTCTGCATTAACACCTAGAATAGTGTTCGGCTCCGCATATAGTGGGTTTCGGATACAGGGCACCACTAACTCCCCGCTTAGCACAGTACAAGTATTATATCAAAGATTACTCTTTTTTGCAACATTTTAAGCATTAAGATATAATAATTTTTGTTAATTTAATTTGTCGAATAGAACAATTTATGTTAAACTACAATATACATATAATAAATAAGAGGGAATTATGCCGGATTTTACAGAAAATGCAAAAAGATTTATCACTTGCTATAATCAAATAGATCAATCGCTTAGATCTCAGTATGATTTAAGTAAGAGTAGTAGTTATACTGAAGTTATTAGAAGGTCATCTAGAATGAATGCTTTTGTGAAGAAATATGAAGATCAATTGATAGACTATGGAAGACTTAGAAATGCAATTGTACATTCCTTCAACGAAAGCATGGTTATAGCCGAACCTCATACAGATGTTGTAGAAGAATACGAAAGACTATCCAAAGTTATTTGTACTCCGCCTCTTGCAGTGGATACAGTTTGCAATAAAGACATTCATACAATTACTAGCGATATTATGTTAAATCAAGTAATACAGAATATCTACAAGACGGGTATTAGTAATTGGCCAGTATACAAAGATGGAATGCTGATTGGTGTGGCTAATTCTAGGAAACTTATCAAGGAAATTGGTAAAAAAATATATGAGAAGAGAGATATAAATGAATATCTAGAAAATACCAAGATTGAAGACGCAATAAGTAATTTTGGCGAAGATAATTATTATACTATTGCTAATAAAAATGTAACTCTAGATAAGATTTTGCAATTATTCTCTGAGAATAGAAAATTGAGTTTGATAGTAATAACCGAGAGTGGAAGTTTGCTAGAACAACCAATAGGGGTTGTTGCCATTGCAGATATCATGGACGTGAATAAAATTCTGGATAATTATAATAATTAAACTTGACAATAATATGCATTTGTTGTATATTGAAAGTGTTCAAATATGAACGAGCAAAAAAAACGATAATAAAGGACATGCTTATCTTTGAAAAACTTTACAGAGAGCAAACATATGGTGAGAGTTTGCAAGTGTAGTAGAAGAATGTTGTAGTTTTCTCAAGTATCACCTTTTAGTTGATGGACTGAAAATTGATTAAGTTCATTCGGGTTTCTCCCGTTATAGGGATAGTATGTGTTGGCATATGACTTACAAAAAACTTGAATTTAATTGTATGTAGAAGGTTTTTTTTGGAAGCGTACTGCTCAACCTTCTACATTTTTTTTGAATTTGGAGGGAATAATGAAAAAACAAGATATTAAGCCAAATTTGGTGGCTAACGAATTAGAGATTTTGAAATTCTGGGAAGAGAACAAAGTCTTTGAGAAAATGAAAGAGCAGAATAAGAAGACTGGCAAATACTTTGCAACAATGGACGGCCCTATTACTGCTAACGGAATGACAATGGGTCTTCATCATGCTTTCGGAAGATCTTTGAAAGACGCAATGATTAAATTTAGAGCAATCAATGGCTATGATATGCATTACCAGAATGGTTTTGACGCACAAGGTCTTTGGGTAGAGGTTAATGCTGAGAAAGATTTGGGACTTAATTCTAAGAAAGACATTGAGAAATATGGAATAGATAAATTTACTGAATTCTGTATGAACAAAGTTAAAACTTGTGCATCTAAAATGACCGAGCAATCTATAAGACTTGGTCAAATGATGGACTGGGATAACTCTTACTTTACTAATTCGGATACTAATATTGAGACAATTTGGTATTTCTTGAAGACTTGCAAGGAGAAGGGTTGGTTGATAGAAAAATATAGACCAATGCCTTGGTGTACAAGATGTGGAACAAGTCTATCTGAACACGAAATGAGTGATGCTGATGCTTATCGTAATGATACTTGTCAAGCAGTATTTATTAAACTTCCTGTAATCAATGAAAACTTCAAAATGCTAGTATGGACAACCACTCCTTGGACACTTTCTAGTAATGTTGCGATTGCTGTTAATCCTGAACTTAAATATTCTATATGTAGAGTTAAATCTGATGATAAATTAATTTGTGTATGTTCTACTGCAACTAAAGTATTGAAAGATGATTTGATTAGTGTAGAAAAAGAAGTAATGGGAAGTGAATTAGTAGGCAAAGCGTATGAGACTTGCTTTGAAGAATTGCCACTACAAAATTTTGTACACAAAATAGTTGCATGGGATCAAGTTGATGCAACCGAAGGTGCTGGCTCTGTGCATATCGCTCCTGGTTGTGGTGCAGAAGACTTTGAATTAGGTCAGAGTATTGGGCTTCCTAATATTTGTCCTATTGATGAAGGCGGAATTTTCTACGATAACTTTGGTTTCTTATCTGGACTTGATGCCAACAAAGATGAAACTAGAGATTTGGTTTTTGCTGAACTAGAGAAGAGAGGCAAATTGTATTATCATCATGCATATACTCATAGATATCCTCATTGTTGGAGATGCAAAAGTCCAATATTATTTAGACTTATCAAAGAATGGGCTATTTCTATGGACGAACTTCGCCCAATGCTAATAAGTGAAGCAAAAAAGGTTGAATGGCAACCAGCATTCTATGAGAAAAGAATGATAGATTGGCTAACAAATATGGGAGATTGGTCTATTTCTAGAAAGAGATACTATGGACTTCCTCTTCCTATTTATGTTTGTGATTGTGGAGAGATTACCGTTGTAGGAAGCAAGAAAGAATTGAAAGATTTGGCAGTTGAACCAAGCAAAGTAGATAAACTTCCACACTTACATCGTCCATACATTGATGAAGTTAAAATCAAATGCCCTCATTGTGGCAAACCGGTTGAAAGAATTAAAGATGTAGGCGATTGTTGGCTAGATGCTGGTATTGCTCCATTTAGTACTAATAAATATTTTGAAGATAGAGAATTCTGGGAGAAGAATTATCCTGCAGAATGTGTAATTGAGATGAAAGAACAGATAAGACTATGGTTCTATTCAATGCTAGTAATGGGTGTTGCTTTGACTGGTAAATCTCCTTATAAGAAAGTATCTACTTATGGCTCACTTCTTGCTCAAGATGGCAAGAAATTATCTAAGAGTAGTCCTAATAATATTCCGCTAAATGAAGCATTTGAAAATATCGGTGCAGATGTTATAAGATATACATTCTGTGCTACTAATCCACAGAGTGATGTAATATTCAGTTATTCATCAACTGATGAAGTTAGAAGAAGACTTTTAGGACTATGGAATATATTTGTGTTCTTCAATACTTATGCAATTATAGATAATCCAAAATTAGATGGATTTGAGCCAAAGAAAGAAGAATTGAATATAACAGACAAGTGGTTGATTGCTAGAACTAATGAATTTGCTACTAAATGCAAAGGATATTATGAAGAAGTTAAAACTTGCGAAGTTGTAAGTGAATTTGAGAAATTTGTAGATGAATTATCTAATTGGTATATTAGAGTCAATCGTAGAAGATTTTGGAAATCTCAAGAAGATAGCGATAAATTAAATGCATATTTCTGTTTGGAGTATGCTATCAAAAATATTTGTATGGTTATGTACCCTATAATGCCATTTATGATGGAATATATGTGGCAAAACCAAGTAAGAGAAGTAGAGAAGAATGCAAGCCTTAGTGTAATGATGTCTGGATTTAAGATTGCTACTTATTCGATTGAAGATAATAGCGTATTAGATAAGACTAATATTGTAAGGTCAATTATTGCTTCTGGTTTGAAATTAAGAAATGAAAATAATCTAAAAGTAAAACAACCTCTAAAGAAAGCATTTGTAATTAGTCCAAATAGCAATACACTTACTGCAATTGAAGACTATAAGACAATTATCGAAGAAGAATTGAATATCAAAGAAATTGAACTTAGTGATGATGTAGAAACATTCAATCTTCACTTCTTGACACTTAATTTCCGTAATGCTGGAAAGGTGCTAAAAGGTGATGTTCAGAAGATGAAGGTTGAACTTGAGAATACTACTGACGAGAAAATGGAAGAGTATGTCAAAGAGTTAGATGGCGGCACGGTTAATATAAATAACTTTGGAGAAATGCCAAGTGATTTATTTATTAAGAATTCTAAACCAAGACCAGATTTTATTATGACAAGCGAAGACAATGTTACAGTTGTTCTAGATATCACTCTTGATGAAGATTTAATTGATGAAGGTCTACTTCGTGAGATTATCCGTAATGCACAAGTATTAAGGAAAGAAGCAAATTTTGAAATAGACGATAGAATTGATATAACAATTATGTCTAATGACGACAAAGTTCAAGAAATTATCAATAATAATGCAGACAAAATTAAATCAGAAGTATTGGCAAATTCGTTTAATGAGAAAACTTTTGATGCAGATATAAAAAAGGAAGTTGAAATTGGAGACGGCTACAAAGTTAATTTTGCTCTAAGAGTTAGTAAGTAATTAATAAAAAGACACCAAATTAATTATTAGTTTGGTGTCTTTTTATTATTTTTGCAATTTTCGCATAATCCATAAATTACAACATTATTTTCATCAATATCAAAATTATATTTATGGGATAATTGATGATTAATTTTGTGATAAGGGCAATAATCTAATTTAATTTCAGCATGACAACGCTTACACTTTAGATAATGACAGTGGTCGTCTATATTAAGTGTGTATAGTGCAGTGCCTTTCTGGTCGCTTGCTTTGATTACAATATTTTCTCTTGTAAATGCCTCAAGTGTTCTATAAATAGATGATAGCGTTATATTTTCATCTTTCAATTGATTATATATTTCAGCGGGAGTAAGTGGGGTACTAGCGTGACTAAGGGTTTCTTTTACTCGCTGTCTAGTCTTGGTGTTTTTTAACATTATTGTTATCCTTTTACAAATATATTTTATCCATTTAATTTAGAATTGTTTATATGTTTCAATTATTTTTCTAATATATTCTAAAATATTCAATTAATTTTGTCAATAAGACTTGACATCTTGCATAAATTAAACTATATTATTGTAGTAATTGCGAATAATTCGCATTTAGATGAATTTCAAATGCGAATGACTTGCATTTGTTGATGATTATGAAGAGATATGTGAAAGTTATTTTAGCAAGTTTAATGATTGTGATAATGCTTGTAGGTGGGGGATACTCTATCTATTATTTTTCCAAACCTAGTGAAGATAAGATGGTAGTAACAACAATATTTCCTATATATGATATCACAAGAGAAATAATGGGCGATGACAAAGATATTATGTTGCTTGAAGATACGGGAGTTGATATTCATAATTTCAATCCATCTCTAAGAGAGAGTATGCATATAAGGAATGCCGATTTATTTATCTACATTGGTGGCAGTAGTGATAAATGGGTGGGAGATTTGTTACAATTGAAGACATCAGATAGTTTCCACTCGCTTAATTTATTTGATAGTATAGAGAAATTAGAAGAGAGTGATGAGGGAATAGCTGATGACCATCATGATAAAGACCACCATCATGATGAAGACATAGAATATGATGAACATATCTGGTTAAGCGTTAAAAATATGATAAAGATGACAGACACCATATGTAATAATCTTTGTCAAGTGTATCCTGATAGAAGAGAAACTTTTGTAAATAACGCAAATGCATATATAGATAAATTAAAAGCACTAGATTTGGAGTATTACAATAATTGTCATGGCAAAACTAACAAATTAATTTTTGCAGATAGATTTCCATTCTTATATTTAACCAAAGATTATAATCTTAATTATTATGCTTGCTTCAAGGGGTGTTCAACAGAGAGTGAAGCCACTTACGAAGTTAAGAGGAAAGTGATAGACGAGATAAATAATAACGATGTCAATTATATATTAGTATTAGAAAACTCTAACCAGACACTAGCAGAGAGTATTCTTAGTAATTCTAAATGCAAGAAGGGAGTGGAGATTTTGATACTTAATTCTTGTCAAAGTGTAACTGCAATTGACGCCAAACATTTATCTATGTTAAGTATTATGCAAGAGAACTTGGAAGTATTAAAGAAGGTATTAGACAAATGAGTATATTTGAATGTAAGAAATTGAGTGTAGGCTACGGAGAGAAAGTGGTATGCAAAGACATAAATTTTGCCTTAGAGAAGGGACAATATTTGTGTATAATAGGTGAGAATGGTTCGGGTAAGAGTACACTTATCAAGACAATTCTTGGTATTCAAAAAAGTCTATCGGGCAAGATTACTTTTGATAAAAACTTCAAAAAAAATAGAGTGGGATATTTGCCACAACAGAATGATTTGCAGAAAGACTTTCCAGCGACTGTTGGCGAAGTTGTAATGTCAGGGTTTGTAAGTGCAATGGGGCTTAGACCATTTTATAAAAAGAGTGAAAAAGATAAGGCAATAGAGATAATGAAATATCTAGGAATAGATAATTTCTATAAGACAAGTTTCAGAGAATTATCTGGTGGACAGCAGCAGAGGGTACTGTTAGCAAGGGCTTTGTGTGCAACAGATGAAATTCTATTCTTGGACGAGCCTACTAATGCTTTGGACGCTAGGTCTATAAATAAATTCTATAGTTTACTCAAAGACCTAAATAATTCGGGCATGACAATTGTAATGGTTTCTCATAATATTGATAAAGTTATGGAGTATGCAACTCATATTGTCTATCTTAAAAATTCTATGACTTTTGCAGGTTCAAAAGAAGAATTTGAAAGTAGTGATATTGCAAAATCACTAAAGGTGGGTGAAAGCAAATGAGTATTTGGACAGAATTATCTTATTGTCTGCAAGACGAGACAATAATTAGGTCTTTGATAGTAGGCGGGCTTATTGCTCTATGTTGTGCAATACTTGGTGTTATTCTTGTACTAAAAAGATATGCTATGATTGGAGATGGTTTGTCTCATGTGGCTTTTGGTGCAATGACGATTGCTACGGTTTTAACTCTGGCAGATATGTATTTTATGTTGCCAATAACAATTATTGTAGCAATACTACTTATTCGTCTTACAAATAAAGGAAAAGTGAAAAATGATAGTGCTATAGCAATGTTGTCTGTAGGTTCACTTGCTTTTGGATATTTGATAGTTAATTTATTCTCAACATCGGCTAATATTAGCGGAGATGTATGTAGCACATTATTTGGTTCAACTTCTATCCTTACACTTAGCACTCTTGATGTGTGGATTTGTGTGGGTTTAACTCTTGTGGTTTTGGTTTATTTTATATTTTTCCATAATAAAATATTTGCTATGACATTTGATGAAGACTTTGCCAAGTCTACTGGTGTAAAAACTGCTATTTATAATAATATAATGGCGGTAATTATTGGAGTGGTTATAGTCCTTGCTATGAAATTAGTTGGGTCTCTACTTATATCTGCCTTGATAGTATTTCCAGCACTTAGTGCAATTAGATTGTTTAAATCTTACAAGATGGTTATAATATTCTCAAGTATAATAAGTGTATTTAATGCATTGATAGGAATAATGTTATCTCTTGTTTTGGGAGATAGGGGAACTCCTGTTGGGGCAACAATTGTTGTTATTAATATTTTCGTTTATTTCATATGTTGGCTAGTAGATATAATAATTCATAATGTAAAGAGGGCATAAGTATGAGAAAAATTTGGAAAAATTGTGTACTTTTTGTTGCAATTGTGCTAATATGTATTACAATAACTGCATGTGGCGGAAGTACTAGGATTAATTATGATTTGACGGCAAGTGATACTTATGCTACTTCAACTATTCGGAATATTGAGAAAGACCCATATAAATATAGTGGCAAGACTATTAAAGTGCGTGGGAAATTAAATGGCAGTAGTAGTTATTATACTCTAAATGAGAATGCAAGTTGTTGTAATTGGGCGTTTGAAGTAAAAATGGACAATGTAACACCTCCAAAGAGTGGAACTAATGTTACAATTACAGGTAAGTGTGTAGTAGAGAAGATAAATGGTCGTACATCGTGGTATGTAAATGTAAGTAAGATTAATTGATTAGGAGTAAACAATGGAAGAATTGAATGTAGTGTATGAAGACAATCACATAATTGTGGTTATTAAGCCTCAGAATATACCTACTCAAGAAGATGATAGCAAAGACAAAGATTTGCTAACTATGGTCAAAGAATATATCAAAATTAAAGAAAATAAGCTGGGCAATGTATATGTTGGACTTGTGCATAGACTAGATAGACCAACAGGTGGACTTATGGTTTTTGCCAAGACTAGCAAGGCTGCAAGTAGACTTACTCAAGAAATGCATACAGGCGACTTTAAGAAGAGATATCTAACAGTAGTAGTTGGCAAGCCTAGAGATAAGAGAGCCAAACTTGTAAATTATCTAATGAAGAATGCTAGAACTAATACTGTTCAAGTAGTTCCAGAACTTACTACTAATGCCAAAAGAGCCGAACTTGAATATCAAGTACTTGATGAGAAAGAGAAAGTCTCTTTGGTGGAAGTACAATTGTTAACTGGAAGAAGTCATCAGATAAGAGTGCAAATGAAACATATTGGTTGTCCAGTTTATGGCGATGTTAAGTATGGTGGAGATAGTCTTGCAAAGGGGCATAATCTAGCACTATGGGCATATGAACTAAAATTTATACACCCAACAACCAAAGAAAATATGACTTTCAAATGCTATCCTCCAGAAGATATTGTTCCTTGGAATGTATTTAATCTAAATATTGTTAAATAAATAAAAAAAGTGAGCCAATTACGGCTCACTTTTTTGGTGTAAGAATACACCAGTAAAGGAAAAATGTTTTATAGGGAAATTGTTATAGAATAACAATTGTTTTTGTTGGTTTTACATTCCGTATGCGTTAGGTATAGCGTTGGGGTCTTTTACATTGATTTTGTCTTCAATATCGCACACTAGAACTTCGGTTGTAAGAAGTGTAGATGCTACACTTCCAGCATTTTCAAGTGCTGAACGAGTTACTTTTGTTGGGTCAATAATTCCTTGCTCTATCATGTCTACATACTCATTTGTTAATGCATTATAGCCATAATTTTTAGATTTATTTTGTAGAATATTGTTGATTACTACTCCGCCATCTATTCCGGCATTCTGTGTAATCATTTTAATTGGAGCATACAAAGATTTTAAAACTATCTCTGCACCAGTTTTTTCGTCTCCGCTTAATGTTTTTGCTAATTTCTCTACGCTTTCTACGCAATTAATTAGAGCAATTCCGCCTCCACATACAATGCCTTCTTGTGTGGCACTTTTGGTGGCTTCAATAGCGTCTTCAATACGCAGTTTCTTTTCTTGCATTTCTACTTCGGTGGCGCTTCCTACATAAATAACGGCAATGCCTCCTATAAGTTTTGCAAGTCTTTCTTGCAAACGATTTTTGTCAAATTCATTATCGCAAGTATCTATTTGACCCTTGATTTCATTTACTCTATTTTGAATACTATCGTGAGTACCAGCACCACCAGATATAGTTGTGCTATCTTTGGTTACTTTGATATTGGTTGCATAACCTAATTTGGATATATCTGTGTCTTTTAGTTCAAAACCTAATTCATCGCATATAAATGTGCCGTGGGTTAGAACTGCAATGTCTTCACACAATGCTTTACGCTTATCTGCGTATGCAGGGGCTTTGACAGCAACGACATTTAATGCTCCTCTTAATTTATTAAGCACAAGAGTGCTAAGAACTTCATTTTCTATATCTTCGGCAATTATTAGTAGTCCTTTGCCACTTTGTGAAACTGCTTCAAGAACCCCAATAATGTCTCCTAAATTTTTAATCTTTTTGTCTGTAATTAAAATGTAAGCATCATTTAGCAAACATTCCATTTTGTCTGTATTAGTAACCATGTAAGGGGATAGATAACCTCTATCAAATTGCATTCCTTCTACTATTTTTAGTTCTGTCTTTAGAGTTTTGCTTTCTTCTACTGTAATTACTCCATCTCTGCCTACTTTCTCAAAGCCTTCGGCAATAAGTCTACCTATTTCTTCATCTCCAGCACTAATTGATGCTACTTGGAATATTTCTTTGGTGCTAGAAACTGGAATGGAGATTTCTTTCAGATGATTGGTTGCTACTTCAATTCCTTTCTGAATACCTTTTCTAAGTATAACAGGATTTGCTCCAGCGGTATAATTCTTGATACCCTCACTTACAATACTTTCGGCAAGAATACACGCTGTTGTTGTTCCATCTCCTGCTATTTCATTGGTTCTAATACTTACTTCCTTGATTAAATTTGCGCCCATGTTTTCATATGGGTCAGGAAGAGATATTTCTTTGGCAATTGTCACTCCATCATTTGTAATAAGTGGTGTGGCAAATTTTCTATCTAATACTACATTTCTTCCTTTTGGTCCAAGAGTTATTTTAACTGCACTGGTTAATTTTTTAACTCCTGCTTCTAATTTTTTGATTGCTTCAAATCCGCTAATTATTTGTTTTGACATTTGTACTTATCTCCTTATTTTTCAATTATTGCTAAAATATCTTTTTCTTTGATAATGGTGTAAATTTGATTACCAATTTTGAATTCATTTCCATTAAACTTATTGAAAATTACTTGGTCGCCAAGTTTTACTTCAAATTCCACATCTTTGCCGTCTAATTTTCCAGTACCAAGAGCAACAACTTCGCTAATTTCTGGTTGCTTGGCTATTTCTGGTAGAATTATATTGCCAATTTTTTCGTTTTTGACTGGAAGAGTTTTGACTACAACTCTATCAAATAATGGTTTTAATTTCATACTTTTCTCCTTATGTATTATTTAGTTTACAAAAATCATAAGCAAAATCCAAAATCCAATTGTATTTATTTTTTGTCATGTTATGCAAAGTTTTGTATAATTTGTAAGTTTAACTAATATATATAAATTAAATAATGTGCATAACGGCAAACAAAAAATAAAAGGCAAAGTGAGATGAACTTTTGTCTTTTGAAAATTTTTGTATACTAATTATATTTTTGTTATAGCACACGCTAATATGGAGATTGCAACTTTTATGCCAAAAAATTTATATTATGAAGATGTTAAAATTATAAAAAGACCATTTAAAGCCAAATTTAGACGATTTTTATTTTTATTTTCTATGATATTTGTGGTGGTAGGTGTGGTTTTTGCTTCTATATTTTTGAGCAAAGCACTGGCTGTAGGAAATATCACAACCGCTATTGTATATGGTGGCAAAGATGTTAAGATTGCCAAACAACAAATATATCTAGTAACCTTGGGTAAGTATGATAATTATGATGACGCTGAGAAAGTAGCACTTGGTTCAACTATACAAGGTGCTAGTGGCTTTATTTGGTTAATAGATAAAGATTATTATGTTGTGGGTAATGCATATAGGAATGGCGATGACGCTAATGTTGTCAAGAAAAATTTGCAATCATCTAACTATGATATTGAAGTAATTGAGATGACATTTCCAAAAATTAATATGAATTTTGATGACTTTGAGAGCAAGGAAGTATCCAAAATTAAGAAAGCGTTTGAATTTATTGATGATATTTATGATAATCTATATAATTACTCAATTAAATTTGATAAAGGAGAGATTAATAACTTTGCCGTTTGTAGTAATATTAGTAGTATAAGAGGGGAATGTAAAGTTCAAATTTCGGGTATACAGGGCTTACTTATGAATAAAAATTCTGATAATCTTCAGAAATTAATTAATTGTCTAACTAAATTAGATGAAATTCTAAATGTTGCAATACTTAAAACTATAGATAATTCTTCAACAAATTATTCTTTGAAAAATTCAATAGTAAGCATAATGTACGAGAAATATAATTTATACAAGTCTTTGTAACATTGATATTTTTGGTAACTTTTGTCGGCATTTTAAAGTTTTGGTACTTAATTATTTTGGAATTTTGCAAGTTTAATGTATAATCAATGTGTAAGATTATTTTTACACATTTTTTTGAAGTTGAGAAATTGATGAAGAAGAGAACAAGTTATATTATTATTGGCATTACGATAGTTGTAGGAATAATTTTGGATTTGGTGACCAAGGCTTATTTTGCTGAATACTTCAGTGTTCATTCCGAAGATATTGTAGTTATCCCAAATTTCTTTATATTTACATTCTTAAAAAATACTGGTGCTGCATATGGAATTTTTGGAGATAGTACAGTGATGTTATCTATTGTATCTATCTTATTTGTAATTACATTTATTATTTATGATATTTTCAATCATCAGAATAATATATGGTATTCTTTGGGAATAGGGCTTATTATTAGCGGTGCAATTGGTAATCTAGTAGATAGATTATTTCTAGGCTATGTTAGAGATTTTATTAGTCTTAGAATTTTCAATTTTGTATTTAATTTAGCAGATTTATTTATAACTATAGGAGTTATATGTTTTCTAATTTATTTAATAATTAATATTGTAAAAGAGAAAAAGGGCAAAGATGGAGTGGAAAATAACAAAAGATAATGTTGGGCGTAGACTGGATATATTTTTGCAGAATGAATTTCAAGACAAAACTAGGTCTCATATTAAACACTGGATAGATAATGCAGATGTGCTTGTAAATGGCAAGGCTGTTAAAGCAGGGTATTCACTTAGAGAAAATGATATAATTAATCTGGGCGAGATAGAGGAGAAAGTTTTATCCGCTAAGCCACAAGATATTCCTATAGATATTGTGTATGAAGATGAAGACTTGGCGGTTATTAATAAGCCACAGGGAATGGTTGTACACCCAGCAATTAATAATTACGATGGAACGCTGGTTAATGCACTTATGTATAAATTAGATAGTCTTAGTAGTATAAATGGCGTAATTAGACCGGGAATAGTACATCGACTAGATAAAGATACATCGGGATTATTGGTTATAGCCAAGAATGATAATGCTCATGTATCACTTAGTAATCAAATAGCGACTAAAGAATGCAAGCGTATTTATTGGGCTTTGGTTGATGGGGTTGTTAAGAGTGATGGCGAGATAAAAACTCTAATTGGTAGAGATAAGAAAAATAGACTTAAAATGGCAGTAACAAATGATGGCAAAGTAGCAGAAACAATGTATAGGGTATTAGAAGTGCTTGGCAATTATACTTTGGTGGAATTTGAATTGAAAACGGGAAGAACTCATCAAATAAGAGTTCATAGCGCGTATTTGCATCACCCAATTGTTGGAGATAAACTATATAATAACAATAAATGCAAATTCAATCTCAATGGACAATTGCTACACGCAAAGAAATTGATTCTAACACACCCGAGGACTAATAAACTTATGACATTTGAGTGTGAATTGCCCGATTACTTTAAAAAAGTTCTTATTAATCTAAATTCTAAATTTGTAGATAGTAACTGTAAATAAATTATAAAATATTATTAAAAGGAGATAAAAATTATGGCAAAAAATACTGGAGGAATGAGTTGGAGAGGATTTTTTAATCTACTTGCATTTATATCTGTTGTTTGTATTGGACTAGCATTTACAATAGGCAAAATAGGTGGCGGAAATTTGGCAAGTTCATTAAGACAAGTATCTGATATATTGGCATATTGTATAGTTGCAATTTCATCATTTTTCTTTGCTTACAATCGTAGACATTGGGCTTACTTTGTAGTTTGGGTAGTTTGTGTAGCATTAATAATTGTGTTTATGATAATCTAGGAGTTTCATACAAAGTAGTCTGCAAGACACCTTGATATGAAACGACGACGATTGCCAGCAACCTGTATCAACGAAGTGGATACATATGACGAAGTCATAGCCAACAGAGTTGGGGGTTGGCTGGTATAATATGAGAAGTTCATATATATCAAATGATGATGTAGTCTGTAAGACACCTTGATATGAAACGACGACGATTGCCAGCAACCTGTATCAACGAAGTGGATACTTGTGACGAAAGTCACGACCAACAGAGTTGGAGGTTGGCTGGTATAATGAGAAAGTAAAGTTTTTATGCAGTAAAAAATATCATAGTCTGCAAGACACCTTGATATGAAACGACGAAGATTGCCGGCAACCTGTATCAACGAAGTGGATACATATGACGAAGTCATAGCCAACAGAGTTGGAGGTTGGCTGGTATAATATGAGAAGTTCATATATATCAAATGATGATGATGTAGTCTGCAAGACACCTTGAAAATTTTAAAATTTTTAGGTATGTAACTTATGAAGAAATTTTTACAAGATTTTTTTAAGAGCAAACTTAATATAATATTATTTGTATTGCAAACGCTTGCAATAATCTTTGTGTGTTTGGCAAGCATTTGGAATTTAGCAGTTATGTTTGTTCTTATTTTTGAAGGATTATTCTTTATAGTGTTTGGTATCAAAAATTTGCAGAAAAATAAAAAACTTGATGAACAACTAGAATTGTTAAGTAAAATAAGTATTGAGAATATTGATATGCAGAGAGAATGCAAGAGAAATAATCTAATCAAAAAATCAAATGTCTTTACATCAATCATTTATTTTTTGATGGGAGTAATGCTTCTAATTGTTGCAATAATTTGACTTTATTTATTGACATAAAGGTTGCATATCGGTTATTTGTGTGGTATAATAATGTAGTTTAACTAGTATATTGTTTAAGGAGAAATTTAATGAAATACGATATAAAAAAATTAGAAAATAAAAATCTTCAATTGAAGTTGGAACTAGACGCTAAAGAATGGGACGATTTGGTTGAAGAAGCATATAATAAAAACAAAGGTAAATATAAAGTAGAAGGCTTTAGAGCAGGCAAAGCACCAAGAAAAATTATTGAGAAGATGTATGGTCCACATATTTTCTTTGAAGATGCTATTGTTGAAGGCTTCAACAAACATTACACTGAAATTCTAGACAAAGATAAATCTATCGACCCTATTGATAGTCCAGATTTGAGTGTAGAGAAATTAGACGATAGTGGTATTACAATTGTTGCTGAAATTCCAGTAAGACCAGAAGTTAAATTGGGTGCTTATACAGGACTTAAGATTAGTGTAGAACCTAAAGAAGTAACAGATAAAGATGTAGAAGACGAATTGAAGAGAGTTCAAATACAAAATACAAGACTTGTTGAGAAAGATGGCACTATCGAGAATGGAGATGTTGCCAATATTGATTTCAAGGGAAGTACTGATGGAGAATACTTTGAGGGTGGTTCTGCAGAGGGTTTTGATTTGGAAATTGGAAGCCATAGTTTCATAGATAACTTTGAGGACCAATTAATTGGTCTTAAGGCTGGCGATAGCAAAGATGTAATGGTTAAATTTCCAGAAGATTATCAAGCAGAGAATTTGAAAGGCAAAGATGCTAAGTTTGAAGTAAAAGTTAATGCTGTTAAAGTTAAAGAATTGCCAGAAATCAATGACGAATTAGCAAGCAATGTTTCTGAATTTGAAACTCTTGAAGAATATAAGAAACATATCAAAGAACACCTAGGCGAACACGCCAAAGAAGATGCTAAAGTTCAAACAGAGAACAAAATCATTGATGAAATCGTAAGAACAATGGAATGCGATGTTCCAGAAATTATGATAAAGAGAGAACTTGATGCAATTATGCAAGATATGGAATATAGACTAATGTATCAAGGTGCTAATTTGGAAGCATACGCTAAGTATTTGAATACAACTGTAGACAAACTTAGAGAAGAAAGACATGACGATGCTTTGAAGAGCGTTAAGATTAGACTTGCATTGCAAGAAATTCTTAAAAATGAGAAATTTGACGTAAATGATGAAGATGTAAATAAATATATCGAAAATATTGCAAAAAGAGTAAATAAATCGGTTGAAGAGTATAAAACTTCTCTTACTGATGAAAGATTGAATTACATAAGAAACGAAATTCTTATGAATAAACTACTTGAATTTTTGGTTGAAAAGAATAAATAATTGGAGATAATATGTTAATACCTTATGTTGTTGACCAAACAAACTCTGGAGAAAGAAGTTACGATATTTATTCTAGACTTCTAGAAGATAGAATTGTATTTATTTCTGGCGAAATAGATGACGCTAGTGCTAATACAATTGTTGCTGAACTTATTTATTTGGAAGCAAAGAATCCTGAGAAAGATATATGTGTATATATAAATAGTCCGGGTGGCAGTGTTACTGCTGGAATGGCAATTTATGATACTATGAAGTATGTTAAATGTGATGTATCTACAATTTGTATTGGACTTGCTGCATCAATGGGTGCATTCTTGCTTGCTGCAGGAACTAAAGGTAAGAGATTTTGTCTGCCAAATAGTGAAGTAATGATACATCAACCTCTAGGCGGTGCACAAGGACAGGCAAGTGATATTGAAATTACTGCTAATCACATATTGAAAACTAAGAAGAAAATGACTGAAATGCTAGCAAAGAATTGCGGTCAGAGTATCAAGAAAGTTGAGAAAGATGTTGATAGAGATTATTTTATGACAGCAGAAGAAGCAGTTGCTTATGGATTGGTGGATAAGGTTATCACTAGAGGTTCTAAGTAATTATTTGATTTTATGTACTATGCAATTTTATATTTACTTGCATAGTACTTTTTGAATTAAAGGAGATATATGGATAAAGATTTAGACAAAATAATTATGGAATGTTCTTTTTGCGGGAGAAATCAATTAGAAACAAAGAATATGATAACCAGCCCAGATGGCTCTTCGTTTATTTGTGAAGATTGTGTGGCAATTTGTAGCGAAATGCTTGCTAAGACCAAAAGAGGCGTGGGTAATGCTAAAATTGCTCTTCCAACTCCAAGTGAATTGAAAAAAATGCTTGACGAATATGTTATTGGCCAAGACGAAGCAAAGAGAGTTCTATCTGTTGCTGTATATAATCATTATAAGAGAATTAACTATAATATAGACATGCAGAACTCCGATAAAGAAAATGAGGCATTGGATTTGGATAAGAGTAATGTCCTACTTATTGGACCTACTGGAAGTGGTAAAACTATGCTTGCAAGAATACTTGCTAAAATACTAGAAGTGCCGTTTGCTACTGCTGATGCTACAACACTTACTGAGGCGGGCTATGTGGGCGAAGATGTAGAGAATGTTCTACTAAAACTAATTCAAAATGCCAATTACGATATTAAGAAAGCTGAACAAGGTATAATTTATATTGATGAAATAGATAAAATTACTAGGAAATCGGAAAATCCTAGTATTACTAGAGATGTAAGTGGAGAAGGTGTACAACAAGCACTTCTTAAAATTATTGAGAGTACTGTGGCTAATGTTCCTCCTCAAGGCGGAAGAAAACACCCTCAACAAGAATTATTGCAAATAGATACTAAGAATATTTTATTTATTTGTGGTGGTGCTTTCGTTGGACTAGACAAAATCATTGAGAAGAGATTTAATAAATCATCACTTGGCTTCAATAGTGATATAGAAGTAACTGAGAAGAAAACAAGCGAATTAATCAAAGAAATTCAGCCACAAGATTTAATCAAATTTGGCTTAATCCCCGAATTTGTAGGAAGACTACCTATAGTTGTAGGACTTGATGAATTGACTGAAGACGCATTGGTTAAGATAATGACAGAGCCTAAGAATGCTATTGTTAAGCAGTATAAGACAATGTTCAAACTTGATGGAGTAGAATTGAACATAGAGAGCGAAGCGGTAAGGGCGGTAGCAAAGAAAGCAATGAAATTGAAGACTGGTGCAAGAGGCCTTAGAACTATTATGGAAGACATAATGTTGGACATAATGTTTGCAACACCAGATGATAGAACAATATCTAAAATAACTGTTACTAAAGATACTGTTAACGGTGGTACACCAATTATTGAACACAAGAAAATTGAAACCAAAAAAGGCGATAATATTTCAGAAGATAAGATAAACGAAAAAACGGCATAAAGTTTTTTCGAGGGGGTATAAAAATATATGGAAATCAAGAGCGCAAAGTTTATTACTAGTGCTACTAGTATTAATAAAAATATAGAAGAATATAAGTCAATTGCTTTCGTTGGTAGAAGTAATGTTGGCAAAAGTTCGCTTATTAATATGCTAGTATGTAATTCTAAACTTTGCAAGACCAGTTCTACACCGGGAAGAACTAGGCTTATAAATTATTTTCTTATCAATGATGAAGTATATTTTGTAGATTTGCCCGGTTATGGCTATGCTAAGGCTAGCAAGGTAGAAGTGGATAGTTGGCAAGCAATGATAGAGCCTTTCTTGGTAGAGAATGAGAATTTGAAATGTGTATGTATGCTAGTAGATAGCAGAATTGAACCAACTAATCAAGATAAACAAATGATGAAATTCTTGAATTACTATAGAATTCCTTTTATAATTATTGCTACTAAATGCGATAAATTTGGCAAAAGTCAAATAAAACCTCAAATGTTAAAAATAGCAAATTCACTGGGCGTTGGCAAAGATAATGTATTGCCAAGTTCTAGTGATACAAAGTATGGCAGACTAGAAATTCTAGCCAAACTTGACCAATTCCTAAATTATTAATTGATAATAAATTAAATACATCAAAATAAATAATGTTATTTCTTATAGCTCAAAATGGGCTACAAATATTGTATTTAATTGGGGTTATAGATTGAGATATTGTGCAGGGATTGAGTTAGCAGAATTTGCTATTAGGCACATGTAAATTTACTAAAAATTTAATATTTTTTGTAACATATTAGATAAAAATGACATATATATTACCATACAATCTTTTAAGGAGGTAAATTATGTCGTTTTTTTCCGGAAATAGACAAGGTTGTAACCCAGGGCCAATAACTGGCAATCCTTTACAAGGATTATGTGAAAAAGCTTGTATTCAAACAAGAAAAGTTTTTGATGCTTGTATGAAACAAATTCAGATGGACGGAACTTCGGTAACTCTAACTAATCAAGTGCCTCAAAATCCTACTGCGCCATTAACATTTGTGGGGTGTTCTACACAAACACAAGATGTTACAATAAATAATTTGGTGGTAGATAGATTTGAAGATAAGCCATGCTTTGCCAGAGTTACAGGGAATGTAAGTATTCCAATTGTGGTAAGTTATACTGATTCGACAGGTGTAGCGGGGAGTGGTATTGGTATAATAACAATACCTATTGATGTTGTCTTGTATGTACCTCAACCATCAATTATTCCTTATCAAGTAACGGCTTTTGCTAATGCTATTTGTTCGGGTGGTGCTTTTGTAGAAGGTTCTACCTTCACAATTAATCCATGTATTACACTAATCATCAGAGTAATTGTTGATGCGGAACTACTAATTCCTACATACGGATATTGTCAAATTCCACCTTGCCAAGATTACACTCAAGATGTATGTAGTGGCTATTTTGACTTGCCTTTGTATCCTGCTCAACAACCAGTTAATCCACCAACTCAAATAAATATTAATAACTAATTTGTGGGTTTAATCTAGAACTTAGTACTAATTCTTTTTAGAAAAAGTTTATTGGCATATCAGATTATTTATTTGATATGCTTTTTTTATTGCTATTGGTGTGTAAATTCTTGTAAAACGGGCTATATTTTGTTAAAATATACTTAGGAGAAAAGAATGAAAGTATTTGCTATAAGTGATTTCCATTTAAGTATAAATAATCCTAAGCCTATGGATATTTTTGGTCCGTCTTGGGAGAATTATCTAGATAAAATAATAACCGATTGGGAAGAGAGAGTAACTGATGAAGATATTGTATTAATTCCCGGAGATTTATCTTGGGCTATGAAATTTGAAGAAGCAAAGCCAGACCTAGACTTTATCTGTAATTTAAAAGGCAAGAAAGTAATACTTAAAGGCAACCATGATTATTGGTGGAGTAGTATTAGTGAACTTAGGGGATATTTGTATAATAATACTTATGCTATTCAAAATGATGCGATTAAACTAGGTAATTATGTAATATGTGGCTCTAGAGGTTGGGTAGCAGAAGATAATGGCTTTAAGAGCGAGCAAGATGAGAAAATCTACAAAAGAGAACTGATAAGAATGGAATTGTCTCTAAAAAATGCAATGACTTTGAAGAGTGATGAAGATAAAGTTATTGTTATTACTCATTATCCGCCATTTAATTATAGGATGGAATATAATGAAATGATTGCGCTTTTTGAGAAATACAAAGTAAATTATGTGGTGTATGGACACTTGCATAATGAAGATATCAAACAAAAATTGACTTTTGAAAGAAACGGGATAAAATATTATTTAACTTCTTGCGATTTGGTGGGAAATAAACTAATTAAAATTGAATAACTAAATTTTATGTTAATACTGAAGATGTTGACAACTTAGAAAAAAGACCGATGAAAATTAAATATCATCGGTCTTTTTTCTATTCTAATTGTATTTATAAATTCTAGACTTATAATTCTTTTTCTTCATTTGATAAATTATTATCTAATGCTTTGTTTATGTAAAGATGTTCAGTTGCAAGCATTCTTTTGCTAAATAAATCGACAAGGTTGGTTACATCTCCTGTTTTAATTGCTTTATTGATTGCTGCACAATATTCGTCTCTATTCTTGGCTTTGATTGTAATTGTAGGATATCCATGTTTAACTAGTTCATAATTAGATAATAGTCTTGCAGTTCTACCATTACCATCTGCAAAAGGGTGAATACGGATAAATTCAGCATGGAATATTGCTGCTCTAATAATAGGGTGCAATCCTTCAGATTCATTATTGTACCAATTAAGTAGGTTTTCTAGTTCACTATCAACTTTTGCTCCGCTTGTTAAACACAAATCTACTCCATTAAGTCTAGCAATAGGACAGTAATATGCCGAACGATATCTACCATATTTTGTGCCTAATATATGACAATTAAGATGGTCGGCGATAAATTCGGCAGTTAGAGGAATATTTTGATTTTTCCTACTTGCTCTATTTGCTCGTCTTGCTTCATTAATCATCTCACTAATTGCGGCGAAGTGACCAGTAGTTTCTATATAATGTTCTTCATTGGTATTTGGGTCAAAAACTAGGATATTAGTATTTCTTAAATAATTCAAGTATTCTTCTGGTAAATAACTATCATATGGCTCATCAGTTGGTATTTTGAAATCTGGCTCTTCCTTGGGCTTATCAAATCCAAAACTACTAGTAGAGTGTAAAACACGAATATCTGGTCTTTCTAAGAATTCTTCGATATCTTTAAAGGTATCTATGCCTTCAATTCTGTCGCTTTGGGATACAAAGTCTAAGTCAATTATAGAATTTAATTCTTTTCTAAAAGTAGGTGGAATTTCAGATACTTTATCTTTTAGAGTATCTATCTCATTAAAATTTCTATATTTACAATCATATTCTTGCATAACAATTATCTCCATATATTTATTTATATATTATATCACAAATATTGATAGCATTCAATACTAAATAAAATGTATTTTATACATTTTTGGTTTGCCAATCTGCATGCTTATATAAATGTTTGTATATGAATTTTTATTAAATTTATACACAAATTCAAAATAGTTATAAAAATATAATTATGCATAAATATAAGTTTTGCATTAAAACATATGTTTTAGAAAATATATAATACTTATGTAAAATAGTCAATTTTTGCATATGAATGCAGAATTTTGGGTTATTCACAATGTGGATAACTTGTGATTATTTATGCAAAAATGTGTTTATAATTTTGAAAAATGGCAGTAAAATATTTTGAAATATTCAACTTATAATGTATAATTATAAGCGTAAAGAGTTAAATTTATTTTTGCATTGTGAATTTTACTTGTGAATACTCTTTGAAAAAAATGATTGTTTATGCATAGAATTTATGAGTGTGTTAATATATGTATAGGCAAGAATATGGAGTGATTAGTAAATGGAAGAAACATTTGAAAATAATTTTAAACACACTCCAGTAATGCTTGATGAATGCTTGACCGCACTGAATATTAAATCTGACGGAATATATGTAGATGGAACTCTTGGTGGAGGCGGGCATAGTGGTGAAATACTCAAAAGGCTGACGACTGGAAAACTTATAGCATTTGATAAAGACCAAGATGCTCTAAATTCAACAAAAGTGAAATTACAGAAATACTCAGATAAGATTACTTATATCAAAGATGACTTCAAAAATATGTATGAAGATATAAATAATCTAGGTATAGGTGGTGTAGATGGCATACTTTTGGATTTAGGAGTAAGTAGTTATCAAATAGATACGGCGGACAGGGGATTTTCGTATAGATTTGATGCTAGACTAGATATGCGAATGGATAGAGACAATCCACTTAGCGCATATGAAGTAGTTAATACTTATTCTAAAGAGGACTTAATAAGAATACTTTATAATTATGGGGAAGAGAGTTTTTCTAAGCAAATTGTGGCTAAAATTATAGAGGCAAGAGAAGAAAAACCTATTGAGACAACTGGTGAATTAACACGCTTGATAGAGAGTGCTATTCCAAAGAAATTTTGGACACGAGGCAGTGTTGCCAAGAAAACTTTTCAAGCAATAAGGATAGAAGTAAATAAAGAATTAGAGGGATTGGAAGATGCTATAAATAAAATGATAGACCTTCTTAATCCACAAGGAAGACTTGCAATTATTACATTTCATTCTCTAGAGGATAGAATTGTTAAAAATGTTTTCAAAGAACATTCAATTGATTGTATTTGTGATAAAACACTTCCATTTTGTGTATGTAATCACAAATCAGATGTAATAATTGTAAATAAGAAACCAATTGAGGCAAGTGCAGAAGAATTAAAAAGAAATAGCAGAAGCAGTAGTGCTAAATTGAGAGTTTTGCAGAAAAAATGATAAATGGAGGGAAAGAGTATGAGTGCATATGGCAAAGTATCGTTTAATGATAGTGATGTAGCAAGAGAAGTAGTTTCTAGTGATGCTACTCCAAATTCAGTGGTTGAAGAGCAAGTAAGTAAATTCGATAATAATTACGCAACTAACGAAAAATTGCAAGAATTATATAATGAATTTGACAAAATTACTCTTGACCAAGATAAATTAAAAGAATATACACAAATAAAGACTAATGCTGTGGCAAAGAAAGTGCCATTTAGATTGGCATTGACTATGGCTACTACATTGATAGTTACAGTACTTTTGATATTTTTGTGCGTATATAATATTTTTGTCATAAACGGAATGACTAGCAACATAAATTATTTGCAAGAAGAAGTTGTTTCGGCAGAGTATGACTTGACTAAGGCCCAGGGTTTGTACGATAATTTGACAAGTACTGATAATATTAAAAATGAATTAACTGATATGGAATATTCAGAAATACCTTCTTCAAATATAGTGGCTGTGAATGTTCCAGAGAGTGTGGAGGTTAAAGATTTACAAGGTCAGACCAACTGGTTTGATGCTGTATGTAATTTTCTCAGCCGAATTTTCGGGTAGGGTAAAATGCAAAAAAATAATTCAATATTTTCTCTAACAAAAAGATTACTAGCGGTATTTCTGCTAGTGTCTTTTGTTTTTTTGATTGTAATTATAAGGCTAGCGTATGTTCAATTTGTTAAGGGTAAATGGCTACAGGCTAAAGCCCAAGAACAATGGCTTCGAGAACTGCCTCTTAATTCTAAGCGTGGAGAAATAAGGGACACTAATGGAGTGGTGCTTGCTACTAATTATTCTACTTATGATATTTATGTAAGGCCAAGCATGGTAGAAGATGAGAAAGAAGTAACACGCACTCTTTGTAGTGTTTTGAATTTGAATTTTGATAATATTTATAAAAAAGTTACAGATAGGCTAGTTAGCGAGAGTTTGATAAAATTGCAAGTGACCAAAGAAAAAGCAAACGAAATAAAAAGTAAAAATTTGAAAGGAATTCTATTTAGTGAGAATAATTCTAGGTACTATCCATATAATTCTGCACTTACTCAAGTATTAGGCTTTACAACAATAGATAATGTAGGACAGGCGGGACTTGAGGCCTATTATGATAAATATTTAACTGGTGTTAAAGGCTATGTTTTGGAAGAGAGTGATGTTAAGGGTGTGAAGATTGAGAATACACTTGCAACATATGTGCCAAGTATTCCCGGACTTAATTTGGAATTAACTATAGATATGAATATTCAGAAATTTACTGAAGATGCTTTGTCTCTACTTATGGAAGAGCAAATCCCTAAGAAAGCAAGTGCGATAGTTATGAATCCACATAATGGAGAGATTGTAGCAATGGCCACTATGCCAAATTTTGACCTTAATAATGTGCCCAGAAATGATGTATCTAAACTTATGGAAACTGTCAAAAATATCAATATTGTAGATGTGTATGAACCGGGTTCTACTTTCAAATGTATTACTATGGCTAATTCAATTGATGAGGGTGTGGCACAACTTTCTAATACTTTTTATGACCCCGGTTATAGAATTGTAGATGGAGAGAAAATTAAGTGTTGGAAATTAACAGGGCATGGACATCAGACATTAAGTCAAGGATTATGCAATAGTTGTAATAGCGTATTTATAGACTTGGCGCTAAGACTTGGCAAAGATAGAATGTATGAGATGTTTGAGAAATTTGGTCTTGGTGCTACTCTTGGAATAGATTTCTTGGGTGAGAGTGCGGGTATTATAATGAACTATAATAATTCCAAAATTGTTGATGTGGCTAGAATGGGCTTTGGTCAAGCGGTTGCAACAACGCCTATACAATTAATATCTGCTATTTGCAGTATTGTAAATGGTGGCAAATTATATAAACCATATTTTGTAAAAAATATTGTAGATAGTAATGGAAATGTTGTATCGCAGACAAGTCCACAAGTAATCAAAGAAACTATTTCGAAAAATACAAGTGAAATAATGAAGACGATGATGGAAGATGTAATCAAACAATATAGTGGTTACTATGCGTTCATTCCGGGATATCATGTTGGTGGTAAAACTGGTACTAGCCAAAAGTATGCGGGAAGCAAACTTAGTGGAGAGTATATTGCTTCATTTGTTGGAACATTCCCTGCAGATAATCCTGATTATGTTGTATTAATAGTTGTAGATGAACCGGGTGGTGCTAGTTACTATGGAAGTATAGCGGCAACTCCATATGCAAAGAAAATAATAGAAAATATAATAAAGTACAAAAATTATAAACCAAGTGAAGATTTGATAGAAGATACGATTAAGCAAAATGAATTTGTATTAATGCCCGATTGTGTGGGGCTAAATATTTATGATGCTGTAGCAAAATGTGAGAGTGTGGGCTTGCAAGTAGAGATACAGGGAGATGGAAAAATTATAAAATCTCAGTTCCCAGCACCAAGTAGCGAAGTTATAAAAAATGGCATAGTGATGATAGATACTGAAAAATAAAACAATATAAAATATAATGTCGTATTATAGAATTTTGTTATTTTTATATTTGTCAAAAAATGTCTTTATGGTTCTTTTGTGTAGTGGAAGTAATACAATAATTATAATTAAATAATTTAATTAAATAATTGTATATAATAAAAGGGAGTGAGTTATTTGTGAGACTAAAAAAGATACTTAAAAATTTGGATATATTGGAAAGTAAAAATTTCAAAGATTATAATATAAAAGCAATAACTCACATCTCTAAAGATGTAATCAAAGATAGTATTTTTATATGTATTAAAGGCAATAATTTCAATGGCAATGATTATATAATTGATGTTATAAAGAGTGGGGCTAAATGTATTGTGACCGAAGAAGAATGTAATGCTACAAATGTATGTGTGATTAGAGTAAAAGATGTAAGACTGGCAATGAGTGTGCTTGCTAAAAATTTCTATAATAATGCTTGTGATAGCATGCAAATTATTGGAATAATTGGAACTTGTGGCAAAACATCTACATCTATGATAATTGCCAAATTTTTACAAAATTCTGACAATAACATAGGCGTTATTGGCACAAACGGAATATTTATAGGAGACATTAAGTTAGATAATAAATTCACAACTCCCGACCCTCTAGAATTGCATTATATATTCTATCAAATGAAATTATTGGGCGTAAAAACAGTTGTAATGGAAGTAAGTGCGCAAGCAATTTATTTGAATAAAATGTATGGCGTTAAATTAGATATTGGAGTATTTACTAATATATCTGAAGAACATTTGGATTTCTTTGGAACAATAGAAAAATATGCAAGATGTAAGATGGACTATTTTGATTTATCCAATATGAAAGAGTGTGTTGTTAATGTAGATGATTTCTATGGAATGGAAATAGCATACAAAACCAAAGTTCCATGTGTTAGTTATGCTGTAAAAAATCCTGCTAATTCATTTGCATTAGATATACAAATAGATATTAATTCTACTAAATTTACTGCTAATATTTTGGATAATATTATTAAGGTAGATAGTAAATTAGTAGGAGACTTTAATGTATATAATATTTTGGCTGCTATGACGGTGGCTAAGATGCTGGGAGTTAGTTGCGAAGATATTGGTAATAAAATAAATTCTATAAATGGCATTGCGGGAAGACTGAATTTCTTTGAGAAAAATGGCAAACAAATAATTGTAGATTTTGCACATACTCCCGATAGTTTTGATAAAACACTAGCTTTTGTGAAAAAATTTTGTAGAGGCAGGCTTATTACTCTTTTTGGTTGCGTAGGATATAGTGACCAAGAAAAAAGATATCAAATGGGTGCCATAGCAGATAAATATTCTGATGAAATAATACTGAGTGTAGATAATAGAGGTAATACTTTATTTGAAGATATTTGTGCGGATATTATAACTGGAATTAGTCATGCAAAGTACACTTTAATTGAAGATAGAAAAGCTGCTATTAAAAGTGGGATAGAGAAATTATCTAGTGGGGATATTCTATGTATACTTGGTAAGGGTGCAGAGGACTTCCAGAAAATTGGAGACGAGAGAATTCCTTATAGTGATTTACAAGTTGTTGAAGAATATATTAAAGGATAAATTATGAAATATGGTTTGCTTAATTTGTGCTTATGCTTGATTGTATCGGCAATCATTGCACCATTTATAATTAAGTGGTTGCACAAATTAAAATTTGGACAAAATATTTTAATATATGTTGAGAAGCATAAATCCAAAAGTGGTACTGCTACAATGGGAGGAATTATATTTATAATTTCTTCTTTTGTGGGATACTTTGTCTTTTATTCCAAGCATAATATGTTGGCAACAACTTCAATGCTTAGTTTTCTATTTTTTGGAATACTTGGATTTCTAGATGATTATATCAAGATAAAATACAAACAAAATGAAGGGCTTAAACCTTATCAAAAAATGCTTGGGCAATTGGGGATTGCTATAGTGCTTGCAATATTTGTGTACAAATCAGATTTAATTGGTAGTACTTGTAATATTCCATTTTCTAATAGTACGATTGATTTGGGAATATGGATAATTCCATTTGTAATAATTGTATATTTAGCAATAGTTAATTCTGTTAATTTAATTGATGGTCTTGATGGGTTGTGTTCTAGTGTGTCTTTTGTTGTGATTATGGTTATGTGTGTGCTTATTACGATTATCAATAAATCACTTGAGGGTGTAGCACTTCTCGAAAGTCAAAATTTAGTAATTGCAAGTCTTGGTGTTGCTGGCGGAGTGTTGGGGTTTCTTCTTTTCAATTCTTATCCGGCAAAAGTATTTATGGGGGATACTGGCTCGCTTGCATTGGGTGGAACTATTGCTAGTCTAACTATTTTTTCAAGAAATTATTTCATGATAATGATAGTGGGTGTTATGTTTGTGCTTACTTCATTAAGTGTAATTTTACAAGTAGCCAGTTATAAATTAACTAAGAAGAGAATATTTAAAATGTCGCCATTGCATCACCACTTTGAACAAACAATGAGTGAAACTAAAGTGGTAACAATGTATATGATAGTGACAATTATTGTAGGCATATTGACAATAAGTTTGTATTTGTAGGAGTGGTTTATTATGATATTTGATTATAAAAATATTTTAATTATGGGGTATGGAGAAAGCGGTAAGGCAGTCGAGAACATACTTAAAAGTCTAAATATAGAATACAAGATTTACGATAAATCTCATGGGGTAAATGGTGGGGGATATCTATGCAAATTAAATAGGAAAATTATTTCTAATTTTGATTTGCTTGTTATTTCCCCGGGTATTAGTATTTATAACAAATATGTTGTAATGGCAGAGAGAATGGGAATAAAAGTGGTAGGAGAATTGGAATTTGGTTATTGGTTTACATCAAGTCCAGTGGTTGCTATTACTGGTACTAATGGTAAGACTACAACTACTTCTCTTATCAATCAAATAATTGGTACTACTTATACTTGTGGGGCATTTGGAAATATTGGCATTCCACTTTGTAGAGCATACAAAAAGCCTATGGATTATTTAGTGTGTGAAGTAAGTTCATTCCAATTGGAAAGTACATATTCATTTAATCCATATATATCAATTATTTTAAATATTGCCGAAGACCATATAGATAGGCATAAGACATTTGAAAATTATATAAAATGCAAATTGGGATTACTTAAGAATTGTACTGAAAAGTCTCTAATTGTATTGAATGCTGATGATAAATTAATTATGGAAAGAACAGAGAATATCAAAGCAAAAAAATTCTATATATCCAAATATAAGAAAGTTAAAGGTGTATACATATTAGAAGATAAGATATATATCAACATAAAAAGCAAACCTTATGTCTTGTGTGAAACTAAAGAATTTGAACATTTGCTTACTGTTATGGAAGATGTACTGGCTAGTATTCTTGCTTGTAAACTTCTTCAAATAGAAGATAATAAGATTATTGAAACAATCAAGAATTTTGAACTTGCTCCTCATCGAATGAAAGTTGTACTAGAAAAGAATGGCGTGAAATATATTGACGATAGCAAGAGTACTAATGTACATAGCACGCTTAATGCTTTAAGGGTTAGTGAAAGTGGAGTAGTGCTAATGCTTGGTGGAGAGGACAAAGACTTGAATTTTGATGATATCTTTATTAAATACAAAGATAAAATCAATTATGTTATTGCGTTTGGGAAAGCAAGAAAGAAGATTGAGAAGAGTGCAAGTAAATGTGGCTTTGAAAATGTTAAGAGTTGTAAAACTTTTTATGAAGGAGTGAAAGCGGGATATGAAATTGCTAAAGAGAAAAATATTTTGCTTTTGTCGCCAGCGTGTGCTAGTTTTGATGAATTCAAAAGTTATAGTGAGAGAGGAGAAAAATTTGAAAAACTTGTAAAGGAATTATCTAATGCAAAAAGTTAATAAATTGAGTTTGACAATTTTTATTATTGTTACATTCTTATGTATATTTGGCATGGTCATGATTTACAGTGCTAGTTCTTATTCTAGTGATTTTCTTTATGGGGATAGTTTGCACTTTGTGAAGAAACAAATATTTGGCTTTGTATTGGGCTTAGGATTTTTTGCAATTACATATTTTTTTGATTATCATAAGTACTACAAATTAAGATATTACATTATTATTGTATCTCTTATTTTGCTTGGTTTGGTTTTTGTTCCCGGAATTGGAATATCTGCTAATGGCGCTAGGCGTTGGATTGGCTTCGCTGGACTTAATTTGCAGAGTAGTGAAGTTGCTAAATTTGGATTTGTAATCTTCTCTGCGTGCTACTTATCCAAAAATTATGAAAAGACCAAAACATTCAAAGGAATACTTCCTATTTTGATTGCTGGCGGAATAATATGTTTATTTGTAATGCTTGAACCTAATATGAGTGTTACGATGTGTATTGGGCTAGTAATGATTTCTATGCTTGTAATTGGAGGGATAAGTTTTAAACATTTTGCGTTGCTTGCAATTCCTGCACTTGCTTTGGTTGTTGTATTGATTGTAATAGAACCTTATAGATTTGATAGGCTTGTAGCCTTTATTAATCCCTGGGCAAATCCCAAAGAAGAGGGGTATCAATTAATACAATCTCTATATTCACTTGGAACTGGTGGTTTATTTGGAGTAGGACTTTTTAATAGTAGACAGAAGTATTTATTCTTGCCATTTGCCGAAAGCGATTTTATTTTTGCTATCATAGGAGAAGAACTAGGGTTTGTAGGTGCAGTGTGTGTTCTTATGGTGTATGTAGTGCTTATTGCATTAGGCATCAAAATTGCACTTAATGCTAAAGATAGATTGGGTGCTTATCTGGCTAGTGGAATTGTATCCGTTATAGCAATTCAATTATTAATAAATGTAGCCGTAGTAACAGGCTCAATTCCGCCAACAGGAATTCCTATGCCGTTTGTGTCGGCGGGTGGAACATCTTTAAGTGTATTTATGGGGGCAATTGGAATTCTTTGCAATGTAGGCAGACAAAGTGAAAATACACAAAATGCATTTGTATTTATGAGATTTAATATATTCAAAGTAAAACAAAATAAAGCAAGAAATTAGCAAATTAAAGTGTTCTTTAAAATATTCAATGAATGAATTTAAGTAAAAAGAACCACAATAAATGATGAGTTATTAAAAAACAGGGTGGGAAACTCTGTTTTTTTTGTTAAAATATTATTGGACTTTATGTTTTATGGGGAATGAGAATGTGGGGCCTAAACATTTGAACAGTTGTATTTTGTATAAGTCAGTAATTTCGATTTTTTGTAAATATAAGAAAATTATTATTCAAAAATATATATTTATGTTATTATAAACTAAGGAGTTAATTTATGAAAGAGAAAAGGGATTTGTACGATAAGAATGGTAATATAACTGGTTTGACATACTTTAAGGGAGATAAAATTCCACAAGGTTATTATCCAATGGTTGTAATGGTTTGTATTCAAAATAGTAAGGGTGAATTTTTAATGCAAAAAAGAGTTCCTCAAAAAGGTGGAGATTGGGGAGTTACGGGCGGACACCCAAAGGCTGGAGAAACATCAGAACAGGGTATAGTTACGGAAGTTAGAGAAGAACTTGGAATAGATATTTCTAATAGACCCCTTGAAGTTTTTGCAGAGGGTTGTGATGGTAAAGACTGCTTTAAGATGTATTATCTTAATGCTGATTTGGATATTGCAAAACTAACAATTCAAGAAGATGAATTAACAGAAGTTAGATGGTTTTCAATGCAAGAACTACAAGACATGGTGGATAAAAACATACTAAATTCTGACCAAATAGAATGCTTCGTAAAATGTACGAATTATTTAAAAAATAAATAGTCTTGAATTGAAGATTTAGATTAGTGATACCAGTAAAGGAATAAATATTATGTGTAAGAAATATAAAAAAATTGAAAATAAAGAAAAAGAACCTCAAAAAATGGTATATAAAATATGTAAATATTGCAGTTGCAGATTTGAGAATAAGTCTGCAAAGTGTCCTGGTTGTGGTTCTAGGGATTATATATTAGAATATGTAGATGATCCAGATGGCAAAAATATTAAAGACATTGAATACAAGATTGTTGTGTGTCCTACTTGTGAAAAAATAAACTATTTGGGATCGAAAAAATGTGTAAAATGTGGCTCAAATTTGCCAACGCAAAAAGACCTTGATACTAAAAGATTAAATCAATTAAAAGATAGCAATGGAAAAATAAATAGATATCCAGAAACAAAAGATAAAAGAATTGTGCTTGAATATTTAACAAGTAAATTTAGTAAAGATAAAAGATATTCTGAAAAAGAAGTAAATCAGATACTTGTAGATTGGATAAACTTTGTAGATTATATAACTATTAGGCGAGATTTAATAGATGGTAATTACTTAAATAGAGAGTCTGATGGAAACTTTTATTGTGTAAGTGCCAAAAGTAATAAAAAAGAATAACATGATGTTATTCTTTTTTTATCTGCTATTAACAAAATATTGCTTGCTCTCATATATTCTAAATATATATATAATTTATATTCATAGTTTTTCACATTAAAATTTGGGATCAATCGGAACAAATGGCGAGAAAATTGTATATTATATAGCAAAGCGACTTTTTTATTTTAAATTGTTTGCTTTGAATACTTATATAAATTAAATACAAAGATAAAATTCTAATTTTTTTAAAGGTGAAAAATGGAAACATTATTTATAAATGGTGGAAGGCAACTGAACGGAAGTTTGGAAGTTGTTACCGCCAAAAATGCACTTTTGCCGATACTGGCTGGAAGCATTATTAATGAAGATAGTGTGATAATAAATAAAGTTGCCGAATTTTCTGATGTTTTATATATGATAAAAATCTTAGAAAGTTTGGGGAGTAAAACCAAACTTGAAGGGGATACTTTATATATAGACTCGTCTTCGGCAGATAAGTATGTGGTAAAAGATGAGTTTACTAAGAAGGTTCGTTCAAGTGTCTTTATGTTGGGACCATTGCTTAGTAGATTTAAAAGAGCAAAAGTGTCGTATCCGGGTGGTTGTAATATTGGCAATCGACCTATAAATTTACATATAAAAGGACTGCAAGGTCTAAATGTTAAGATAGAAGAAAAGCATGGATATATTATTTGCGATGGAAGAAATATGCGTGCTGGAGAAGTCCATCTAGACTTTCCTTCGGTTGGTGCTACCGAAAATTTGATGATGGCAAGTGTAAGACTATCTGGTGTTACAACCATTTACAATTGTGCAAGAGAACCAGAAATTGAAGATTTGCAAAATTTCTTGAATTCTATGGGTTGCAAAATTTCGGGAGCAGGAAGTAGTACTATTACAATTGTTGGTGTCAAGAATTTCAAGAAAACTACTTATACTCCAATCAAGGATAGAATTGTAGCGGGAACATATCTTATTGCTTGTGCAATGTGTGGCGGAAATATATTACTTAAAGGTTGTGAGAAGAAATATAATCAAGCACTTATTCAGAAATTAAAGGGTGCGGGTGCAGATATAATTGAGAAAGACAATAGTTTGCAAATAACCACTAAATCCAGGCTAAAAAGCATACCTTCAATTGAAACACAACCATATCCGGGATTTCCAACAGATTTGCAAAACCAAGTATTAACATTACAAACAATATCTAAAGGAACTAGTGTAATTGTAGAAAATTTATACGAGAGCAGATTTAAGATTTGCAATGAACTTTTTAAGATGGGTGCAGATATTACTCTTAAAGACCGTATGGCTATAATCAAAGGTGTAAATAAATTATACGGAGCAAATGTTGTTGCGTCAGATTTGCGAGGAGGGGCAGGTTTGGTTCTAGCGGGTTTGGTTGCAGAAGGGTATACAACAATTGAAGATATTTACCATATAGATAGAGGTTACTTGTCTATAGAAGAAGATTTTTGTAAATTGAATGCGGAAATTAAGAGAAAAAAAGATTGATTGCTTTCAAATTTCTTGTAAATATTTTCTTTATTTGCTAAAATATGGATAATTCAATATAATATATTAAGACTTGAATTTGTAAAGTTAAAGGTATGAAAAATAAAAAACTAATTGGATTTTTAATAGTTCTTATTTTCTTGACAGTACTGATAGTTATTAACAGTACACTTTTTACTTTGCAAAAAATAAGTGTTAATTGGCTAACAACCAAGTATAAATTGGAAACAATTAAAGATTATAAAATTGTTGATGGTATTGAGAAGGGGGAAAGTATCTTTCTTGTAAAAAAAGAAAGTATTGCTAATACTTTGGAAAAAAAATACCCATATTTAAGAGTTGTAAGTATTGAGACGAAATTTCCAAATAAATTGGTTATTCATAGTTCAGAAAGAGAAAGTTTATACGCAATCAAAATAACTGATGACGATTATGCTATTGTTGATGAATTAGGCAAAGTTTTGGAAAGATGTAATAGTTCGGTATTTGCTGGGTCTGAACTTGGTGCTAAGCCTATTAAAGTAATTTTAGATAATAATTTTGTTAATATTTTGCCTCAAGATTTGGAAGCGGGCAATATAATTAATAATGAATTTGTAGTTAAGGTCTTAACGCAAATATCTAAGTCTCTTAGAGAATCTAATTATATTCCAACTACTAGCAAAGGGGTATTTACATCTCTTGAAATAACAAATAAAGGCGAAGATGTAGAATTATTCTTTAAAACTCGTAGTGGAATATCTATAGTAATCAAAAATGCAATGAAGTATACTACCGATATGTTGCTTCTAGGGCTAGAAAGATATAATCACTTTCATCAAGAAGGTGTTGTTTCAGGTAGTGTTATAGTTGATTATAATAGTTCTCTTAAAAGCATTGTTGCTCGATATGAGCCAGAAAATTTGTAAGATTGCCAAAGAATATAAAGATTTGGCAATCTTTTTTTATTTATTGTAATTATTTAGTTACAATAATCTTTTTTGCAAAATTAATCGAAAAGTTAAGTAAAGGATACAAAAAAATTTGACATATTTGTACTTTATTTATATACTTTAAATGTAATTATACTTTTGATAGGTTATACTTTTGATGAAAGATATTGTATCGGTAATGGACTTTGGTTCTTCTAGAATTACAGTTCTTACAGGAATGAAAGAAGTTAATAAAAGTTTTAAACTGCTATCTAGTGTGGATTTGGAGTATGAAGGCTTTGCAAATGGGGAATTTGTAGAACCAAATAATCTAAAAAGCCAGATTTCAAGCATTATAAATGATGTTGAGAAAGATTTGCAGAGTAAAATTGGTTTTTTATTTGTGGGAGTTCCTGCAGAGTTTTGTTTTTGTTATGAAAAAATACTTACTAAAACTTTTGCTAAAAACACCAGAATTACAAGTAGAATAATTGATGAATTATTCTTAAATGATAATGAAGATAATCCTTATAAGACCCACACAGTAATTAATAAGTCTCCATTATATTATATCTTGAATGAAGATAATAGAACTAATCACCCAGAAGGACAATTTGCCAATAAATTACAAGCAAAAACAAGTTATGTACTTGTCGAAAACAAATTCAAATTGCTAATCTCTGGAATATTGGAAGAGTGTGGTATTAAAAATTACGATTTCTTATCTAATTCTTTGGCAGAAGGAATATACTTGATAGATGAACACAAGAGATATGAGGGGGCAATACTAGTTGATTGTGGATTTGTTACAACAAGTGTTTGTCAATTCTTGGGAGATGGCCTAGAAGAGATGAAGAGTTTTTCGATGGGTGGCGGATTTATAACCGCAGATTTATCTAGAATACTAGAGATATCTTATGAAGAAGCCGAAGAATTGAAGAGCAAAGCAATTATTACTCTTAAACCACTTGGTGTGGATTTCTATGAATTGGATAATGGCAAGAGATTTGGAGTAAAAAATGTAAATGATATAATCCTATGCAGACTAGATAAAATAATTGATATGGTCAAGACATGTTTGGGTGATTTTGAGGTACAATTACCTAATTATATACCTATTAATTTCACTGGTGGCGGTATTAATTATTTTGAAGGTATTAGCGATTATTTACGCAAAGAATTTGATAGACCTATAGAATTAATAAAACCTAAAGCATTGCTTTATGCCAAACCAGATTTATCTAGTTCAATAAGTTTACTAAATATGGCAATTAACATATATAAATAAGGAGAGACAAATGGAATTATTCAAAGATAATGAAATGCAAGAATTAGACGAAAATACACCTATTTGTAAAATTAAAGTAATTGGAATTGGTGGTGGCGGTAATAACGCTGTAAATAGAATGATTTATGCTGATATTACTAGTGCTAGTTTCGTGGCTATTAATACAGATAAACAAGCATTGCTTATGTCAAAAGCGCCTAGTAGATTGCAGATTGGAGAGAAATTAACTCGTGGACTTGGTGCAGGTGCAGACCCAGAAATAGGCAAGAAAGCGGCTGAAGAAAGTAGAGAATTAATAGAAGAAATACTTAAAGATACAGACCTTGTATTTGTAACTGCAGGTATGGGTGGTGGCACTGGAACTGGTGCTGCTCCAGTTGTTGCAAGCATTGCCAAAGAAATGGGAATATTAACAATTGCAGTTGTAACCAAACCTTTCAGATTTGAAGGCAAGAAGAGAATGGAAAATGCTGAGAACGGCATTAAAGAACTAAAAAATGTTGTAGATACTTTGGTTGTAATTCCAAATGATAAGTTACTAACAATAGTACCAAAAAATACACCTATTATTGAGGCTTTCAAGACGGCTGACGATGTATTGAGACAAGGTATTCAAGGTATTAGTGACTTGATTGTTACATCTAGTCTTATCAACCTGGACTTTGCTGATGTTAAGGCTATTATGAAGAATAAGGGTCTAGCACACATGGGCTTGGGTAGAGGCAAAGGCGAGAATAGAACTATTGAGGCTGTAAGACAAGCAGTATCTAGTCCATTACTTGAGACTACTATTGAGGGTGCTACTGGTATTATTCTTAATATTAAAGGCTCTCCAAACTTAACACTTGATGAAGTATATGAATCAGCAGATTTAGTAAAAGAAGTGGTTGACCCATCTTGTAATATTATCTTTGGTAGTGGAATTGATCCAAAAATGGAAGATGAAGTTGAAATAACTGTAATTGCAACAGGATTTAGTGGTGGCACTGCTACAGACGAAATGAAACAAGAAGTTAAGAGAAACATTGTTAATAACTATGCTGAAGAAGAACAAGAAACTAAAGCAGAACAAAATGTAAATTTGGAAGAACCAAAACAAAGTGCTCCAAGTAGTAGAGTAGAAGTTAATGATAGTGATATTCCATCATTTATAAAGAAATTAAAAAATAGATTTTAATTAATCAAAAAAAGAATAAACAAAATTGGTGTTTATTCTTTTTTTTATGCCTAAAAAGTACAGTTTAAATACTTATGTAATTAAATCGATTTTGCTAAAATTGTAAGTGAAATATTAAACTATGTGAAAGGAATTTGGGAGGTGGCAATAGTGATATTATATATAGAATATGTAATTCTAGATAATATGGTTGTCAACTATTTATTGCTTAGTTTAATTGGAATTACAACTAAATGTAAATTAAATAGATTTCGCAAATTGTTATCAAGTGCTATTGGAACATTATTTGCTATCTTTCTTCCTTACATACTCAAGATTAAATGGCTAATTCTTTTATATAAATTACTATGTGCTCTGCTTATGGTTTTATTTATCAAGAAATATAAGACTATTAGAAATTATTTTTGGTGCTTGGGTTTGCTATTTTTCTATACCTTTCTCTTTGGCGGATTTCTAATAGCGACATTGAGTTTACTAGGTGTTGAATATAATATGACGGGAATTTTGCTTTATAATTTTGAAGTCCCAATAAGTATGTTTTTGATATTACTATATGTAATCTATTTGATAACAAAGAAAACGATATTTGTATTTAGCAAACAACTAAAAGCAAATAATTTTATACGAGAAATAACATTGATAGACAATAATGAGAAAGTAGAAGGTGTGGGATATTTTGATAGTGGAAATATGATTTGTAAGAGTGGTCATGCGGTTAATATAATATCTAGTGAATTATTCTTCAGATTATATAGAGATTATCCAATAGATAAATTATTATTAAATAATATTGATAACAATATTTTGAAAGATGCTAGTTACATAGAGATAAATTCGTTGTCTAAAGGGCAAAAATATTTGTCTTTTAGAATAGATAAACTTGTAATTGAAAGTACTGAGTACGACAATGTATATATGGCTGTTGCATTCAAAAAATTCGAAAACTTTGATTGTATATTAAATTCTAAATTTGTAGGTGGAAAATTATGATAAAATGTAATTCTAAGATTTATAAAATGATGACTATGCTAAAAAGTATTTGGCAAAAAGTATTTAGGTCTAGAGATGAAGTATTGCTATATTTGTGCAATGGTGAAAGTTTGCCAGATATACTTAGTGAAGATGAAGAAACAAAATATATAGAAATGCTAAGTACAGAAAATAGTGAGTATGCTAAGCAGAAATTAATAGAACATAATTTGAGGCTTGTTGTGTATGTTGCCAAGAAATTTCCTAATAGTGATGTAGATGTAGAAGATTTAATTTCAATTGGAAGCTTGGGATTGATTAAGGCTATAAATTCTTACAAAAGTGACAAGAATATAAAGATAGCAACTTATGCTAGCAAATGTATAGAAAATGAAATTCTTATGTATTTAAGAAAGATAAGTAAACAAAAGCAAGTTGTGTCTCTAGATGAACCACTAAATGTAGATAGTGAAGGAAATCAATTGGTGTTATTTGATTTACTTCCTAGCGAAAGTGATTGTCCACAAGAAGATATGGAGAGAAATACAGAGAAACAAATTTTGTGGAAAGTAATAAATAAACTAGGTTCTAGAGAAAAAGAAATCATGGTACTGAGATTTGGACTTTCTGGAGGAGAAGAATTAACTCAGAAAGAAGTAGCAGATAATCTAGGAATTAGTCAAAGTTATATTAGTAGACTAGAAAAGAAGATTGTTGTGCGAATAAAAAAAGAAATGACCAAACTTGCATAAAACATAATTAAACATATATAATTTGTCAAAAATAATATACTTATTGTCAGATAATGTCGAATATATAACAAAATGTATAATTTTAAAAATAAATGTGCAAAATATTCCTAATCGCAAGATTGGGAGTTTTTTTATGAATAGTAACAAAGTTGTAATTACTGGCATAGATACTAATTCTTTGCCAAAGTTAAGCGGAAAAGAACAAATGGAATTGATGTTAAAAATAAAGCAAGGAGATAGTGATGCTAGAGAAAAATTTGCGATTGCAAATATGAGACTTGTGCTTAGTGTGCTTCAAAGATTTAGAGGTAGATGCAATTACACAGATGATTTATTTCAAGTTGGTTGTGTTGGACTTATGAAGGCTATAGATAATTTTGATATTTCTCAAAATGTTAAATTTTCCACCTATGCAGTTCCAATGATAATAGGAGAGATAAAGAGGTTCTTAAGAGATAATAATAGTGTAAGGGTTAGTAGAAGCCTAAGAGATACAGCATACAAAGTTTTGAAAGCACGAGAAGAATTAATCAAAAATAATAGTGAAGAACCTGATGTAGATATGGTGGCAGATTTTCTGCAAATACCAGTATCAGAAGTTGCTATTGCATTGGAGGCAATAAGTGAACCAATGTCTTTGTGTGACCCTGTGTATAATGACGGAGAAGATACTATTTATTTGATGGATCAAGTAAGCGATAGCAAAGATTGTGAAGAGAAGTGGATAGAGAACCTAAATCTGAAAGACGCATTGTTAAAATTAAATGAAAGGGAAAAAGAAATTGTAAGATTAAGATATTATATTGGCAAGACGCAAATGGAAGTTTCGGAAGAGATAGGAATATCTCAAGCACAAGTAAGTAGATTAGAGAAGAATGCAATAAAAGAAATTAAAAAAGCATTCTAATAAAAAAATCCTCTAATCATTAAAATTAGAGGATTACTAAAATTATTTTTTCTTAATGTCGACTATATAATTTATTTGTTTTTCGTCTCTTAAGAATGTAATTATTTTATTTAAGTTTTCTATGTTTTCTTGAATTTTATTAATTATGTATGCTGAATTATTTCCAATTTTGATGTAAATAAAATTATCTGTCTCAACAATTGAATAAATCATGTCGTATGAATAAGTACATTCTTCAATTCCCATAGGAGAAGTAACTAGTACTTTGTAATTGTTCTTGTTGAATTGGAAAGTGAAAACAGGATTGGTTGCAATAAATTTATTGGAGTGATAAGCCTTGCTTGCTGCGTTAGTTAAAATTCTATCGATTAAAACTAAGAATAATATTCCAATAACCAGTAGCGATACAATAAAAGCGATGTCAATTATTAAGTCATCTATTACGAGAGGCTCAAAGAGACAGGAAACAGCGTCTGATACAGCTAGAATTATGAAGATAATTCCTATTGCTCTGTAAATTGCTTTTATTTTCTTCTGTGAATATAAAAAGTATTTCAAGAAATTATCGTAAGTCATTTGGGTTGAAATTTCCATATAAACTCCTAAATGTTTTATTTTTGATATAAAGTCCAAACAAGGTTATCCGTTAAAACCTTGATTGAATTGATGATTATATTATTATTCTATTAGCAATCATATTTTAGGTAAATATATAGTGCTCTGCATAAATAATATAGCATATAATATACATCATATTTTTATTATACAATTACTTGAAAGAAAAGTGAAACTTATTTAATAGAAAAATGTAATATTTATTAAATATTAGTTTAAAAAAATTTATTGCGAAAAATTAAAAACTTTTTATAAAAAATTGCAAAAAGCAGTTGACAAAAAAAAATTATTAACATATAATAGTCGTGTTATTCCTCAATAGCTCAATGGTGGAGCAACCGGCTGTTAACCGGTAGGTTGTAGGTTCGAGCCCTACTTGAGGAGCCAAAACCACAATATATAGTGTTTAGAAGTTACTTCTAGACACTATTTTTTTTATAAATCATTTTTAAATAATTTTTTCTTGTGTCAAAAATTGTGTCAGAAAATAAAAAAAGATAAAGTTAATTACAAGATTATTAAATCTTCTGTTGCTTTATCTTTTTTTATTTTATTGTATTCGTCAATATTAATACAGTAATTTATTTTTTATAATCCTAACCTTGTGAGCCGGTTGGTCCTTGCGGTATTGTTAGATTTAATACAAAGTTGGGTGCGTTTCCTGTTATACTTGCGGCTGCTTGTGTTCCGGGATCTCCAGTTGTTACTGTTCCAATTGTGATAACTGGAGTCTCGCCGTCAACACCATCTTCTCCTGCTGGACCGATAGGTCCGGTTGGTCCCGTCGGCCCTGTAGGACCAGTTGCACCTGTAGGTCCGGTAGGGCCTGTTGCTCCACGCTGGCGTCTTGCCAATATATTGGCGAGTGTATTCTCATCTATATTAATTTGTTGTCCTCTGCCATTACAACCACAACGATTATTCCAATACAATATCATTTGTGCCTCCAATACATTTTAGTATTATTACATTCTATTCATTTAATATTTTATTTGTTAAATAAAATAATTGTGATAGTTGGAAGTATAGAGTGTTGAGTATTTTATATGCTCACAATAAATGTTTTATTTGACAAAAATCGACATATATTGTATTATAATTAAGTATACGGAGATAAGTTATGAAATCTAGCAAATGCACTTCGTGTGGTGCAAATATTGAAATTGATACAACAAAGAAAAATTTTACTTGTCCTTATTGTGGAACTCATTTTATAAATGATGATAAAGATAGTAAAAATGAAGAAAAAAATGATGCAGAAGTAATGAGTAGCAAAGTACGAGAGCAATTTGATTATAGCGATGGGGAATATCCGGAGTATGTGCATGGTACAAGGCCTACCGTTAATATAATTTTTGCTGTAATACTTGCTTGTTTCTATTTCTTTCCTGCAATAATTTATGTTTTGGCGGTGCTTGCTAGACAACATGTATGGGACGAATATCACAAAAGAAAATAATTATTTGGAATTTTGTACAAAATATATTAGATGAAAAAGGGAAATAAAATGATAGTACTAGCCTATGACCATGGAGCATATGAAATGTTCCAAAAGATTAAACTATATTTAAAGAAAAATAATCTGGATTATATTGAATTTGCCAGCAAAGAATACGATGCTCTAGATAATTTCTCGTCTTTTGCAAAAAGTGCAAATAATGAAGTTATCAAGGGAAATATTGGAATTTATGGCTGTAGGTCGGGGATTGGTATGAGTATGGCTAGCAATAGAAAGAAAGGCATTAGAGGAGCGCTATGTATTCAGCCAATATTTGCTGAAATGTCTAGAAAACATAACGATGCTAATGTGTGTATACTTCCTTGCGACTATATTTGTTACAAGAGAGCAATTAGAATAATAAATACATTTCTAAATACTCAATTCTTGGGTGGTAAATACCAAAAAAGAGTAGAAGAATTGGACGAAATAGAATAAACAAAAATACAATTTCATATATTCTTAATAACTTTAATGGTTTGTAAATTGGACGGTTAAAAAGAATATGTTGAAATTGTTTTTTTTATTAGTGGCTGTTATCTGTATGTCTTCTTGCCAAAATAAGTACGAAAATTTGCTTGAAAACAATACATCGGAGATTAGGCAATATTTGTTTGAAGGCAAAAGTGAAAATATTTCTGCTAGTTTGATTATTGGTATGCGAGAAAAAAATTATATTGTCAATGGATACTCTGGAGAGTTAATAGAGTTTGGAGTACTATCTTTTGATGTCTCTAAATGTGATAAAATAGATAGTGGCGCAAGTAACTTTATTTTGTTTGTTGGTACAGATAAATTTGAAGGGAGTTTGCAAGAAAATCCATTTGACAAAACCCTAGTTGCAGATATTAAAAAAATTATAGATTGTAATAAAAAAGTGATTGCAAGAATTATATCCAAAGATTACGAACAAGATATTGAATTAAAATGTGTAAATTCCAAATGGAAAGTAAATGCTGATGATGTGTACAAAATAGTTGCTAAAAAATTGAAAAAAGAAATTTCTGCATTTGTAATCAAAAATAATTTTGAAGGAGAAGTGTATATCAAGATTATTAATGATGCGGATATAAATGTGGGAGATTATTATTGGTTTGTAAACATTGTTGGAAGGGGTGGTAGTAGACTATCGGCAATAATTTCTCCTAATAATAGTGAAATTTTAGCAATTAATAATTATACTTAAGAATATCTAAATTTAGCGGAAAATTGAACTTTGCATAATAGTTATGCATAGTACATATTTTATAAAAATAGGTATTGACAATTTGCCCTTATATGTGGTATAATATATGTGTTATGGGTTTGAAAGATAAATTCAAACGAGGGGGATAAATATTATGGGAGTTATACTTGCAACAGGTCTAGGCATTATGATGGTTGCTATTATGTGCTTGAAATAAGTCTAGAATAGTTTTATAAAAATTTAATCAACAAATTGTTTGTTAAAAATAATAAAGATAACAAATGATTTGTTGATTTTTTTTGTCGCATTTGTTAATATATGGGTATAAATGTATAGATATTATGTGGTAGGCAAAGAAGGAAGAGAAGATGAATTACAAAAAAATTATATTAACCTGTGTTCTATGGACGCTTACAGTTCTAATTGTACTTAGTGCAATTCTAGGGTGTGTAATGTTTTTTGCCTTTCCAAAAAATTTAGGGGATTTCTTCTACAACTTGGGTAGTGATGGAATAGCATCTTCACTATATATGCGAGTTTATGAGAAAGACCACGATATTTATTACTGCTACAAGTCTCTAAATATTGAAATTAGCAAAGGCAATAATGCTAGAATTATTAAATTGTACGATGCTTTTGTTAGTGATGAAAATATGGAAGACTTCATGTCTCAATTAAAGACAAGAAATGAAAATCTAAATATTGGAGTATTAGAAAAGAGTGCTATTCTTAATGAAGAGGATTATCTAAAAAATAGATATATTAAGGCACTTATAAATACTAATGAAGTGGGCAAGGCGTATTCTGTAGCATTAGATGCTTTCAAATCTTACAAAACTTTTGATTTGAGAAATCAAGGGGTATATGCAATTTATCAATTTATAAATATTGATGGCTATAATGATTTCAATTCTAGTCCAGCGGGATATACTAGCAATCTAATAACTTCTATCAAAGAATACTTCGATTTGAGTATAGAAACATTTAATAATAGCAAAACATTCAGTACAAATTTAGACAAAGCATATTTGATATCTCTAGGCAATAGAATTATTCAAGTTGGTCAAAATATTAATAAGATATGTAATGATGAAGAAATAACAGCAAGCAATAATGTGAAAATGGAAAATATTAATAATTACATAAAGGAAATTTTATGAATATTCCAGAAAAATTAAAGAAAGGATTAAAATCAAGTCTAGAAAATTTGGAAAATAAACAATTTGATAAGACTTTATTTATTGATGATGAGATACTTAGAACTATTTGTGATGTAAGTGAGAAATCTAATTACGAAGTATCTCTAATAATTGATAGAAAGGGTAATATTGTAGATGTGTCGTGTGGAGACAAAAATTCGGCTTCACATTCTTTGGCTGTTTCTGATAAAAAGGGATATTCGGGACTTAGACTTATTCATACTCACCCAAACGCAAGTAGTACACTTAGTCCGATGGATTTGGCATTCTTGAAAAATAACAAAATGGATTGTGTGTGCGCTGTATCTATAAAAAATGGCGAGGCTTATGATGCACAGATTGGATATTTCCTTGGGGATAAGGTAACTTATGTGAATTGCCACGATTGTAGATATATCAATAAATATGGATTACTGGAAAAAATTGCTGAATGTGAGAAAGAATACGAAGAATATACCAAGAACTTAAATAGTGAGCCAGAGCAAAGGGCTATACTTGTCAAAGTATCTCTAAGCCAAAAAGACAATATTCAAAATGACCTAGAAGAATTAGAAAATCTAGCAAAAACAGCGGGAATTGTTACAGTTGATAAGATTTCACAATTTAGACCAAAGCCAGATACAACTTATTTTATAGGTAAAGGTAAAATAGACTTAATCAAAGAAATGATACAGTTGACTGAGGCAAATTTAGTAATATTTGATAACGAACTTAGTGGCAGTAAATTAAGCAATATTTCTAATGCTTTGAATGTGAAAGTAATAGATAGAAGTATGTTAATCCTAGATATTTTCGCAGGGCGTGCAAGGACTAACGAGGGTAAATTGCAAGTAGAATTAGCCCAACTTAAATATTCTCTTCCAAGACTTGGCTCTTATCTAGAGAGTAGTGGTAGATTTGGTGGCGGAGTTGGAATGCGTGGCCCGGGCGAAACCAAATTAGAATTAAATAGACGAATTGTTGAACAAAATATTCAGAAAAAGACAGAGGAACTTAAGAAATTAAAACAAATAAGGTCACTTAATAGAGAGAGTAGAATGAGAAATTCTAAACCTACTATTTCTATTGTTGGCTACACTAATTCTGGCAAAAGTACTCTTCTTAATCTTCTTGCCAAGAGTGATGTGTATGTAAAAAATGAACTTTTTGCAACTCTTGATACAACCACAAGAAATGTATGGCTAGGAGATGGCAAAGAAGTATTGATGACAGATACTGTTGGGTTTATAAGCAACCTTCCACACGAATTTATAGAGGCATTTGCCAGCACGCTAGAAGAATGTAAGTATTCAGACCTAATACTACATGTTGTGGATATTAGTGATAGTAATTATAACGAACATATTGCAGTTACTAATAAAGTACTAAACAATCTTAATTGTGTTAGTCCTGTAATAATGGTCTTTAATAAATGCGACAATTTGAAAATAAGAGATACAAGAAATCCACTAATAAATGACCAAAATATATATAAAGATGAAATGATAGAGAAAATAACAAATGATTATAATGGTCAGAAAATTGCTTTCGTTTCGGCAAAGACTAACGAGGGTATAGATAATTTAAAAAATCTAATTGTGGATTACTTTGAAAATAATTCAAACAAATAATCAAATATTTATAAAAATTTTTAAATGGTTGTAACACTTTTTGTTGATGCTTAGTATTATGAAGTAGAAAGCAAAAAAACTAATTGCTTTCAAATAATTATATATGCTAGCACTATTATAATTAATTAAAATTACATAAATTGAAATTTGTAAAAATAATTAATTAGGAGGAAAACAATATGTTTGGAAATAATTGTGGTTGTAACCATGGAATTGGTAATGTAGGAATGGGCAAAGGTAACAATTGTTGCTGTTTATTGCTTCTTTTAATGCTTTGTGGCTGTAATGGTTTTGGTGGCGGAGAAGATAACTGCTGCTGGAATATTATCTTATTACTTTTAATTCTTAATTGTTGTGGCTGTGGCAACGGTTTAGGTTGCTAATATTTTAATAAAAATCTACTACTCCTATAGTCTTTTGAAGCCCTTGACTTTTCGAGGGCTTTTTTATTGCAAAAATAATTGGAAAAAATTTACAAAAAAATTTACATATTTTGGAAATGCCTACACATACTAGAAATAACGAAAAAGGGAAGTCAAAGAAATTGAAATATTTGTAATATATAGTTGACAAAAGCACAAAAAAATAATAAACTAAATTCGTTAATATTATAGTTAATAGGGAGAAATTTTACAATTATGAAAGACAAGAAGAAGATTATCGTACCTTTGTTACTTGCTGGTGTAACTGCTACTGGTGTTGTTGCTAATATATCTCAAGTACAACAAATTAGTGTTCAGGCAGAAGAAAATGGAATTACAGATGTAGTCGGTGCTGAAATTAAAGTAGATCGTTTTCGTTCTAAGAATAGTGAAGGTACTCTACAATATACTGATACTTTCAAGGTAGGAGACGAAGTTTATTTGCCAAAAGTTACTTTGGGAGATGGCTTGGTTGACGGAACTGACGGTGTTAAAGTTGTGTACAAAATTAAGAAAGACAAGAAAGAATTTGAACCAACTGAAGAAACTATTGGTAGCGAAAAAGTATATCACTTCAAGGCTAGTTATCAAGGATATTACAATGTAACTATTGCTGTAGAGAAAGAAGGCAAAGTAACAACTACTCTTAAAAACTTATCTGTTTTTGTAGAGAGAGAAGATGCTACAATCAAACTTCCAACTAACAGCGAATATGTTATTCCTGCTAAGATGCCTAAAAACCAAGATGGTTTGAAAATTCCTGCACCAAGTGTTGTTTATGACAAAACTACTGATGGCAAGACCAAAGAAGTAGAAGAGAAAGCAAACGCTTTGACTAGTGGTTCTCTAAATGTTTACCTTGTTACTCCTACTACTGAAGTAGCATTGACATTAGATAGCACTGGCTCGTATTATGCAGTTGATAAAGCAAATCTAGCAACAGTGGGAACATATCAAGTTGTATACGAATACAAGAATGGCGATACAGTAATCTCTAGACTAGAGAGCAGTTTCCAAGTAGTTGAAGATTATGATACAAGCAAAATCAAACTTAAAATGATTTTCCAAAGCAGTATGCCAACAAAGGCTAATGTAAATACAGATGTATCTATCCCTAAGGTTAAAGTTGTAGATGAGAATGTATCTACTAGTGATGCAGTTAATGCTTATGTTAAAGTAATTGTTAAGAATATGAAGACCAAAGAAACTCTTGATGTTGATTACGACAAATTTACTTTCCGTCCAACTGAAGAAGGTTCTTATTCTGTTACTTATGTTTCTTATATTGGATTATTTGGTGAGAACATCAAGACTAGTGAAGTAACTCCAGGTTCTCCTATTGTAGTAACTGATAGTGAAGCACCTAAGATTGTTCCAACTTACGCTTATGATTTTAATGACGAGGGCGAGATTGTTACAGTTAATGGCGAGACTATCACTGCTGATACAGAGAATAACAAAACTCAAAGACAAGTAGCAGAAGAGAAACTTGTAAATAGAAGAGTTGATATTCCATCTGTTGCACTTAAAGGTGTAGAATTTACAATTCCTGCAGCATATGCTACAGATAATTTCTACAAATTCAGTAATCTAAATGATGATATCGTTATTACTAGAACTTATCGTGCATCTACTGGTGCTGTAAGTACAATTAGTACTCCTGCTAATCAGGCTGCTAAGATTACATTCAATAATACAGGTAATGGCGAAATTAGATACAAAGCAACTGATAAGAAAGGTAATACACTTGGCGAAGTAGTATATGATATTGTAGTATATGAGAATACTGACGACCTTAAAGATGGCAAGACAACATTAAAATTAGATGTTGGAACTAAACTTGTTAGCGATAGAGAAGAGACTTTGACATTTGCTAAACCAACAGCAACAGATACTTTTGATAAAAATGTTGATGTTAAGACATATATCATGATGGGAGATTATGTTGTAGGTGCTGAGAAAGAACTTTTGACAGAGACTAATTCTGATGGTAAATATGTAATTGATGTTGCTGAGATTGCCAAGAACAATTCTAAATTTACAATCGTTGCAGAAGCAACTATTGATAGCACTCTATTAGATACAAGAACTAGTGGTTTGACAACTATCAAATATCATACTGTTGAGATTTTGAAAGCAGCAGACGATAACGAGGCTCCAACTATAAGCGTTGTTAATACTCAAGGTTGGAATGCTGCGTTATATGCTGATAATAGCACTACAGAACACAATATTATTGCTGATAGCAATGGTGCAAAGATTGATAAAGCAGGTTACTTACTAACATCTGGCGACGTTCCAATTGCAGTTAAACCTGGTTCGGCGGCTAAGAAAGCAGCATTTGATCAAGGTGCTAATATCTTGAATATCCCTAGTGTTGCATTTACAGATAATAAAGATGCTAACTTAAGCATTTCTATTGATATCAAAGATAGAAAGGGTAATACAGTATCTAAAGTAAGTCAAGAATCTATTATCAAAGAAGAAGATTCTGGCAGATACAAATATACTGTAAGTGGTGCATCATTCAAATTAAGTTCTTATGGTGTATACACTGTAACATTTACTGCCAAAGATTATGCTGGTAATATGGTTATCAGATCTTATGGTGTAAGAGTTAACGATAAGACTGCTCCTACAATTACAATTCTTGATGAAGATAAATTCAGCAAAGATATTGAAGTAGGCGAGTACTTTGAAGTACCTACAGCAACTTTGAAGAAAGAGGGTGTAGATATAGAAGGTGCAACTAGATGGGAAATCTATAATAAGAGTGCTGGTGCAGAATGTACTCTATACAATAACGGATTTATTCCTACATCTGAAGGAACATTCTTCATTAGATATTATGGCGAAGATGAATTTGGTAATGAGACATTACTAGAAGATAGTATGTTTACAATTACAGCCAAAGATACAATTGCTCCTACAATTACTCTAGATATGACTAAGAGATTCCCAGCAAATATTGAATGGGCTCCTGAGACTGGCAATGATTATATGGAAATAGATATTCCAGTAGCATTTGCAACAGATAAGAATAGAGGACAAGTAGAAGTAGTTTATACAATCACTGGCCCAAATAATGTGAAACCTACAATCACTGATAATGAGACTTATGACTATCTAAAGACATTCAAAGCAACTTCAGAAGGTAAATATACAATAGTATATTCTGCCGTAGACGAAGCAGGTAATGAATCTAAGATTGAGAAAGTTATATGTGTAGGCGACTGTGTTGATCCTTCAATCGCTTGGAAGAATAAAGATAATGACCTTCCTAAAGAAATTAAGTTAAATCAAACTTATGAACTTAAGATTAATGACTTCTTGGAATTGAAAGATAACAAGTCAACAGAGACTAAATTGCGTGAGAATGTTACAGTTACTCTAACTTCTCCAGATGGAACTACAGTAACCAATTTGATTGGTAATAACTCTGGTTACAAATGGGAATTTACTAAGACTGGTAACTATACACTTAAGATTACTGTTAAGGACGAAGTTGGTAATAGCAAGACTGAGACATATACTATCAATGTTCCTTCTGAAGAAGCAGATAGCAAGAAAGTAAGTCCAGTACTTGGAACAGTTCTTGTAGTTCTATCAGTAGTAGTTCTTGGTGGTGTAGTTGTTTACTTTGTTGCTTCTAATAAGAAGAAACCTAGTAAGAAATCAACATCTAAGAAGAAATAATTAATTCAAGAAATCAAGAAATCTGGCATTTTATAGTCAGATTTCTTTTTTTATTTGTCAAACTCTTAGAATTTATTTATAATTTAATAGTCTAAAATTTAAAATTGTGATAATATTAAAATATGGACAAAAAGAAAATAAGTTTACTTAAATACTTAACCAAAAATTGCACCGATACTTACAAAGTATTGGATACCAAAAAAGTACTTAGTTCCATGCGAAAATACAAAGGCGATTATAATGCATTGAAGAGTGATATTGAATATTTTGCCAAGAGAAGATATATTGACCTTAAATATCTTGACGAAGAGAATATGTGCTTGACAATACAGGATAATCTTCATATACTAGAAGAGAATTTGAAAGTAGAAGAGACATTGAGAAAGAAATTTATTTCAATGTTAGTTGTCTTTTCTTGTTTTTCGTGTATAATGGCTTTTGTTGGTGCATTTTTGGCATTGCTGATTATTAGGAGATAACGATGTTATCTAGGAAAGAAAAAGTAATAATGAATTATATTCTGAAAGAAAGTAGTGGAAAGACTACTTGTCTTTTGTCACCCCTAGATTTACAACATAGCCTAGAGCCCAAATTTTCGGTAAATGCCCTTGAGATACAATCAATATTAGAAGGTCTTGCACAAGAAAATTACATAACTTTAGTTAATTCTGATAAGAATGGCGAACTGATATATTGCATTACTATTCTCGATAAAGGCAAAGCATTTAATCGAGAACAGAAAAATATTAAAAAATCGTGGTCAGCGGCTATTTTCAAAACGGTAATACTGGCGATTCTATCATTTGTTGTTGGTATAATACTGAAAGCATTATTTTCATAATAAAAATATAGAACCTATGTTCTATATTTTTTGTTTTTACTTGTAAATATTAAATTGTTGTAGTATAATATTCTAGTAAATATTGAGATATATAATTAAACTTAAATGACAATTAAAAATATATTGATAATTAAATGATATATAATTAATATTTGAATTGATATAATGATTATTAAATATATTATAGGAAAAAATAAACTATGGAAGAAAAATTTGAATTAGTGAGTAAATACAAGCCGACTGGCGACCAACCCCAAGCAATAGAAAAACTGGTGGAAGGTTTGAATGATGGTTTAAGATATCAAACACTTCTAGGTGTTACAGGTTCTGGTAAGACATTTACAATGGCGAATATTATTGCAAAGACTAATAGACCAACACTTGTTATTGCACACAATAAAACATTGGCTGCGCAACTATGTAATGAATTTAGAGAGTTTTTTCCTAATAATAGAGTAGAGTACTTTGTCTCTTATTACGATTATTATCAGCCAGAAGCGTATATCGTATCATCAGATACTTATATAGAGAAAGATATGAGTATAAATGATGAAATAGATAAACTTAGACACTCGGCTACTTGTTCATTATTTGAGCGAAGAGATGTAATAGTAGTGGCATCAGTATCTTGCATATATAGTTTGGGTGCTCCAGAAGCATATTCAAGTTCGTGTTTGTCACTTAGACCAAATGAAATTTATAACAAAAAAGATATAATATCAAGACTTATTGAATTGCAATATCAGAGAAATGATATTGATTTTAAGCGTGGTACTTTTAGAACTAAAGGCGATATTATAGATATAATTCCACCAAATAAGAGTGAAGTAGGAATAAGAATAAGTTTCTTTGATGATGAGATTGAAGAAATATCCGAATTTGAAGTAATAACTGGTAGGAAATTGCACACACTTGAGCATTTATATCTGTTGCCTGCTACACACTACATTATCAATAGTTCACAAATGGAAAAAGTTTTTGACGAGATTAAACATGATTGTTTGGTAAGAGTGAAAGAATTTGAAGAACAAGGCAAATTAATCGAGGCTCAAAGAATAAAAGAAAGAGTTTTCTATGATTTGGAAATGATGAAAGAAGTGGGTTATTGTAATGGAATAGAAAATTATTCTAGATATTTTGATGGCAGAAAGCCGGGACAAGCACCTTACACTTTGCTTGATTATTTTCCAAAAGATTTTCTATTATTTGTTGATGAGAGCCATATAACTTTGCCACAAATTAGAGGAATGTTTGCCGGAGACCTAGCAAGAAAGAAAAACTTGGTTAATTATGGATTTAGATTGCCATCGGCTTATGATAATAGACCTCTTAATTTTGATGAATTTGAGCATAAATTAGGTCAAGCGATATTTGTATCTGCTACACCTGCCAAATTTGAATTAGATAATTCTGACCAAGTTGTAGAACAGATTATTAGACCTACTGGATTACTTGAACCGCTAATTGAAATTAAACCTGTAACTAATCAAGTAGACGACTTAATAGGTCAAATAAATTCTACAATTGCAAATGACGGAAGAGTATTAGTAACAACCTTAACTAAGAAAATGGCAGAGAGTTTAACTAATTATTTGTCTGAGAAGAAGATTAAAGTTAAATATCTGCACTCTGATATAGATACGCTAGATAGAGTAGATATAATTAACGGATTAAGGCGTAAAGATTTTGATGTACTCATTGGTATTAATTTGCTTAGGGAAGGTCTAGATATCCCAGAAGTCAAATTAGTAGCAATTCTTGATGCTGACAAAGAAGGCTTCTTGAGAAGTGAATGGGCACTTATTCAAACGATAGGAAGAGCGGCAAGGAATAGTGAAAGTAGAGTAATACTATATGCAGATATAATGACAGATAGTATAAATAAAGCAGTGAAAGAGACTACAAGGCGTAGGCAAATTCAAATGCTTTATAACGAGAAAAACGGAATTATTCCTAAAACAATTATTAAGCCAATTACTAATACTTTGGAAATTACTAAGAAAGCAAATAAAGATAAGAAAAAATTAAGTAAATTAGAGAAAGAGAAAGAAATATCAAGACTAGAAAATATGATGAGAGAAGCATCAAGTATTCTAGACTTTGAGCAAGCGATTGTGATAAGAGAACAAATTAAAGAATTGAAGGGAAAATAATATGTTGGAAGATATTGTAATTAGAGGAGCAAGAGAGAATAATTTAAAGAATATTAATCTTACTATTCCAAGAAATAAATTAGTTGTTTTTACTGGTGTTAGTGGAAGTGGTAAAAGTACACTTGCATTTGATACAATTTTTGCAGAAGGACAGAGGAGATATATGGAAAGTCTATCTTCTTATGCTAGGCAATTCTTGGGACAAATGTCAAAGCCAGATGTAGATAGTATTGAAGGATTGTCTCCGGCTATATCTATAGACCAGAAAACAACTAGTAATAATCCTAGAAGTACTGTCGGCACAGTAACTGAGATATATGATTATTTGAGATTACTTTTTGCTCATATTGGTAAGCCTTATTGTCCTAATTGCAAGAAAGAAATTTCTACTCAAACTATTGATACTATTATTGATAAGATAATGGAGATGCAAGGCAAGAAGATACAAATAATGGCGGCATTTGTGAAGGGCAAGAAAGGAACTTTTGCCAAAGAATTGGAAGATTTGAGAAAAGATGGATATGCTAGAGTTAATATTGACGGAGAACAAAGAACACTTGATGAAGATATAAAATTAGAGAAAAATATAAGACACACAATATATGTAATTATAGATAGATTGATAGTCAAAGAAGATAGTTCTCAGAGAATTACAGATAGTGTTGAAAGTGCATTAAAATTATCTAATGGAACTGTAAATATAGATTGCGAAGGCGAAAATATTTTATTTAGTACTACGCATTTTTGTGATGAATGTGGCTATGCATTGGAAGAAATTGCACCAAGATTATTTAGTTTTAATAGTCCTTTTGGTGCGTGTGATGACTGTAAGGGCTTGGGAATAAAACAAGTAATTGATATTGATAAAATTATAACTAAGCCGAATGAGTCTATTACTAAGTGTGGTATTTCTAATATCTCTGGTTGGTCATATGATGCGGGAATGGCAAGAATGTTTTATAGAGCAGTTGCTAGAAAATTTGGAGTAAGTCCAGATATTCCAGTTAATCAAATGCCAAAGGGAATGTTGGATATGATTTTGTATGGAACAAAGAAAGAAAAAATTGAAATTGATTATATGAGGCTTGGACAACAAGTTGTAGGTCAAATGGCTTTTGAAGGAATTATTCCAAATGTAGAGAGGAGATATAGGGAGACAAATAGCGACTATACCAAAGAAGAAATATCTAAACTTATGAAAGAAGAAATTTGTCCTACTTGTAAGGGCAAGAGACTAAGAATTGAGGCTTTGAATATCTTTATAAATAAGAAAAATATTATAGATGTATGCGATATGTCTGTTAAAAACATTTTGGACTTTATGGAGAATTTGAAACTAAATAAAACTCAAGAAACTATAGCATTGCCAATATTAAAAGAAATCAAAAGCAGACTAACATTCCTTAAAGATGTTGGATTAGAATATTTAACACTATCTAGAGTTGCTGGAACATTAAGTGGTGGAGAATCTCAAAGAATTAGACTTGCTACACAAATTGGTAGTGGACTAACGGGAGTTATATATATTCTAGACGAACCAAGTATTGGACTTCATCAAAGAGATAATGATAAATTACTGGAAACACTTAAACATTTAAGAGATTTGGGTAATACAGTTATTGTTGTAGAGCATGATGAAGACACCATGCGAATTGCGAATTGCATAGTAGATATTGGCAAATACGCAGGTGTTAATGGCGGAAATGTGGTAGTTTGTGGCACTTTGCAAGATGTAATTAATTGCGAAGAATCTCTTACAGGTCAATTCTTGAGTGGTAAAAGGAAAATTGAAGTGCCATCTGTAAGAAGAGAACAGAAGAAAGGATATTTAGAGATTAATGGTTGCACGCATCACAATCTAAAAAATGTTGACCTTAAAATACCATTAGGGGTAATGACTGTTGTAACAGGGGTAAGTGGTAGCGGAAAGAGTAGTTTGATTAATGAAACACTATTCCCTATTGTTTATAATAAGATAAATAAATCTGATATGGTTGAGGGAAAGCACAAGAGCGTGGTAGGTCTAGATAATATTGATAAAGTAATTAATATAGACCAAAGTCCAATTGGCAAAACCCCAAGGAGTAATCCGGCAACCTACACAAATGTATTTACAGATATTAGAAATTTATTTGCTGAGACTAATAGTGCCAAAGAGAGAGGGTATAGTAGTGGAAGATTTAGTTTCAATATAAGTGGTGGCAGATGTGAAAGTTGTGGCGGTGCTGGGATTAAAAAAATAGAAATGTTTTTCTTGCCAGATGTATATGTAACTTGTGATGTCTGTCATGGCAAAAGATATAATAGAGAAACTCTTGAAGTAAAATTTAAGGGAAAGAGTATATATGATGTTTTGGATATGACAATATCTGAAGCAAATGAATTCTTTGAAAATATTCCTAAGATAAAAAATAAAATACAAACCCTTGTAGATGTTGGATTAGGTTATATAAAATTGGGACAACCGGCAACTGAATTAAGCGGTGGAGAAGCGCAAAGAGTAAAATTGGCAACAGAGTTGAGTAAGAGAAGTACTGGTAAGTCTTTGTATATATTAGACGAACCAACTACTGGTTTACATCTTTATGATATTCAGAAATTGCTTCACATTCTAGATAGATTAGTTGCAAATGGAAATACTGTGGTTGTGATAGAACATAATCTTGATGTTATAAAATGTGCCGACTATATAATTGATGTAGGTATGGAGGGTGGCGATAATGGTGGTAAGATTATATCTACTGGAACACCTGAAGAGATTGTGAAGAAAAATATTGGATATACCGCAAAGTATCTTAAAGATAAATTGAAAAATTAATTTAAAAAATAAATAACCCAAAACTAAATTTGACAAAATAAAAACATAAGCATTGATTTGAGGTGACCCTTATGGTGTTCACTTCGAATTAGGCTTATGTTTTTTATTTATAATATATTGTGAATATTAAATCCCATTATGTGATAACTTTTGGTTGAATATTCTTTGAGAAGTGATAATTCACAAATGGCATTATCGTAATCGTTATTTTTTGTATAGGGAATAAGTCTATTAATGCTATCTGTAATGGTGCTTAAATCTCTATGATTGAATATATAGCAAAGCCAATTTTCTTGACGCTCCCAGTATTCTTTCAAATCTCCTAGTTCATCATAGAAGATTGTTATGTCTTCGCTATTTCGTTCATATCTAGTATTTAAGTCGGTAATTATATCTTCCATTGATGTTAGGGTATTTCTAACTCGGCATACTTCCCATATTCCAAAAGTGATAGTGATAATGCTAATTACAATAACTGTGATTGCTTTTCTCACCAAACACCTCCCGAATAATTAGTTTGTACTGTTTGAAATTTGCCTTTCTTGCCTTGTACATATATCTTGCCTTCATTGCTAAATGTAAGAAGTAATATATCTTTGAGGGAAGTAAAACCGATTTGTTTGATATTATCTAAAATAAAATTCTCATCTATCTTGGCAAGTTTCATATTTTCATTCATAACTTTGCCTTTGGATACAAGTATCATAGGCAAGGTTGCTTGTTCTTTCTCTATATGAATATCGTTGGCGGTTAGTGGTGCATACGGCGCTCGATTTACAACTGTCATTGTTCCATTGGTTTGTAATATTACATATAACAATTCTTCCAAATTGAAATATCCAGCCGAATGTAAACCCTCAAGTAGGTCATTAAAGTTCATATTGACTTTGCGCATATTTTCATAGATAATTCCATTACTATCAAGCAGTATTACTGGTTTGCCACTAAATAGCCGTCTAAAAGTTACGCTTTTCCTTGATAGTAAACAAATTAAATAATGTACACAACCAAGAGTTACAAGTGGGATAATTCCTTGAATTAGTGGAAGTGCGGTCTCTGCCATTGGGATTGTAGCAAGGTCGGCTATAACTAGAGTTATTACTAATTCAAATGGTTGCATTTCGCCAATTTGACGCTTACCCATTATTCTTATTAAAAATAAAATTAAAGTGTACAAAATAACACTTCTGCAAATTAGTGTAAATATCATATTGAGATAATTAACAAAGAATAGTAAATTTATACAATTATATTTAAAAAATAGATTTTTTGAGGCAAATATGTTAATATATTTATGATATGAAAGTTAGAATAGATAGGCTCGGTGTTAACGGAGAAGGTATATTTAATATAGAAGAAGGCGAAAACAGAGGCAAGGTTGCGTTTGTTGATTTTGCTTTGCCAAATGAAATTGTAGATGTTAGTATTACAAGGGAAAAAAGTAAATATTCAAAATGTAAATTAAATAGTGTAATAACATCTTCGCCAGATAGGGTTACGCCTCTATGTAAATATTTTTTTGAGTGTGGTGGTTGTGAAATTCAACATATTGCTAAAGATAAACAACTATTATTTAAGAAGAAAAAGATATTAGATGTAATAAATAAAATAACTGATAATATTACAGATATAGATATTGTTAGATTGCAAGATTATAATTATCGAAATAAAATGGTTTTTGCTTTTGCTTATCTTGATGACAAAATTATTATTGGCATGAAAAAGAAAGAGAGTAATGAAGTGATTGATATAGAAAATTGCTATCTAGCAAAAGATAATATTAATGCTATACTGAAACTCTCTAAAGAATTTTTCTCAAAACATAGTAAAAGTTATTTATCAATAAAAGATAAATTGAAATTAAAATATTTAGTTATAAGAGAATTTAATAATAAGTATTTAGTATCTATAGTTTGTAATAGAAAGTGTGATTTGAAAGACTATTATTTACACCTAAAAAAGTACTTTGAAAATATTGGAGTATCTATTGTTATAAGCAATTCTAATAGCGAAATTTTAGCAGGAGAATATATACCTTTATACGGAGAAAATAATATTAGTATTACAGAATTGGGGATAAATTATAATATTAATATTATGTCATTTCTACAAGTAAATGATAAGATAAAAGATGAATTATATAATAATATTTTATCTTTCTTGGATAGTTCAGACTCTGTTATAAATGCTTATAGTGGTGCGGGGTTGCTTTCTGGAATAATTGCTAAAAAATGTAAAGAAGTTGTTGGAATTGAAATTAATAAATTTGCAAGTAAAAGTGCTGATGCCTTGAAAAGGGATAATAATTTAACTAACCTAAATAATATATGTGGAGATGCAAACAAAAACTTGCCAAAAGTTTGTGAAAAATATAAAAATTCCATTGTTATATTAGATCCTGCAAGAAATGGTTGTGGTAAAGAAATTGATAAGTTTTTGGCAGAAACATCGGAGTATTTGCCAAAAAGATTAATATATGTGTCATGTAGTTTATCTACACTTGCTAGAGATTTGGAATATATAAAGAACACATACGAAGTAAAATATGTATGTGGATATGAAATGTTTGTGCAAACAAAACATATAGAAACCTTGGTGGTACTTGATAGAAAAGATTAAAGGAGAGTTTATGAAAAGAATTAATTTTGCCGTTAGTATTGGAAGTAATATGACATCAATTTATAAGGCGGGAGTAGGTGTTGTTTTACATGATAAATCTTGCTTGGTTACGGGTATTAAAGGTAAACATGAAGTTGCTGTAAGTGTAGGTAATGATGCTTATACTTCGGGATTGGAATACAAGAAAGTTGTTGAGAATGGAAGTATAGATTTCTCACTTGCAGAATTGATGCTAGGAGAGTATTTCAAGAAAGTAGAGATTACTAAAAAAGATGGTGTGATGTTCCTAGTGTCACTAGATAATATGAGGCTTGCAAGTGAATTTAAAAATCTTGCGTATGCTTTGGGTGTAAATTATGTTAAAGTTATTCCGCATATTGTGGCATCGGCATATGGATTTGAAATTGAGAAATTTAGAAAGTCATTCTTGATTGTGGATATTGGTGTTAATACTGAAGTTGCAATAATTAATAATGGTAGAATTTTGTCTGGTGCTACAGTGTATAATGGTGGTGGAAATATAGATAATAAAATTGCTAAGTATATCTATGATGAGAAAAGTATTGAACTTAGCAAAGAAAGTGCTGAAAAAGTTAAGAATGAAATTGCAACGCTATATCCAAATGATATAAGAACAATTGATGTAGATGGATTTATCAAAGATACAACCGAATATTCAACCGTAACAATTTCGAGTTCGGATATTTTTGGATTGGTCGTGGAAGAATATATGAGCATTGCAAGTGCGATAGTTCAAATTTTATCAACTCTAGATAATGAAGTAAATCAAGATATCAAAAAGCATGGAATATATCTTTGCGGTGCTTCTAGTAAGATTGCGGGATTGAGTAAATTTTTGAAAATTAAACTTAATCTAGATAGTTATATATACAAACCAGAAAGTATAACTATGATTGGTGCAGGACAAATATTAGATGACCCGGAAAATATAGATAAGATAGTGTTGGAAAATCAGTAATTGTAAAATTAAATTAAACTTAAAATTATTTTGTCGAATATTAAAATTAAGAAAGTAAAGACGTATTTATTGTCTTTACTTTTTTTATTGTGTAATTTAGTATATTGTGTAATTTGATACAGTCTTAAGACTAATTATTATATTTGGAAATGGAGACAAAATGGTAAGAAAGATAGTAGTAACTAGTGGCAAAGGTGGTGTTGGCAAAACTACGCTGGTGTGTGGTTTGGGTGTTACTCTTGCTAGAATGGGATACAAGACACTGCTTATTGATATGGATTTTGGACTTAATAATTTAGATGTGATTATGGGTGTCGAGAATAAAATTGTATATGATATAATTGATGTTTTGGAGGGTAAGTGTTTGCCAAAGCAAGCGATTATTCAAGATTTCCAAGAAGAGAATTTGTATATATTTCCTAGTACGCATAGTTATTGCAAAGTCAGATTTGGCAGTCGTGAGTTATTGCAAATTATATCCAAAGTAGAGGATAATTTTGATTTTGTACTCATAGACTCTCCAGCAGGTATTGATGGTGGATTTAGAAGAGCGGTTGGTAGTGGAGATGAATTTATTGTTGTAACAACTCCGCACTTATCAGCAGTTAGAGATGGAGACAAAGTCATTAATTGTTTGTCTACTATTCGCAAACCATATTTGATTATTAATAGAGCAAGGGGAGATTTGATTTTAGATGCGAAAATGCTTAGTATTGATGCTATTAAAAATTCTCTTAATGCAGAACTAATTGGAGTTATTCCTGAAGATGATTGTGTTACTACTCAATCTTTGGAAGGAAATTTCTTTGAGAGTAATTCAATGATACAGAAATCATTAAATATGATTGCAAATTATTTAACAAAGAAAGAATTGAACATTTATGATTGCACAGAAAAATATAAAGGTTTATTTGGCGGAATTAAGAAAAAGTTGAGAGGAAGAGTATGAAAGATTTAGTAAGCATAGATGGAAGACTAAAAAATATTATTGCTTCTGATAGAAAAGAAAATCCATGTAAGATAGAAAAATTACTTAAAGCGGAACTAGTAAATGTAATAAGAAATTATTTTGAAGTGTCTCTAGATGATGTGGATTTGAGTATTCTTATAAATAAAAATGGTGAGTATGATATTCAATTAAATGTTTTGTCAAAAAATTTCTTAATTGCAAATACTTTTGCATAAATAGAATATGGACAAGCATATATTTTGATATGGAAAGAAAAGTTCAGATACTTAGTATCAAAAAAAATGAAATTGTTTTAAAGAGTAAAAATAAAAGGCGTAAATTTTTTATTATGCCAATAATTTTTATATCTTTTTTTATTCTGTGTTTTGCCACCGACAATTCTTTGTTTGGAGAATTTAGAGACAATATTATCAAAGCGTATAATCCAGTAAATTCTCTTTATAATGATAATAGCAAAACAATTTTCACCAGTGGAGATTTGTTTGAGAAAGATGCTACAAATTTAACTTTGCCAATCAAGGGTGCTAGTTATGAAATTAATAGCAACGGGACCATTGATTTTGTTGTAGGTAATTCTATAATGGTTATGGCTTGTGATAGTGGTAGAGTGGATAGGGTAAATACTAGTCTAGATGGCAAAAAGTATGTAGAAATTTCTCACAAAAATGGCATTAAAACAATTGTGATTGGTGTGGATATTGTAGGAGTAAATGTGGGAGATATTGTTAAATCTGGACAAGATATTGCAACGGTTAATAGTGGTAAAAAAATAAGTCTAGAAATATTCCAAAATGATATACAAGTAACTAATTTAAAAATTATTAAAAGTAAAATTGTATGGGAAAATTAAAAATTAAATTTCAACCACTATTTGCACTGTATGTTTTTGTATGTATTTATTTCAATTGGTTTAATAAAGTTTTTTATTATGTATTGACTGTAACCCTACATGAATATGGACATTTTTTTGTAGCCAAGCACTATGGTTATAAGATAGATAGCATGATTTACTCTCTAAGTGGTGCGGGTATTACTACCAAAGAAGAATTTAAAACAAAAGACGAAATTAAAATTGCTCTTGCAGGACCTATAGTTAATGTTGTACTTATTCTTCTAATAGTGTGTCTTTGGTGGATAGTTCCGTTGTCTTATCTATATACTTATGACTTCTTGATGGCGAATGTTTTTGTTTTAATTTTTAATTTATTGCCATTATATCCTCTAGATGGCGGAAGAATTATTGTATCACTAGGTTCACTTAAATTTAATAACAAAAAAAGACTTATTAGAATTAGTAAAATTTTGTCTTTAACTTTTGGCATATTGTTTTTTATATTATTTATAATTTCGTTATTTTTTGCAACTAACTTTAATCTGGTTATAACAGGTGTTTTTCTAATTTTGAATAGTATTACTTGTGACAAAAATAAATACTATGACAAAATTCAAACATTTAATAAAAAACAAAAAGAACCAATGGAAGTGAAAGTATTTAGAGTGTCGGTGGAAAATAAAAAACAACTAATTAAATATTTAAGTCCTAGTTATATATCTATATTTGAAAATAATTGTAACGGAAAGCAAGAAATTGTACGGGAAGAAGATTTAATTAAGTAATAGGCACTAAATGAAAATGGTTGAAAAATAATTGGTTTGAGTATATAATATATGTGATATTGCTTTGCAAGTTGTACTTGCAAAGCACATTGTTTAGCAACAATGCCGCAGATTTCTCTGCGGTCACATATATTGAAATCTGCGTCAGTTCAAATCAAGGTGTCTAGCGACTACTTTGTTTGAACTTCCTTGATT
>CAKVID010000007.1 GCA_934754355.1 uncultured Clostridia bacterium
TAACAGAAAAATATCCTTGGTCTCACAGGGATAACAATAAGACTTAAAAAATCCTATATAGTAGTAAGATAGAATAGACTATGTAGGTAATTGACTATATACACTATTTAGAAGTTAATAAAGAAGACATCTTATTCAAGATGTCTTTTTTGTTGTTTTTTTACTTTTTATTGTTGTTCTTTTTACTTCCTATTGTTGTTCTTTTTACTTCCTATTGTTTTACTTCTACAATTCTTTTTATTTTTATCTTACTAACTTTTACATTTTTGCTTTTATTTGTTATTTGTAACTATATTTAATAGGTTTTATTTGCTACCTATAATTCAATACTTTTTATATTATCATTTTGCTTTATTGGTTATTTTGTTATATTTTTTCTGTATGCTTAATTTGGTTTTTTTTAAGTTTTACTCAGTTATTTTCTACATTTAATATGTTCATTATAATATTTTTATTGCGTGGATTTTCCAATATCAATATTGCAATTTTATATGTATTGTGCTATAATACATAATAGCCTAGCAAATAATAGGCAAAAGGATTATAAATTTAATTATGAAAAAAGATTTAACAAATAGAAAACAATTAACTACTTCTCAATGTTTAGAAGTTATAGATTACCTAGATTCTTTGGGTTTTAGTTTGGATAATGCCGACAAAGAAACATTAGAGGCTTTGATGAAGAGAAGTCTTAAAATTCAAGGCGAGTCATTCGTGGATAAATTCATTAATTACAAAAGAAACCATGATTGGTACAAGTCGGTTAAGGCAACTGCTAATGAACTAATGAACAAGGCTTATGGTCATTACTATGTGAATATGCTTACAGATGGTAGAAACCCTCTTTCTCCCGAAGAACTAATCATTCCAGCATCATTTGAGAATACTGGAAAGATTACAGAAAGTGAAGAAATTGATACCCAAGAAGAATTTGGGAATGATAAAGATACTCAAGTTGACGAAGACCAAAGAGATATAAAGTAATTGAATTTACATAAGTTCTAGCAATATATCAAATTGCGAATTGGCAATGGTTGTTATAGAAGATAAATATTTGCAATTGGGCTTAAGCATCAAATATAATAAAAATAACCTAATTATGTCAATTTGATTGTGAAGAATTACATTCTTTGGTTGACATTCTTCGCTAAGAATAGTGCTTTCTTTTGTGGTACTTTGCAATATATAATTATCTTCCGTAGGTGGTGCAATGTGCCACCTATTTTTATTTAAGTGAGGACTGTGTGTTGTAGTTCTCATTTTTTTGTGTGGGAAGTTGCCCAATATTTTACTTAAATTTACATTAACCTGTCTAAAAGCATCAAATAAAAAATGGCTTTGCTTGGGACAGTTTCGCTTCATAGTATTTGTTTTTGGCGGTATTGCATTGCTATTTTGGTCGGTATTATCTATGTTTTCATTAGGCGTGGTAGGTGCTATCTGGTTATCTTTTTCTGGCGAGATTGCATTACCATTATTATTTGAACTATCTGAATTTGGTATGTTTGGCACTTCAGTACTCAAATTATTATCGGTATTAGGTGTGGTTGATGGTGATTGAAAATTAGGTATATTAGGTTGATTTGGTATATTGGGTATAGGGATATTGATATCGCCACTAAGTGGTGGAAGATTGTTGTTTGGCACATTTATTGATGGTGTTTCATTTGGCGTATTTGGTTGGATAGATATATTCTCATTTATGTGTCTGATTGGAGAGATTGCTTCTCCTTGTGGTGTGGCGGGGTCATTTGCAAATAATTGTGAGTATTTACGCAAAAAATGGCTTTGATTAGAGATAATTAGCGAATTTAATTCACTAATATTATCTGCTAATTTATCTATAATTTTATTGTATTTTTGGTCATTATTGTTTCTTTGCAAATACTCTTTCTGTGTTTCCATTTTCTGCAAAATTTCTTGTAAATCGCCAGTTTCACGCTCTACTTCTTGCATATAGCCTTGTCTCATTATCCTGTATTCTTGCTCAGTTGGGGTCAAAAAGTCCTCATATTTCATAAATTTCCTTTCCTTTCATTTAGATATTCAAGTAGTCTAATTGGTACATCTTTATTGGCTTCAAATGCTGGTGCTACATATTCAATAGGTACAGGAGTAGGTGCAGTAGCAGGTGCTATTTCTATAGTAAAAGCGGGTACTTTAAGGTATTCACTAACCCAATCACTGTATCCTCCTACACTTGCTTCTGTTTTGGTAGGTGTGTAGCCATTAATTGTGGATATGAATTCGGCAATTTCTCTATCTCTGTTTAGTTCTTCTGTCGTTAATAACTCAAATCCATAATATATAACATCGCCCTTTGTGTGATAACTCAAAGTTAAGTCGGGGCGAACTCTGTAACTAAAATCTATTAAATTTCGTACTTCCCTCTCACTTTCGGGAAAGTATCCAATGAAATTGCCGGGTGCTACACAGAATAAATTTTGACTGCCTTCTCCCCATAATGCATCAAAATTAACATTGAGGTCAATAGCCAAAATATTCGCTTTCCACTGCGAAAAATCATCACTTCCATCATTAATATGTAGTATGTAATCTTTCAATTTCTGACAAGGTATCCAGTCCAGCCCGTCTAGTACTAACCTTGCACCATCGGGATTGGTTAGGGGAATTGCGTAAACTCCTCCCGGTAATTCTTGACTAGTCATATAATCTATCATATCGCAAAGAACTAGGGTGCTGGGGTACTCTCTGGCATGAATTCCGCCCTCAATTAATATCTGCTTGCCTGAATAATCCCCCAAATGTACACCATAAATTGCTTGCCCCAGTGTGGAATACCCCACTACAAAGAAATCTAAATTGGGGTTGCTTGATAATCCAATTATCCTATTTTGCAATTCTTCAAATGTCATTCTCTCTCCTATTAAATAATGTCAGTTTAGTCCACTGGCAATATGTCCTCGTTATTTGTATATTTTATATGCGGGTTGCGTGTTCTTTGTGCAGGGAGATATGCTCTCTGCTAGTATTTTTATATTTCTCTAGCCCCAAAAATATAGAGGTTAAATCCCCATTATCTTAACCGCAATTTGACTATTTTTGACAAAGTTAGCAGGCAAGTACGAAGTTTTGGCTATATTAGGGTATTTTCTAGTAAAATTGATATTTTACATATATATACAAATATATACAAAAATATAAATAATTTTTCAAAAACATACAAAAATCGTTTGGAGATTTCTTGAATGTTGGTTATAATTTGGTATAAGTAAAAATTCAAGGAGAATGTTTTATGGAAAAAACAACCAAAAAGAGAAAGACCAAAAAAGGTCTTAAGAAACGCATTGGTTTGATTGCAATTGGTGGTTTGAGTTTAGTACTTACAATTTGTCTATCCGTAGGAGCAACACTTGCTTGGTTTGCAGGTTCTACACATGCAGATAAGAGTTTGTTCATGGGTGGACCAGTTTATGTAGAAATGACAGGTCGTGACGACACTAAATGGGAGGGTGGTTCTGGTAACCTAGATATCACTTCTTTCAAGAGAGGTATGGGTACTGTTCAAGATGAGAATGGAATACTTCTTCCAGGTCAAAGATTTGCTCTTTATAGTCAAGCAAGAGTATTCTCTACATCTGCTACTGATTCTACAACTACAGCGAATACCACAAATACTTCAAGCGGTGCAAATACAACTAATACTTCTACTGGTACAACTGAACATAAGAGTAATGTAGGTAGAAAGACTACCACCACTTCATCAGTTCTTCGTGCAAGATTTAGTGTTAGTGTAGAATTTGACCCAAGTGTGGGCTTCAATAACTTTACTGATACAGATTACTCACAAAATTATCCTACTCAAACAGGTGCATACGCTGGTGCTTATGCAGATGCTGCTGGTGCTGCTGTTGAAGCAGGCGAGAGCGGTAGAACAGCACTTGCTTGGTCAGACGCTCTAGGCAAAGAAGCATATGTTTATGATTATGAAAACAGCAAATATCCAAACAATGCTCGTAGAGATGGTGTGTCTGGAACCACTGCTGCAACATTTACTGCTGCAACTAGCGGTGATGACTTATTGAAAGTAAGAAAAGGCGAACTTAAATCTATTTATAGTTGGAAGTTCGTATCTAAGGCAGTTTATAATGATGCAACACTTACAGCTGCTGCAACTTCACTTACAGATGCATTAGATGCAACTAAAGGTGTAACAGGTGTTAAATATGTTCAAATGGGTGCTCCATTTGATGGTAACACAGTTGCTGACGGTACAAGTACTGCTTATGGTGTATGGATTTTGACAGATGTTGGTGGCAAAAATGTAGTTAAAGAATCTGATTCTTTCTACAAGGCTAGATGTAATAACTACATTCAAACATATGTAGAACAATATCCTACTGAATATGGTGACTATACCGAAAGAACAATTGGTGATGGTCTTAAAGCACTTGAAAATGCTCTTAACCAATCATTCGTAAATCTTGTAAATGACTCTTCAAATGCAATTATTGCTGGATACCTATATGGTATGACAGTTGATGCAGATACTGGTATTATGTCATTCAAAGAAAAGCCAGCAGATGACCCAACTGCTCCAGATAATGCAACACAAAAATGTAGTTGGTTGTACATTGACCCTACAATTGGTAACGATACCAATACTAACGAACTTTCTACCAGCACTGGTGGTTGGTGGTATCTAGTTGAAAGCGACGATGGTACTGTTGGTACATATAAGATTGATGGTAGCAAGGTTACTGATAGTAACAATATTAATACATTAGTTGATAAATATGATGCTGGTACTACAGATAAGGCTGGTAACATTGTTAGAACTAATACCCCTGTGGCTTCAACTGCTACGGGCGTAACCGAAGGTAAATTTACAAGAGCATCGGCTGCTGCAACTAGTGAAACAAGACTTGATGCTAAATTATTTGAGGTTAAACCTTACAAACAAATTTCTAAAGTAACTAAGAATGGTGCAGAAGATGTATATAAATTCGCTTCTTACCAATTCCCATTTGTAAATGGTAGTGCTGTACTTGATGGAGATAAGATTACAAATATCTTCGCTAATGCTAAGATATCTGTTCAAATTAGCTTCCAAGCACTTCAAGCATTCTTCCCATTCACAACATCTATTGACGGTATGGACTACAAAGATACACTTCTTGGTACTGCTAAAGCATTGAATATTAAGAACGCAATACCTATCTTTAACGAAGCATTCGACTACTACGAAGATACTTCTGCTGGTAGCATTACTGGTCTATAAGATATTATATTAATTTCAGAAAATAATCCGAAATTTAGACTTCATAACAAAATACTCATTGGAATGTATCCAATGAGTATTTTTTTGTTGTTGTTATTATATTAATTTATAATGGCTAGAGCAATTATCTCTTGCCCTCGTGTATAGAAATATATGTCGATATACAAATCTGAATTACAATATATAAATTTATAACAATAATTATTTCTCATTTTGAAATATGTGTGTTAAAATAGTAGTGTAATAGGAGATAAATTTATACTGCAATGAAGGGATATTTTAGAGAATTTGGAGATAAGATGAAAGAATCTGCACTATCAATAGTGCCATTCTTTTTGATAATAATTGCACTGTATTTTATATTTTTGCCATTCAATATTTGGGCAATGCTGGCAATACTGGTAGCAACTTTATTTATGATAGTTGGTATGTCGCTTTTTAATGTAGGTGTAGATATGTCTACCATGAAGATGGGCGGATATGTAGGTTCTCACTTATCCAAATCTAGACGACTAACCTTCATGTGCATACTTAGTTTTATTTTGGGGTTTATTGTAACAATAGCCGAACCCGATTTGATGGTTCTATCCGAACAAGTGCCGGGGATTAGTAGCAAGTGGATAATACTTATTACTGTTTCTATGGGTACTGGGATATTTCTATTGCTTTCTACTATTAGAACAATATTTAGATTAAGCATTAGAACAATGCTAATAATTAGTTATGCTATAGCGCTAATTTTGTGCATATTTGCTCCAGTTAATTTTCTACCTCTGGCATTTGACACAATGGGAGTAACAACAGGCTCTGTATCTGTGCCATTTATAATGTCATTTGGACTAGGTATTTGTGCAGTTCGTGGTGGCAAGAATAACCAGGAAGATGGATTTGGACTAATTGCACTTGCTTCTATTGGTCCCGTTCTTGCAATATTGATTGTTAGTATGTTTATCAAGGGCAATGCAATTGCCGATACAGCCGCTGTTGAAATGGTTACATCTAATAGTGAATTGGGATTGCTTTTGCTAGATAATTTATTATCTTATTTGAAAGAAGTTTTTATAGTTATTATACCTATTTTTATATTCTTCTTAATATACAATTTTATATTCTTGAAATTGCCTAAGAATACACTTTTTAGAATTTTTATAGGACTGTTATACACATATTTAGGCCTGGTTGTATTCCTAATAGGTGTGTCCACTGGATATTTGCCAACGGCGGATATACTAGGTAGAACTATTGCCGATGGCAATTACAAATGGTTATTAATTCCAATTAGTCTAATTATGGGCTTCACTATGGTATTTGCCGAACCGGCGGTTCATGTACTTAATAAACAAGTAGAAGATATAACTGAGGGTGTTATTTCCAAGAAATCTATGTTAATTGGCTTGTCTATAGGTGTTGCACTTGCTATGCTTATAATAGTAACAAGAGCACTTTTTGCAATAGATTTCATGTGGGTTTGTGCCCCACTAGTAATAATAATGCTCATATTATCTATATTCACACCCGATTTGTTCGAGGGTATTGCATTTGATAGCGGTGGTGTTGCTGCCGGCTCACTTACAGCATCTTTCGTCTTGCCATTTATAATTGGTGTGTGTTCGTCATTGGGGCTAGATAGTATGCTTTTTGCCTTTGGTTCAATTGCAATTGTTGCTATTCTTCCAACTATCGTTATTCAGATAATGGGTATTAAATACATGCTTGTAGTGAGTAGAAATAAACGCAAGTCAAGAAAGAAAGTTAATTCAGATATTACAATTATAGACTTTGAATAAATTAATATAAAAAAGGGAAATTATGAGAGAAAATAAACCAACAAAGATGAAAGCACCTATCAAATTGCTAGTATCTTTTACTGATAGAGATGTTGCCAAAGATTTGGAAAATTATCTAAATGACAAAGGTCTAGATGGTGGAATAGTTTTCATGGGTAAGGGAACTTCCGAGAGTGAAATAGCCGATATTTTTGGTTTTGGAATGAGTGATAGAGATGTAATTGCTTGCCTAGTTCCAACTGGACAATTAGACAAAGTTATTCATGATTTCAATGAAATTTCGGGAATAGAGCGAGACAATTATGGCTTGCTATTTGTAATTGATTTGCAGAGTGCCAGCAGTAATTTGTTAGAATTTTTGAGAATAAAAGTAGGAGAGTAGTATGGATAAAATAAGTAATATGCTAGAGGGCAAAAATACAGTCGATTTTGATTTGATAGTAGCAATAATAGGTAGAGGATTTTCTGATTATGTAGTATCTTCTGCTAGAGATGCGGGGGCAACTGGTGCTACAATTCTATATGGCAGAGGCACTGCCGATGCAGATAAACAAGTACTAGGAATATCTCTTCAGCCCGAAAGAGAAATAGTTTTGATACTAGTCAAGAAATCTGATAGACGCAAAATAATGCAAGCAATATCCGATAAAACTAGCCTTATGGAAGAGGGTAGAGGGTTTTGCTTTAGCCTACCTGTAAGCGATGTTTTCGGAATTAAGAGAGTAGCCGAACAGAAGAAAGAACAAGAACGCAAAGCCAAAGCACTAGCCAAAAGTGCTAAATTAGAGAAGTGATTATATGGAAAGTATTGAAGTATTGTCTCCAGTTGGAGACGAGAAAACTTTTTTTGGAGCGATTAACTCTGGTTGCGATGCAGTATATATGGGGTTGCCCAAGTTTAATGCTAGAATGCGAGCAGAGAATATTACTCTAGATAATTTGCCAAATCTAATATCCTTTGCTCACTTGAAAGGTGTAAAAGTATACATTACTATGAATACACTTTTAAACGATAACGAACTAATTGAAGCGGTCAAATTGGCAGGCGTTTGTCTAAATGCAGGTGTCGATGCTTTCATAGTTCAAGACATAGGATTAATTAATGTGCTTAAGGAAACTTATCCAAGTATTGTATTGCATGGCAGTACACAAATGGGTGTGCATAATGTAATGGGGGCAATGGTTGCCAAAAGTCTAGGGCTTAGTAGAGTTGTATTATCTAGAGAATGTACATTAAGAGACATAAGAGCAATACATGATGCAGTAGATATAGAACTAGAAGTATTTGTGCAAGGTGCTAATTGTATATGTTTCTCGGGCAATTGTTACTTGAGCAGTATCAAGTGTGGTGCTAGTGGCAATAGAGGAGAATGCAAACAACTCTGCCGTTTGCCTTATACTCTAACCGATGGCAATAAGAATATTACAGGTTATACCCTTAGCCCTAGAGATAATTGTATGCTTGAGCGTATAGAAGATTTAATTGCTGCGGGTGTTAAGTCTATCAAGATTGAAGGCAGACTTAGACAAATAGGATATATCAAAGTTGCCACTGCTAGTTATCGAGAAGTAGTAGATAGAATTATCTCTGGCAAGGAAATAGACTACAAGCCATATATGGATAGGCTATCAAGAGTATTCTCTAGAGGGGAATATGTAAGTGGTTATAACCTAGGCAATAATATAATTGACCCTATAAATAATAATCACTTGGGCATTAAAATTGGCACTGTTCAATCTGTTTCTAAATTCAAAGATTTATATAAGATTGCAATTAAATCTAATACTCCTATTAATTCTGGCGATGGTCTTAAATTCAAGTGTAAGAATAATGATATAGTATCCATTGGTGTCGGAAATGTAGAATATAATGACAAAACATTAATAGTTTTTGCCAAAAACAAGGTAGATATTGGCTGTTTTGTATATTTATCTAAAGATACAACTCTAGAAAATAGCGTTCCTAATCTATCCAAAATGAGACCTCTTAGAATTAAAGCCAAATTTAATGCAGGAGAGCAGGTGAGAGTATCTTTTGCAAGTGGTAATGTTTGTGTAGATTACAAGGGAGACATATGTGCTTGTGCTATAAATAAGCCTATAACCGAGCAGAATATTGTGGAGCAATTATCCAAAGTGGATAAAGAGATTTTTGATAATCCAACTTTTGAAATCGTAACAAATAATGCATTTGTCCCTCTTTCTCAATTGAATGAAATTAGAAGAGAACTAATTGTACAATTGCAAGAGAAATTATTAGAAGAATATAAAGTAGTTACTGCTAAAACTTGCAGTACTAATAATATAGCAAAGAGTACTAACAATATAGTAAACAACACTAATAATTTGGTAAACGATAATATTCACAAATATTTAAGTAGTGATAATTTATATAAAGATGCAAATATTAATGATGCTAAGTATGTTTATGACGATAGTCAAAATATAGATGGTCAAAATATAGATATTGATAGTAATAATCAATATAGTAGTAATGTTGATAATGATAATCAAAATAATACTAATGTTGATAATAATTTATCTTCATATTATGATAATGATTGCAGACTTGCTATTGTAGATGAAAATTTTAATATCGCTCAGTTTGTAAATAATTATGATGGCTTAATTCTTGCACCAAGTGTGTATAGATTAGATATTATAAAATCCTTTATGGAAAGATACAATAAATCGTTCTCTTCGCCTCTTATTCTTAATCTTCCATTAATTGCTAGAATTGATGATATTAGTATTATAGATGAAATCATCTCTGCTACTGGCGACAAGGTTATATTTATAGCAAATAATATATATGGCTTGCACTATGCTTACAAATACAATATTTGGGCTGGGGCTGGATTGAATATTGTGAATATGAGTAACTATAAATATATGCAATCTATAGGGGTCAGGAAGATTATATCTTCTATAGAGAAATGGACTAATAGATTGTTAGGTACAATCAAACAAGATAATTATCCGCTAATGACTATTACATCTTGTCCTACTAAATTATTATATAATTGTGATTGTGGCTCTTGTAAATATTCTGAGTATATCAAATACACTAGCAATAATTATAATTTGAGCGTGCGAAGATATAAGATTGCTAATTGTTATTTTGAATTGTATGACGATAATAAAATTAGTACTAATAATTGTAATATAATTGATTGTAGAAAGTAATTAAAATGATTGCTTGATTTTTTAAGGAAAATATGTATAAAATATCCAATATTAAATTACCTGTTGATTTTAATAAAGATAATTTGCCAGGGTATGTGGCTAAAGAAATTAGAGTAAATTCTAATACTATTAGCAATGCAAGACTTTACAAATTATCTATTGATGCTAGAAATAAGTCGAATATATTTTATGTTGCGACTATCCTTTTTGATTGTTCCATGCATTTACAAATTAGTAAATACAAGAATGTAAGTATCCATGAGAAAGTAGAGAAAAAGATTAAGAAATACAACCCCAATTGTAATAAAAATATTATAGTAGTAGGCAGTGGACCAAGCGGATTATTTACAGCACTTACTCTTGCCGAGAGTGGTGCTAAGGTCACGGTATTAGAGCGTGGTTATGCTATGGATAAGCGAAAGTTAGCAGTAGACAAAATGATGTCTGAAGGTGTACTGGATACTGTTTCTAATATTCAATTTGGCGAAGGTGGAGCGGGTACATTCTCAGATGGTAAATTAAATACTGGAATAAAGAGTGAACACATAGAGCGCGTGTATGAGACTTTTGTTAAGTTTGGTGCAAGTGATAATATTATGTATGATGCTAGAGCACATATAGGTACAGATGTACTTTCTAGTGTAATTGTTAATATGCGAAAATATATGGAAGGTCTAGGTGTTACATTTTTATTTGAACACAAATTAGTAGATATTAATATGTGTGATGATAAAGTGGGTAGTGTGCTTGTGAGTACTTCTAATGGAAATATTACATTGCCCTGTGATATATTAATTATGGGCATTGGACATTCCGCTCGTGACACTATTCGTATGCTTTTTGACAAAAAGTTGCAACTAAAACAAAAACCATTCTCAATGGGTTATAGGATAGAACATTTGCAGAGAGATATTAATACCTCACAATATGGCGAAATTTACGCCGACCAACTACCTCCTGCCGATTATCATCTATTTACACATTTGCCAAACGGCAGATGTGTGTACACATTCTGTATGTGTCCGGGCGGAGTGGTTGTGCCAGCAATGAGTGAAGAGGGAACAATTGTAACTAACGGAATGAGTTATCATAGTAGAGATGGAGTTAATGCCAATTCAGCAATCCTATGTAGTATAGATACCTCAGATTTTCCAAGTGATAATCCATTATCTGGAATTGATTTGCAAGAGAAATATGAGCGTTATGCTTATCTTAAAAATAATAGTTACACTGCTACTGTTCAGAAAGTGGAAGATTTTATTAGGGATATTCCTTCCTCTTCTCTTGGCAAAGTAAGTCCCACTTTCTTGCCACGCTACAGTATTGGCGATGTATCAGATATGTTGCCAGACTTTGTTGTAAGTAGTATAAGAGAAGGTATAATTGATTTAGATAGTAAATTGCATGGCTTTGCTGGGAATGATGCAATACTTACTGGAATTGAGACTAGAAGCAGTGCTCCTTATCAAGTAATTAGGAATACTTCTATGATGTCTAGTATAGATGGCCTTTATATGATAGGCGAGGGTGCTAGTTTTGCTGGTGGAATAGTATCTTCTGCGGTGGAAGGCATAAAGTGTGCAAATATAATAATAGATGGTAGTTGGAATATTTGACAAGTCAATATTCAAAGAGTACAATTGAGATTGAATTCATAATTGAAAGAAGGTTAATATAATGTGTCAAGTTAATACTTTTATGTTTAAAGAAAGTCAACTAGACGGCGAGAAATTGATGGAAATTATCAAAATTTTCCAAAGTGAAGGATTTACAAATTTCTATGAATACTCCAATCCACATCTTAGAAATATTCGTAGAGACCTAAGACTATTTCAGTGTGGCAATTTCTGTGATTGTGGCAGTGTTGTTACCAAGAAAGTTGTAGTAGATGAGATGATGGAGACTGCCGAGAGCGAGAAATTAATAGAGATAATTCGCAAATCTCTAGATATTGTAGATACGGTGTATCTATTCTCACACTGGTACAAGGGTGGCAATGATATAGCCCGTGAGCGAGTGATATTGGAGCGAGCACCTAGGGTGATTCAAATAGATAATCTTAATGAACAAGTATTTAGAGATTTATTCTATAATGAAGTATTAGAAATAAAAAAATAGAGCTCTACATTTTAGAACTCTATTTTATTTAGTGCATTAACAAGTGCTACTTTTTCTGATGTGGAGAGTTTGCTTATAGATGATGCAATTAGTTTGGAGTGAGCGGTCTCTCTTTTTTTTCTCAGTGCTACTCCACTAGGGGTCAAAAATATCTGTACTTGCCTTTTGTCATTATCATTTTTTTCTTTGATTACATAGCCTTTATCTTGTAGTCTATCCAGATTAGTTGTAAGTGTTCCGGGTGTGATAGATAGAATTTTGGCAATGTTATTAGCAGTATTACATTTATTTCTGGTGGTTATAGCAATCGCATCTAGAGTATTGAATTCTTTAAGTCCAAGTGGCCCTAGACTTTTTAGTAATTTTTCCTCATTAGAAATTACTTTGCCATATACGCTACTAAGTATCTCTTCTAGTATTATATCTAAATTATCCATAGTCTCCTTTATTCTTGTATCCAGCCCGCTTCTTCCATTACTTCTCTAATGCTATTTTTGAAGCCCGCTTTAATTACTCCAATTATAATAAGTGCATCTCTTATGTATGCTACATCTTCATTTATTTCTTCGTCATCTTTCTCGGTGTATAGTGTAGGTTCATTATCTACCACCACTCTATCTCTTTTTAGACTAGTAATTATTTTCAATTCTTTATTATATTTCTTCACGCAATAATCTATCCATGTTATTGCTTCTTCGTGGTCGTAGTTATAAGCATAATGGTCAAGAATATATATTTCGTTTACAATTTCACTAACTGAGCGTAAATTTTTGTAAAGATTAAAATATCTTTCAAGTACTTCATTCATGCTCTCTTCCCTCCGCTTCAAGTATTAGCGTAAATGGACCATTAAGCGAGGTATTTATATCCATATGCTCCCCAAAGTTGCCATGTTCTACATGTAAACCAAGTGCGCTTACTTCATCAACTAGTTTTAGATACAAATCTAATGCTTTGTCTCTCTTGGCTGCGTGTATAAAATCTGGACGATGACCTTTTCGGGTGTCTGCTTGCAGAGTAAAATTACTTACAATCATTATATCTGCTTTCACATCTAGTAGAGATAAATTCGTCTTGTCCATGTCGTCTTCAAACATTCTTAAATTTGCTATCTTCTTTGCCAAGAATTTAACATCATAAATGGTGTCGTTTTCATTTACTCCTACATATGCAAGAACTCCAAAACCTATTTCACTTTTGAAATCCAAACTGGTTAGTTTTGCCCAGTCTACTCTTTGCATTAATATCTTCATTATTCACCCAAGAAATGTACTTTATAAGACTTCATTGCGTTTGCAATACATTCTTCGGCAGCCTCTTTGCCACCAGTCTCTAGTACTTCTACCTTCTTATTTTCTAATTGTTTGTATACAGTCAAGAAATGTCTCAATTCTTCCATAATATGAGTAGGCAATTCACTTACATCTCTATAGCCATTGTATTGAGGGTCGCCAAATGGAATGGCTATAATTTTCTGGTCGCCTTCGTTACGGTCTCGCATATTAATTACTCCGATTGGAAAACATCTAACCAAACTCATCTTCTCTATTGGTTGACTGCAAAGTACAAATACATCTAGAGGGTCGTTATCTTCTCCATAAGTTAGTGGAATAAATCCGTAGTTCATAGGATAGTGAGTAGAAGTGTATAGTACTCTATCTAGTATAATTAGTCCTGTTTCTTTGTCTAATTCGTACTTGTTCTTGCTTCCGTGTTCTATTTCTATACATGCCACAAAGTCATTAGGTTTAATTCTCTCGGCATTAATATCTCTCCAAATGTTCATAATCTCTCCTCTAAATATCTAAAACTTCTAATAAATTACAATTTCTATTATATCTAAAAATGCAAAAAAGACAAACTTATTTGCAAATATTTGCACAAATTAGATATATAGTAAATATTTGTAATAAATAGTACTTTCTATTAGTTTGAGAATTTTATTTTTTTTGTTAAAATAATTAAAATTAATTTTATTTGATAACTATATTTTTTATTTGAGGTTTTCTATGGGTAATTATATAACATTAGGTCTAAATATTGCACTTGCCGTATTTGTTGGATTTGGCATAATATTTGGACTTATTAGGGGTCTTAGAAAGACGGCCAGTAGAGGTATATTTCTAGTTATTACAAGCATAATTTTGCTATTTATTACTATACCTATTACTTCTGCACTACTCAAAATAAAGATTAATACAAACTTTACAGTCGAAGAGAATACTCTTACGGGTAGTCATAGTGTAGAAGAAATTGTTACATTTTTTGTAAAAAGTTTTGTGGGTAATGAATTTGCAAGTAATAATCCCGAATTTGTAAATGTAATAACAGCAATGCCATTAGTTCTTCTTAATGCTATTGTCTATTTCATGCTATTTATTATTTGTAAATATCTCTTCCTTCCTCTTAATCATTTATTTTATAAATTAACTTTTGCACCCAAGAAGAGAAAAGAAAGTTACGGCTTTAGTTCATTTAATAATGACTTTGATTTTGATAAATTAGAGAGTGAATTATTGAATAATAAAGATACAAATAATGCTGGACAAAATTCAGAAAGTAATTCAGCAAATGATAGTAGTGTGGCGGGTAACTCAAATGAAAGTGCACAAATAAATAATGTAAGTGGCGATAATGTTACATCAAATAATAATGCTTCCAATGAAAATAATGCTTTGAATAGTGCTTCTGCAAATGCAAATAATACAGAAGATGTTTCTTCTAGTGAAGACCAGTTTGGCAAAGACGGCTTATTTATTAAGAAAGAAATTGAAGATCCTGTTATTGATAGTCCAATTAAAGAAGACTTTGATAAGCCAAGCAAAAGAGAATTAAAAAGAGCACAGAAAAAAGAAAAAATCAAGTATAAAAAACATCGTTTGCTAGGTGGTCTTGTTGGTGCATTCGTGGGCATGTTTATTATGCTTAATGTGTGCATGCCTATTTATGGAATAATGAGAATAGCCAAAGAAGTAAATGAAATTGAAGTTGAACATTTAAGCAATGAGAAAATTGACTTGTCTGGCAAAACTAATGGAGTGTCTAATGAAGTAATTTTGGCTTATGATAATTCTATATTCTATCCAGTATCCAAATATTTAGGGGTAGAGGGCTTGTCTCTTGCCGAATTTGATTTGCTTACATCTAAGACTATTAATAATAAGAGAGTTAATCTTCGTAGTGATATTACTAGCCTTGCCAAGACTATTGTCAAAGCAGATAATTTGATGGGTAAATACAAAGAATATACAAAAAACGGCTCAATTACTACTCTTACACAAGAACAATTAAATGCATTACTAAATGATAGTAGTGAATTATTGGAATTTGCTAAGAAAGTAAATTTGGTTGATTGTGTAGCCGATTATATTATTCCTGTTGCGTGTTCTATAGTTATAAATAATAACACCCAAATATCTGATAACCAAGTTATCAATAATCTAGCAATTAATGCCATCAAGGAATTAGCAAAATCAAAAGATATTAATGTCTTTGATGAGACAGTCAAAATAATAGACCTTGCATCTTATCTTAATCAACAAGGTTTGCTTATCAAATTTATTCATAATGATTTTAGTGATCCAATTGCAATTTTGCAGGGTTTAGACGAAGACTTTGGCAGTGTATTCACAAGCAAATTATTTTCTCTTCAAACAGTTAGTATTACCATGCCGTATATTCTAAATATCGGACTTAATTTCTTGGAACAATCCATCAATTATGGTTATGTAGAGAATGCGTACACACAAACAATCGAAGACATCAAAACATCAGTTTCTAATTTTGTTAAAGAGGCTGTAAGCGTAGCCAAAACTATTGATACATCTTCAAATATTTATCTTACAACTAGGTCTTTGGAACCTCTTGGTAGATTATTACAAACAGTTAAAGTATCTGGAATTGTCAATCAAGAGACTTACAAAAATTTAATAGATTATGCCGTAGATAAATTACAAGAAGTTCTAGTTGGTCTGCTTCCAAATGATTTGGAAAATTATCTACTTAATGAATTTGTAGAAAATATCTCCAAAGTAGATAGATGGGACGAAGAAATGAAGAAAATTGCCTCGGGTATCACGCAATTAAGAGATGTAAATGCTGGAATACTAGGCGATGTTGTAGAGGGTAAGGATTTAAGACAAGGCACTTCTATTAATATTAGAATGGAACAAGGTGTATTTGATAATCTAGGCAAATCACTAGATATCTTGGAAAGTACAGTTCTATTTGGTGCAGTAACAACCAAGACAATTGACGAGAATAATTACTCTTACTCTGGCACAGTCAGTTTGTTCTTAAGTCTGCTTGATTATGCAGATACAACTATCAAAAATGATATTAGCGACACAAATCTACACAAAGTAACTACTGTGCTAAAAGACATGAAAGATAATCTAATTTATTCTAGACATAAGTACGATAGTGAAAATAAATTTTGGTCTTATGAATTAAGCAATGTTGCACCTCTTGTAATAGAAATTTATGATATGTTGCAATCGGGAGACTTTGATGTAACTATCGCACTTGGAGAAGGTCTAGATAGTGCCAAACACACTACTCTAATGGGAGGAGACACTACTATCAAATTTATGACCACCGCACTAGATATTGTTCAAGATGGTATTTTGGGTAGTTCTTATGAGTATAATGACGGCACAGATACTTCCAAACCACAAGTATTAAATGATAAAATTTACGAATTATTCGTAGCAGTCAAAGGCAATTTGAATTTGAGTGCAACCAAAGATAAAGTTAGACTAGATAGCAAATTTTGGCAGAACGAATTTGTATATTATAAGAATTTGAAAAATATTGCCGAGAATTCTTCAAAATTAAATTCTATTAACGATGCTAAAGTACTAGCAGAAGATTTGGATAATATTTCTAATAGTTATACAATTCCTCAAGATGAGATATTCTCAATTGTATCTTTTGCTATCAAAGATATTAAGACCAAGACCCCAACCGATGATGTTAGTAGGGCTATTAATGAAGTAATAGATAATATTGCATCAAGATTAAATAGTGAATATTTGCTAGGCAAGAATTTAGATAATTTCTGGAAGATAGAATTTGACCACTTGTCTAGCCTAATGGATATCAAATTTGCTGACGAGGGAGATTACAAAGTTAAAGAGAATTTGGTTTCTATTGGCAAGCAATTAGATAATGTAATTTTGGGGTATTCGGTAGCCGATGACCCAACGACTTCGGATATTGACGAGAGTGATACTATTAGACAATCATATATTATTTTAAGCAATGATTTAAGACTAGTACTAGGTAGCGCAATTCCACAAGTGAAAGCAAGTGTAATTTCTTCTTTTGATAATAATATTGCTAGTTATGTATCAACAGCATTAGATAGTATCAAGTTAAATATTGAAGATGTAAATAATATTACAAATATTAGTTTCAAGAAAGAATTAACTCATATGCAGACTTTATCTGAATTGGAAATTAGTGGCAATTTGCTAGAATTCCCAACCGGAACAGATACAGAAATTCAAAATAAATTAAATGAAAATAAAATAGCATTAAATAAATTGGGTGCAAAATTGGATAGTATTGCTTATAGTTATCAATTGACAAGTGGTATATATAAATACACCGACAAAGTAAATACTACTCTTTCTACTAACTCTAAATTTATTACAAGACAAATTATTGGTAATTTGATTTCTGGCATATTTGATATCGCTAAAGTAGAAGTGACAGGTATTCCTACAAATCCAGATTTGCAGACTTTTGATGAGAAAGAGAAGGTTGCATTTAATAACTTGATTACATCAATTCAAAGTACTATAAATGAAATTGCAACTAATGATAAAATAATGTCTTGGCAGAGAGAATTAAATTATGTAAATACTCTAGTCAAATTAAATAGTGGCAAAACATACGATATTAATAATGTTGCACTAGAAATTGGCTCAAATCTAGATTTATTAGCATTTAACACTAAGACTGGTGGTACTGCATTTGATGATATTGCATACAATACAGATAATGAATGTGTATATATCCCAACATATTCAGATAGTACTGGTTATACTGGCAATAGTTTGTTAATCAAAAGAGCAGAGATTACTAACCTTATGAATAGTTATCTAGATAGAGTAAAAGAAACTATAAGTAGTGCTGATGATGCAAATACTAGAGAACAGAAAATATTAATCAATGACATAATTGCTAATTGTACACAAGCGATAGCGCTAGATAATGAAACACTTAATGACAATACAAATTACTATAGTAATTACAATGCTTCTTTGAGTGAAATATCTTCTATAAGCACAGAGATTGAGAATAAAACAAATTCTGTAAGTGGTGGAAGTTCTAGTTTGACAAGTGATATTGCCGTAGAAATAGATAAATTATTGGAAGACTATCAAGATAATAAGCCAATTATGAGAGTGCTACTAACTAGACGACTAAGTCTTCTAATACTTCATAAATTAGGTGTTCCAACTACAGTTACGGGTATTGCTGAATTAGACCAAGCAGTTAATTATTATAATGCATTGTGTAATTATTATCAAAATAGAGTAGATAATAAAAATGCTGACGCTGAGTACTATTATACTACTGATAATTCTATTGCAGATACAAGTTATCCTAATCCATTTGTTACTTTGTATAACAAAATGAATATTACTGCATGATAAAATAGTGACTATAAAAAAAAGACATATTGACTACTTAGTAAATTAAATTACTTATAGTAATATGTCTTTTTTTTATATCTTTAACATTTTAGTGATATGTCTTTGTGTCTTTAATTTTAACTTTGAATTATTCCAAATTATCTAGAGTTGTTCTCATAAAGTCTATTATGTCTTTGCGATATTTAGGCTCATTAAGTGCTGCAACAATATTTCCTTCTACAAATCCAAGTGGATTGCCAAAATCAATTCGCTCGCCCTCAATTATTTTGCCACAAACTTCATTTCTTGCCATCAAGAAATTGAATGCATCTGTTAGATATATTTCACCATTGCTGTGTAATTCACATTTATCAATTGCTTCAAATATATCCGATTTGAAGATTCCTCCACCTGTATAACTAATATTGCTAGGGGAATTGCTAGGCTCTGGTTTCTCTATAATATTTGTAATTTCCATTCTTCCATTATTATCTCTGTAATCAACCATGCCATATCTATTGCTAAGTTCAATTGGAACTTCTCTAAGAGGAAGTATATTACAATTAGTCTTATCAAATTCTTCTATTAATTGTTTTGCAAAACTTCTTCCTATCAATATTTCATCTGGATATGATAAAATAAATGGTTCATTCCCTACAAAGTTCTTGGCAATGCTTACGGCATATCCAGTGCCCTTGGCATAAATCTGACGCACAAATGTAATATTAACTCCTGTGTACAAATCTTTCTGTTCATCAAGCAGTTCAAATTTGTGGCTCTCGTCTAGTCTATCCTCTAATTCAATATTTCTATCGTAATATGTCTCCAAACATTCTTTGTTTCTGCCAATTATTATAAGTATGTCTTTAATTCCATTGCTTCTAAAGTCCCTAACGATATAATCGATAGCGGGACGATTAAGTATTGGTAACATTTCCTTAGGCACACTCTTGGTAATCGGCAAGAATCTTGTGGCAAGACCGCCACATAATATAACTCCTTTCATATATAACTCCTGTATCTTAAGTCTAATTGCAAATACTTTGCAATTTACGAATATAATACTATTATTTATGTTTTTCTCCAACCAAATTGATATGTCTTAGGTGTAATTGATATAAATTAATTGCGGAAAGACCAATATTATGATAAAATTAAAAACGAGTTATATTATTTTGGAGTTATTTATGATAAATGCACTTGGTCATTTTTTTGTGAGTATTTTTGGCACGCATTCGGGCATGGCCACAGTTATAATTAGTATGTTTCCGCTAATTGAGTTAAAGGGTGGAATACCTGTTGGAATGAGTACAGATTTCTGGGGAGAACATGCTTTAAACGGAACACAATCATTCTTACTTGCAATGCTGGGTAGTTGCTTAGTTGTGCCAATTATAGCACTTATATTTAAGCCTATTGTTAATTGGCTGAAGAGAACTAAGTTATTTAGAAAAATTGGTCACATGATAGACGAGAAAGTTAAGAACCACTCAACTAGCATAAATGAGAAAACCAAAGACGAGAAATCTGCAACTAAGAAGATTTGGGCTAAGGCACTATTCGTTTTTGGATTTGTGGCAGTTCCACTTCCTCTTACAGGTGTTTGGACAGGCACTTGTGTTGCGGTAGCTATTGGACTTAATTTCTGGCAAACAGTTCTATCTTGTGTGCTTGGCAATATGGTTGCTGGGCTTGTAATTGTAACAGTCTGTGCTGTGTTCCCTCAATTTACAACTATATTATTTATAATTTTCCTAGTATTTATTTTGGCAGTCATTATATGGTCTATTGTCAAGAGATTTATTAATAAATCCAAAGGAAAAAACAATTCGGCACCAAATACTCAAACTATAGATATTACTAATAATAAAGATAACAAGTCTGATGGTGTGGAGACCAAAGAGAGAATTGTAATAGATAGCAAAGATATTAAGGTTACTCATGTAGACAAAGAGAATAAGATATCTATTGAAAATAATGTGTCAGAAAATAATAAGAAAGAAGACTAATAAAATCGAATTTGCTTTGCGGCGGGACAGATGGGCTCTTGCACTTGGGGGCGTGAAATATTATTATTGGAGAAAGGTAAATGAAATTATTTTATCAAATGGAGAAACAAGAAGTTTTTGATGCGATTGAAAGTACTACAAACGGACTTACATCTGAAGAGGCCAGTGAAAGACTATTAGAAGATGGTAAAAACATCTTGAAAGAAAAAAACAAAAGAAAGCCAATAAAGATATTTTTCAGCCAGTTTGCAAATATGATGATTTTGCTATTAATTTTGGTTGGCATAGTTTCATTGATTTATTCAATTGTGAATCATGAAAGTATTATTGAGGCAATTGTAATTTTTTCATGTGTGTTAATAAACGCAATAATGGGCTTTATTCAAGAAATGAAATCAGAAAATGCGATTAATTCGCTAAAAACCATGACATCGTCAAAAGTTCAAGTCAAAAGAAATGGTGTGTGGAATGAAATTGACACTAGCGAACTTGTTGTTGGTGATATAATTAGTCTTGATGCGGGTGACAAAGTGCCTGCCGATGCAAGAATTTTGGAAGCGGTCAGCTTAAAAGTTGACGAATCGGTGCTTACTGGTGAAAGTTTGTCAGTTGAAAAGTTTGACGAAGTTTTGACTGGTAATAAACTTATTCAAGACCAATCAAATATTCTGTTTTCTGGCACAAGTATTGTTAACGGCAGAGCGGAAGCGGTTGTAATTTTTACAGGTATGGATACAGAACTTGGCAAGATAGCAGGTGCTCTTGATAAGAAAGAAGAGACATTGACCCCGCTCCAAATGAAGATTAAAAAAGTAAGTGGATTTATCACTGCTATTGCCTGTATCTTAGTGGCAACCACTCTTTGTTATGGTTTAGTTTTGAAAAAAGATACACTTTCAATTATTATGCTTTGTATTTCGATGATACTTGCGTCTGTTCCAGAAGTTCTACCGATTTCAATCACAGCAACACTCACCATTGGTGTTGAGCAAATGGCAAAGAAGAAAACTGTTGTAAAACAACTTTCAGCCATTGAAACATTGGGTTCAACACAAATTATTTGTTCTGATAAAACCGGAACAATCACCACAAACCAAATGACGCTGGTTGAAATTTTTGCAAACGAAAAGCAATATGTTGATGTAAAAAAGGACTATCAAGAACTTGATATTTGCAACCATATTTTGGGGTTGTGTAATGACACTGTATCTGATAGTAAAAGCAATGGGGAATTTATGGGCGATCCTGTTGAAATTGCTTTAAGTAAGTATTTATACAATCTTGGTTATAATATTGAACACATAAAAAGTGAACATGTTAGACTTGACGAAATTCCGTTTGATTCAACTAGAAAAATGATGACGACTCTAAATGATTTTGACGGAAAATCTTGGGTGCTTACAAAGGGTGGATATAGTGAAGTCATTAAGCATTGCAATAGGTTCTTAAAGAATGGTAAGATTTTTAAAATAACATCAGCCGTTAAAAATAAATATCTTCGGAAAGAAAAAGCAATGAGCAAAAAAGCTTACAAAGTATTGGCTCTAGCCTATAAACCGATTGAAACAAGATCTGAATTTAATGAAAATGATTTGGTGCTTGTTGGTATTGTTGGTTTGGTTGACCCATCAAAAGATGGCGTTAAAGAAGCGGTTGATAAATGCAAACAAGCAAATATAAAACCAGTCATGATTACTGGCGATAGTTTGGCAACTGCACTTGCAGTTGCAAAAGATGTAGGTATTGCCCAAAACAACTCACAAGCAATTGAGGGTTCTGCAATCGATAGTCTTACTGATGACGAGCTTGTATCTTTTGTGAAAAAGTACACTGTATTTGCAAGAGTTACTCCTGACCACAAGGTTAGAATTGTTCGTGCATTCCAGGCAGGCGGGAAAGTCGTTGCAATGACAGGTGATGGTGTCAATGATGCACCTGCACTAAAGCTTGCACATGTCGGTGTTGGAATGGGGAGGTCGGGAACAGATGTTACAAAAAATGTTGCCGATATAATATTAATGGACGACAGCTTTTCAACGATTGTAACGGCTGTTGAAGAAGGTAGAAGAATTTATAACAATGTTATTCGAACAATCCTTTACAACTTGTCTTCGAACTTTGCTGAAATATTTTTAATTCTGATTGGCATGTTTATGATGAAGGACATTATTTCGCCAATTCATATTTTGTATATTGATCTAGTTGCTGATACAATTCCGTCAATTGCACTTGCATTTGAAAAAGACAGCAAAGATAGTATGAAGCAAAAACCTTTTGGATTAACAAGGCGAGTATTTACACCTTTTATGATTTCAAGTATTGTAGTTTCGGCCTTAATTGAAACTGGACTTTCAATTGCAGTGTTTATTTTTGCAAATAAATATATTGGTTATGCATCTGCTCAGACTCTCACCCTTTTATCAATTGTTATCAATGAATACATTTTCACATACAATTGTAAGGAACTTAAGGATTTTAGTTTCAAAAAAGGTTTATTTAACAATAAGGTAATGAATATCTCTACTTTGATTTTGTTGCTTATTCAATTAATTGTTTTTCTCACCCCGGTTGGTTTTGTATTCGGGCTTTCAATTATATCCGTATCTCAATTTTTGATTGTGTTCGGTATAAATATTTTGGGTTTCTTCCTTATAGAAGTTTCAAAACCTATTTTGAGCAAACTTTTTAAAGATGTATAATCTAATTAGAAATTGCAGGATTTAATAATCTTGCAATTTTTTTGTTTTGGTTGTATGGTTGGTTATGGAAAATATGTGCTTTTTGTATATAAAGATGTGTTAAATTAAAAAAAGTAAGGGCTTTAGAAATTTTATGAAAAAAATTTAGTTGGTGAAAATAATAGTCTTTTTTAATTTTGCTGTTGGATAATATTTGTATTTGTGGTATAATCCTATAGAAAATATTATTTGGGTGGAAGAAATAATGCTAATTGATGTTACTAAAGTTACTAAAGATTTTGGATTTGGAGAGATTTTCCCGCCAATATCTTTTTCGTTAAATACTCTAGATAGGCTAGCCTTGGTGGGTAGAAATGGTTGTGGCAAAAGCACTCTTCTTAAAATAATTGCGGGCAAAGAAACTGCAACTAGCGGAAGTGTAATAATTGGCAGAGGATTGACATTATCCATGCTAGACCAAACATCGGCAGATAGAGAAGATAGTAGAATTGTAAGAGATATATTGCAAGAACCATTTGAAATATTTAATTCTAGATTGCAAGCACTTGAAAATATGCAGAATAGAATGGCTAATTTAAGTGGAGATGAATTAGATAAATTAGTAAGTAAGTATAGTGATGCATTAGAGAAATTTATAGCCGATGGCGGATATGATGTAGAGCAAAATATTGCATATGTAGTAAATGGCTTGAAGATAAATAAATTAGTAGATAGAGAATATAATCATTTAAGTGGTGGAGAGAAGACTTTGGTGCAGTTTGCCAAAATTTTATTATCTAGCCCAGATATTTTATTGCTTGATGAGCCTACTAATCATCTAGATATAGAGAGAATAGAGTGGCTAGAGGGATATTTGCAGAAATATAAAGGTGCTTTGATTGTGGTTTCTCACGATAGATATTTCTTGGATAGAATAGCCAAAATTGTAATTGATGTAGAAGATGGCGATAGATATGTTGGCAACTATTCTAGTTATACTAAGGCCAAAGAGGATAAAGAACTCAAAGAATTTGAACAATACAAGAACGAACAGAAGAAATTAGAACAATTAAGAAGTGCTGTAAAAAGACTATATGAATGGGGCGAGAAGGCAGATAATCCAAGTATGTTCAGAAGAGCCAAGGCTATTCAAAAAAGAATTGATGCGATGGAAGAAAATGCTATTGCTAAGCCTAAAGAAAATAAAAATTTGCCTATAAATATGACCAGGGCAGATAGAGGTTCGGATATTGTATTTGAAATCAAAGATTTCTCATTAATACTAGGGGATAAGATTTTATTTGATAACGCAAATTTCCAAATGCGAGCAGGAGAAAAGATAGCGCTAGTTGCAAATAATGGAACGGGTAAATCTTCTCTTATTAAATGTATAATGGGCGAGATTAAAGACTATATGGGTACTATCCGAATTGGAAATAGTATCAAGATTGGATATCTTCCTCAATTGCTTACTTTCGAGAATGATAAAGATACTATTCTTGAATATGTTACATCACATACATCACTTAAAGAAGAGGGTGCAAGAAGATTACTTGCTAAATACTTTTTCTTCCAAAACGATATAGATAAAATGGTTGGCAAATTAAGTGGTGGCGAAAAAGTTAGAATTAAAATTGCTTGTATGCTAGAAAATAAAATAAATACATTCATATTTGACGAACCAACAAATCATATAGATATATTTACTAGAGAGACTTTGGAACTTGCAATGCAAGAATTCAAGGGTAATATTTTATTTGTTTCTCACGATAGATATTTTATAGATAGTGTAGCAAATAAAATATTAGAAATTAAAGATTGTAAACTCAAAACCTACGATGGTAATTATACGGATTACAGAAATAAAGATAATAAAGTGGTAGTGGAAACTCCAAAAGTTAAACCACCCAAGCCACCAAAGATAAGCAAAGGAGGTAAATGGTAATGAAATGCAAAGTAAGTAACTTGTGTGGCGGTTGTGTTATTGACCAAATGAGTTACGAAGAAACAATCGCAGAGAAACAGAAGTATTTGGATAATCTATTTAAAGATATTTGTAGTACTCAGAATATAGTTACTAATTACTATCCTTATAAATATAGAAATAAATTACAACTAGCTTTTACACAACTTAAAGGTAAAACTATAATGGGTTTCTTTGAGGAAGGTAGTACTAGAGTTACAGATATTGACGGTTGTATTCTTAATGGAGATTGGTCTTATACGCTAATTGTAATACTTAGAGAATATATATCTAGATTTAAGATAAGAGGTTATCACGAAGGTCAAGGGGTTCTTAGATACGCTCATGCTAGATGTGTAAATAATTGTTTGCAACTCACTCTTTGTGTGATTACAGATAACTTCCCCGGTAGAATGTGGCTTTATGATAAACTTAGCGAGAAATTCAATAAAGTTTCTTTCTATCTAAATATTAATAGAAGAACAGATAGAGCAGTTTTTGATAAAGTCTTTAAATTTGTTGCGGGAGAGAAATATTTAACTTTCAATTTCTGCGGTGTAGATGTAAGCCTAGAGCCCTCATCATTCTTGCAAGTAAATCTAAACATTGCAGAGAAAATGTATAAGAAAGCATTAGAACTCTTGAGAATAGACAATAATACTAATGTACTAGATTTGTATTGTGGTATTGGTATTACATCTATAATGTTTGGTAAAGTAGCAAATAGTGTTGTTGCTGTAGAAGAAAATCCTAAGGCTATAAGTAATGCTGTACATATGGCAAAAAATAATAATGTAGGCAATATTAAATTTATTGCAGATAAATGTGAAAATGCGGTAAATAATCTCAAAGGCGATAATCTGGTATGTTTTGTAGACCCCGCTAGAAATGGCATGGAAAGTAGTCTAATTAAACATTTGAAAACACTAAATATTAAAACGATTGTCTATATGAGTTGTAACCCAAAGAGTGCATTGCGTGACATTAAACAATTAATTTCTGACAATAAATATAAAGTTACTGACATTATTGGGTATGATATGTTTTCATACACAAAACACATCGAAACGCTTGTTTGCTTGCAAAGACAAGGTTGAAGATGTGTTTTGTGATCGCCCTCGGCGTGAGAGGATACATATCCTCGAGGGACGCAGGGGGATATGTTTGTAAATAGAAGTAGAGACATTGCTTGCAAAGACAAGGTTGAGGATGTGGCTTTTGACTTAAATACTTTATATAAGGATAATAAAATTATGAACGAAAGAGACTTGATGAAATTAGCCGAGAGTATGGAAGAATTTTCTATCAGTGATTTTACTGTAGAAGAATTGCAGAAATTAAAAGGCGAGAATTCTAATTTCAAAGATAAATACTTTGACTATTATGATGATGTGAAAGATAGAACAAGGAAGAAACAAGACTGGTAAAATATGAATGAACAAATAATGAGTAGAATAAAAGAGAAGGTACATGCCCTGCCCGGTCTGCCAGGTGTATATAAGATGCTAGATATGTATGGCAATATTATATATATTGGCAAGGCAAAGAATTTAAAAAATAGAGTGTCTTCTTATTTTCTAAATACGCAGAAATTGCCTAAGGTGCAAACGATGGTGGATAATGTATATGATTTTGAATACATTATCACTTTATCCGAACTCGAAGCGCTTAATCTAGAAAGTAATCTTATTCATAAACATCAGCCATTCTATAATATTCTTCTTAAAGATGGCAAGGCTTTCCCTTATATCAAAATAGATATCAAATCAGATTATCCACAAGTGCTAGTTACAAGGAAAATCAAAAATGATGGAGCGTTGTACTTTGGTCCATACTTTAATAGAATTAATGCAAATACTCTATACAAGATAATAAATAATACTTTTAAATTAAGAGACTGTTCACTTAATCTTAGTAGGCCGCAAAAGAGAGAATGTTTAAATTATCACATTCATACTTGCTTAGCCCCTTGTACTAATAGATGCACCAAAGAAGAATATAGAGAAGAAGTAAATAGGGTTATTAATTTTCTGAAAGGTAATCTAATTGAAGCCAAAGAAATACTAACAACTAAGATGCAGACATATGCCGAAATGGAAATGTTTGAGAAAGCAATAGAACTAAGAGAGAGCATTAAGTCTATAGATAATATTGATGCTTGTAATGTAACGGGACTTAATAAAGAATGTGACTTGGATATATTTGGCTTTGCAGAGAATGGTAATTCGGCGGTTGTGTCAGTTGCGTGTATTAGAGGAACCAAGATGATAGGTCTTACTAATTATAATGTAATTGATGCAAGTATAGATAAGCACGATATCTTGGTCAATTTCATCACGCAATATTATATGTCAAATAAAATTGTGCCCAAAGGCGTGGTGCTGGAGGAAATTGATGAAGAATTAAATACTTGGCTAAGTAAATTCGCTGGCAAGAAAATTGCAGTATATTCTGGTGCAAGAGGAATATATAATAGGCTTGTTAAAATGGCTAACGATAATGCTAGCGAGTATTTATCCAAATCAATTGAGAAAGATAAACTCTACGAATTGAAAACAATGGGTGCTATTAATACTTTGCAGAAAGTATGCGGACTTACTTGTTTGCCAAAGAGAATAGAAGGTTATGATATAAGTAACTTAGGTGGAACAAATACAGTTGCAAGCATGGTTGTATTTATTAATGGTGTGCCTGCCAAGAAAATGTATAGGAAATTTAAAATTGATATCTCGGGTCAGAATGACTTTAGAAATATGCACGATGTACTTACTAGAAGAATTCAAGAATTGCACAAGGCGAGTGATGTTAGTTTTGCAGAACGCCCCGATTTAATCCTAATTGATGGTGGCATTATCCAATTAACCTTTGCAAAAAATGCAATTTCAGAGTGTGGGGAAGATATTGATATGATATCCCTTGCCAAGAGAGAAGAAGAGATTTATCTGGTCGATGGCAATAAAGTAATACTTTCCAAAGATAACTTTGCACTAAAACTTCTTCAAAATGTGAGAGACGAAAGCCATAGATTTGCTATAACCTTTCAGAAATCGCTAAGGCGTAAAGATGCTGTTACTTCTGAACTAACCAAAATAGACTTGATAGGAAGTAAGAAAGTTAATATTCTATTTGACCGCTTCAAATCAATAGATAATATCAAGAATGCAACTATACAAGAATTGTCTCAAACTCCGGGTATTGGAGATGTGCTTGCATCTAATATTTATAACTATTTTCATAAAAATTAACCTTGTATTTTTTCGGGTCTTTCTTTGTGCTTGCTATTGAATTGCTATTCTCTATGTGATATAATATTATAAGTAAAATTATTTTATGGGGTAATAATTATGGGGAAAAATAATAGTGCATTGTCTGAAGTACATTGCCATACCAAATTCTCTACAGATGGAGAATGTGACTTTGAAGAATTATTAGATAGAGCAGAACGCATGAAGTTGGAATATTTCTCAACTACCGACCACAATAATATGGAGTATATTCGTAAATATCTAGAGTCCAAAGGTCTTAATCCTTTGCTTGCTTATCACAAAATGAAAAATACTAAGTATATTCCGGGTGTTGAAGTTACTTGTAGAATTAATCACTCCGACGGATTGAATAGAAAGGGTAATCCTTCCAAAATCCACATGCTTGTATACTCTCCAATACTACAAAAAGATAATTTATTCAATAGGCTTATGCAAATAAAACACACTAACGATATATCTTATGATTATGGCGTTTTGATTGAAATAGCAAAACTCAAAAGTGTGGCACTAGATGAAAATCAAGTAAGAGAATATGTAAGGAACAAAAGGCAAATAGTTCCGGGATATTCTTCAATAGATAAGAGGGATATTTATAATTTCTTTGAGCAGTATTATCCAGGGTTGTTTTCCAGCCCAGAAGAGGCAGCAAATCTCTGCCAAGAGATAAGGGAATCGGCTAGACTTAATCTTGATGCTCTTTATACAATTCAGGCTGCTCACGAAGCGGGTGGGCTATGTGTTCTTGCTCACCCAGAGAAAAATTTTGAGAGAATGCGTCACCCCGAGCATGCACTTGCTACTTTATTCGATTATGGTCTTGATGGTGTAGAAACTAGATGCCTAGGAATGAAGAAGAAAGGAATGGAGATAGTAAATAGAGTGTGTAGTAGACATAAATTCCTAAATAAAGTTGTATTTACTGGTGGTTCAGATTTCCATGAAAAGAATGAATTTAGGGATTTGGCTCAATACAAAGATTGGGACGATGATACAATAACTTATATCAAATCTAAACATATGCCTGTATTTATAGATGAAGTAGAGATGCTAAATAAGGTAAGAAAACAAGGAGAACTAACTCATAGAATATATAGAGCAGTATCCCTAAAGAAATTAGAAAAACAATACTCCCAAATGGAAGCGTTTGTTAATGAAAATAAATTCTGGCAAGGACAATATCCCATCTTCGATAATAGTGACTTTGATTTGAATATGGATTAATTGCTGTATGACTATAACTAAGAGGAGAAAATGTTAAAAGCGGCAATATTTGATTTAGATGGAACTTTGCTTCCAATGAATGAAGATGAATTTACGAAAGGTTATTTTTCGCTTTTGTGCAAAAAACTTTCCAAATTTGGGTATGACCCAAATGAACTAATAAATACCGTTTGGCAAGGAACAAAGTCTATGATTAACCACGCTTATTAAGTTTGCTGGGAAGACTTATACTTACGATGTGAAAAGGCAAAAGAAAAACTGTAAAGATTTAATCTAAAATCTTTACAGTTTTTTTGTGAGTATAATGTTATTGTAATAACTTTTAGTTACTTCTAATTATTATTTTGTTTACTGATAATTATTAAGTTTGTTATATTATTATTGATGCAATGACAACTGCCAAAATAATGTCCGAATGATTAAGCGTATTAAGGCAAGACTGTTTTTCATTTGAAACTCAAATTTTTTATTTTTAATATTTTTAAAAAACTTTATTTATATTCTATTTCAATTTACACCACAATATTATACATGCTTGCATAGGTATGCCAAGTAAAAATATTAGCCAAATATTAAGTGATAAGAACTGTATATAGAAGCAAGTAAGTAGTGACCAAATAAATGCTGTTCGTGTAATAATTGAGTAAATTTTCTTGCCCCAAATACAATTAAAAACATCTGCAGTAACTGCTGTTACTGGCACTGCCCACAAAAATATTATCCAAGGCGAACTTCCCCATTGTAAACCTGAATACACATAAATGCAAGTAGAAAGTAACCACACAAAAGATATTGCAAGAAGCATAATAGTTACTCTATTACCAATGGTCGCATGGCTTACAATTGCTTTCTTCTTTGATGTATTGTCTGTACTAACTAGATAAGTAAGATCTACGCCAAACAATTCGCATAGTTCGCACAAAACTTCAATAGAAGGCATTGTGTCGCCTCTCTCCCATCTGGAAATTGCTTTGTCTGAATAGTGTAATTTTTCTGCAAGTTCAGATTGGGTCATTTTCTTTTCTTTTCTTAGTTCGCTTATATTGCTAGCAATTACTTTTCTATAATCTTCCATAAGTTTATCTCCACTTACCACGATTATAACACAATAACAAATATATATCAATGATTTTAACGCACTAAATTCTCACATTCTACAGAAGTGAGAGTGGCGTCACTGGTATACTCCGAGTAGAATTGTTCTCTCAGAAAATGGTTCAAAAAATTATATTGCAATTTTAAAAAAATTCTAGTATAATTTACTATGTAAATTAATTTTACAAGATTTCGCAAAACTTGAGTGTGCTTGTAAAATTTTAATACCAGGAGAAGATATGTCAAAAAAGAATTGGTGGCAAATTTTATATGTATTGATGGTGTCAGTCTTGCTTAGCGGTTGTTCACTGCTAGAAGGATTGCTTTTTGCCAAAACTAGTGTTCCAGAATTTTCATTCAGTGGATATGTTTATGCCGATGGCAAAGCGCTGGAAGGAGCAACCGTTGATTGTGGTATTAGTTCTACTGAGACTAATGAAAGTGGTTACTTCAAATTTACTGGGATTAACAAAGTAGTTCAAGTCACTGCTAGCAAAGAGGGTTATTTATTTGGGGCAGACTTGGTATTTGTTAGTAGTATTTCATCTGATGTTAATTTCAGAGGTTACAAACTTTTTGATAAATCTGGTGTGGTAAAAAATAACAATGTTGTTGTCTCTGGCGTAGATATTACAGCCACTAGTGAGAACGGAGAATTCAAAACGAAGTCAAATGACTATGGAGAATTCTATCTTCCTAATCTTGCTGGTCAGGTTAAGGTTACAGCCGAGAAGAGTGGATTTAATTTCTTCAAACAATCATTTACAATTGACAAAGAAGATGGGGTTACAATATCTGGTATTACAGATATTTCTGGCAAAATAAATATTGATACCAAAGATGCAAGTCCAAGTGATTTCACTCTAAAAGTTAATGGGCTAAAAACAAAGATTGAAGATGACTTTACTTTCGTGGCTTCTAGTGTAGAACCGGGCTCAACTATTTCTCTTGCTTGTGATGATTATTATATATCTAATGCAAATAGAATACTTGATAGCGAATTACAAAAAATTATTTTCGATTGTAAGAAATATTACGATTTAACTGGAAGTGTTTATTGTGGCAATACTAAATTAAGTGGTGTTGTAATTAAATGTGGCAACAAAGAAGTTAGGTCGTCAGACGGAACTTTCACATTTACAAAATTATATGGTGAGCATAATATCTCTGCTACTAGTGATGGATATACTATTGCTAATGTAACTGCAAGTGTTAGCAATAATAACATTCGATTATCTGCTACAACCAAGGTAAGTGGAAGAGTTAATCTAGATATTGGTCAGAATACAAGTGAAGTTACTCTTACTTGCAATGGCAATAATATTATTATGGATAATATGGGTAGATTTGCTCTAAATGATATTAAGTTTGGAGATAAAGTACTAGTATCTAGCGAAAGTTACTTCTGCCCGCAAGAGATAGAAATAAATAATAGAGAAAACATTGTAATTGATTGCAAAAAATATTACGACTTAGATTTGTGTGTGTTTGCCGATAGCGAAGGTCTTGATGATGTAAGTGTAGTAATTGCAGACAAGCAATTAAAGACTAATTCAGAAGGTATACTTCAAATAACTAATATGTATGGCGACTATACTTTCCAAGTATCCAAAGATGGATATAAATTTAATAATTCATATTCTTGTAATTACTTCAGTAGAGAACTAGAAATTGTAGGTTACGAATTATATAATGTTTTGGGAACTGTTAAATCGGGAGATATAGCACTTAATAATGCTAAAGTAACTTTCAATAATAGCACAATTGATGTACTAAGCGATGGAACTTTCCAACTAAATAATATCTATGGCAATCCTCAAATTACAATTACTTGCGATAATTACAATCCATTAACTATTACATTATCCAAAGATAATACAAGTGTGCTAGTGGGTCTTAGTTATAATATTAGTGGAGTTGTTAGTTGCGGAAGTAATCATATTGCAGATGTAATCGTAACTGCTAATGATATTACAACCAAGACTAATAGTCTAGGCAAATTTGAAATAACTAATTTGTATGGCGAAAATAATATTACTTACTTTAAAGAATGGTATACTTTTGATAATACTACAATCAGTCATAGTGATGAATTGAATATTTCTGGTACTTACTCTTTGCAAGGTGGTGTTAGCAAGAAAGGTGACAATGAAGAAATGGAAGTCTTGAATAACTTTAAAATTCTTCTTGTTAATAAAGATACTAATGAAACACTATCTACTTATACAGATGATAACGGATTTTATTCTTTCACTGGTCTTACTGGCGAATATGCGTTGTTATACGATATGGATAGCACTCTTGCACTTAAACCATCACACTATAATGTATTTACTGGAGGTAATTATGATTTCTCTAATAACGGTTATAGTTTTGGTGGCGTAATTACTTGTGGTAATACTCCACTGAGTGATGTGGTAGTAACTATTGGTAATGTTAAAACTACAACAAATAAAGATGGCGTATATTTCTTCGGTTTGGTAACCAAAGAAGGAACAATTACTCTTGAGAAAGAAGGGTATACATTTACTCCAGTTGGTCATAGTGGTAGAGTTAATGATAAATACGATGAAAAATTAGATATTAATTACTCTGCTACTTATAAGGTAGATGGTGTGATTAAATCTGGTACATTTGGTATTGCAGGGGTTAGTGTAACAATCGGTACTGCCACAACTATTACAGATATCAATGGCAAATTTAGTATTGATGGCTTAACAGATAGTAATAATATTACGCTTAGTCTTAATAATTATAAATTTAGTGGTGTTAGTGTAATCAACGGACACTCTAAACTTGAATACATCGCAACATTTGATGTTGTTGCAACTGTTGTATCGGGAGATATATTAATCTCTAATGCGGAGGTATTAGTAAATAATAAATTCACTAATTTATATTCAAATGAATTAGGAATTGCAAATATTCAAAATTTATCACTTGGAGACACTGTAACATTCAAACTTGATGGATTTAGTATTAATTCATATGTTCTAAATGAGTACACTGAGAGTATTAATTTAACTGCTACATACAGGGTTGCTGGTAGGGTTTCAAATTGTGGTATTCCTCTAAATGGAGTTAAAGTATCTATTCTTAATTTAGATAAATTTGTAATGACTAATGAGAATGGAAGTTTCGAGATAACAGATATTGCGGGTAATCAAACTCTAGTATTTGAACTTGCTGGATATAATTTTGATAACCTAAATATTAGCGGTGCAGATAATTTGAATGTAATGAGCAAATTTGATGTTGAGGGAACTATAAAAATTGGTGGCAAGATTGCACTTGGCGGTGTAACAGTTACTGCAGGCAGTCATACTGCTACTACAGATAAATATGGCAAATTCAAAATTATAGGACTTACAACTTCTACATTGTTTGTATTTGAGAAAGAAGGATATGACTTTGGAGAAAGCATTGAAGTTAGTTCTCCATCTCCGCTAAATATCTGTGCTACATACAAAGTATCTGGTAAAGTAAAGTCGGGAGACACAATTTTATCTGGTGCTACAATTACAACTACTTCGGGCAAAAGTGTTGAAAGCGATGACGAAGGTAAATTTGAAATAGCAGGATTAGATAGTGCAACTACAATTACAATTGCAATTGATGGTTACAATCCTAAGACTATTGATGTTGAGGGTTATACTCCTCAAATTATAGCCAACTTGGATTATGATGTGGTCCTTAATTTCAGCGGATTGAATAGTGCATCAGATTATAGTAAGATTACTATCAAAATAAATAATAGCAAAGTTGAAGTATGTAATGAGAGTATATATACACTACGAGGACTAAAGGGCGAAACTCTTATTGCTCTTAGCAAAGATAATTGCCACTTTGAACCCACAAACGAGAATAACGAATTTGTAGTAACTAGAAGTGATACCAAGAATATTACAATAGTTAAGTTATATAGCATTACTGGAACTGTTAAGACTTCTAATGGACTTGCAGTAGCATATGCCACAGTGTATGCTGGCAAGAGTAAGACAATTGCAGACAAAGATGGTAAATACTCTTTTGAGGGATTGTCGGGTACTCCTAAATTGAAGGCAGTGCTTCCTTATTACAATCCTACAAGCGGACAAGAAGAAGTGGGCGTAATTGTTAAAGAAGAAGGGAATTACAATATAACAATCTCAGTAGATAAATTTGCAATTAATTTCTTGAATTATGCTTATGACAATCTAAGACATGCTAATAGTTATCAGATATTTGGTGGCGGAAGTGTGGTAGCAAATACTCCAATAGGTAAGCAAACTCAAAGCGTTGCATTAATGTACAAGCAAGATTTCCTTGGCAATAAGATATTTGAGAATAAGAACAAAGGCTCAGAGATTATGGGTATCGACCCTAATGTATCACTGCTTAGTTACTTCTATACAGAGAATGGTACTAGGAAAGTTAAATATCAACAAATCAAAGGTGCAGGTAATTTCTCGGGCGACTATGCTAATTATACTAATGCTTGGAGTGATACCAAAGACGCTAGTTGGTACAGAGAGAATTATGGTGTAGATGCCGATGGTTTCTCTCCTTATGTAATTAATAAATCAACAATTACTAGTGTTAAAGATTTGACACTTAGTGGAGATATTTATTCATTTACTCTTACTCTTACAACAGATGGTTCGGCAGATAATTATTACAAGAAATTAATGAAAAAAATGTGCGATTCTCAAGAGCCGGGTAACTTTGATAGTATTAAATTAACTTATACTATCACAATAGACGGACTACTTAGAACAATGCAGATTGATGAAAATTACAATGTTAGTAAGGGTAATATAAGTGTTCCAATTTCTGCTAGAATTAATTATAGATTTATAATAAATTCTCTAACCGAGAAGATATCCGATATAGATACAACTTCTCCTCAAGCAGTTCTTAATTCAATTAAGAAAGGAGAAGAAATCCCAGTCGAGACAAATACTTTGAATATTAGAAATACACAGAAAATAGATTTGATATTTTTCAAAAAGGAGGAAATGTTTGTATGAAAAATTTGAAATCAAAATTACTTATAATAATGCTTTCATTAATGTTATCTCTAACCGGCCTCCTTTTTGTAAATAACAAACAAGAAGAAGTTTATGCCGCTAGTTTTGATAATATTAATCATAGCGGTGGCACAGGCTTTAATGCTGAGAGTATAACATGGGCAGAGTATGATGATTACAAGAATTCCGTTATTAATCTTTATGATAACGGAAGTGATACTCTCAATCACTATAATGTCAAAATTAACACTTCATCTAGTAATAAACCTGCTTCAGCAAGCAGAAAATTTGAAGGTTCTAAATTATATTTGGCTTTTGGTGGTTGGCTAGTAAAAAATAGCGTAAGTTATACAGTCGATACAACTATCACTTTGCCAAGTTATATTGTTGGCAATCCTAATTTTACAATTAAACTTGCAACTTCTAGTTGTTCAGCAATTGCCAAAATAAATGATAGTGAGAGTTTGGAATTTACTGGCAGTCAGATATCTAGCCCAAACATTAAAGTATCTTTTGAACAATATTACTCGGGTTCTGCGGCAACTAACCTTGCAGTGCTTGAAGTTAATTCTCCTCAAATAATACTAACTACTACAGATATCAAAGCGCCTAAGATTAATTTTGGTAACGACACCCAAACTAGTGGTGGTAGAATAATTAATTTTAGTGTAACTGACGATAATTGCAGTGGAATTAAATATGTCAAATTTAATGGCGAAACACATACTAATGTAAGTGATGATAATTCATTTAGTTTTGACGCAAAATATGATAAAGACTATGTTATAGAAGTAAGCGATAATGTAGGCAATATTTACAAAGAGACAATATCCAAAGATAATACTAATCCTAAGTCTCCAGTTATCAAAGATTTGAAGTCGGCTATATACGAGAGTCAAATGACTTTCTCTATTGAGTATGATAAGGATACAACACCCCATGCAAGCCCAGAGAAATTGTATTATGCAATTGTATCTCTTACAGATTATAAAGCAGGTAATTATTTACTAGACAACACTTGTGTGTCTTTGTCAGCGGGTACTAATACAATATCTCTTAGCGGACTTAGTAATGGTACTTACAAATTACTAGTTCTAGCAATAGATGATGCGGGCAATACTTGTGACCAAGTAGCAATGTCTGAATTTGAATATGATACAACTCTTTATACTCTTACACTACCACAATTAATTGGTGGTAGATATACAAGTGTCAAGATTGCCGATGAAGAATATTACGAAGAAGGCAAGACAGAATACACACTTTATTACAAACAAAGTGTAACTATATCTTATATTGCAGAAGAAGGATACAAATTCTACGATATAGTTATGGACGATAGATATCTAGGTTTGAATAGTGACTCTTATGCAACTTCATATTCTCTTGATTATTCCAAACAATTATCTATAGATATTAAATTTAGATATATAGTAGATATCTCAATTGATAGTAATTACACTTTTGAGAGCAGTGAGGATACAAATTATAATAATTTAATTTCTAGTCTACAAGTATTTGGTAGAACTGATAGAGTTCTTGATAATAAAATTGTAGAACTAGAAGTATACAATAGCAATAATGAATTGGTAGCAAAATATAATAATAACGATAGCGACTTAAATTTAGTAGGCAAATTCTACAATGCTGATACTTATAGAGTTGTTTGGAATATCGTTGAAGATGAAGAGTATTTATTTGTGGCAAATAGTCATGAATTATTTGTAACGATAGGTAAGAAAGTAATTAGTGGCATTACATATTCGGGCTTTGATAATTTAATTTACTCTGGCAATGAATACAATGTTTTATTTGATTTGGGTACTGCTAATTTAGATGATGACGAAATTATCAATCTTGCTCCAAATATTACAATTAGTTATTATTTGGTAGAAGATATTGAATGTCTAAATCCAGTTAAACTTGTGAGTGCTGGTAAATATTTTGCAGTGTTAAATATTATTAACGATAATTATACTCTAGCAAATAAAATTGCAATAGATGAGATTACTATTGCTAAGAAAGATGTAAGTGTAGAAATTATTAGAGATACATTTACATATAACGAACAAGTACAAAGTATAGAACTTGCACTTAGTGATAATTCTATTCCTCTTGATGAAGTTATAGTTACTTACTATAATGCTAATGATAACACTCAAACTTCATATCTAGTTGCTGGTAAGTATACATATGTTTTAGAACTAAGTTCAAATTATTCTAATAACTATAATCTAACAAATACTACTGGTCAGTGCGAAATAGAAGTTAGTAAAGTATATTTCAGATTAAATAAAACTCAGTACGATTATACAGACAATATTATAAGTTTAGATTATACAGTGCTAGCATATGGTATAGATGGCGAAGTAGAAATATGTAGCATAAATAATGTTTTCTCATATACTAGTTATATTATTTTAGATGGCAACAAGACAGAATGTTTATTGAAAAACAAAGGTCTATATTCTATATCGTTTATGACTTCGGATAGTAATTACGAATTATATGAATATACTTTTGAAAATATTGAAATCAAACAAACCAAAATAAAAATTGAAATCGTTAAAAATTACGAATTCAATGGAAACAATCAACAATTTAGATATGTTTATAAGAACGAAAATAATGAAATACTAGAAAATTTAGTAGGCATAAGTGTAACTTTATTAGATAGCGAAGGCAATATTGTAGACTATATGTTTGGTGTGGGAGAATACTCTTACTCTTTTGTAATCAATCCAAAATTTGAGATTTCAGACGAAAGTGACGATTTGACTGGTACTGTAACTATGACACCAGCAATTATAATTATTGATATTCCAAATAGTTATGAATATTTGCCAAATACTAATGGTGTAGATAATATTGATTACTATAATATTGAATATTCTCTAGTATCACTAAATAATGTAGACTTTGCAAATCTTGGATTTATAACATTTACAATCGATAGATTAGATAGCACAAAGGCTTGGGGTTGTGTAGGCAAATATTTATATACATTTACTTCAAATAATGAGAATGTTAAATTCCAATTGGCTGATGGTGTCGCAAGTGATTACTCAGGCGAAATAGAAATAGTTAGTAGAAATATTTATATAAATGTAACTAATACTTACGAATACTCAAATAGTGATATTGCTATTGAGTATAGTATTGTAGATAACTACGGACTAAATTTAGACGATTTAGTTGTATCTTATGATACTATGAGAAATGTGGGCAAATATTTATATACAATTACTTGTAATGATAGTAATTACATAATAGTAATATCTAATGGCTTGCAGAATGAGAGTGGAATGTACTATGTAGAAATCACTCCAAAGGCTATAACCATTGAAGATATTACGACTTCATATACTTATACTGGAGAAAATATTGATATAAACTTAAATTTAAGCAATCCTTATAACGAAAATATTGAATATGTTATAAATAGAAGATTAAATGGTCAGATAATTGAAAATATTGTAAATGCTGGCTCGTATTCGGTAGAAATTATTTCTAATAGTAATAATTATGTAATTAATCATGATTATATTGAAATAGTTGTTCTTCCAAAGGCATTGAGAGTACAAGTATTAGATACAATCACTGCCATCTATAATGGTCAAGTACAAACAATAGAATATTCATTCCTAGATGAAGAAGATAATATTTGTGAAGTACTTAGTACTGTCAAATTTACATTAGATAATTTTGATAATATAATTGAACCAAAGAATGTAGGTAAATATTCATACAAAATAGTGCTTTCTGGTGGCAATTATAGAATAGTAGATACAATTGGCACTTTTGAAATTCTACCAGCACAATTAAATGTAGTACCTCTAGCCAATCAAGGCAAAATTTATGGTAGTGAAGATGGTGTAATTGAATATACCCTAGAAGGTCTAATTGATGGCGATGAAGTAGAAGTTACTTTGAATAGAACCAGTGGCGAGAATGTAGGTATTTATTATATTACATATGTTTCAGGTGCAAATAGCAATGATAATTACAATGTTAATTTCAAAGATAATTATTATATGTACGAGATTGCTCCTAAGAAATTGATGATAATTGCCGATAAAATGTCCAAACAATTTGGTCAAGAAGATAGTCCTCTTACATACAAAATGTATATGAGCGGAATGTATGTAACAGAGTTATTAAATAATGATAGTCTTGGCGGTAGTCTAATTAGAGAAGATGGCGAGAATGTAGGAGTATATGATATTTCGCTCGGCACTCTTTCTAATGATAATTATCAAATAACTTTTGTTAAAAATACTTATACAATCACTCCTAAAACATTACATATTACTCTAGACAATATTACTACTACTTATGGAGACGATGTTGAACTTACTTATTCTTCTAAAGAGGATTTTGTAAGCGAATATATTTTCGGTGCTATTACTAGAGAAGAAGGTAGGAATGTGGGCGACTACACAATCTCTAGAGGTACTCTTGATAGTAATAATTACAATCTAATCATTGAGAATAGTGTGTATACAATACTTCCAAGAGAAATTAGTGTAAGTGCTAATCCTTACAAGAAAACTTACGGCGAAGTAGATAATTTAACTTATGCAGTATCAGGACTTATTGGTAACGATACTCTTTCGGGAAGTTTAACTAGAGAAGAAGGCGAGAATGTTGGAGAGTATCAAATCTTGCTTGGAACTTTGCATAATGATAATTATACAATTAACTATACTTCAAATATCCTTACTATAGGCAAGGCCAAATTAAATATTAAATTTGATGACAAGACCCAAGTTTATGGCGAGAACCCAACTCCTCTTACAGTTCAAGTATTAGGACTAATTGGAGAAGACAAATTAGATATAAAATTATTTAGAGAAAGCGGAGACAATGTAGGCGTATACGAGATAACAGGAGCATTTAGTATTCCTGCTAATTACATGGTAGAGAGTTTCACACCGGGCAAATACACTATTGAGAAAGCAAGAATTGTGCCAACTCTACTTAGCAAGAAAGTAATCTATAATGGCAAAGCACAGAGTTTAGATACAGATAATTTTGGCTTTGACTTGCAATTTATATACAAATTGAATGGATTTAGAGTAGATGAATGCATTGATGCGGGCACTTATACGGTTCAAGCAGAATTTGCGGGCAATAATAATTACTATCCAGCCAAGAGTAAAGAAGCAACTTTAATTATAGAGAAGCAATTTGTATTTATTTCTCTTACTAGTTGTGAATTTATTTACGATGGCGCTATTAAATATCCAGAATTCTCTTATGACAAGAATATAGGCATTGATGAGAATGCTTTTACTTTCAAATTTGAGAATGATATATTCCCTCAAGAAGTTGGTTTATATAATTTTGCTATAATTATTAGTGATAATAATTTCGAGGGACAAACTCAGGGTGTTGTGAAAGTTCAGAAAGCGTTAACAACAACTAACGACAAAGCAAGTATTGTAGAATGCGAAGAAGCAACATTTGACGAAGATGTTCAGAATGTTAAACTTGTTCAGAATAGTGACACCAAGAAATTTAATAACGAGAAAGTTCTATCTGTATGTTCGCTAGAAAATATTGGAGAGAATGCAAACGGGTATATCTATACTGTTAAAGTTAAAGCAACAGCGGGTGTTGAGAATGTTAAAGTATACAAAGTTGGATTGTCGGGATTTAGTCAACAAGCAATAAAAATCGAAGATGGGTATTATGTCTTTAAGATAGATGACCCAAATGATAAATACATAATTACAACTGAGATTAAGACATTGTCTACTCTTGCGTGGATTTTGATACTTGTAGCAGTAGTATTAATATTTGTAGTAGCACTAATTATAGTTTCTAAGAAGAAACATAAGAAAGTCAAAGTATCCAAAGTGTCTGATAAAGATATTGAGACTTACAATGTTAATTAGTATACTTAAGTTTTATTAGTAGTATTCTTAAGAATAAATTGTGTTTGGATATATAATCTCCAAGAAATTTGACTATATAGGCTTGCTATCATTATCACTAATAATAATTTCAAGGGGCAAAAGTTAGCAAACACAATCATTAGTAAGAATTAATACAAGTTAATAATAAATTTTATAGAGAAGTGAAAGATATTATTTAATTAATATCAATCGCTTCTTTTTTTCGACAAAATTTTCATGTTATATATATGTTATTATTAATATAATACTTATATATATAATATATATAGTGTGTGATTATTTGCATTAATATGATTGCTATATTAGTAATGCTTATATTTAAGAATAATAATCTCATTACAATTTCTATCTAAAAAGCGATAGAAGAGGGTTGTTGGAGCAGAAAATTATCAAAAATTAGGGAAGACAACCCCAAAAAATAGAAAAAAATAGAAAAATTTAAAATATTTTTGGCGTTTATAACCTCTCCAAAAGTCCATTTTGGGTGTTTTGAGGGGTAATATACGGGTAATTTTTACTGTTTTCTAGCAAAAATTACAGACCAAAAAGAAACACGGGGAGGGGTGGGGTACAATTAGGGTAAAAAAAGTTAAAAAAAGTTAAAAAAACTTTCAAAAAAAGTGTTGACGACCTAAACTTAATAGTGCTATACTATCGTTGCAATCGTTTGAAAGAGTTTGAAACAAACTTGAGTAACACATTGCAAGAGTACATTGACAACTGCATATTTATAAAATGTAATATGAAAACGAGTAAAGTTAAGTTTTGAAATTAATTTCAAAAGATGACTAAACGAGAGTAATACAAAATAACAATTCACGAATGCAAAAAATTTTGCAAGAGTAAGAGTTCAAACGTTGTATCAAATATTAGTTAACAAATCAAGGAATTCGAAAGAATACGATCAAGCGAAAAAGAGCGTATGGTGGATGCCTTGGCATTAGACGCCGATGAAGGACGCGGTAAGCTGCGAAAAGCTACGGGGAGTCGCAAACAGACTTTGATCCGTAGGTGTCCGAATGTGGGAACACACTAGCATTAGCCTGCTAGTATCATTACATGAATAAATAGTGTAATGAAGGGAACCCTGGGAACTGAACCATCTAAGTACCAGGAGGAAAAGAAAGTAAATTAACGATTACCTAAGTAGTGGCGAGCGAACGGGTAAAAGCCCAAACCAACGATAGCAATATGGTTGGGGTTAGGGACTACAATGAAGTTGAATATGTAAATGTAATAGAATATGTTTGGAAAGGCGAACCAAAGAAGGTAAAAGTCCTGTATATGAAACATTTGCATTACAATGAGTAGTTTCCAGAGTAGCACCGAGCACGAGAAATTTGGTGTGAATGTGGGAGGACCATCTCCTAAGGCTAAATACGATCTAATGACCGATAGCGTACAAGTACCGTGAGGGAAAGGTGAAAAGAACCCCGGGAGGGGAGTGAAAAAGAACCTGAAACCATATGTTTACAAACGGAGGAAGCGATTTATAGCGACCTCGTACTTTTTGTAGAACGGGCCGGCGAGTTACGGTGTGTAGCAAGGTTAAGTGATTAAGTCACGGAGCCGAAGCGAAAGCGAGTCTGAATAGGGCGATTTTAGTTGCATGCTGTAGACCCGAAACC
>CAKVID010000008.1 GCA_934754355.1 uncultured Clostridia bacterium
TAACAAAGGTTGTTTTCATGTGATTATGTTTTGTTGTTTACATAGTGACATTATGCTTTTGGTTTACAGCGATGGCAAAGATTATGCTAAATATGTTTCTATAATTTCAAATGGAGGTGAAAAAGTTGAACCACGTTTTACAACTAGTAAGAGATATTCTAGAACGTGAGAAAATGTCTGCAGAAATGCAATTGCAATTAAACAAAATTTGTGAACTTGAAGATTCTTTTGTTAAAGGGTTTTCAAAAGACAAATGGAAAGAATACTTTAATTTAGAAATAGAAAAAGGTCAACTTCAAAACCTTGAAATTGACCATGTGATTAAGATTACATATCAAGTATGTAAAAAACTCTTTAGTTAATTTACTTCTTAATGAAGCAAACAATTAGAATTATGCCTATTAAAAGGGTTGTACTAGCAATAGTATAAGCAACTTTACCAGATTTTGAACCACTAATAAAACTTGCTTTATACAAAAGACCTACAAATCCATATGTTAAAAACCAAATACCTTTTAAAATCCACTTGACTAGAAACATAGGGATTCCAACCACTTTTAATACGCCAGAAAAAATATTGCTACGCATTTTAGTAGTCTCCTTTTATTATATTTCTAGTTAATTTACCAAATGATTTTTCTATTCTATCTTATGGCTTTTATTTGTCTTATTTATTGTACCCTTTATTTTGTTTTGTGATAGCTATTTTTACTTTTTTATTCTCTTTCTTGCCTTATCTATACTTAAACTTCTTTTCTTACTTTGGGCTTTCTCATATTCTTTAATTCACTACATTTTCTATTGCCTATATCTTTACTTTATCTAACTATATCTTAATGTAGTAAATCAACTAGATATTTGTATCTATATCATAATAATCTTAAATGTCATAATGATTTGGCAAGAATCTTTACATTTTAAGGATTTTCCACTATAATGTTAATGATTATGAAGAGAGAAGTAAATAAAAATGTAAATATAAAGTCCGGCGCATTACTTTACGAAATTAAATCTTTTTATAGAACCTTCAAATTTCTGAAAGAAAAAAATGATGCACGAAATAATATGATGGCTGATGATAATTTTAATATTAAAGAATATGAAGAATTGGATCTTTATTTTCCTTCATACGTAGTTAATTCTTGTTTTTTAGCAGAACTAGAATTGAAATTTCTATTATCAATTACTGGTGTAGAATTTAATTCGGGAGCAAAGGGACACCTTCTTAATTATCTGTTTAATATAATATCAACATCAAATAAAACAGAATTAAAAAAACATTATCAAAATTTAATAAAACTTTATTTTGATAATAGCAACTATTCAGAGCATTTAATAAAGCAATTTATAGAACAAGCATCATACACATATAGGGATTTTCGATATATGTGGGAGCGTGCGAGTCACCACTACAATCCAATGTTTATGGATATGTTTGTTATCGTAACATACAATTATATAATTAAAACTTTTGATAACTTGTTTCCTTTATAATTGCAAAGTGCACCCAAACCATAAAATCTTGAAAAAGTGCACCATTTGTGCACCGTAAATTTCAAAGGTTTTGTGTTTGGATGGCAAAAGTTAGGCAGATTAGTGATGTTAATACACAATTTTGACTACAATTTTCACAATAATTGCGATTTTTGATTATAAACACGCTAATTTTATAATTTTCCATTGCTCCTAAAGCTCTGTTATGGGTTCAATTCCCGCCGAGAACACCACAAAAAAAAGAAAGTTGATTTAACTTTCTTTTTTATTTATGATTTTAGATGTTATTTATTATTTGATATAAATATTGATATTTACATTCAATAAAGTATGATTATTTATTATTTCAAATTGTTATATAAAACATTTCAGGTTCGATATTTCCCTTTGCATACTTAATTAGCTTCTCAAAGTCTGTATCGTCATCTTCAATGTGCAAATATTTCTGTATATCTTCTCTACTTAATTGTTCTAGAAATTTTGAAAATGGATAAGGTAATTTATTATAAGATTTCTTGCCGAATTCATTCAAAACAAATGGGATAATTGGCGTTTGCATTCTAGCCAAACTAAAGCCTTCGGGATAGCCACAAAAAACATAATAACCATCTTCCATGCTTAAAGTTCCAAGCAAAATATCTTTCATTTTTAATTTAATAACCTGGTTTTCCATTTCTTAATTCCTCACTTTTCAAGCCTAGTAATTCACTATTTTTGTACTTCTCCAATGTTTTAAATACTAAATCTGCTCTATAGTCTACAATTTCTCCAGCCAAATACATAAGCGGTTCTGGAACAATATCTCCTTGTTCTTCAAGAATTGGTCTAGCATTATCTATTTTAAATAAATCTTTATTACGGAAAAATTCAACAAGTTGCTTATCTTTAATTATTTCTGCACACAATTCGTTCAAAAAAGTCTCTTCCCAATTTTCATCACAATTTAATTGTAATTTTGATGGATAATCGTCGCCCTCTCCAACTGGCGGATTATATACAGAAGTTTTTATTCCTAGACAAGGCACAGATTTATTAGAAATCCTCTCCAGTATTGATGTGTGTCTGTCTGTATCTTTCAAATGTTTTGACACTTTCAATTGACTGGCTATAGTTTCAAGTGCCTGCATCTTTCTGTTAAACATAAAACTACAACCGTTATCGTAACTTGAAGCCACTCTTAGACTTTCTGAAAAATGTCCGACTATTTCTTGTGCTCTAAATACAAACGAAACATTACTCCAATGCCTATCCGATTGACAAGTAATGTAATCAAAGAAAGCCATGATAATTAAATCTTTTTTGATTTGATTTAACATTTCTTCTTTGGGATCCATCATAAGATCTCTAATGCACTCAATATATTCGCTAATTGTGTTAGGTTCAGTTTTTTTATTTTCACTAGACTTAAATAAACTTTGATAACGCTGTAATTCTAAACCAGAGAATTCAAATTCATTTTCTCTATGCATATATGTAGGACATATTACACCACTATGTTTAATCTCTTGTTCCCCGTCATACTCGCAAAGTTCTGCAAGTTCGTATTTTGTACATCTCGCCCCACAACTTTTTAAAAACGCATAATAAAGAATTTCACCATAATTCTCACAACTTACATCATTACGATTAAATTTGATTAACAAATTACTATTTCTATAATTAGTTGCTTGCCTATTATTGTCACAATCATGTATCCATATTTTCTCACGACAGCCTCGTGGTTCTCGACTTACATTATATGTTGACTTACCCATTTTTATTGTGCCATCGCCGTTATCTATAATTCTCTGCATATATTTCTCGTCTTTCTCAAGTATATAATTTTTTTCATCATTTAAATAATAAATCATTAATTTCTAGCTTATTTATTCAAAAAATTGATTATTTCAATTAACTAATTCAAAATCTATCTCTCTACTAAGAATATCTGCTCTTACACTCTTCACTCTTAATTTATCTCCGATAGTGAATTTATTTTTGTACCCTTTCAAGCAAAATCTATCTTCAAAAAATTCGTATTGGTCAGCAGGCAAACTATCTATTCTTATCATTCCTTCAACAGTATTTTCAAGTTCTACAAATATTCCAAAATTAGTAACCGAACTAATTACTCCATCAAATTCTTCGCCTACATGATGTGTCATATAGAATACTCTATATAAGTCATCAATATCTCTTTCAACACTTTCAGCATTTCTCTCTGTCTCACTAGATTGAATAGATGCATAATTAACAAATTCTTTTAGAATTAATTTCTCTCTATCATTTATTTCATTATGCAAATACTCTTTGATTATTCTATGAATAGTCAAATCTGGATAACGCCTAATAGGGCTTGTGAAATGACAGTATTTAGGACTAGCAAGGCCATAATGTCCTATGCATTCTGGAGAATATTTTGCCTTCTTCATACACCTTAGTGCTATCTTATTTATTACATATTCCTGTGCCTCACCATTAATAGAATTAAGCAAGTTTTGAATATCTTTTGGCTCTACTTCTTCAGGATTAATTTTATGCTCTACACCGAATGAATTAAGCATTCCCACCAATCTTTCAATTTTTTCAGCATCTGGTTTCTCATGTATTCTGTACACAAAAGGTATGTTTTTTGACAAAAAGTGTGCAGCAATTGTCTCATTTGCGGCAATCATAAACGATTCTATTAGTTTATGACTTTCGTTATGCTCTCTTTTTTCTAGATTAAGAACATCACCCAAATCATTAAGATATACTTGAACTTCAGGAATATTAAATTCAATTGCACCACGCTTAGTTCTATTATCTTCTAATTGTTTGGCAAGTCCCCTCATAAGATTTAGTTCATCAATTAATTCTTTTGGTTGGTCATTTGCCCCATCAAAAACTCTTTGAACTTCGGTGTATGTAAATCTCTTCTTAGAATTGATTACACTCTCACAAATTTTGTAATCTACTAAATTTGCATTTTTATCAAATTCCATAAAGCAACTAAGAGCAAGTCTATCTACTCTCTCATTCAATGAACAAATGCCGTTCGACAATTCCCTTGGAAGCATTGGCAAAACTAAATTTGGAAAATATACACTAGTGCCTCTCTTAAATGCTTCTTTGTCAAATACATTATCTCTCTTCACATATTCGCCAACATCTGCAATATGTACACCCAAAATTCTATTGCCGTTCTTTGCTACATCTATAGATACTGCATCATCAATATCTCTTGTATCTTCACCATCAATTGTAAAGCAAATATTATGTGTGTAATCCAGTCTATTAGGATAGTCTTCTTTATTTATGCTCTCTGGCAAAAATTTAGCACTCTCTAATACCTTATTTGGGAAGTTATCTGCCAAGCCGTAACTTCTGATTACCGCTTTAACTTCAGTATCTATCTTGTTAGGCTCGCCCAATACTTCTACTATCTCGCCGTCTGGATTTCTCTTGCTAGCATAATATCTTGTTATTTTTGCTACAACTTTTTCTCCATCTTTGGCACCATTTAATTTGCTAAGCGGAATTGAAATATCTTTGCCAAATTTAACATCGTCTGGAACAACGCAAGCAATCTTCTTAACAATCCTTAGTAGTCCTACAACTCTTAGACTGCCTCTTTCCAATACTTGTATAACTTTGCCTTCCATTCGTCTGCCACCAGTACTTCTTACAGATACAACAACTCTATCTCCATGCATTGCACCACTTAAGTCTCTCTCGGCAACAAAGATATCTTCTAATTCAATATTATCTGGAATTAAGAAAGCATAACCCTTACTTGTGCCTTGTAACTTTCCTTGTACTTTCTGCACTTTGGAATTTGATTTCTTATCCTTCTTACTTAGTATATCATAAGCCAAATCAATATTATTTTGACGACTAGAAGTATAAGGAGAAGATGGTGCAGAACTATCATATTCCAAAATTCTTGGTTCTTTATTTTCTTTACTGCTTTTTTTGCATTTCAAATTAACTTTCTGTTCCGCAACTAGTCTATCTAATGTCATCTTGATTAATTCATATGGCTTATTATTAAGCACAGATAATTGACTTATTACTAATTCATATTCAAGATTTGCTAATTTATTTGTTTTGATTTGTTCAATTATTAATTTATCTAATTCTTCCATAATTTCCTTTGATTTAAAAAAGGCTTTTTATATCAAAAAGCCTTCTTCTTTAATTATATTTTTTAACCAGCAAAGAAATGCTCAATTACATAAAAGGCAATAGTAAGTACAAGTATTACTACCGAACATATTATGATAATTTTCTTAAGTCTGCCTTCTTTGGTATCGCCCTTATTTTGAGCATAATAACTATCGTTAGTACCAGTAATTACATTTCTGCCACCATCTGGATTAGAAGGTTGTACAAGTACTGCAACAATAATTGCAATTGATGCAATTGCTGTAAGTATTAATAGTATTGATCTAATTGTAGTAAGTGTAGCAGCAACTCCTGCAGAAACATCGCATAAAAATTTAAAGTTCATATATATCTCCTATATTATTTTTTCAAACTTCAATAAAGTTTAACACATATTTGATATCAATGCAATATTTTTGATTAAATTGACAAATATAATACGCCAGCAATTAGAAATATCATTGAAATCCAAAACAAAAACCAATTATTAATAAGTTCGTTTTTGCTCTTACCCTTGGTACAAGCAATAAAAGTTAGAAGTGCAAGCACAATCAAACCTCCGCCTACTCCATACCTTACTTTGCTATCAACATTTCTAAAGCAAGTATTATAGAAGTTGTACCAAAAATTAACAAAAGCATTAAGTAATATGCTCATAGTTTATCCTTTAATTATTTTTTATCATTTGCACAAAGAATGCTCTCTCCAGTCATTTCTTCTGGTTGTCTTAGTCCCAAAATCTCAAGCATAGTAGGTGCAACATCACATAATGCTCTATTTTCTTTAAGTTTAGAGCCTATATAATCATCGCCAATTACACTAAATGGAACAAGATTGGTTGTATGAGAAGTACAAGGAGAACCATCTTCAAATGTCATTTTCTCTGCATTTCCATGATCGGCAGTAAGCAATACTACACCACCTACTTCCAATATTTTGCTTACAAATCTATTGACGCAAGTATCTACGGTTTCTACTGCTCTTACAGTAGCACTAAATACTCCTGTATGTCCAACCATATCACAATTAGCAAAGTTAAGTATAATTACATCATATTTGCCAACTGCTTTGCACGCTTCTTCTGTTACCTCAAAAGCACTCATTTGAGGTTGCAAATCATAAGTTGCTACTTTTGGCGATGGAATTAGAATTCTATCTTCAAGTCTATTTGGAGATTCCACACCACCATTAAAGAAGAATGTAACATGAGCATACTTCTCTGTCTCAGCAATTCTTAATTGATTATAATCGTTATTTGCTAGATACTCTCCAAGTGTATTCTTTATATCTTTTGGAGGGAAAGCAGTATGAATATTTTTAAGAGTAACATCATATTCTGTCATTCCCACATAATAAATATCTTTCTTAATTCTAGCAAAACTATCAAAATTCTCATCTAATGCAGCGTGAGAAATTTCTCTTGCTCTATCAGAACGGAAATTATAGAAAATTACACTATCTCCGTCTTTAATTCCATTGTATCCGTCAATAATGCTTGGTTCTACAAATTCGTCTGTAATGCCATTTTTATAACTACTAAGGATAGCACTCTCAGCACTTGCATATCTTGTACCTACGCCATTAAATACACAATTGTAACCTTTCTCTACTCTATCCCAACGCTTGTCTCTGTCCATGTAGAAATATCTACCAACAATTGTTGCGATTGTACCAATTCCAATAGATTTAATTTTGCCTTCTAGTTCTTTGATAAATTTGACACCACTATCTGGTGGAACATCTCTGCCATCAGTAATGCAATGTACATATACTTTGGCAACATTCATTTTCTTTGCCATCTCTAGTAATGCATACAAGTGATTAATAGAACTATGAACACCGCCATTAGATAGCAAACCAACCAAATGCAAAGAATTATTCTTGCCTAGATTTTCCATTGCAGTTTTTAGTTTATCGTTCTTGAAAAATTCTCCATCTTCAATAGATTTGTCTATCATAGTTATATCTTGATAAACAACCCTACCTGCACCCAAATTCAAATGTCCTACTTCACTATTACCCATCTGCCCCTCAGGCAAACCAACCGCTCTGCCAGAAGCATTTATAAATGTTGTAGGATAAGTTTTCTGCAATCTATCTAAATTTGGAGTTTCGGCACTATAGATTGCATTACCTTTGGTTTCTTTAGAATAGCCGAAACCGTCCATAATTACTAGTGCAACTGTCTTTTTCATTCATCTACCTTCGTATTAATAATCTTCTCAAAATCATTTATTTTCAAACAAGCACCGCCAATAAGTCCGCCATCTATACTCTTCTTAGATAAAATATCTTCGGCATTTTCTGGCTTAAGACTTCCGCCATAAAGCACAATTGAAGTACTTTGCATAAATTGTTCTTTAAGTAATCTCTTAGCAAAAGCACATATTTCTTCTGCTTGGTTGCTAGTAGCACTAACACCTGTACCTATTGCCCAAACTGGCTCGTATGCAAAGATAATTCTAGAAATATCTTCTTCATCAATTCCATCTAGAGCAGATACAAGTTGGCTCTCAACCACATTGTATGCTTGACTTCCATTTCTCTCTTCCAAAGTCTCGCCAAAGCATAGAATAGGGGTTAGCCCCTCTTCTAATGCTTTCTTAACTTTCAAATTAATTTCTTCATTGGTCTCGTGAAATATTTGTCTTCTCTCACTATGTCCAATTATAACCAAGTCGCAATTGAAGTCGTTTAGCATACTTGCACTAATTTCTCCAGTATATGCACCTTTGTCTTCATAATACATATTCTCGGCTCCATACAAAACTTTAGAGCCTTCCAACATGTATTTAGCCATATTTATATATACATATGGCAAACACACACCAACAACATTACTAGAAGTACTAGCAATTGTTGTAATCTTCTCAAAATATGGTTCAAGTTCGCTCAAACTCATATTCATCTTCATATTTCCAATTAGATATAATTTCTTCATTTTTACTCCCAAAAACAAATATAAACATTAAATATTGTCTATAACATCTACACCTGGCAATACTTTGCCTTCAAATAATTTAAGTGAAGCACCGCCACCAGTAGAAATATGTGTCATCTTGTGAGCAAGTTTCATATTAATTACAGCACTAGCACTATCTCCACCACCAATAATGGTTGTACCTTTAACTTTGGTTAGTGCCTTAGCAATAGCATAAGTACCTACTGCAAATTCTTTCTTCTCAAATACACCTACCGGGCCATTCCATATAACTGTCTTGGCTTTCTTAATAGCCTTAGTAAACATTTTGATTGTTTTCTTGCCAATATCTACACCCATGCAACCATCTTCAATATTTTGGTCTTTGGTCATAATAGCATCTTTAACATTATCTATGTCGGTAGTTACTACAAAGTCAACTGGCAATAAGAAATTAACATTTTTGTCTTTGGCTTTCTGCATTAATCTTTTTGCTTCTTCAACATTAGTCTCATCAAATAGAGAATTACCTATCTTGTAACCAAGAGCAGATAGGAATGTGTAAGCCATTCCGCCACCAATTATTAATGTATCTACACTATCTAATAAACTCTCAATAATCCCAATCTTATCTTTAACTTTAGCACCACCAAGAATTCCAACGAATGGTCTCTTAGGATTATTAATAGTGCCGACTATGATATTTAATTCTTTCTCAATCAAGAAACCAATTGCATTAGGAAGAAGTTTGGCAACGCCATAAGTAGAGGCGTGTTTTCTATGTGCTGTGCCAAAAGCATCGTTAACATATACTTCTCCTAGACTTGCTAGTTCTTTGCAAAATTCTTTATCGTTTTCTTCTTCTCTAGCATCAAATCTCAAGTTCTCTAGTACCAAGATTTGACCAATCTTCAAATTCTTTGATTTCTCTTTGGCATCTTTGCCTGTTACATCATCAGCCATTATAACTTCTACATCTGGCAAAAGTTCTCTTAGTCTTTCTGCTACAATTCTTAGAGAATATTTAGGGTCAAATTTGCCTTCTGGTCTACCCAAGTGGCTCATAAGTATTAATGATGCACCTTTCTCAAGTAAATATTTGATTGTTGGCAATTCTTCTACAATTCTATTGTCATCAGTAATTTTGCCATCTATAACTGGCACATTGAAATCTACTCTTACAAGAACTTTCTTGTCATAAACATCAATGTCTTTAATTGTCTTTTTATTCATAATTTACCTCATTTATATTTAATAATTTTACAAATTACTTGTGTTTATATTCTTTATTAGTCTTTTTAATCTACAATAATATTATATCTATAAATATATAAATTAGCAAATAATTTACGGCTTAATGTAGTTTTTTTCTACATAATACTTCAATTATTTGCTTTGGAAAAAGTCTTTGAGTGCGTCTAGTACTTTGTCTAGGTTTGGCTCTACTGATACAAATCTTTTCATATCCGATGCATTTTGCTCTCCTTTTAGATACCAAAGCAAATGCTTTCTGATATGTCCAGAGATAAAAGATAATGGATAATATTCTTGTAACATTTTTATATGTTTACTTATAATATCATACTTATTTACATTTGTATTTTTGCCCGTAATGTCCCCAAAAACATAAGGATTGCCCAATGCTCCTCTGCCTATCATAATAGCATCACAATTAGTGTATTTCATTGTATAATCATAAGAAGCCTTGTCTACTACATCTCCGCTAGCAATTACAGGAATGGAGACACTATTTTTCACTTCTTTAATTATATCCAAATCCACCTTGCCACTATACATCTGACTTCTTGTTCTGCCATGAATAGTAATAGCACTAGCCCCTGCTCTTTCGCACATCTTGGCAAATTCAATTGCATTAATGTTATTATTATCAAAGCCACTTCTAAATTTGACTGTAATAGGCTTACTTATAGCCTGCACACACGCCTTGATTATATTCTCTGCAAGTGGGATATTTGTCATAAGAAAACTGCCCTCACCATTACTTACAATCTTTGGAGCAGGACACCCCATATTAATATCTATAATATCAAATTTTTTTAGAGCAGGACTAGCACACATTTGTGCCATTATATCTGGGTCTGAGCCAAATATCTGAGCAATTTTAATCGTCTCATTTGGAGCAGTAATTAGCAAATCAAGGGTCTTCTTATTATCATAAGCCAATGCTTTGGCACTAATCATTTCAGTCACTCCTGCATCTGCACCAAAGTCTATACAAATAGACCTAAATGCCACATCAGTCACTCCTGCCATCGGCGCTAATATTAAATTATTTTTAAATTCTATATCTTTAATTTTCATATTGATTTTGTTATCTTTCTTAGTCTTACAATTTTTATATTCTAAGTATCTTAATATTTAAGTAAAATTAGTATTATTAAATATTGCAATTTACTTATTAAGTTACATCTTGATTATACACAATCTATATGCATTTTCAAACAAAAAAACACTAGAAAGAATTACTACTAGTGTTTTTTTAAAGTAAATTATTGCATTTCTAAATTCTGCGAATTTTTATTCATTATATCTTCTGAATTAACATGGATAACTCTGCCATAATCTGTTTTGAAATCGGGATTGTCATATATTATCCAAATAAGATTTTTGTACTTTTTGTCAGTAAGAGTGAAATCATCTTCGCCATCTATAAATATTATTCTATTTAGATTTTGAGCATCAGCACCTTTCCATGTGAATGCCTGGGCTGCACCATTGAAGTTTGTACTGCTTCTGCCCTCAATTTTAAAGGTATCTATATCTTGAACCTTCTTGATTTCAACAAAATCATAAACAAAATAACTAAAGCACCCAACTCGAAGTTTGGTGTCTTTTATCAATTGCTTTAGTTGTCTTAGAAATTCTCTAATCAAACTATCGGATACAGAATAACTAGTGTCAAGCATAACTTCTACACCCGGCTTATCAAATTGCTCTATGTCTTCCACTCTTGCTTGATAGTAGTTATCTTCATCTGCCCTTCTATAATCATACATCTCAACATCATTATCTATGTATCTTTTGAGTATAGTTTTCCAAGAGAAAATCTTTTTAGAATTGCCAACATCTCCAAGTGTATACTTTTCTCCGTCAGATTGTCCCTTTCCTACACCTTTTGAACCAATATGCTCTTTCAAATTTTTAAGCAGCTCTCTGCCTATTTCTTCTTTCTTCTCTTTATTCTTTTGTTCAAACTTTTTCTCGAAATCCGACTTAATCTCTTCTTGAGACTTGTCTTTGTCTTTATTTTCTATTGTTTCAGGTTGATTGGCGTCTCTCGCTCTCTTCTCGGCAAGTCTTTTCTTATTTAGTTCTTGGTCAAGTTCATATTTCTTAACTGTTTCTTTCCACATATCATGATTACTAATATTTGGCTTTTTATTAGAACCCGCATTGTTATCATCTTGTTTTTGAGAGCCATCATTCTCATTATTATCAGCACTTTGATTATTCTCAGTATTTTCATCGGTCTTTTTATTACTATCGGCATTTTGATTGCTATCATTAGCACTCTTATTATCATCGACACTCTGACTATTATTATTCGCATTCTGTTGACTATCGGAATTTTGCTTATTATTATCTGCGCTTTCTTGCTTGCCATCTTGAGAATTGTCTGATTGCGAATTACTTTGGGAATTATTATTCTCACTGCTATTATCTTGACCCGATTGCTTTTGCTTGTCTTCTCCACTATTATCTTGGTTTTGTTGATTTTGACTATCGTCTTTAGTACTATTATTTTGATTAGATTGATTTTGCTCGTTATTTTGATTATTGTTTTTACTATTATCTTGGCTAGATTGTTCTTGCTTATCGGCTTGTCCAGATTGTTCTTTACTCTTTGAATTACTATTGCTTTGCGAAGATTGTTCTTGATTGTTATTTGTATCGTTTGAATTTGCACTATTATTTGAGTTACTATTATTATCTTGTTCTTGCGAATTCTCTTTATTGTTATCAGGGTTATGTATTATCTCGTACATTTCTTCGGCAGATTTGCCTTGAGCCTCGTCCATATCAATAACACCATCAATCAAAGGAAGACCATTGTCTTTTAAAATTTTATTTATCACGGCGTCTGTCGCCATATTCCAATCGTATAAATCTTTATCTTTGCTACGCAAAATGTGGTCAAATGCTACATGTAAGACTTCGTGCGAAAGTGCAAAAACTCTCTGCTCGTGGGTCAAACTTTCCAAAAATTTAGGATTACACAGAACTTTCTCGTTATCTGTACAACAAGTAGGAATTTCGTCTGTTGCTACAATTTCTAGACCCTCTAGAGTTGTATCAAGAAGAGGGAACTTTTGACGAACCCCTAGAAGAGTATTATTAAGCATTTGTTCATTTGCGTGTTGAAATAAATCCATCTACTTTAGCCTTTGATTTTGATACATAAGTCTTTTATCTTTGGCGACACAAGGTCGTAATTTCCCTCTCTACAAGTAAGAACAATACTAGTTCCTGCTGGGAATGAATATCCATTAATGCCTTTAAATTTTAAGATACCTATAAATTTCTCTTGTTCGTTCATGTCTATTTGGTCTATGTCACTAATAACTAATGTTGATACAATATTTTTCTTGTCTTTTAATATCATCTCCAATATCCAAGTAGGCATTTTGTTGCCATTTTCATTAGGAATAATTCCCAAATCTTTATTAGATATCTTGCTATTTATAATTATCGCATTATCTATATTTTCTGCTTCAATATTTTCAATAATAATCGGCCATTTGCGATTATTTTTTATTACTTCTTTAATTTTTGCTTCCATTTTCAATTCCTTATAATTTACATACTTTTGCTACTTTCATCAAAAACTTTTTTTATCAATTGATATTTTCTGTCGCCATATACAGTTTTTATTTCATCATCAGTCAAACCATCTATCATATCGACACCAGATATACCTATAACATCGCCCCTATTAAAAGTTATGTCATTGCCCCAAACTCCTCTTCTTACATCAATGTAACAATCATTAAATGATTTGTAACCCTCATCTGTATAAGGATTCCACGAACTGAATTTTCTACCATTACTCCACTTAACTCCACGACTATCTAGTACCTTGGCAAGTACAGCATACTGCCTCAAGCCACAAATGACAATAACATGACGACTAGAACTATTTTCGTCTAAACACTCTTCAATAGTTGTAACAAACATATCTTTTAATTTATTGGATAAAGTTTTTGTATTAACATACCTTACTTGATTTCGTGATTGAGTATTTTGAATAGGATTTGACTGAGCATTATTTTGAACTGTTTGAGTACTTACATTTGCACTGTTTTCGCTCTCAGTGAAAATATTTTTGATATCTTGATATTTTTTGTCGCCATATACAATTTTCATTTCATCATCTGTCAAATCATTTATCATATCGACTTCAGATATATCTATAATCTCGTCATCAGCAAAATCTGGGCTCTTGCCACAAACTCCCCTCTTTACATCAATGTAACACCTATTATATGATTCACTCCCATTTGTATAAGGATTCCAGGAACTGAATTTATCACCAGTAACCCACTTAGCTCCACGACTATCTAGCACCTTGGCAAGTGCTTTATACTGCAACAAATTACGAACGCCAATAACATGACGACTAGAACTATTTTCGTCTAAACACTCATCAATAGTTACACTAAACTTATTTTTTGAGTTATTGGATAAAGTATTTGTATTATTATTACTTACTTGATTTTGAGATTGAGTATTTTGAATAGGATTTGACTGAGCATTATTTTGAACTGTTTGAGTACTTACATTTGCACTGTTTTCGCTCTCAGTGAAAATATTTTTGATATCTTGATATTTTTTATCGCCATATACAATTTTCATTTCATCATCTGTCAAATCATTTATCATATCGACATCAGATATATCTACATTAGTATCAGTATCTTCAGCACCCCATTTCCCGTCCCTTACATTTATATAATAAGTATCACGATTCCATGAATACCATGTATAAGGGGGATTCTCGCTATATTTAACACCACCTGACCAAGTACTACAGACTTCACGACTATCCAATACTTTGGCTAATACATCATACTGCTTATTGCTATGGACAACTATTCTATAAGGACTAGAACTATTTTCGTCTAAACACTCATCAATAGTTGTAGCAAACATATTTTTTAGTTTGTCGGATATAACTTTTGCAGAGCGGTCTTTAATATTTATTGATTTATCAAAGCCCTGACCTTGCTCTTTCCCAATTTTTGATGCTATTGATTTGGCTACCTTTTGTTTATTTATTGTATCTATAACCAATGCCCTTTCCAAATCTGTACCAATCCAAACATAATCAAATTTTCTCAAATATTCATTGCCAAATTCACGCTGAACAAAGTCTCTAACAATACCTACTTGCTCATTTGTTGCATTTGTAAGTGTTAGAACAAATGCATATACTTCATCGGCTTTGCTTGGCAAATCACTTCTATCATAATTGCCATTAATAATATCTTGAACAGTAATAGATACATATTGTTTGGCAAAATTTATAAATTTAGTTGCATTGTCTTTGCCAATCTTATTCTGAATTACTTCTACTGCAATTCTGCCTTTACTAGCATAAATTACATCAGATACTTGTTCCCAAGCACGAGGGTCTAATGCATATTTTGGAGGTTCTTCCGGGTCGTAATTGGAGCAAAACAATTTATCATTAGCAGATACAAATGCTCTAACAACTGGGTGAATTCTATCGTGACCAGTCTCATCATCTATTTTTGCTCCCCACTCTACCCAATCTTGAATTTTTGGTTCCAAATATATATGTGCCACAAATCTACGGAATAGTGGCTCCGGAATTATATTTGCAGCCGCACTCTCGTCTTTACTATTGCCCGCACATACAACAACGCAATTATCTGGAAGTTTACCCAAATTAGGTGCAATAGAATGTTCAAGTACTAAGTGATAAGCCAAACTCTGTACAGTTTCTCTAGCATTAGTTAATTCATCAATAAATAATACATGAACTTTGTCTTTCTCTTTCTCGCACTTATCGCACAATTCTCCATACCAACTAGGTGGTACCCATTTGCCCACTTGAGTTGTATCATTATTTGGATAAATAGTCTTACCAATTACTTCTTCTGGTAGCATTCCGTTACGCAAATAAATAGACACAAATTCTGGGTCTATATCTTTAATTCTACGAGACTTACCAACACCGGACATACCATGTAGCATGAATGGCATTTTGTTCTGAATATAAAATTCTATTTGTTCATTTGTAGACATTGGAGTACTTTCAATGCTTATTTTATTCAAAGCATCTTTTAAATTATCTGTATTCCCAACCTTCTTAATTAATTCTCCCATAATTTTCCCTAAATTAATTTTGACTACGTATAATATACCACAAAAGTCTTATGAAGTCAATACCCGCCCAAAGAACAAAAAAAGCACAGCCAAAGCATAATGCTGACTGCACTTTCAAAAAAATTATTAAGATAAATTAGTCAATTATTTGTTAACAGCCTCTTTGAATTGTTTGCCTGCTCTGAAAGTAGGTGCTTTGCTAGCAGGAACAGAGATAGCCTGTTTGGTTCTAGGGTTGATACTAGTTCTTGCAGCGCGTTTCTTAACTACAAATTTACCAAATCCAGCAATGTTAACTTCTTCTCCTCTCTTCAATTCGTTGATGATAGTATTAATCATTGTATCTACTACACCAGAAACTTCTTTTTGAGTTAATCCTGATTCTTCAGCGATAACTTTAATTATTTCTAATTTGTTCATATTTATCTCCTTTAATGGTTGATACCCAATTATAACATAAATTATACTTTTTGCAAAAAGATTAAACAAAAAATTTCAAAATTTGACCAAAAAATGGCTAAATTAATGGTAATTTAAGCAAATTTTGGATAAATTTACTAAAATACTATCAAGAAATTTCCATTCTTTACTATTTTTGCTTGGAAATTTTCTTCCGTTTGAACTTAAATTGTTCTAGTTCTTTGGGTGTAAATACCTTACCAAAGTACACAAAAAAGCCATAAATCATAAGTGCGAAAGCACCAAGTATTACTGCCATTACGAAGTAATTTAGAGTATTCTCGAATGCAAATTTGGCAAATTCTATTGCTAGCATTATAAGTACTGCAATAATAATAGGCTTAAGCAAATGCAAATAGAAATTATATTCGATATTTACTTTCTTGACGATACACACCGCAAGAATTATATCCGATATACCTAGGAACAATATATTTGCTATAACAACACCAAATATATTAATACTTGTAATTGATACTAATGCATATAGAAGTCCCGTTCTAATAAGCAGACTTACAAGCATAGCAAAGAACGGAACATGAGACTTGCCTATTGTTTGAAGAATAGCGGTAAATGTCTGCAAGAAAGCATAATAAATAATTGTAAGACTACTAATTTTTAACATCTTTGTTGCATAATAAAATTCATCAATTATATCTGTTCTGAGAGCATCTCCATATAGAAATTTAAGCATATCTTCGGCAAATACATAGAATATAATAAACATGGCAAGACTAAGCACTAGGGTAAGTTTTATGTAGAATGCAATTTTATTTCTTATTTCATTTGTATCATTTCTAACAACCAATCCGCTAAGTGCTGGCACTATTGCCGTAGATATTGCAGATACAATGATTGTAGGCAGACTTATTAGTGCTTGGATTATTCCACCCCAAATTCCATAAAGTGAAGTAGAAATTACAAGCGAATAACCCGAACTTACTAGCAAATTAATTATCATAAAACTATCTAGCATTGTAGATATTGGAATTAGAATACTAGAAAATGTACAAGGAAGAGCCACACTCATTAATTTCTTGATTGCTACTTTGGTGGAATATCTAATATTTTTGGAATTACATATATAAATTTTACTAAGTGTACGATTGCTTGACATATTACACTTTTTTAGATTATGTCTAGTTTCTTTGATTACTCCAGATACACTAATTTTACTTTTGTTTTTATAAAATTTATTCCTATAGTTATAATCCAATTGCCCTTTGTATGATAGGAAATTAATAACAATTATTATAAGTGCAATTACTTCGCTAATTGTAACACCCAGTATTGCACCCAATACTGCATATTCAATGCCATATATACATAATTTATGAGCAAGAATAAGTCCAATAGTCAGTTTGACGATTTGCTCTATAACCATAGATACTGTAGTTGGCACCATATTCTCTATACCTTGAAAATACCCTCTAACAGTAGCAATTAGAGAAGATAAAATAATAGCGGGAGCGATAGCAATATATCCCGCTTTGGCATTCATATTCCCTTGCATTTCGGCAAGCAAAGACGAAAGTAATACAATTATAATAGAAATTACTACACTTATAATAAATGTAAATATTAGTGAAACCCTTAATAATTTCTGTTCATTGTATCTATGATGAATTTTCCTACACTTAGCCACTTCGGTCGAAAGTGCCACACTTATTCCACTGCTACAGAAAGCAATTACTAGCGAATATATAGGGAATATCAAATAATAAACACCCATTCCGCTACTGCCCAAAATATTGGTTAAAGGGATTTTGTAAATAGCACCAATTGCTTTGGCAAAAAATCCACCAAGAGTAAGAATAATGGCACTAAGAACAAATGATTGCCTTCTCATATTACTCCAATTGCATACTCAAAAATTTGGATATCAATTTAAGGGCAATCAAATGATTTTCTCCAAATGTTCTATCTACCTTAGTCTCACATAGTGCAATTAAACCTTCTTTCTCGCCTTGAATTACAATTGGAAATATAAGTTGCGATATGTAAATATTTTTATCTTCTTCAATAATTGGAACTATTGTTGTGCCATCACTTTTGCTTGCAATATAAGACATTTTAGTATCTAGAATATCCAACATCTGAGAACTAAGTTTCTGCCCTATCATCATTTTCTTAGCAATATTATAACAAGACACAATCCTATCTCTATCTGCAATTACTACTGCACAATCAAACATTTGACCTAGTATCTCTACAAATTCATCTGCATAGTCACTTATTTGACCCACTAGTGAATACTTGCACAGAACTATCTCTCCCGTTGGAAGCAATCCAAATTCAATAGGAGAGCCCTCTTTAATTCTCATACATCTGCGTATTTCTTTGGGGATAACTAATCTCCCTAGATTATCTAGTTTTCTTACAATTCCTGTCTCTTTCATAATTACCTTGATTAATATGTATTTTTATTACACTTTTAGTATTTGTTAAACCCTCCGCTTTATGTGTAATTTTGCAAAATTCTTAAGTCTATTTGTGCACACATAATTTTTAATATTTTAAATAGCAATTAGCATTTTAAATAATAATTAGCATTTTAGGTAAAATTAGCATCTTAAGTAAAATTAACATTTTTAATAGGAATACAATTTTAAATAAAAAACGGCTTTAAATAAGAATACAACTTCAAATAAAAAATAACTTTTTTAATAAGAATACAATTTTAATTAGGAAATAATATTGTAAATAAAAAATAATATTTAAGTAGGAAATAACATTTTTATAGGAATTATAGATTTTAAATAAAAATAAAAAAGACTTTAAAAAAAATTGCCTTAAATAATTAGCAGTTGTTTTACCAATTAATTAAGACAATTATTTTTGTTATTTATTCACTTGCTTTTTTGCAACTGATTTCTTAGTCGTTTTTGATTTGCTATTCTCTTTGCTTTCTTTAGCGTCCTTTGACTTCGCATTTTTTACATTTTTAGAATTAGTCTTTGCAGTAGAATTAATACCCTCACTCTTTGCATCTAATTCATTACTTTTAGCCTTAGTATCTATCACAGGTTGCTCAGTTATTTCTTTCTTACTCTCAGCATTTTCAGTTGAATTAGTTACCTTAGTAGCATTCAATTTGGCTCTCTTTCTCTCATTATGCATTAGAGTATCTTCAAAGAATATTTGATTGCAAGAATGATAGTACACAGTAACCATTGCATACATAAATATAAATACTATTACGCTACAAAGTGTAACTATATAACTAACAAGCATACTATCGCTAGCAAGAACGAATACAAGTGCCAAACACAATGCACCAATTCCAAATAGAAGTAAGTAAATGAAATAGAATATCAATTTGTAAGAAAACATTGCAAGTCTATTACCAATCATCTGTCTAGCACAATCGGTCATAGCATCACTTAATTTATTATATTTATATTTCTCTAAGAAAAATAATGTCATAGAGAAGAATGATACTGCAAATCCCGCTGGAACTATCCAAAGTATTCCACCCAAGATATATAAGATAAATAAAATCAATGTAATATAAACTGTTCTAAGAGTAAATATAGAAAATCTTAATTCTGAATATACCATACTTAATTTTGGTTGTTTGCCATCAATAGTATCATTAAAGTATTTGATATACCCTATTTGCATAGGGCCTACAAGTACTGCAAATATTACAATACCTATAGACATTATCCATGAAATATCTGTAAATCTAGAGATTAAATATGGAACCAAAAAGATTAGTACTAGAGGAGTAACCATTGCTAGTGAGCCTAAGAATAACGCACCAAAATTCCCCTTTAGTCTAATAGCCCCAAACTTAATAAGTTCTAAACCATTTCTTGATTCTTTTCTTTCCATATTTATCTCCAAATTAATTTTTATCTTTCAACTTGTTAGTTAGATTTTGTAATTGTTACAGTGTAGCCAGTATTAAATACTTTGCCATTAAATTTGTAACATATACTATAAACATTGCCTGCAGTAGAAGAAGCAACATTTGTATTTGATGTAACCACTTGATTACTGCTATCAATTAGCACAATTTCTAATTTACTGCTTTCGCTTCCAGAATAGAATTTAAGATAATTATCAATATCTATCTCATCTTCTGTGGTTGTTATCTCAAAGTTACTTACCAATTTATAACTATCATTGTTTGTAAGTACGCCATAAGTTTCACTTGCTGTAAAGCCATTTGATTTGTAATAAAGTTCCAATTTATTAACAGTAATTCTAATGCTATTATCCATAGCAAGTATTACATATGTACCCTCTACATTCAAAGCATAACATAATGTGAATGTACCATAGATATTATCACCTATAATATTAGTATAATGATCTGTACCATCATTCCAAGTAAGCAAAGCATAGATATTAGTGTGATTAGTGTCTTTGGTAAATACTTGTATATATTTATTAATGTTTACTTGTTTTCCCGGCAAAATGGCAAATTTCATTTCGCTTGGGAAGTTTGCATCTGCATTATTACTTACATTAGCATAAGTATCATCATCAACAAATTTACCATCTTCAGAATAGAATTTCTCGAATGCAATTACATTTAGTGAAATTTCGTGTAACATCTCACTTTCAATTCCAATATGGTAACTCAAGTTAAATTTAACACCATTTACGCTTGTGTACATATTATCGCTAATAACCATACCAGAAGTACTTACACCATTTCTATATAGAGTAAGACCGATTTCATTAGCAACAGTTTCAAAATTAGCACTATTTACTTTGTTAGTTCTATCAGTTCCGTAGTAAATATCAATATATTTAGGGTTAATTACATTACTTCCATATAATATATCTCCGCTTAGGTTTCTCATATCGATTGTATATTTAGGAGTAATTTTAATATATAGAGTTCTGTCAATAGCAATTCTAGTTGAGCCATCAACCAAAACCATCTCAAATTCTGCATTATTTTGAATAATTACTGAGCCATTGTAGTAAGCATAAGATTTACCAATCTTTAGTTTGTCACTTTCAACCTTTGCGTATTTATTAGTAGTATCTTTGTTAATTAATTCAATACTGCCTTTAGACAAATTGAAATAATTATTGATTAAATCTTTGATTACAAATTCACTATCTTGAGCAAGTGTTATAATATAACGACTTTCTTCAGTTGTAACACCTGAATTATTTTTTGTATCGAAAGTATAGTTAGGAATAATCTTAAGTCTTAATACTTTATCTACAGTTTTACCATTCTCATCAGTATAACTAATAATGACATTAGCCGATGTTTGGGTGTATTGATTAGGAACTTTTAGTAATATTCTCTCGTCAAGGTCATTGATAGTAATATTATATTTGTCTACGCCACCTTGTACAAAGCAAATTCCAGATTTGGAGTTTATGTCATCTTCAATTTTTAAAGCACAATGATAGAAGAAGTTTCTCTCGTAACTAGCACCAACAATACTAATTGTATTAGTACTACTCTTATCAGTTGGACTATTTACATTACCTAAGATAAATTCATTAGTTGTACCAGCGTTAATTGTTAGGCTATCTGTTATAGTTTCACTGTCTTGCAATTCAACACCACCAGCCTCGCCATTAACATTACCCGTTGCAACCAATGTTACAGGCTCTTGTATTAATTCGTATGCAATAACTTTGGTTATTGGATTTACATTGTCTCCATACAAACCTTTGAAGTTGTAAGTAATCATTAGATATGCCATAATACCCCTTTTGGAATATCTAAATTCTTTACTAGTTTCATTCGGACAAATTTCATACTTGTTTGTAATTGTATTGAAGAAGTATTTGCCATTTTCGTCTTTGACAAAAATTTCATTATTGCTTTCGTCTCTAAGTGTACCGCCTTTCTTGAATTTAACAGTTGCACTCTCAACTTTGCCGTCATCATTTAATTTTTTCTTTAGTGAGGTCTTTGATTTATCTGCATCACCGTCATCTATGTAATTATTTATATTGTAAGTACTTCCATTAATTGTAGTTACTTTACTTACTTTTACTGGTCTTCTATTGCCAGTAGCGGTGTCTTCAATATTATAAATTAGTCCACCATTGCTATCCGTCTCGTCATTTTCAATTATGAATTTTTCATCACAAATAATTACAACTGGTTTACCATTAATTGTATAATTCTTGATAATTGGGAAATATTCACCTTTATTAATCTTAACGACTTCTTCGCCATAGAAATTACCTACTGCGTCAGATATTTCTATACCATAATTTCTTCCGCCAGCAGTAATATATTTGTCGTATTTTTTACCATCAATTACGATAGTACCAATCTTTTTAGCAAATTTCTTGTTACCAATAGTTACATATTCATAATCACTAGGGAAATACAAATCTTGTTTTAATTGAGCCATTCCGCCAGCATTCTGATATGTAATATTCATTGTCATTGTATTTTTGGTGTAATACTCTATGTAGTCGTATACTCCACTAAATATATCCAAACTAGGATCAGTTGTTACTTCTGCTGTACTCTCAAAGTCTGCCTGAGACATATCAACTAGATTTACATTTACACTATCGCCCATACCATCATAATTGCCATATAAATTAGTCCTAACTGCAAAGTATACATTATCTGCAATCGAACCTTTCACATAGCCATTACCTTCAGGCTCTGAATAAGTGTATAAGTAGTAAGGTGTAAATTGGAATGATTCATTATATATAACATTACCAAATAACTGACCATCGTCTTTGTTACTAGAATAATTAGAATACAATTTATTGTAAGTATTAAGTTCTTGCGACTTGTTATCTGACTGGAATAAAGTTATATCTTCTACATCTAGTGAATTAACAGTCCAAGCGACATAGTCTTTCTTATTGTAATCTAGAGAATTGGCTACACCATCTCTTGCTTTGATGTAAATGTAGTCGTCATTAGAAGTACTCTTGCCTTCTGCTACTAATTCAAACTTAATTCCAATAACTGCACTTGTTGGGTCATTTGGATCAGAATAAATTATTTCTGTCTTCTGAACTGGTGTTCCATTTGTAGCCAAGATATTCAAGTAGTAATTGCTATTGAAACCTTGTATCATTTGGTTTAATGCTAATTGTTTATTTTGATAAGTATTAATATCATAAGCCTTGTCTTTGATAGTCTTACCATAGAAGTCTTTGACATCAATCAAAAGCGTTGTATTTGTTTTGTCACTATCTGCAATCTCTCCACTTCTAGAAAGTTCAAAGTTTGTAGCATATAGTGAAATTCTATTTTTATATAATAATTTAAGTTGTAAGAAATTTTGTATTTCTTCTGTTTTTGATTTAGAGAATTGATATCCTGTATTTGGGTCTGTATAGTAATCATCAATAACAATATTTCTCTTAATCCATTCGCCAGCCTCGACAGAATATGTAATAGTTGTATCGCCTTCGCCATCATCATCTGTATCAACATCATCATTAATAGAATGACCAATCTTTGATACTGTGTAATAATTCATATTATTTACAAAGTTATCTATTACTACACTTGTCATTCCACTCTCGGTAATATCTGTAATAGCAAATACAGTCAAAACTGGTTCTTCCGCACCAATTAAACTCTCATCAATTGTAATAGGTCTACCATTAATATCAATAGGCTTGCCATCTATATCAGATAGATAAACTATAGCAAATATTCTAACAGGCTCAGTTGATGCATTGATAGCATACAATCTATAGTCTGGCTTATCAATTGTTCCATAATTAAGTAATCTCTCGCCTATTAAATCTTCTTCAGTATTAAATCTTTTGATTAATGATGTTGTACCGTTAACCCCAGCATTCATATATCTAAATTTGTAACTGCCAACTGTAGCAAGTTTACTACCGCCACCATTATCAATTCTATTAGATGTTTTCTCTGCAAAATACATTATTCTTTTGTACTGTACATTATCGCTATTTGTAATAGAATCCTTAAGCGACAAATTGATATTCTGCATATTCAATTGTTTAGTATAATTGTAATTTTGAGAATTTTGAACTTTATCATTTATAGACATTCTCTGCAAATCAGTAGAGAAAGTAAGTTTGGCACTATCTTGGTCTCTATATTGATATTCATCATAATCAACAAGAATTCTAGTATAAGCATTCTTCACAATTTTCTCATTTGTATCAAGATTTCTTCCAGATACTTGGAATTGCAAGAACAATGTTCTCTTAGCCGATTTAATTGTAGTCTCTGTGCTACTCTTTGTAAGCGGTGTATTAAAATTCAATGTCCATACTTTATTGCTAGCATCAGGACTTAAGTTGCAAGTGATGTATTCTTTGTAACTATTTTGTCCACCAAGTGCAATTAGATATCCAATACAATCAACACCCTCAATATTCTCTGTTTCATCAGATACTACTGGTTTACCCGCATTTGTAAAATCTGTAACTGCTAGCATAATGCTATAATTTTGCCACAAATCTCTAGTATTCTCATATTCCTCTTTTTCAAGATAAATATATGGGGATACTTGTAGTGTTGCGAATAAATTTTGTTTCTCTCTAATATCTGTATCTTGTGCTACATTATCTTCGCTAAGTGTAATATCTAGGTCAAATTTATTAATCAAATCAGATACCGTGTAACTATTACTAGAGAATACTTTGAAATTTTGTGGGTCATCAGTACTAGTAATACTATCTAGATTAACTGCACTAATCTTAATTGTAGCAGATGTAGTCTGGAATATATACTTTCTACACTCTGCAAGTTTGGTATAAGGAATAGAAACTGAACCATCATTTTTTAGATTACAATTGCTAAAGAATTTATAACTTTCTTCTGTTGTATCGAAATACTTGATATACTTATTAACAAATTCGTTAAATCTATCAAGTTTTGCTTGTTCAGAAGGATTAAGTGTTGGGTCTAATATCGTATCAAATCCACCAGCAATATAGTCTTGCTCAATTTCATATGTTTTGTGCATCTTAGCAGACATTACAATTGTTCCACTTTCTCTAGGTGTTACAGGCACTTTGAAGTAGTAATTGTATTCTTTGTCAACGCTATTATATATTCTATCGTAAGCAAGGTTACTAAATGTTTTCTCTTCAATTGTTTTTCCTTCTAGATTTTTATAGATATAACTAATTTCTGCTTGTTTTAAATTCTTATCTTCTGTTTCCAAACAGAAAGCATTAATCAAGTTACTCTTTAGGAAAATGTGCTGTACATTATTACTAATACCCATTGTAATAGTTTTGCCAGTAGCAGTAGAATAATTGTCTCCATTATTACCAGCAAAGTATAATGCGTTATTTGGAATTGCTACATCGACTACAACTTTCAATCTAAATTCAGTAATCGCTTTATCATTACCCTTAGGTTTGAATGTAAGTGTAACAGCACCGCCATAGTTATTTCCGTTAGCATCTTTATTAATTTGAATATTAAATTCTTCGCCCGCCTTAATTACACTTGGAACATTCTTAAGTATACCTTCTTTAACAAGGTTTCCGTTCTCCACTATTCTCATAGGATCTTGGATACTAACTTCCAATTCTCTATTGGTAGCATCTAATGGCTCGAAATTAATGCGTGTAGTGAAATCAGTAAGGGTATATATAGTCTTATCTGCTTTGGTAGCGTCATCTATGTACAAACGCAAAATATTGATTTCATTATCTTTGAAACCACCTCTCAAGGCAAATATGCCAACACCAAGTCCGCATACGCCTACGAAAATTGCCATACAAATACCAAATATTTTCAAAAATCTTTTAAACATTTGTAATCACCTAAACTTAAAATTTTTGTTTTCCCATAAACATTCTTGTACTTTATTTTTTGTCAAATTTATCTAAAAAATAACAACATTCACAAAAAATAAATATAATCTTCTAAATTATTATATATATATACCAATTCTTTGTCAAACAATTATAATCATAATCACACAACAACAACTATAATTTTGCCTATACTTTCCCCTTCAAATTCAACTTCAAAAGTAAATTCTCCCACCTCTGTTGGACGGAAAACATTATCCACCTTTGTTTTACTATTATCCCCTGCAACTAGGTAAACATCATAATGAAGAGTATTATCAAAATCGCCATTAACTTTAAGTAGTATTGCCAAGTAATTTGCCCTAAGTCCATCTTCGCCATCAAGGTATATTTGGTATTTACCATCAGAATTTTTCTCCAGAGTTAGACTTGACCATTTTGCACCTATTTCTATAACTGTTTTGTCTGTTATATTTATATTTAAAGTTTTGCTAATTTTATTATCAACATTACCTAGTTTTAGATTGTAATTAATGACAATATTTTTACTACCAATTTGGTCAAATAAGAAAGTCATTTCGTATCCTGAATATTCTACATAACTAATTGTAGATTTATTAGTAAAATCACCATTTATTGAAATAATAGGTGTGCCATAATTATTGCTTACATCTACAATTATTTTGTATGTATTATTAACCAAGAAATTAGTAATCGAAGCACCTTTATCGTCTCTTATTTGAGTATCAAAATCTTGTAATTTTTCTATCACATTTACTTTGAAACTACCGATATCTGACCTTTGATTTTTCGCACTATAATAGAAATAATTAAGTGTAATTGTTGTAGGTTTATAAGAGATATAAGTTCCGTCTGAATACATAATAAAATCTGTACGGTCTTTGTCCTCATCACTTAGATAAAAGTTATATGTATTAGCATTGACTGGAAATATTTGAAAGTCTAATTTACCCTCACTATTTGCATAGAGATACACATCATTTACGGTCATAAATGTAGCATAAATATTCTTGGTTACATATACTTCGAAAGATGTCTCACATTTAAGAAAACTAATAATAACTTTAGTATGTCCAGCCTCTTTGGCAGTTACTACACCGCTAATATAATCGTAAGAAATTATAGTGTTATCATAAGTCACACTTGGCACTTCATCACAATCAATATTAGTCACATATTTATTAAGCGATGTCAATACATCATCAGACATATCCAAATCAATTCTAGATTTTTGTACAGTAACAGTTTTGGCAATCTTGCCTTTCTTTACCTCAAATTCAATATCTGTATAGATATCTTTTTTTGTGGCTAGTTTTAGTCTTATTTTGGTACTACCCACACTTACTGGCAATACTACATTTCCTTCAACTCTAGCAATATCATCGTCCAAAGAAAATATACTATATTCACTAGTTTTGCCAATTATACTTACTTTACTCTCATCTATTACATATTCTTCATTTTCATATATCTGCACACTTCTCTCACTATAAGAAATTTGCATCTTATTACATGAACAAGCAGTAAAGCCAAATATTGAGATTATAAACATTGCCAATACAATTAATTTTTTCATAATATTATTTTACCAATTTTCGTTATTTTTCATAGATAATATATCAAATTTACTCGTTTTTTACAAATATATTATATCAAAAATAAAAAAAGCCCAAGCATAGAAGGAAATCTCCTTCTTTCCTGGGCAATAAATATTTTATAAAATTTATAAAGAAATTATCTCTTACGGAATTGAGGTGCTTTTCTTGCTTTCTTAAGACCGTATTTCTTTCTTTCTTTAACTCTTGCGTCTCTTGTCAAGAAACCTGCTTTCTTGATGTCTGCTTTCAAACTTTCGTCTGCTTTGCAAAGTGCTCTAGCGATACCATGTCTAATAGCACCGGCTTGACCACTAAGTCCACCACCATGTACATTAACTACAACATCATATTTACCAAGTGTGTTAGTTATTTCAAAAGGTTGATTAGCAACAAGTTTGTATACACCAAGGTTGAAATATTCGTCAATATTTTTGTTATTAATAACGAATTGACCTTTACCATTAGGCATAATTCTAACTCTAGCAATAGAGTCTTTTCTTCTACCAGTACCAGCAAATTCTACATTTTTGTTTGCAGGTATTTTCTTAGTAGTCTTTTTAGTTTTAACTTCCATCTTATCGTCTGCCATATTAATCTCTTACCCCCTTGATTTTTAGTTCAACTGGTTGTTGTGCTTGGTGTGGGTGTTCTGCACCTTTGTAACATTTAAGTTTACCAAACATTTTCTTACCCAAAGAATTCTTTGGAAGCATACCTTTGATTGCTTTCTCTAGAGCAAAGTCACTTCTCTTCTCCATCAAATCTTTGTATTTGATTTCAGTTGTACCACCTGGGAATCCAGAGTGACGGAAGTAAATCTTTTGTACACCTTTATTACCTGTCAAAATCATTTTGTCAGTATTAATTACGATTACATAATCGCCTGTATCTACATGTGGAGTATAAATTGGTTTATTTTTACCTCTAAGTACTGCTGCAACTTGACTAGCAACTCTACCAAGAGGAATATTTGTAGCGTCTACAATATACCACTTTCTATCCACAGTTTCGCTTTTTGCCATAACTGTTGTTTTCATTATATTTCTCCTAAAAAAATAAATAAATTCCAAGTTTTACTAGACACAAGTATTAAGCAGGGGCTAATTGCAATACTTTATCCAATTTTCTTGCAAGATAATTTTAATACAAAATGTCCCAATTGTCAACACTTTTTGAAGAATTTATTTATAATAATATTACATCGATTAATAACTAATACATAAACTCAACATCTTTCTTTCAAAACCTCACTACCCCCACCAAAACCATATTAATTTATTTATATTACAATTAAAATATTAAATAAAAAGTATTGAAATAAGATATTAAGAAACTTCAAATGAAAATATAAAGAGTAGACATTAATTTTACGCTTAAAGTCGATATAAACCACGAAAGCAAAAAGTACAACAATAAAAAGTAAAAAAAGCAACAATAGGAAGTAAAAAGAACAACAATGGAAAGTAAAAAGCACAACAATAGGAAGTAAAAAGAACAACAATAGGAAGTAAAAAAGCAACAAAAAAGACATCTTATTCAAGATGTCTTCTTTTACTCAACTTCTAAATAGTGTATATAGTCAATTACCTACATAGCCTATTCTATCTTACTACTATATAGGATTTTTTAAGTCTTATTGTTATCCCTGTGAGACCAAGGATATTTTTCTGTTA